>CAXSZS010000001.1:0-661547 GCA_964242495.1 uncultured Acidobacteriaceae bacterium
AGTTCTGAGTTCTGAGTTCTGAGTTCTGAGTTCTGAGTTCTGAGTTCTGAGTTCTGAGTTCTTAGTTCTTAGTTCTGAGATCTTAGGTCTAGGTCTCCGGTCTCCGGTCTTAGGTCTTAAAGCGCCAAAGGCGCGCCCTATACCAGCCTAGGCCGCAAGGCCTAGGTTTCAAAGGCGGATGAAACACCAAGGGCTGAAAGCCCGCCCTATAGGCAGTGCAGCGTAGCTGCAGATGTTACGTATAGCAGCCTATATCTTTGTCACCCTACAACTCTTTGTCATCCCACAACCCATACCTTTGTCATCCCGTAGCGCAGCGGAGGGATCTGCTTTCGTTCGCCTCCGCAAAAACCCACCAGGAAAGGCGGGCCCTCCGCTAACCTATGAACAACAAAACGGTCCAGGCCAAAAATCAACCGTCTACGGCTCCACCCTTACCCACACCCGCGACACGAACGCTCCCGGAGACCCCAGGCATGAGCAACGCCTCGACCGACAAACGCAAACGCGCCGACTTCGGCGACCTCTTTGCCCTCGCCTATCTGGTCTTCTTCTTCCTCGAACCACTCGCCCGGCGCTCAACCGGATACTGGCTCGAATCCCTCGGCATCCTCCTCATCTTTCTCGCGCTCTGGTTCGGCTTCATCTACAGCCGATCCGAGCTGCAAAAGCGCGGCATCATCGTCGCCCTCGCGCTCCTCGGCATCGCCGTTATGCCGATGAACAACGCGGGGGGTGCCTGCTTTCTCATCTACGTCGCCTCGCTTATCCCCTACACCTTCACCACCCCACCTTGGCAACTGGGCCTCATCGGCGCCGACCTCGCCCTCATGTACGCGCTCGAACGTTGGCAACGCTTTCCGCTTTCGGCCATCGCTTTTACGCTGTTTTTTGCGGTCGTCGGCGGCGGCGCCAACCTCTTCTTTGCCGAAAAAGAGCGCAACAATTGCAAGCTGCAGCGCAAGCAGGAAGAGATCGAAGCCCTGGCCGCGGTTGCCGAACGCGAACGCATCGCCCGCGACTTGCACGATGTACTTGGCCACACCCTTTCGGTGATCGTGCTCAAAAGTGAGCTCGCCGGCAGGCTGCTCCAGCGTGAATCCTCCACCCTGGCAAGCCCTGAGCTGCAACGCGCCCAGGCCGAGATCGGCGATGTCGAACGCACCGCCCGCACCGCGCTCGCCGAGGTCCGCGAAGCCATCGGCGGCTACCGTGCCCGCGCGTTAGGCGTCGAAATCGAAGCCGCCCGCCACACGCTCGCCACCGCCGGCGTCACGCTCTCCACCGAAGGCGAACTCCGGCCCGCCGCCCTCACCGCCGCCGAAGAAACCGTCCTCGCCTTGGCACTCCGTGAAGCCGTCACCAACATCGTGCGTCACGCCCAGGCCTCCACCTGCCGCCTGCGCCTGGTTGAAGAGGGCGGCCGCCATCGCCTTTCGATCGAAGACAACGGCCGCCACACCGCCGCCGCGAGCGAGGGCAACGGCCTGCGCGGCATGCGCGAACGCGTCGAAGCCCTGGGCGGCCACTTCTCCCTGACCCGCCAAGCCGGCACACAACTCCAAATCGACATCCCTATCCGCCCCACTTGAACTTGCACATCTTTTCTCGCCGCCTCGCTACACTCATGAGTGAGCACATTTGGCCAGGAATGTCGCTACACCTAGCGCCAAGGGCGTCCTAAACCAGCCCAGGCCGCAAGGCCTAGGTCCGAGTGCCCAGAAAGTCGAGGGCTGAAAGCCCGAACGATAGACCACCCAGGAATGTCCAGAGGCCGGATTTAGGTACCTGCCCCTTGGACCGCCTAAGACATTCCGCTTCGAAGTCCAGACCTAACTCCCATCTTCCGAAGACTTTGCACCAAAAGTCCAGGGGAGGGTACCCTCTCCATCAAGCAAAGGTTCATGTCCACCGCCAAGCCCACAATCGCCGTCGTTCTCGCCGAAGACCAGACCATGGTTCGCGGCGCGCTCGCCGCCCTGCTCGAACTCGAGCCCGACATCCGCGTCGCCGGCCAGGCCGCCAATGGCCGCGAAGCCCACAGGCTAGTCCAATCCTTGCAACCCCACATCCTCGTCACCGACATCGAAATGCCCGAAATGACCGGCCTGGAGCTCGCCGCGCAGCTCAAGCAGGCCGAGTCCAAGACGCGCGTCGTCATCCTGACCACCTTCGCCCGTCCCGGCTATCTCCGCCGCGCGCTTGACGCCGGCGCCCGCGGCTATCTGCTCAAAGACCGTCCCGCGAGCGAGCTCGCCGAAGCCGTCCGCCGCGTCCACAGCGGCCTGCGCGCCATCGACCCCGAACTCGCCGCCGAGGCCTGGACCGCCGACGCCGACCCCCTCTCCGACCGCGAGCGCCAGATCCTGCAGCGTGCCGGCGACGGCCGCTCCTCCGCCGAAATCGCCGCCGACCTCCGCCTCTCCGAAGGCACCGTCCGCAACTACCTCTCCGAAGCCATCGCCAAACTTGGCGCCGCCAACCGCACCGACGCCGCCCGCATCGCTCGCACTCGCGGCTGGCTGTGAAAGAACGTTGTACGTTCTAGGTTGTACGTCCTATAGAGAGACAGCGGCCCGAACAGCTTTCGATCACGAAGAAGCAATCACGTAGAACGTACAACGTAGAACCAATGCATTTGAACTGAAGGTGAGACAGACTCGATGAAAGTCCCAACGCTCCAAATCTTCCGCAGCCGGAACATCCGCTGCGCCGTCGTTGCCTGCACCTTGCCCTTCCTTCTCGGCGGCTGCAAAAAGACCAGCGATAACACCCTGAACTATCGCAACGCCATCAACACCTACCTGAACCAGAATCAAAGCTGCCTTTGGCCGCAACCGCAGCAATTTCCCGTGCAACTCAACACCGGCTCCGATAAAACAACCGGTTTTGACGCGCTCTACAACCAGGGCCTGCTCAATCGCACCACCGGCGACAAGAAGCAGCTGCTCGGCCTGGTGAGCAAGCAAGTGACCAACTATGACCTGTCCGACAAAGGCCGAAGTTCCTGGACCGCCTCGCAAACGGACCCAAGCACCGGCAACTTCTGCTACGGCCACCGCGAGGTCAGCTCCATTGACAACAGCACCGCCACCGGCGACCAGCTAGGCGCAACCGCCTCCATTCAGTACCACTACGGCTTCAGCAGCCCGCCGAGTTGGGCCAAGGACGGCGGCGTACAGAATGCCTTCCCTAACCTCCAAGCCAACCTAGCCGGCGGCCAAGACACCGCCACCTTGGTGGACACAAACAATGGTTGGCGGGTGCAGGTTCCGGCCAGGAGCAACGTCTCCAACAGCGACGGCAGCATCGTGCAGTAGCCTGCGCGAGTCTTACCATTGACGCGTGATCCTGACCTCCCCGTCTTGACCACGCAAAAGGAGCCTCCATGCATCCCCCCATTTGCCAGAACGCATCCCGCAATCTTTCCCGTCAAGCATCCTGGCTCTTCGGCGCTTCGGTACTGGCCGTTCTCCTCGCAGGGTGCAGCGCCTACGCCGCGCCCCACGCGCCCATTCCCGCCGCGACCACCGATGTCGCACTCGCGTCGCATCCCGGCCGTGAGACGGCCGTATTCGCCGGCGGCTGTTTCTGGGGAACACAGGCCGTCTTTGAGCGCGTAAAAGGTGTGCTGAAGACCACCGTAGGCTATGCTGGCGGGTCCGCCGACACGGCCAGTTACTCCCAAGTCACCACGGAGACCACCGGGCACGCCGAATCCGTTGAAGTGGTCTACGATCCCGCGAAGCTTACCTATGGCGAGCTGCTCCGCATCTTCTTCTCCGTCGCGCATGACCCGACCGAGCTCAACCGGCAAGGACCCGACACAGGCACTTCTTACCGGTCGGCCATCTTTTTTTCTTCACCCGACCAGCAACGCATCGCGCAAGCATATATCCATCAGTTGGATGTCGCGCATACCTTTTCGAAGGGGATCGTCACTGAAGTGACGCCGCTCAAGGGCTTTTATCGCGGAGAGGAGTACCACCAGGACTATGCGCTGAAAAACCCTGGAAATCCCTATATCAACGTCTGTGACCGGCCCAAGATCGCGGCTCTGAAGGAACAGTTCCCGCAATTGTTCGTCGACTATAAGGGACGCTAACAGGCCAAAGAACTCAGTTCACTCCTGCTGCATCGTCCGGCATCTGCGATGTGTCTTCCGGCCCATCTGCGTAATAGGCCCGCACTAACTCCTCATAACTTTTCGGCTGATAGTTTGCCGGTGGCACCGCGCCGGCAAGGTTCTTCACAAAATAATCCCAGCGTCGCCGCATCATGTATTGCGTCGCCTCGCCATACCCGTGATGCGCGTTGGGAATCATGAGCAAATCGAAATCTTTATTAGCTTTGATCAATGCATCGACGACCAGCAGCGTATTGTTCGGCGGCACGTTATCGTCCATCGTGCCGTGCGCTAACAGCAGCTTGCCCTTCAGGTTCTTCGCGTAGTTCTGCGCAGCCTGCGCGTTGTAATTGTCCTCAGGCGTGTCGTTGTTTCTCTCGAGCCCGCCCCACTTCTCATCCCAGTCGTCCTCATAAACGCGGTTATCGTGGTTACCGCTTTCGGCAATGCCCACCTTGAAAAAATCCGGATAGCCAAACATCGCCGCCGTGGTCGCATTGCCGCCGCCCGAGTGCCCCCAGATGCCCACCCGCGTCAGGTCTATCCAGGAATAGCGCCCGCCCAGTTCTTTCAGGCCCGCCACTTGATCGGGAATCGTGTCGTCGCCCATGGTTTCCGCGTGCGAGTAAAAATCATGGAAGCTCTTGGAGCGCAGCGGCGTCCCCAAACCATCGATGCACACAACGACGAAACCAAGATCGGCCAGGGCCTGGTCATCGCCATGCGAAGGCGAAAAGCTGCGCGAGCCGCACGACCCCACCTGCGGCCCAGGGTAAACATAGTCCACGATTGGATATTTCTTGGCTGGATCGAAGTTCGTCGGCCGCCACAAAAAGCCATACAGCGGCGTCTTGCCATCGCGCGCCTTCACCGTCACCGGCATCGCCGGCTTCCATCCAGCAGCTTGGAGCGGCGTGATGTCCTGCTTGGCGAGCGTCACCAGCACCGCGCCGGTGTTGTCACGCAGCACCGCTGTGCGCGGCATGTCGAGCGTTGAAGACACATCTACAAACGTGGCGCCATCGGCGGAGGGCGTGACGGCGTGGTCGGCGTTCTCCGGCGTGAGCAGTTGCTGGTGGGTGCCGTCGAAATTTACACGATAGTAGTTCGTGTAATACGGATCGCGGCCAGCCTCTTTGCCCGTCGCCAGGAAGTACAGCACACGGTTCTTTTCATCCACGCGCAGCACCTGCGTTACCGGGCCATCCCCATGCGTGATCTGGTTTTTCACCTTGCCCGTTGCCAGGTCGTAAAGATACATCTGCCCGTAGTTCGTGCGTTCGGAGTACCAAAGGAACTCCTTCGTCGCCGGCACATAGCGCCAGTTCACCTTGTCCTGGCCGCTTTCGTAATAGCTGTCCACGTGGTCGTGAAACACATCGCGGATTTCCCCTGTTTCCGTATCCGCCATGCGCAGGGTCTCGTCCTTATGGTCGCGGCTCGTAGAAACAAAGGCTAGGTGCTTGCCATCCGGCGAAAACTGCACATCATCCCACCCCGCGCCGCCACGGCAGCTCACGTCGTCGCATAGCGTCGAGCGGTGCTGATCCGGGCCCATCTGCAGGCGCGTCACCTTGCCGGTGGGCACATCGACAATGACGCGCTCGATCATCGTTACATCCCTGTCGCCGAGCAGCGGATACCGCCACTTTTCCAGATCCGGATGCCGGTTCGTCACGGGCACAAGATACATGTAGCCCGTCTTGCGCTGGTCCTGCTGAAAGGTGGCAATCTTCTTCGAATCCGGCGACCACACCAGGATTGGCGCGTCGGAGTGCGTCCAGCCGGCATTGTCTGTCGCATACCCGAAGTCGGGCACACCGTCGTTGGTCAGCTGCCGCTCTTCACCCGACATCTCGTCGCGCACCCACAGGTTCCAATCGCGGATAAAGGCAGCCATCGTCTTGTCCGGCGAAAGGTCGAAGGGCGACTTGCTGCGCCCACCTGCGGGCCGCGCCGGCCGTGTTGCCGCAGGTTTGGTGGCGAGCGCCTGTGTGCGGGTGCTGTCATTGGGGCTCACGTTCATCTGCGCATTGCCGGTTGCCTGCGTGGCGCTGAGGCCCGCTGCCGGTGGTTGGCCGCTTGCCGGTTGGGCTGGCGTTTGGGCCTTCGGCGGCGGCGGCGGTTCCGGCTTGCATACAGTGCCTGGGACATTGCAATGAAAGGTCATGCCACGCACTTCCACGCGAAACCCCTCGGCTTCCGGCGTGTAGTCGGTAATCCCGAGGTGGTTGGCGTCGAAGGTCTGCTTGCTCCCTTTGGCCAGCGCTGCAGCCAGTTTGGCGTGATCGAAGGCCGGTGCCGTGGCGCGCTTGGCCGGGTCCGCAATCATGTACACCACTGCGGTACCGTTGGGATCGCGATAAAACACGCGCCCATCCGGCAGATAGCTGATCCCGCCCACGGTGTGCCGCACCAGGAGCTGCGTGTTGTAACTCATCCAGCGCTCCGCCAACCGGTAGTCTTCCGCGGTATATATTTTTTGCCCTTGGGCGGTTTGGATAAAGGAATTTTGGGTAATGAAGGCGAGGGTGGCAGCGAGCAAAACAGCGTTGCAGCGAAAGGGCATCAACGACCTTCGTGTCTGAATGTGGAGGGCAGTGCCCATCGCTTTCAGCATAAGGCCAAGTACACCCAAGATGCGCAGCCGAACCCGTGTCTACCGTATTTGGCTTTCTATCGAAGCAGGTGCCCCATTCTTTGACGTCTTTGCTAAAGGGCGGGGTGCCTTCTGCCCGATGCGCTAAAGGCGCTCACCAGAGACCATGCGGCCGCAAACCGAAAATACCTACCCATCGCGATACAGTCGCGATGAACGGGCACCCGATCCTCAATCACACTATCTGTTCCGCGCTACGCATCAGGCTCGGGGTGCGCCACCGCCATCCGTCCCGTCCTGCGCAAACGGCCAAGCAGGGCCCGCGGACGCAACGCCTCGGGAATATGCGTCATCGAGCGTAGAAAATCGCTCCAGCTGTCCTCCGAGATGTGCAACGACGCCGGCAGCACATACACATTCATGATCAGCTCCGAGAGCACCAGCGAAGCCGCCGCCCCCAGCAGCCCACGCCACTTCGCCATGATCACCGTGGCCACGATCGTCACACTGGTGGCAACAAGGTAGTACGCCGACAACTTGCGGTGTTGATTGATCGCCGTCATCAGCGTGGAACTCGTCGACCACAGGGAGAAGAAAAAGACGCTGAGCAGCAGCAGAAAGAGCAACTCCGGACTCGGCGGCACCTTGTGCGCTGTCCACCGCGTCAGAAACCACGGTCCAAAGCTCATCATGATCAAGATCAGCACCACCGCAATCGCGAGCGCTACCTGGCAAGCGCGCCGGTGCAGCGCCCGCACCAGCGGCAGATTCCCCGCGCCGAAGGAGCTGGAAAGCTCCGGCCAAAAGGTGGAGTTCACCATCTGCACCATCTGCAGCGCTACACGCGATACGGTGCGCGCGGTGCCGAAGATCACCACATCCACCGAGCCGAGCACATGTCCCACGGCCAGCAGCGTACCCTGCAGGTTCAGCGCGTTGCCGATCGGAAAGCCCATAAACGCCACCGCCGGCCCAGCCAACCGCCGAATTTCGACAAAGCTTGCCTGCCGCCAACCATAGCGAATCCAGGGGATATCCCGTCGCACCAAAACGCAGAAAACCGCGGTGCCGAGCGCATTGGTTACGGAAAGCGCCAAAGCCGTCGCCCGCACGCCATAGCCGAGCATGACCGGCAACAGCATGGCCGCAAAGGCAATCAGCGTCAGCACGCTTTTTACGAAAGTGCCATAAGGGTACCGGCCGACGCAAGTGTACGCCGCCCCGATCAGCTGCTCGAGCTGGGCAAAAAGCACCGCCGTGCCCAGTAGAAAGATGACCCATTTGGCGTCGGTCTGCGTCATCACATTCAGGTTCAGCCACTTGGCCACAGGAAGGAAATACAGCAGCGCCGCGAACAAAAACACCACCACCGAGCAGATCAGCACGATCAGCCACCAGCAGCTTTGGAAGACACGCAGGGCGCCATCCTGGTCCTTGCGCCCCATCAGCATTGTCATCTCGTTGCCGGCAACGGAGCCGAAGCCGATGTTCGAAAAGCTGAGATAGCTGGGAATCGCATTCACCAGCAGCCAGTCGCCATAGAGCGGCACACTCCAGAAGTGCAGAAACACGGGCACCTGAACCAGCTGCACGACCGTTCCCGCCAATCTGCTGATCCAGTTGGAGAGAAAGCCGAAAAGCAGCCGGCGCTGTGTTCCGGGGTCCATCGCCGACATAAAACTACCGCCCTGGGAAGTCGCCTTCTGCTCGATGTGCGGCTCGCCCCGATCTGATTCTAGCAATCCAGCGCTCCGTTGCAGATCGCACGGACGGGGGATGTACCTATCGCGCGCGATCGCGATCGAGTTCCACCTTTTCCCGCATCAGCCCGAGCAGCGCTGCCTGGTCTCCCCGGCGCTGCGCCTCGCTCATGGCCACCCGCAACTCACGGCCGCGGCGCTCCAGGTGACGGCTGTGCAGTGACTCCAGCGCACTCGCCACCTCGAGCGGAGAGCTTTCATGCTCCGGCCCATTAACCTCGCTGGAAACATGCAGGGCGCTCGCCAAGAGCGCACGCGAGGCTGCGTCCGGGGCGATCTCCATCGGATTTTCCGGTGGTGGTCCATTCACCAGAGCCTCAATCAAACCCGCTGTCGGCAGTTCCGCAAACCACTCCGGATGCGCCCCCAGCTTTTCCGCGGCAAGCGCCCGCGCGGAGTCGGCTTCCGGCAGCAGCAGCGCACACAGCACGATGCGCTCCACCTCAGACACCGCCTGCGGCTGCGCGGCGCGCACACTTTCCAGCCGATGCTCGGCAGCCTGCTTCAACTCCTGCCGCACCAGCGACGATTCAATGCCCAACTTCTGGGCCGCATTGTCGGCCACCTGGCTACGCACGATCCCACTTGGAATACGCCGGATGTGTGGCAGCAGAAAGTTCAGCGCCTTCACCCGCGCCTCCGGCGTGCGCGTACCGAACTGCAGCCGCGCCCGCTCAATCAGGAAGTCCGTTGCTGGTACTGCGCTTCGCAGCGCCTTCGCATACTCCGCCACCCCTTGCTGCCGGATGAAGGCATCCGGATCGAGCCCTTCCGGCAATGCCACCACACGCACCTCGAAACCCTCCTCAATCAACGGTCCCAGGGTTTTTTCCGCCGCATTCAACCCCGGCTCATCCCCATCGAAACTCAGCACCACCCGCTTGGTAAAGCGCCCCAGCAAACGCACCTGGTGCTCGGTGAATGCCGTACCGCTGGTAGCAATCACATTGCCGATGCCCGCCGTAAACACCGACAGGCAGTCCATCTGGCCCTCCACCAGAATGGCGCTGTCGGTCTCCTTGATGCCCGGCTTCGCCTTATCCAAATTGAAGAGCACCTGCCCCTTGGTGTACAGCGGCGTTTCCGGCGAGTTCACGTACTTCGCGCCCGCCTTGGGGTCGTTGGTATCGAGCAAACGGCCCGTAAATGCAATGGGCTTGCCGGCCTCATTGCAGATTGGAAACATGACCCGCTTACGGAAACGCGCATACATCTGTCCCGCCTGCGCCTTGCCGTCGCCGTCCTCCCCTTCCTTCCAGCTGAACAGCCCGCTCGCCCGTAGAGCCTCTTCGGGAAAGAACTTCAGCAATCGATCCCGCATGTCGTTGAAGCTTTCAGGTGCATACCCGACCCGAAAGGTCTTTGCGGCTTCGGCCGTCATGCCGCGGCCGGTGATGTACTCTCGCGCCCGCGCCGCCTCGGGCGACTGCAGATTGCCTTGAAAATACTGCGTCGCGGCCTCATGTACCTCCACCAGCTGCCGCCGCAACCCCGCCTCGTGCGCCTCCTCGGGTGAACTCCACTCCCGCTTCGGCAATGCAATGCCCATCTTGGTCGCGACCGTGCGTACTGCCTCCGGAAAGCTGACACTTTCCATCTTCATCACGAAGCTGAAGACATCGCCATGCTCGTGGCAGCCGAAGCAGTAGTAGCTCGCCGTGCCCGGGTACACATAAAATGAACCCGATCTTTCCTTGTGAAAAGGGCAAAGTGCCGACCAGTTCGCGCCCGATTTGCGCAACTTGATGTACTCCCCTAGAAGGCGGACGATATCGGCCTGCTGCTTGACGGTCTGGGCAAAGCTGTCGGCCATGGGCACCTTCGATTTTATGCTTGGCTTCTTCTGCCTAGCTCGCGGGCTGCCCCGCTTACCCGTTCGTACCGTCCGTTGTGTTTCAAAACGGTGCACCATGGCAAGCGGACATCCACCTTCGTGGCATCGCGGGAAAGGCAGGCTTCGCTTTAGCCTAATGAGGTTAAGCGTCGCAACACCTCCCAGAAGCCGGGGTTCTACTGAACCGATACCCCTACGTTCGCGGGGTCGCTCAGCAGGTTGCATGCTGGGCCTAGGAGACCGAAATGATCTTTACGAGCAAACTTCGCCACGCCTTCACAGTCGCCGCACTTGCCCTTCCGCTGACGACCCTTCTCTCGCCACAGGCCCATGCCGGCGTCTTTCTATCTATCACCGTCGCTCCCCCGGTGCTGCCGGTCTATGCGCAACCGATCTGTCCCGGCAACGGCTATCTCTGGACGCCCGGCTATTGGGCTTACGGGGAGATGGGCTACTACTGGGTGCCCGGTGTATGGGTGCAGCCGCCTACGGTGGGGCTGCTGTGGACACCGGCCTACTGGGGTTGGGAAAATGGTGCCTACCTCTTTCACGCCGGCTACTGGGGACCGCATGTCGGCTTCTATGGCGGGGTAAATTACGGTTTCGGCTACACCGGTTTGGGTTTTGCCGGCGGCGAGTGGCGCGGCAACTCCTTCTTTTACAACCGCACCGTCGCGAACGTGAATGTCGTCAATGTGACCAATGTCTACAACCGCACCGTCATCGTGAACAATCGCACCACGGTGGCCTACAACGGCGGCCCAGGGGGCTTGGCGGTTCGGCCGACCCCGCAGGAAGCTGCCTTCTCGCACGAACAGCACATGCAACCGACCGCCAACCAGATGAGTCATCAGAACTTCGCCGCCCAGGACCGCTCCCAGTTTGCGAGCGTCAATCACGGCCGCCCAGCTGTACCCGCGGCCGCTTCAGTCGCTGCGTTCCGCGCCAATCCCACCAATGCCGAAGCAGCCTCGCGACCCACCGTCAACGGCCGCGAGGCCAACCAGGACCAACGGATTGCCAACGGCCTGCGCTCTGGTCAGATGACCTCGGGCGAAGCGGCCCGCGCAACCGCAACCCAGTCACGGATCGATGGACAGGTTCACAATGATCGCATTGCCAACAACGGCACGCTGACTTCGCAGGAACGCGGCCAGATTAATCGCGAACAAAATAATGCGAGCCGCCAGATCTACAATCAGGACCACAACGGAGCGACCATCGCACCCAATGCCGTGGACAATCGCGAAGCCAACCAGCAGCAACGCACCGCAAATGGTCTTCGCTCCGGTCAGATGACCTCTGGAGAGGCAGCACGCACCAACGCCCGTCAGGGTTTTACCGATCAGCAGGCCCACAACGACCGCGCAGCGAACGGGGGCAATCTCAATGGGCAGCAGCGGCAACAGGTAAATGGACAGCAGAATGCAAACAGTCGGCAGATCGCGCGTGAGAACCACAACAATAATACTGATCGTGGCGACCGGAAGCATTAAGTGGAACAGGCCTCACATCGATCCTATGGTGTGAGGCCGCCGCACCTCAGCTCGCTCCATCGGCGTCCTCTCTGATGTGCCTACAATGAGGAGATGCTCAGCACAGAAGCTCGCCATCAGCTCGTCGTCGTGCTCGTAGGCGCGCGCAATCCGCAAAACATCGGGGCGGCAGCACGGGCGATACAGGACTTTGGCTTTGCGCATCTACGGGTCGTTAACGACTTTGCGCCGCCGTTCGAAGCCGCGCAACTCGAGGCCCGATCTGCGGTCGGAGCCGGCGAGGTCCTGGCGTCAGCCAAGCGTCTTTCCGCTTTGTCCGAAGCGATCGCCGACTGCCATTTGATCGTCGGCACCACTGCGATTGGCGGTCGCGACCTGCAACAGTCCATACTTTCCATCCGGAACGCAGCTGCCCAAATCATTTCAGTTTTGAATGCATCTGCACCACGATTTCAAGGCGGGCTCGCTTCCGATCCAAACGATGTACGACCCTTGCAACGGGTCGCGCTGCTGTTCGGTTCCGAGAAAACGGGCCTTACAAATGAGCAACTGAGCCACTGTTCGCTGCTGACCACCATCCCGCTCTTCGCCCCCGCAGGTCGCCATCTATCGATGAATCTCGGTCAGGCGGTTGCGGTCTGTCTCTATGAGCTAAGTCGCGAAGGCTTCGAAGGAGCACGTCCCCTTCCCGTCGAAGCTGCACCGGTGGCAGCAGCGCTCGACCGTGACCGGCTTACCGCACTTGTGCTTGCCGTGATGGAACGGTCGGACTACGCCAGACGCTTTCCAGCAAATGCGCGTTCCTTTGTGGTGCGACAACTCGTGGCGACGTTAGGCAAAAATCAGATTGAAGCGGACACCTGGATGGGGTTCTTCAAGCACGTGCTACGTGCCCTTCCTGCGGCATCACAAACATCGCAACCGGAACACTTCTAAAACACTTCGACCCCACGACATGCGATCGCGGGGTCGAAATATGTTCACGCCAGATCTACCACATGCCCCAGGCGCGGCTGATGTAGTCACTCATGGTCATCACGATGAGGACGAGAAATACAAAGAACCCAGAGGCAATCGTCATCTTGATCAAGCGTGACTGATATTTTGCATGCATAAAGAACAAGATCACGATGACAGCCTTAAAACATGCGATCCCAAGCGCAACGACAGGATTCAGCCACTTCATGTCGATGTATGCTGCGCCAACTGTAACCAGCGTGAAGAACAGCAGCGTACCGAACACCATCACATATTGGATCGGGGTCACGATGTGATGGTCCGCATGTTGCGGGTTGGTCACATTCGCTGGATCCTGTTCTTCAAGAGCGTGCGCTTCAGCAGCCATTCACCTGTCCTACGTCTTTAAGATAACTCAGGCAATAAAGTGCCCGTACTCGGATGCGATTGTTTATTTCAAAGGATGACGGTTGATGAGGTATAGCAATGGGAAGAGGAACAGCCAAACGATATCGACAAAGTGCCAGTAAAGTCCAAAGTTCTCAATGGGTGCCACATATCCGGCTGAAAATGCTCCGCGCCGGGCGCGCCAAATCAACCACAAGAGTAGGCCCAGCCCGATGATCATATGAACTGCATGCATCCCGGTCATCGCGAAGTAGAGGAAGAAGAAGACCTGCGTCCGCTGCGCCATATCCGGAGCCAACGGCTCGTCCGTCATCTTGCCGTGCTTGTCGAGCGGCGGATGCACAAACCGCGAGATGCTGAACGACTCACCCGGTACGTGATGCAACTCGAACTTCTCATGGTACTCGTCGTACTTCACACCCAGAAAAGCGATGCCGAACACCATGGTCAGAACCAGCATGAGTACGAGCGTGCCCTGTTTGCGCACCTCGGCCGCCCAAACTCCAAGCGCCATGAAGAAGCCTGATGTGATGAGGATCGCCGTGTTGATGGCGCCCTCAGTCACATTCAGGGTGTTCGAAGCTGCCGCAAACGCGGGGTAATACCAGTTTCGATAAAGCAGGTACGCAAAGAACATGCCGCCGAAGAACATGATCTCGGTTAGAAGGAACAGCCACATGCCGAAGGAACCAGCCTCCCGCTGCTGAGCTTCCGACTCAAAATGGTGCCGGTGCTGCGGAAGATTCGCATGTTCGTGTTCGGCATGATGCGCCGTCGAGGTCGCGGTATGAGGGCGGACCTCTGCTGCGATGGCATTATCCAACGGTCGTCACCTCGTGCTGCTTACGTTCGAGCCACTCATAATCATAAGCTTCATGATCCATCACTGGCGTCTCAAGGAAGTTTTCGGTCGGTGGTGGCGAAGTGATCTGCCATTCCAGCCCGGTCGCTTGCCACGGATTGTTGCCCGCAATCGCACCATACTTCAAAGACCAGCCAAGATACAAGAGCGGCAGCATATAACCAACACCCAGGATCGACGCGCCTGCCGTCGAAAGCACATTCAGTACCTGAAACTCTGGCGGATACGCATGGTACCGGCGTGGCATACCAAGGTAGCCGACGACAAATTGCGGCATGAAGGTCAGGAAGAAACCGATGAACGTGGTGACGGCAGCCAGCTTCGAAAGTGATTCGGAGTACATGCGGCCGGTCATCTTGGGCCACCAGAAATGGATGCCCGACAGAAACGCCATCAACATGCCACCGACCATGACGAAGTGGAAGTGCGCAACGACGAAGTAAGTTTCCGTCAGCATGATGTCCATGCCGAGCGAACCCAGGAAAATACCGGTTAGACCGCCAATCGTAAAGAGCCCGATAAAGCCCAACGCGTAAAGCATGGGGGTCTCAAAGGTGATCGAACCTTTCTGCATCGTGAACGACCAGTTGAAGATCTTGATCGCCGAAGGGACGGCAACCAGCATGGTCAACAGCGAGAAGATCAAGGCAGAGTAGTTCGAGACACCCATGATGAACATGTGGTGCTCCCAGACGAAGAAGCCAAACAGAGCGATCGCCACCGAGGAGAACGCAACCGCGGTGTATCCAAAAACCCGCTTGCGGCTGAACGTGGAAATGACCTCAGAGATGACACCCATGCCCGGCAAAATCATGATGTACACCGCCGGATGTGAGTAGAACCAGAAAAGATGCTGGAAGAGGAGAGGATCGCCGCCCTTGGATGGATCGAACACACCGATGCCGAATAGACGCTCCATGGCGACCAGCACGAGAGCAATTGCCAGAACCGGCGTACCAAGCACCATCAACAGCGACGCTGCGTAGTTCGACCAGCAGAACAGGGGCATCCGGAACCAGGTCATACCGGGGCAACGCATGCGGTGCATCGTGACGATGAAGTTCAATCCCGTAAAGATCGACGAGAAGCCGGCGATAAAGATCGCGGTCGCCGCCGTCAGGACGTGCGTGTTCAGATAGTGCGTCGACAAGGGCGTTGTAAAGGTCCAGCCCGTATCTACACCACCCAAAACCAGGGCCGCCAGGGTCAGCGTTCCGCCGATCATGTACAGGTACCAGCTGAGAAGGTTGATCTTTGGGAAGGCGAGATCCTTGGCACCGATCATGATCGGAATCAGGAAATTGCCGAGCGTTGCCGGCACAGACGGCACAAGGAACAGGAAGATCATCACAATGCCGTGCATTGTGAAGAACTTGTTGTAGGTGTCTGAAGCAACGAGGTCCGGCTGTGGCGTCAACAGCTCCAAACGGATCATCGCGGCAAACGCACCGCCGATGAAGAAGAAAAAGGTAATCGAGACAAGATACAGCATCGCGATCCGCTTGTGATCGGCGGTCAAGAGCCAGCTGAGAATGCCGTCCTCATTATTGAGGTAGTTTCTCTTGGGAAGCTTCGCTGTACTTTGGTCAGGAAGGGAAACAATCGTCGAGGCACTGCTCATGGTCTCACCGTATCCGAGGTTACAGGCGTTGCGGGCGTGGTTGGCGCGGCCTGGTTGCTGTCCGAGGTGACGTTCGTCTGGTCGACCCGATAATTGGTTTGCAAATTCTTGATATATTCCACAAGCGAGATCAGTCCATCTTCACTGATCTGTCCTTGATACGTCGGCATAATCGGCGCGTAGCCGGCGGTCACATGCTGTGATGGATTCAAAATCGAATCACGGAGATAGGCGTCGTTCACCAGCACCTGACTGCCGTCAGCTTGAATCAGGCGAGAACCATATACGCCGGCGAGGTTCGGGCCGCGAGCGGCGGCATTGCCGCTATGGCAAGAGATGCAACCCATACTCGCATAAAGGCGCTCTCCGTTCTGAGCCAGACTCATGCCCGAAGTCGATTGCTTCAGCCACTTTTCGTAATCCTCCGGCTTCAACACCGTGATCTGCCCGATCATGCCCGAGTGCAGGGTGCCACAGTACTGCGAGCAGAATAGGTGGTACACCCCAGGGTCAGTGGCCTGGAACCAAACGGTGGTGTACCGCCCCGGAATGACCTCCCGCTTGACCCGGAAGTCGGGGATAGAGAAGCTGTGGAACACATCCTGCGAGATCATTGTGAGCTGCACGGGCCGACCGGACGGTACATGCAGCGCGTTGATCTCATGCTGCCCGCCGGGATGCTCCGCCTTCCACATCCACTGTTTGCCGATGATGTACACGTTCATCGCGTTGACCGGCGGATTGTAGATGCGAAAGTACAGCAACGCGCCCCATACAAATACGACGAGGAAGATGCCTAGGGGGATAATCGTCCAGGTAGCTTCCAGCAGCGTAGAACCCTCCACCTGGATAGCCACTGGATGCCGTGCACGACGGTACCGGATGCCGAACCCAAATACCAGCGCACCCACCAGGAGCACCCCGGTGATGGTCATGCCGAGCAGGAAGAAGTATAGTGCGTCCGTGTACGGTGCAATGGTAGACGCCTCGGCCGGAAAGAGGGCCGAATTGTGCAACCACTTGACCAAGAACTGCCATAAAACTGGACTGATACCCATTTTTAACCCTTACCCATTCCGCCGGTGGTCGTCATACTGCGGTAATACCTGGTCGCGGCTGAGGCGGAGATCGCGCCGAAACATAATGAAGATAAAACTGCCAAGGCTGACCACCGTCATCATGCCCCCGAGCTGCACTACGCGCGCCACGATCAAGGAATGCTTGTTCGTTTGCGGATCATAGTGGTAGCAGTAGGTGAGGATGTTGGCGACCGGTGAGCCGATCTTATTACCTGATGCATCCACGAGCCCGAGCAACACGTCTTTGGGTGAATACTCCACGCCCAGGTAGTACTGAGCAAGCCGTCCCTGTGGTGTCGCAATCTCAATGGAGCTAGCGTGCGCGTACTGTGTGGACCGGCCATCCGGTCCAGGCACCTTCACGTAACCGAAACCGATGGCGCTCGTGGTGGCATCAATCGCCGGCTTCGCGCCGGTAAGGAAGTGCCAACCCGCCGCAGTCTCCGGATGTCCGTAGCGCTTCAAGTAGTACGCCTTCTTCACCGCCGCCAGCTTCGGCGTCTCCGTCGGATCGATGGAGATGATGACGATCTGGAAGTCCTTTCCCGGGATGAGGTGCACCATCTCCAATGCGCCCGTTAAACCATCCAGCTCTTCCGAGCAGAGCATCGGGCAATTGAAGTACACCATCGACACAATAGCCGGGTGTTTACCGTCGAAATACTTCCCCAGGGTGACGGGCGCACCCGTCTCATCGAGAAATTCCGCGTTCAGCGGTAAGGCTGCATTGAGGTGCTGCGTCACCTGTACACGCTGCAGCACCGTCGGCAACTCATCGCTGCGGTTTTCTCCCATCGTCTTATCACCGTAACCGGTGACCTGAGCGTTTCCTGCGATCCCGGACCCCAGACAGAGGAGTGTCAAGACCAGGCACGACCAGGCAGTCGCGGGAATCGAATAGCGGGATCGCCCAATCATGCCTGCCGTGCGGGGATTCATGTACGTTTTCCTTGAGAAACTTTCCACTTCTCTAGTGTAGCGGTCGAGCGCGACCCCGAGGGAGAGCCGCGCTCGATATCCGTCCAGGGCCGTACCGCGCTCAACAGAATCAGCGTTTTGCTTCAGCTTGGTTGAACTCAAGCCGTTGCTGCCGTGCGCTCATCTGGTCCAGCTCATACCCGGTCCGCGCGAAGCCATCCGTGAGGGGTTTGGAGACGGTAATCCGGCCATCGCCCACCATGGTCGTTCCTGCCACCTGTAGACCGCCCGCCGGTGCCGGCAGGCCCTGCTGCGCGATGATCTCCATAGCGTGATCAATGGGAATGCGCACCTTACCCTGCGCTAAGCCCGCGCCGGTGCTGTAGTTGCCGAGTAAAAGGTCTTCCCGGGCATGCATATCGGCTGTGTCCTGGTTGCCATCGTCGGTTTGCAGCCGTGGACTGGGAAAGCGCTGGGTCATCGCGGCAAATTCGCGCTGCTCGAGCGCCGCATTGGAAGCCAGGTCTTCCCGCTTCCGGTTGAATTCGCTTTCATGCATCGGCTGGCCGCCATGCCATTTGTCCGCAGGTCCATCTTCGTGCAGAAGTCCGGTGTTGATGGCCTTTCCCATGACAAAGCAGAAGACAAAGAAAATGACTAGGAAGCCACCGAGGCCGGTAAGAAAGGTAACGATGCCGCCGACATTGACATCCTGGACCTCATAGCCAGGATTCTCTTCTGTGCGGTCGCGACTCGGATCCGGTTGAACGCCGTTCGGAAACAATGGGTCTTTTTCCCCTTCAGTGCGCATGTTCAGGCTCCAGGACCTCCGCGGTATGCGGGTCATTCAAAGCGATGAGCGGACGACGGCTCAACTCGGTCAGGTAAAACACCGTCCAGAACGCCACCACGGCGAGCGGCACGGTGAGATAGGCGAGAATGCCGAAGTTGCCGGCAAGATGGAGGTTTGCTGCGGCATCATGGAAGTTCGGCTCAATAAGCCAGAACATGTCGATGAAACGCGCCCCCAACATAAAGATGCAGAGAGCAAACATGCGGGTGCGAGACCGTTTGAAGTCCCGTGAAAGCAGAAGGCAAAACGGAATGACCCAATGGCAGAGCGCATCCAGGGAGCAAATTGTCCACCAGCCACCGCGGATCCGGTTAAGGTACCAGGGGATTTCGTCTGGCAGATTGCCCGACCAGATGATGAGGAATTCCGCGAACGTAAAGTAGATGTTCAGCATCACGAATGCAAAGGCCAACTTGCCCAGGTCATGCTGCTCTGTGGTGCGGAACATCGTCCGCATCGGCTCGTAACGCGACAACAGGATCAGCGTCAGCATACCCAGCGCCAGGACGGCATAGCCTTGGGCGACCAGCATCTGCAAACCGAAGATTGAGGAATACCAGGTTGCGTCCAATGACTTCAGGAACACGATCACAAAGTCCGTCATGGCAACAACATAGAGAAAGGTTGACGGGCCGGAAAAGTTCTCAAACAGGATCCGCCATCGGTCGTAACTGCGCATGGTCCCTGCTAGCGGATCGGCCTCTCGAACCATGGACCACTTGTTCAACATCGTGATCACGAATCCCATAAATCCCATCACGAGCACGAACTGGATCCAGGCACTCCCGGGACTCAGCATGGTGTGCTTGAGATTGATGCAGAGTTGCTCTTCCTGCGTGAGCAGGCCTTGCTTGTACGCCGACAGCGTCTGCTCCGGCGTGTGGAACGCCGCCCATTTGTACAGCTTGGGCATTTGGAGAAGTACGGGCAGCATCATGACCGCCACAACCCACCAGGTGCGCGTCATGGCCTCCAAGGGACGCCGTAGGATGAGGCCCCACTTACCGCCGGAGAGGTATTGCACCATGAGAAAGGCCAGCGCACCCCCGACGAAATTGAATGAGGTCAGCACGCCCATCAAATAAGAGCGCAGGAGGTGAGCCCGGCCTTCGGGTGTCCAGGAGAAAGCAATCACCGAGACTGCCGCCAGAAGTACCGCCACGACCAGCGCGCGTACGCGCCAGGCAGCAACAAACTCCGGTACCGCAAGCGTGCTGGGCAGGGTTTGCGGCCCGTGGCTGTGATGTGCTTCGTGAGATTCGTGTTCCATTGCCATCGAGTCTACTTGCCTTTGGTGTTGGTTTCTCGTCGAACGCTACTGGGTGGGGTGATCGCCCGCCAGACCACCGGGAGATTGCGCATCGCCTTTCGACTGCGGCGCACCGCCAGAGTCACGAGTGCCGGAGTTGTGCGTTGCTGCGTGGGATCCGTGTGCGAACGCCCCTGCAGGTGCAGCATTGTTCGGCTGTCCTGGAATGCCGGCGTTTGGGTCGGGCGTGCCATATACGGCGGTCGCGGGCAGTGCCCAGGGATCTGCGAAACCCGGCGGCAATCCCTGCTGCGCCGCGATCTCGTGCAACTCCTGTGGGTGCTGATTTTCCGGAACGTCCGTCGCCGAGGCGTTTTGACTCAGCTGCAGCGCCCGCACATAGGCCACGATTGCCCAGCGATCTTCGGTTTCAATCTGCGAACCATATTCCGGCATCGCGCCGTAGCCGTTGGCAATAACGGAGTACAGATGACCCAGAGGCGCCCCACGGAGACGGTCCGTGTGAAAGTTCCCGGCCGGCCGATAGCCGCGTTGCACAATCATCCCCGCCCCATTGCCGACGCGCGAGTGGCAGGGCGTGCAGAAGACGTTGTATTTTTCCCGTCCGCGTTCGAGCAGAGCCATGTCCACCGGCAACGGCATGCCATCGCCCTCTTTGCCATCAACGACGCCCGTATCGTAGTACGTATCTTGGTGTTCCTGATTACGTGCGATCGTATTCTCGACCTGCGGCCGCACCGAACGCCCATCCGCGAAGAAGCTCGTGCCACGCTGGTAGTAAAACTTCGGCTGGTTGTGCATGTCCTGCCGGCAACCCGCCAGTACGAATACCCCGGCCAGGGCCGCCGCTCCGAGGAGACGGGTAGCCCGTGGCAGCGCTGTCATGGCTCGTCCTGTTTCCTTTGTCTTACTTGTCTTGCTCGTCTTACTCGTCTTGCATGCTTTGTACTGCATTAGTGGTCTACCTCCACTACCGAAACCGGGGAGAAGCTCTCCAAAAATGAGCGCGTCTCGGTAAGCGAAAACTTGGGATCATGCGCCTCGAGGCAAAGGAAGAACTTGTCCGAGGTGGCACCGTTGCGGAAATTAGCCGCGTTGAAGAGCGGATGGTACATCTGCGGCAGACCGTTTTGCGCGATCATGCCGAACGCGGTCGAGAGACCTGCAAACAGGATCGTCATCTCATACGCAGGAATGACAAACGCCGGCCAGGAGTATAGCGGGCGGCCCGCGATGTTCAACGGGTACGCCCATACATTAATCCAGGTCTCCAAAAGCCAGCCCGTTGTCAGCCCCATCACTCCCCCGAGCAGACACATGAGAGGGACGCGGGTCTTGTGAAACCGCATCGCCTCCGCTGCTTCCTCCACTGGGTAGGGCGTGTAACATTCCATCCGACGGAAGCCACTCTCGTAAGCCTCCTCGGTTGCCTTGACGAGTTCAGTCGGCGTATTGAATTCGGCCAAGAGGCCGTATACCCCTTCAACTGGCGGCATTACATGGCCTCCTGAGTCTGGGCTGCGGTGTGCTCCGCCGTCTTCCCGCCACCAACCTTGGTCTGCGGCAGCATCATGCGGATCTCCGACATGGGAATCATGGGCGCCAGACGGGCAAACAACAGAAAGAGGGTCGTAAACAGGCCCCACGTGCCGATGAACAGCATGTAATCCCACTTGGTGGCGCGGTATGTACCCCAGCTGGAAGGCAGGTAATCGCGGTAGAGCGAGGTCACAACGATGACAAACCGCTCGAACCACATGCCGATGTTCACGACAAAACTCAGGAAGAAGAGGTACCCGGGGCTGACGCGCAGGCGCCGTGACCACAAAGACGTGAGCGGGATCGCAATGTTCGTCAGAATGAGCATCCAGTATGCCCAACCCATAGGGCCGAACATGCGATTCCACATCATGAAGAACTCCCAATGGCTGGCCGAATACCAGCTCATGAAGACCTCCATGCCATAGCCGTAGGCGACGATCGACCCGGTCGTGAGCATCACCTTCGCCATGTTGTCGAGGTGGCGTAGCGTAACCAGATCTTCGAGGTGGTACCACTTACGAATCGGGATGGCCAGGGTCAGTACCATCGCAAAGCCCGAATACACCGCACCGGCTACGAAGTAGGGCGGGAAGATGGTTGTATGCCAGCCCGCCATCGCGGCGACAGCGAAGTCGAATGAAATGGTGGTGTGTACAGAGAGCACCAAAGGCGTCGAAAGACCGGCGAGCAGCAACGAAGCCGACTCATACCGAATCCAGTGCCGGGTTGATCCGCGCCAGCCCAACGACAGCAAGCCGTAGCAATACTTTGCTAGCGGGAGTTGTGCACGGTCGCGCAGCGTCCCGAAATCGGGAATCATGCCGATATACCAAAACACCACGGAGATGGTGGCGTAGGTGGAGACCGCAAAGACGTCCCAGGCCAGCGGCGACCGAAACTGCGGCCACATGTTCATGGTGTTCGGGTAAGGCAACAACCAATACCCCAGCCACGGCCGGCCGATGTGCAGCAGCGGGAACATGCCCGCGCACACAACGGCAAAGATCGTCATGGCTTCAGCAAATCGGTTGATAGAGTTGCGCCAGGTCTGTTTGAAGAGCAGCAGAATCGCCGAAATCAGCGTGCCGGCGTGGCCGATACCGATCCACCAGACGAAGTTGATGATTGCAAAACCCCAGGCGCCAGGGATGGTGACGCCCCAAATGCCCACACCCCGCAACAGCAGCCAGGTTACGGCCACCGCCACCAGGGTGGCAATCGTCGAAGCGACAAACAGTCCGCCAAACCAGGCCCACGGCGTGTTCGCCGTCAGCACAATGCCTGAGATCTTCTGGGTGACGCTCTTGAAGTTGTGGCCCGGAGCGAGAACAGCATACTCGCCCGTGCGCGGGTCGATCATCGGATCGATGATCGTTTCCGGTTCGTGAATAGGTCCCTGGGTCGCCATCTTAGATTGATTCCTTCGCAAGCTCCGGGTTCGGGTTGATCACGCCGGCCGTGTAGGTGGTGCGTGGCCGGTAATTCAAGTCGCCGATGGCCTGATAATCACGCTCGGATTCCCGGCGTTTGGCCACCTTGCTGCTCTTGTCATTTTTGTTGCCAAAGATGATCGCGTCCGTGGGGCAGGTCTGCTGACAAGCCGTTAAAATCTCACCATCGCGCACTGGCCGGTTCTCTTTGTCGGCCGTGATCTTGGCTTCCTCAATGCGCTGCACGCAGTAGGTGCACTTTTCCATCACCCCGCGGGATCGCACCGTTACATCCGGGTTGCGCTGGAACTTGTAGCTCTCCGTATCGTAGTCCGAATACAGCAGGAAGTTGAACCGGCGTACCTTATACACGCAGTTATTGGAGCAATACCGCGTTCCCACACAACGGTTGTACACCATCGTGTTCAAGCCTTCAGGCGTGTGCACGGTCGCGCCTACCGGACATACCTGCTCGCAACCCGCATTTTCGCAGTGCTGACACATCATCGGCATGAAGTGCGCCTTGGGTGCGTGGAGGTCGCCTTCGTAGTAGTTATCAATGCGCAGCCACTGCATGTTGCGGCCGACCTTGACCTGCTCACGGCCTACCACGGCGATGTTGTTTTCTGCGTAGCAAGCCACGATGCAGCTATTGCAGCCGATACAGGAATTGAGATCGACCGATAATGCCCAGGCAGCCTGGATCGTGCGCCACGAGGGATCTTTTTCGTCATACCGCCACGCATCCGGGAAGAAGCTCTCATCGTGCTTCGGTGCTTCCCCCTGAGGGTTATAGCCCACCTTGTTCACGAGGGTTTCGCTCGCCCCGGAATGCGCATACCCCGGATCCTTCGTGGCCTCCTCGACGGTTGCATACCGGATGATGGAACGCTCCATCGCCTCGTGGCCAGCCAGCGAATATGTCCCTTTGGTATCGAGTTCCTTCTTTTCGAGATCGCGCTGCGCGTACGCACCGCGGTGCTCGATGTTGTGGACCTTCGTGACGCACAGGTCGTACAGCCCCTTGCTGCGCGTGACCGAAAGCCCGGTTGCAGCCGTCGGGTAATCGGCGGCACGCAGCGCATAGGCATTTACGCCGACGCCGGCACCCACGCGACCCGCTTCCGCCCGTCGCCCAAGACCCAGATGCAGCGTCACACTGCCGTCGGCGTGGCCCGGGACCATCAGCACCGGGGTCACCAACTTGCGGCCGTCCAGGTCGAGCTCAATGGCCTCATTTTCCTCAATGCCCAACTTCGTCATCGTATTGAGGCTCATCAACGCGGCATTGTCCCAGGACATGTTCGTGACCTGCTTCGGCAGCTCCTGCAACCAGCCGTTATTGGCGAACCGGCCGTCGTAGACCGACGGGTCGGCGGCGAAACGGATCTCCATACGATCACCAGTCCCGGCGTTCGGCGTCTGAAAGCTTCCCGCTTTTGGCGTGCCTACGCCCGCAACTGGCTGATAAGCCGTCCCTTCCACCCATCCATCGTGCAGCGCTTTCTTCCAACCCATGGCGAAATCGCCGGGGATGTAGGTTTTGGCCGTTGCCGCCACCACGTCATAGGCGCTTTGCGACTGGTTGAGGAGCGTATTCAACACATCGTGCGTCGTCACGCCGCCGTAAAGCGGCGCAATCATCGGCTGCACGATGGTGATGGTGCCGTCATACGCGCGGCAGTCGCTCCAGCTTTCAAGGTAGTGTGCCTTGGGGATATGCCAGGTGGAGAAAAAGCCCGTCTCGTCGACGTGTGAACCGAGATGCACCGAGTTCGGGACCTTATTGAAGGCGTCCGCAAAGTTGAGATCTGCCGGTGCGTTGTAGAGCGGATTGGTAGCCAACATGACCAGCCACTTCACGTTCCCGGCGTTCATAGCATTGACTAGACCCTTCAGGTCGGCATTGCCTTCGCTGGGCAGCGCATCCACCGGAGGCGTGTACACCACGGTCTTACCCACGGCGCCCATACCGGCATTCAGCGCAAATGACGCGTCATGGCATGCCCTGGAGCTTTGAGGACCGGCGAGCACGACATAACGACCACCTGTCTGCTTCAGGTCCGCCAGCACGGCGGCTGCAAACTTTTGCGTCTCGGGGTTGGTCAAGGCGGCCGTGTTGCCGCTGGCCAGGGCTCCAGCGAGGGCATCAACGTCAGTTGGTTTCAGGGCCAGTCGATGTTCCGCCTTGAATCCCGTTACCGTCGGAGTTGTCTCGACGACATACAGCCGGTTCATCGGTTTGCCAGGCGTAAAGGTGTGCCGTGCCGCATACGCCCGCGACAGGGGCAGGAAGCCCGGAAAATGAATGCCGCCGAGGAAGTCGGCGTCGAGCGACAGGATGACATCGGCATCTGTAAGGCGATACTGCGCGTCGTAGTAGTCGCCGAACGCAGCCTTCGTAGCCGCCCGTGCCACATCTCCGCTCACCGGCTCGTACTGGACGAGCTTGGCCTGGGGGAACTTGGCCTGCAGCTGCTTCCATTGCACGGCAAAGCTCGGCGAGGTCGTCCGCTCACTCAGGAAGTAAAGCCCGTCGCCCCCCTGCAATTGCGAAACCCCGGCCTCAAATTGCTGTTGAAAATACGGCCATTCCGCATTTTGGCCACGAAAGCGGACATGCTGGGAGCGGTCCGGATCGTACAGATCCAGGATCGAGCCCTGGGTGTACGTATCCGCCTTGCCCATCGACATTGAGTGTTCCGGGTTGCCTTCGATCTTGTTGGGATGGAAGGTGTCGGACCGCACCAGCACCGGAATGGCCCCAGTGGGAAAGGGGTGCGCCGTGGCAAAATACATCGGCACGCCGATGACCAGGTTTTCCGGTTGCTTGATGTAGGCATAGATCGGCTCGTCCGGCTGCTTGGTGCAACCGGCCAGACCGGCAAGGGCAAAGCTCGCCCCCATGACCTTCATGAAGTTGCGCCGGGAAACCGCATTGGCCCACTCGCCGTTGCCGGCCTGGCGTGGGAACTCCTCCTGCATCAACTCCTGAAAAGCCGGCGTATCGGCCAACTCGTCCAGGTTCTTCCAGAAGCGCTTGCCGGTTTTGCCGTCCAGCCGCGCACGCACCTCCGCCAAGGTCAGCTTGGCGGGTGCGATCTGCGTAACGACCTGCGCGGGGGTGGTGCCCCCGCTACCGGGCTGCGCCATTTCATTCTTTGCTGTGAGCTCGTTTTGCATTGCTTACCTTGGATTCCTCAGCTCTGTGTGCTTCCGTGAATTTCGCGTTACCGGTGGCATGTTTCGCAACTGGAGATCTGGTTCGGCGAACGGATGTGATACTTATCGACCAAATACGCGCCAAGCGCATTCTGATCAGTGAACTTTTGATAGCTGGCCGGCATGCGGATTATCGGTACGTTCGAGACGGACTGACCGGAACCGTTGATGGGCCGCGGCTCCTGGTCAAGGTTCGGACCGGACTGCGGACGGCTCATGCCTGGACGGCCCAGGCCTTCAGGACTAATCTGATTGCCCATGCCCGGCTGCTCCTGAGATCCGTTCAGGCCACCCTTGGTGCCCGGCGGCATCCCTGGCGCTTGCAACATCGCAATCTGAGGATTCTGGTTACCCGGATCCTTGGTTGTGCAGGAAACCTGATTCGCCGTGGGCCCCGTCGTGCTTACCTGTGCGCAGAAGACTGGGTGATCTGCGGACGCGCCCGCCCATGCCATGTTGTAGATCTCGCTGGTGGGCCGCAGATTCTTTACCGGATTGCGATGGCAGTTCAAGCACCACTCCATCTGCAAGGTGTTCTGCATGTACATCAACGGCATCTCGTCGACACGGCCGTGGCAGCTGGAGCAGCCTAAACCTTTATTTACGTGTACCGAATGGTTGAAGTACACATAGTCGGGAAGATCGTGGACCTTGATCCAGGGGATCGAACGGCCCGTCTCCCAGCTCTGCCGCACCGGCTCCAGGAGCTGGGCATTCGTCCAAATCTGGGAGTGGCAGTTGATGCAGGTCTTTGTCGGCGGAATCCCCGCGTAGCTGCTTTTTTCCACAACCGTGTGGCAGTACTGGCATTGCAAGCCAAGACCTTCCACGTGGTGTTTGTGGCTGAATGGAACGGGCTGTTCGGGCCGCTGGCCCTGCCGGGTAACCCACGGCGAGCGCTGCAGCTCGTTCAGCGTCACGCCCGCGATAATCACGATTAAACCCACCAGTACGAGACTCGCGCGAATCAACGCGTTCGAACTGCGGTCAAATACCTGCGCCATGAGTGCGTCCTGCAAGCCGGCCTGAAAACACGGCCGTAATGTGTTAATCCTGCGCTCTTCTGAAGTTCCTGCGTCCCTGCCGCGACCAAACGTCGCCTGTGCCGTGGGAGAGGAACCGGCTGCCTACTCTTTGAAACTCAGAGTATAGCAGCGGCCAATGATCCATCGGACCATGATCGGCACCCTTCGCGCAAGAGCCTGGAGCGCTTCTCGCGATTATCGAAAGAGAAGAAGTTTGCCTGATGCGTCCGGCCAAAATTGCTACCGTTTCCTGCACAATCGCTGCATTTCGGGTGGAGCAAGTGACCATCCATGGTAGTCCGGCTTCTCTTCTCTGGACCCAGCGACACCACGCCTCCCCCGCCAGGAGAGCCCCCTTTGCAATGGTTCGGACAGTGTCGTTCGAAACAGGACTCTTAGACTTTCGTGGTACTCGCTTCCACCCACGCCGTCCACTCCTCCTCGGAGATCTCGCCCCCGGCGGCCCGCAGCACCATCGCCGTCTCCTCCACCTCCGAACACGTCAAACGCTGTCCATTGAGCTCAAGCACCATCGTGATCGCTGCCAGGGCAGCCCGCTTATTGCCATCGACTAATGGATGATTGCGCAGCAAGGCCCAACCCAAGGACGCCGCCAAAATGCCAACGCGCTCTTCCTCACTGTAGTGCTGTACTGGTCGTGGGCGCGCCATGGCCGACTCCAAGCCGTTCTCATCACGCACACCGGGCAGTCCGCCATAGGTTTCGATCAAATGGCCGTGCACATTCCGCAACACGTCCGCTCTGACGAACTCATCCTTCACTTCGCCAACTCACGATAGCTATTCCGGTGCAGGGGCTCCGTGCGCAAAAAAGCCTCAACCTGCCGGGTAAACTCTTCATCCGTGGGCTTCAGCTGATACACACTTCCCTGCTTTTCCACGGTGAGCAAAGAACCTTCCACGACGGCCATGTCCTCTAAAAGCTGCTTAGGAAGCAGGACGCCGTAACCATTACCGATCTTCCTTACCTTGAGTTCCATGTATTGATTATAACTTCGTTATAACGACCCGTCATGGTTCTTTTCTCCCGCGAGCCAAGCAGCTATCATCACGCATGGCCGCCCTGTCCCCGCGCACCCGCAAGCTCCCCTTCGACGCCGTCGAAGCCGTGCGCGCCCTGTCGGCAACCGACCCCAAATTGGCCAAACTCATCGCCCGCGCCGGCCCGTTCACCCTGAGGCTCCCCGCGCAGCAATCCCCTTTCGAGGCGCTGCTGCGCTCCATCCTCTATCAGCAGCTGCACGGCAAAGCCGCCGCCGCCATCCATGCCAAGCTGCTGGCCAGCTTTGAGCCGGTCTGTGGTCTCGGCAAGCATCCATCCGCTCAGGATGTGCTCGATTGTCCCAATGACCAGCTACGGTCCGCGGGCCTTTCCAACAACAAGGCCCTTGCCCTGCGTGATCTAGCCGCAAAAACCGTCGACGGCACTGTCCCCTCGCTCGCGCGCATCCGTCGCATGCCCGACGAAGAAATCATCGCCCACTTGACGCAGGTTCGCGGCATCGGACGTTGGACGGTGGAGATGTTTCTTATGTTCCGCCTTGGCCGGCCGGACGTGCTGCCCGTGAGCGACTACGGCGTGCGCAAAGGCTTTGCCCTCACCTTTCAGGGACTGAAGCCGGCCCAGAAGGTAACGCCCGACCTTCTGGCCGAGCCGGCCGCCATGGAGCGCCGTGCGCGGCGGTGGGCTCCCTGGCGCTCAGTGGCAAGCTGGTATCTGTGGCGCGCGTGCGATTTAGCGGCGGGAAAACCCGTACAACCGAAGTGAACCACCCTTGAGCAAATCCTTTTAGTACTGTTCTGCAACTGAACCGCATCGGGATGGAACGCAAGTGGCATGGTGCTCGTCTGCCCCGCGGATTACTTTGACGTTGCCCGCAAAGCCCGATCTGGAATCCCTTCCAGTCCGCGGTGAATCAGGGACGGCTAAACTGGGCCATTGAGGGCCCGACGACTATGGCAGTGCACGAACCGACGACCGAAACCTCCATTCCTGAGCCGCGAGCCGTCACCGCAAAACACTATGTCTGTGTGCATGGCCATTTCTACCAGCCGCCTCGCGAGAACCCGTGGCTGGAAATCGTTGAAACGCAGGACTCGGCCAGCCCCTTCCACGACTGGAATGAGCGCATCACCGCAGAGTGCTATGCCCCCAACGGAGCCTCCCGCATCACGAACAAGGCAGGGGAGATCACGCGCATCCTGAACAACTACGCGCGCATGAGCTACAACTTCGGCGCCACGCTGCTGAGCTGGCTCGCAAGCTACGCACCACGCACCTACCGCATGATCCTCGATGCCGACCGCGCCAGTGCCCGGCGCTTCAGCGGTCACGGATCAGCCTTGGCGCAGGTCTATAACCACATCATCATGCCGCTAGCCTCGGAGCGCGATGCGCGCACACAGATCCGGTGGGGCATTGCAGATTTTGAATATCGGTATGGCCGCAAGCCGGAGGGCATGTGGCTGGCCGAAACCGCCGTTTCCCGCGCTGTCCTTGACCTGATGGCACAGGAGGGCCTCAAGTTTACAGTGCTTGCCCCCAATCAATGTGCGCGGGTGCGGCGGGTACATCTTGCTGACGCTGCGACGAAGACTACGGTAGCCGATCGGGAAGGTGCAGCTTGGGCAGAGACGGCTGACCCGCTTGCAGCATCGCAGAACACTCTGGGGGACAGCCGCGAGCAGGCCGTCGATCGAACGCGCAAGGCCGTCGCCGATCCTCTCTGGACGGAAACCCCCGATGCCGCCGTCAACCCAACACGGCCGTACCTTGTCCGCCTGGATGGGGGGCGTTCCATCGCGGTCTTCTTTTATGATGGTCCGGCATCGCGCGCGATCGCTTTTGAAGGGCTGCTGAACTCCGGCGAAGAATTTGGTCGTCGCATTCTGGGCAGCCTGCAGACGCATAGCCGGGAACATGACGCAGATGAGCCCCAATTAGCCCATGTCGCCACCGATGGCGAAAGTTATGGGCACCACCACCGCCGCGGCGAAATGGCTTTGAGCTACGCCATGCATTGGATTGAGGAAAACCATCTTGCCCAGCCAACAAATTACGCCGAATTTCTTGCAAAGTTCCCACCCCGCTGGGAGGCTGAAGTCGTCGAAAACTCCTCCTGGAGCTGCTTCCACGGTGTAGAACGGTGGCGGTCCGATTGCGGCTGCAACGGCGGCAAGCCCGGCTGGAGCCAGGCTTGGCGTGGACCCTTGCGCGGAGCCTTGGACCTGCTGCGCGACCGTACAGCTCCCCTCGCGGAAGCCGTTGCCGCTCCCCTGTTAAAGGATCTTTGGGCCGCACGGGATGCCTATATCAGCGTCGTCCTGGACCGCTGTCCAGCGACGCAGGACCGCTTTCTCGCAGAGCACGCCACCCATTCGCTTACGCCAGCCGAACGAGTCACAGTCTTTGAACTCCTCGAGCTGGAGCGGCACACGCAGTTGATGTACACCAGTTGCGGTTGGTTTTTTGATGAAATTTCCGGCATCGAAACGGTGCAGATCATCGCCTATGCAGGCCGCGTGCTGCAGCTTGCCGCTAAACTCTTCGGGGAAGAAGACGTGGCGCTTGAGGCCGATTTCCTCCACGTGCTCCAAGGGGCGAAAAGCAATGTGCCCGAGCACGGCGACGGCGCACAGATCTATCGCAAATGGGTGCAAACCGCCCGGCTCGACCTTGAACACGTGGGCGCCCACTATGCGATGTCCTCGATGTTTCGCTCCTATCCGGAAACCGGGGAAATCTTCTGTTTTGAGGTCCAGCGACACAGCTACGAGATGCTTACCTCCGGCCGTGGACGCGTTGCGCTCGGCCGTGCCCAGCTGAAGTCCCGCATCACGGAAGAAAGCGAGGAGATTTGCTTTGCCGTGCTGCACCTCGGCGATCAAAACCTGTCTGCCGCCGTCAAGCGCTTCACCCCCGAAGCTGCCGCCGCATGGGAGACCTTTGCCGAAACAGCCCGTATCGCCATTCGCCGCGCAAACTTTCCAGAGCTCATCCGCTTGATCGACGGCTGCTTCGGTTGCACCAGTTATTCCCTCCGATCGCTTTTCGCGGACGAGCAACAACGCATCCTCAAGAGCATCCTCGATCAGACCCTAACCGAGGTTGAAGACTCGTTAATGCACATCTACGAGGAGCATGCCACGCTGCTGCATTTCCTCGGGGAATCGAACGTCCCCGCCCCGCCTGCCCTTGCGCTGACGGCACGGCTAGCCATTAACGGGGGCCTCCGCCGTGCGCTTGAGGCCGAAGTGTATGACTCCGCCGAAGTCGCACGCTTGTTGCACCGGGCGGAACTCGACAACGTCGCGCTGGACACCGCGATGTTGAGCTATACCGCAGATGGCCGCATGAAGCGGGCCATGATCGCCCTGGAAACCGCAGCCGGAACGCAAAAAATGAATATCATGGCTGAAGCCTTGGCGATCGCGGAAAGTCTGCGTACCTTGCCGGCCCCGGCCAACTTGTGGCAAGCACAAAATATCTGGAACGACCTGCTTTGCCGTCCGGAAAGTCGTTCCTGGAGCTGGGAATGGCGTCGCGGCTACCGCAAGCTGGGTACAGCGCTGAAAATGAGTGTCGATGATTTGACATTGGAGAACGGTGTCCGTATCCTCTAATTACGAACACAGTTGAATCGTTGCATCAGCTCCGTTGCCGACTTATTGTCGTGCTCTTCTTCCTTTGGGAAAGCGTGGCACGGCGTTCAGGCGAACGCTGATGCCTGTGCTGAAGCCATATGGATTCAAAGCACCATAGGGAAACTGCGGCCACTGCTGATATTCGAAATCCAGTGCGCGCACCGTGATGCGGTCGTTCACCGCCACATCCAGACCGGCTCCCGGCGTATAGGTCAGAAACGAGCCGTGCGCATAGCCGAAAGGCAGCGTCATCTTCCCGACACCGGCCAGAAACTTGGCGTAGGGCTGTAGCCGCCGGGGCCGCAGCAAGGCGACGTGCAAACCGCCCAGGTAGGTTGATTCGGTAACCTGCTCGAAGTCGTGGAAACGTAAAAAGCGCGCTTCTCCTTCGAGCCCGATCCGCCATTGCGGCTTCAGATCAACATACACAAAGCAGCCGCCGAGGTCCTGGTGTCCGTAGTCAGCCTGAAAACCGGAGACGCCGCCGCCGATTGCGACATAACTGCCTGGCCCGGTCGCCGTGGCAACCGCTTGCGCCGCGGCTGTAGCTGTGCCAACGCAGGCAAGAACGAAAGTCATGCTCTGGAGCCCACGGCGCAGAGAAATGCATGATCGGGAGATGCATGCTGCGGTTGGAAGCCATCGCCGCAGCGCCTCAGGGAAAGCCGGAAGGCGCTTCATTGGGTCACCACCAAGGTGACGGTCTGCGCCTGGGTTGCGCCGGAGCCCTGCCCCGTGCCGACGACCTTGAAAGTATAGGTGCCCGGCGGGGTGCCGCTGGTATGCAAGCCGCTGCACCCCGTGGCCCCGACTGTGAGTGCGAACACGATGGCCAAGGCCCCTACCGTGCCAAGAGCGGCACCCAGCCGGAGGCCTGCTTTGCGTGCCTTGCTCCCTCCGAAAAGCCCAAGCAGCAAGCCCGCAGGCAAGAGGCAGAACAGCGTGGTGCCACGTCCCGAGGGCAGCGAAGCGTTCGTTCCGGATCCGGCGCCCAAAGGATCACCTGTGTCCACAATCAACGTGGCGATGGCCGTTCCATCTGCCCCCAGCTTAAGCTGATCCCTGTCGAAGGTGCAGGTGGCCGCGAAGGGCAGCCCCAAACAGCCCAGCGCGACCGTGTCTGAAAATCCCTTCACGGACCCGAGGCTGACGTTCACACTGGCGTGCTGATGCGTAACCAGCGTGATTGTCGGCACATTCACCGTCAAGGTAAACTGTGCCGCTTCGCCGGCGGTGATTGTGGTTGCGGAGGATTGCGACGCGGCATAGGAAAGATCACCGGCATAAGTCGCCACCACCGGCTCGGCTTTTTGCTCGAAGATTACGGTCAGCGCGGCCACGCCGGTCGCATCGACAGCGGCTACGCCCAGGGTGACCAAGCCGCTGGCAAAGGTGACGTTACCGCTCGGTGGTAGCGATCCCTGTCCTCTAACCACAGCGATCAACGTGATCTGTTGCGGGTTCGCGGCGTCCGTGGAGGAACCAGTCACGGTGATGACCGTCGGTCGCAACTGCACGACCTGAGTAAAGCTGGGAGAGCTGCTTGAAAAGTTCGCGCCGTCACCCGCGTAACTCGCTACGATGACGTGCGTGCCTGCACTCATCTGCGGCAGCGTCATTGCCGCGCGGCTATTTCCATCCACCGGCGCTGTGCCGAGTACCGTTGTACCTTCCGCGAAACTCACCGTACCCGTCGCGGCAGCAGCGCCGGCGTTACGCAGCACGGCGGTGAAGGTAACAGCGCTGAGGGTTTGCGTTGGACTTCCGTCGGACTGCACGGCCAGCACAGTCGTCTGCTTCACGACGAATAGAAGCGGGGTAGAAACGGAGGGACTTGCCTTTCCATCTCCCGGGTAATTCGCTTCCACGATGTGTGAGCCGGGTGAGAACTGCACAGAACTCAGGGCCGCGCTCCCATTCGCATTGAGCGGAGCGGAGCCGATCGGCGCGTTCCCTTCCGTGAAGACGACGTTGCCCGTAGCGACTCCACCGTTGCTGACGACGTTTGCCGAAAGAATGAGCGGCTGGCCGTAGATGGCCGGATTCGCACTTGAGCTGATCGTCACCTGCGTGCTTGCGTTCACGACAGTCTGCAGCAACTGAGCCGCCGCGGAAGCGAAGTTCGTATCGCCGGCATAGCTGACCGTGATCGTATGTGTACCGACGGCCAGGGCGGTTGTGGAGAAACTCGTCGCTCCTCCGCCATGCAAGGGCACCGTCGCGAGCAGCGCACCGTTGTCGCGAAAGGTGACCGCACCCGTGGGCACCAGGGCTCCTACACCGCTGACTTGGGCTGTGAAGGTGACGTTTTGTCCACTGGCGGAAGGGTTGTTGCTTGAGCTCAGCGTGGCGGACGAGCTTTGCACGACGAGTTCCGGAAAGGGACCGGAGTTTGAACCGGCATGGTTTGTGTCGCCTGTATAGACCGCCACGAGCGTATGTGTACCCAAGCCAAAACCAGCGGCAGAAAAGCTTGCTGAGCCGTTGCTCGCGAGCGGAGCCGAGCCCAGCAGCTTCGGTCCGTCGAAGAAGCGGACGCTTCCACTCAGGTTAGGGCTCTCGCTCACCACGGTCGCTGTAAGGCTCAGCAGGCCACCCTGGGTGAGCGGGTTTGCGCTTGCGCTCAAGGATGTCGTGGAAGGCGCCTGCTGCACCACGACCGTGACAGCGGCAGAGATCGCTGAAGCATTTGCCGCATCTCCGCTATAACTCATCCTCAGCAAATGTGATCCGAGTGTCAAAGTCGCAGTGGAGAAGACATATGTGTTGCTCGTTCCCAGGGGCAGAGTGCTGGTGGCTGTTGCTCCATCGAGCAGCGTGAGGGTGCCCGTAGGCGCTACGCCGGGTGCTGCGAGTCCAGCGAACAGCTGTACGACCGTACCTGCGTCTACCGTTTGCGCCGGTCCGCTCAGCGTAAGGACCGGTTGCGCCAGTTGTACACTTTGCTGCAAACCGGCAGACGTTGCGGGGAGGTAATTCGCGTCGCCACTGTAGACGGCGACGATGGTGTGTGAACCCGGCGTAAGCCTCTCCGTTGCGAGGTTTGCACGGCCGTTTGCATCGAGCGTAGCGCTTCCGACTACCCCAGCGTTTGGGCCTGTGCCATCCCGGAACAGGACAGTGCCCGAAGGGACACCGGTGGTGCTCGTAACGACCACTGTAAAGCTTACGGGTTTGCCAACCAAGGTCGTTGCGGAGTTCGCGCTGAAGGCAACCTGCGTGGGTGTTTGTTGGACAACCTCAAGCAGCACAGCAGAGGTCCCTGCGGCATAGTTGGTATTGCCGCTGAATACTCCGGTGAGGGAATGTGGTCCAACCGGCAGATTGCTCACGGCGAGGGTAGCCTGTCCGTTGGCACTGAGGGTTGCTGCACCTAGCACGGTGGCGCCGTCGCGAAAGCTTACCGTTCCTGCCAGCGCTCCGTCCGGCGTGGCTCCTGGAGCCAGGATGACCGACGCCGACAGATGCAGGGTCGCTCCGGCATTGAGCGGATCGCTGTCCCCGGAGAGGGTCGTAATGGTGGCGATCTGCTGTACGGTCTGGCCCAGCGCGGCGGAGGTGCTCGGTGCGTCGTCGGTGTCGCCGCTATAGTTTGCGATGATGCGATGGAGGCCAGGAGCCAGCGTGGAAATGGTGATCGCTGCTGTTCCGTTCGTGGTCAAAGGTGCCACGCCGAGCAAGGGCGCTCCGGCGCCGTTACCGTCGGTGAACTGCACAGAGCCGGTAGGGGCGGGGCCTTGCTCATCAAGGACCGTGGCGATGAAGACGATAGCCGTGCCGACGGGTACGCTTGCGCTGCTTGAGCTCAGCAACGTGATCGTGGTCGCCTGGGTAATCTGCTCGGCGACAAGGTTGGAGGTACCGGCGACGTTTGCACCATCGCCGCTGTACTGTGCGGAAAGATTGTGTGTGCCGACGCTGAGTGCCGACGTGCTCAAGCTTGCCACGCCCGCCCCATTGAGCGACACCGTCGCAAGTGCCGTGGCGCCGTCGTAGAAAATAACCGTTCCGGTAGGCGTGCCTGTCTGATCCACCGCGGAGAGGGTCAAGGTAATGGCGCTTGTCACGGCAGCGGGACTGCTGGAAACGGCAAGCGCGAGTGCGGGCTGCTGCTTGATCACCTCCGTGAACGACGGCGCTGTACTGGCTGCATTGTTGTCATCTCCCGAATAGCTCGCACTGAACGTGTGCGAACCCAGCGAGAGGCTTGGAACGACGCAGGGAGCCGTGCCGGCGCGCGAGAGCGGCACCGCGGTACACCAGACCTGGTTGCCCTCGGTAAAGGTCACCGTGCCCGTTCGGTTGGTGTCCGCACTGGTAACAGTGGCCGTGAGGGTGATCGGATGGCCTAATAGACCAGGATTGCTGTCCGCGCTCAAGGCGACGCTCGTGGGTTCGACGCTGAGCACCTGTCCGCTGAGATCGTCAACCGGAGTGACGTTGGGCGCGTCGGAGGGCCAACTGACCGATCCCAGCACGGTTTGGCCCACCTGCGTGGGTGCAAACGCAACGCCCATGTTGCAAAAGATCATGGGTGCGAGCGCCGCCTGGCCACAGGTCGTCGTGCCGGGGTCGAGCGCTCCCTGATTCAGGACAGGAGCGGCAAGGGTGAGTTTTTCATTCCCTGCGTTATACATCGCTGCAGCGACCGGACTGGATTGCTTGCCGACCCGCATGGGCGGGTAGCTGATGCCCAGCAGCGAGCCGTTGATCTGCCGCACGCGGTTGTGAAACATATCTGAAATCCAGATGTTTCCCTGCGGATCAAACAGCAGCGCGTACGGTCCATACAGACTGGCCGAGCTGGCCGCACCGCCGTCCCCGGCAAACTCCTCGCTCGAGTTCCCGGCCAGCGTGGTAATCGTGCTGCCGGCACCGTATACGCCCCGGACGCGATTGTTACCCGAGTCCGCGATCAGCAGATCGCCTGCGGGATCGAAGGCCACCGCTGCGGGCTCGCTCAACATGGCCATGGAGGCCGCGTCCCCATCGCCGGAAAAGCCGCGCTGTCCGGTTCCGGCCATGGTAGTGATGTTGCCGCTCGCATCAACAAGCCGAACGCGCTCATTGCCGAAGTCCGCAATCGCGACGGCTCCGTCCGCACGTACCGCCACACCCCAGGGACTGTTCAGCCGCGCTGTGATCGCGGCGATACCATCGCCGTTGTAGCCCGCCTGCCCTGTACCGGCGAGAAGCTGGATCTGGCCGTTCGCGAGAGTGAGTAGACGGACAACCGCATCGCCGGTATCAGCGATTACAAGGTCGCCCGCCGGCGTGAGCGCCACACCCTGCGGAGAGGTCAACGTGGCATTGACAGCACGGCCGCCGTCGCCCGCATAGCCTGAAGCGCCGGACTTGCCCGCAATGGTGGTGATGGTGGAGGAGATCGCGTCCACCCGGCGAATCAGGTTGTTTCCGGTATCGGCGATATAGAGATCGCCCGCACCATCGAGCGCCAGGCCTGACGGGTTATTGAGCTCCGCCGAGGCAGCCGGCCCACTGTCTCCCGCGGAACCGGGCGTACCGTCGCCAGCAACGGTGGTGATGGTGCCCGTCGCGGCGTCCACACGGCGTACGCGATTGTTGCTGGAATCGCAGAAAAAGAGATTGCCGGCACCATCGACCGCGAGGCCCGTCGGCAGGAAAATCGACGCTGCGGTGGCGGCGACATTGTCAGCCCGGTACACCCATTGACCATTGCCGGCAACGGTCGTGATCCGGCCCGGCATCAACACGGGCAATCCACCCTGCCCGATCCCGCTCAGCCGCGCACTTGCGAGCATCCCGGAACCGGACGACAACACGACCGCGCCCTGCCGCACGCCTGGAAAACGTGGACGGAATAGCACCTTTACGGCGCACGTTTGCCCAGCCACCATGGAGTTTCCGGCAGTGCAGGTGCCGGTATCGGCGAGAACAAAATCCAGGTTGGCCACGCCGCTCGTGAGCACCGCCGGCGATCCTGCCGATCCCGCCGACTGCGCCGTTAGCGTGACCACCACGGGCTGTGACGTGGAGCCCACAGCCGTCGCTGGAAAGGTCAAAACACCACTCTGTGCCGCGGCAATCTTCGTCCATGCCAACAGCCCTAGTAGCCCTAACGAACCAAAAAAGAGACGGAAAAGCCAACGGCTTGCCTTCGAGCTTCTGCGTTCGCTTCTATGGCGTTGCGCCGTGTGTGCCGTCATCGCTTTGTCCCCAAAGCAGGCCCGGCATCCGGCTGAGGAGCGGTGCGGGCTTCTGCTGGACTGTGTATCGGCAGCGCCGCCTAGAAGTTCAGCAGTGTCTCAGCTTGAAACAGTGTTCAAGTTCCACGAGCGAACCGAAGACCGGAATGGCACTGACCCACAGCAATTCTTCGCCTCCGGGCAGCCCCTAAGCTGCCGAACGCCTCGGAAACTGCATCCCAGGGCTCGTGCGAGATGGTGCAGCAGCTCACAGAGGAAAATTGCCCGTGCGCGACGGCGCACAAGGGGCGATCCTCGCATCCATCGCCGCACCTGCCGGCAGTGCTTCCGCGCTGCCCCGCGTCCTGGTCGTGATGGCGCATCCCGATGATGAAGTGCTGGCGATGGGCGCGCGTTTGGAACGGCTCGCCGCCTCACGCATGCTCACGGTCACCGACGGCGCCCCTGCAAACGGAGCCGATGCGCTCGAACATGGCTTTCCGTCGCTCGAAGCGTACCGCGACGCACGCCGGCGCGAGCTCGAAGCTGCCTTTGCCCATGCGGGTCTGACGCTCGAAGTTCTTGCCCCGTTCCCCGGGGTAACGCCGGTCGCCGATCAAACGGCCTCGTTGCACCTCCGCGAGCTTACGCGGAATGTTGCCGCGGCCATCCGCGCCTTTGCGCCCACGGCTGTGCTGACCCACCCGTACGAGGGTGGACATCCCGATCATGACGCGTGCGCCTTTGCCGTGGGCACAGCCCTCTATCTGCTTAGCTCCTCCGGGGACTCCCCCGCGTGCCTGCCGGTTCCGATCGAGGCGCCTTTCTACCACGCAGGTCCGAACGGCACGATGCGTACCGGCGAGTTCCTCCCCTTTCCAGGCGCGCCGGCAACGGTAATATGCCAACTTTCTCCGGCGGAGCAGGCAAATAAGCATGCCCGGCTGGCCTGTTTTGCCAGTCAGGCCGCGACGTTGTCACAATTCAGCACGGCCCGCGAGCTATATCGTTTTGCGCCGTCCTACGACTTCAGGAAACCTCCACACACCGGGAAGCTGCTGTATGAGCATTTTTCTTGGGGCATGACAGGGGAGCGTTTCCGGACACTCGCGGCTGATACGTGGAAAGCTCTCTTCGATACGCCGCTCGGCGACGGCACAACGCGGGGATCGCTTCTCCGCAATAACGCCCCTGTCCCGGCATGAAGGCGCCCGTTGAGCAATCTTCCAGCCCCAGCACGCGCATCACCGAACTCCCGGTGATCCTGAGTGTGGCTTTCCCGTTTGCACCGATAGGCCCGGACGCCGTAGGTGGCGCTGAGGTCATTTTGTCGTCGCTCGAGGCGGCTCTGCCCGCGCTCGGCTTCCGCTCCCTCGTCGTCGCTCATGCAAGCTCGCAGCCAGGGGGGCGGCTGTATCCAACGCCCGTGCCCTCGCAGCAGATCACGGACACCCTGAACGCGGAGGTGGAAGACGCGCAGCAGCGCAACATCGATCGCGCTTTGGCGGAAAATCCTGTAGCGCTGGTGCATATGCACGGGCTCGATTACCATCGGTACCGCATCCCGGCGCATATGCCCGTGCTGGTGACGTTGCATCTGCCGCCTGCCTGGTATCCGGAGACGATCTGGCAGTTGCCGGCGCAATACCATTTCGTTTGCGTCTCTGAGCATCAGCGGCAGGCCTGCCCCGAGCCGATGCGCGCCCGCGTCACGGTGGTGGCGAACGGCGTTCCCCTGCCGGAGGCAGTCAGCCTGCACCCCGAGGGCCGGTATGCGCTGATGATGGCGCGTATCTGCGTGGAGAAAAACATCCACACGGGTTTGGAGGCCGCGCGCCTGGCGGGTTTGCCCGCCCTGCTTGCCGGGGAGGTCTTTCCGTATGCGGCACACCAACGCTACTTTGCCCAGGAGATTCAGCCGCGGGTGACCGGCTTCGGCACAGATCACGCCGAACGGGACGGCGTGCATGGGGTCAGCCTTGATCCGAAAGCACGATTTCTCGGTCCGGTGACCGGTGCCGCAAAAGCGAGGCTGCTGGCCCGTGCGCGCTGCCTGCTGCTGCCGTCTTTGGCACCGGAGACGAGCTCGCTCGTGGCAATGGAAGCGCTTGCCGCAGGTGTGCCGGTTATCGCAATGGCCTCCGGCGCTGTGCCGGAGATCGTGGAGGAGGGGCGTACAGGCTTTCTGATCCAGCCGGGCGAGGATGCCGCTCTGCGGATGGCCGAAGCCATCGCTAAATTGCCCCAGATCGACCGGGAAACCTGCCGAGCCGTCGCGGAACAACGGTTCGCGCTGCCCGCCATGCTGGACGCTTATGCCGGCCTTTATCGCACCCTCGCACTCCCTGTTCCAAGCGCCCCCACGCAAGAATCTATCAGCACCGTTCCCGTACAGGCTCCCACTGTCACAGCGCCCCGTGTTGTCGTGCGCCGGATCACCACGGACGCTGCATTGACCGCGCTTGCGGCCGCCTGGGCAGATCTCTGGACTCGCGACACCACCGCGACGCCGTTTCAACATCCGGCATGGCTGCTACCCTGGTGGCGGCAGTTCGGTCCCGAAGGCGATCTCCAGGCCCTTGCCCTCTATGACGGCGATGCGGTGTCCGAACGCCTGCTGGGTCTGCTCCCCATGTACGTGTACCCCACGGCCACAGCCGAACCGGAGGCCGGTGCGCGTCACCTGCTTCTCCTGGGCGCAGGAACGTCGGACTACCTGGACGGCCTCTTCGACGCGGACGCAGCGCCCGTGGAACTCGCCTCCACCGCGCTTCGTTTCGCGGCGCGCGAGGTGCAGGGCTGGGGAACGCTCGATTTTGTACAGCTCCGGGGAGCGTCCTCGCTGCTGGCCGCTGCACGCGGCTTCCCCCCACTGGATGCCCTCACCGAGACCGGCGCGGAACCCTGCTTCTTCCTCAACACAAAGGACGAGCTTCCGCAAAAGCTGGCTGCCAATGTGCGCCGGTACCGCCGCCGCGCTGAAGCTGCTGGTCCCTTGACCGTGGACGTGGCCGCTTCGCCCGAAGAGGCGCTGGTCTTCTTCGACCAGCTGATTCGCTTGCACGGGGAGCGATGGGAGGCGCGCGCGCAAACCGGCGTGTTGGCCGATCCAAGGATCCGCGCGCATCATCGCGAGGCCCTGCCTGCCCTTTTCTCCGCCGGTTTATTGCAATTCTTTCGCCTATCGACCCGAAGCACGCAAAACGGAACGCTTGAGGTGCTGGGTGTGCTCTACACCCTGGCCGACCCGCCAACTCGGCCCGTACGCAGCCTGTACCTGTATCTTGTCGGCATCAACACCCGTTTTGCAGCCTGGAGTCCCGGCACGCTGCTATTTCATGCCATGTGGGAACACGCTCGTGCCGAGGGCATCGCGCACTTTGACTTGCTGCGTGGCGGAGAGGCGTACAAACACCTCTGGGGCGCGACGCCACAACCCACCTTCGCCTTACAGCGGAAAAGGACTGAAGATCTACTTCCGTTGCCTCGCCCCATCTCTTAGCGGGGATTGCGCTCTGGCGGTGGCTCCGCTGGTGCTTGCTTCTTCGTCTCCACCGCCGGAGTCCCAGCGTTCTCGATCGTTTTCCCCATCACAACCTCGCGCATGGCAATCATGACCGCATCGTGCACCTCTTCGCGAAAGGCATCGCGCACGGTCTGCGCCACCTGCTCAGGCTCGAAATTCATGTCTTTCGCCGTGTCCATCATCTTGTCCAGCAGTTCTTCGACGACGGGTTTCACGGACATCTGCCGGGCGACTACCTTGGCCACCCGTTTGGCAGGGGCCTCCAGCGCCGCCGCCAAAAGATCGTTCGGAATTGCGGGCGACGCCGCAGCCCAGTCCCGTTCAAAGACACTCATCATCTGCTTAACGCCCTTGGCATCATGAAACAGAACGCCCACCTCGCGCCGTGCGCCGAGTTCCAGGCGTCGCAGGCTCATGCTGCCTAGAAAGGCATCGTGGCCGTCGCGCACCATGCCGCGCACATGCAGGCGCATGCTCGATAGGCGCACAGGCAGCGCGGCGTTTTTCACAGGCGCCCGCGAGATGACACGCACCTCCACACCTTCCGTAATCTTGTCGTTCAAGATGCGGATGAACTCCGGATCGGAGAGCTTCATCTCATAAAGCAACAGCTGTTTCTTCGCGCCGAGCACAAACGTCTTTAAACGCTGCCTGGCGTTGACCGGGCTTACCAGCAGCTGATCGTTTTCGGAAAGGTACGGCACCCGCTTCACATCGCACTCAAACAGCCGTTGCGCCTCTTTAACGATGTCCGGGTCTTTGATCACCGCCGCAAAGGAGCGGCTCAGCGTCATGTCCAGATGCGTGTAGTTGAAGGCAAGCAGATAGAGCTCTTTGCCGTCCACGATGAAGAGCTTGCCGTGGTAACGCACAAGGTCACCGGCGGTGCGCGCCACTGTAATGCCCTGTTCCAGCAGGCGCATCTCAAAACGGCGCAGGTATTTCTCGCCGCCATGGTTGGTATGCGCAATGAGCGCGGTCACGGAGACACCGCGTTGCGCGGCCTCAACCAGCGCCCGTTCGATCTCGGCACGATCGAAGCGAAAAATTAAGATTTGGATCGACTTCTTCGCGCCATTCAAAGCATCGACGAGGGGTTGAATGCCGTCTTCCGGCTGAACCAGTAATTTCACTCAGAGTCCTTGCGCGGTGGCGGTACCGGCCACCCTAACGGATGCATCCCGGCCAAGCGAAGATGTTTACGCGCGGAGCAAGCACTAACGGGCTAATCTGCTTCCAAGCATATAACCGCACCGCTCGGAGATCTATGAACGTCCCTGCCCCTCGCTCTGTTCCGTTTGCCGCTGTCGTTTTGCCTCTCCGTCTTGCACGTCTTGGCCGTTCAGCCTTCGCGCTACTGCTCTTCGCCCTTGTTCTACTCCCTGCCAGACTTCCGGCCCAGGAGGACGATGCAGCGAAAGCGCCCTCTACCAAATCCGGGACCAACGGCAAGCCCTCTTCTGACGACAAGGATCATCCCCTCGCCCCCGCCCAGATCCACAATCCCGTGCTTTGGGAAGATCCAGGCAGGATCGCCGAAAAAGACCTGCTGCACGGCCGTGGCGGCGATGACCACCAACCGAAGCCGCCGTTTACCTTCGAGAAGGAGGACCACCACGGCACCAATCCAAAGTTCGACGTACGCGACGCGGAAGACAAGAAATGGCGCGTGAAGCTGGGCGGGGAGGCACGGCCGGAGGTTGTTGCCTCACGGCTGCTTTGGGCCGTCGGCTACTTCGTGAACGAAGATTACCTGCTGCCCCAGGCCACCGTGCCGAACCTGCATCTCGAACGCGGTGCCAACCTGGTGCACGAGGGGCAGATCACCGATGCCCGCTTTGCACGCAAGCCGGGCGGCGAAGAAAAGATCGGCGACTGGCGCTGGAAAGCCAATCCCTTCACAAACACCAGGGAATTTAACGGGCTTCGCGTGATGATGGCCGTGATCAATAACTGGGATCTGAAAGATGTGAACAATGCGGTCTACAGCGATACCAAACAGGACCGGCAGCTGTTCCTTGTCAGCGATATCGGCGCGACCTTCGCGTCCAATGACGAGCACCGCACGCACGAAGCCGATAAAGGCAATCTGAAAAGCTACGAAGAATCGAAATTCATCATCAAGAAAACGGACAAGGATGTGAGCTTCGGCACGCCGTCGTTTCCGGGCAAATTCCTTTTTATTGAGGGTCCCGTGCTGGTCGGGGAAGCCGCACGCCGTGGAGCACTTGTATGGATCGGCCACGATATCCCCATCGCTGACGCGCGCTGGATGGGGAGCTTGCTTGGCCAGCTCTCGCATCAACAAATCGAAGATGCGTTCCGTGCCGGAAATTTCCCCGATGCACAGCGGGAAATATTCGTCCAAATCGTCGAACATCGCATCGCGGAGTTGAAGGCGTTGTAGTGACCTCACTCCACATCACGCAAAGTACCTGAGCTGTGCAGTTACCCGCTGTCATCTGAGCGCAGCGAAGGACCTCCGTATGCCTCCGAAGCGCCGAGGTGATCCGGGCAGAATACTGAGGTCCTTCGCTGCGCTCAGGATGACGCCGCTACAAGGCTCTAGTCCTGCCGCACCCGCTGCTGGTACGCACCCACTAATCGCGCCAGCAGCGAACCCAGGCAAACGCCCGCAAAATCCACAAGCACATCGCTGCTTTCCAACGCTTCGTGATTGATTACATGCTGCATGTATTCAATGCCCCACCCAAGCAGCAGCAAACCGGCGAACAAAAACAATCGGGTCTTCCGCGACGCACCCACGCTGATCACCAGAAAGGCGATGGTGCCGAAGATCACGCCATGTCCCCAAAAGTGCAGCCTGCCTTTGGTGTGCAAAGCGAGTTTGTCTCTTAGCGGCAGGAACGACAACACCGTCAGCGACGCAATCGCCGCACAGGCAAGTGCGATCAAACTTCCGTTACGCCGTTGGGCAGCTTGCGTTGTTGCAGCATTGGAAAGGCTCGTCATACCAGCGCCGGTCCCTCCACATTGAACTGCACATCGTGCAGGTGCCGGTAAAGCCCGTGCTCATGCCCCATCAGTTCCTCATGCGTACCTGACTCTTCCACTCGCCCATCCTTGATGGCGAAGATGCACTCTGCTTTGCGAATGGTCGACAGCCGGTGCGCAATCACGATCGAAGTCTTTCCTTCCATTAAACGATCCAACGCATCGAAGACCATCTGCTCACTTTCCGCATCGAGCCCTGAACTTGGTTCATCAAGAATTAGAATCGGCGTATTGCGAATGACAGCGCGCGCAATGGCAATGCGTTGACGCTGTCCACCGGAGAGCATAATGCCGCGCTCTCCAACGGTGGTATCGAATTTTCGCGGCAGCTTGTCAATGAACTCAAGCGCGTTGGCTGCTTTGGCCGCGGCAACGATCTCCGCATGGCTCGCCTCGGGCCGGCCATAGGCAATGTTGTCCCAGATGGAGCCCGAAAACAGCACCGTATCCTGCAGCACAAGGCTGATCTGGTCGCGCAGGCTTTTCTGCGTGAGCTTGCATACATCCAGGCCGTCGATGCGCACCGTACCCGCGGTGGTCTCATAGAAACGTGGAATCAGATTTACCAGTGTGGATTTGCCTGAACCTGTAGGACCCACAAAGGCCGCGGTTGTGCCGGCTTTGATCTGCAGGCTGATGTCGTCAAGAACTTTGCGCTCCGGGCTATAGCTGAAGCTGACATGCTCGAAGCGAATATCCCCCCGCAGCTTCGGCGCGGGCTTCGCATCGCGCGCATCACGCATCTCGCCATCACTTTCGATGACCTCGCGAATGCGTTCATACCCGACATCGGCCTTGGAGTACGAATCCATGATCTTGGAGATGTCCTGCATAGGCTTGTACATGCTTTTGATGTAGCTGAGAAACACCACAATGGTGCCGCCGCCCGCAACCGCCGCTGCCAGCGCCTCACGTCCCCCGAAGTACAACACCAATGCTGTGCCGATGCCCGTGATAATGCTGACTGCCGGCACCAGACGGGCCTTCAAGCGGCGCGCGCGCAGAGCGGCTTCTACGGTCTCCAGACTCTCACCCTCCAAGCGATGAATCTCGTAATTTTCGCGAGCAAAGGCCTTCACCACGCGGATGGAGCCAAGCACCTCCTGCACCACCGAAAGCATCTTGCCTTCGTGCTGCCGCACCTCCCGCGCATACTTCTTCACGCGCCGCGTGTAGCTGTACACGATCGCGAACAGGATCGGGACGACAGCCATGGCGATCAGCATCAACCGCCAGTTCAGGTAAAACATCACGCCGATCATGCCGACGATCGTCGCCACATCCACGATGATGCTCAGCAAACCCGAGACGATGAAGGTCTGAATGGAATCGATGTCCGAAGTCACGCGGCTGATCAGGTCGCCGGTCTTGGACTGGTCATGGTATGCCAGCGACAGGCGCTGCACCTGCGTATACAGCCGGCGACGTAGATCGTGCGTCACCCATTGCCCCACCGTCGTGGTCACCCACTTTTCTCCATAGGTGCAGAGCGCATCGAGCAGTGCAATGAGCAGCACGGCGACGCAGGCGAAGAGCAGGATTTGCTGCGGCTCGGTGCCTGCGGTGCGCCGGATGAATCGGAACAGCCAGCCATGCGACATCTTGTGGCCGATGACATTGTCGAGCACGATCTTGAGCGGCCACGGCCCGAGCACATCGGCAAAGCTTTCGCCGGTGATGGCGACCAGCCCCAGCCACAGCTGAGCCTGGTGCGGTTTCAGCAGCTCCCAGATGGACAGCCCTCGGCGCCGCGCGACAAACGGCGCGGGCGGCGCATTGGGCGACTCCGGCGACGACGGCTCCGGCGTTGCATCCGGATCGCGCTCGCTTTCCTGCTGGGCGCTCGACGGCGCAAAGCTTGGGCTGGCCATGGTTCTTGGATGCAGCCAAAACCGGCGCGCCGCATCATTTCCCTCCCAGCACCTGATGCAAAAACATGCGGCTCACCCATAGACCGGGTGCCCCGTCCATCCCACAGCTTTACCGTGCGATGAACGGGTTCCCCGCCAACGATGCGACCCCTTCGACAGCTTCCACGACATCGACAGCATCCGCCTCGCTGGCCTCGCCCAGGTACGCACGCAGCTTGTGGCCGGCCTCGGCCAACCGCGTGCACTCGGCCCGCAGCGTGCCTTCGATCTCAGCCAGCTCAGCTTTGGGCGACTCGTACGCGTCATCCCCGCCCAACCGGCCCGCAAGCCCAAGCAAAGCGGGCAGCTGCAACAAGCACAATAGCTGCTCGAAGCGCTCCTGATTCACATACACAATGCCGTCGCTCTCGTTCACACCGGCCAGCCAGCGCACGTCGCCCTCAGCCCAGAAGCCCTCCGTCCGCAGCGCCTCGAGCGGCGCCCGGCCCCCAAGCAGCAACCGCACCTTCGCGGCCATGCGCCACGACTCTTGCCCTTCCACCCCGAGCACGGCGAAGCTCTCCGCGAGGGCCGAGCGCAGGTGCAGGTCGTCAAAAAGGGTTTGCGTCTCCGCCGTCCCCGGCAAGGCATGCAGCAGCAGATACGCCAGCAACGGCGCCCAGGTACGCTCGATACCTACACCGACGCCTGCACCCGGGACGACCCCGGCCACCGACGGCGGCCACGCCGTTGAGAACCCACGAGCGATCCCAGGCAACGCCACCGCCGCTTGCACGAGCAGCTGCAAGCCGTGCCGATAAGCCGCCGCGCCCGCCTGCGTGTCCGGTGCAAGCTCCTGCAATTGTGCTTGGGGAAGAACCTCGGTCATGCGCCAATAGAACTCATTCGCGCGCTCGAAAAAGGTGGTCAGTTCAGCGGCCGGGGCTGTGTCCGTGGGCTGCGCCGGGACCGGTTGCTGCTTGTGCGCGCCCGTGGCCGCCATGCCGTCCGTCGGTGAGAACACGGCGTCCGCCACAACCGGCCCTTGCCCCTTGGTTGTGCTCTGAGCGGCGGGCTCGGCCGCGGGTATCACCATAGCTACGGTGTCTTTCTCGCGTGCCAACAGATTCGTGGACGCTGCGTCGAATGCCTCGACCTGTTCCCGGCTGAGCACCCGCCGCAGCGCGGCATGCAGCGGCTGAAAACGCAGCTTGCTCAGTGCCTCATGCACATCCGGCACACCGCCGCCGTTCAGCGCATCGCACAGGCGGTCCCACGGCTGCTCGGCGGTGGCATGGAAGGCACGCCAATCAAGCAACACAGCGCACTGGTATCCACGCAGTTCCATCGTTAGCCCGTCGTCGCGCAGCTCCGTCGCGCGGCGCAGGAACTCGAGCCCGCGCGTGCCGTCACGAAAGGCCATCAAGATGTCGCCTGCATCAGGCAACGCCAGCCCTTCGCTCAACGTGCGTTGCCGCAGCTCGCCCGAGCTCTTATCCATCGATGCCGCGGAGACCTTGATCGTTCCGCCCGTGCTCACATAGGCGTTGTTGTATAGCACCACCGAGCGTTCATGCCCCAAACGGTTGGAATAGGCAAACACGTTTTCGTTCACGTCGCCATAGCCGGTCCAGAGGTCATACAGTACAAAATTCGCACTCTCCGCGAAGATGTACCGCTTCTTCAGCAACGGCGCAATCTCGACGTTGTGCCGCGCGACCAGAGCCTCGTCCGGCCACTCGGTCATGCGCGGCATTTTGAACTCCATGCCGTAGCGCTCCGTGTAGCCCTCGATCTGTCCATGCCCAAACATCGGCAGCCCCGGTAGCGTGGCGAGCATGGTAGCTACTCCAAAGCACTTATCGCCCGAGCCGAACTGATCGATCGTCGTGCGTTCATCCGGATTCGACATGAAGTTCACATAGCGCTTCAAAATATCTGGATCGAACTCGATCGTCTTTTTCAAATAGCTCCGATATTTTGCATTTTCCTCATCGCGCAGCATGTTCATAAACGCCGAGTTGTACACCCGGTGCATGCCGAGCGTGCGCACGAAGTAGCCTTCCAGCAGCCAGAACGCCTCAGCCAGCAGCAGCGTTCCCGGCACCTCCACCGCAACGCGGTCCACGACCTCGCGCCAGAACTCCGCCGGCATCAGGGCATTGAACGCTTCGTCACTCATCGCATTTTCCGCACGCGATGGGATCGATCCACCTACGCCCGGCAGCGGGAACCACAGCCGCTGCACATGCCGCTTCGCCAACACCATCGCGGCATCGAAGCGGATGATCGGGAACATGCGCGCTACATGCAGAATGGCTTGCATGACCTGTTCGCGCACGTAGTCTTTGGAGTAATCCAGCTGCGCCGTATCGTTCCACGCAAAGGTGGTGCCGTCATTGCCATGGTAGATGTAGCGTGTTTCGCCGCTGGTGTTGTAGCGCACGCGGAAGGCCACGGCCGCATCGGTCTGGTCGTAGTAGTGGTCGTCGATCTTGATCTCAACACGCGAGTCCGGGCTCAGGTCCGGGCCGTTGAAGGTGTAGGCGGGATACGGACTCTCATGACGGAAAACAAACCAGTCCGGATGCTCGATCACCCACGGCGAGTCAATGCCCATATGGTTCGGCACCATGTCGCTGGCCAGCCGCAGACCAAAGCGCGCGGCGCGGTCACGCAGATCGATGTACGCCGCATTGCCGCCGAGGTCCTCGGCAATGTTGTACTCCTTGAGTGAATACGCCGAAGCCACCGCATCGCCCTGCCCGCGCAGGTGCTTGATGCGTTGCGAAGCCACCGAGCGCTCCCACAGGCCGATGAGCCACAACGCCGTCATGCCGCGATCGGCCAGCAGGCGCAATTCCTCGTTAGGAATCTGATCGAGCTTATGGATGTGCCGCCCATACTTGCGGCTCAGCTGCTCCAGCCACACATACGTGCTCTTGGCCATCATCACAACGGTCGGCATCCACGCCTGATCCGCCGAAAATGCTTCATATTCGTTCAACGGCGCCTGATAGTCGCTCGCATAGCCGCGGGCGCCCGGCCGCAAGCGCCGCGCGCCGTCCGGCCCAATCTCAAAGGCATCCTCGAACCCGATGTACTCATCGCCGGCAAAGCCTTCGCCGCCGAAGCCCGGCGCACGGTGCCGGTACACACTTGGCGACGGTGGATTGAACCGCATCCAGATCGCCACATCCTCTTCCTTCACCGTGTCAATGGCCAGCAGGATCTGCTTGAGATCGGCCTCGATGTAAGGTGACCAGTGCTCGCGGATATAGTCGAGTTGCGCCGTCAGCGAATCCGGGTTCGCCCGCATCGGTGCCTGGAGAGCCTCCAGCAGGGAACCCACCCCAGGCGCTACCGGTGGCCGGGTGGCGAAAAAGGCCGGCAGGTCTGCCGCGACTTCTTTGTAGGCTGTTGTTTGCTCGAACGCTGCATCATCGAACAACTCCCGGAAGACCAGAAACGCGGGATTGGCGTTGGCAAGATACAGGAGCAGAAGCTCTTCAAAGGCTGCCTCGCGGTGGGACAGGCCGTCGGTCGTGCCCTCCAGCCACTCTTCCACGGTGACTTTGCCGGCGTAGAGTTCAGCGTTCGGAAAGCGCTCCGTAAACACACGCAGCAGCGTATCGACCTTCCCCCCACCGGCCTGCACTGCAAACCACTGGAGCGCCTCGGTCAGCACCGCCGGATCGATCTCCCGCCGATAGCGCGCGACCATCGCATGGCTGAGCTCGTCGATGAGCCCCATGGCGAACAACGCGCCTGCGTTCACCTGCGGCCGGGCCTCGGCTGCACCCCCATCATCTTCGGCCCGCGCTTGATTCAGCGCCAAGGCCAGCTTACGGGCCCCAGCAACGTTCATAAACACCACATTGCCCGTGTAGCTGAACAGGAGGTCGTCGAGGCCGAGCCTGTCCCGAAGCGACCGCGCGATATGAAACTCCATAGAATTCCCTCCTGCATGGGAAGCGGCAGCGGGCAGGAGCAGCCAATCACTCGGTAGGCGTGTAGGCGTTCTTCCCGGCAAGACCGGACTTTATTATCACCCGTGTGAGGGCGGGAGCCGCCCCCGGGATGCCTCGGCACCGTTCCTACCGGATCGCCGCTTCGTAGCTGCCCCGGGATCAGAAACCGCACATCGCGATTTGCTACACTTGGGGGCAAATTCCGCAGCGGTGCGGCAGCAATCGCCATCCCCCGTCCATCGCAAGCATCCCACGGCGGTTCCGTGATCGTTCTTCCCTCGCGTTGTGTCGCCGTCACTCTGCTGAGCCTGTTGCTGGGATGCCTGGACCTCGTGAGTCGTGCGCAGGCCCCCAGCACCGCGGGCGATACCGTGTATCCGGTGCACGGCAGCGTGCTGGACGGCATGACCGGCAAGCCGATTGCCCATGCCCTGGTCAGCTCCCCCGACCGTCGGCTGGCCACGATGACGGACGGTGACGGCAACTTCGCCCTCACCGTTCGGGTGCCCGCCCGACCACAGTCCGGGTCGTCCGCCACGGTATCGGCGGGCCCACTTCCTCTCTTCAATGCACCGCTACTGTTGCAGGCACAGAAGCCGGGCTACCTCGACCTCGAACAGCCCTTAGGTTTGCCCCTGGACGAAACCCTTCCCGCGCAGACTATCGCCATCAAGCTCATGCCGGGCGGCAGTATCGTGGGCCGGGTCACGGCTGAACACATCGATGCACCTCGGGGTGTGACTGTGATTCTGCTACGACGCGAGGTCCAGGAGGGCTTGCCGGTCTGGAACGTGAACAGCCAGCGATCGACTGACAGCCTCGGCGAGTTCCACTTCACGCATCTGCGTCCCGGCGCCTACACCGTCGTCAGCGCCGAGTGGCGAGGCCGCGAGCCTCAACCCACATGGACCTCCACCACCGTCACGCGGGAATACTCACCCGTGTTTTTGGGCGATGTTTCCAGCTTTGCGGCCGCGACGCGTGTCCATCTGCATCCTGGAGAGACGGTTCCGGCAGAACTACATTTGCACCTCGCTTCGTACTATCCCGTCACAGTCCCGGTTGCGATCACGGCGGCGGGCAATGCCTTCATACAGGTGCACCTGGCAGAGGCGGCCCAGAGCGGTACCTACGAAACGCTGGCGCTCGGCTATAACGCGCACGATAGTGCTGTGGAGGGCTGGTTACCTGAGGGCAATTTCACGCTGCGCCTCAGCAGCTACGGCGATCATCCCCTTTTTGCGTTAGCGTCAGTGCACGTGGCCGGTAGGCCCGTTCGCGAAAACCCCGTGACGCTAACGCCTGCAGGCACCATCCAGGTGCGGGTGCACTCAGAGTTGCAACACCCCGCAGGGGCGCCAATACCCAACCTCCAGATCAACCTGCGCGGTCTGGACGCAGGAGGCGCTTGGGTCAACGGGCATCTGGATCCCGGCACAACGAGTGAATTCTCAATCGAAAATGTACAGCCCGGCCGATACATGGCGGTTGCCTTCCCAGGGGAAGGGTATGTCGCCGGCATGGTGTGCGGCAGTGTAGATCTGCTGCATGCTCCGCTCACCACCACCGCCAATGGAACCGTTGATCCAATTGACATCATCTTGCGCAACGATGGTGGCACCCTTGCTGGGAAGGTCATCACCGATGGTCCGTCTTTCACGCCCGTCTTCGTAGTCCTTATTCCCACGGGCGATGCTGGCGTCGTAAGACATACCTTCGTGATGGCAAACCGCGATTTCACCATGGCTGGTATTCCGCCGGGTACATATCGCCTTATAGCCGTTACCACGCAACCTCAATCCCTTCCTTACCGTGATCCGGAAGCCCTGCGCGCATACGCCCGGCGGGGCACCCTCGTCACGGTAAGCCCAGGCCAGCAGGTCACTGCGGATGCGCCGCTACTGTCCCCTGCGGAGGTGGATGCGGAAAGCGAGACTCCATGAAGCGCAGTCCCCGCTATCCATTTAGGGCCTGCTGCCGTATGGCTCTCGTCTTCCTGGCCTTCCCCGCGCTGGGGGCCGCACAACAGCCCGGTATGGCGCCGAAGCCGCCGCAGCCCCGGGGCCAAACAGAGCGTCCGCCAGCACCCCAGCACGAAATGATCGCCGGCAAAGTGTTCAATGCCCGGGACGGCCGCCCTTTGCCGCACGCCACGGTGACGCTGTTTCAAGAGGGAGCTCCAAACCAGAGTGAAAGGACGGTCGCCAGTACGCAGGCAGGCAACGACGGCAGCTTCCATTTCGATCCAGTGCCGCCCGGCCGCTACGATCTTCTTGGCCAAGCGCCCGGGTACCTTGCCGCGCACCTGTGGCAGCATGAGCAGTTCTGGAGCGCTGTCGTCATTGGCAAAGGCCTGCCGACCACCGCACTGGATCTCCATTTGATCCCGGAAGCCACCATCGCCGGTCGCGTGCTCGATGGCACAGGAGACCCCGTGGCCCAGGCACAGATCACCCTGTACCACGCAAGCTCGGACACGAGTGCCGGACGCGTCCAGCCCTTCACCTCCAGCAGAACGGAGGAGGATGGCAGGTATAGCTTCGATACCCTTCCGCCCGGGCGCTATTTCCTCTCCGCAGAAGGCGCGCCGTGGTACGCGGTCACTCCGGAAATCGACGTGGAGAATGCGAATGTTCCCTACCGGATCGACGTCGATCCGGCCCTCGACGTGGCCTATCCGCGCGTCTTCTATCCTCACGCCCTGCGCTCCGAGGAGGCATCGCCCCTGGACCTCCATGGCGGCGAGACGATCACCGCGGATCTACAGATGGTGGCCGAACATGCCGTCACCCTCACTCTCCCGCGGGCTACTGGTAACGCCGCTAATCAGTTCTTTCCGCAGCTGACTACCTCTGTTTTTGGCGAAGCTCAGACTGTCTCGATTCGATCCACAATGACGGCAATGGGTACGATGCGGCTCACCGGTATTGCCCCCGGCCAGTACGACCTGTTCACTACGGCCAACGGCCTCCTTGGCTCCGGTGTACATGTGGACCTTTCGAGCGGCTCCAGAACCCTCGACCTGCCGGCATCGCAGCCCTTGGCTTCCGTCTCGGTCTCGGTGCGCACGTTTGGCGACCGCCCCCTACCCGCCAATCTCAATGTGGCCCTGCTCGAAAGCCTCGGCCAGCGCTCGCTGGGAGGAAAGTACACCGGGAAGGGCGTGGGGGAGGGCGTGGTGACCTTTGAGCAGGTGCCGCCGGGCGACTACCATCTGCAGACCTTCGCCGAGGGTGGCCCAGTTCCCGCAATCTCCGTGCAGGTCGAAGGAAGGCCGGTGCCGGGAAAGGAGATCCATGTCACTGGCGATGCTCCCCTGCATGTTCGCGCGACCCTCGCGCTTCAACATATCCGCATCGACGGCTTTGCCCAACAGGACGGCAGACCCGCGGCCAGTTGCATGCTGGAACTCGTTCCAGCCAGTGGCGATACCAGCGAAGACCTGTTCCGCCTCGACCAAAGCAACCTGGATGGCAGCTTTACCTTTTTCAATATCGTGCCCGGCAACTACATCCTCATCGCGATTGACAACGGGTGGTCGCTTCCCTGGGCAGATGTGGCGGCCATGACCCCCTATCTGCTGCACGGCATCCCGGTCAGCATCGCTGCCGAAGGTCCCCCCACGATCGCTCTCCCCGCGCCGGTCATAGCCCAGCCTCGCTGAAGGTTCCTCCCCTCCATTTCTCTCCCTCTGCGCCCGCTTGGGAGGCGTACCCTTATCCTTACTGCTGCGCCAAAGCGGCCTCCAACCCATGCCCTCTGCCACGATCTCCACTCCCGCTGCATCTGCTTCCGCGCGCCCGACGCCCTCTCGCCCACCCACAACCAACAAGCACCTCATCCGCTGGGTTGAAAAGATGGCTGAGCTGTGTCAGCCCGACTGCATCCATTGGGTCGACGGCTCCGAGACCGAATACCAGCAACTCTGCAATGAACTGGTGGATGCCGGTACCTTTACACGACTCGACCCGCAGCTCTGGCCGGGCTGCTTCTATGCCCGCTCCGCCCCCAACGATACCGCCCGCGTGGAAGATCGCACCTTCGTCTGCTCGCTGAGCAGGGACACCGCCGGGCCGACCAATAACTGGGAAGATCCCTTCACCATGCGCCGCAGGTTGAAGGAGCTCTTCCGCGGCAGCATGCGTGGGCGCACGATGTATGTGCTGCCCTTCTCCATGGGACCGGTGGGCAGCCCCATGTCGCAGATCGGCGTGCAGTTGACCGATAGCGCCTACGCGGTGGTAAATATGCGCATCATGTGCCGCATCGGCGCGCCCGTTCTGGCCGAAATCGACAAGGACAACAAGCGCGTGGTGCCCTGCATGCATTCAATCGGCGCGCCGCTTGCACCGGGCGAGCGCGACGTGCCCTGGCCGTCCAATGACACCAAATACATCGTCCATTTTCCGGAAACCCGCGAGATCTGGAGCTACGGTTCGGGCTACGGCGGCAACGCGCTGCTTGGGAAAAAGTGCTTCGCCCTGCGTATCGCCTCCAATATCGCCCGCGACGAGGGTTGGATGGCCGAGCACATGCTCATCGTCGGCGTCGAAACCCCGCCCGATGCCCAGGGCCACACTGAAAAGACCTACCTCGCCGCTGCCTTTCCTTCCGCCTGCGGAAAAACGAATCTGGCGATGCTCATTCCGCCCGCCGGCTTTGAGGGCTGGAAGGTGTGGACTGTCGGCGACGATATCGCCTGGATCCACGTGTCCAAGCCCACATCCGATGCCCCCGGTCACCTGCGCGCCCTCAACCCGGAGACCGGCTTTTTCGGCGTTGCACCGGGGACCAGCGCCAAAACCAACCCCAACGCGATGGCGACCCTCAGCCGCAACACCATCTTCACCAATGTGGCCCTTACCGTGCGCGACGGCGTGCCCGAGGGCGTCTGGTGGGAGGGCATGACCGACCAGCCACCGGTCGCCGCCGACCCCGGCCTGACGATGCTCGACTGGCGCGGCGACGCCTGGACACCCGACAAGCCGGCACCCGCTGCCCACCCTAACGGGCGCTTCACCGCCCCGGCAGCGCAGTGCCCGTCCATCGATCCCGCGTGGGAGTCGCCCGAAGGCGTCCCCATCAGCGCCTTCCTCTTCGGCGGCCGGCGGCCGTCCACCCTGCCGCTTGTCTACCAGGCTTTCAATTGGTCCGCCGGTGTGTACGCCGGGGCGACGATGGGCTCAGAGACCACGGCCGCGGCCGCCGGGGCTGTGGGTTTCGTCCGGCGCGACCCCATGGCCATGTTGCCCTTTTGCGGCTACAACATGGGCGACTACTTCCGGCACTGGATCCGGATGGGCCGCGATCTCGGGACCACACCGCTCATCTTCTGCGTGAATTGGTTCCGCAAGGATGCGGACGGCCGCTTCCTGTGGCCCGGCTTCGGTGAAAACCTGCGCGTGCTCGAGTGGGTCATCGACCGCGTGCATGGCCGTGTGCCCGCACGCGAAACACCCATCGGCTGGACCCCACGCTATGAAGACCTATGCTGGGACGGCCTGGCGTTGCCGCAATCGACCTTTGACGCACTGGAACTGGTGGATCGCGAACAATGGAAAGAAGAAGCCATGGGCCACGAACGGCTCCTCATCCAGCTGCACAGCCATCTGCCGCCCGAGATGATCTACGAACGTGAGCTGCTGATCTGCCGCCTATAACGGCTTCTATGAACACCCAGCATCTTTGCTGTCATTCCCGAGGGGAATCTGCATTCCCTGTCAGCGGCCTATATTTTGCCATGTATTGCGAGTCGAGAAACCGAATAACGCAATGGTTTGCCTGAGCGAAGGCCTGATGATTCAGCGTATGGGAACGGGACGGGCTCAGCCGTTCCGCAAATTGATGTAGCGCTACTCGGCTTTATCGCAATAGCCTCTCAGGTTTAAAGCGATTTGGCGGCTTTATGCTACTCCGCCAGCAACCTTCGCGCTGGGAACTTCATGGTTATCTAGCGCCAACGGCGCGTCCTATACCAGCCTGGGCCGCGAGGCCCAGGTAGATGTTGGCCCCGTGCAGGGGAGGGCTGAAGGCCCGACTTATTTGGTGCATTGCCGAGCTCTAGGGCTGTTCTCGCGTTGGTATAGCTTTGTCCTCTCGACCGAAGCAGACCCGTTGTATCGTCTGCGCAGTGGAGAGACCCGCAGTGCTGCTTGCATCGGGTACTAGACCTCAAGGAGAACGGCTCTAGAGGAAGCAAGCCAGGTAAAGCTGCGGCGGCAAAGGCGTAGGCACATAGGCGCGAACGACTTCACCACCAGCCGCCGTCTCTACATATCGACCAACTCGGGTCGCCTCTACGCTGTCCACACGTGCATCGTATCGCTAATGAAGAAAACGGCCCAAAACTTAATTAGCCAACGACGCTATTAAGTTCCCTTACTTAGCAGCCTGGCTGTCCGCACGAATCTGCGCCAGAATGCCATCCCAAAGCAGCAGCCGCGCCTGGATGGCCTCCTCGGCCGCCGTCGCCGCCTGCTCCCATCGCGCCGGATCGTCGCCGCATAGATCGGCGACCATGCGCAGCGACAGGGGCCCGTGCTCATCGCCATCCACCTCGATGTGGCGCTCCAGATACCAGACAAACTGGCTGAGATCCCCACCCATCGTATGGTTCAGGTCGCGCACGAGCGAGCGGAACATGCCCGGAATGGTGTCTTCACGCCCAAAAGTAAACGCCGCCGCCTGTGCGGCCAGTGACCCCTGGCGGATCACGCCGAAGGTCGTTTCGACAAATTGCCGCGCCGCTTCCGGCACGCCGGCCCAGTCCACGTCCAGCCCAGGGCGCCCGGCGCTCCGCTGAATCAAACCCCGAATCACAGACGTGTCTGCTCCCGCCCGCTCCATGGCTTCCAGATAAAGCTCGAAGTGGCTCGCCGGCCGGCCCTCATACTCGTCCGACTCCTCGCCCAGGACGATCTCATTGATAAATCGTCGGCTCGCCGGAAAGCGCGTCGGCACCCAGGGAACGTCCACGCAGGTCAGCGCCCGTTGCAACGACTTCAGCAGACTCATGAAATCCCAAACAGCGTACACATGCGACTCCATAAAGATCCGCAGTTGCGCCGCCGTCCGAATGCTCGGGTACAGCGGATGCGCGGCCAAACGTGCGCGCAGGGGCTCAATGCGTTCCTGAATGGTTGCAATGGAAGGGGGTGCGGGAGCCGAAGTCGTCATATCTTCCATTCTCCGCTCCTCCACTGCGCCATGCTGCTGCTCGACCCCACATCGCACAGAACCACTTTTGTTTTCTGAAAACGTCAGCACAGCCCGGCATGGCACTTTACCTCGCCTGCGGTCCTGGTGCTTCCGCGCCAGATTGCCTCACGACGTGAACCAAAGGAGTAAACACCTACCCTCATCCCGTACTTTAGGTGTTGCGGGAGAGTGGTCTCGCGCCTTTTGACTGCTCTCGCATGGTGAGGGCTCGTTCTCCCGCTTGAAGCAGGACTGCTTTGAACGGCAAATCGGTGTGCTGCGGATTGACAATGGAGCAGCAGCGAAGCCTATACCCATGACCGTTCGTGAACTCATCCACTCGGCCTCCCCTCGCATCGTGCGCCGCGATGCCGAAACCCTCGCGTTGCACGTCCTTGGTCGTGCCCGGCCCTGGCTGCTCGCCCATCCCGAAGCGACGCTCTCGCCTGAGGAGTCCAACCGCTTCGCCGTACTCGTCGAGCGCCGCGCCCGTTTTGAGCCCCTGCAATACCTCACCGGGCACCAGGAGTTCTTCGGCCTCGACCTGCAGGTCACGCCGGCTGTCCTGATCCCGCGACCGGAGACGGAGTTGCTGGTCGCATCGGTCCTGGGCTGGGCTCAAACCCATGCGATTGAGGCTCGCGAGGAGCAGCGACTCGGCGCCTTTCGCATCGTCGACGTGGGCACCGGTTCAGGCGCGATTGCGCTTGCCCTCGCGGCCAACCTGCCCGATGCGGAAGTGACGGCACTGGACATCTCGCCCGCTGCCCTCGCTGTGGCCGAGGCAAATGCCCTGCGTATTCATTTCGAGGCCCGCTTACGATTCGGCCTTTCCGACCTGCTCCGAGCCACCGATACCGGCACCGCAGAGGTCAACCATTGGGACGTGATCGTCTCCAATCCGCCCTACGCGCCCCGTGCGGACGCCCCGGGGATGCAGCCCGAGGTGCGCGACTTTGAACCACATCTGGCGCTCTTCGCGGGGGACGACGGCCTCGCGATCTATCGTCGGCTCATCCCCCAGGCGGGAACAGCCTTACGCGCCGGCGGCCTTTTAGCCCTGGAGATCGGCTTCGGCCAGCGTGACGCGCTCGCGGCTCTCCTGGCTGAGTGGAACAACGTCCAGTTCTGCGACGATCTGGCCGGCATCCCCCGTGTTGTCCTGGCCAGGCGCCCCTGAGCCCTCGGCTTACACCGCACCGCGCTTCAGGTCGATGAGAATGCCCTTGTGCAGCTCCCAAACAGCCGCCACCGCAAGTGCGGAGGCAAAGGCAGACTCCGCGAGCGCGACGGGCAGATCATGTCCGATGAGTTGGGCGCCTTTTTTGCGAACAGCAAATCCACCCCACGTGCCGATTACCGTTCCGATGACGCCCGCCAGCACGCCCCCCGCAATCGGCTCGCTGATCGCCTTTGCGCCCAACGCGCCAACCAGGGCGCCAAAGACAAGCCGCGCCGCCGCCGGTCCGGGCGCTTTCCGGCTCGGCGTGTTCGGCAGAGTGTCACCCACATACTCCCCTAGAGCGAAACCCGTAAACACCAGAGCGGAAATGAGATAGGTCGTCCACAGCGCCCATCCGGTTTCCGGCAGCCAGCTCAGCCAGGCCGCCCAACAGACCGCCGCAATCGCGGTCATCGTGCGCATGCCGGTCACCACGCCAAGAAACAAGATCCAGTCCATCGGTAGTACCTTTCATCCGCCATCACAGCGCGCCAACGCCCTTTGGATCACGTGCCGACTCGGGGGCCGACCCCATGCTCTTTGTACCATGCAGAACACGATGCAGGGCCGTATAGCCGATGCCCTCCTCGTCGCTGGGCGGCTCCCACATCCGCTCCATATCCTCAAACATGGCACGCGTCACCGGGAACACAAAGGTTTCCGCCTTGGTCGCATTCCGCTGCTCCACCCGGGCCCATCGTATCTCTGCCGGAAGCTCCAGCGAGTGCAGTTCGACTGAAATGCCGGCTGCCCGGGCCGAGGCGATCCAGCCTTCACGCTGTTGGCGAGTCGTAAAACCAAAATCGAGGATCGCCGGAATACCGGTAGCTGCAATTTGCCGCGCCACACCGGCCGCTTGGACCTCGCAGCGCCGTACGCGCTCCAAAGCCCACGGAAAGTCATTCATCTCCGGACAATCCGGCCAGAAAAGCGTGTTCATCCACTCGTCTATGGAGAAAACAACCCCATCCAACTCTTCCGCGAGCGCGCGGGCATACGTCGTCTTGCCTGCCCCTGTGGACCCCGCCACAAGGTGCCAGCCGCCGAGCCGGGTGTCATGCCGAGCCGTGTTGGATGAGGACGGCATCAGCGCGCCAGGGACGCTTCGGGCTCTTCCAGCCCTGCCCCGTCACGCAGCCAACCATATAGCGGAAAGGCCTCGGCCAGCTCACGCACGCGGCTGCGGATCGAACGTAGACGGCTCTCATCCCGACGCTCGGTGAGGGCTTCGGCGATCCAACCGGCAATCGTGCGCATCTCGTCCGCACCCATGCCGCGCGTGGTCAGCGCCGGCGTGCCCAGCCGGATGCCGGAAGGCTTGAGTGGCGGATTGGTGTCGTAGGGAATGGCGTTTTTGTTCACCGTAATGCCCGCTACCCCCAGCGCCGCTTCCGCCTCCGAGCCCAGCATCCCCGCACCTTTGGCGAAGACATCCAGCAGCACCACATGGGTGTCGGTCCCACCTGAAATCACGCGGAAACCATGCCCGGCGAGGGCCTCGGCAAGCACTTTAGCATTGGCCACGATCTGCTGGGCATACGCTCGAAAATCCGGCCGCAGCGCCTCGCCAAAGGCCACCGCTTTCGCCGCGACGACATGCACCAGCGGCCCACCCTGCTGCCCGGGAAATACGCTGCGGTCCATGCCGGCAGCCAGATCCGCATGGCACAGAATGAGTCCCGAACGCGGGCCGCGCAGAGTCTTGTGCGTCGTCGTGGTCACCACGTGCGCGTGCGGCACCGGCGAGGGGTGCACCCCGCCTGCCACCAGCCCGGCGAAATGGGCCATGTCGATCATCAGCTTGGCGCCAACCCGGTCCGCAATCTGCCGCATGCGCGGGAAGTCGAACTGGCGCGGATATGCCGAGCCGCCGCCGATGAGCAGCTTGGGCTGCTCCACGATGGCCTGCTGTTCCAATTCGTCGTAGTCGATCGTTTCCGTATCGGGCCGGACCCGGTAACTCGCCACACGGTACAGCTTGCCGGAAAAGCTGAGCTTGTGCCCATGCGTCAGGTGGCCGCCATGCGCCAGATCCAGTCCCAAGATGCCGTCGCCCGGTTGCAGCAACGTCATGTACGCGGCGGCATTGGCCTGCGATCCCGAGTGTGGTTGCACATTGGCGTGCTCGGCGCCGAACAGCTCTTTGGCACGATTGCGCGCCAGCTCTTCGACGACGTCGGCGTACTCGCAGCCGCCGTAATACCGCTTGCCGGGGTAGCCTTCGGCGTATTTGTTCGTGAACACCGAGCCCGTCGCTTCCAGCACCGCACGGGACACGAAGTTTTCACTGGCGATCATCTCCAACCCATCATGCTGGCGGAGCGTTTCGTGTGCAATCGCGCGGGCAACCAACGGATCGCTTTGTGCAAGGCTCGCTTCGAGGTCGATGGACATACTCCAAGTGTACTGCTCCGGTACCCCGTATCCAACGAAGGTTGTACACCCCCATGACACAACTGCGCCAGAAGCAGCCCCATCGTGGGATAGCGGAGTCCCTGCAGGCGACGCATGCTGAGAGGGAGCTTGAGAGAAGGGTGCGGTGCCGTCGCCAACTCTTCCCACTCGGGCTTGCGATGTCGGCGGTAGACCGGCCTATTTTGCTTCGATCGGAGCCAGTGGTGGCAGCTCGAGTTCTTACGTTCCGTTCCGCACCCTTTGCCCAAGGCCGGGCAACCGCGCATGTGGCTCTTTCCTTCCAGCGTTCCTCGCGACGCTCATCCCCGTCCCCCAACAAGGTGCTTTCCATGTCCAGATACACGCGCAGCCGCCACATCAAGGACTCGCTTTCCAACACACAACCCATGCTGGTCAAAGTGCAGAGTGAAATGGCCGAGCGTTACGTCGAGGTGGAGGTCGAAGGAGTCTCGCTCGCCCGCCTCGGTTGCATCTACCTTGCCGGTGCCCGTGAAGCCAAAGAACGCATGCTTGCCGGGGTACGGTCGCTGCTTCGTCTTACGCCTGCACATTGATGCGGCGCTAACTACGACGCAGTTGTCTCGGCGACCACCTCTGTTGTGGCCGCATGCCCGGCCTTGTGCTTTTTCGCCAATCTGCGGAACTCGCGCCATACAAACGACCCTAAATACCAGCCATCGATGTATTTATACGGCGTTTCTCCGGTGGTGTAATGACCGCACGGCAGTACCTTCGATACATACGGGATACCGTGCACGTCGAGCCCACGGAGCACGGCCAAGGAGCCTCCCAACGGAAAGGTGAGGTCATAGGTGGCATGCACCAGCAGCGTTTGCCGGCCGCTTTCCTGCGCCGTCGCCGCGAAGCGATCCATGTAGCTGGCCGGGCTGATGGAGGCGAAGATCGCTTGCGCGGTCGTTTGATCCAAGCCCGCATGCGCGAACGCGGACTGGATGTGCCGTGTGCTCTGCCCTTCCCACACCACGTCGCCGAAGTTCATGGAAACATGGTTGAAAGCACATACGCGCAGCCGCGGGTCCATGGCCGCGGCCAGAAAGCCATAGCAGGAGCCGAGGCTTGTGCCGAGAACGCCGATCTGCTCATAGCCCTGCATTTCGAGCCAATCGCAGCAGGAACGGATGTCGGCTACGGCCTGTCGCGCGGCGGCAATCGTGCGGCCGATGTTGGCGCTCACGGCGTAGTCGGAGCGCTCGAGCGCTGCCGGGCGGCGGACATCATGATACGGCTTGGAAAGCCGCAAACTGCTGATGCCCCAATGGAGAAAGATGTCGCACAGCGCGTTGTGTGACACGGCGTCCGCGTTCCACTGCGGCAACACGATCATCGCCTGACGCGGCCGGGAATGGCCGTCTTTGTGCCGCTTCGGCTCGGCCTTGTACCAGCGGGCGTTGACCACGTCGTTTTCGGCGTAGCCCGTGTGCACCGCGGAGGTGAAGCGTAAGAAGGGCGCGCGGCGCAGTTCGCCGGAGGCGGCGCGGCGCTGCCATTCGCGCTCTTCGGCCAATGTTTCCGAGCGTATATTTGTGGGGAAAAGTGCTGGATGGCGCTGCTCCACGTGAAAATTCGTGGGCGTGGCGTAACCGAAAAAGCGCCCCGCAGCGGCAATCAGATCCGTGTTCAGGGCGGCCATCGCGGCGGCGGCGGAAAGCTCGCCGCGAGCGACGCGGCCAGCGGCTTCGGTTCCGCCGATGTCGGCGAGGTGCTCGAAACCCCACTCCAGAGGGCGTTCGACACGGTTCTCATCGCGTGTGGTCAGCGCGGTTTCCCAGGCGTACATCCACCTGGCGTATGGCCCAGAAAGCATATGGTCTGAGTGTAATTTATGGCGCTTTCAACATCGTTTTGCCCGCTTTTTGGTGCTTTTGAACCCGGGAATCAGCAGAAGGAACGAAATCGTTTACACGAGGCGGCGATGGCCGCGCATGCCGCACAGAATTTCGTACGGGATGGTGCCTGCCCAGCGCGCGTGGTCGTCGGCCGTGACACCCTCCCCCAGCAGCACGACCTCCTCGCCCTCGGCAAGCGGCGGATGGCCGGTGATCTCAACGACGGTGAGGTTCATGGAAACGCGACCGACGACCGGGGCGCGATGGCCTCGGATGACGACCCAGCCGTCGCCGAGGCCGCTGGAGGCCTCGCGCCGGAAGCCGTCCGCATACCCGATGGGCAGCAACGCCAGGCGCATGGGTTGGTTCGCACGGAAAGTAGCCCCATAGCCGACAGTGTCGCCCGCGGCAATCTCGCGGAGGCCGACGATGCGGGTTCTCCAGGCGGCGACCCGCTGCAACGACGAAGACAGGTGGGCGGGTGCCGGATGGGCGGTTTCGGGCGAGGTTTTCAGCGGCAAAACGTATCCGTAAAGAGCAAGCCCCGGTCGCACCAGCAAAACTCTTCCCTTCCCGCTGATTTCCCTCTTGAACCAGGCAAGGCTGGCGCTCTCATCCACGGCGGAACTGTTTCCAAGATGGAAGTAAGTCGGAGCCTGGGGATGGGCGAAGACCTGCGACAGGGCTTCGGATAAAAGTTCTTTTTGGTGTACGGTCTCCGCCGCACCGGCAACCTCCGAGGAGCTCAGGTGGCTGAAAACGCCCTCCAGATGAACGTGCGGAGAACGCCGAAGTTGCTCGAGAACCGCAGCCAGGGGCGCCCCCGGCGCGGCGCCCTGCCGGGCCATGCCGGTGTCGATCTCCAGGTGAACCCGGACCCGCCCTTCAGCCGCTGCTGCTGCCTGCTCTAGGCAGGCGACGTGCGCGGGGGTCCAGATGACGGGCGTGAGCCGGGCTGCGACGAGGCCGGGTGCATCGGCGGGCTCGAAGCCGCACATCACGACGATGTTGGTGTCCGCGTGGCTTCGATTGTGGGTGGGTGTGGCGGCGTCAAGGGCTGCACGAACGCGGGTACCCTCTTCAAGGTCGGCGACGCCGAGCCAGCGGACCCCGGCTTCGACCAGCACCGGCGCACACAGGGCTGCGCCGTGGCCATAGGCGTCCGCCTTGATGACACAGAGCAGTTGATATGCGTCACTGGCGGCGGCCTGGATGCTTGCGACGTTGGAACGCAGGTGCTGTACCGAGATATCTATCCAGCTTTTCACGATGAATGGCGCGTTGGCTCGTTGCCCATTATCGCTGGTATGGCGGGGATGGGAGACCATCCCACCCTTCGCGATGAAGCGGCAAAGATTGGGGCACCCGGTTCGGTGGTGAGAAACGCGGGTTCTCTGCGGTGATGACAAGTAAAAAGCAGGACCTACGCCAGAGCAATCAGGTTTTCCATCGCACGGTCGAGCATGCGCTGATAAAGGCCGCCAACAGCCCACCGGGCAAAATGCGGGGTGGCGCGATGGGCTTCGACGGCGGCTTCGTCACGGTATTGCTCGTAGATGATGACCGTATCCGGGTCGGACTCGAGGTGTGCGGAATGTAGGAGACGCAGCCGGGCTCGCGGCGCGAGGCCCCAGCAAGCTCGCGGAGAAAGCCGGCGATCTCTTCACGGTCTTCGGGGCGGAAGCGCAGGCGCACGGTGAAGGAGATCATGCGAAGGCCTCCGCAAAGCCGGGCAGGACCATGGTTTCCGCGCGGTCCGGGCCGGTGGAGATCATGCCGATCTTGGCGCCGGATTCCCGCTGGATGAACTGCATGTATTGCTGCGCGGCCTCGGGCAGCTTCTCGAACTCCGTGATGCCGAGCGTGGAGGTATTCCAGCCGGGCAGTCTGGTGTACACGGGTTCGATGCACTTGAAACCGCGGACGTCGGCGGGAATCACGTCGGTCATCTTGCCGTCCACCTTGTAGTGTGTGCAGACGGGGATCTCCGGGCACTCGTCAAGCACATCGAGCTTGGTGACCACGAGCCATTCGGTGGCGTTGATCATGTTGGAGTAGCGCAGCAGCGGCAGATCGAGCCAGCCGCAGCGCCGGGGACGGCCGGTGACGGCGCCGAACTCCTGCCCGCGGGCGCGCAGCAGATCGCCGGAGGCATCGGCGATTTCAGTGGGAAAGGGGCCTTCGCCGACGCGGGTGACATAGGCCTTGGTGACGGCGATCACGGTGCCGATGCGCGTAGGCCCGACGCCCGTACCGGTGACCGCGCCCCCCGCCGTGGAAGACGAGCTGGTAACAAAGGGATAGGTGCCGTGATCGATATCGAGCAGTGCTCCCTGTGCGCCCTCGAACATGACATTTTGGCCGGCATCCATGGCCTGGTTCAGCAGGGCGGCGGTGTCGGTCACGTAGGGCGCGATCTGTTCGGCGAGCCGGGCGTATTCCTCGTACATCTGCCTGGGGTCGAGCGGCGCTGTGCCAAACAGCGCATGAGCGATGGTGTTTTTTTCGTGGCAGGCATTGGTGATGTGGGTGCGCAGCAGCGAGGAGTTGAGCAGGTCGACGACGCGCAGGCCGTTGCGATGGACCTTGTCCTCATAGGCCGGCCCGATGCCGCGACGGGTGGTGCCGATGGTTTGCCGGCCCGGCGCGGTTTCCGCCGCCAGCTCGATCATGCGGTGGTACGGCAGGATGACCTGGGCGCGGTCCGAGATATAAAGCTGGCCGGCTTCGGGACTCCAGGCGGGCAGGCCGGCGTCTTTGAGCTTCTTGACCTCGCCGAGGAAGGCGGCGGGGTCAAGCACGACGCCGTTGCCGATGACGCCCTTGCACCCGGGGCGCAGGACGCCGCAGGGGATGAGCTGGAGAACGAACTTTTTGCCGTCGATGATGACCGTATGTCCGGCATTGTGCCCGCCGGCGTAGCGGGCCACGATGTCGAACTTCTCACTGAGAACGTCGACAATCTTGCCTTTGCCTTCATCGCCCCATTGGGCTCCCAGGATCACGGCAGAGGTTTTGACCAAGGGCGAATCACGATCTGGTTGCGTCACTGAGTTCCTGCGTAAGGGAATGCGCATGTGGGTAGACCGGCGCTGGAGCCATTCTATATGGTCCTCGTCGGTGAGACCGGCGGCGCCATGCGGACTAGAGACGCCGTGCAGAGCGACCATGAGTCTTTTCTGACATCGCGATCATGGGACGGAGCCGCGAGGCGGCAATCTTTAGGCGATCGAGGTCTCATAGCGTAATGACGAGGCTGAAACTTGCAGACTTCGTGTTGCCGTTTGTATCGGTGACGGAGACCGGAATGAGGTAGGTGCCGGGTTTGACGGTATGGATCGCATCGCCGAGAGTAGAGCAGCCGACGAGCCCGAAGAGAAGGCCTGCCATGAGCAGCAGCACCGGCACGGAGGCGAAACGCCGGCGACGCAGCAGGCTCAAAGGGGCAAGCAGGAAACCGGCGAAGCCGGCGAGAGCCAGACCGCCGCGGATCGTCGGCGGCTTGATTCCCGCTGTGATCACCGGGGTTGCGATCGTAAACGTGGCTGTCGCGTTCCCGTTCGCGGAAAGCTCTACTGTGGACGGTTGGAACGCACCGGTCGTGTAGGCGGGCAACGAACCGGAGCCAAGGGCCAGGGTTCCCGCATAACCGCCGGTGCTGCCCAGCTGAAGGCTTACCGTTCCTGTCTGTCCTGCTTTCAGGGTCAATGTGGAAGGCGCCACCGATAGATTGAAGGCGGAGGCGATGATCGTCTCCGTAACCGCTGCCGAGGTGGAACCACTGAGTGCGCCGGTTCCAGGATAGGTGGCCGTCAGGATGTGGGTTCCGACGGCCAGCGTCGTCGTGCCGAAGCTGGCCACGCCCGCACCGTTCAACGCGCCTGTGCCGATCGGATTGCCCCCGTCCAGAAAGGTGACCACGCCCGTCGGCACAACTCCATTATGGAAGCAACCACGGTTGCCGTCAGGGTAGTCGTCTGCCCCGAGCCGGCCGGGTTGGGAGAGACCGTGAGATTTGTGACCGTTGCGATGGCCGTCACCGTCTCCGTGACGGAGGCGCTGCTTGGGTCGAAGTTGCCGCTGCCGCTGTAGGTGGCCGTAAGGGTGTGTGTACCGGGCGCAAGGGATGCCGTGCTGAAGCTTGCCGTCCCGCTACCGCTCAGGGTCGCCGTGCCGAGCTGGGCCTGACCCTCCGTGAAGATGATGGTTCCGCCGGGAACCGTGCCGCCCTGCGCAGCCTTGGTGGTCGCGGTCAGCGAGACCGTTTGGCCCACCACGGCCGGGTTAGGCGAAGCGCTCAGGGCCGTCACGCTTTGCGCCCCCAGGATGGTTTCATTCACGGTCGCGGAGCTGCTGGAAGCGTAGTTGACGGTGGCATTGTAGGTTGCGACGATGTTGTAGGTGCCCGCTCCCAGCGAGCTGACTGTTGCGGTAGCTCCCCCGTTCGCATTCAGCGTTGCGGTGGCGAGTACAGTTGTACCCGCCGTGAAGGTTACGGTTCCGTTCGGAACGCCGACCGGGGAACTCACCGTCGTGCTGAGGGTGATCGGGGCAAACGCGCTGCCCGGATTCGGGGCGACTGCAAGCGTCGTCGCCGTGGGATAGCCGGTGACCACCTGCACCAGTGTCGGGGAGGTGCTGGGGTCGAAGTTGAAGTCCCCTGCATAGCCGACCGTGATGTTGTGCGAGCCCACCGTCAGCGCCGCGGTGGTGAGGCTCGCGGCGGCGCCGGAGCTCAGCGTTGCCGTGCTCAGGGGTGCCGCGCCGTCGAAGAACGTCACCGTGCCGGTGGGCGTGTTGCAGTTGCCCGTAAGACTGGCGGCAAAGGTGACGGCCGTGCCGCCCACGGAAGGGTTGTTGGAAGACGTGATGGCAATCGGCGGCTGCGGGTGCACCTCGTAAACGCCCATGTCGATCGTGCCGCAGACGGTGCGGTTCTTTTCATCCAGATCGGCGGGCGGCAGAGGCGAGACGTTCAGCGTCCCTGCGGCGACGACAGGGGAGTTGCGGGCCGTATGGAAGTCCAGGTTGGTTGCCGAAACGAAAAGCGGATCCACGGAGAGATTCCCCTGGCTGGCTGTCGCGCATTGGTAGGTTTGCGGGGTGTTCGGACCGTAGATATCGTTGTTGTCGAAGTTGATGGTGCCGTTGCCGGGTCCGAAGGTGACAGTTCCGGCAAGATTGGTGGACAGGCCACATCGTACCGCTTGTCGCTGCGGCACATCAGTAATGAAGAGGTTGTTCGCGATTGTGGCTGTACCGATCGTCCCCTCCATGTCCAGAGCCAATGGGGGCTGGAAGTAAGGGGTTGTTGTCACATCATCGTAGTTACCGAAGACGGTATTGTTGAGCATGGTTAGATGAACGACGCTGGTCGTTATCGAGCCCCCGTAGGAATTTGGGCCGTCTAAAAAGGATGTGATCTCGATTCCTGGAAGGGCGGCGACAAGGCGTTGCGTTGGATCCCCAATGAGTGACCCGGAGGTGTAGTTCCCATAAATCAGGTTCTGCACGATGGAGAGAGAACCGATCCCCGCCGCAGTAAGGCTCGCCCCAAGTGTGCCGCCATTGTTTCGAATCGTATTGTTTTCTACCACCACCAAATCCGTGGCGACGATCACGACCCCTGAAAAACCGTCGGTGGTATTTCGTTCAACGAGATTTGCTGAGACCCTCGCGGTTTGACCACCGAATACTGAAATGGCGGGCGTACCTGAAAAAGCGAGGTTTGGCGAAGGGGTGCAGTTCGGCTTCAGCGGTGCGGCTTGCTTTTGCCCCAGAATGTGATTGCCCTGAATCGTGAGACCCGGCGCTTGAACCGCCAGCACGCCGCAGCCTGCATTCCCCTGAATGACGTTGTTGGTAAGCGTTGCAGAAGAAGCATTCAGGAAAACGCCATTGCCGTCGTACTCCGCGCCGTTTGAATCCGCGCCGTGCGTGATGGTGAAGCCGTTCAGCGTGCTGGTGATCGGTTCGCCCGATTGCAGCGTCACGGTCGCTCCCGCACTCGGCGCTTCAATCACGGAAGCCGTAGCGCCGCTGTACGAGGTCGCGCCACTGGTAACCGTGATCGCCTTTCCTTTGAAATCGATGCTTTCGGCGTACACACCCGGGGCGACAAGTACCGTATCCCCATTCCGCGCAGCCGTGATGCCAGCCTGGATCGTCGGCTGGTCCGCAGGCACTCGAATCGTGGTCTGGCTGAAGGCAGCTGCCTGAACAGCTGCGCCGAGCATGCCACACAGGAGCACATGGATGGCAGGCCAACCCTGACCCTTCCGTGGATGGAACCTCTCGGAACGACGTGTTGTGATTTGAGACGAATCCAGAGTGGGGCAGGTCATAGAAAACATTCACCCAGGCAGAGTACGCCGCGCATAGATAGGACTGCGCGCTGATTTGAAAGTTAGTAGGTTCTCGCCGGTGTTGAACAAACCGCACTCCGGAGCATGACACCACGTCGCACGCACCGCGCCCTGGGTGAGAATTTTGTGGGCCGCGGCGGAGAGAAAGCCGCTGCCGTGTGCGAGGATGCGAGGGAGTGAGTTCGTTCGCAAAATCCACGCCTGCCGCGACGCCGGAATCGATTGGCGCCGGTGGCCATGCTCTGCCGAAGCAGCTGCGTTTGCGCGATCTGGTGCTGGCACAGGTGCTTACCGTGGTGGGCAGCTCGTGGGTGGGCATTGCCGCTGGGCTGGGCCGGGCGCAGCTGGTGGCCTGGCTGATTGCCTTTGCGCTGTTCTATACGCCGATGGCGGTGGCCGTATATTTCCTCAATCGCGCCATGCCGCTCGAAGGCGGGCTGTATGTGTGGGCTCGGCGGGCTTTCGGCGACACCGCAGGCTTTCTGACGGCGTGGAACATCTGGGCTTATGGCCTTGTCGTCATCGCACTGCTGCTGTTCCAGATGCCGAGCGAGCTGAGCTATATGCTGGGGCCGCGGGCGGCGGGATTGCCGGAGAACAAGCCGGCGGTGGCGGCGCTGTTGACGGTGTTTCTGCTGCTGCTGGCGTGGACGGCGCGGCGGGGACTCGAGCTGGGCAAGTGGATTCACAATGTCAGCGGCGTGGCGATCATGGCGGCCTTTTGCCTGCTGATCCTGGCGCCGCTCTGGGCGATTCTGCATGGCGTGCCGCTCCACTATGCGCCGCTGCAGCTCCATCTGCCGGGGCGTGACCCGACCTCGCTGAGTCTGCTGGGACAGACGCTCTTTGCGGCTTCCGGGCTCGAGTACATCGCCATCATGGCCGGGGAGACGCATGCCGCGGGACGCGATATCGGGCGGTCGGTGGTCATCGCGTCGCCGATGATCTTCCTGATGTTTGTGCTGGGGACAGCTTCGGTGGTCAGCTTTCATGAGCTGCACCGCGCGATCCCGATCAACTACGTGGCCCCGATCCCGCAGACGCTCAGCCTGGCGTTCGGCGAAAGTGGATGGGGCAGCGTCATCGCAAAGCTGGCGATCCTGTTGCTGCAGATCCGTATTCTGGGCGCGGCGAGTTTTATCTTCTCCGGCGTGGTGCGCCTGCCGATGGCGGCCGGGTGGGACCACCTGGTGCCGGCATGGTTTGCACGGCTCGACCCACGCTTCCGCACGCCGGGGAAATCGATCCTGGTGACGACAGCGAGCGTGGCGGCGCTGCTGGTGCTGGGTTCCGCAGGCGTGCATGCGGCGGAGGCCTTTGCGGTACTGAATGACACGTCTTCGGAGCTGTATGCGCTGGCCTACCTTTCGATGTTTCTGATTCCTCTTATCGGCAGGAAAGCGATACGCATGAGCGTGCCCCGTTTTGTGACACCGATCTGCGCGGTGGGGGCAGGGACGATTCTGTTTGTGCTGGTCTTCAATGCGTATCCGTTTCTGGATGTGCGCAGCCCGGGGGTGTTCGCGGCGAAGATCGTGGGCACGACGGCCTTGCTGAATGCGGTGGGGTATGGCTTTTATCGGGCGCGGAACCAGGTGGCTCGGTAGGGTTTGCGGGGGCGTGGAATCTGCAGGTCTCTCCACTGCGCTGACGATGTCAGCTCCGGTCGAGATGACATGGTGACGTGTGGGGGTAAGTGAAGGGCGAAGCTCCGGCGCGGGCCCCCTCATCCAATACTCGTGCCTGAGCTGCCTGAAGTCGAAACTGTTGCCAATGGCGTGCATGCGCGGGTGGCCGGCCAACGGATTGAACGGGTTTGGACGAGCGGCAAGCCGCAGACGTTTAAGACACCGGAAGCCGAGATCGTCGAGGCGCTGACCGGGGCCCGCATTGCGCGGGTGCGGCGGGTCGGCAAGACGGTGGTCATGGATTTAGGGCGACCGATGGGGGCCGAAACGCTGATCCCCGGCGGGGATGACAAACAACAAGACAAAGACGAAGACACCCAAGGGAGTTTGCGGCCGTCGGTGCAGCTGCTGGTGCATTTGGGGATGACGGGACGGCTGCTGGTATCGGCGCCGGAGGTGCCCTGGCCGTTGCACACGCATGCCGTGCTCACGCTTTCCGATGGGCGGGAGGTGCGGTTTGTCGACCCGCGCCGGTTTGGGCGGCTGAGTCTCGTGCACCCGACGCCCGAGGCGACGGAGGGCTACGGCGGGCCGGGCGCCGAACCGACGACCATCTCGGCGAGGGATTTTGCGGCACTGTTTCGGGGGCGCAAGCTGGCCATCAAGGCGGCGCTGTTGAACCAGTCCCTCGTACATGGGGTGGGCAATATTTACGCCGATGAGAGCCTGTTTCGCGCCGGCATTCGGCCGCGCCGGGCGGCGGGGCGGCTGCGGCAAGCGGAGCTCGGTCGCCTGCACCGGGCGTTGCAGGAGGTGCTGGCGCGGGCGATCGCGTTAGGGGGCTCTTCGGTGTCGGATTATGTGGACGCGGCCGGGGTGCGCGGGTTTTTTCAGCTTGAACACAAGGTGTATGGCCGGGCCGGGGAGCCTTGCCAGGATTGTGCGGTCGTGTTGAAGAAGATTGTGGTTGGCGGGCGGACGACGGTGTATTGTTCGCGGTGTCAACGGTGAGGTGGTTAGTAGGAACAGGCCCGTCGCACGATAATTCTGTGCAATGCATGGGGCATGAATTCGTCGCCGGGCAAGATACAGGGGTCCTTCGCTCCGCTCAGGATAACGACATCAGGCGCGGGCGTATATCAGCGGTTCAGCAGCGGGCGCTTACCTGTTCGGCGGTGATAGCCGCGCCGATGACACGGGTGCTCTGGTCGTCTTCGACGATTTCAAGTTGATAGCTTTGCAACGGGCTCATTTTTACCATGTCGTGCAGGTATTCGCGGAGCAGATTGAGGTCGAGGAAGCGGACGTTGTAGCCAGTGAAGAAGAAGCGACCGGCACCGCTGACGTGGATACTGGTGGCGGTGGCGGCGGCGAGGGCGCGATGCCAAAGGTTGCGGAACTCGGCGCAGCGCGGGTCGGGGTTGAGCTTGCGGCAGGCGGCGGCGAACACCTCCTCGGGCTCCATGTCGAGGAAGCGCAGGCGCATGGCCCGGTGGCCCATAATGCCTTCGAGATGCCCGCGTCCGCCGCAGCCGCAGTAGTTTTCGCGCTCATCCAGGGTAATAACGGTGTGACCGCCTTCCCAGACGCCCTCGGTGAAGGGATAGGTGCCGTAGCCGATACCGGTGCCGAGCGTCCACACGCGAATGCGCTGGTCGAGCTTGCCGTGTTTGGCGGCGAGTCCGGCGGCCATGGCGTCGGCGTCGTTGGACACGACAACTGAAGCCATGATGCCGTGCGCGGCCAGTTTTTGGCCGAGCATCTCCCCAATGCGCGCACCTTTGAGCTGCGGCAGGTTTGGGGATTCGTCGACGACCCCATTGCGTACCAGGCCTGGCAAGGCAAGACCAACCTCGGTGATGCCGTCGCCATACTGGCCGGCGACGCTGACGGTGAGCTCGCAGATGGCTTTGACGAGGGCTTCGGTGTGCAGCTCGAGCAACGAACTGTCTTCGTCCGGACCGGGTGTTTGGTCAGAAGGGGGAAAGCTCGCGATGGGCGTGATCAGCTTGTCGCCTTCCCACAGGCCGGCGAAAAGCCGCTCTGCCACGACGATCCCGATGGTGCGTCCCGACTGGCGCGCATTTCGTCTTTGATGCTCTAAAACTCCGCTGGCGATCATCGAGCCTCCGTAGCGCAGACCTTCTCGTGTGAAGAAGTTTGCAGGTAGACGCGGGCGCACATGGGTGCGGCAACGCGACGTGGAGTGACGGTAGCGTGCCTACCCCATCGCCGTCAACTAAAAGCGTGAAGAGAATGAGAAAAGGTGTTTCGGATTCGCGATGGAGGGGATGCGTGGTGCTCGGGCGGGTTACTGCAGGTCTCTCCGCTGCGTGGACGATGAGACTATCCACTCCGGTCGAGATGACACTTTTCGCTGTGAGTGAGGCCGCCGTGAGTGGGGCCGTCGTGAGCGCGATTGCCGTGAGCAAAACCGCCTAAGTGAGGCTGCCGTGAATAGGGGTGTCCACGGCAGCTGCTCGCGATTACTCGAACTTCGCCACGCGATTCAGGCCGTTGAAGGCGGCTACCTTGTAGCATTCGGCGAGCGTGGGATAGTTAAAGACGGTTTCGACAAAATAGTCGAGCTTACCGCCGAGCGTCATGACAGCCTGGCCGATGTGGACCAGCTCGCTGGCGCCTTCGCCGATGATGTGGACGCCGAGCAGCGCGTGGGTCTCGCGGTGAAAGATGAGTTTCAGGCGTCCAGTAGTGTCACCGCGGATCTGCCCACGAGCAATCTCGCGATAGTAGGCGACGCCGACCTCGTAGGGCACGTCCTCCTCGGTGAGCTGTTCTTCGGTCTTGCCGAGGAAACTGATCTCCGGGATCGTCCAAATGCCATAGGGGTAGAAGCTCGGGTTGGACACGATGGTCTCGTCACCGAAGGAGCGGGCGGCGGCGATGCGGCCCTGCTCCATGGAGACGGAGGCGAGCGAGGGGAAGCCGATGACGTCGCCCACGGCAAAGACGGTCTGGCATTTGGTGCGGAAGTCTTTATCGACCGGGATGCGGCCGCGCGAGTCGGCTTCGAGCCCGATGGCGGGAAGGTTGAGTTCGTCGACGTTGCCCTGGCGGCCGACCGCATAAAGCAGGGCGTCGCCCTGGACCCTCTTCTTCGACTCCAGATGCGCGACGACGGTGCCGTCAACCTCTTCGACGGACTCGACCTCCTCGTTCAGACGCATCGTGACACGCGCGTCGCGGAGGTGGTAGCTGAGGGCTTCGACGATCTCCTGATCGGCAAATTCCAGCAGGCGCGGACGCCGCTCGATGAGGGTGACGCGGACGCCGAGGGCGGCAAACATGCAACAGTACTCAACGCCGATGACGCCGCCGCCGACGATGATCATCGTCTTGGGCAGGGTGGTGAGATTGAGCACCAGATCGGAGTTGATGATAGTGGTGCCGTTGATGGGCACTTTGGCCGAGCTGGCGGGCTTGGTGCCGGTGCCGATGAGGATATTTTTGCCCTCATACACCGTGGAGCCTTTGGAGTTGGTCACGCGAACGTGGGTCGCGTCTTCGAAGCTGGCAACGCCGGTAAGCATTTCGACGTTGTTGCGCGAAAGCTGCGCGTCGGTGACGTCGATTTCGGTCTTGATGACATGCTGCACGCGGAAGGCAAGATCGGCCATGGTGATCCGTTCCTTGACGCGGTAGTTCATGCCGTAGATCGACTTGTAGTTGTAGCCGGAAAGGTGCAACACGGCTTCCCGCATGGTTTTGGAGGGGATGGTGCCGGTGTTGATGCAAGCTCCGCCGACAACTTCGCGCATTTCGATGAGTGCGACGCGTTTGCCGTGCTTGGCGCCATAAATGGCGGCACGTTGCCCTGCGGGGCCGGAGCCGATGACGATCAGGTCGTACGTAGTTCCCATAGAGGTGGCGAGACTTCTTCTCGGGTTTCAGAACGGGCCGTCAGGGTCCGTGGGGTAAGGGTCGCGGTTTTGCGTATTTCCGATTTGCTGGAAGTTGTTTGGTGTAAATTCTTGCTGCGCCGCTCCCTATCATAGACCTCAACGGCGCGTGCGCCGGAGTCAAGCGAGGAGTTTCCGCTTACATAATGGTTGTAGACACGAGGCAAGGGTTGCGTTATGCCATCACAAATCTTGCTGCCTATTCATTGGACTACGGGGCGGAGCGGCGGTTGCGGCTCGAACGACAGGTGAGGCAATGGACTATTGATGGGGTCGATATTGTGCAGCTTCGCGAGAAGGGGATGGAAACGGGCGAGCTGCTTTGGCTCGCCGAGGCGGCGATGAATGTTCTGCGCGGTACAGCTTGTGAGGAGGCAGCGGAGAGAACAGGGCGAAGGACGCGGCTATTGGTAAATGGGCGGGCGGACGTGGCAGCAGCAGCCGGCGCGGATGGCGTCCACCTGACGAGCCGGCCGGGCGAACTGGCACCGGCGCAGGTGCGGCAGGTGTTTGCGGCGGCGGGGCTTTCGGAATGCACTGTGAGCGTGAGCTGCCACACCATCGCGGAAGTGGTGCGGGCACGCGAGGGTGGAGCGGATCTTCTCCTGTTCGGGCCGGTGTTTGAGAAGCGGGTTGAGGAGGAGTTGGTGAGGCTGGGCTTGGGGATTGCGGCGCTGCGTGCGGCCTGCCGCCTTGCGGGGGGCACGCCGGTGCTGGCGCTGGGAGGTATCACGGCAGAGAATGCGCCGGCGTGCCTGAGGGCGGGGGCGGCGGGGGTTGCGGGCATTCGGCTGTTTGCCTAGACGAGATTCACGGACCGGCTTGTCTGGTTCATGACGATTGTGAAAGCGATGCGTCGCTTGCCAGATCGTTCTTTAAAGTCTGTTCCGACATGAGCGGAACTGCGGGTCTCTCCATTCCCCAGACGATACAACCGTCTGCTTCGGCCGAGATGACAGACGTAACCCAGGGCGAAAACAGCTACGACGTCGGCGATTCGTCAGCCTGTCGTGCGTGAGAAAATAAAGGTATGGTGATTAAACCGGCGCAGCTTGTCGACGAACCGCTGTCCCTCGATCTGGAGATCCCTGAAGGCGCGATTGACTACGCCACCGACATACGGCAGGTGGGGGCGGTGGCCGTGCGGGGGCGGGCGGAGCTGCTGGTGGAGCACCGCGGGCCGAAGGAGACGGTGGAGGACATTCGGGTGCGGGCGCAGTTGGCCGGGGCATTTGAGCTGCTCTGCGCGCGCTGCCTGACGGCCGTGCCGACGCCCTTGACGGCGAGCTTCGATCTCATCTTCCGGCCCGGCGGCGTGGATGCCGAGACGGGCGAGCACGCCATCACGGAAGACGAGACGGAAATCGGCTATTATGAGAAGAGCGGCCTGCCGCTGGAGGATGTCGTGCGTGAGCAGGTGCTGTTGACCCTGCCCGGACGGGCTCTCTGCCGGGAGGATTGCAAAGGGCTTTGTCCGCACTGCGGCGCCGACCGCAATGCAGGCGACTGCGCTTGCGCCGAAACGGCAGGCGACCCGCGATGGCATGCGCTGGCCGGTATCGCGACGGTGAAGGCCTGATGGGTAACGACCGGCTAGAAGACCGGTTGTAGGTTGTAAGTTTTTCGATGTAGGTTTTTCGTTCTTAGTGAAGGACTCTCCCAGAGTGCGGTTTCTCTTTGCTGGGGTAATCAATTTCGAGTGATGAGAGGTTTTCGATGCCGAATCCGAAACGGCGCCATAGTAAACAGCGGACCGCCAAGCGCCGCTCCCACGATTTCCTCACGCCGGTGGGCGTATCTGCCTGCCCGAACTGCGGAGAGCGCAAGCTGCCGCACCGTGCATGCAAAAAGTGCGGCGAATACAAGGGCCGCGCCGTGCTTCCGGTGAAGGAAGCCGCATAGCCCAGTCACTGCCCGTTTACCTGCCCGGTGTAGGCTTACGCCGGGCCGGTTCTGTGTCTCTGTTTCTTCTGTATCTGCCCAAGCGACTGCATGCCGATTGACATCGTTCTGGATGCGATGGGGTCCGACCGGGCTCCTGATCCTGAGATCCGTGGCGCCATTCTGGCCTGCCGCGAGTTGGACGTGCGCGTCCACCTTGCCGGCCCGGAAGAGGTGTTGCGGCCGCGTCTGCGCGAGTGTCTGAAGGCCGCCGAACGCAAGCAGGGGCTGCAGTTGCCCGGCACCAAACCCGACCGCTTGCCCATCTTTATTCTGCAGGCTTCGGAGTGGATCAGCATGGACGACAAGGCCGCGCAGGCGGTACGGTCCAAGCGCGATTCCTCCATGCGCGTGGGCCTCAAACGGGTGCGCGAAGGGCGTGCGGGCGGCTTTGTGACCGCCGGCAACACCGGTGCCGCCATGGCGACGGCAAAGATGGTGTTGGGATCACTGGCCGGCGTGGACCGCCCTGCCCTAACCATGGTTCTGCCGACGACGGCGGGAACGCCCTGCGTTTTTCTGGATGTGGGCGCGAATGTGGACTGCGACGCTAATAATCTGCTGCAGTTTGCTGTCATGGGCCATATGTATGCCAAAAACGTGCTGCGGGTGGCGAAGCCGCGGGTGGGGCTGCTGTCCATCGGGGAAGAAGAATCCAAAGGCAACGCGCTGACGCATGAGGCTTTGCCGTTGCTGCGCGCGCTCGGCGAAGAGGCGGGACTGAACTTTATCGGCAATGTGGAAGGGCGTGACCTGTACAACGGCCGCGCCGATGTGGTGGTCACGGATGGCTTTGTCGGCAATGTGGCGCTGAAGACCACTGAAGGCATCATCAAGCTGGTGAGCACGACCTTGCGCGAAAGCCTGAAATCGACGGTGACCGCGCAGGTGGGTGCGCTGCTGAGCCGGAAGGCCTTCACGATGTTTAAAAAGCGGTTCGACTACTCCGAGTACGGCGGCGCGCCCCTGCTGGGCGTGCGCGGTGTATGCATTGTGGGGCATGGATCGTCGAATGAGCGGGCGATCATGAACGGTATCCGGGTGGCGGCGGAGTTCGCGGCCAACGAGGTCAATCCGGCGATTGAGTCCATGCTGGCCGCGCGGGTGGCCGTAGGGCCGGCGGCTTAGGGCTCCCTCTTTGCCAGGCGGCCTGGATCGAAGATCGGTGAAACTGGGGAGCCAACGGCGCGCCCGATACCAGCCTAGGCCGAAGGCCTAGCTTTACAAAAGGTCTCGGCGTGAGGGCTGAAGGCCCGACCTATAAGAGTTCGGGGTTCGCCCGAGGTAGCGCGAGCACGGCTTCACTTGCTGAAAATGGCTTCGTTCCGATGCAAAAGGATGTGCGCAGCCGGCCAAAGCGCGGGCATCGCTACGCGGAGGGTTGCCATCCGAACTGCTTGAGTGCTTGTCCGGCGTTTGCGCACGCAAAATGTTGGAAGCAAGCCAGCCGGAGGGCTCCACCATGCCAGAGGTTCTTGATACAACACATCTACCCGTCTTTCCTGCCGGGGAGGGCAAGGGCGCGCACTTCACCCCGCTGCCGCAGGACGTGCAGGACGGCATGATGCGGGCGCACACGCTGCAGACCATTCGTGCAGATCGCCAAACGCTGTACAAGCTGTGGCGCGATGTGACGATGGCGCCGAAGTTCCAGGAGTATGTCGTGTCGGTGGAGCCGAAGACAGCGACCCGCAGCACATGGACATTTGGCGATCCGGAAGATCCAAAGGCCAAGCGCCTCAGCTACGACACGGAGGTCTATGAAGACATTCCGGGTGAAAAGATTGCCTGGCGGGCAGTTGACAGCGGATTTGAAGAGCATGGCGAGGTTCGTTTCGAGGATGCGCCCGGTGGACGTGGTACGCGCGTCACGCTGACCGAAAACATGATGACGCCGGGTGGACGCCTCACGTTGGCTGCCGCTGCCTTGGCACGCCGTTCACCGCGGCAGGTGGTCATTGAGGATCTGCGGCACTTCAAGGAGCTTGTGGAATCCGGAGAGATCCCGACCGTGATCGATAACCCGCACGGGCCGCGTGGTTTTTCAGGCTCACTCAAGGCGCGGCTCTATGGAGAGAACAACCCAACGCCTCCGGGGACGAGCCTTCTGGGCGCGGCTAAGTCGGCGACCAGCGACCCCTCTTAGTTGGAAAGTATTAGCTGCACTGGTGGCAGCACGTTTTTACGGTTCGCGTGTTGGTTGACAGCGCAGCCTCACCTAACTCTGGAGATTTCCAATGAAAGCTGTTTGCTGGATGGGCAAGTCGAATATACAGACACTGACGGTGCCTGACCCCAAGATTGTGAACCCGCATGATGCGATTCTGCGTGTGACGCGCACGGCGATTTGCGGCTCCGATTTGCATCTGTACGACGGCTATATTCCGACGATGGAATCGGGCGACATTCTCGGCCATGAGTTCATGGGCATTGTCGAAGAGGTTGGCCCGGAGGTGAAAAACCTCAAGCGCGGCGACCGCGTGGTGGTCCCTTTCACCATCGCCTGCGGCAACTGTTTTTTCTGCAAAGGCGACATGTGGAGTCTGTGCGATAACACCAACCCCAACGCGCAGGTTGCCGAAACGATGTATGGCTACTCCGGCTCGTCGCTGTTTGGGTATTCGCATATCTACGGCGGTTATGCAGGCGGGCAGGCGCAGTATGTGCGGGTGCCCCATGCCGACGTAGGCCCGATCAAGATTGAAAGCGATCTCGCCGACGAGAAGGTTTTGTTTCTCTCCGACATCTTCCCGACCGGGTACATGGGCGCTGAAAACGGCAACATCAAGCCTGGCGATACCGTGGCGGTTTGGGGCTGCGGGCCGGTGGGACTGTTTGCCATCGCGAGTGCCTACATGCTGGGTGCCGAGCGCGTCATTGCGATCGATCGCTTCCCGGAGCGCCTGCGGCTGGCGCGCGAGTACTGCGGCGCGACAACAATCAACTACAGCGACGACGACGTGATCATCGTGGAGGCGCTGCGCGACCTCACCGGCGGCATCGGTCCGGACGTGTGCATCGACGCGGTCGGCATGGAGGCGCACTCAAATACTTTGGTGGGCATGTACGACAAGATCAAGCAGACCCTTATGCTTGAAACGGACCGGCCGTTTGTTTTGCGGCAGGCGTTTCAATCCATCCGCAAGGGAGGAACGCTCTCGATTCCCGGCGTGTATGGCGGCATTCTCGATTCGGTGAACTTCGGTGCGGCCTTCGGCAAGGGCATCCACATGGCCATGGGCCAGACCCACATGCAGAAGTATCTGAAGCCGTTGTTGAAGCGCATCGAGAACAAGGAAATCGACCCAAGCTTTATGATCTCGCACCGTTGCGGAATCGAAGAAGCAGCGGACATGTACAAGATCTGGCGGGACAAGCAGGATCAGGTGACGAAGATCGTAATCGATCCATGGCAGGATCGGTTGGGTCAGCCGTTGCAGGCGTAGTTAGGGATATGCGGAAAGACCCGGCTTCGGCCGGGTCTTTCTTTGTAAACAAGCTGAAGTAACCTGCTGCAAATAAGCTGAATTCCTAATCCGGTGTCATCCTGAGCGCAGCGAAGGACCTCTGTATTCTGCCCAAATCTCGTAGGCGCTTCCAAGAGAATACCGAGGTCCTTTGCTGCGCTGGGGATGACAGGTGTTAGGTGAATCGCGCCCTAAAGGACTCACAACACATTCGTTTGCCGTCTGAACCTACTGAGATTCATCAGCAAACGTCGGCCTTACTTCGGCGCCGCCGGTTGCCCCTTGGCGTCCGGCTTTTCTCCGGGCGCCAGCAGCGTGGGCGGCTTGCGAGGCGCATCTGGAGCGTCGCCGGCCGACCCCGCTGCACTTTCCTTTGCAGGCTCCACCGGCCCGCTGTCCGGCAGGGCGGCCGCGGGTGGGGTCGTGCTGGTCTCGGATGGCGCGGCGGTTTCTTCGCGTGCCACCGATTGCTCCGCCACGACGGGCCGTGTGATGCGCCGCAGGACCACTGGCCCCTGCGATACGGGCGGCACCATGGTCTGCACCTCGGCGAGGTCCTTGCGATCGCGGACAGTCAGTGCGGGCAGGTTGTAGAGTTCGATCGCCTCCTTGCCCAGCACGGCCAGGGTGCGGCCATCTGGGGAAAGATCGAAGTTCTCCGCCGTTCGCACCGCCGGACTGCAGAGCACATGGAGCAACAGATCGCCGCTGACGTTCTGGTAGACGCGGATCTCCTGCGCCAGAGGGTCGCCCACCGAAAGCCCGTTAACCGGGCTGCCGCCGCTCGAGGCCACCAGGCGGCTGAGCGCGAAGCGGCCCGCCTCCGGAGCAGACACCAGGGTCGGCGGCTGCAGCGTTTCGCCAAAGCTCTCTTCCCAGTTTTCATGGCCGTCAAAGCCATAGACCGCAATCTGCGGCGTACTGTCGGATGCCTTGCAACTGATGGCGAGAAATTCGCTGCGGCTGAGCAAATTCAGGCGCGGGGCACACGAGCTGTACATCGAAGCCAGATCCTGCGGCTTGCCTTCATATTCGTTGAAGCTGACCGACCATAGATTGCGCTTCACATCATCGGCCCAAAGGTATCCATCGCCATCTACCGCGAGCCGGAGGTACCCCGGCGCCCCCACCAGGCCGGCGGGCCTGAAGGCGGGCGCCTCTTCGGCATTCTTGGCCGGCAGCAAGCGGTAAAACTCAATCGTCGTGTGTTTGGGCTTGGACGCCGCACCGAGCGGCGCATTGTGCTCGCCTTCCTCGCGGTCCTGCTGCATCTCCACCGTCAGCACCTGCCCATCAGGCGAAGCGGCCACCAGTTCCGGCTTGCCCGGCCGGTGCGGCAGAGCAATGCGCTCGAAGGCCGTGTGCGTGCGCAGGCCGTGCAGCGGGCTGAAGGTCGAAAGCTCCTCGCCCTGCCGCAGCAAGAACACGCCCTGGCCGGCACTCCAAAGGTAGCGGCCGTGGTCGTGCAGGTGCCACTCCGTCTCCTCCAGCACCTTGCCGCTGGGCAGCTCGACGATCTCCGCGGCGACGAGACGGTCCGTGTCATTTTCGTCATCGCCGACCAGCCGCGGCACCAGCTTGCGCAGGCTGTAGGTGAACAGGATGTGCTTGTCGTCCAGCAGATGCACGGTCGCCATGGACGCCCCCGCCTGCATCAGGGCGATCGTGTACCCAGGAAAGCCGAGCGCCCGCAGCGGCAGGCGCGCGCTGGGCACGGGCGGTTTTTCAGCAAAGCTCGCTGTCCCGGTGGCAAGTATTCCAGTGGCAAGTATCCCAGGGGCAAGCGCGACCGTTGCCGCCAGCAAGCCGGTTTTGTGCGTCGCCCATCGACCTAAATTCGCTAAGCGCATGGAGATTCCGCCCGCCTCCCGCCCCGTTCCTTGTAGGCTCTAGTCTAAACGAGCGGCATGGCGAGGCTCCGGGCGCACAGAAGTGCCAGCTTGGCGCCATTGCAGCCCGATGAAGTCTTTGTGCGCGGGCCCACACCGTCCCCGCCACACATGCAGACCCGATGCAGGATCAGGAGAAGGATTACATGAACGCACGCATTTGCCGGAACGGCGCACCTTCCGTTCTGTTGGCCGCGACGCTCGCCGCCGCTTTGCCGTTGTTCGCGCAGGCCGGGGCACAATCGACAGCGCAATCGACAGCACAATCGACCCCTCCCGCGCCACCGGCGGGCACCCATGCCCAACCCGCGCCCGCCTTCGACAGCGCCTCGCTCGATCCGAAGGCCAACCCGTGCAACGATTTCTATAAATTTGCCTGTGGCAACTTCGCCGCGAGTCATCCCATCCCGGCCGACCAGACCGGGGTCGATCAGTTCTACACGCTCTTCAACGTCAACACTGAGCGGCTTCAGGGCATCCTGACCAAATATGCCGGTCCCACCCCGGGCCGCACGCCCAACGAGCAGAAGATCGGCGACGATTACGCGGCCTGCTTGAACACCACGCTGATCGACGACAAGGGCCTGGCCTCGGTCCAGCCCCTGCTGGAGCAGATCGATCATGTCACCAAGCCCGGTCTGCCCTACTTCGCCGGGGAGCTGCAGCGCTACGGCGTCGACGTTTTTTTCGGCTACGGCGAGATGCAGGACTTCAAGGATTCCACCAAGCAAATCGCCGTCATGCAACAGGGTGGCCTCGGCCTGCCGGAACGCGACTACTACACCCGCACCGGCGAGAAAGATAAGCTCCTGCGCGAGCAATATGTGCAGCACGTCGGCAAAATGCTGGTGCTCGCGGGCGAAGCCCCGGACCGCGCCGCCACCGATGCCCGCGACATCCTCGCCTTTGAAACCAAGCTCGCCGAAGCCTCGCTGACCGTGACCGAGATGCGCGACCCGGCCGCGATTTACCACCCGGAAACGCTTGCGTCGTTTGAATCGAGCCTGCACGGCATCCCGCTCGCGCCGTTTCTCGAAGCCATCCATTCCCCGGAGATCACATCGCTCAATAACGCCACGCCAAAGTTTTTTCCGGTCGCCGTCGCTGCCATCTACACGGCAAAGATGGAGACCCTACGCGCCTATCTTCGCTACCATCTGCTGACGACCTATGCCGGTGTGCTGCCGCGCAGCTTCGACGCGGAAAATTTCCACTTCTATGGCACGGAGCTGAGCGGCCAGCCGCAGCAGCGCCCCCGCTGGAAGCGCTGCTCGCAGACCGTGGACGGCGCGCTCGGCGAAGCGCTTGGACAGGTCTATGTGCAGCAGTATTTCGCCGGCGACAGCAAAGCCAAAACGCTTGAGATGGTGCACGACATCGAAGCCGCCATGGACCGTGACCTCGACGCGCTGCAGTGGATGAGCCCGCCGACGCGAGTGCGCGCCAAGGAGAAGCTGCACCTCATCACCGACAAAATCGGCTACCCCGAGCGCTGGCGCGACTACACCAGGCTGACGATTTCGCCCGCCGACGCCTTCGGCAACCAGCAGCGCGCCACCGCCTTTGAAAACGACCGCCAGCTTGCCAAGATCGGCCAGCCCGTCGATCGGCTCGAATGGACCATGACCCCGCCGACCATCAACGCCTACTACGACCCGAGCATGAACAATATCAACTTCCCGGCGGGCATTCTGCAACCGGCGTTCTACGATCCGCATGCCGACATCGCCGTCAACTACGGTCACATCGGCGGCGTCATCGGCCATGAACTCACGCACGGCTTTGACGATGAAGGCGCGAAGTTCAACGGCCAGGGCAATCTCGACGACTGGTGGACGCCCGCCGATAAAAAGAACTTCGAAGCACGCACCTCCTGCCTGGACAAGGAGTACAGCGGCTTTGTCGCCGTCGACGATGTGCACGTGAACGGCAAGCTCACCCTCGGCGAAAACACGGCCGACAACGGCGGCCTGCTGCTGGCCTACATGGCCTACCTCGACCGCGCCAAGAAGGACGGCATCGACCCGTCCGCGAAGATCGACGGCTACACCGGCCTGCAGCGGTTCTACATTGCCTGGGGCCAGAACTGGTGTGAAAACGAGCGGCCGGAGAATGTGCGCAAGGAAGTGCTCACCGATCCGCACTCGCCCGACCACTTCCGCGCCAACGGTCCGGTCGTCAACCAGCCCGGTTTTGCGGAGGCCTTCGGTTGCAAGTCCGGCTCGCCGATGGTGCCGGTGCAAAGCTGCCGCATCTGGTGACGCGTAGGACGGCTGCTACGCCTACCAGTGCCGCAGCAGCCGCGCGAGCAAAGGGGCCAACACGGCCGTAAGCAGCCCGTTCGCGCCGATAGCGACCCCGGCAAAGGCAGCCGCCATGGGATGTTGCGGGATCACGCGGGAGGCACCGATCCCGCTGCCCGCCGTGCCTGCGGCCAGCCCGCGGGCCGCGGGCCCTGTAACACGCAGCGCACCCAGCACGGGATCGAGACCGACAGCCACCAGAATGCCGCCCGCAATGGCGAGCACGGCCGCCAGGGACGGCAGCCCCCCGATGCTCCCGGCCACCCCGATCGCGATGGGCGTGGTCAGCGACTTCGGCAGCATCGAGAAGGCGATCGCCTGGCTGCCGCCGCACACCCGCACGAGCGCATACCCGCTCACCGCGCCGACGACCGAGCCGGCCACGAGCGCGGCCAGCGTGGGCCAGAGACGGCGTCGCATCTCTTCCAGCGAACGCACCAGCGGAATCGCCAGGGCCACCGTCGCCGGCCCCAGAAGAAAGTGGATGAACTGCGCACCGGAGAAATAGGTCTCGTACGAAAGGTGCAAGCCACGCAGCACCACCCCGATCAGCACGATGGCGATCAAGACCGGGTTGGCGACCGGGCTGCGTATCCGCCTTGCTAGCGCGACGCCCACGAGGTACGCCCCGCAGGTGAGCACCAGCGCAAACAGGGGCAGAACCCCAGGCGAAAGCCGGAGACCCGGAAATGGGAAGATCACGGACGGTCTTCCGGCGCTGCTTCCCGTGAGGTCCACTGCATGACCGCTGCGGTCACGGCGAGCGTCAGCAGGGTCGAGCCGAGCAGCGCCACGGTAATCGGCAGCCATGCCGAGCGCAGCAGCGGAAGGTTTGCCACGATGCCTACCCCGGCGGGGATGAACAGCAATCCCAGTATGCTCAGCAGCCCGTCGACCGTGCCGGACATCTGTTCGCTGGGCGCACGGCGCCGCGCCATGTACCAACCCGCAAGCAGGACCATGCCGAGCACAGGCCCTGGCACAGGGATGTGCGCAAACCGGCTCACGGCTTCCCCCGCGAGCTGAAACAGCAAGAGAACAAAAAAGGAACGGGCCACGCCCATGGCCTGACTTTATCATTGCGCTTCCCTGCCAACGGCTGGAAAGCGAATGATCAAAATGGTCAGATCCACGCCCGTGTTAGCCCTGTGGGAGCCCTATGGCAGCATAGACAAATGGCAGACGAGAACACCGAGCACCGGCGCAGCACCACCGCCGGCTTTGCCGCCTGCGCGCTCGCCAGCTTCTTCTGGGGTTGCGGCTTCTTCTTCGGCAAGATCGCGCTCGCCGAAATGAACGTCGGCGCGATGGTCTTTTACCGCTTTGCCTTTGCCCTGCTCGGTCTGGCGCCGCTGCTGTTCACGCACCGTCCGCACTTTAGCCGGCGCGAGTGGATCTGGCTGGCGGTGGGCTCGTTTCTGGGCGTGCCCGTCCAATTTCTTCTCCAGTTTCGGGGGCTTTCGCTCACCACGGTGTCACACGCGTCACTGATGGTCGGCACCATGCCGGTCATTCTGGCGGTCGGTGCAACCGTGTTCGCCAAGGAACGCCTGCATGCGCTGGGCTGGGCGGCGCTGGCGGTGTCCACCACCGGCGCTGCCTTGATCGCGCTCGGCGGTCACCACAGCGTCTCGGCCAAAGGCCCTTCGCTCACCGGGGGGCCATCGCTCACCGGGGATCTGATGGTGGTCGCTTCCATGGTGATCGCGCTGTTCTGGATTCTTGTCAACCAACGCCTCATCGCCCGCCACAGCCCGATCGTTGTCTCCGCCTACGGCCTTCTGCTCGGCTTTCTCATGCTGGCGGTCTGCGTCGCCCTGCTTTACGGTCCACCGCCGGTGCATGGGGTCTCAGTGAAGGCCTGGGGGGCGCTCGCCGGCAGCGGCTTTCTGTGCACCGCGGCCACGACCCTGCTGTGGAACTGGGGCATGACCCGCGTACCCGCCTCGCAAGCCGGCGTTCTGCTCAACATCGAACCGCTTGTGGGCTCCATCCTGGGCGTGGCCTTGCTGGGCGAGCATCTGGGCGGCCTGGCCTATGGAGGCGGAGCGATGATCCTGCTCGCGGCCGCCGTGCTCACGGCGCGTTCCGCACCCGCGGCGGCCGAGGCCTCAGAAGCGTTAACCCTTTCGTAAGAATCTTCTTGCTACCATCACACTCGCGTGCCTGCGCCTTTTTACGACCAGGTCATCACCCCGGAGGTTCTTCCCCATGCATCGTTTTGCCCTCGCCGCCGCTGCGGTTGTGTTTGCCTTTACCACCGCCGGCCACGCCCAAAACACGGGCACCGCCCCGGCAACCACCCCGCAAAGTGCGCAACCGGCACGCAAACAAGCCCCCAAGCCGGCAGTGCAGCAAGCCGCCGGCGGCGGCCCCGACCAAGTCTGGATCAACACCAACTCCAGCGTGTACCACTGCCCCGGCGACCGCTTCTACGGCAAAACAGCCCACGGTCGCTACATGACCGAGCCGGCGGCCAAGGCGGCCGGAGCCAAAGGCGTCGGCGGCAAAACCTGCTTCGCCGGCAAGTAGGCCCCGCGATCGAACCTTGAAGAGCACGCGACCGGGTGCCCCGTTCTTTGTCATTCTTACTGACAAAGAACGGGGTGTCTTCCTTCGTCGCGCGCTATAAAGCGAATTACCCCGTATGTAAACGCACCCGTCGTCATCCTAAGCGAAGCAAATGACTCTGTATTCGGCCCGGATTCCGTAGGTGCCTCGAAGGAATACAGGGGTTTTTTCCCTTCGACAAGCGCTGCGCTCAGGATGACACCTCAATACCCTTTTTCGCGGTAAGACCGCGCGGCAACGGGCGCCCAGCCTACACCGGCGTAATAATTCCACCCACCGGCAACGAGGTCGGCAGCGACCCCGGCCGTCGCAGGTGCATCGCCTCCGCCACGGTGTCCGTATACTTCAGCCCCGCGCCCGTGTTGAACAACACCACCCGCTCTCTGGGCTGAATGTCGCCGCTCGCGCGCAAAGCATCGTAAGCCGCCGTCGCCGCCGCGCCTTCGGGCGATAAAAACAGCCCCTCATGCCTGGCCCAGTCCAGAATGGACGCCAATATCGTCGCATCGTCCGTGCTGACCGCCTTGCCGCCGGACTCCCGCAAGATTTCGAGGATGATCGCATCCCCATACGGCTTCGGTACCCGCAAACCCGACGCAAAAGTCGCCGCATTTTGGTAAAACTCGCTCGCGGCTTTCCCCTCGTCAAAGGCCCTGGTGACCGGCGCGCACCCGGCGGCCTGCAGCGCGTACATCCTAGGCCGTTTGCCCTGCACCCAGCCGAGCTGCTCCATCTCCTCAAAGGCCTTCCACATGCCGATCAGCCCCACGCCGCCGCCCGTGGGGTAGAAGATCGCATCCGGGTAGGTCCAGCCGAGCTGCTCCACCAGCTCATAGCCCATGGTCTTTTTGCCCTCCACGCGGAACGGCTCCTTCAGCGTGGAGATATCAAACCAAACGTCCTCCGGTGCAGTTCCGTTCGCCCGCTGCCGCCCGATGGCCTCGCCGACCAGCCGCGCACAATCCGAGATCAGCCCGTCCACCATCGTCACATCCGCCCCATACACGATGCCTTCCAGATAGTTGGCCAGGGGCACATCGAGCGGCATAAAGAGGTGCGCCGCAATCCCCGCCGCCGCCGCATATGCCGCCAGCGCCCCCGCTGCATTGCCCGCCGAAGGCACCGCCAGGTGCCGGGACCCATAGTGCTTCGCCATCGAAACCGCCAGCCCTAACCCCCGCGCCTTGAAGGTGCCGGTCGGGTTCGCGCCTTCTTCCTTCACAAACAGCCCGTGGTAACGCTTCGAGTGCACCATCGGCGTCCATCCCTCGCCCAGCGTCACCGGCGCCACATCGGGCAAGACATCCCGGTAGCGCCACATCCCCAAGCTCGCCGGCGATGCCGCCGCGTAGGCTGCGGGTGCTTCCCGCCGTGCCGTGCGCCGCAGCGCGTCCATGTCATACCGCACATACAACGACCCCGCATCGACCGGGCAAAGCGTCTGCGGCGTCTCGGCCGACACCCGATTTCCGCACCGCACACATTCCAGAAAAGCAATCTTCGGCATCGTTCCATGCTACCGAACATGTCCTGTAGCCTAAGTGCATGCGACCTTGCCTGATCGCTATCGACATCGACGGCACGCTGCTCGGCTCCGACGGCCGTGTGAGCCTGCGCAACCGCGAGGCTCTGCGGCGCGCGGAACAGAGCGGGGTGGAGATCGTCATCGCCACCGGCCGCCGCCATGCCTATGCCATGCGCATTCTGCGCGGTTTGGACTTGCCGCCGGGCAACGCTGTCGTGAGCTCCAACGGCACCGTCATCCGCACCGTCGACGCGCAACTGCTGCAACGGACGCACATGCCGCTCGCCACCGCGCGTTGGCTTTGCCGGGCGGTCGCGGGCTTCCGCGACACCTTCGTGCTCACCTTCGACAATGTCGGCGAGAACGGCGAGGACCGGCGGGGTGCCCTGGTTTGCGAACACACGGCCGTGCTCGATGACAACATCGGCGCCTGGATGCGCGCCAACGAGCCGTATATTCAGCGCGTCGAGTCGATGGAGCATGCCCTGCCCCGACCATTCAGAAACAAACGGGGCACCGCCGTCGCTCTTGCGGACGAAGACGGTACCGACGCTGAGCTCGCGCGATTTGCGCCGGGTGTCGGGCCCGGTCCCGCGCCCGGCTCCGCGCCTATTCAGGCCATGCTGTGCGGCACCGTGGAGCGCATGCGGCAGGCCGAAGCACATCTGCTGCAACATGCCATCATTGCCGGCGCCGACACGACCGCCGCACCCACTTCGCCCGGGATAGAGCTCACCCTGCACCGCACGATCTACCCGGAACGCGATCTCGCCATTTTGGACATTCTGCCCGCGGGCTGCTCGAAGGCGTCGGCGCTGGCGCACCTGGCCCGGATGCGTGGGTGTACGCTGGCCGAGGTGCTGGCCATTGGGGACAACTGGAACGATCTGCCGATGCTCGAAGCCGCCGGGCAAACCGTGCTGATGGGTAATGCTCCCGCCGAGCTGCGCCGCCTCGCCGAAGACCGCGATTGGACCATCGGCCCAACCAACGACGAAGACGGCGTGGCCCAGGCGATCGAAGCCGCCCTGGGTTGAGCAGAGCAAAGCCCCTCAGGTCAGCGAACAACGGCACAGCCTTCATCAGATTCGCTCGATGCCGAGCAATGCTTTACAGAGCCCTCATTAGGTTCGCTCGATGCCGAGCAGTGCTTTTAGAGGCAGTTATCTAGCGCCAACGGCGCGTTCTATACCAGCCTGGGCCGTAAGGCCAGGTGTGCGTGCCGCTATGCGTACAAGGGCTGAAGGCCCGCTCTAACGAGGCTGCCCTAGATCGGGCCTTCAGCCCTCCCTGCATGGATCTTCCTTCCACCTGGGCCTTGCGGCCCAGGCTGGTATAGAACGCGCCTTCAGCGCTGCGTTGAAATGAGCGTCGGTGCACAGCGCTGCCTCATTCCGCGACACATCCTCCCCTTCGCCTGCCACAGAAGTCCAAGCCGACCACCCTGGATTTCCCGGCTCGCCTTTCATCGGTGCTGGTAGTCTTTACGGCAGTGTCCGCTTTCCGCCATCGTCGCCGGTTCACACGTCTCCGGACAGCCCTTCTGCTGGGCATGCTCGTGTGCGTCTTCCGGGCACGGGCGCTGGAGCGGGTCACGCTCCATAACGGCTTCTCGTACGATTGCGTGCACCGCGAGCTCCTCGAGGGAGGACACCTGCGGCTCTTCCTCGCCGGCGATACACCCGCGTTGGAGCCGGCCAACTACATCGACGTGTCCCCCGATGCAGTCGCTACGATCGAGTCCCTACCCGATCCTCCAAAAATCGTGAGAGCGGCCACAATCGCAGTCCAGCCTGACTCAAGGGCTGGCTCAGCCGCAGCCGAAATTCGCGGCCTTCTGGCCCACTCCGGCGCCGCGCACGATATCGATGTTGAGCTCCTCGCCAGCGTCGTGCATGCCGAGAGCGGTGGCCGCGCGACTGCCCTTTCGCGTGCCGGTGCCGTCGGTCTTATGCAGCTGATGCCCGCCACGGCCCTCGCCCTGGGCGTCGCCGACCCCCTTCGCCCGGAACAAAACATCGCCGGCGGCACAGCCTACCTCGACGCCCTGCTCACGCGCTACAAAAACAACCTCGCTCTGGCACTCGCGGCGTATAACGCAGGTCCCGCAGCCGTTGATCGCTATCACGGCATCCCGCCCTTTCGCGAAACACGGGTCTATGTGGTGCGCGTCATGACCGAGTTCAAACGCCGTAAACTCGCTCTGGAACAAAGCACCCGGGCGGCCCGCTAATCCCATGCGTACGTTGTGTTTCCGCCGCTTCGCCAGCCACCCCTTGAACCCGATTTTCCAAGCGCTCTCCGGTAACGCGGAAGTGAAAGGCCATCTCCGCTGATGCTGCCGGGACTCCTATCGTCAGGATGTTTGTTGCTCGCCGAACACCTCTCCTTCAACGCAGGTGCCTGGCGTGCCGATCTGCATTCCATCTCCTGGCTCCAGCTCTTGCTGGGCGTGCTTGCCATCTACGGCAGCATGGCCTTGCGCGCGGTGCGGTGGGCGCTGCTCATGCCTCCGGAAGATCGACCCTCCGCCCGCAGCCTTCTCGCCCCGCAGTTCGCCGGCTTCGCTGCCGTGGCGCTCTTCGGGCGTGTGGCCGATCTCACCCGGCCGTATCTGGTCGCCCGGCGGACACACAGTCCCGTTACCCTGCAGATCGCCGTGTATTCCATCGAACGTGCGCTCGATCTTGCCGCCACCGCTGTGCTTTTTTCAGTCACGCTGCTGTTTGTACCCCGCACCGCGTCGCATCATGAGGCGTTCACCCGCGCCGGCGTGCTCGCTTCGGCGGCTACTGCCTTTCTGCTCGGTTTTGCCGTCTTACTGCGATCCGCGGGTGCCTCCATCGCCGCCTGGGTGCGCTCACGGCTGCAAAAACTCGCCCCCAAGCTGGCCGACAGCCTCGCCGACCGCATTCTGGAGCTGCAGGCCGGCTTTTCCACCCTGCGCTCCTCCACCCAACTGCTCGGCGCCTTCGCCTGGTCGCTCCTCCTTTGGTTCGGCATCGTGCTCGCCTACCTGTTCACCACGCACAGCCTGCCTAACACGCCGCAACTGACGCAACTTGGCTTGCCGGCCATCATGCTTCTGCTCGCCACCAGCATGGGTGCGTCGCTGCTGCAGCTGCCCATCGTCGGCTGGTTTACCCAGGTGGCGGCGCTGGCGGCGAGCTACCACGCCTTCTTCGGCGTGCCCCCGGCGGCGGCCTCGCTTTGTGGCTTTCTCACCTTTGCCGTAAATACCCTCAGCGTGATCCCGCCAGGGGTCTTGCTGGCGCGCCGCAGCGGCTTGTCCCTGCGCGAAGGGCGGCAAACCGCCGCGGCCATACCCGGCCCTGCCGTCAAAGGCGCCGCCCCCCGAAACCGCTAGCATGCCCCTTGGTAGAATCGAGCACGCATGAAATGTCCGTACTGCGGCCACACCCAGGACAAGGTCATCGACTCTCGCGAAAGCAAGGAGGCCGATTCCATCCGCCGCCGGCGCGAGTGCGAACGCTGCTCCAAGCGCTTCACCACCTATGAGCGCCTCGACGAGATCCCCTACATGGTCGTAAAAAAAGACGGCCGGCGCGAGAAATTCGACCGCCAAAAGGTCCTCGACGGCCTTCTGCTCGCCTGCCAAAAGCGCAAAGTCTCGACAAACCAGATGCAGGGCATCGTCGATGCGGTCGAATCCTATGTCGTCGACTCCGCCGAGCGCGAACGCACCACCAGCTCCCTCGGCGAACTCATTATGCATCGCCTGCGCGAGATCGATTCCGTCGCCTACATCCGCTTTGCCAGCGTGTATCGCGATTTCAAAGACGTCAACGAGTTCAAACAGGAACTGGAAGGCCTGCTCAGGGGGAGAGATTCGAAGGGACGCCGGACCGGATCAGGTTCTAAGTTGTAAGTTCTACGTGGTACGTATTTTCGTTAGGGCGTGTGCCGAAGTCGTTTCGCGAACTGAGAGTGTGGCAAGCGTCGATGGATCTCACCTTGCTCATCTACGAGCTCACTTCTGACTTTCCGAAGCACGAACTTTATGGACTAACGTCACAAATGCGTCGTGCCTCTGTATCCATCGCGAGCAATGTAGCTGAAGGTTCAGCTCGTCGCAGACGCCGCGACTTCCGTCAGTTCGTCATCATGGCACGTGGCAGTAATTTCGAGTTACAAACGCAGTTGATACTCGCAATGCGGCTGCGTTATTCCTCAGAGACGAAGCTACAGCACGCCGAAACCATGGCCCTGGACATCGGCCGAATGCTAAACGGCCTGTCAAACTACCTCAAGCAGAAACAAGCTACAGACGCAGCACCCGCCACGTAAAACGTACAACGTAACACGTAGAACCCGCACAACCAAGGAGCACGCCTTGCCCACCACCGCCCCCCGCACTCACCCTATCACTCTGATCCCCGGCGACGGCATCGGTCCCGAAGTCACCGCCGTTGTGGTGTCGATCCTCGAAGCCGCCGGCCAGTCCACCGGTTGCCGCTTTGACTGGCACCGCTTCGATGCCGGTGCGGACGCCTATGCCAAAACCGGCGAGTACATCCCGCAGGCGTTGATGGATTCCGTCACCCAAGACAAGGTGGCGCTTAAAGGTCCGATCACCACGCCCATCGGCGGAGGCTTTTCGTCCATCAATGTGCAGCTGCGCAAGAGGTTTGACTTGTATGCGAACTTCCGGCCGGTAAAGTCCTTGCCGGGCCTGAAAACCAATTACCCGAACGTCGATCTCATCATCTTCCGCGAAAACACGGAGGATCTGTACGCCGGCCTTGAGTTGATGATTCAGCCCGGAATCGCACAATCGCTGAAAATTATTACTGAAAAAGGCTCGACCCGCATCGCCGAGGCCGCCTTTGCCTACGCCCGCAAGCATGGCCGCAAAAAGGTTCACGCCATTCACAAAGCCAACATCATGAAGCTCTCCGACGGGCTCTTCCTCAAGTGCTGTCAAGCCGTCGCCGCAAGGTATCCCGAGATCGCCTACGCCGAGCACATCGTCGACAACACCTGCATGCAGCTGGTCCTCAACCCCTACCAGTACGACATCATCCTCACCGAAAATCTCTACGGCGACATCCTTTCGGACCTGTGCTCTGCCTTTGTTGGGGGCCTGGGCCTGGTTCCCGGCGCCAATCTCGGCACGGACAGCGCCATCTTTGAGGCCGTGCACGGCTCCGCGCCGGACATCGCCGGCCAAGACAAGGCCAATCCCACCGCTCTGCTCCAGTCCGCAATCCTCATGCTGCACCACCTGAACGAAACCGAAGCGGCCAACAAGGTCCAAGTCGCACTTGAAACGGTCTACGCGGCAGGAAAACACCTCACCCGCGACATCGGCGGCTCAGCCGGCACCAAGGCCTTCGGGGACGCCATCATCGCCGCGCTGTAAGCGGGCGACCGCCTGAGCCGCATCGTGCCCATGGACATCATCAACGGCGATCTCGAAGAGGCCAGTGCGGCGTTGCTCCAGGAGATGGAAGCCGAGTGGGAGAAGGATGTCATCCTCAAGATCACACACGATCTTGCCGTGAATGTTGTGATGTTCCCTTTGCTCCAGTGGTGGAAGCGGCCATGCACGAGAGTTGGGCTCGGGAGCCCTTTGACCGGCTGATCGTAGCGCAGGCCAAGGTCAACGGTTTTGCTCCTTTGATCACCGCCGATGCAACGATCCGCAAACAGTACCCAAGGGCAGTCTGGTAAGGGACTCGGAAAAAGTTCAGGCGAAGTCTCCCCGGCCTCCTCGGCGCTCATCCAATGGTTTGATGACTCACCTCGTTCGCCTGCCAGCCTTTGCCGCCCTTGCGCTCACCGTCAGCGTCGCCGGCTGTACCTCGAATTCCGCGGCCAACCGGCATGCGGAGGGTGCCGCCCCGTCCGCCGCCACGGCAACGGTCGCCCCCCCGGTCGATCCCGCCACGGCCGGCAGCATCACCGGCACCATCCACCTCAAAGGCGCGGCGCCCGCACGCATTCCCATCGACATGTCCATGGACCCGGCCTGTTCGCTTGCCGGAGAAAATCTCAGCGAGCCGTACGTGGTCACCAAGGGCGCGCTTGCCAACGTATTCGTCTACATCAAGGCCGGTCTGCCGGCCTCCGCCGCGCCCGCTTCGGTCGTCCCGCTGCGGGTCGACCAGCATGGCTGCCGCTTCGAACCGCACATCGTCGCGCTGCAGGCGGGCGGCTCGGTCGAGTTCACCAACTCCGATCCCACCATGCACAACGTGCACATGGTCAGCGTCGGCAGCAACCCCGGCATGGACGTCTCGCAGGGTCCCGGGGCGCAGCCGCAGCTGCGGCGTTTCGACGGCCCGGAGGTCATGCTGCCCATCCGCTGCAACAACCATCCCTGGATGAACGCGTTCCTGAACGTGGCGCCCAACCCGTACTTCGCCGTCTCCGGCACAAACGGCAGCTTCATCTTGAAGAACCTGCCCCCGGGCACGTACACGCTGGCTGCGGTGCACGAGAAACTTGGCGAACAGGACGTCCAGGTCACGGTGCCGGCGCACGGCACAGCTGCAGCCAATCTCACCTTTGCGATGCAGTAGACTTCCGGCAGGCCCCTCAGGCACCATCGCAGGCAGGCCCCCGTTTCTAACCTAGTTGCTAAATCATCCTTCAGGAAAGCACTCCCACGAACCCGCCATCATGAATCCGCAAACGCTCCTCAACACGCATTCCTTACCGCTTTGGTTTCTGGTTTTATCGCTTTTCCTGCCTCGCCTCTGCCTCGTCGTGGCCTGGCTGCAGCACAGCATCCCAACCTACCTACCCGGCACGGTCAATCTGATCCAGATCCTCGTCGGCCTGCTCATTCCACGCATCTTGATTTTGTTCTGGATCTATCAGGACCAGGGTGTCGGATTGTGGTTTCTCATCCATGCCGTTGGCGTGGTGGCGGCGTGGGGCGGCGGCGGCACACGCTATGTCCGGCGGCGGCGCGTCGAGGTCGTCGACTGACGTCAACCCGTCAGAAGCACCAAAATCAGCATGCTCGCCACAATGCCGAGCGACACATAGGTGGAATAAAACGCCGCACCCATCGCCAGGGTAACGCCACCCAGCCCAACGGCTGCGAGCCGTACCCGCCCCGCGTTCCATTCCTGAAAATCGGGATCGTCCGCATGGTCGCGCACGGCTGCCAACCGGAAAAGCGACAGCGCCACGCCGCATAGCATGGCATTGCCGCAAAACACCACCAGCGTCGACGCGTCGTTAGGATGCAGCGAAACCGCCTCCACCGTGAGCGGAAACAGGCTCAGCAGAAACAGAAACAGGAAATTCGCCCACACCATCTTGCGATTCAGGTGCCGCAGCCGCACCATCGTATTGTGGTGGAGCACCCACATGGACGCCACCAGCTGAAAGCCGACGCCATAGATCAGCAGCGGCAGCAGCCCCGGACGCCACCCAACCCATCCACCCTGGCTCGGTGCATGCAGATTCAGGACCAGAATCGTGATGATGACGGCGATGACCCCGTCGCTGAACGTTTCGAGCCGTCCCTTCGACATCGGTTCCCGTCCAAGGTTGGTAAGAGCCTTTGTGCTCGCCATCGTGAAAGCCGCCATCGTGAAATCGTCTCCACCTGGTTGGATGCGTTTCTTTATGGCTTCTTGATGCCTTCCCCTTACGAGTTCTTGATGCCGCGGTGCGTTATGCTTTGAGGATGGAACGGCGCGATGTCGGCATCCTTGGGGCGACAGGAACAGTAGGCCAGCGCTTCATCCAGCTGCTCGCCAACCACCCCTGGTTCAACATCACCTGGCTTGCCGCCAGTGATCGCAGCGCCGGCAAACAGTATGACCAGGCCTGTGCCTGGAAGCTGGATACACCGCTGCCGCCGCACATCGCGGCCATGACGGTGCAGCCCAATACCCCGGAAGCGTCCACGACACCCCTGCCCCGCATCATTTTCGCCGCGCTCGACACCGCGGTCGCCCGCGAGCTCGAGCCCCGGTTTGCCGCCGCCGGCTGCGCGGTGATCTCCAACTCCTCCGCCTTCCGCATGGCGCCGGACGTCCCGCTCGTTATCCCCGAGGTCAACGACGGGCACCTGGAGCTGCTTGAAACCCAGCCCACGCGCCAAACCGGCGGCGGCTACCTCGTCACCAACCCGAACTGCACCGTGATCGGCCCGGTACTGGCGCTCAAGCCGCTCGAGGATCGCTTCGGTCTCGATGCCGTCTTTCTCGTCAGCATGCAGGCGATCAGCGGCGCGGGCTATCCCGGCGTCCCATCGCTCGACATCGTCGGCAACGTCATCCCCTTCATCCAAAATGAAGAAGAAAAGGTGCAGGAAGAGGGCCAAAAGCTCCTCGGAACCATGTCGCCCCACGGCGTCGAGCCGCTGGCGGCCAAACTCTCCGCCCATTGCAACCGGGTGCCTGTGGAGGACGGCCACACCGTCTGCATTTCGGTAAAACTCAAAACACCCGCCACCGCGGAGCAGATTTTGGCTGCCTGGCAAGAGTTTCAACCGTTTGGGCCCAACGCCTCGCACTTCGGCACGCCTCTCCCGACCGCACCCATCCATCCCATCGAGTACGAAAGCGCCCAGGATCGCCCGCAGCCCCGCCTCGACCGCATGCGCGGCCATGGCATGGCGGCGACGGTCGGCCGGCTGCGCCCCTGTTCCCTGCTCGATTGGAAGTTCGTCGTGCTCTCACATAACACCCTGCGCGGCGCGGCCGGCGCGGCGGTGCTCAATGCCGAGGTCCTCGCCGTTTTGGGTAAGCTCAGTTTCAAACGTTTTCCGCCGCTCACCGCGCAAGTCCAGACACCCAGCCGACCCACGCCTGCAGCCGAGCCGGTGAACGCGTGAGCACACCGCATCCGGACATCGTTGTCATGAAGTTTGGCGGCACCTCGGTCGAGGACGCTCCCGCGATCTTGCGGACGTCCGCCATCGTTGCGGGCCGGCGAGCCAATGGCCTGCGGCCGGTCGTCGTGGTCTCCGCGATGAGCAAGGTCACCGACCAGCTGTTGGCGTGTGCGGCAGCTGCCTCCGCCGGGCGCGGCGACCGCGAAGCAGCCCTGGACATCGCCGCCCGGCTGCGCGCGCGGCACCTCGAGACCGCCGCCGCCCTCGTATCCGGCGAACGCCTCGACTCTCTCCGCGAAGACGTCACCCGCGCCTTCGCCTCGCTGGACGAATTGGTGCGCGGCATCGCCATCCTCGGCGAACTCACCCCCCGCACCGCCGACCTCATCGTCAGCTACGGCGAGCGACTTTCGAGCGTCATGGTCGCCGCCGCCTTCGCCGGCCAGGGCCTGCCCGCCGTCCACATCGACGCTCGCGACATCATCCTTACCGACGACCACTACGGCAAAGCCACCCCCGACCAGCCCGCCATTGAGGAGGCGCTCCTCGCCAAGGTTCTTCCCCTGATCGACGCCGGGAGCGTGCCCGTCCTGGGCGGCTTCATCGGCTCCCACAACGGCGTGACGACCACGCTGGGCCGCGGCGGCTCGGACTACACCGGCGCGCTCGTGGGCGGCGGGCTCCACGCCGGAGCCATCGAAATCTGGACCGATGTCAACGGCATCATGACCACCGACCCCCGCGTCTGCGCCGACGCCCTGCGCGTCAAGACGATTTCCTTTGAAGAGGCCGCCGAACTCGCGTACTTCGGCGCCAAGGTGCTGCATCCCGCCACCATTCTGCCCGCGGTCCAAAAGAACATTCCCGTTTCCGTGCTCAACAGCCGCAACCGGGAAAATGAAGGCACGGTCATCACCGCCATGCCGCCGCCCTGTGCGAGCCCTCTCAAGTCCATCGCCGTCAAACGGCGGCTCACCATCATCGACATCGTGGCCAGCCGCATGCTGCTTGCCCATGGTTTCCTCAAGCTCGTCTTCGATGTCTTCGACAAGCACAAATGCGCCATCGACATGGTGTCCACCTCCGAGGTCTCCATCTCGGTCACGGTTGACTCCCGCGAAGCCCTGCCCGCCATCAGCGCCGAGCTCAGCAAACTCGCCGACGTCAAATTTGAAGGCAACAAGGCGCTGGTCTGCCTGGTCGGCGAGGACATCCGTGGCCAATCCGGCATCGCCGGGCAGGTCTTCGGCGCCATCAGCCACATCAATGTGAGCATGATTTCGCAGGGCGCCAGCGAGATCAACATGAGCTTCATGCTCGACGAAGAGGATGTGGACGAGGCCGTACGCGCCCTGCACACGCACTTCTTCCGCGCACCCGACCCAGCCGTCTTCGATGTACCCAGCGACGCCTCCAGCAATCTCTCCGGCACGGACAAGCCAGCCACGCCCGCTCTGCTCGATTCACCCGCCGAACGGGTGACACCCGCCATTGCGTCTCCGTCCTAACCTCTACCGCAGCGAACGCGGTGCCATAAGGAGTTCCACCATGCGTGTTCTTGTTCTCGGGGCCGGCAAAACCGGCAAGCTCGTGGCCTCCGTCGCGGCCGAACACGGCCACAGCGTGCATGTTCTCGACGCCAAGGAGAACCAGAACGCCGCCGCGCTCACGCCGCCCTTTGTCGCCGGCTTCGACGCCGTCATCGACTTCACCACGCCCGAGGCCGTCATGCCGAACCTGCGCGCCTGCCTCGCCAACGGCGCCAAGGTCGTCGTGGGTACCACAGGCTGGTACGATCGCTTGCCCGACGCCCGCGCCCTCGCGCAGCGCCGCCAGGCCTCGCTGCTGTACGGCACCAATTTTTCGGTTGGCGTCCAGCTCATGCTCAAATTTGCCGCCGGCATGACGGCCGAGCTGCAGCGCGCCGGCTACACCTTTTCCATCGCCGAAACGCATCACAGCTCCAAGCTCGACACCCCCAGCGGCACCGCGATCACCCTGCGCGAGGTGGTGCAAAAGGCGGCCAACGCCCCTGCCATCCCCATCGAATCCATTCGCAACGGCGAGGCCGTGGGTCTGCATGTGTTCGAAGCCACCGGCCCGGAGGACAAGCTCTCACTCACCCACGAATCGCACTCCCGGCGGCCCTTTGCCGAGGGCGCCGTCCGTGCCGCCGAATGGCTGGCCCGGAACCCTACCGGCGTCTATGACTTCGTCGACATCTTTGAAAAGCTCGAACAGATGTAGTGATCTACGTCGTGGGTCGTAGGTTCTACGTTGTAGGTCTGACGGTCGATCGTCTTCGGGTGCTCTGATGTATTCGCCCACACCTCGAAGATCGATAATCAGGAGCGCTTTTGCCCTCGCCTCCAAGCAGGCAAGTCAATCGGACCTGCTCGAGCCGTTTCTGCCTGGGTTTGTGCGCTGAACGCGCGTCACGGGACAGTCCGGGCAGTTAGGCAAGGGCACGAGCGCCAGGCAGGTGGGGGCGGAAAGCCCGTCACCTGGAGGCGCTTGCGATTTAGACGATCAGCCAAATCCAAGTACACTGCTGTGTATGCCACTGCAAGTCCCTGATGCGGCGCGCTTTGCCGAATTGCCGTTTGAACAGAAGCTGGATCGCCTCGCCCAGGTCGCCGTCAAGGTCGGCCTTGCCCTCCAGCCCGGCCAGGAGCTGGTGCTTTCCGCCCCCACCGATGCCTTGCCGCTGGTGCGCCGCATCACCGCGCACGCCTACAAAGCCGGTGCCCGCTTCGTGACGACCCTGCTCTCGGACGATGCCCTCACCCTGGCCCGCTTTCAGCACGCGCCGGACGCTTCCTTCGACTATGCCCCGCAGTGGCTGCAGGATGGCATCGCTTCGGCCTTTCGCGCCGGCGCCGCCCGCCTGGCTATCTCCGGTACCGATCCCGCGCTGCTCGCCAAGCAAGATCCGGGTAAGGTCTCCCGCGCCAACGTGGCCGCCTCCAAAGCCAACAAGCCGGCCATGGACCTCATCACCCGCCATGCGATCAATTGGAGCATCGTGGCAGGCGCCACACCGGCCTGGGCCGCGCTCGTCTTTCCAAACGACCCTCCGGAACTGGCCCTGGGCAAGCTGTGGGACGCCATCTTCGCGTCCTCGCGCATCACCGGCGACGATCCCGTCGCCGAATGGCAGGCCCATGGCGCCAACCTGAAGCAGCGGGTCGACCTCCTAAACGGCAAGCGTTTTCATGCCCTGCGATTCTTCACGGAGGACGGCTCCACCGACCTCACCGTCGGCCTCGCCGATGAGCATCTGTGGGCCGGCGGCGGCACCCTGTCGGGCAATGGGGTCTTCTGCAATCCCAACATCCCCACCGAAGAGTGCTTCACGACACCGCACAAAGATCGCGTCTCCGGCGTGGTCTCCGCCACCAAACCGCTCTCGCACCAGGGCACGCTGATCGAAAACATCCGTTGCACCTTTGAAAACGGCCGCATCACGGAGGGCACCGCGAGCGCGGGCGAAGCCGCCCTCAACAAACTCATCGCCACCGACGACGGCGCCCGCAAGCTCGGCGAGGTCGCCCTGGTTCCCTTCCACTCGCCCATCGCGCAGTCGGGCATCCTGTTTTACAACACCCTTTTCGATGAAAATGCCGCCTCCCACATCGCCCTTGGCCAGGCCTACTCCACCTGCCTGATCGGCGGCGAAAAAATGAGCACCGAAGCGCTCGCCGCCCTCGGCGCCAACGAAAGCCTCATCCACGTCGACTGGATGATCGGCGGCCCGGAGGTCCACGTCGACGGCCTTCAGGCGGACGGCACCGCCGAACCGCTCATGCGCCAAGGCGATTGGGTCTAGAGTTCTTCTCGCTTCAATTTAGCTGTGTCATCTCGATCGGAGCGGGATAGCTTTATTCCCGCGTGGTGGAGAGACCTGCAGTTCTCCCGGTGACGAAGCTGCACCCTCAAACAGCTTTACCCACAAGGAACACCCGGCATGCCGCAACCCACCATCCGCCGCGCCACGCCCGACGACTACAGTACCCTCTCCTCCCTTCTGGAGCACTACTACGAGGAATGGGGCATCTGGCAGCGGGACAGCCCCGCTTCGCTACGCGCCGCGCTTTCCGAAGGGCAACTCGGCTATTACCTAGCCGAACGGGAACAGGGGCCGCTGGGCTGCATTCTTTGCCGTCCCTACCCAGGGATCGCAGCCGCCGCAGAGTGCAAGCGGCTCTTTGTTCTGCCCGCGGCGCGCGGCTCCGGCCTGGCCCGCCTGCTTATCGAACGCATCGAGAGCGATGCCCTCGGGGCCGGGTTTGCGTGGATGTATCTGGACAGCAAAGACGAGTTCACCGCCGCGCTCGCCCTGTACCGGCGCTGCGGCTATCTTGCCTGCGACCGCTATAACGACAATCCGCAAGCAACACAGTTCTTCCGCAAAAATCTTCGCGCCACTCCTTTCGCGCCACTCCTATAGCTTTTCTCGCTTGACCATAGCTGTGTCATCTCGACCGAAGCAGACGGCTTCTTGTCTGCGCGGTGGAAAAACCTGCAGTTTTGCTCGCGCCGGAACTACACTCAGCAAAACAGCTTTCATTGCCGGGTGCCCATCTTCGCGACAGCTTTACCGTCGCCAAGGCGGGTTCCTTTCCTGCCGACCCAACCCACAAGCACCATCCGCGCTAAACTCATCCCGGTATGGATTTACAAGGTTGTGGCACCGCCCTGGTCACCCCGTTTCGCCACGACGGCGCCGTCGATGAAGCCGCCCTCCACGCGCATGTGCAGTGGCAGATTGCCAATGGGATCTCGCTGCTCGTGCCCGCAGGCACCACTGGCGAAACTGCCACGCTTTCCGAGCAGGAATGGCTACGCGTGGTCGAAATTACCGTCAATGCCGCACAGGGCCGCGTGCCCGTCTTCGCCGGCGGGACGCACAACAGCACGCAACATGCTGTCGAAAACGCCCGCAAACTCGCCCGCATCCCCGGCCTCACCGGCGTCCTCACGGCGAACCCGTACTACAACCGGCCCGGCCAGGAGGGCCAGTACCAGCACTTCAAAGCAGTCGCCGAAGCGGTCGACCTGCCCATCATGCTCTACAACATTCCCGGGCGCACCGGCACCAATCTCGAGCCCGACACCGTGCTTCGCCTCACGGAGGTCCCCAACATCGTCGCGCTGAAAGAATCCAGCGGCCTGCTGGCGCAGATCACCGCCATCGTCACGCAGGTGCCGCGTTCCTTCCACGTCTTTGCCGGTGATGACGCCCTTTGCCTGCCCACACTGGCGGTCGGCGGCGTGGGCTTGATCTCGGTCGCGTCGAACGCCGTTCCGCAGCAGATGGCCCACATGGTCGAGGCCGCCCTTACCGATAACTGGGTCGCCGCCCGCCGCATCAATCGCCAATATTTCCGCCTGATGCAGGCCCTGTTCACCGAACCCAGCCCCGCACCCATCAAGGCCGCGCTCACGCTGCTGGGCCGCGGCAACGAAAATCTTCGCCTGCCCATGGTGCCCGTCACCACGCCGACCCGTCGCATGCTTGAACGCATCCTCGGCGAGCTGGGCCTGCTCTTCGACCAGCCCCACCGCGACGACCCCACGCTAAGGATGTTTTAACTCAGCAACCGTCATCGCTGTATCGTGTCATCTCGACCGAAGCGAGACAGCTTTATCGTCGCGCGTAGTGGAGAGACCTGCAGTTGCCAGCTTCGGCAAAATCCCTAAAGGGCAGATGTCTGTGTCCAGCATGTAACGCCTCACTATAGATCGCGTTTCTGCATTGGAAGTTCTTCGACATTGTTCATGAAATCCTCAGAAGCTTTCGGAGCCGTGGCGAAGTACTCCGCCCAGCTCTTCGGCCGGGGAGTAAGGATCACATCCAGCCCTTCCTTGCGAATAGTGACTTCGGACGTCGAATACTGAAACTCTTTGGGTATCCGCACTGCTTGACTTCGATTGTTCTGAAATACTTTGGCCACACGTTGCATACCCTGCACCTCCCGCCATCCATCACAAGCATATGCCACCTGAGGTGCAGGCCACAGCTACAATCTACCCTGCATGCCTACGCAAGATCCCCTTCAACAATCCATCGAACATTTCTTCTCGCTCGGTCCCGAAGCCATCGGGAACCCCGATGCGCTCCTCGCCTTCCATCAACTCCGCGATGCCCTCGAATCCGGCACCCTGCGCTCCGCCGAGCCCGACCTGACCCAGCCAACAGGCTGGCGTGTCAACGCCTGGGTCAAGCAAGGCATCCTGCTCGGCTTCCGCCTCGGCACGCTCGAAAGCATGAACGGCTGCGAAGCCGCCAGCCCTGCCGCACTCAGCTTCGTCGACAAAGCCACCTACCCCATCCGCCGATTTGATCCCACTCAGGGCATCCGCCTCGTGCCCGGCGGCACCTCCGTCCGCTCCGGCGCCTTTCTCGGCAAAGGTGTCATTATGGCCCCACCGTCCTTTGTCAACGTCGGCGCCTATGTCGGCGAAGGCACCCTGGTCGACTCCCACGCCCTCGTCGGCTCCTGCGCGCAGATCGGCGCCCGCGTGCACCTCAGCGCCGCCGCCCAGATCGGCGGCGTGCTCGAACCCGTCAACGCCTCCCCGGTCATCATTGAGGACGACGTCCTCGTCGGCGGCAACACCGGCGTCTACGAGGGCACGGTCGTCCGCGCCAGGGCCGTCCTTGCTGCCGGCGTCATCCTCACCCGCGGCACCCCCGTCTTCGATCTGCCCAACAACCGCATCCTGCGCGCCACCCCCGAAACCCCGCTCATCATCCCCACCGGCGCGGTCGTCGTGCCCGGTTCCCGCGCCGTCACCAGCGGTCCCGGCAAAGAGCTCGGCCTCTCCCTTTACACCCCCATCCTCGTCAAATACCGCGACGAAAAGACCGACCTTTCCACCACACTCGAAGACCTCCTGCGCTAGCGGCCGCCCTCCGTCCGTCCAGATCCGCCCGCGACAAGGGAACCCGCCCCCGGCAATGTAAACTAAAGTTCGATGGCATTAGATAAACTGCAAATAGTTCCGCTCGGTGGTCTGGGCGAGTTTGGCATGAACTGCATGGCCCTGCGCTACGAAGACGACATTGTCGTCATCGACGCCGGCCTCATGTTCCCGGAAGAGGAGCTCCTCGGCGTCGACATCGTCGTCCCCGACATTAGCTACCTCATTGAAAATCGCTCCAAGGTCCGCGGTATCGTCCTCACCCATGGGCACGAGGATCATATCGGCGGGCTACCGTGGATCCTGTCGGAGCTCAACGTGCCCGTCCACGGCACCGAGTTCACCCTCGCCTACGTCGAAGGCAAGCTCGAAGAGCACCGCCTCCTCGATAAAGCCGACCTCATCGAAATCCTTCCCGGCAAGCGCTTCACCCTTGGGCCGTTTCAGATTCTGCCCATCCGCGTCACGCATTCGCTCGTGGACTGCGTCGCGCTCGCCATCACTACCCCCGTCGGCACCATCCTCCATACCGGCGACTTCAAAATTGATCTCAGCTCGCCTGACGGTCACCCCTTCGACCTCCAGGCCTTCGCCGATCTCGGCAAACAGGGCGTCCTTGCCCTCCTCCAGGACTCCACCAACGTCGACCGCCCCGGCTTCACCCCCGGCGAGCGCGCCGTCGTTCCGCGCCTTGACGACATCTTTGCGGCCACCCGCAAAAAGCTTTTCTTCTCCTGCTTTTCGTCCTCCATCCATCGCATCCGCATCGCCATGGAGCTCGCCCACAAGCACGGCCGCAAGGTCGCGCTCATCGGCCGCTCCATCGACAACAGCGCCGAAATTGCGCAGGATCTCGGCTACCTCGACCCGCCGCCGGGGCTCATCATCCATCCCGGCCAGATGAAGGACCACGCCGACGACAAGCTCTGCATCCTCATCTCCGGCACCCAGGGCGAACCCATGAGCTCGCTCTCCCGCGCCGCCGTCGATAACCACAAATTCGCCAAAATCAACGCCGGCGACACCGTTCTGCTCTCCTCCCGCATCATTCCCGGCAACGAAAAAGCCATCTACCGCGTCATCGACCATCTCGAGCGCCGCAACGCCCGCGTCATCAATGACGACGGCACCAACGGCATGATCCACGTCTCCGGCCACGGCTCCCAGGAAGAGCTCCGGCTGATGATCAACCTCGTCCGCCCCAAGTTCTTCATCCCCATCCACGGCGACTATCGCCACCTGAAGCGCCACGCCGAGCTCGCCGCCGCCACCGGCATCCCCGAAAAGGTCATCCTGCTCGAAGACGGCGACGTGCTCACCCTCGACAGCAAATCGGCCAATAAAACCGGAAAAATCACCACCGGCCGTGTCTGCATCGACAATAACTCCACTGCCGACGTCGTCCAGGACGTCGTCATCAAAGACCGCAAGCAGCTCGGCGGCGACGGCATCTTCCTGCCCATCATCGCGATCAACAAATCGACCGGCCAGGTCGAAGGCCTCCCCGAAATCACCACCCGCGGCTTCGCCGCCGACGATCCCAACCTCCTCCGCAACGCCCGCGACGTCGTCTCCCGCACCCTCGAAGAGTCGAGCAAGGAAGAGCGCTCCGACTATGGCGTCATGAAAGACAAAATCCGCGGCGACCTGAAACGCTTCCTCCAGAAAAACGCCAACCGCCGCCCCTTGATCATGCCTATCATTTTGGAACTGTAAGCATGAGTTGTTCCCGCAGCGCCGATTGTTCCCTCGGCGCGATGAAGCCTGCCTCCCGCTCTTTCTTCATCGTGTGGGCAGGCGCTGCCTTCCTGCCTTTCTTCATCCTCTTCGCGGCACTCGCCCACATAGCGCGCGACGTTCCGATGTTCGACGATTACCCGGCGATCCTGTTCTTCGACGTGCACTACGGAAAGCTCCCGACGCTCGCCGGGCGCCTGACCTACCTCATTCGGGCGCAAACCGGCGACTACAAGCTCATCGTTGCCCACGCTTTTGCGGCCCTCGATCTCGGCCTCACGCACCACATTCACCTCAAATACCTCATCTGGACTGGCAATCTCTTCGGCTTCGCCATTATCCTGCCGCTGTGGGGAATGTACTTCAAGCATGAGCCCTGCCTGCGTCGCCGCCTTCTCCTCTTTCTTCCTATCCTTTATCTGTTCTTTCAGATGAATTACGTGGAAAACTACGACTGGGCGATGTGCGGTCTCCAGACCTTCCCGGTCGTCCTCTTCTCGCTTTCCTCGCTGGTGCTCGTCGCCCGCCGCGACACGGCATCTACCCTGCTCGCGTGCATTTGCGCCTGTCTGGCCGGCTTCTCGTCTTCCAACGGCTTTCTTCTCGCACCCATCGGTGCACTCGTCTACCTTCGCCGGAAGGAATGGATCCATCTCTCCTGGTGGCTACTCACCTTCGGTCTGGCAATCACGGTATACCTCTACGGCTACCGGCCGCTCCCGAACGGGCTGAGCAACGAAAACACCACAGCGACGAACCGCATCCTGTTCCTCTTCTCCTTTCTTGGTTCAGCTGCTGAAAATCAACACCGTCAGCCGGTCAAATACGGCGCGGTCGTCCTTGGTCTGTGCGTCACGGCGATCATCCTTTGGGCATTCTTCCGTCGCTTCCATCGCAACAGCCCGGCCGCCTGCTACACAGCGCTTTGGGTCCTGCTGACGGCTGTTCCTGTGCTCGTCTACCGGCTCCCCGCCGGCTTCCAGTACAGCCTCATCATGCGTTACAAAATTTACTCCGACCTGCTGCTCATCTTCTGCTACGGCTTTCTCGCAACTCACCTCCGCACCCGATCCGCCGGCGACGCCCAAGGCAGACTTTTCTACGGCGCCGCCCTTACCGCCGCCATCGGCTGCTGCGCCGCCTCTGACATCGCCGGCTACCGTTTTCTGGTCAACCGGCAACAGCGGGTTGCGGTAGGGCTGAATCGCTTCGCGCTGGATCCCACAGGGGCTCGCCCTGCCCCGGAGCCCGGCGAGCCCATGGGCTTCCATCTGATTGAGGCTGATCGCCGGACACTTGCCGAGGCTCTCCAATCCGGCATCTACACCCTGCCCCCGCCCGACCGCCGGTAGCGAAGCACGGTCGCGGGCAGCACTGTCCTTCAGCGACACAGCGTCCTCTCAGCGGCACGGCAACTATACAGCGTCAACTCGACCGGAGCAGAGGGCTTCCGTCCCGCGCAGGGGAGAGACCAGCAGTTCTTAGAACGCCCTAAGATGCCATAAACCCAAACCGCTCCAACAGTCGCCAGGGCCCACCCTGGTACTCCCACCAGTCCAGCCCCACCGCGCCGACGTCCCGCCTCACAAACCGCGCCTGCAATACCGCCAGCAGGGCCTTCGCTTCCGCCGGCTCCACCTTGTTCTGCACCACGACATGCGGCCGCAACGGCTGCTTGTCCTGCGGGGTCAGAAACGCCGTGAACTGCCCGGCCAGTGCCCGGTGGAGCCGCATCACCTCCGGGCTCGCCAGGGTATACATCACGCCGCGCCCCATGGAGCGTACCCCATCCATCTGCATCGTGAACGCCGGTTGCGTGGCGGCGGCTTCTGCCAACAGGTGCCGCGTCGTCGCATCGCCCGGCAGGCTATGAAACAGGCTCAGATGCGCGGGAATGCGGTTCAACGCGGGTGGAAAATACGCTTGCCTCTGTTCTTCAAACCAGCGTTGCGCGCCTTCCTCCATGGCAAGTGTCACAATAGATGTCAAGACAATCTCCTCCTCGTTGGACGCCAATGCCCGGGCTTATGCCCAGGGATTCTAAAGACCAGGCGCCGCAACGAACCGGTCGGATTCCTTGTACGCGATGCGCCTCTTACGACCCCTCCTATCTTTCTGCTCCATCCTGCTGTTCACATGCAGCGGCAGCCCCGCGCATGCGCGGATGGCGCTCGTCATCGGCGAGCCCTTCGGCTCCTTCGGCACGGTCATGCCCCAGGGCCATGCCGGCATCTACCTTGCCGACCTTTGCGCCGAAACGCCCATCCATCTGCGTCCCTGCCGTTCCGGCGAGTTCGGCGCTGTGGTCTCGCGCTACCATGACCTCCGCCATCCAGCGCTCGACTGGATGGCCTTTCCGCTGCCCATCTTTCTCTACGGCACCGCCGACCCCGCCGAGATCCCCTCCTTCGTCACACCCGAGATCGAAGCCGGTCTGCGCGCTCGCTATCGCGAGCAACACCTCAACGACATCGTCCCTGCGCGGCCCGACCGGCACGGCATCCTCCACCCGCCGCCCTACGGCGACTGGGATGAGGGCATCGGCGCCGCCTTCGACCGCCGTCTGCTGCTCTACAGCTTCGACACCAACCCGGCGCAGGACACGGCCATGCTCGCCTGGCTCAACAACCGCGCCAATCAGCGGTCCTACACCCTCACGCGCGGCAACTGCGCCGACTTCGCCGCCGATCTGCTCCGCCTTGCCCTGCCGCCGGAGCTGATCCACCGCAACCGCCCCGCCGACTTCGACATGATGACCCCCAAGCAGCTCGCACGCGTGGTCGACGGCTACGGCCGCCGGCACCCGGAGCTGCATCCAGCCGTCTACGAAGTACCGCAATGGCCCGGCACCCCCCGCCGCAGCCGCCCCCTGCGCGGCGCGGCGGAATCGCTGCTGACGACCAAACGCTACCTAGCCACCCTGCTCGTGATTCAACCGGAAGTCATCCTCGCCAGCTGGATCCTCTACGAAAAACGCGGCAAATGGACTCCCGGCCTCGACGCCACGCCGGCAACGCCCTACACCTGGCAGCCCACACCCTGACGTGACTCATCGAAGTCTCCGACAGCTTCGGGCAGATTGCGGTGTCATCCTGACGGCAAGGTATTGCACAGGGTCAGGTATTTGCTCCAGCGCCAAGAGGCGCGTTCTACACCAGCCGAGGGTGATCCGGCAGACCGTGTGGCTCTCCGGGTGCGAGGCCGTGGGCTCGGAAGACGGTGCAGCGAAAGATTGGAAATCGGATCACGGGGAGTCGGATCACTGGGAGTCGGATGACTGGGAATCGGACGATTGGGAATCGACCTCGAGTGCCAGCAGGATGGCCCGCAGATCTGTTTTTAGGAGCGCAACCGTGCCATGCAGGTCGCGCAACATCGCTTCACGATCGGTCAACTCTTCCTGACTCAGCTTAAGGCCCTGGGTCGAATCCGTGGTGGCGCTCAGGATGCTTGCACCGCCTGTTTTCGGACCGGCTTGCAGGCGATGCAAACGGTACCAGACCTGGCGAAGGGACTCTTGCGGCGGCACGGCATCGGGCAGCTGCCCGTCAGCAGCGAAGGGTGCTCGCAGGTAGGCAGCGATAGCAGCTGAGTAGTGACTCTGCGCGTTCGGCTTCTGGTCAAGCACCTCGGCCAGCATGTTGTAGGGCGAAAGGAAGAGCCGTTGATGACCACGGAAGCTGAGCTGTGCGACGGAGAAGGAAACAGCAGCCACGCCGCCCGCGACGCTGAGTGCGTTGCCGGCATGGGCCAGCCCCCGCGTGAGCTGCATGGCTGAACCGGTGGTGCCCAACGTGCCGCCGAGCGCAAAGGCCGCCACATTGAGGGCGGTATCGCGGCGCTCTTTTTCCGCAGCGAGTACCGATCGGCTCTCGCTCGCGTGCGCGGCCTCGGCATCGATGCGGGCCAGGGTTTCGTCCACATCGAAGGACGTGAGCAGCACCTTTTGCAGAATACGGTTGCGCAGAGCGAGGGCCTTGTTGGATTGCCCTGTGCCTTCGCGCTCGAAGCGGGCAAGCTGCTTCATCTCACCACCGACACCGATCGCCTGCGCTACAGGAGAGTTCAGGCCTGTGGACGCAGGCGCTTGTGCTTGCATTCCGGGAACCAATGCCAGCCCAAGTGTGGCGCTATACATCCATGACCATGCCATGGCGTCAGAATAGCTGAATCGTGGCAGGTCCCTCCGCTAAGCAATGCTCTGAAGAGCCGGCTCCGGGAAGCCGCCGCAGCCCGGTCCCACCCCCATGGCAACGTAAAGCGATACACTCCTCAGCAACGCCATCCTTTGCCGCTTGGAGATCTGCCTCATGGCCGCACCTTCGACCTTTCGCCCCTTTGTGCCTGCACACGAGAGCCGAAAGGAGCTATCCCCGCGCGCGCTGCTGTTGGGTAGTGCTTTTGGCATCATCTTCGGGGCCGTCACGGTGTATGTCGGTTTGCGCGCCGGCTTGACGGTGGCCGCAAGTATCCCGATTTCGGTGCTGTCGATTTCGATCCTGCGGGCGTTTGGCCGATCGTCGATCCTTGAAAACAACATCGTGCAAACCACCGGCAACGCCGGGCAGTCGATCGCTTCCGGGGTCATCTTCACGCTGCCTGCATTGATCTTTCTCGGCTTCGATCTACAAAGCTTTCGCATCTTTGCGCTGGCGCTGCTCGGGGGCTGGCTGGGCGTGCTGTTCATGATTCCGTTGCGGCGGCAGCTGATCGTCGAAGAGCACGGAACGCTTACGTATCCCGAGGGCACGGCCTGCGCCGATGTGCTGCAGGCCGGCGAACGCGGCGGTTCCTTCGCCAGCCGGGTCTTTCTCGGTCTGGGCCTCGGCGGCTTGTATACGCTCTTCCAGAATGACAACCTGCTCGGGCTGTTTCCGCCCACACCCAACTGGGAACCCAACTTCGACCCCCGCGGCCAGGGCATTCTGCGCGGGGCAGCGATCCGGGCGGATGTCACCCCGGAGTACCTCGGTGTCGGCTACATCATCGGCATCCGGGTCGCGTCCATTATGCTCGCGGGCGGCGTGTTTTCATGGCTGGTGTTGATGCCGGCCATCATGTTCTTCGGCAAGCATTTGCCCGGCCCGCTGTATCCGGGCACCGTGCCCATCAACGAGATGAGCCCGAGCGATCTGTGGAAGACCTATGTGCGGCCGATGGGCGCCGGGGCCGTTGCCGCGAGCGGTCTCATCACGCTGCTGCGCACCGCGCCGACGATCATCAGCGCGCTGACGGCGGGCTTCGGCGAGATGCGCAAAAATCGCGCGGGCGAGCGGAAGGTCCCTGTCCCGGCGGCTGCACCTGAATCTCTGCCTGCACCTGAATCCCTGCCTGCACCTGAACCTCTGGACGAACCGAGCCTGAGTGTGGCCAATCTTTCCGTCGCCGCCGCCGATGCCGCCCTGCGGGAGGTGAGCGGGAGGCCGCAGCGGACGCGCACGGAGCACGATCTGCCGATGAGCGTTGTTGCAGGCGGCAGCGTCCTGCTCGTGGCGCTCATGTTTCTCTTCCTGGAGTTCAAGCCGGTGCCGGGCGCGCAGGTGGGCTGGCTGGCAAACCTGGCAGCGGCGTTGCTGGTGGTGGTCTTCGGTTTTCTCTTCGTTACAGTCAGCGCGCGCATCGTGGGCATTGTCGGTTCGAGCGCCAGCCCGGTCAGCGGCATGACCATCGCCACGCTGATGGCTACGGCGGCGATCTTTCTAGTGAAAGGATGGACGGCGCCGGCCTTCGGCGCCCTGGCGATCACCATCGGCGGCATGGTGTGCATCGCGGCGTCGAACGCCGGCGACACCTCGCAGGACCTGAAGACCGGCTACCTGATCGGCGCGACGCCCTGGAAGCAACAGGTAGCCGTGATGGTGGGAGTCATCGTGAGCGTCTTTGCAATCGGGCCGACGCTGAGCGCGATGAACAAGGGTTTTGAGAGCTTCCAGCGGCTGCAAACGCCGCGGGTGGTCTCGCTCGGGGCGCTGCCGGACGGGGTGCAGAACCAGGGTGCTTTCCCACGGGACAGCCTCACGATCACACCACACCTGCTGCGTAAAACCGAGTCGGGCGCGGCGCGGCAGGTGGTGCCGGATGCACGGCGGTACGTGTTGCTCAATGCGATTGGCTCCTCGGAGCTTGAGGACGGTAAGTATCTCTACGATCCCCGGACGGGACGGATCGAAATTCAGTGGGTGCAGGGCATCGGCAGCGAAAGCGCCGCCGCGCCGCAGGGGCGGTTGATGGCGACCGTCATCAACGGCATCCTGAGCCGGAAGCTGCCGTGGAGTCTGGTGCTGCTGGGCGTCGCGCTGGTGATCGGCATCGAGCTGCTGGGGATTCGCTCGCTGACCTTTGCCGTGGGTGCGTATCTCTCCATCGGGACGACGCTGGCGATCTTCTGCGGCGGCGTCGTGCGTTGGATGGTGGACCGGGCGGCGGCACGGGCAGGGGAGGGCGCCGCCGCCGGGCTCGAAAGCGAGATCTCCTCGGGAAGTTTGTATGCTTCGGGCCTAATCGCCGCCGGCGGCATCATGGGGCTGGTCGGCGTTTGCGTGAAGATTTACCAGGATGTATCGGGCCGCACGGTGCCGCACTTCGAAGCGAGCAATCCTTTCTACAAGGATTGGGTGAGTGCCGTGATGTTTGGGCTGTTGGCGTTCAGTTTGTTTTACTTTGCGCGTAAGCCGGTGCATTCGGAGGATGGGAGGGAGTAGGCACCCCTCCCCTGACTTCTTCGCCAAGCCTTCCTGTCCGAAAGCTTTCGTTCTAGGTACGCCCACCCACGAAAAGCGGACAGCCACCCTCCACATCTGCTACAACGATTCGGGAGTCTTGCATGTTCATGGTTCGATCGCAACGCCCTTCGGCTCCTCAATTGCAACGAGCGGTGTCGGCCTTTGCCCTCTTTGCCATCTCCGCTGCCTGCAGCGCCATGATCAGCCCGCCCTCCGTGGCCGGCGCGCCGCAACAATCCCAACCCGCCGCCACCCGTTCCGCCGCCTCGACGACCGCCGCTCCCGGCGTGCCCTTTTCCGCCGAAAAACTGAAGCCCCTGCTCCCCGAAACGGTCTATTTCGAAGGCCGAACCGCCCCTCTGCAAACCCGCAACGCCGGCGGCACCGCCTTCGCCGGCAACGCTATCCTGTGGGTTTCGCTCGTCGATAGCTCCGGCTATGCCTCCGAGATCCAGAACCGTTACCAGTTCTACCTCGTCACCGAAGGTCCGCTCCGTGTCGGCGACACCGACCTGCAGGCCGGCGCCTACGGCGGCGGCTTTCTCGGCGACCGCTTCCTCCTCATGGATCTCGGCGGCCACACCGTCGCCGAAGGCCCCACGGAAAGCGCCGCTACCCTGCCCCGTCCCCGCCCCCTACAACTGCAGGCCAATACACCCGACTCGGTAAAGCTCTACCTGGGCCGCCGCTTCCTCACAATGCACGCCATCCCCCGGTCCTCCGCCCGCTAGGCATCGTTCCACCCAGAACCGAACCTCGTGCACCAAACCCCACAAACCTCCGCGACTCGGCCCTCCACCCGCCACCGCAAGCGCGGCCTCCTCGCCGCACTTACCCTGCTCCTACTCACAACCGCCCACGCCCAAACACCCACCCCCACCGCTGACCAGGCCACCGCCCTCCAAACCTATATCCGCGCCAGCTGGGACCGCCTCTCCCGCTCCACCGAAGACTGCGCCTCGGTCGTCGACATCAAGGTCACCACCGCCCCCTTGCTCTATCTCCCGGCAGACCTGCCCGCACCCCCGGCAGTCCGCGCGCTTGAAGCCAAATGCCACGTCCAGCTGCGGCACCTTCCCCGTCCCATCACCCACATCGGCGAGGTGCTCCCAGCCGAACTGCCCGCCGAAGGCCTGCTCTATCTGCCCAAGCGCTACGTCGTCCCTGGCGGCCGCTTCAACGAAATGTACGGCTGGGACAGCTACTTTATCCTCCTCGGCCTGCTCGACAGCCACCGCGACGACCTGGCCCGCGGCATGGTCGAAAACTTCTTCTTCGAAATCGACCACTACGGTGCACTCCTCAACGCTAATCGCACCTACTTCCTCACCCGCTCGCAACCGCCGCTGCTCTCATCCATGATTCGCGACGTCTACGAGCACTCCGTCTCGCAACCCGGCACGCCCCATCCACTCTCGAAAGCCTGGCTGGCCCACGCCTACACCATGGCCGAACGTGACCACGCCCTGTGGACCTCCCCCATCCACCAGGCCGGCGCCACCGGCCTCGCCCGTTACCACGATCTCGGCACCGGTCCCGTGCCCGAGATGGCCGACGACAGCACCTACTACACCGACGTCCTCCGCTGGCTGCTCGCCCATCCCGACCGCGCCGCCAATTACCTGCTCCCGGCCCCGGCAAACCGCACATCCGCCCAGCCCACACCCACCCAAGCCGCGGAACTTGCGAAAACCAGCTGCGACATCCGCACCTCCGAGGTCTGCGCCCGCGCCGCCGTCGACGGCCACCGGCTTACCGCAGCCTTCTACGCGGGCGATCGCGCCATGCGCGAGTCAGGCTTCGATACCACCTTCCGCTTCGGCCCCTTCAGCGGCTCCACCGACCAGTACGCCCCCATCTGCCTCAACAGCCTGCTCTTTAAGTACGAGACAGACCTGGCCCACTTCGCCACCCTGCTCGGGCGCCCTGCAGAAGCCGCGCGCTGGACAGCCCTCGCCGCCGCCCGCCGCGCCGCCGTCAACCGCTATCTCTGGAACGCGCAAACCGGCTTCTTCTTCGACTGGAACACCGCCACCAACCGGCAGTCGACCTATCTCTATCTCAGCGGCTTCTACCCGCTCTGGGCCGGGCTCGCCACCCCTGCCCAGGCTGCCGCCGTGGAGGGACACCTCGCCGCCTTCGAGCATCCCGGGGGCCTCGCCATGAGCGACACCGCTTCCGGCACCCAATGGGATCTTCCTTACGGCTGGGCCCCCACAAACTGGTTCGCCATCGCCGGCCTCGCACAGTACGGCTTCCACGCCGACGCCGCCCGCCTCGCCCAAGCCTTCTCGCAAACCGTGCTCGAAAACTTCAAACGCGACGGCACCGTCCGCGAGAAATACAACGTCGTCAGCGGCTCCGCCAACGTCGCCGTAGCCGCCGGCTACAAAGCCAACGTCATCGGCTTCGGCTGGACCAATGGCGTCTACCTAAGCCTGCAAGACCTCCTCGCCGGGCGATAACTGCACGCAAGACGATCTCTTACCGCTTCGCCGTTTCGTCCACCCGCGGGCACGTCCGGTCGGCAAGACACGCATCCAGCATCGTCTGCACACGGGTATAAAACGCCCGGCCCAACTCGCCCTGCCGCCGTCCAATCTCCCCTTGCTTTGCACCAAGGGCACCCTGTTGCGTGCCCAGCGCCCCCTGTTGCGCGCCAATCCGTCCCATCGTCTCCGGGTCCGTCGCCGCCCGCTGTTGCACACCCAACGCCTGCTGCTGTGCCGCCAACGGGCGTTGTTCCGCGGCGAGCGCCTCCTGTTTTGCCGCCAGCGCCTGCATCGGCGCATACAGCCGCTCGGCTTCGGCAACCTTCGCCGGATCGTCAAGCCGCCGCAACGTGCCATCCTGCAAAAAGGCGATGTAATGGCCTGCGTGGCTCTGGGCATAGCGCGTCAACGCTCCCACAGCCTCCCATTGCCCGTTGATCGTGACTACCGACGACCCCGACACCAGCGCGAAGGACCGCTGCTGCATCTCCGACCCGTCTACGAAATACATGTGCTGCGGCTTGCTCTGAGCCCAACCGCTCGGCGACACCGCAAGGCCAAGCAGCGCTGCATACCCGAAAGCGTTCATCTTCATCTCCAGAAATCATTTCAGTGAAATCTTCAACTACCGCGGCTGCGAGGTCGGCGGGGTGGGCGGCAAAGGCCGCACGGGTGGATCTGACAGCACGGGCACCGGCGGTGACGCTACCTCCGGCGAAAGCTCCGTAAACCCGTGCAAAACCGGCGGGTCAAATCGAAACTCCTGCATCCCCTGAAAACTCTTTCCATGCAGGCCCGCCATCGCACGCTGGATCTCCGCCCGCATCCCTGGTTGTATGGCCGCCATCTCCGCCCGCATCTCCGGGCCCACCGCTGCCATCTCGGCCCGCGACACCGCCATCTGCGCGTGCATCTCCGCCATTTGCACTTCCATCTCCGCACGGTTCTGTGCGCTCATGCCAGGCCCGGAAAACGCCACGCCGCCCATCCCCGGCTCTTGGAAGAAGAGGCCGCCCGCCTCCGGTCCACTCCCGCCCCCACTGCGCCGAACGGTATGAATAAAGGTCAATTCCTTCGGCTCCACGGTGATAATCGCCGTTTCCACCATCGCATCCCCGCGCCGCTTGTTGCACACATCCGTACTTTCCCCATTCTTCAGATCGCGCGTGTGCACCGAACAGTGCCAGTCGCCCGTATTCAGCTTGCGGCGAAACTCCTCCACATCCTCCATCCGGTACATCCCCGGCTTGTCATAGCTGTACGTCCGCACCACATTCAGCACCATGTTGTGCGCCCGTTTGGCCCCGTTGCCGTTCACCATATCCAGCGTGTCCGGATCCATCGTCACCTCCGTGACATCGCTCGCCCCTTTGGCAAACTTCTCCGTCCCGGCAAAAAGGTCATCCTTCACCAGGGGCTCGGTTCCCTGCCAGGCCGCCATCCGCAACCCTCCACCCCCTGGCACCACCACCTGCGCACAAGCCCCACCGGCAACGCCCGCCACCAACAAAACCACAATCCCGCCAAACATCCTTTTCATCACGCCTCCACCTCTCAACCCTGAACCCTTAGAACCTAGAACCCCACCCTCTACTCCACCGCTACCCCGGCCCGCCGCAACTGCACTCGCATCCGTGCCAATGCCTCATCCGTCACCCGCGTCGCGACGGCAAACTGCTGATTCGCTGCCGCCTGCGCCTGCGCCCGCACCCGCCGCTGATGAATGCCTTCGGCGGCGAACGACCCAACCATCAAACTCGCCGCCACCGCGCCCCCAACCGCCATCCGCCATCGGCCGCCGGTACCCCAGAACGGGGGCATCGGCAACACCTTCGCCTTCCTCGACGCACGCCCTTCCGCCGCGGCCGTCACCACGCGATCGGCAAAACCCATCGGCAGCTCCACCGGCTGCAGCGCCTCGCGCAACGCGCGCTCCCATACCGCCGCCCGCTCCGCGTCATTCGCCCGCATCGCCGACGCCCCCTTCTCCACTTCAGGCCCGTTCACGCACATACCCCTTCATCGTCACCGCCGCCTTCTGCCGCAACAGCCGCAACCCCCGCTGCAGATTGCTCTTCACCGTCGGCAACGGCTGCTCCAGCAAACGGCTGATCTCCTCCGGCGTCATCTCTTCGCCATAGCGCAGCACCACCGCCACCCGCATCGCCTCCGGCAAACTCCCCACCATCGTCTCCAACAGGTGCACCACGTCCGCCCCCACCCCGGTCCCACTTCCGGTCAAGTCCACATCCGGCCACCGGCCATGCCGGTCATCCTCCCAAACCGCCGCGCTCGCTTCCGGCCGCCGTGCCTGCCGCCGCAGCGCATCCGTCGCCCGATGCACCGCCACCCGCCGCAGCCAGAACCGCACATGTTCCTCCCCCGCCATCCGCTCCGCCGTCCGGTCGAGCTCCAGAAACACATCTTGCGCGACCTCCTCCGCCGTCCCTGCATCGCGTGTAATCCGCAGCGCAATGGAGTACACCGCACGCCCATGCGCCTCAATCGCCCGCCGCAGCTCGCCCGCATCCATCGCCATCCGTAGCTTGCCCGCGTTCCTCGCCATCCGTCGTTACCCGCCTATACGCCCCCACCCACCCCCGCGGATGCAAAATCTTCAAACCACCATCCCCGCACCACGCCCCGGCCCCCCCCCCGCACACACCGCCCGTCATCCTGAGCGCAGCGAAGGACCCCCGTATTGGCCGTTGCTGTTGCCCTTGCCCTTCTTTTCTGTCATCCCCGAAGGGAACCTGCTTCACCGTTGCCCTTCTTTCTGTCATTCCCGAAGGGAACCTGCTTCACCCTTTTTCCCCGGCCAAATCACCTCACCAAAATCCCGCCGACGCCCATCCATCCCAAAGCGTCATACGAACATGCGCCGCCTCGCCCCCCTCCTTCTGCTTCTAGGCTCCATCTTCGCCCTGGCCCCCCACACGCCCACCGTCCAAGCCGCAACCCATCTCCCGCAACAAACCGCCCCCGGCCAGCCGCCCCCGGCAACCCACCCCACCTCCACCCCCTACACCGGCGACCTCTCCATCTTTGAAGACCCCAACCGCGACCAGCTCCTCCAAACCAACCGCGTCCTCGACACCCTCCACCTCCGCCCCGGCTCCGCGGTCGCCGACATCGGCGCCGGCGGCGGCTGGTTTTCCGTCCGCGCCGCCCGCCGCGTCGGCCCCCAAGGCCGCGTCTACGCCGAGGACATCAACCCCCACGCCACGGAAGCCATCCGCGAACGCGCCGAACGCGAGCACCTCCCCCAGATCCTCCCCATCCTCGGCACCCCCGACGACCCCAAGCTCCCACCCGACACCCTCGACGCCGCCCTCATGCTCCGCGTCTACCACGAGGTCGCCCACCCGCCGCTCCTGCTCACCGTCGTCCGCCTCGCCCTCAAAAACGGCGGCCGCCTCGGCGTCATCGACCACGCCGGCACCGGTGCCGACCACGGCATCAACGCCGAAGTCGTCCGCGCCGAAGTCGAACACGAAGGCCTCCACTTCGTCGGCCGCTACGACTTCACCCACGCCGACCAGAACGACTACATGCTCATCTTCGAAAAACGCTAAGCGAAGGACCCGCCCTCACCCATGCCGCCCATCCCCCTGCCCGCTGCCGACAAACCCCTCAACCAGATGAACCGCCTCACTGACATGGGCCACTTCCCCGCGGCGGTCAACGCCGGCGCCACCGCCAACATCCTCCTCACCCTCGCCGTCACCTGGTGGGTCGAGCCCCGCTTCGCCGCCTTCGCCGCCCGCCAAGCCCTCCCCATCAACGGCCCCGAACTCGCCCCCGCTCCCACCGACGCCCTCAACCGGCTCGCCGCCCTTCCCCTCGCCGAAGCCCTCCTCTGGACCGCCTTCATCCTTCTGCTCAACCTCGCCCCGGTCCTCCTGCTCCGCCGCACCCTCACCCCCACCTCGGTCTATCCCCCGCTCAGCCGCATGAACTTCTTCCACGACCAGCACAAGTTCTCCGATTGGGTCTACCTCGCCGCCTCCGCCAACATGGCCTTCTGGCTTCTCACCGCCTGGACTCTCTTCAGCCTCCATCACACCGCCGGCATGCTGGTACTCCTGCTGATCATCGCCGCCATAGCCACCTTCAGCCCCGTCCTCCGCAGGGCTTTTCTCTGAGGAGAACGGAAAGCAGACGGCCTGCGAAAGCCGTTCTCGCGTGGGTGTACCCTTGCCATCTCGACCGAAGCAGACAGCTCCATCGTCTGCGCGGTGGAGAGACCCGCAGTCCCGCCGACACCGAAACTACGTCCAGAAATAGGTGTCCCAGCGCATCGGCATGTGTTGCTTCAGCCGGCCGCGTTGATCGCTTCAGCCAGCGGCACGTCTTATTTGAGGCAGCGGGTTAATTGCTCCAGCGATCGGCACGTATTGCTCCACCCATCGCCGCGTTGATCGCTTCAGCCAGCGGCACGTCTTACCTTAGGCAGCGGGGTTGATTGCTCCAGCGATCGGCACGTATTGCTCCACCCATCGCCGCGTTGATCGCTCCAGCCAGCGGCACGTCTTACCTCAGCCAGCGGGGTTTGATTGCTCCAGCGATCGGCACGTATTGCTCCACCCATCGCCGCGTTGATTGCCTAAACGCCAACACCGTGCCACCGTCCCAGCGCCAACGGCGCGTCCTATACCAGCCTAGGCCGCAAGGCCTAGGTCTATGTATCGGCACGCGGCCAAGGGCTGAAAGCCCGTCCTATCGGCTGAACCCGACAAACCCCGCCATCCACAAAGGTGCGCCAGGTGCCTCCTTGACGAAATCACACGAACCCGCAACCACTCACCCCGCCGATAAGCCCAGCCTAGTAATGTTTTTTGGTAACCTATCGGAACTATCTTTGGTAATGCGAGGCTCAGGAACGCCCGTTTCCGATGGCTTACTTGCTACGTTGGTTACTGCAGTAAGTCGGCAAGAAACTTTCGTCATGCGCGGCAAGACAATCTACACAATGCTTCGTAAGACGCGGCAATCGAACAACAACCCTTCCTTGTAAATCATGCGGCATGTCAGTCGCATACTGAACGCGCTCGACAGACATGCCGAATGCGGAGTTATCCATGAAATCAGCAGCGTTCAGACCATCGGCCTTTACAGCGGCTTGTATCCTTCTCGCGTCCAACTTTGTTTATGGTCAAAATCCAGCGGTCTTGACCGCTGAGTACGACAATGCGCGAACCACCGCCAATAACAACGAAATTCTCCTGACGCCCGCAACTGTCCATGCGTCGACCTTCGGAAAATTGGGAGCGTACGCACTGGACGGACAGGTCGTCGGCCAGCCCCTTTATGTCCCAGGGGCCCACATCGGAAAATCGGTGCTGAATGCGCTCTTCGTCGGCACGATGAACAACACCGTTTATGCTCTGGACGCCGATCATCCCGGTGCCGCTCCGCTATGGCAGGTGAACCTTGGACCGGCGGTTCCGGTAAATTACGCAGGTACATGCCCAGCAAATTTCGCGACCGGCGGTCAGCTCGGCATTCTCAGCACACCTGTAATCGACGGGGACAGCAAGACACTGTACGTCGTAGCGGCAAACCCAGTGCCGCAGCAGGCCGCGTATTTGCATACGCTCTACGCCCTCGACCTCAACTCTGGCAAACAAGTCCACGGAGGCGCGGTCGTCATCAATGCGTCTGTGGCGGGAAGCGGATCTTCTTCATCGGGCGGCGTGATCAGCCTTGGCCGGGCCAACTTGATCCAGCGTCCGGCATTGCTGCTCTCGAATCAAAACGTCTATGTGGGTTTCAGCAGCTGCGGCCCGGACCCGACACCTTATCACGGTTGGGTCATCGGGTATCAGGCTGGGAACATTCAAAAGCAAACAATGATTTATAACGCCACCCCCAACGGAGATGAGGGTGGGATATGGCAAGCAGGCCGTGGCCTGGTTGGAAACAGTGCCGGTTCCATCCTGTTTGAAACTGGCAACGGCACGGCGGATGGGGTAACCGACTTTGGTGAAAGCTTCGTGAAGCTAGCTCCCCAGGGTACAGTCCAAGACTGGTTCACCCCAAGCAATGTACAGATGTTGTCTGATAACGATTTGGACCTCTCAACCACGTCGCCCCTCCTCACCCCGGATACCAACTTGCTGATCGGCGGAGGCAAACAGGGTCTGGTCTATGTGCTGAATGGATCGGCGCTGGGACGGAATGGCAGTCCGGTACAAACCTTCTTCGGCACATCGCCTTGCGACGCGAACAACTTCAACGGATGCCAGAAAATTCATTCCCTCGCGTATTGGCAAAACCAAGGGACCTCGAAACTCTATGTTTGGGGAACGAATGACACGCTCCGTTCCTTCAGCTATCAAAACGGCAGCTTCGGGGAAGTCCCGGATTCCCAGGGAAGTCAACTCTCCGGATACCCGGGCGGTATTCTCACGGTGACCTCTGCCGTGGGTGCTCCTGCGACGGGCATCGTGTGGGCTCTCACCCCGGGTGAGTTCCACGCATATACCGCAACGAATGTCGGAGATGAACTTTGGAACTCGAACATGGTCGCTTCGCGGGACGCGTTGGGAGGCAATTTCCACTTCGAGCAGTTCACCGTCGTTAATGGAAAGGCCTTTGTTCCTGACAACCAACGCCAGGTTGTAGTCTACGGCCTGCTTCCTCACTAACGTGCCTGTGCTTGTCTTTCGATAATTCTGAGTGGTCGTCGAGTTCACAACAACGCCCTGGTTCACCTCATCTTCACTTGGGATGAGGTGAACCGCTTGAACCGAACCGCTTGTTATGTGCTTCGCTTGCGACCACTTAGAGACACCTTCTACCCTTGGGTACTCACTGCCGGGTGCTCCATCCATCGTGGCCTTTCGCAAGCCGGGCTCTAGCCCAAAACACACCAGGGTGGCAGGCTTCGCCTTCACCAACCCCGCGTTCCCGGCGCCCCCTTGAACGGCCCAACGACCCGCGACGTAATCCACCCACCATAAAAATCCCCAGCCTGCGCCTGCACCCGCTCGCCATCCACTGTGCACTCCTCCACCCGGCTCGCATAAAAGGCCAGGTGATCCCGCAAACCCGCAAATGCCGCCGTGGGCCGCGAGTAACTCCAAGCCACATCCGGGACCGCGCCAGCCCCACCGGGTAACACCAGCGTCCAATAGACAGCCGCCCCCTTGAACTCGCAAAAGCTCGAGCGCGAAGGCGACCGCTCCAACAGATCTATCCGCACATCCGCAGGCGGCAAATAAAACACCGGTGGATGGCTCGTCTCCAGCACCCGCAGCGCCCGACTCGTCTCCGCGATCACGACCCCGCGATGTACCACCCGCAACCGCGCCCCGGTCGGCTCCAACCGCGGCGGCCGCGGATAATCCCACACCGATTCCATCCCATCCTGTGCCATCCACCCTCCCAAATCGCCTCGTTGCGTACTTTTCCGCTCACATCACTACACTGGATGCAGTGCTCCCCACGTCAGCAGCCGCTGTTCTGTAGCTTCTACGATCTTCGAAGTGAAACAGCCATCTACAAACTAAGCTAACCCACTGCTCTTTTCTGCACTTCTCTGCTTTACCCTGCTCCTGTCACCCAGAAGTCCGGACCTAACCCGTGTCGATGCAAGACTTTGCACACAAGGTCTGGGGGAGGGGTACCTGCCAAAGGTGCACCTGCATCCTCGCGCGCCGATGGTACTCTAATACTCAGCGCCCGAGACTCCATGAGTTGGAGCCCAAGCTGCAGCGTGACAGGAACCTCGATGTCGTGAGCCCGGCTGAAAAGCCCAGCGGACGCGGCAAGCGAAACCATTCTGCGGCAGGAAAGCTACTGAAAGGATTCACCATGCCACAGGAAGGCATCCACCCCAAGTACGACACCACCACCGTGCGCTGCGCGTGCGGCAACAGCTTCCAGACCCGCTCCACCCACAAAGGTGACATCGTCCTGGAAATCTGCTCCGCCTGCCACCCCTTCTTCACCGGCAAGCAAAAGCTGGTTGACACTGCCGGCCGCATCGAGCGCTTCCGCCGCAAGTTTGCCGCCACGGACGCCAAAAAAGCCGAAGCCGCCGCAAAGTAGCTCTGACTACAGCACTTCAGAAGGCCTCTGCCACTGCAGAGGCCTTCCTATTGCCACTCGTACCTCGACCTCTCACCTCATCCTTGATCAAACCCCATTCACTTCACACCAAACTTCGGCCATAGACAGATGGACAAGCAGTGGACCTCCACCCTCGACCGCACCATGCCCGCTGAAGCCAGCGTGCCCGCGGCGCTGCACATCGGCAACGTCCGCATCGCGCCCGCAACGGTGCTCGCGCCCATGGCCGGCGTCACCGACACCGTCTTTCGACGCTTCATCAAGAACGCCAGCCTGTTCTCACCTGAATCGCCGAACCTCCCGGCCGATGTCGACCGCGAAACCACCAACGAACGCTCCGGCTGCGGTCTCATCATGACCGAGTTCACCTCTGCCGACGGTCTATCCCGCATGCGCGCCGTCAAGCGCAAACGCTATCTGACGTACTACGAAGACGAGCATCCGATCTCAGCCCAGATCTTCGGCTCGAACCCGCAAACTCTCGCCGCTTCCGCCCGTATCTGCCAGGACGAAGGTTTCGATATCATCGACCTCAACCTCGGCTGCCCCGCCAAACGCGTCGTCGCCTGCAACGGCGGCTCCGGCCTGCTGCGTGACCTTCCCCTCATCCGAGTCATCTTCGAGCAGATACGCGCGGCCGTGAGCATCCCCTTCACTGTCAAGTTCCGCATGGGTTGGAACGACAGCAACATCGTCTGCGTCGAGCTCGCCAAGATGGCCGAAGACTGCGGCCTGAATGCCGTCGCCTTGCACGCCCGTACCCGCGAGCAGGGCTACGCCGGCGAGGCGCGCTGGGAGTGGATCGCCGCCGTGAAGGATGCCGTCCGCCTTCCCGTCATCGGCAACGGCGACATTCGCACCCCGCAGGACGCGGCCGCCATGGTAGAGGCCACCAAATGCGATGCCGTCATGATCGGCCGTGCCGCCCCGGCCAATCCCTGGATTTTTCGTCAGATCGCCCAATACACCGCCAGTAAACAGCAAACCGGCACCGGCCGCTACGACGTTCCTACAAGCGAAGATCGCCATCACATGATCCGCGACTACTTTCACCGCCTCTTGACCGAGGCAGCAGAACACCCGGACATCACGCACCCCGCAGAAACCGATGAGGCCAAGCGGCAGAAGCGCGAGCACGAGAGCGCGCAACGCGAAGCCATCGGCAAAATGAAACAGTTTGCCAGCTGGTTCACCCACGGTGTTCCTGGCGGAGCCGCCCTGCGCCGCGCCATCTTTGAGGCAAAACGTGGCGAAGAGATCATCGACCGCGTTGACGAATTTTTCGCCGCACGCCCGGCCAACCCTGACGTGCCGGAACTATCAGGCGGCCTCACTGAAGAGCCTATGGTTGAGGCCGTCGCCTAGACATGGGGTAAGACCAGCTATGAAGCGATTTCTGTATTCACCCTAAATCTATGGAGTTGTGTTCTCTACACCATCACTCGGCAAGGAAAAACATCTGCAGCGGCTTCCGCGATCAGAACCATTCAAGCAATCGAAGCATCATGGAGGTTTCTCGTGCCGCAATGACCTAACTCGGTGAGACGACGACCTTACCGAAGCAATCTGCCGAACGTCTCACCGAATACATCTATCACCTATCTTCTTACTGTGCTGCCGACTCGAGTTCCTGCCATTCGTTGTCAGAAAGCTGTAACTCCGCAGCTTTCATATTTTCTTCCAAGTGCGTCACTGAGCTTGTACCCGGAATGGGCAGCATAACTGGAGAGCGATGTAGCAGCCATGCCAGAGACAGTTGCGCCACGGTAGCGCCATGGCGCTTGGCAGCCTCGTCCAGTTTGCCTCCGGGTTGGGCGAGCTTACCCGCAGCAACGGGAAACCACGGAATGAATGCAATGCCATGCTGCTCACAGTAGGTGAGCACCGCTTCGCTTTTACGATTAGTGATGTTGTACTCGTTCTGCACGCTCACGATGTCTACCACCTTGCGCGCCTGCTCAATCTGCTCGACGTTGACCTCGCTGAGGCCGACAAAGCGAATCTTGCCTTGATCCTGCAGGCGTTTGATGACGCCCAGCGACTCCTCAACCGGCACCTTGGGGTCAATCCGATGCAATTGCCACAGTTCAATCGTATGGAGCTTCAGGTAGCGAAGGCTCAGCTCGACCTCTTGCTGCAGATACTCGGGACGGCCCACGGGTAACCATCCATTGGGCCCCTGCCTTGTCAGTCCAGCCTTGGTGGCGATCACAACGCCAGGCCTGTACGGTGCGAGCGCCTCGCCGATGAGTGCCTCGTTGACCGCTGGACCGTAGCTATCGGCGGTATCGATGAAATCGACCCCAAGCTCGACGGCGCGGCGCAGAACCTGTTTGGCCTTTTCACGGTCGCTCGGCTCGCCCCAGATGCCTTCACCCGTGAGGCGCATCGCACCGAAACCTAAACGATGGATCTCCAGCTGACCACCGAGTTTGAAGGTGGATAGTACAGCAGTTGCATTCGGCATACCTGATCTCCTGTTTTGCTTGGATGAGGGTGGAGCAGGAAAGATACGAAAGCGTACCGCTTGTATGGCGTTAAATGTGTATGCATTGAGAAGAAGCACGGCCTACGGGGCGGGTGTACGCAAACCCAGGGCTTCGATCGTCGCCGTATCCGGCTGTGGCGCGCTGCCTGCCGCAGCATGGGTCACCATACCGAGGCCACCGCTGTAGTCCCACATCGCCCAGCCGATATGCAGGGACTCGAGATCCTCGCGAACATCGTGCAGGTAACGCACACGTGACGCGGGCGGCGCTGTCTCACGATACGCTCCAAATTCATCGCAAATTACAGGAACGCTGTGCTCGTCGGCCCAGTGGCGCGCGGCTTGCAACCGCTCGTGGATGCCCGCCCGATTCCATCCACCCAGCGCATATTCCAGCAGGGTATAGCGAGCGGTATCGTCCGGCACGGCAGCGAGCTGTGCACGCAGATCGTCAGGCGTAGCCGGGTATGGAATATCGTGGAAGAAGCGCCAATCGGCACTACCCCATGTTGCCCCCTGATGCGTGAACGGATACGGCTCATACCAATGAAAGGTGTAAATCACGTTACGATCGCGTACCGGTTTCGTCCTGAGCAAGTCATATAATCCCGAGTAGGACGACCCGCAAGCAATCAAGGTATGTCGTGTATCCACTGCACGAATCGCATCCACCACATCGGCCTGCAAATGATCCCATTGTCCCGGGTCACGCACCTCAGGCTCATTGAGTAAGTCGAAGAAGACCCGTTCCGGATTACGCTCCGCGAAATGAGTCGCAAGAAAACGCCAAAGCTCCAGGAAATCCCGCTCGCCTGCGGCAGTCGCTAGCTGCTGTTTATAGTCATCTTTCGGAAAGACGGTAATCAGCACCGCAAGATCTGCCTGCAGTACCTCATCCAGCGCATGATCGATACGTGCGAGGGCCGCCTGGCTTTCCGGCGAGCCAAAACCGCTCCGAGTCAATTGCACAGGGTCGATGCACAAACGCACGTACTGCAGGCCGGAGGCGCGGATGAAAAGAAGGTCCGCCTCGGTCGTCTGATGGGCGATGTGGTCAGGGGAAAGGTCGCCCGTACCGCCCAGCCAGCCGGAAAGGTTCACTCCACGCTGCAAGATCATCTGCCTGCGAAAAGCCAAGGTGGAGGCTCCGTCCACGGAGACGCGCGCAGCCCGCGGCGGTACAGTCTGGGCCGCCGCGTACGCTGTACGCATGCTTTGCAACACGGCAAGCAGCACGTAGAACAAAAATCGAGATAAGAAGGTGCGATTCACGGCACTCCTGCTCTTATCGGCAATTCCCGAGGAAACTTTAGAGCCGACCTTCACTTTTCCCATAAGAGTATCCGCCAGCCTGCGCGCCTGTTCCTCGTATCCGCTTTGGCTGCGCAGGGTGGAGGCGCATCCACGCACCATAGAGCCCGATGCGAAGGCTGGTGCCTCCAGATCAATACCGAGGGTAACAAGACGATTCGTCATTCCTGTCCTTTGCCTGCGAGCACACTTAGGCTGCCTGCGAGCCGGTGGGTTGGACGCACGGACAAAACCGATGGAAGGAGCCGATGAAGGTGGGAGCCCAGGTTGTACAAAGGCCGATGGGTGGCGCACGCGAAAGGAAGGGTGAAGTCATACGAGGCTTCGAGCAAGCCGCTTGGACCGGGTTGCGCGGAACGATATCATAGACCGTAGGCCAGGGAGCGTACTTGGCCATTCCCAATGGTTGGAACAAGATGGACTCAAATGGAAACTAGAACAGACCTGAGTGCAAACGCCCCCCGAAACACCGTTATGGAGGATGTTCCGGTGTCCACCTACACCGGCGCGGGCCAACCTGTCGCACTTGCTCCGATCCTGGTAGAGCGCATTTGGGGAGTCCCGTCCCTTGCTCCGTGGCACGGGGGCGGCAGCGCCGAAAAGCCTATCGGCGAGATATGGCTGACGGCGGAGCAGTGCGTCGCCGAGTCCGGTGCCGCCGCCGGCAAAACGCTCGCCGAACTCACCGCAGCGTCTCCGGAGAGCTTCGGCGACCGGCAGCACGCCGGCTTCCCTTTGCTGATCAAGCTGCTGTTTCCGCGCGAAAAACTCTCCGTACAGGTGCATCCTAACGACGCGCAAGCCCAGGCGCTCGGCATGCCGCGGGGCAAAACCGAGTGCTGGTATGTGCTGGAGGCGGAGCCTGACGCCGAAGTCGCCGTCGGCTTTCGGGAGCCGCTGTCTACCGCCGAGGTCGCAGCGGCCATTGAAGACGGCAGCCTCGAAAGCAAGCTGCGCATGCTTCCGGTCAAAGCGGGCGACATGGTCTTCGTCGACGCCGGCACCGTCCATGCGATTGGACCCGGCATGGTGGTGCTCGAAACGCAACAATACAGCGATACCACCTACCGCCTGTGGGACTATGGCCGTCCGCGCGAACTGCACGTGCAAGCAGGCATGGCGGTGACCCGCACGGCGACGCAGGCCGGCTTGGTCGCCCCCGAAGCCATGGCGGGCTTCACGCGTTTGGTGGCGTCAGAATACTTCGCCGTGGATCGTTTTACGCTGGAGACCGGTACGGAAAGCGCTCTGGGCGAAACGGGCAAGCTGCAAATCCTCATCGCCTTACAGGAGGACTGTTTTCTAACCATGAAAGACGGCCAGGCTACTCCGTTGCCGCGGGGACAGGCGGTAGTGCTACCCGCGAACAACATCCTCTACCACCTCGCAAGCAAGGATCCCGCGGAGGTTGTGCGGGTACTACAGCCCTAGCTTTCCAGCCTCGGCCGAGAATACCTGAGAATCTGTTGTAAGTAGTTGATCAGGTGCGATCATTCGAGGTACTTGGGCTCCAGCGCGACCAGAGGCCAGTGTAAGATTGCCGAGTTCGAGCCGTTCGACCAGCTCGTGCAAGCGAAAGCGTCGGACCACCCACTTAGGGCCTTGCCGCAAAGTTCGCCCAGCTTTTCGGAAGGACGCAAAATGAATCTACAACGACGGTGGCTAGTGGTTGTTCCGCGATGGGCGCTTGTACTCGGAGCCACCTTTGCCATAGTTTCCCCGGAGTTTGCGCAAACGCCACCACCAACGCTGCATCCGGAACAAAGAAAGGCCTCTATGGCGTACCACGCTGCAGGCACGTTCGACATCACGCTGGCTCCGCAAAAGCCGGATAGCAAGGCCGCTCAAGGTGCGACCCTGTCACGCATGTCTATCGAAAAGAAGTTCCACGGCGATCTGGACGCGACCAGCCTGGGCGAGATGCTGAGCGCCACAACAGATGTGAAAGGGTCAGCGGCGTATGTTGCCATTGAACGGGTAAATGGAAACTTGCTCCGACGTACCGGGACCTTTCTGCTGCAACACAGTGGAACCATGACGCGCGGCGTTCCTCAGCTGACCGTTGCTGTTGTTCCAGATTCAGGCACAGACGAGCTTCACGGGCTTTCCGGAACCATGACCCTTCGCAACGAGGGTGGTCAACACTTCTACACGTTCGACTTTGCCCTTCCTGATGCTTCTTCCTCCCATCCTTGAACAGGTTCTCGCCCCGATGGGTATGTCTTGACTGAAGCAGAAGAAGAATGCGTTTATCTTGCGCCGGTCGACCCGCCGCTCTTGCGCCACAGCACCCGCACCTCCTGCCGCCATCGTTCATCGAGCGCCAGCAAGGTCCATTCCACACGCGGCGAAAGATAGCGCAAAATTGTCTCCGTTGCCGGATGAACGTGCAGCGCCGGGGCCACCAGATACAACCGCGGCGGCAACGGGGAAAGCGCGACCTCGCGGAAATATCCGTGACGTTGCAGATCGTTCATCGCCGCGGGCAGGCCAGGGCCCGGGTCCGTAGCCTCCGTCTGGTGATGACGCACACGGATCCAGTAATCCAATCCCTGCAACGCCAACTGCAAATCATCGGCGACCTTCAGTTCAATCACCGCAAGGCGGCCATCAGCCGTCACGCCCAGCAGGTCCAGCATGCCGCGGTCGCTTGCTCCGGCAATCGCCGGTACCTGGGTGTAAACAAAGCGCGGATCGAAGCGCGGGATCATGCGATCGAGTGATGTGTTTCGACCAGTGCGCTCGATACCGGCGCTATGCTGGCCAGGCCTCCATGTTGCGTACGACGGACGCGCATGCTCCCCAGCAGCTTCGGCCCGATTGCCGCGCGTATCCGGATCGGGATCATTCGCAAAGCGATCTTCAACATAGCCATCGGCCTTCTGCGGCGGGGGTGCGAGGGATCGCGTCAATGGGGCCAGATTCTCCCGCAGTACCGATTCCAGCCAGCGCTCCGGCGCGGCGCGATAGAGTGGATCGCCCTGCGCCGCAAGCGCCCGCTCGCGCATCTCCAGACGGCTCACCGGCCCGAAGTTGGCCCGGTCTTCTTCCTCGGGCAAAAGCGTGCGTCCATGCGCTGCCCTGCCCGTGAAGGCACCGATGCTGCGCGCCGCTCCGCCGGGCCGCAAACTGCGGCCGGGAAGCGTCGCATGCGGGTGGCGTCGTGCAAAAAGTTCACGCACGTGCTCCCCCACCATCTCCCGTCGCGCGGGAGTCAACACGGTTTGGGTGGCGCCATGGCCAAAGGTGATCTCCAGGGTGTGGCCAAAACCGCCCGGCGCCAACGAAATGCGTGCACGGGCGAACTCTAGCCCATGCAGCAAAAACCCAAGCTCGGCGGTGGATCGCAACCGCTGCTCGACCCGATACTCCTCACCCGCGGGCACGAGCTGCATCACCTCATGGATCGCTTCCGCAAAGCGTTCCTGAGCCGCTGCCGTGTCAGGCAAACGTACCAAGCGCGTGCGCAGATTGCCCTGATCGGCAGGGTCGCACGCCGTCAACTCCTCTGCGCGCTCATCGAGTTCGTGCAGCTCCCACTGCGCCGCGGCGGTATTCATCCAGGGCAGCCGTGCCAGGGTCAGACCACTGGCGCCACGGGGCACCACGACCCGCAAGCCTTTGTAGAGTCGGCGGCCGTCCCCGCGCTCGCGGCAGTGGTGCAGCCACAAAATGCCGAGCGTCAGGATGCCGTCAACAATCGCCTGCGATTCCGTTTCACCCACGCCGATGACAGCCCAAGCCTCTTTTCCGCGCACGAGCGAACCGCGCGTGTACGCCGGCCCGAACGATCGCTCCAAGTCCATAGCGGTGCGAAACGCCTCAGGTTTCCACTCGGGAAACTCTCGCAGAAGCACACGTTCCAGCAGCCGGGCGTATTGTTTGCGCGCCGGCTCGCGCCTGGCAGGCGTCCGGCGCTGCACTTCGCTCACAATGTCGAGCAGCTTGGTCTGGGTATGCCCAAAGCGCTGGGTACTCAGCCGCAGCGAGGCCTTCCGCTCCGTTACGGCAACGATTGTCCGCACCACACTGCGTTCGCCGCTCCAAAGGTGCAATGTGCAACGCCCATGCTCGGTGGAAAGCGTATGCTGCGCTTCGCAGAGCTCGAATGCGACCTTGCCGTCCTCCATGAAAGTGGCTGCCGGATGCGTTTCAAGGAAGCTGCGGATCGTCTCCGCCATCGTCTCTGGCGACGGCTTCTCGAACGACGGCACCGGCATCAGTGCCGCGTCGCTCGTCTCTACAGTGGCAGTGTCGCGCCGCATAGGTCGACCGTAGCAGCCCCGCCAGCTCGTCTCCCTCCCACAAGGGATGTAACGAGGCGAACGATTGGAGCATCACTACCAACCCTGCAGCGAGCGCAGGCGCGTGATATGCGCAACATGATGGCGCGAGTGCCACGCGTATAACAGCGTCGTCGCATCAAGCCGCATCCGACCGCGTTCCGAGTGGCGAAACCCGCGCGCCCACTGTGTTTCGGTCAAGGACTGCAGCACCATCACCCAGCGTGCATGCACACTTTCGATGATCTCCAGTGACCACTCGACCGGCGCAGTCACATCGGCCAGCGTCGCGAACGCCTTCTCGTCATAAGCGTGCACTTCGGGCCACTCCTCGGTAAGCGCACGACGCAGCCGCTGAAACGCAGTCATGTGCGAATCGGCGACATGGTGCACCAGCTGTCGCACGGTCCAGCCACCCACGCGGTAGGGCGTGTTCAGCTGTTCGGCGTCCAGCCCGCGCACCGCCTCACGCAGCTGCTCCGGCAGTTCCGCCAGTACCACGACGGCATAGCGGCGATCCTCGGCCGTGACCGGTTCCGGCCGTTCGAAACGGCCGATGGGGTACCGCGGATCAGATGAATTTAGCGGCCCAGCAGCTTCAGTAGCAGACATGGTTACGGATCCTTATCGCATCCAGATGACGTTTGTATCCAACGACGTTTGTATCCAACGACGTTTGTATCCAACGACGTTTGTATCCAACGACGCTTGTATCCAACGACGCTTGTATCCAACGACGCTTGTATCCAACGACCCTTGTATCCAAATGACGCTTGTATCCAAATGACACGTGGGGCACGCCACTCTGCAGCTGGCCGACGCCGCGCCGGGTTTGGGTTGTAGTCTAACCCGGAAGGGGACCGATGCCGATGCAGCCTACGTTATACCGCTTTGGACTGGCGCTGAGCCTGGGAATCGCAACCGCAGGCTGCAAATGCTGGGGTGCGCACGGTCAGAGCGGGCCGGCACCCACCGGACAACGGGCAACGGCACAGGCGGTGCCTCCGGTATCCCACGCAAAGTCTTCCGGCAAGACCGCCTCTGGCGAGTGGCTTGGCTTCGACCGGAACGACTATCCCGGCGACGCGGACATGGCCGCGATGCACAGCAGCTTCGCGTTCACGGGCTATTGGCTCACCAATCCACCCGGCGCAACGGCAAATACCTGGACGGGTAAGCGCGCCCTCTTGCGGGCGCAAGGGTGGGGGTTCCTGCTGCTCGCCAACGGCCGCCTGGACGCGGAGATCCTCAAGGCGAAAAAGGCAGGCACCGTGCCCGCGGAGTTGGGACGCCGCGACGCCGCGCTTGTCGTCAGCAACGCCCAGCGTGAGGGCTTTCCGTCGCATGCCATCCTCTTCCTCGACCAGGAAGAGGGCGGCCGCCTGCTGCCGGAACAGGCAGCCTATCTATTAGGCTGGACCGAAGCGGTAGCGGCCACCGGCTTCCGTCCGGGCGTGTATGCCAGCGGCCAATCCGTCGACGATGGGCCCGGCGTGAAGATTGACACCATTCAGGACATCCGCACCCATGTCAAAGCGGGTAAGCTGCATGAGGTCGCCATCTTTGATGCGTTGGACCAGTGCCCACCCGCTCCCGGCTGCACCCTTGCCGCCAAGCCGCTGCACACGGCTCCGGACCCGGACCTGCTGGCCTGGCAGTTTGCGCAGTCGCCACGCCGGCCGGAGATCACCAAAAGCTGCAACGCTACCTACGCCAAGGATGGAAACTGTTACGCGCCGGGCTTTCCGCATGTTTTTCTGGATATGAACGTGGCACGCACGGCTGACCCATCCGGGGGAAGGTGACGGACGCACGTCCCCGTACAATAGGGTATGGCCGCGCTTTCAACCTCGCTCCTCCAGCCCGCATATGACCACAAGCGCTACTTCTTCGACACCCTCGGCCTGACCGAGCGGCTTTTGGAGCGCTGCCTTGGCGAGGCGCTGGGCGCCGGCGGCGAATTTGCCGATCTGTACTTCGAAGCCGTCACCTCCACCTCGCTGGGCATGGACGAAGGCATCGTTAAAACCGCGTCCGAGGGCATCAGCGTCGGCTGTGGGGTGCGTGTGCTTTCGGGCGAGCGCACCGGTTTCGCCTACACCGACGACCTGAGCCCGGAGCGGCTGCTGAAAGCCGCACGCACCGCCGCGCTCATCGCGAATGGGCCCCAAACGGAACGCGTGCAGGGCTTTACGGAACGTCCGCAGACACAGCTTTACCCCGTGGCCGGTGCTGCCGTCGATACCGAGATCGCCGCTAAGCTGGCCTTGATCGCAAGGGCCGACCGTGCCGCCCGTGCCTTCGATTCACGCATCGTGCAGGTGCGCGCGGGGCTCAATGACGAACTGCGGCGCATCCTGATTGCCGCGTCCGATGGTACTTTCGCTTCAGATACGCAGCCATTGGCGCGCTTCAACGTCATGGTGATTGCAAAAGACAGCAACGGTGAGGTAGCTCGCGGCACCTCCGGCGGCGGCGGCCGTGTGACCCTGGACTTTTTTGCGGACAAACACAGTCCGGAACACTATGCCGAGGAAGCCGCACGCACGGCTCTGCTGCAGCTCGGTGCAGTTTCTGCCCCCGCGGGTGAGATGGAAGTCGTTCTCGGCCCCGGCTGGCCCGGCGTGCTGCTGCACGAGGCTGTAGGCCATGGCCTGGAAGCTGATTTCAATCGCAAAAAGACCTCAGCCTTTGCCGGCCTCATCGGGCAACAGGTGGCATCGAGCAAGGTGACCGTGGTGGATAACGGCACCATGCCCGGCCGGCGCGGCTCGCTCAACGTGGACGATGAGGGCAACCCAACCCAGGAAACGGTGCTGATCGAAAACGGCATCCTGCGCACCTATCTCTCCGACAAGCTCAGCTCGCGGCTGATGGGCATGCCGAACACAGGCTCCGGCCGCCGTGAAAGCTACCAGGCCATCCCCATGCCGCGCATGACGAACACCTACATGCTTAGCGGCGACGATGAGCCCTCCGACATCCTGCGCTCCGTGAAGCGAGGTCTTTACGCCGTAAACTTCGGCGGGGGCCAGGTCGACATCACCACCGGCAAGTTTGTCTTCACCGCCAGCGAAGCCTATCTGATTGAAGACGGCCGCGTTACCGCTCCGGTTAAGGGCGCCACGCTCGTCGGCAACGGCCCCGAAGCGCTGAAGCATGTGTCGATGGTCGGCAACGACCTTGCCCTGGATGAGGGCGTAGGTACCTGCGGCAAGGCCGGCCAAAGCGTGCCGGTCGGCGTCGGCATGCCCACCATTAAGCTGGATCGCATGACCGTGGGCGGAACGGGGCGGTAGGCGATGAGCGCACCAGCAAGTCAGACCGCAACGTCAGTCGAGCATCGCAACTTTCAATTGGCTCAACAAGCCCTCGAACGCGCCCTGCAGGCCGGGGCCACCGATGCTGAAGCCGTCGCGTACGAAGGCGATGAATTTGGGGTGCATGTTAGGTTAGGCGAGGTCGAGCAGCTGACCGAGGCCGGCTCGCGGGCGCTTGGATTGCGCGTCTTCGTGGAAGCCGAGGGCGGCCAGCGCACGGCCACCACCTCCACCTCGGACCTGAGCGAGGCGGGTATCACGCGGCTGGTCGCGGGCGCCGTCGAACTTGCCAAAATCACGGGCGTGGACCCGTTCGCCGGCTTGCCGGAGCGCGACGCCTTTGGCATGCATGATCCTGCGGCACAAGCGCTCTTTTTCGAGGACGCGAACGCCATTCCACCGGCTGAGCGGATCGCCATGGCCAAGCAGTGCGAAGCGGCTGCCCTTGCCTATGACACACGCATTCAGAACTCCAAGGGTGCCAGTTTCGATTGCTCCTCGACGCATCGCGTGATGGTGAACTCGCGGGGCTTTGTCGGGGAATATCGACGGTCCTACTGCGGGTTTTCGGCTACGCCGATCGCGCAGGACGCGGGCGGCATGCAGAGCGGGCATTGGTACTCGAGCGCGCGCACGGCGCGGCTGCTTGAGGATCCTGAGACCGTGGGGCGCACGGCGGCGCAGCGTGCGCTGCGGCTTCTCGGCGCCCGGCGTGTGCCGACGCAACATTGCCCGGTCATTTTTCCGCCTGACACCGCACGCGGCCTGATGGGCAATCTGCTGAGCGCGGCCAACGGCGACGCCGTCTACCGCAACGCCAGCATGTTCGCGGGTAAGCTCGGTGAGCAGGTTGCCGGGGAAAACATCACGATGATCGATGACGGCACCATGGTCTTCGACCATGTCCTAGCCGATGGCAGCACGGTGCGCGTGGGCGGCTTCGGCACTTCACCCTTCGATGGCGATGGGCTGCCGACGCGACGCACCGTGGTCATCGAACGCGGTGTGCTGAAGGAGTTGCTGCTGAACACCTACACCGGACGCAAGCTGGGACTGACGTCCAACGCGAAGGCCTCGCGCGGCCTGGCAGGAACGCCGGGCATCGGCGGCGGCAACTACTTCCTGGAGCCTGGCGCAGAAACGCATGAGAGCATTGTCGGCGGCGTGCGACAAGGCTTGCTGGTGCTGAGCACGATGGGCTTCGGCGTTAACCTCGTCACTGGCGACTACTCGCAGGGTGCGAGCGGCTTGTGGATCGAAAACGGCGAGATCGCCTACCCCGTTGAAGAAATCACCATCGCCGGCAATTTAAAAGAGATGTTCCGCAACGTGAGCGCGGTCGGCAACGACCTCGAGTGGCGCGGCTCGGGCGCGGTGCCGACGGTGCGCATCGAAGGCATGACCGTCGCCGGCAGCTGACGGTACAGATTTCACCCTTGCAGGCCATCTGCCTCTTCCGCTCGTTCCCGCAGGTAGGCTCCTGTTTCAAGGCGGCAGCGGCGCCTTCAGTCCTTCCGAATCGCGACCCCGCCGTTCACCGTTTCGAACTGCAGCGTAGCGCCGCCCTGGCCGATCACCGTATCGAGGTGGTTACGAATCTCCCCTTGCACCGTGACAGGAAAGGCGATTGCGATGCCGCCGTTCACAGTTTCTGCAATCAGATGCGCGGAGTAATGATCCGGAGTTTTCACCGAGATTGCGCCGTTGGTGGACTTTGCCGAAAGCCCGCCGCCATGCCACCGATCGCCATCCAGGGCAATGGCCAAGCCGCCGTTCACCGTCGTTACGCGGACATCGCCGGCAAGCCGGTCGAGAGTAAGGCCGCCGTTCGTGGTCTCCGCCGTCAGATGCCCGTCGAGGTTGGTTAACGCGATGCCGCCGTTTTCCGTGTGCAACTGTGCCGCGAGATGGCGGGGTACGCGCAAGCGATAGTCCACCGACCAGCCGCGATTTAAGAGAACATGCGGACCGTCTGCCTGAATGCTGCTGCCGGTGGTCATAATTCTCACCTCATGCAGAAGCGCATCTGCACCGCCGCGATCCGAGGCCTCAGCGGTCACGCGAGCTTCGAGCGCGATATCGCGACGGTCTTCCCCGACGACTTCAATCGATCCATTCGTCCCGGAAACGCGAACCTGTCCATTGACTAGCGGCAAGGTGGCGCGGCGCATCTCGCACACACGCTCCCCATGGCTGAAGAAACCATGGTCACTGCTGCCCCTACCGTCACGGCCGTCACAGGGAGTCGTGGTGAAGGATTGCGCGCGAAGGGCAGTAACCGAAAGCAAGAAAGCGGAACAATGAAGGGCGAAGCAACGCATGCACGGTCTCCGAAAGATGAATTGCACACCTCAATACGCATGGGCGAACGGCTTGGTTCCCCAGGATGGCATTGTGCGGTTTGGTTCGTAAGTTATGGATCAACTTATCGCTTCGGATGCACATGCGAGAAGGAGACACGTGATCCAGGGCGGCAAAAGCACTGACAGCGGCTTGCGCGATCGCGACGTCACTGTCCTCATCTACATTGTCTTATCTACGCCGGCAATGCCGCCGGGTGCTGTTGGTGTCGCATCTTTGGACATTCCGGACCCGTCGCTCCCCCAAAGTAGGGGCAGCGTTGCTCCGCTCGACGCACTAGAATCGCTCCATGGCGAAGCCCTTTCAGTTCGCGCATCGTGTCGCTTTCGACCCCACCGGAGCGGAGGTGCTCTTGCGTGAGGTGCCCGCGCGTAGCGGCATCTTCGCTCTACGCGGGGAGCGGGATACGGATCAGCCGTATCTTATGCGCGCCGCGGACCTGCGGCGACGGTTGCGGCGCTTGCTGCTGCCGCTTGAAACCGTCGACGCCGAAGGCAAGCCCGTCCTATCGAAGCGGCTGAACCTGCGCGATCGCATACGCTGGGTGGAGTGGAGCGAAACCGGATCGGAGTTTGAAGGGGTGCTGCTGCAATACCATGCCCTGGTCGCGAACTTCGGCGAGGGCGAAGCGCGTAAACGCATGCGGCTCTTTCCACCGAATTTTCTGCGCGTCACCATGGCTCATGAGCATCCGCGCGTATACGTGACGAACAAGCTGAGCCGGCGTGGGCTGGCGGAAAGCTTTGGTCCATTCGCTTCGCGGGCTGCGGCAGATCGCATGGCCGAGGCAGTGGGCGAGATCTTTCAGCTGCGGCGCTGCCACGAGGATCTGGTCGTGCATCTGGACCACGCGGGATGTGCGTATGGCGAGATGAACCGCTGCATGGCCCCCTGCAAAGCCGCGTGCTCGGCCGAAGCCTATGCGGCCGAAGCAGGGAGTGTGTTTGCATACCTGCGGTCGCGCGGCGAGTCGCTGATGACGGAGATTGCACGCAAGCGCGAGGCCGCCAGCGAGGCTATGGACTTTGAAGGGGCCGCGACGCTTCATCGGCAATGGGAAAAGGCGAAGTCCGTAGCGGTTTCGGCCGACCCGCTGGTACGCGCGGCGGGCGAGGTGCGGGCCTTGGTGGTGCAGACGGCCGCGCCCTCCGCAGTGCCGGCGGCCACAACGCAGACCGAAACCAACGAGACGGACGATGGGATTTGGCCCGATTCCAACGACGTTGTGGAAAGCGGTGTCAAGTTACCCGCGGCCGGAGCGGCCAACGGAAAGGAAGACGCAGCAGTGTTCCTGTTCGAAGGCGGACGGCTGGCGGGGCCGGTACGGCTTTCGACGCTGGGGGTCCGCGCCGTACGCGAGCAGACCGCAGTGGGGTCAAGCCTGTTTGCGCAGCCGCTGATGCTGAGCGCCGTGCCGGAAGGTGCACTGCGCGTCTCCGGCACAGGCGCGCCACTCTCGCCGGAGGACCGGGCCACGGCTGTCCTGCAGCAATTGGCGGCCGCCATTCGTGCTGCCGGCGAACCGGAGCCGGCGGAGCGTGGCGACGCGCTCGCACTCTTCAAGCGATGGTATTACCGTCCGGAAAAGAGCCGCGCCGGAGAGGTGCTGTTACCCAATCCGGATGGCAGCTGGCCGGTGCGCCGCCTGCTGAACGCGGCGGCACGGGTGGTGTTGGGGCCGCCGGCGGAGCTGCCGCCCGTGGACCGCGACGCCGCTAAAGTTTTGGCGGAAGCTGCCGCTAAAGGGGACAAGACGCGCATGCTCCACCCGGGGCGTGAGGGCGTGGAAAGGATGGTGCCGGTATTGCCGAAACGAGTGAGGGCTTCACGCAAAGGAAAGACGTCACTTCCAAGAGAAGCGACCTTGTAGTGATCATCCGCCACCCTTGCAACGACGGAAGGGTAGTGATAAAGTGCGCTCCCGACGACCAAATGGCCTCTCCACCACATACTGCGGCCGGAGAGGCACACGAAGCAACCTTTAGGGATTACGTGTAGGGATTACGTGTTCCCCGTTGCAGCACGACCTCAGTTCACATCAGAAGCAGGATCCGTGCGTTCTTCTCCCTGCTGCGGTATGGCCAGGCGATTCAGCAAAGGCATGGTCATGGCGGTGGTCACCAGGGCCATGACCACGAGCAGAGCGAAAAGGGTCTGCGAAAACACGTGTGCGTTGTAGGCAATGTTGAGGACGATCAGCTCGACCAGGCCTCGAGTGTTCAGCAGGGCTCCGAGCGCAAAGCCATCTTGCCAGGACTGCCTTGTAAGAACAGCACCCAGCATGGCCCCACCCACCTTGCCCGCGATTGCGATGGTTAGAATGACCAAGGCAAAGAGCCATACCGCCCGGCCACCGAGTAGAGTGAGGCGGGTGCGCATCCCCGTGAGTGCGAAAAAAAGCGGCAGCAGCAACACCGAAACGACGCTGTCCAATCGCGAACGGAGCGCTGTTTGCCAGGCAGGCACGCGCGGAAAGCAAAGGCCGGCAACAAAGGCTCCGAATAGCGGATGAACGCCGAGTGCATCGGTAGTGGCGGCCGAAAGCAGGAGGAAGGCCAGGGCCAGGCCAAGCCGTTCGTAGCTGAAGGGCAGGTCTGGATGCGCAGAGCGTTGCTCAGGGATGCTCCAGCGGGCCAAGGGACGGAACACGCCCAGCATCACGGCCAGGTACACGGCAAGCCCTACCAGACGATGCCAGAAGACGATCTGCACGCCGCGCGACGGCAGCAGAGTCAAGGCGAAGGCCAGCAGCGTCCATGCCGTGACATCATCCACGGCGGCACAGAACAGGGCCATGGAACCCAAAGGCGTGCTTTGCAAATGGCGCTCTTCCAAGATGCGGGCCAGCACCGGAAAGGCGGTGATGCTCATCGCAATGCCCAGAAATAGCCCAAACGTGAGCTTCGGGACGCCGGGGGAAGCGAGCTGCGTATATAGCCATGGTGTTGCCATCGCCGTCAACGCAAACGGCAGCAGAATGCTGGAAGTGCTTGCCAGAGTGGCCGTGAAAGTTTGATGGCGGAGATGATCCAGATTGAGTTCGATCCCGATCAGAAAGAGAAACAGCACCAAACCAACCGTGCTGAGGATATCGAAGGCTGCCAGGGAGCTCGGTGGAAACAAACCGGCTGCCGCGTGGGGTGCAAACCTGCCAAAAAGGGAGGGGCCGAGCAAGATGCCGCCCAGGATTTCTCCGACAACTTTAGCTTGGCCGAAGCGTTGCGCGACGACTCCGCAAGCCAAGGTCGTAAGAAGAACGACGGCAATGCCAAACAGCAACAGGCTCATTGCGTGGCCTTCCCCTTGCGGGCTTCCAGCCTCTTTTGGTACGCATGCAGCAGGATCAATCCTTCCGTCACAACCAGGATAGTGCCAGGGATCAACAGGCGGGAGCCGACGAGGGCCGGCCAGCTGAGCCGGAATCCGGTACTCCAATCCAGCGCGCACAGGGCGAGGCCGACCCCGAGGAGCAGAACACCCAACCAGCGGCGAACGCGCGGACTAAGATCACGTTCGCCCTTGAAGTTTGCGCCGGCGATCTCTTGCATGGGCGCTCCAACAAAGCCCTGATGGTTGTAGATGCGGCAGCGCAGGGTGGGCGTCTGTTCGATTTGCCGACGCGCGTAGCCTTCGGCCTCGAGCAGGCTGTCGCAAACCATGCAGGTGGGCGTGGCACCGGCTTGTTGCGAAGGGTGGACGGCATATTGGCCGGGCTGCATGTGCTCGTGCCAGCTCAGGGAAGAGGCATCGAGGAGGGGGAGCTCGCGGCAACTCATATGGGGTGAGACGCCGGTGGACGGGTGTGAGGTCGAGATGGTTGTCGCAAGGCGCGGGAGTAGGAGCGGTCTTTGCGCGTGTCTCTTGCGCTCGTCCGCATCTTCGGTGTCGAGGTATCAGTTCGAATTGATGATTTGTGAGCTGACCTTCTTTTCGCCCGGTGCGGCATTTCCACGGCTCGGCTGTTTGCTGACGCAGGTGGCTCTACAGATGCCCTATCGCGGCACTATCCACTTTCTGCGCTCGATCAGTTCGCAACCGGACCCTCTTCGCCGTCTGGCAACGGCAAAGATGGGAGTTACGGAAGTACCGTGACATTAATTCGCAAATCGCAAAAGCCTTGACAGGCGTTATGCCAATGGTCTCTTATCGCCTCGCAACTGCCACAGGTAAGGAAATCTCGCCAAAGTCTAAAAGGCTCACGGCAGTTGTGTATTCCATTTCAGGAGATCACGACGGAAGTTCATTTGCGACCCTACAGGGCCGCACCGAATTTTCATCACCAATTATGAAGAACCGCCATCCCTTCCATACCTACGCCACGTACGGACGAACACTCCTGTTGCTGGCCGGCTATGCAGCCGGTACGTCAAGCTTCGCTCAAAACACGAATTTGGCAGATATCCGGGGAACCGTCACAGACATCACGGGCGCTGTTGTTCCCGGCGTCACCGTTACTGTTCTGGACGTCGACAAGGGTGACACCCGCATCTTCACCACGGATGGAGCCGGTCTTTACGATACCGGCTCCATCGTTGCGGATCACTACAAGCTGACCTTTACCAAAGACGGTTTTCAAACGCTGGTGCGGGGTCCCCTCACCCTCGACGTAGGCGTCCAAGGCATCAACGTATCGCTGCAAACGGGCAGCACGACGCAGGAAGTCACCGTGAACACCGATGTTCCGCTTCTGGACACCGAGTCGGGAGCACAGGAACAAACCCGGACCGCCGAAACCATGGCGCAGCTCCCCCCAGGTCGGCAACGATTGGCAGAACTTCATCTGGCTGCAGCCCGGTGCCAATGGAACACCAGAAAATTCCAGCACCGCAGTCCAGCCTAATGCCGGTCAGGTCTCCTTTAACGGCAATCTTCCCTTTGAGGCCGTGCTCCAGGACGGCGCCAGCAGCACGCTGCCGATGAGCCAGAACGCGGACGTCACGATTTTTGAGACGACCGCTGAGGTCAAAATTAGTGATGTTGGTTTTGGTGCGCAATACGGTGTAGGCAACGTCGTTTACAACCAGATCACCAAGGGAGGCACCGACCAGTTTCATGGCTCAGCGTACGAGTACTTCCAGAACGACGCCCTGAACGCAGCAAATTATGCTTTCGGGCAGAAGGCCACCGTTCCCTTTCTTCGCTACAACGATTTCGGATTCAACGTAGGCGGCCCGGTTTGGAAGCGGAAGGCGTTCTTCTTCTTCGATTATGACAAGACGATCCAGCATGGCGGTGCAGCGAACGGCTTCGCCACCGTACCGACGACTGCGACGATGTCGGGAGATTTCAGCGCAGCCGGCACCAACGACCTTTACGATCCGACAACTCAAACGATCCAGCAGACCGGCACGCACGTGTATACCGTTCCGGGCGGCACATTCACCCAGCCTTGCCCCTGCGTCCTTCGTCAGACTTTCCGGTCTGAGTACGGAACGAACGCGATTCCCGCAGTGCTGCAGGATAAGGTTTCCCTGGCCGTGCAGAAGTACTTCCCCGCTGCGAATGCCTCGAATCCGACAATTAGCGGCGGTTTGGCACAGAATAACTACTTTTATAATACCCCCAGCGCCAACCCGTTCACGAAGTATTTCGGTCGCTTCGACGTAGATGTAACGCCGAAAAACAGGTTCACGGCGACTGTAACGGAAGGCGACAACCCCGCTACTTTCTTAAATCAGGGTATTTGCCCCATCAACTGTCAATCAGGCGACGTCAGCCGGATCAACTCACAAGCTTCTGATGTTTGGACCTTTAACCAGCACTTCACCAATGAAGCGCGCATGGGCTTTACAGACCAACTCAATTTTTATGTTCCTTACACTCTGGGCCAGGGCTTCCCTTCCCAGCTTGGCTGGCAGTTCGCCAAAGCCAATGAATTTCCGAATGTGAACATCGGCGGTTTTCTGGGTCTAGGCTCTCCGACGAATGCGGTGTACAAGGAGAACGTCTTCGACCCTTCCGATGTGGTCACGTTGATCAAAGGCAAGCACATTCTGCACTTTGGCGGCGAGTTCCTCATAGAGCGCGCTGACTCCACAAACTGGGGCAATCTTGATCCGGGCGACCTGAGCTTTGCCGGCACCTATACCTCGTTCAACGGTCAGCCAGGCGTTACCCTGGACGATCACAAAACCGGCTACACCTCCGGTGTCGGGTATGCGGACTTCCTGCTCGGACAATCCCAGAGCTGGGGCGCGAACATCAGCCCGGAATATGGTGCGCGTCAGAAGGATCCGCAGCTGTTTGTGCAGGATGACATCAAGCTGAAACCTACGTTGACGGTGAATCTCGGCATTCGCTGGGAGGGCAACACGGGCTGGTCTGAGGTCAAGGGCAACGAGACGACCTTCGATCCCACCGTGCTCAATCCTGGGACGAACACCCCCGGTGCGATCTGGTACGGAACCACGAAGGCAAATGGCCGCGGACAGCTCGTTTCTCCGCAGTACAACATTTGGCTGCCCCGTGCCGGCTTCGCTTGGTCCTTCTTGCCCAGCACCGTTCTCCGCGGCTCCTTTGGTATCTATGCCGGTCTTCTCAGCGAAGATACCTACGGCGGCGGCATGGGTTCAGCCTTTAGCGCCAGCGGCGGCCTCAACGACAACAGCACTCATGGTATTTGCCCGGTCGTACAGTTCTCCGGCGTCAGCAGTGCCCCGGATACGACAGACCCCGGCTGTGGTGTTGGTAGCTACAACTCGGTGCCGATCGACGCGGTTTACCTCAACTCCCCAACCGACCCGGCTGCGCGCAACACCGGTTTCCAAGGTTTGGGATACACGATGTACCACACGCCCGTTCCCAAGAACTACCAGTGGACGCTGCAGGGACAGCGCCAGTTCGGAAATAACTTCGCTTTCAGCCTTGCCTACGTCGGCAACCATGGAGCGAATCTGAACTTCCCCGTGGACATCAACCAGGTGCCCTTGAGCGGGCTTCAGTACGGACCGAATAATCAGTCGTACAGACCCTTCAACATCTACGGCTCGATCGGCGGCAGCACCAACAACGCAGTTTCCAACTACAACGCGCTTCAGACCGAGATCCGCAAGCGCGTGAGCTATGGACTCGAATTCGACGTCAACTACGTCTGGTCGCACATGTTGGATGACCAGGACAGCTCCGGCTGGGGAAGCCGTGCGGGGTACCAGAACTACCAGTACGCTTACGATCCTTCAGCGAATTACGGTCGGTCCAATTTCGACATTCGTCATGCCTTCAAAGGACGTGATCTACACCTTGCCCTTCGGCAAAGGAGCGCTTTTCCTGAACAAGAGCTGGATTGAGAATGAGGTATTGGGCGGATGGCGGCTTTCAAGCACGTTCGTCATGCAGACCGGCAATCCGATGGGTATCACCACAGGAGGAACCAACACGTCCTACAACGGTTCAGGTGCCTATACGCAGTTTCCCAACCTGGTCGGTGACTGGCACATATCAGGGAGCAACTACTCACGTCTGAAAGAGTGGTACAACACGGCCGCCTTTGCTGTTCCATCTGCGGGTACGTACGGCAACGCGGGCCGCAACATCGTCACCGGACCGGATTTGACGGTTATGAACGCGGCCCTGGGAAAGACGTTCGATCTTTATCCGGAGCGCGGCATCAGGTTCGAGCTCCGCGGCGAAGCGTTCAACGTGCTGAACCATCCGAGCTTCGGCCAATCCGGCAGCAACGCGATTGGTGCAAGCCCCTCCCAGAACGCGGCATCATCCGCCGTCATCAACAGCGTAACCGTCGGCGGCCGAACGATGCAGCTTTACGGGAAGATCACCTTCTAAATGCAACTCTTACAACCAGGGAGGGCAGCTTCGGCTGCCCTCTTTTTCTTGCCCCGATTTGCAACCGATCACAAGAGCTTGTGGCTCCTGGGTGCTTTCTGCTTGGCAAGGAGACCCGGCTACTCGCTGCGGGTCAGAGATAGGAGAACATGCGCCGCAGCTCGCTGTTATTCTGACGAGCAAGCGATTTAGTGGAGAGTTGCTCTGTGATTGAGCTAGCGTTTTCGATTTTGGCCGCAGATTTTGGACACCTTGCGGAGGAGATTGCCACGGCCGAGCGCGGGGGCGGCACGATCGTGCATGTGGATGTGATGGATGGGCATTTTGTGCCCAATATCACATTTGGACCGCCGGTGGTAAAGGCCATCCGGCCCGTAACGAAGCTGCCGCTCGATTGCCACCTGATGATCGAGGATCCGGATAAGTTCATTCCGGCGTTTGCGGAGGCCGGAGCCGATTTCATCAGCGTGCATGCCGAGGCTTGCCGGCATTTGAACCGGACGCTGCAGCTGATTGCCGAGCATGGCGTGGGGGCGGGGGTGGTGTTGAACCCGGCGACGCCGTTGGACATGGTGTTTGAGGTGCTGCCGATGGTGCACCATGTGCTCGTGATGAGCGTGAATCCGGGATTTGGCGGGCAGAAGTTTCTGCCGCGAGCGGTCGAGCGCATTGCCACACTGGCCGAGCAACGGCGGGTGTTGGGGCTGAACTTTCGCATCGAGGTGGACGGCGGGATTGCGGTTGACACCGTCGGCGCGGTGGTGGGGGCCGGGGCCGATATGCTGGTGGCCGGTTCGGCGATCTTCCAGCCCGGGAAAACAGAAGACAACGCGCGGCGGTTTTTGGAGATCGCGCGGGCGGCAGCGGTCTGATACGTTTTCTCAAAATATAGGTGCCACGCGGCAAACTGCAAGTCTCTCCAACTCGCAAACGGTGAAGCTGTTCGCTCCGGTCGAGATGACCCTTTGTACATAGGTGCGACCGATTCCGGACGGTGTTACGGCCTTTAGCTTTCGATGGCAGGTGACGTGTGGTGTTGCCGGGCGTCGAACACCCATCCGCTGCGCCTGGCCCCCCGCGTGACCTTGGCTGCTTACAGGAGCCGCGGGACGATAGAATATCGGCAGACCGGTGGCACGGTGCGCGGGTCTGCGAAGTATCGAAGTTTCGAGTTTTGGAGTTTGCATGCGTTTTTCGTTTCTTCCGCTTTCTGATCGCTCGGCACGTTCCTTGTTCCAGACTTCTGGGCTCCGGTCTTCCGGGCTCCGGCCTTCCGGACTCCGCGTTTCCGGACTCACGGTAGCGGCGTTGCTGCTATGCACGCCAGGCCTGCACGCGCAGGATGCGGCAGCGCCCGCGCAAGGGACACAGTCGGCAGCACAACCGGCAGCCCAGGGCGCGCAGTCGGCGCAGGGGGATACCCCGGCAGCGGCTCCGGCTCCAGTGGCCAAGAAGAAGCGCAAGTTCATTCAGAAGGACGAGCCGGCCAAGGGCAGCAAGGCGGCGCAAACGGCGGACAAGAAGCAAGCAGGGGAGCCAAGCCAAACCGCCGAGCAAACTTCGGCGCCTGCGACGGCGAATGACACGGCGGCAGCCACCCCTGAGAAGAAGAACAAGCTGCACATCGCCAAAGATGAGCGTGTCAAGCCGACCAAAGACACCGTGGCGGAGCTGCGCCGGGAGAAGAAATACAACCCACTGGTCGGCAAGGACGCGGATCTGCCCGACAAGCAGCTCTACGACAAAGCCCTGGTTGAGGAGAAGAAGGGGCATTTCGACGTTGCGCGGCTCGACATGCAGACCCTGCTGAGCACCTATCCAGAGTCTCAGTATTTGATGCGGACGAAACTCGCGTACGCAAATGCGTGGTTTCAGGAGGGTGGGTCCGCAGCACTGGCGCAGGCCGAGCAGGAATATAACGACTTCATCACCTTCTTCCCGAATGCTCCCGAAGCCGCCGAAGCCCAGATGCGCATGGGCGACATCTACCTGAAGCAGATGGATGTGCCGGACCGTGATTATTCCAAGGCGATCAAGGCCGAAGCCCAGTACCGGATCATGATGAAGACCTATCCGGATGCCCCGCCGGCGGTGCACAAGGAAGCAGAACAGAAGCTACGTGACGTGCAAGAGGTGTTGGCGCAGCGCGAGTTCGATCTGGCGCAGTTTTATGCGCTGAGGAACAACATGGCTGCAGGCATCGCGCGGTACCAAACGGTGATCGACACCTATCCGCTGTTCAGTCACATGGATGACACGCTGATCGGGCTTGGCGATGCCTATGAGACCAATGCAAGAAACGTGCGGGCGCAGCCAATCTGCCAAAAGGGTCTCACGGTACCCTGTTTGCCGGAGGCCGCCAAGGCAAGGCTCGAAGAAGAGTATGACGGCAAAGCCGCCGCCGCCTATCGCACGGTGGTGCTGGATCATGCAGCCGCGCCGCACGCGGAGGATGCCCGCGAGCGGCTGCAAGGGATGAACCTGCCCCTGCCCACGCCCACGGCGCAGCAGGTGGCTGCGAGTGAGGCGCTCGAAGGCAGCCGGGCGCAGTACACGATGCGCAAACGGCTGGAGCTTCTGCTGATCCGCAAGCCCGATACGGTGACCGCAGCGCAGGTGGGTGCGCCGCCGCTTGAGGATGCGCCGGCTACCGTCGCGCCGACGATCGTAAAGCAGATCCAGGCGGACTACGAGTCAGCATTGAACCCAGCGGCCGTGCATGCCGCCGCACCGGCCGCGCCCAGCCCCGAAACCTCCGCCTCGGAAGGCCCCGCACAGCCGTCGAACGCACCGGGGGTGAGTAGTCCGTTGACGCTCTCCGATGTCAAAACTATCGACGGCAGCACGGGCACCGTCACGGAAATGACGCCCGCCACCGACACCGGCAATGGTGGCTCCACGATCGGCAACGGCGCTGCGAGCCTCGGCGCGGAGATCCTGACGCCCGGCGTAACGGCCGGCAGCATGACCGGGGGTGCAATTTCCAATCGTGCCAGCGACCGGCCCGCGGCGACGGGCAAAGCTGACGCAAACTACGGCATCGTTGCGCCGGCACAGCCGAATAACACGGTGCTGCCCGCGGCAGAAGCTGCCGCACCCGCTCCTGACGCGGTAAATGAAGCGGCGGGTTTGAAGCAGCCGGCGGCAGAGCAGAAAGATCCGAACAAAAAGAAGAATCCCAAGCCGAGCTTCGATAAGAATGATGAAAGTTCCAGCAAGCATAAGAAGAAAAAGGGTGTGGACAAGATCAACCCCTTTTAGCACGCAGTGCCAGCTCAGGACACAAAGGCCTAGGGCGTGGATGGGACGTGTAGTAAGGGGGCTGACCCGACCGATAGGCGGTCCAAACTCTGACAGGTCGGGTCTTCAGCCCTCCTCTGTATGGGCCTTCGTAGACCTAGGCCTTGCGGCCTAGGCTGGTATAGGACGCGCCTTGGGCGCTGGAGCTCAATGAGCCTTGGCGCTGGAGTTTCGAAGCCTTTGGCGCTGAGACTTCATGCGCGCCTTTGGTGTTGGGGTTCCGCGTGCCTTTGGTCTTGAACTTCATGCGTGCCTTTGGTCTTGAACTTCATGCGTGCCTTTGGCGCTGGAAGTTCATGCGCTATTGACAGCGACAACAATCGCCTTGGTTTCCGCTCGCGGCTCCATGTTCTACTTCGCGTTTGGGAGCTGTGGCATTTTCGGCTCAAAAAAAATGCAGCAATGGAGGGAACCGCCGTCCATCGGTTTCCGTAAGAGCAAGGGACGTTACCTTGGGCTTGCACTTTGTTCTGCGGACGGCTGGCTTGGGCGTTTATGAGGTCTTCATGAAATTTGTCGCCGGTGCCCTCTTCTTGGCACTACCTGCTGCGCCCGTTCTGTCGCAAACCACCACCGGAACAACCGCCTGCAAGGCCCATGAGACAGCCCTGACCGGCGTGGTACGCGACAGCACGGACGCTCTGGTGCCGGGAGCGGTCTTGACGCTCGATGGCAGCCGCAACGCGACCAGTGGTGCCGATGGGCGGTTCCGCTTCCCCTGCATGGCGGGCGGCGCGCACAAGCTGGACATCCATGCCGAAGGCTTTGCGGACAACACGCTGCCGGTAACGCTGCCGCGTGCGGCGGAGATGCAATTGGTGCTGCAGCCCGCGTCGGTGCAGACCAGTGTCGAGGTGACGGCCGATGAACAGCCGCTGCTCGATCCAAACGCGACCGGGGCGTCGCACACGATCTCCGGCAAGCAACTGCAGGGGCTGGCGGACGATCCGGATGATCTGCAGCGCGAGCTGCAGCAGCTCGCAGGAACCATGGGCGGCAATCCAAGCAACGTCACCTTTGCCGTAAATGGCTTTCAGGGCTCGACCAAGCTGCCGCCGAAGAGCTCGATTGCATATATCAAGGTCAATCCGGATGTGTATTCGGCGGAGTACCGCGAGCCGCCCTTCGGTGGCGGGCGCGTGGAGGTTTACACCAAGCCTGGGGAGACGGCTTACCATGGCGCGCTGTTTGCCACCAACGGGAGCCCCTGGGAGAACGCCCGCGATCCGTTCTCCACGAGCAAGGCGGCGCTCGGCAAGCAGCGATATGGGTTTGAGTTGAATGGGCCGATCGCGAAGCGTGGATCGGATTTTTCGGTGACGCTGGAGCACCGCTCCATCGACAACTTCGGCGTGGTGAATGCGATCACGCTCGACGGCAACGGCAACCCGTTCAATACGGTTGCGAACGTGCCGACGCCGCAGCGGCTATGGGTGGGCGAAGCGCGCGCCGACTGGCAGCTGGGTGCGAAGAACACGTTGATCGCGACCTACGATGCGAACGTGAACAGCCTGTTGAATGTGGGCGTGGGCGGCACAAATCTCGCAGAAACGGGCTATGCCAGCGGGCAGTATGAGCATGTGCTGCGCGTGGCGGACATCACGACGATTTCCCCGCACCTAATGCATGAAAGCCATGTGGGCTTTCGGTGGGATGGCGAGAACGATCTGCCTTCGTCGACGGCGCCGCAGGTGCAGGTAGCGGGCTCCTTTACGGGTGGCGGGTCGACGCTGGGAGCGCAGCAGCTGCATGAGCTCGATATCGAGGTCGATGACGACGCGATCCTAACCACCAAGGCGCACACGCTGAAGTTCGGCACGCAGATGCGCATTGAGCGCGAGCGGGATCAACTGACGACCAACTTCAACGGGCAGTACGCGTTTGGCGGCGGGACAGCACCGGTGCTCGATGCGAATAACCTTGCTATCCCAGGACAAACAGAGACGATTACCGGGTTGGAACAGTACCGGCGCGCGCTGGTGAGTCTGCCCGGTGGCACACCGACGGCTTTCAGCAATGTGGCGGGTACGCCCACGGTGAACTTTACGCAGGTCCGCGATGCGTTTTACATCCAGGATGACTGGAAGCTGAGCCATGGTGTGCAGATCTCGGCGGGCATGCGCTATTTCTTCATCACCGCGCCCGAGGTGCTGAATGGCGCGACGCCGCGGGTGGGGATTCTATGGTCGCCCACGAAGAAAGGCACATGGACGCTGCACGCGCACGAGGGCCTGTTTACGGGCAATTTCAGCCCCTCCGATTACGCGGAGGTGCAACGCGAAGACGGCGTCAACCGCGTGACCAGCACCGTGTACAACCCTGCCTTCAACGATCCCTTCACGGGTACGACGCCGATTCACAGTATGCGTACGTTTTCACCGCATTTGTCGAACACCACCTGGTCGGCCTTCAACCTGGGCGGCAGCTATAACCTGCCCCATGGTTGGAACTTCTTTGGCGACTACATCGTGGGCCGTTTATGGAACGATACGCGGTCGCTGAACATCAACGCACCGCTAAACGGCGTCCCGACAGGGCCACGGGCGGGCGGCATCCCGAATCTGAATGTGCTGCAGGTGCAAAACAGTGGCCAGGGGCACATCGATGTAGAGTTTGGCGGGATTGAGCAGCACTCGATCAAATGGGCGCAGCTGTTCTTCGGCGGCGTGCGCGTAAACCAGATCGACGACACCAATGACGACTTGTTCTTCACGCCGCAAAGCTCGTTTTCGAACGCCGGCGAGTTTGCGTATCGCAACAACCAGCCTGTGTTTCAGGTCTTCGGCACGGGGACGTTTACCTTGCCGGCGAAGGTGACGCTGAGCGGCGATTTTCATGCGAGCGGGCAGCAGCACTTCAACATCACCACAGGGTTCGACAACAACGGCGATGGCAACTTCAACGACCGGCCGCAGTTTGCCGCACCGGGAACGGCGCAAGCGCTACAAACGCCCTACGGCTTGCTGGTGGCAGAGGGCGGCACAGGGGTATTTCCGCGCAATCAGGGCGTGATGCCATGGACGTTTTATCTCGACACGAACATTCAGCGCGCCTTCACGCTGACGCATAACCCCAAGGCCGATCATCAGCAGGTCGTGACGGTAAATATTCGCTCGTCCAATCTGCTGAACCATACGAACGTGACGCAGGTGGGTGGAGTGTTCGCGTCGCCGCTGTTTGATGTGCCGTATGCAGCGGATAACGGGCGGCGTGTGGAGGCGGGGGTGCGGTACGCGTTTTGAGGCATCCTGATCAATGCGCAAGTCGATTGGTACGCACAGGCGGTGCAATCGAAGGTAACCGTGGAGGGCTTTGCTATGAAACATTCGCTAACGCCGGAACTGGACGCTTTTGTTGGAGCCCAAGTCGCTTCCCGACGTTTCCGGACGCTTCCGGACGGTACGGGTCGGTAAGCGAGGTGGTGGGCGAGGCTCCGCGTTTGGGGTAGAGCATGACGCAGAGCGTACGGGTGAGCTCACCCCGGTTCCAGGGAGAGATGCAGCAGTGGCTGGCGTCGCTGGACCGAGGCGAGGGCTTTACGCCCGAAGAGCGGAAAGCTCATTTTCGGGAGAAAGCAGCGATGCCCTGTCCGCGTGAGCTGTAGTTCTCAACCGCCTGCCTGCTACGCTTAGAGCGTATGAGCACTGAGCTTTCGAAAGCGTATGACCCCGCGGCTATAGAGGAGAAGTGGGCGCGGTATTGGATTGACGAGCAGGTGTTTGCAGCGGGAATGCCTGCGAACGCGGATGTTGCGCAGAAGCGCTTTGCCCAGCTGTTGCCGCCGCCGAATGTCACCGGCCGGCTGCATATGGGCCACATGCTCAACCAGACAGAGATGGACATTCTGGCCCGCTGGCATCGCATGCTGGGCGAGCGCAGCGTGTGGGTGCCGGGGACCGATCATGCCGGCATCGCCACCCAGATGATGGTGGAGCGGCAGCTTGCCGCTGAAGGTGGACCTACCCGGCAGGAGCTCGGGCGCGAGGCCTTCACCGAGCGCGTGTGGTGCTGGAAGGACCAATATGGCGGCGCGATCACGGAGCAGATGCGGCGCCTGGGGGCGTCGGTCGATTGGTCCCGCGAGTACTTCACCATGGACGAGGGCCTGAGCCGCGCCGTGCGCGAGGCTTTTGTGCGGCTGTGGCAACAGGGGCTGATCTATCGCGGCGCCTATATCGTGAACTGGGACCCGCAGCTGCAAACGGCGGTGTCGGACCTTGAGGTGGAAAACGAGGAGCGCGCGGGCAAGCTGTACCACATTCGCTACGCGCTGGCTGATGGAACAGGCTCTATCACCATCGCCACGACCCGTCCGGAAACCATGCTTGGCGATGTGGCGGTGGCCGTCAATCCTGACGATGAACGCTACCAAGCGATGGTCGGCAAGCTGCTCGTGCTGCCTTTGGTGGGCAGAGATATTCCTGTGGTTGCGGACAGCTGGGCGAATCCGGAGTTCGGTACCGGCGCGGTGAAGGTGACGCCGGCGCACGATCCGAACGACTTCGCCCTCGGTCAGCGGCATGGGCTGCCGCAGCCTTCGATTATGGATGAACGTGGACGCATGCGGTTGGAGGGCTCGCCGTATGACGGCATGGACCGGTTTGCCGCACGGGAACGGATCGTGGCGGATCTTGACGCCGCGGGCGCGCTGGTGGCCGTGGAAGACCATGCGATGGTGATTCCCGTGAGCCAGCGGACGGGCGCGGTGATTGAGCCGCGGTTATCGATGCAATGGTTTGTCGCCGTGAATAAGCAACCGATGGTGGACGGTGTGACTGCCGGTAAATCGATTGCGGCCAAGGCCATTGCGGCCGTGCGCGAGGGGCACATCGGGTTTACGCCCGAAAATTACGGAAAGATTTACTTCGAATGGATGAACAACCTGCATGACTGGTGCATCTCGCGGCAGCTGTGGTGGGGCCATCGCATTCCGGCGTGGCACTGCGCGGCGTGTTCGCAGATTACGGTGTCGCTTGAGGACGCGACGGCATGCCAGCACTGCGGGAGTGCGGACATCACACAAGAGACCGATGTGCTGGATACGTGGTTTTCTTCCGCCTTGCTGCCCTTCAGCGTCTTTGGCTGGGACGGCACCGGCGCGCTCACGCCCGATCTCGCCGCGCTGTACCCGACCGATCTGCTCGTTACGGGCTTCGACATCCTGTTCTTCTGGGTGGCGCGCATGATCATGCTGAGCTGCCACCTGATGGCCGATGTGCCCATGCCGGACGGCAGCCAACGGACGTTGGGCGCGTCAGTGCCCTTTCGCGCGGTGTACATCCACGGGCTGATTCGCGCGGCGGACCGGCAGAAGATGTCGAAGACGAAGGGCAATGTGATCGATCCGATCTCGATCATTTCGCAGTATGGGACGGATGCGGTGCGGTTTACGCTGGCGTCGCAGGCCTCGCCGGGAACCGATATCGCGTTTTCGGAAGGACGCACGGAGGGCTATCGTGCGTTTGCGAACAAGATTTGGAACGCGGCGCGCTTTTTGGCGATGAACGTGGAACGTGGGCGTGAGGCGGGGTATCGCGTGGCGCTGCGGTTGCCTTTAGTGGGAACCCAGGTCTCAGAATCGAGACCTGGGGCACCCGACGCTGTCATTCCCGAAGGCGGGGTCTCCATCGAGCGCTCTCGCTCGATGGGGTGGCAAGGGGATCTGCATTCCTTCGCTGCGCCGGCGCTGCCCGAGGAGACGCCGCTCGAAACGCGCTGGATCTTTGCGCGATTGAACACGGTGGCTGCCGAGGTAGCGCGTGCCTTGGAGAACTATCGGTTCGACGAAGCGGCTAATGCGGTGTACCAGTTTTTCTGGGGCGAGTTCTGCGATTGGTACCTTGAGCTCTCCAAGCTCCGTTTGCAGTTTGAAGGCGAGCGGAACGAAGCCACCGCACTGACCCTGGGTGCGCTGGTGTCTGTGTTCGAGGCAGCGCTGCGGCTGCTTTCTCCCTTCATGCCGTTTCTCACCGAAGAGCTGTGGCATGCGCTGCACGCGCAACTCGGCATCGACCCGCCGGCTAAATCCATTGCGCTGACGCGGTATCCGCAAGCGGGAGATTTCGCGGCGGATGCGGGAAGTGTGGACGCGATGCATTTGTTGCAGGAGCTTGTCGTCACCGTGCGCGGACTGCGCAAGGAGTTAGGGGTGCCCGAAAAGGAGCCAGCGCCGATCCAGGTGCATGCGTCCAATCGTGTGGCGGCGCTGGTCGATGCACATGCGGATTTGCTGGCCCGTCTGGCGCGCGTGAGTGCGGTGGAGCTGCTGAACGAGGCGCCGCAGGGTAATGGCGCACGCGCCACCGCCGCATTCGAAGTGGCGGTGGTGTATGAGCGGCAGATCGATGTTGCCGCCGAACGGGAGCGGCTGACCAAGGAGCTCGCCAAGCTGGAGAAGGGCTTGATGGCTGCGGAGAAGCAGTTGGGGAGTGAGAGCTTTCTGGCGAAGGCTCCCGCGCACATCGTGGACGGGCTGAAGAAGCAGGCTGGCGAAACGCGCGGCCTGAAGGAGAAGGCCGAAGCAGCATTAGAGGCATTGCCGGCGGCGTAGAGCGGTTTCTGAGCATAGTCCCATCGCTAGCAGAGCTACAGGTCTTCCATGCGCAGACGATGGGACCGTCTGCTTCGGTCGGGCAGCCATCCTCTTCTTCTTTAGCGTCTTATGGCCGAGGAGACACACGATGGCAGTTCAGAAGACACCGCACACCAGCACGGAACAGGATGTGAACTCGGCCGACACGGATTTGGAGCCGAACATGAATCCGCAGGACTCATACCGTGCCGATCCCGAGCTGTATAACAACGCCGACGGGGCGCAAACCGCCGGCAACCGTTCCTTCCATTCCACTGCAGGACGGGACAACCAGCCGAAGTCGCTCGATGAAGGTACGGGCATGACCGAGTCGCGGCACGCGCAGGTACCCACGGGGGACGCCCAGGGCATCACCAACAGCCCGGGCAACCGCGAGCGGGAAACCCAGGAAAAGGTGATCGGAAAGTAGTCGGAAGATACTCTGATATGCAGATTTTCGGGAAAAACAATTAAAAAGCATAAGGGGATCTGCGACCTGCAGATCCCCTTACTGCTTAGCGAACAGACTTAGTCGCCGCGATTCCCGGAGTTGCCGCGCATTCCCGCACCCATGCCACGGTTATTGGCCGCCCCACGATTCAAACGCCGGCTTGTTTCTTCTTTGGCGATGATGTCACGCTCATCCCCGAGAGGCTTTGTGTGCGGCGCGGCGCCGGTCTCATGCGCCGCCGGTGAGTGTGCGTGCGCCCCACCCGGGACGGCATTGTCTTGTCCCACGGTGTGGGCATCGTTCTCTTTCATCGCTTCCTGTGAGGCTTTGCTTGTGTGCGAATGCTCAGTCGACATGCTTACTCCTTTGCTTTTTCCGCATTCTCAGCGGTCTGTTTCTGCGTTCCATCGGCGTGGTCGATGACAGTATTGACAGGCTCATCACCGAAGTCGCGCGCGCCGTACTCGTAATCGGTGCCGCCATCGGTATCCTGCGGCGCATCGGCCTGTTTGGTGCGCTCTTCGACATCGAGCCCCCATCCCTGCTCATGCGCGTACTCGCCTGCAAGCCCGCGACTGCGTTCCCCGAAGCCGCGCGGCTCCGGTGGGCGTTGCGTTTGTGTGTCGTCTGTTGCCATAGAACGGTCCTCTCTGCGTAGGATGCAGCCTGAGCCATGGCGTTCGCTCTGGCTTTTACGCCTATGATCGCTCCGGCGATAAGGCTTCCTGTTCCACGGCAATCGCGACGTTTTCGTGTTTGATGTCGAGCCGGAGACGGTTATACAGGCTCATATAGAAGTTGGCGACCCATACCGAAGCAAACCAGGCGACCAAATAGCCGCGCCAACCCGTGTAAAGCAGCTGGAATTGAAAGAGCAGCAGCGCCAACCCGCAAACGTAGTGCGAAAAACAGTATTCGCAGGTGAAAAGGTAGAAGACCTTCCGTACCGGCAATCGGCGGGCCTTCTGACTTTGCTGCTTGCAGAAGTCGCGCGGCTCGCGGAAGACCTCTTCGTGCGTAACGGTCCAGGAGGCGCAAGCGATGGGTAGCGCGAGCAACAACAACATGCCGGCCTGGTGCGTGAGCGGGATGGGAAGCGGCACGGGCATGGGTACTTGCTGGTGTTCTCTCCCGGGGCGGCAAGCGCCTCCGGTTCAGCATTGGATGCGGCCCCGTGTCAAGAGGGCGCGGTAGCATGGGCCGATATGGTTTTCCCTGCACCGATTCAGCATTTGTCGGCCGATACGATCGACACGGCCGAGGTAAACCTTGCCCTGTGCGGCACACCCTGGGGCGGCCATGTGGTGCACCTTGCCGAAACCCCGTCCACAAACGATCTCGCGATCGCGGCGGCACAGGGCGGCTTGAAGGCGGGCGTCTGGGTGGCGGATGCCCAAACGGCAGGGCGGGGGCGCGGGGGGCACAGCTGGCACTCGGCTCCCGGCGATGGACTCTATGTGAGCGTTTTATGCACGCCGCAGCTGCCGGCCTCGGCTGGGGAATTATCGCTTGCGACCGGGCTTGCCGCCTGGGAGGCGATCCTCGCCGTGAGCGGGCTGCGGGTGGATCTGCGCTGGCCGAACGATCTGGTGACCCGTCCCCAGAACGGCAGCAACGGAAGCCGAAAGTTGGGGGGGATTTTAGTCGAAACGGCGACGGCACCGCTGGAAAGAACGAGGTCTGAGGAACGAGGTTCTGCGGAAAGAGGTTCTGAGGCGAGAGGACCGATGAGGGATGCCAGGCTGCGCTACGCCGTAATCGGCATCGGCATCAACGTCGGGCATCGCGGCTTCCCCGCGGACCTGTCCGCGGTGGCGAGCTCCTTGTGGCTGGAAGGATGGCAAATCCCCAATCGCCAACGTCTCTTGACGGCGCTTCTCGAGCGGCTTAGCGTGCACCTCTTGGCATTGGAGCGGCAGTATGCCGGTACGGCATTGGAATGGCCGGATGCCGGCACGCCGCAAGCATCCGGCATCCTGGCCAAGCTTGAAGAAGCGTCGACCTGGCTTCGGGGCAAGCGGGTCCGCGTGCCGGAAGAGGGCGGCTATACTGGCACGACGGCCGGGCTGGACCCGAGCGGCTTTCTGCTCGTGGAGGGCGACGACGGCGTGCGCCACACGGTGCGTTCCGGCGGGGTCCGCGAGCTTTAGCTCGTCGATCGCACGCGAGCCGTAGGAAGAAAGATGGGGAACAGCGGATGTTACTCGCGTTGGATGTCGGCAATTCCAATACGGTGATGGGGCTTTTCGACGGCAGGGCTCCTGGAAGCTCTGGAGGTCCCGGAGTCTCTGGCGAGCCCATGCGCGTCGTCGCCGATTGGCGCATCACCACGCCTTACAAGCAAACGCCGGATGAGATCGGCGTGTTGTTTCAAACGTTGTTCGCGCTGCGCGGCCTGAAGACGGATGCTGTGACCGGGGTGGCGATTTCCTCAGTGGTGCCGCCGTTGGATGCGAGCCTGCGCCGCATCTGCGAGGTGACCTTCGGCACCAAGCCGCTCTTTGTCGAACCCGGCGTAAAGACGGGGCTGCCCATCCTGACCGATAACCCCAACGAGGTGGGGGCGGATCGGGTGGTGAACTGCGTTGCTGCCTTCGAGCTGCTGGGCGGACCGACCGTGGTGGTCGATATGGGCACCGCGACGACCTTCGATGTGGTCTCGCGCAAGGGCGAGTTTCTGGGTGGGGCGATCGCGCCAGGGCTGGGAATTTCCGCAGAGGCGCTGTTTGCGCGCGCCGCTCGGCTCACCCGTGTCGAAATTAAAAAGCCTTCCAAGATCATCGGCACCAACACCACCGACAATCTGCAGATCGGCTTGTACTACGGCTACATCGGACTGGTGGATGGCGTGCTGGAGCGGATGATTGCGGAACTTGGACCGGACACGAAAACCGTGGCCACCGGTGGCCTGTCCAGCCTGATTTTGGCCGATTGCAAGCATGTGCAGCGCGTGGAACCGATGCTGACGCTCAACGGTCTACGCCTGATTTGGGAAAGAAATCAGGAGCGGCTGCGAAGGCGGTGAAGGCAGAAGTTGGGGTAAGAACGTGATTTGTCGGCCTCTAATCACGCGCTTCTAACGAAATTTGTCTGTACAGCATCTTTGCGATTGTCATCCTGAGCGCAGCGAAGAACCTCGGCATTCCCCCGAGGCGCCGACGTGATCCAAGCGGAATACAGGGGTCAGTCTCCTTTCGACAAGCGCAGGGTCAGGATGACAGCGAGGTATGTGCCTATGCAGCTGATGCTTCTAAACTCTGAGCGATATTCCCTGCCCTTCTATGAACTATTTCGAATACTTTAGCGAGGTCGAAGCGCGCTTTGTAGCGCGGCGCGGGTCGTTGCTCTTGCTTTCGACGCTGGACTGGGCGCTCATCGAGACGTGGCGCACGGCCGGGGTACCGCTTGTGGCGGTGCTGCGCGGCATTGATGCGGCGTTTGACCGCTACGAGGCGCGAAGGGCGCTGGCAAAGGGAAGGCTCGGCAAAGTAAACGGGCTTGCCTGGTGTGCGCAGGCGGTGATGCAGGCGGCGACGGAGATGGCCGATGCAGCCCTGGGCACCGCCACTGCAGAGCAACCGCTGCAGGATTCCGGGTTCGAGGTCAAGCGGGTGGCCCGTTTCCTGCTCAGCAACGCAAAGGGCGTCGAGATAGCCAAACCGGCTTTGGCGCCAACGGCGGATCGGCTGCGCGCCCTGGCCGCGGAGGTGCTGGCAGGAGCGCATCCGGCGCTTGAAACCCTTGACCGCACCTTAACGGTTCTGGAGGAGCGGCTACTGGCTTCGGTGGTCGCCGAAACGCCTGAGGCCGAGATGCTGGCCCTGCGCGAAGCCGCCGACCGCGAGTTAACCCCCTTTCGGGCCCGCCTGGGCGCCGTGCAGGCCCGGCAGGTGCGTGAGCAATTTGTGCAGAAACGGCTCTTTGCCGCGTACGGCTTGCCGCGGCTGAGCCTCTTCTACATGCCGCTCGACGATGCGGATGCGGAAGGGGCTTCCACGTGACGGGGGACGTGTCCGGGCCACCACGGGAGCTGCTGCGCCTGGAAAAGCCGGTTTATGGCGGCGATTGCCTGGGGCATACCGGCACCGGCGCCGTTGTCCTTGTACCGTTTGGACTACCGGGAGAGCTGGTCGACGTGGGGCCGCCGGAGCGACCAGCCACCTCCTCTGCCGCCGGGCCGCACATCGACGAAACGGCTCGCCTTCGCATACTGGAGCCCTCGCCGGAACGCGTGGCGCCGCGCTGTGTTCATTTCGGCAGCTGTGGCGGCTGCCACTATCAAATGGGGAGCTACCCGGAACAACTGCGGATGAAGGAAGCGATTCTGCACGAAACGCTAGGCCGGGCCGGGGTGAGCAAACGGCCCCCAACGCAGGTTTGGTCCTCGCCGGAGCCCTACGGCTATCGCAACCGGATTCGCTTGCGGGTGCGGCGGGTGGGCGGTGCGCTTCGGGTGGGGTACAGCGTCCGCGGCACGCAGGAGTTTCTGCCAATCCGTATGTGTCCTATCGCCGCGCCGCTGCTGTGGGGTGCGGCGGCGGCGCTGGAGCACCTGAGCATCACCGATCGTGAGATGAACCGCATGCTCTCGTTGGCAGATGAGCTTGAGTTGTCCTGTAATGGCGATGAGACGCGGTTGCAGCTGGTGCTGCTGTGCGCGGGCAAACCGTCGCCTGTCTCTGCCCGTGCGTTTACAGGAGCAATGGAAGCATTGCGCCGCCATTGCCCCGCCTTGACGGGTGCGGGCGTAGTGCGGCTCGATCCGCGTTCCGGCCGCATGCTGGAGACGCTCGCCTCGTGGGGCATCGCGGGGCTGCCCTATCCCGTGGCGGATGAGATCTACTGGGTCGCGCGGGGCGGATTTTTTCAGGTAAACCGCTTTCTGCTGTCCACGTTGGTCGACCTCGTCTGCGGTGGTCGCAAAGGCGGCACCGCCTGGGATCTATTCGCCGGAGTGGGCCTGTTTTCTCGCGTGTTGGCGCACAATTTCACGACTGTGACGGCTGTGGAGGCGAACCCGGTCGCGGCGGGCGAGCTTGCGCGTGCGCTGGGTAAGTTAAGCCCGCACCATCGTGCCGTGCAGGCAACGACGTTGGATTTCCTGCACGGTGCGGCCCTGCAGCGGGAGCGACCGGAGCTGGTGGTCCTCGATCCACCCCGCGCGGGGGCTGGCGAGGAGGCCATGCGGCTGCTCGAGCAGCTGCAGCCGGCAGAGATCGTCTATCTGTCCTGCGACCCATCCACGCTCGCGCGCGACCTGAACGTCATGACCGGTTTGGGGTATACCGTAGCCGCGCTGCACCTGATAGATCTGTTTCCGCAGACGTTTCATCTGGAAACCCTTGCCGTGCTCCAGCGGGGCCGGTCCTTCGATTCGGAACACAGCCGGGAGGCTGCTGTGTAACGTCGCTGCGGATGAGGAGATCCCCTTGCCATGACGGCCCTTGGGGCTGAGACATTCTGGATGAACGGCGCCCCGCCTGTGGAGCCGCTGCGGGCGCGCCGTTTGCCCCTGCTCCAGGCGGCACTGGCCTTTGCCGCCGGGATTCTGCTCGCACGGCAGTGGCATGAACCGGCGCTTTTAACCCTTTCCGTTGCCGGCCTGCTTGCGCTCGCGTGTCTTGGGGTTTCTCGGCAGGCTGCCGTGGGTTGGGGCAGCGTGCTCGCCCTGTGGGTGGGCGTGGGTTGCTGGTGTGCGCAGACACAGCCGCCCGTGGTCCGCCAAACGGCGTTGAGCCACTATGCCGACGGCCTGAGCCGCACGGTGCGCGGGCGGGTAACGGCAGTGCATGCACTCCACCCAGCGGAGAAGAATACGGCGGCGCCTGTCATGCTCAACACCGCCGGCGCGCCCTGGCTCACGGAACCCGGCGGCTGGGAAATCGAGGTGGGCGATCCGGGCATCACGGTCGATCTGGCCGTCGAAGCGGTCGAGCAGATCACGCCGGACACCTCCTCCCTGCAACCTGTCACGGGCGGTGTGCGCCTTACGCTGCTGGGGCACGCGGCGCCGCTTGCCTGCGGTGAGCTCATCGAGGTCCCGTTGCGTCTCCGGACGCCGGAGGTCTACCGAGATCCCGGCGCGTTCTCCTATGCGGAGTGGCTTTCAGGGCAAGGCATCGGCGTCAGCGCCAGTGCCAAAGCGGTTCAGGTCAAACGGGTGCAGACGGGTCCAGGGGATCTCTCCTGCCGGTTACAGGCAGCCCAACGCTGGGCCGCCGGCAAGCTTGAAACCCTGCCGCACTCGCGGGCAATCCTCCATCTCCCGAGCCTCCTGCGCCTGACACCCGACGATGCGGCCATGCTTGCCGCCATGCTCTTTGGCGATCGAAATGCGCTAACGGCGGAGCTGCGCGCCGGCTTCGAACAAACCGGCACCTTTCACCTGTTTGTCGTCTCCGGAATGCACATCGCTCTGTTCACCGGCGTGCTCTTCTGGGCCCTGCGACGGGCACGTGTGCCGGAGTACCCTGCAGTGGCGCTCACCGTGCTTGCAGCTTGCAGCTATGCCCTGCTCACCGGCTTTGGCGTACCCGTGCAGCGGGCGTTGGCAATGAGCAGCGTCTACCTGATCGCCCGGGCACTCGATCGGCAAAGCTCCGGCTTGAACGCGCTTGGGGCGGCTGCGCTGCTCATCCTGACCTTCGATCCCCGTGCCTTGTTCGAACCCAGCTTCCAGATGACCGTGCTGGTCATTTTCGCCGTCGCGGGCCTGGGCGCCCCGCTCGCCGAGCGGCTTTTTGCGTCTTGGGAGAGCACACGGCGGCAGCTGGACACCATAGAACTCGACGCCTTTCTTCCTCCGCGCGTCGCGAGCCGTCGTGTGCGGCTTCGCCTGTGGGGCGCGCTGTGCCGCGATCTGCTTGGCTGGCGTCATGCCCGGCTGTTGCCCGTTTGGCTCCTGCATGGCTGCCTGCTCGTGGCCGAGACGGCGCTGGTTTCAGTGACCATCGAGCTGTGCATGGCACTCCCGATGGCCGTCTATTTTCATCGCGCGGTGCCTTTGGCCATGCCGGGCAATCTGCTGGTTGCACCCCTGGCCATACTGCTGGCCGGGACGGCCCTGCTGACCTTTCTAACCGGGCTGCTCAGCGCGTGGTTTGCCGTGGTACCCGCCGCCTGCGCCGCGCTGCTGCTGCATGTTGTGCGAGGCATCGTCCAGCACCTCGGACATGCCGCGCTTGGCGATATCCGTGTCCCGGCTCCCGCCGCGGCGGGGGTCGTGCTGTTCTGCCTGCTGTTGGCGTTTGCCTGCTATGCCCTGCGCGCCCGACAGGTCGGGCTTGCCTGGAGCGGGGCGGGCGCGGCGGCTTTGCTGCTCGTGGCGGTCCTTTGGCCTGCGCAGCCCCTGCTCCACCCTGGAGCGCTGGAGGTGACGGCCCTTGATGTGGGCCAGGGCGACTCCTTGCTTGTCGTCTCGCCCGAAGGCCGCACGCTTCTTGTCGACGCGGGTGGACCGGTCGGCAGTTTGAAAACCCGCTGGGACGTCGGGGAGGAGGTCGTCGCGCCCTATCTATGGTCGCGACGCGTGCGCCGCCTGGACGCCGTCCTCATCACCCATGCGCATAGCGATCACATCGGCGGCATGCCTGCGGTGCTGCGCGATCTGCGGCCCCGGGAGCTTTGGTTCAGCATCGAGCCGGGGGTCTCACCCGCACTGGAAGCCTTGCTGGAGGAAGCACACGCCCTTGGCATTGCCGTGCACCCGTTAGCTGCGGGCGACCGCTTTCTCTGGGGTGGCATGGACGCTGACGTGCTTGCCCCGGAGCGGAGCTACCAGAACCCGGGGGAAGCACGTAATAATGATTCGCTGGTGATGCGTTTGGCGTGGAAGGGGGCAAGCGTGTTACTGGAAGGCGATGCCGAAGCTCCGAGTGAGGCCGCAATGTTGGCGCACGGGCGGCTGGCGCCAGTCATGCTCCTCAAAGTGGGGCATCACGGCAGCCGTACCTCCACCAATCCCGAGTTCCTGGCCGCGGTTGCACCCCGCGCCGCCGTCATCAGCGTAGGCCGGCAAAACACCTTCGGCCACCCGCGCCGCGAGGTGCTCGATCGGCTTGAAGCGGCACACGTCCGCACCTTTCGTACGGATCGCGAGGGTGCTGAAACCTTTCTCCTCTACCCCGATGGCCGCCTCACGATGGAGCAGGCTTCCCCCTGAATATCACATCGTCGGCACGGCGTTACCGATGCGGGACCCTCTATCACCTCGCGCTTGCCATGCGTCCTTCACCGTTTGCACCTGCTGGGCTATGCGCAGCCTCGTGTCTACTTCAACGTCGTAGCGGCAATAGTCATGCGTCTTCAAATGAAACAATGCTTCCCCGATCGTGCGATTTCCTCGCATTTTTTCTCGCTCGACGAGCGTTTCAGCCGGCGCGTGCACCCCAACCCAAAATACGTGGAAAGGTGCCAGCAAATATTTAAGATCCTCAGCCCAAGCCTGCTCCTCAACGACGTGCTCAACAATAAGATTGTTGCCAGCAAAGGCGAATGCCGCAATCGAGCGGTGAAATCCATCGAAGAAGCGGTCCCTTTCGCTAGGAACCGTTGCGTACGAGGCTGAGGTTTCAGGTCTCCGGGCGCGAAAGCCGGCATCCGCAAGTTGGTCAGAGGCGTAGTAAGAAAACGGTTGATCGAAGGCGAGTTGAAGCGCTCTGGCCAGCGTTGTTTTGCCCGCGCTCGATGTGCCGTTTATAAAAAGAATGTCACCATAAGCAACGTCCTTAATCACGATGACCTCGCTTCCGTAGCCGTGCACTGTATATAGAACTTGTTGAACGTAGTGACGGAAGAATGACTGCCCATCATCGGATCAGCCGCTCGTTCGAATTGGGCGTCCGGATATCTATTTCGTCGCATACTGGATGAAGCTTCACATATTGGAGGTGTGGATGAATGAATCAGAGAAAGATAGGTACGAGAATGAGCAAGCGGGAGAAGAGGCCTTAGCGGCTGCTAATGGCTCCGCCTCCGTAGACGCGCTTACCAAAGTCCCCAAGCGGCAGCTTTCGCCCGGGGAGCAGGAAGAAGCCAAGCTCATCCGCCGGCTGCAGATCATGATGAATATGGTTATGGGCGTGATCGCGCAGGACAACAGCCTGAGCTACGACGAAGCGGCCACGATGGTCGCGGATGCCCGCAACGCAGCCCTGGCTATGTTTCCGGGAAAGGAACTGGCATACGACCTGATCTGGCGGCCGCGCTTTCAACGGCTCATGCGGGAACGGTTTCGCTTGATGTAGCGAGGCTCAACTGCGCAGCATTGTCCCTCCATGCCGGAAGGTGCTGTTCCTCAAGATCGAGCTCTTACCTCACGCCGGTAGCGAGGCCGCGCGTTCCGATCTTCCGGAGAGCTCCGCAGCGCGCGCTTCGGCATAGGCGGCAGCCCCAAGCAGGGCGCAGGTGTCGTCCAGGATGATACGCACCGGCACGGCCTCCAGAATCGACCGCATCCGCCCCTTATCCAGGAAAGCTTCGGTAAATATGCCGTTTTGCATCAGCTTCAGGACCTTGGGCGCAATGCCGCCACCGAGATAAATGCCGCCCGACGCAAGCACCGTCAAAGCGAGATTGCCCGCCTTCGCGCCATAAGCCGCCGCGAACAGATTCATGGCTTCCACACAGATGGGGCTCGTGCCTTCCTCCGCGCAGGTACCGATGACGGCGTTGGGATCTTCGGTAGCCATGCGCTCGCGAAGCCATGCAGGCTCCTCCATCTTTTGGTCATCGCGCAAGAAAGCATACACATTGCGAATGCCCAAACCTGAAACGACACGCTCAAAGCTGACACGGCCGTTCAAGGTTCGTCGCAAATAGGTCAGCAAGGCAATTTCGCGATCGGTACGGGGAGCGAAGTCGACGTGCCCGCCTTCTGAAGGGATTGGGGTATGACGGCGCAGCTTCGCATCCCAGGCCAGCACCGACTCCCCTAGGCCGGTTCCGGCAGAAAGCAGACCGCGATGGCCGACACCGGCCGGATCGCCCTCGTGCAGTAAGAAAATCTCGTTCTTGCCAAGCTCCGGTATGCCGTAGCCGTTCGCTTCGAGGTCGTTGATGAGGAAGATATGCTCAACACCCGTCACATGCTGTAGATCCCGCGCATCCAGGGTCCAGGGCAGGTTGGTGAGCTTCAGCCGGCCATCGCGCACCGGCCCCGGGCAACCGAAGCACGAGGCCACGATGTCCTGCATTGGCTCGGTACCTTTTGCCAAAAAGCTCTTCACCACGTCGTCTAGGCAGGCGTAATCAGCCGCCGGGAACTTCTCTTCGCGCAGCTGGACGAGCTTGCCCTCTGCGAAGTTGTAAAGCGCGAGGTGGACTTTTGTACCACCGACATCCCCTGCCAAAATCATGCGTACTCGCTTTGCTGTGAATCATCGATACTGAACGTAACTCGCAAACTATATCTCAAGCGTACCCACCCGTCGATCGCCTTCCAGGCCTTCAAATACCTCCGTGCCGGGAGGGAGGTTGTCGGCGGCAGCCGCATCCAACTGCACCAGCAGACGGCCGTTCGACGGACGGATCAACTGCGAGGGAAGACGCTCCGGATCCCGCGGACCGGTAAACACCTCTGCCACGATGGCCGTCTTCGCAGCGCCGCCGATCTCAAACGCGACGGCGGCCGCCTGATTGATCACCGGCCACGTCAGCGTGAGTCGCCAGGTATCTTTCTGCGGAACGTGATTGGCGATGCAAAGCCGGCCCATCTCGTCAAGCGCATCCGTGTGCGGAAACAGCGACGCGGTATGCCCGTCATCGCCCATGCCCAGCAGCAGCAGATCAAACGCGGGAGACTCCGCGCCTTCCAGCTTCAACGTATTGCGCAGGGTGCTTTCGTAGCGCGCAGCGGCCTCTTCCGGATCGAGTTCGCCTTCCATGCGATGGACGTTTGCCGCGGGAAGGGCGACATGGTCGAGCAACAGGTTCTTGCAAACGCCATAGTTCGACTCAGGATGCTCAGGAGGAACGCAGCGCTCGTCCGCCCAGAAAAGCTGCAGCTTATCCCACGGAATCGTGTTAGCGAAGGGCTGTGCGGGATCAGCAAGCAGCTTGAACGCGGCTTGCGGCGTAGAACCGCCGGAGATGGCCACCCGCGCCACACCCCGCTTGGCTACGGCCTCTTCGATTTTGGCCGCAAACTGCCGTGCCGAAGCCATCGCCAACGCGTCCATGGTAGGCCATACGAGATATGTAACGGTGATCGGCTGCGGCATAGTTCGAAAATGGTCCAGGGTGGAGAAGCGTGGTGTAGGTTGTACGTTTTAGGCTGTACGTTCTAAGTTGTACGTGAAACGGCCCAAGTTGTACGTTGCATGAGTAACGCATTTCCAATTTGGCTCGGAACGCACAACGTACAACCTAGAACGTACAACCTAGACCTAAACTTCTTACAATTTTGCCCAGCTACGGCCATCCTTCGACAACAGAGTATCGGAGCTCTCCGATCCCATGGTCCCAGCTTCGTAATTGGGAAAGTCCTTGGGCGGGTTGGCCTTCCAGGCCTCGAGCACCGGCGTCATGAGCGCCCAGGTCGCTTCCACACCTTCGCGCTCGGCAAACAGCGTGCCGTCACCCAGCATCGCATCGAGCAATAAGCGCTCATAGCCGTTCGCGGAGCTCTTGCCGAAAGCGTCGGCGTAGCTGAAGTGCATCTCCACGGGCTTCACATTTGTGGTGGGTCCGGGGATCTTCGCGCCGAAGATGAGCGTGATGCCCTCATCAGGCTGGATGCGCATCTTCAGCACGTTGGGTGTGACCTGCCCATCATCCTTGTTGGTTTTAAAGAGGTGCAAGGGCGGCTGTTTAAAGGTCACCGTCACCTCGGTGACGCGCTTGGCGAGCCTCTTGCCCGCGCGGATGTAAAACGGCACGCCAGCCCAGCGCCAATTCTCGATGGACAACTTCATGGCCGCGTAGGTTTCCGTGGTGGACTCAGAGTTAACCCGATCTTCCTGGCGGTACCCGATCACCTGCTGGCCATCGACCGTGCCCGCGCCGTACTGACCGCGCGCGGTGTCCTCGACTGGGATGGCCTCGATGGCACGCCAAACCTTCAGTTTTTCGACGCGCACTGCATCGGACTGAAAATTATCCGGTGGCTCCATCGCCACAAAGCTCAGCACTTCCATCACGTGATTCTGCAGCACGTCACGCAGCGCCCCGGCGGTCTCATAGAAAGGCCCACGGCCCTCGATGCCGATCGATTCGGCAGCCGTAATCTCGACGTGGTCGACGTAATTGCGGTTCCACACAGGCTCGAAGATACCGTTGCCGAAACGGAAAACCAGAATGTTCTGTACCGTCTCCTTGCCGAGGTAGTGATCGATGCGGAAGATCTGATCTTCACCAAGAACGGCATTCAGTTCCGCATTCAGCTTGCGAGCGCTTTCGAGGTCGGTGCCGAAGGGCTTTTCGATGATGATGTTGACCCACTGGCCTTCCCCGGCCTGGGTCATGCCGTGTTTCGCGAGACGCTGGGCGATGTCCGCGAAGAACTCGGGCGCCACGGCCAGATAGAAGAGACGGTTGCCTTTGGTGCCCAGCTTGCCGTCGAGGTCGGCCAAAAATGCCTTCAGCTTTTCGTATCCGGCATCATCATCGAAGTTGGTAGCGAAGTACTTCACGCGATCGACGAAGGGCTTTAGCTTGGAGTCACCGGCATCCACACCGCCGCCCTTCAGAATGCCGTCCTGCATGTCTCCGGCAAAGGTGGAAGACACATCGCGGCGAGCCACACCTACGACGGCGAAGTCCTTCGGCAAGAGGTTTTGCTGCTCCAGGTGGAACAAGGCGGGCAGCAGTTTGCGCTTGGTAAGGTCTCCCGACGCGCCGAAGATGACCACGATACACGGATCCGGCACTCGCTCTTTATCCTGAACCTTGTCCGGGGTATCACCAGCGTTTGGTGCCTGCCCTACCTCTGCCACTGCTGCCATCGTCTTCTCCTCCGCTCTTCTCTTGCGGGAGCGCCCGCTCCTGCTCTTTACTTGCCCGACGTTCGATGCTGCTCAACAGTCCAGCGCTGCACCCATTCCGCGTTTACCCTCGGCATGGAAGCCGCTGCCGCCGTTTGGCACGAGAAAGGCAGCACGCATGTTCATCCCTCCAAGCCTAACCCAAGCTCTTCCTGTGCGGGAAACCAAGGGTAATGCTCGGAGGTACTGTCCAGGGCTCAATGACAAACTCAGCGACGACCCGCGGCAACGGCTGAAAGCGGTGACGACGATCGGCCGGTGTCTCCGGGGAAGTCTGCGCCCTCGGTGACACTTTGCCACTTGTCCAACTCCTCCGTCCACTGCTGGAGGCGCGTGCGATACCGGGCGAGCGCCTGCTTGCCGAGCAGAAGATGCTTCGGAGGCTCGGACGCGTTCACGGCGGCGACGATGGCCTCCACGGCACGCTGCGGATCGCCGGCCTGTTTACCGGCCTGCGTATTGAAGTACTCGCGTGTAGCGCCCACACTCGTCTCATAATCCGAGATACGACGCCCGGCTTCAAGGGCGGAACGGCCGAGAAAGTCTGTGCGAAACGGGCCGGGCTCGACGACCATCACGTGAACACCCATCGGCTTGAGTTCCGCAGCCAAAGCCTCACTCAAACCTTCCACAGCGAACTTGGAAGCATTGTAAAAGCCCCAACCCGCCGAGCCGATCAGACCGCCAATGGAGGACAAATTCACGATCGTGCCGGAGCGCCGCTCACGAAACATTGGCAGAAATGCCTTCGTGAGATTAATGAGCCCAAACAGGTTGGTGTTGAACATCGGCATGTACTCTTTTTCAACGACCTCCTCCACCGCGCCGCAAACGCCGTAACCGGCATTGTTGACAAGCACATCGATGTAGCCGACATGCGAGATCGCGTCCGCCACCGCATGATCGATGCTGTCGCCGCTGCTGACATCGAGGGGAAGAATGGTGACGCCGCCCGGGTAGCGCGTGGTCAGATCCTGTATCTTTCCCACCTGGCGTGCGGTCGCGACCACGTTGGCGCCGTGTTCCAGCAGATACTCCGCCATCAGACGGCCAAAGCCGGTGGACGCTCCTGTGATGAACCAATGCTTTCCTCGTATTGTGTCGTTGCCCGCGTTTGTCATGTGTCATGGGATGGCAATTTTGAGGCTGGCGATGCTAGGCGTGGGTCGGGTTACGGGACGGCAGGGCAGATCGATGCCGGCTACCGTGCGCCAGTCTGGCGAAGGTAGCTTTGGCGTGCGCGCACCAGCAGATTCTTAGGCTTGAGGCCGGGGTGGGCCGCGAAAAACGCAGGGCTGAGGGCGACCTGCAAATGGCACACGGTGCCCTCCGGGCGCGGCACGCTGGGTCGATAGCCGAGGGTGTACCGCGCCCGCAAGGTATCAAGCAATGACGCGAGTTGCGCCTCGACATCGCCCGCCGTAGCGGATACGACAGGGCCTCCTGTGCGTTCGGCGTAACGTTCGATGTCGCCGAATCGTTCGCCCGGCCGGCTAGTAGGGATCGACCCCGCACTGTGCTCGATGATCGCGCTCACGACGGCGTTCGAGCGCAGCAGCATGGCTGCCGCCTCCTCTTCGGTGTGCAAGGTAGCGGGCGCGTGCCTGGCTAGGCCGCGCTGGGTGTCCTGATCATTCGCGGAGCCGTCGGTGAGCCAGATCTGCACGCGGCGACGGTCTGGATCATGATCTGGGCCACGCGCCGACTGCGATTGTGCGGCGGCCTGCCATAGATCCTCGAAGAGAAAGGTGGGCTCCTGGGCGTCGTAGCTCGCGGCCGCGGCGTCGATGCCCTCCACGGCGCTCATACGATCATGGGTGAACGGCTGGACAAGGATGGCGTGCGAGGAAAACGTCATCACCGCGACCTCATCCTGCGGCCGCAGATGGCGCAGCACAGCCGCCGCGCCGCCCGACAGGTGCTCGAGCACGGGATGCACGGTGTCGGTGAGGTCAAAAAGCAGGACGAGCGAGAGTGGAAGCTGATCTTCGCTGAGACTGGTGATGCTTTGCGCCGTGCCGTCCTCGGTCAGTAGGAAGTCTGCCGGCGTAAGCCCTTGAAGGGACTCGCCGGTTTTACGCAGTTGGACGGAGGCGTCGACGAGAACGAGCTGCGTGCTGACGTGCAGGGTGAGCGTTGGCGGTTCCAGGGCCGAGGAGGTGGCGGTCTGCGACTGGGGGAGCATCGCTGCGCAGATGGAAAGTAAGGCACATCGCCAAAACTTCAGCATGCTCGTTGCTCCTGTACCTGGCTGGTACTCCGTACTAGGGCCGCAACTCTTCCACGCCATTCTCTCCTGCGACCAACGCCAGTGTGGCCATGTTCGTGAATAGCCCATGTTCGACCACACCGACAATGGCGTGGATCGCCGCAGCGGTCTTCTCGGGTTCAGGAATGGTGCCGCAAAAGCAGTCAAGGATCACATTGCCTTCGTCGGTGATCCATGGTCCCTGTCCGTTGCGCGCGGGGCGCAGCTTGGGGTGTAGGCCCAGGGCGCCGAGCTTGCGCTCGACCAGCGGCAAAGCCAGCTGAATGACCTCGACCGGTAGCGGAAATTTACCCAGCTGCGCGACAACTTTTGTGGAATCGGCAACCACGACGAACTGCCTGGCAGCCGAGGCAACGATCTTTTCACGCAGCATCGCGCCGCCGCCGCCCTTGATGAGCACAAGCCCCAGAACCGGATCCTGCGCGACCTCATCGGCCCCGTCGATGTTGATATCGAGCACTGGGGTGTCCGCGAAGTTCGTGATCGGGATGCCGAGTTGCTCGGCGAGTGCGCGGCTGGCGTCCGAGGTCGCGATGGCTTTGATTTGCAAACCGGCCCGCACCCGCTTGCCGAGCTCCTGGATGAAGAGCGTGGCCGTGGTGCCGGTGCCAAGACCGACGGCCATGCCGGGCTCGATGAGTTCGACAGCGCGTTGGGCGGCGAGGAGTTTGGCTTGGTCCTGGGTCATGGTGGCCACGATCCCGCTAGGCGGGCTGCTCCAAAGGGTGAGCAGATCACATGCTAGAGCAAAAGCTCTCGGGTGTGGAGCAGGTGGTTACGGTTTGTCAGTCAAGTGGCAGCAGGCACCTCGGGGAGCAGGCACCTCGGGGAGCAAGCGCCTCGTCCTTGTGTAGCGCCAACGGCGCGTTCTATACCAGCCTGGGCCGCAAGGCCCAGGTATGCGTGGCAATAAGATTTGAGGGCTGAAAGCCCGCCCTAAAGCCCGGCAAGCGTCTATAGATCGGGCCTTCAGCCCTCGCCAGCACGGCGTTCCTGTACCTGGGCCTTGCGGGCCCAGGCTGGTATAGAACGCGCCCTCAGCGCTCGCGTCAGACGCTTCCAATGATCTAAACCGGTGCACGATGCTTTAAGTAAAAATGAGAAAGGGCTGCGTACGCAGCCCTTTCCAGAAGACGGCAACTTGCCCTACGCACCACAGAAAGGCGGTGCTCCCGACCGTGCCTCGATTTAGCACGCAGCTGCTGTTTGGTGAACTACTTCTTCACCAGCGACTTCGCTTTTTCCAGCACATTCTCCACCGTAAACCCGAACTTCTCGAGCGCTACTGGCCCTGGGGCCGAGGCGCCAAAGCGGTCAATGCCAATCGCAATGCCGTCGCGGCCGATGTACTTCCACCAGCCCATCGTGGCGCCGGCTTCGACTGAGACCTTGGGTACATTGTGCGGGAAGATGCTCATTTTGTATTCTTCCGGCTGCTCTTCGAAAACCTTGAAGCTGGGCATAGAGACCGTGGTGGCGTTGATGCCCTCTGCCTTGAGTTTTTCCGCAGCTTCGACGATCAGCTGCACCTCGGAGCCGGTGGCGACCAGAATGACGTCCTCCCCGTACGACTCGAGAACATAGGCACCCTTCGCCGTGCCTTCCATGACGTTGTATTTCGTCGTGTCGAGCGTGGGCAGGTCCTGACGGGAGAGCACAAGGAACGAGGCGTTTTTGCGCTCGACCATCAGCTTCCAGCAGGCTGCGGTTTCATTGGCATCGGCGGGCCGAAAATCGGTGAGCTGCGGGATGGCGCGCAGGGCCATCAGCTGCTCGATGGGCTGGTGCGTGGGGCCGTCCTCGCCGAGACCGATGGAGTCGTGCGTGAAGATGTACAGCGAATGCGAGCTTTGCAGCGCGCCCATGCGCAGGGCCGAGCGGCAGTAATCGGAGAAGGTAAAGAAGGTCGAGCCGAAGGGCAGCAAACCGCCGTGGGCGGCCATGCCGTTGACCGCGGCCATCATGCCGAATTCGCGGACGCCGAAGAAGACGTTGCGGCCGGCCGGGTTTTGGTGGAAGTTGTCGGAATCCTTGAAGATCGTCTTGGTGGAGCTGGTGAGATCGGCCGCGCCACCGAAGAGCTCCGGCAGCACCTTACCGAGCGCATTCAGCACCACTTGCCCGGCGTTGCGGGTGGCAACCGGCTTCTCCGGCGGAAAGACCGGCAGCGCCTTTTCCCAGCCGTCCGGCAGCTTCATGCTGGTGGTGCGGCTGTATTGGGCGGCAAGCTCGGGTGCAGTCTTCTTGTACTCGTCGAACATGCCGTTCCAGGCATCCTGGGCGATTTTGCCCTTCTCGACGGCCTTGCGCCAGTTCTCGAGCGCCGCGTCGGGGATGTAGAAGGGTTTGTCTTCGGGGAAGTCGAAGAAGCGCTTCGTGATCTTCAGCGCATCGCCGCCGAGCGCCTCGCCGTGCACATTTTTCGTACCGGCCTTGGGTGAACCGTAGCCGATGACCGTGCGCACGCGGATGAGCGAAGGCTTGGTGCGCTCCATTTTGGCAGCCTCGATAGCCTTGTTCAGCTCACCGAGATCGTTGCCATCCGCAACGAATTGCACGTGCCAGTTGTAGCCCTCAAAACGCTGCGTCACATCTTCGGTGTAGCTGAGGTCGGTGGGGCCGTCGAGTGAAATGAGGTTGTCGTCATACAGCACCACCAGCTTGCCCAATTGCAGCGTCCCTGCCAACGAACACGACTCATGCGAGATGCCTTCCATCAGGTCACCATCGCCGCACAGCACATAGGTGTAGTGGTCGACGACCTTGGCTTCCGTGTTGTAGGTGGCCGCCAGGTGCTTCTCCGCAATCGCGAGGCCGACGGCCTCTGCGAGCCCCTGGCCGAGCGGGCCGGTGGTAACCTCCACGCCCGGCGTTTCGCCGTACTCCGGATGCCCCGGCGTGTGCGATCCCCATTGGCGAAACTGCTGCAACTGCTCAAGCGGCAGGTCATAGCCGGCAAGGTGCAGCACGCCGTACAACAGCGCCGATGCATGGCCGTTCGACAGCACAAAACGGTCGCGATCCGACCAGAGCGGATCGACCGGGTTGTACTTCATAAACTTGTGAAACAGCAGGTACGCAATCGGCGCGCAGCCGAGCGGGGCGCCAGGATGACCGCTCTTGGCCTTTTCGACCTGATCGATCGCCAGGCAGCGCAGGGTGTTGATGGAAAGCTGGTCGAGTTCAGAGCCGAGAATCGGTTCAGTTTCGGGGGCAGTGGCTTGAGCGCTCATTGGAATCCGGTTTCCTCACACGGGAGTTGCACGACGCAGCGGCCCGGAATAAACAGGGCGCATGCGTGTCTTCGCGAAGCCCAGTGTACAGGGGAGCGGCCCGCTTTGTGTTCCGATTGGTTGAATTGCCGCGGGAATCGAGGTTGCATGCCCCAGCGGACCTGCCGGTGAAAGGCAGAAGCACACTTCAGCGCGGGCGGCCGCTGGGCGCCGGGGCGGGACGTGCCGGAGCGGCATGCGGCGCTTCGGTGCGCGGCGCGGTGCCGGTGGCCGGGCGCGCCTCGCGCATGCCCGTACCCATTGCGCTCCCCGGACCGAAGCCTGGCCTGTACCCCGGACGGCCCAGGGGATCGGTGCCGCCGAAGGTGCGTGGCTCCGCGCCATACCCCGCCCGTGCGGGAGGCTCGATGCGGTGAAACAGGGTAGCGCCGCCGAGCTCGGACGGCGCCGCCGCGGCGGTTGCGCCACGTGCAGCCTCGGGGGAGGTCAGGCCATGGGCTATGACGGGGCGCGGCAGCGTCGGTGGCAGTGCCGGCGCCGGGCCGGCCACGGCAAGGGGGTGATCGGGCAGCTTGGGAGCATGGCCGAGCACCGGCGCCGACGCCAGCGACTCCGCCGAAAGCGGCAGAAGGGCATGGGCGACAGGCCGTCCTTCGACAAAGCTGCTCTGCGCGACCGCTATGGTGCCGGCAAGGCGGTTGCTGTAGGTGCGGTCAGCCGGCGAGCCGCCTGGGGAAACGGCTGTAAACACATCCACGGCGCGCTGGTGGTACAGGGCGCGCACCTCGGCAGGGTTGGCGTTATAGATGTTGCTCGCGTTGACACGGTTGCGATAGGAGGTCGTGCCTGCGTAGGGCGGCAGGTAGGGCTCGCGCGGCCCGAGCGGAAACCAGGCCGCGATGCCTCCGCCATGGCCGGCATTGGCACCGGCGGGGTAGCCCTGCGCCGCCGCGAAGCGGGTGCCCCCGGCGAAGGCGACCAGCGCCGGCGCATACACCGGACGCACCACCGGCGAGCCGGGAATCCAGCCCCAGCGGCCGCCGTGCAGCGCCCAGCGGCCATAGTGAAAGGGCGCAAAACCCCACGGTTCGTTGCCGATCCAGGTCCAGCCCCAGGGGTGGATATAGCGCCAATGGCCAAAGCAATACGGCCGCCAGCCAACGGCCACGACCGGATACCAGATGGGCCCATCGTTGCTCGAGTCCCACGAACCGAAGCTGGCCAGATCGGCCCCGCCAACCGTGTCCGGGCTCAGGTAGCCGCTAGCCGCATCGGTACCGCTCGCGTAGGCGGTATCGCGGGTGCCGGAAAAGCTGTCCAGGAGGTCCGTTTCCGCCGGAGGGAGCGGCTCGGTGTACGCCGTGTCGCCCGCCGCCGGATCGCCGCCATGAAGGCGGACTCGCTGCCCGGCCGTCAGGATCTGGCTCCCGGCGGGACTATCCACCTGGACACGGCCGTTCACGACCGTCACGGTGGTGGTGTGCCCGGCCACGTCGACATCCACGCGCACGTCGCCCGGTTCAAGCACCGTCACCGCAGCGTCTGGACTATCGAGCTCTATCACCGTCTCAGCGGGCAGCGTGAACGACCGCAGATGCACCGCGCCGGCAGCCAGGCCAAATTGCGCGACCGTGTCGCTGAGCGCGGAGACCGTCAGGTCCGTCCCGCCGCCCAGGCGCACGGCGAGCTGCCCGGCCTCGAGTTCGGCGCCGCCCGCAGGGTCGGTGTACACGCGATCGCCCGTGGTCAACACGCCATTCATCTCCGCGGGGACGAAGGTGTTGCCGTTGGCGGCCTCGGTGGAAACATTGCCGTTCAGCAGGCTCAACCGGGCGACGCGGGAGGGTGGATCGTGCACAGCGGCAACGGTCTGCCCCTCGGCGGACGGCGCGCCCTCGCCCGTCTGCGGCAAACCTCCCTCACCGGCAGGGGAGGAGGTCCCCTGCCCCGCATCCGACGCGGGAGCATTCGGGTCGGCCACATTCGGGTCGGCCAAAGTAGGGACCGGAAGCGCCCGCGAATCCTGAGAACCGGGAGTGTCCTGCGCCGTTTGCGCCCACAAGGGCCTTCCGGCAAGCAGGCAGACTGCCAGGCTGCCTGCAACGGCCCACCCGCGCCAGGTCGGCCCAAGCACGGTCGGCCCAAGCACGGGCTGCGACCGCCAGCTGTGCCGCCCCTGCATCCCCCCTGCCTCACGCACCCTTGGGCTCATATCAAGTACCTGCTCTTTCGTGTGCCGCTTGCCGCTCTGCCCTGCCGCAAGGTGCGGCTTGCACCTGCGCAAGTCGTCTGGTTACAGAGACAAGGCGCGCGGGATACAGATACAAGACGCGCCAAACCGGCTTCGGGGAGCACCGCCGAACGCTCGCCGCCGCATGGCCCTCCGACGCCGGTCGACAGCACGCAACGGGCGGCGAAAAGTTTTTATGAACCAAAGTCTTACTGCAACCGTATGCTTCGGGGCAAGGGTACTCCGGAATGCAATGTTGGACTCGGATGTTTGCCTGCGCTCAAGACACAGGAGAAACCGCATGACGGCCAAACGATCGACCTTTGCAACCGCCTTCCTCCTCCCATGCGCGCTGTTGGCGGGCTGCAACGTCGAAACGCACAAGAACGGGGACAACAAGGATGATGTCAACATCGGCACACCCTTCGGCTCGATGCACGTGAAAACCGACAACGCGTCCGTCATCGCGGGGCTCGGCCTGACGCCCTATCCCGGCGCCAAAATTGTTCAGAAAAAAGGCGATCACGACGATGGAGCCGCCGATGTCAGCATGAGTTTTGGTGCTTTCAAGCTGGGCGTGCATGCGGTGGAGCTGCAAAGCGGCGACCCGCAGGACAAGGTCGTCGCGTTTTATCGAAAGGATATGGCCCGCTATGGCGCGGTGATCGCCTGCCACGGCGAGCAAACCCTCGGCCAGCCGGCACGCACCGCCGACGGGCTCACCTGCGATACCGACCGGCACGGCTCGGCCGACGATGCGGCGTTTGAACTGCGTGCCGGCTCGCCGTCCCACCAGCACATCGCCGGCGTTCATGCGGAGGACGGTGCCACCCGCATCGCCCTGGTGGCGCTTGACCTGCCTGTCAGCTTCAAGGACCACGCGGGGCACCGCGACCATGACCGTGGAGACGACGAACGGGAGTAGTGGCAAGGAGAGTAACGGCGGGCCCACATCCAGGTCTGGCTTTGTGGAGCGGGCACAACCGGCACGTTGCCGAAGCTACCCTGGTCAGATAGCCTCAGGGGGATGATCGGAATCGACGAACGGCCCTGCAGTCGCTGCCAGCACCTCGTCCCGCTCGAACGCGGGCACCTCGTGTATTGCGGTAACTGCGGTGCGCCGCAGGTCTTTCTTTCTGAAGAGCTACAGGGGCAGATTGCCCTTGAAGCCAAGCGCTACAGCGAGCGCGGGACCGAAGGGAACGGGACCGGTGCAAACGGGACCGGCAGCGAAAGCCAGGCGGAGCATGGGGCCTTTACGATTCACTCGTCCGCCGGAGCCGACGGGGGGGATGCCGGGTCTGCTCCGGCTTCGCGTTTAACTGCCCTGCGGCGCGGTTTGGGTGGCGGCGAAGGCCGCTGGCCGCTGGCCGTGGAATCCGCCGTGCTGAGCAGCGGCATTGCCCTTGGATTGAGCCTCGGCGGCCTCCTGTTTGCGCCGCTGTTGCTGCTCGCGTGGCTCTGGGTCGTGAGCGCGCCCATTCTTGCCGTTAGCTTCTACAACGCGCGCGCGCACCGGGGGAAGGTGTCTCCGGGCTTTGCCGCGCGCCTCGGGCTGCTTACCGGCGTGCTGGTGGGCGTCAGTTGCGCCACGGCTCTGGTGCTGAGCCTGGTGCTGGCGCGCTACGTGCTCCACAATGCGGCCATCGACGGACAGATCGGCCTGGCGCTCGCCCAGATTCGCACCAACGCCCAGACGCAGTACGGCACCGCCGCCGGCCCGATGCTGCATCTGCTGACGATTCCTGAGTTTCGTGCCGGCTTTTTACTTTGGGTGTGCGCTGTTTCAGGGGCGCTCTACCTGCTGCTTTCCGCTGTCTCCGCCGGGTTGACCGGCATTCTGCTCAGCCGCCGCCGCACCGCCTGACGGTGATTTCGCGGCGAATCCACTCCGAGCCCACTGATAGTATCGGGGTCGTGATGAGTGACACGCCTTTTTCCCAGCCCCCAGTGCATGCGGCAAGCGATGGCCCAACCGCCAGGCAGGTGCCCCAGCTTCCCACTCAACTGCCGAGCCAGGCGCCGGCACAGCTGCGCGAAAAGGGCCGCCTGCTGTCCGCCTCGGAAATCGAGCGGACCCTCGTGCGGCTCGCGCATGAGATCGTGGAACGCAATCACGGCGCGACCAATCTGGGGCTGGTCGGGATCAAGCGCCGCGGCGTGCCGCTCGCCCAGCGCTTGGCGAAGATCATTGCCTCCATCGAAAAGCATCCGATCGACACCGGCGTGCTCGACGTCAGCTTCTACCGCGACGATCTTTCCACCCGCGATACCCGGCCGGTCGTCGAAACAGGCGAGGTGGGCTTCGATGTCGCCGGCCGCGACATCATCCTGATCGATGATGTGCTTTTCACCGGCCGCACCGTGCGCGCCGCGCTCGATGCCCTCTTTGACCACGGCCGGCCCCGAGGCGTGCAGCTTCTGGTGCTCATCGACCGCGGGCATCGCGAGCTACCCATCGAGGCCAAATACGTCGGCCGCGTCGTGCCCACCAGCCGCCGCGAGATCGTGGAAGTGAAACTGCGCGAGGTCGACAACGACGAGCAGGTGCTGCTCGTGGAACTTGTCGACGGGTAACGCCGTATAAGGGACAGGACCGCAATCACGTCCGGAAAACGTCGTGATCTGCGAGAGTGATCGTGAAGGCGCGCATGCTACAGTGCAGCCATCCCATTTTGATGCCTTTCTGGTGTAAAGATCGATGACCTTGTACGAGATTCCGCGTATCAAGCGCTTCCGAGGGCAGGCCCTCGTGCGCCGAACCAACAGCATCGTGCGGCCGCGGCGCCGCCTGCATTCCTGGTTCCGCGGCTGGCGTGACGGCCGGTCCGGTCTCAACGGCTCCAGCAGCGCCGCCGAGTTTCGTGACGCCTGCAACTTCCTGAAGAAGACCAAGGCCCACGCGGATGGCATCGGCTCCGATTGTGAGCGCGCCATCGCCGCCCGTACGGCGCTGCTTGAGGAAACACTCGCCAAGCTCAAAGATCGTTCCGTGCTGATCGACGGGGCCGTCGCCGAGCACCAAGCCGCCGCGGAGGGCATGAAATGCGAGCGCCCCAGTTCCAGCCCGGCGTCATACCATCGGCTCCTCGTCTTCCTCTTCATCGCGGAGGTGGCCTTTTCCTTCCTGAACCTTATGTATGCGGACATGGGCGGCCTCATCGTTGAAGGCATTCTGTCGTTTGTGTTTGCCGGTTGCCTCGTCGGGCTTTCCGACGCCATCGGCAAACGGTATCGCAAGCTGCCGCTCCCGCTGGACGCGCCCGAAGGCGCACGCACCAAGGCCTATCTGGAGCTCTTTGCGCTGTCGCTCTGCCTCGTCGCCGCGCTGTGTGCGCTCACCTATCTGCGGGCACGCGGCATGCGCGGGAAAGGTGATAGCGGCAACGCCGATTTGTTTACAGAGATCGCGCTCTTCGTCATCGGCTTCGGCTTTCTGGCGTACTCCGCCTGGATCGCCGGGCAGATCGAGTATTCCGGCCCGAAGCATGGGTTGGCACGGCTGGAAAGACTTCGCTTCGTCGTCGCCGACCTCATCAAAGCCGTGGAAAGCGAGCTGAAGGGCATCGGCAGCTTTCGCGACCGGCTAAGCGATCTGCTCGCCCGTAATAAGGAGCGTGTTACCTACATCTATGTCGACCAGTACAAACGGCATGAGCGCCACGCCTGACCGATGACCGCAAAGATTTCGCTCAAGTTCGGCCTATGTTGCCTGGTGAGCCTGGCGCTATTGCCCGCGGGTTGTCACAAGACCCCCGCTCTCGCGCCACCCGGCTCCATGGTCGTGCTCGTGGATCGGACGATGTCGGTTTCCAACCGGCGCATCAGCCAGTTCTCGCAGTATTTCCAGCAAAACGCCCTGAAGTCGATGCTGCCCGGCGAAAAGGTGCTGGTGGCAAGCATCACCGACCAGTCCACACTCAGCAACCCGCCCATGCGCCTGGTCGATACGACGCTGCCTGCGGTGACGGCCCCCAGCTGGACCTTTGAGGATGATTACCAGCGTTATGGCAAGAAATGCGCCAAAAGCGTCGACGAGCAGTTGGCGGCATACACGGCGGCCCTCGGCACCGTGCGTTCCGAGACCACGGCCGCCTTTGCGCCCAACACCGTCGCGCAGCAGTCCTACATCCTCGATGGCGTGGAAGATGCGGCCGAGTTTTTGTCGCACGCCAAAGGCGCCAAGCTGCTGGTGCTGTTCACCGACGGCATTGAAGACAGCCAGGAGTACGCGGTGACGTTGAAGTTCGACGCCCCAGGCTTCTGGAGCCACACCTCCATTCCCAAGGTGCTGGAAGAGCTGAAGTCGGAAAACCGCATGCCCAACCTGCAGGGAGCGCATGTGTACCTGATCGGCGCCGCCGCGCCCAACCCGGAGGTCTTCCGCAAAAACGCCGCCTTCTGGTCGGCATACTTCGCCAAGGCAGGCGTGGCGCCGGGCGATCTGCACTACGGCCACCAGCCCTCCTGGGACGATCCCGCCGTCCCGGACGACATCACCGCCGCGCTCTGCAGCTCCACCCTCGGCGGCTGACAGGTGATCGGTGGCGGAAGAGCACGAAACACGGCTACGTATAGCGCGAAAAGCGGCTAAGTATTGCGCCAGAGGCGGCTACGTATAGCGCCAAAGGCGCGTTCTATACCAGCCTAGGCCGCAAGGCCTAGGTCAAATCAAGGGCCAAGAACTGAGGGCTGAAAGCCCGTTCTATAAACACGGACGCTCTAGAACGGCCTTCAGCCCTTGGATTTTATCTACAACTCTACCTAGGCCTTGCGGCGTAGCCTGGTATAGGACGCGCCTTCAGCGCTGGCGTTTAACCCTCAACCCGGGAGGTGCGCTGGATCACCGATCTGGTTCACAATAGAAGTAAGCCAGCAAGCCAGAGATGGAAGCAAGCCAAATCAGCCGAAGGGAGCGTTCATGAGCACACAAGCCGCGTCTGCCCCCGCCGACACGGCGGACGGCCTGCCCTTGTCCGCGCCGGTGCAACCGGACCCGCTCAGCATGGGGGCGATCCTGCGTATCGTGCCGATGCGCCGGCTGTGGTACGCCCAGATCGTCTCCGTTTTCGGCGATTTCCTCGCCCTTTTTGCCGTCATCAGTGTGATGACCTTCCGGCTCGGCGCCACGCCGCAGCAGATCACCGGCATTCAGGTTGCGTATCTGCTGCCGATTGCCGTGCTGGGCATCCTAAGCGGCGTTTTCGTCGACCGCTGGCCCATAAAGCCCACCATGGTTGCGAGTGATCTTCTACGCGCCTGCCTTTGCCTACTTCTGCTCCGCGTGCATACCGTATGGGGCTTCTACTCCGTGCTGGCGGCCATCAGTGTCGTGTCGAGCTTCTTTTCGCCGGCGCAGGGGGTGGCCATCCGCGCCCTCGTCCCCTTCCATGGGTTGCGTTCGGCCAATGCGCTGCTGCAGCAGGCGTTCTTTATCATGCGGATTATCGGGCCGTCCGCAGCGGCGTTTCTGGTGGCGAACCTCGGCGCGCAGAGCTGCTACCTCATCGACTTCGTCTCCTTCCTGCTGAGCGCGTCTTTCCTCGCCACAATCGCGCTGAAAACAGCGCCCGCGGCCGCCCCGCCCGCGTTCGGTAACGCGTCCGTCCCCGACAAAGAAAATACCGGCATCGCGCGGGTCTGGTCGGATATGCAGACCGGCATCAGCTTCATCGTGCACCATGCGGCATTGCTGTTTGTCATCGTGGCGCTGGCCGCCGGCATGTTTGTGATGGGCTGCTTCGGCCCGTTGATCGCGGTGTATGTGCGCGACATCCTCCACGCTTCAACGCGCACGTTCGGCATCACCAGCGCCATGATCGGCTTCGGCCTGCTCCTCGGCGTGAACTCGCTGAACCTGTTTGGAAAACGCGCCAAGGAAACGACCCTGGTCTATCTCGGGCTGGGCGGCATCGCCCTGGGGACGCTGCTGATGGCCGCGGTCGCGCATGTGGCTTCGGCCATCGTCGGCTGCTTTCTGGTGGGCTTTTCCGCCGCCGGCATCATCGTCCCCTCGCAAACACTGATGCAGCAGGAGACTCCACCGGCACTGATGGGCCGCGTCGGCTCTACGGTGATGTCGGCCATCTTCACGGCGCAGATCGGCGGCCTGCTGCTTTCCGGTTTGCTCGTCGAGGTCACCAGCGTGCGCCGCGTCTTTGCGCTATGCACGGCGTTGCTGGCCGTCCTGCTCGTCGCCGGCAAGCTGTGGATGGAGCCGAAGCCGAGCAACATGCCTGGCTCGTCCGCGCCGCAGCCCTCCGCCTAGCCGACTCGGACTGCTGCGCCGGACGTCATTGCAGGCGCGCGATGTTCAGCTTGCCCCAGCGATCATCCACATGCACCGCCGAGCCCTCACCGAGGTGCATGCGGGCGGCCAGCCACTCAGGAAGAGGCACCACGAGATCGTTCTCTTCAACAAAGGAGAGCGAGGGCGCGACGCGTCGTAACTGATCGCCGCCCACGTTCAAAGGGATGCGCAATACAAGCTGGTTGCGATGGCGTTCCACGGGACACTGCAGGGAAAGGTAGGTCGTTTGCATGGCCGCCTTTGTAGCGATCTCGCGAAATGAACGGCAATCCCACCAACGGCTCGTTACCCTACCGCTTCGGGTAGGGACTCCCGCGCCGCCGCCAGGATCGCTTCGACTTCACGTTCCCCATGTGCGGCGGAGACGAAAGCCGCTTCATATTGGCTGGGCGGCAGCCAGATGCCGCGCTCCAACATGGCGCGGTGGAAGCGGCCAAAGGCGGCTGTGTCCGAGGTGCTGGCCCCTGTAAAATCGTGCACAGGCTGCCCCGTAAAGAACCAGGTAAACATGCTGCCGACGCGGTTGGTGACGAGCGGAATCCCCATCTCGGCCGCGATGCCGGCAACCCCGTCAGCCATGGCGGCAGTGGTTCGTTTGAGCTTTGAATAGACCTCATCGGCATGCTGCAGCAGATGACTGATGGTGGCGATCCCGGCGGCCATGGCCAGGGGATTGCCGCTGAGCGTGCCGGCCTGGTAGACCGGCCCCTGCGGCGCGAGCATGTCCATGATCTCGGCTCGGCCGCCGAAGGCACCCACCGGCAATCCCCCGCCGAGGATCTTGCCGAGGGTTGTCAGATCGGGCCAGGCAGGCGCTTCGGCGGTGCCCCCGAGTTCGGCTCCGTAGAGCACCTGTGCGCCGCCGGTGGAGAGTCGAAAGCCGGTCATCACCTCATCGAAGATGAGCAGGGCACCGTGCTTTGCCGTCAACTCGCGCAGGCCGCGCAGAAAGCCCGGTGCGGGAACCACGGTGCCGGCATTGCCCACCACCGGCTCCACGATGATGCAGGCGATCGCGTCAGGATGGGTGGCAAAGGCTGCCTCGACCGCGCCGAGGTCGTTGTAGGGCAGCGCGAGCGTGTGCATGGCGGTCTCAGCGGGCACACCGGCGGAGCCCGGGATGCCGAAGGTGGCCACGCCTGAACCGGCCTTGACCAGCAGCGCGTCGGCATGGCCGTGATAGCAGCCTTCAAACTTGAGGATGAAGTTGCGGCCGGTGTAGCCGCGTGCGAGCCGAATCGCCGACATGCAGGCCTCGGTACCGGAGCTGACAAAGCGCAGCTTCTCTACCGACGGAAAACATTGCTGCACCAGTTCGGCGAGATCGGCCTCGGCCGCGGTGCTGGCGCCGAACGAGGCGGAGCGGCCGGCGGCCTCGCGAATGGCCTCCACTGCCGGCGGGAAGGCGTGGCCCAGCAGCATGGGCCCCCAGGAGCCAAAGAGATCGACGTAGCGGTTCCCGTCGGCGTCGGTGAGGTACGCCCCTTCGGCACTGGCCACAAACGGCGGATGGCCGCCCACGGCACGAAAGGCGCGCACCGGCGAATCGACACCGCCGGGCAGAAAACGCTCCGCGCGGGCCTGCAATGCGGCGGAGCGGGTAAGGGCAAGAGGCATAGATCGAGTATAGGGAGCGGCGGCGCGCGCGCCTGCCGTTTACCGCATTCCCGGCACGGGCGTCACATAGAGCAACGAGCCGAGCAACAGGATCAGGCCCAAAAAGGTGACCAGCGTACGCGTGTGCGGCGTTTCCGGAGCGTCTTTGGTGAAGCAGCGCCAGCCCATGCCGGCGGCCAGGATCAAAAAGACCCACTGCGTGCCCGCCCGAGAATTGCTGTTCATCACCGTGAGCGCAAAAAACAGCAGGGAGGTCGCTGTAAGCAGAATCCGTTGCACGCGCGAAAGCGCGTAGGTGGCCTGGGCGCCATCGAAGCCGAAGATCGGGGTCAGGTTGAAGAGGTTGTACCAGGCGCTGATGTTGGCCAGCAGCAGGAATAGAACGCTGTGCGTGGAAAAGGCGAGGGCAAAACAAAGTATCGCCGCGCCGAGGCCGAAGAGCGGACCGGCAAGTGCGATCGCGGCAAGATCTTCTCGCGAAACGCCCATCGAATACCAGCGCACGTAAGCGCCCAGGCCGGGAAGAAACATCGGCAACTCAGCCTTCAACCCGCGCCGCTTCACCGCGATGAAGTGACCCATCTCGTGGATAAAGATTGACACCGTGAAGCCCAGCGCGAAGCGCCACCCGGCAAGCGCCCAATAGATGGCAAAGAAGCCAAACAGCCCAAGAAAGAACTTCAGCTTAAACAGCAAAAACAGGGCCGACTTCAGCTTCAGCAGAAAGAAAAACACGGGCGCAAGCGGCCCCAGACGCTTGGTCCATTTGGCTTTGCGCGCTTCCTCTGCTTGCAGCCGGGCGTCAATGCGCGCGATGTGGCCGTGGATGGTTTCGACCTGCGGCGTACCCTCCGGCATCCACTGCAGCGTGGAACGCCAGCGGTCGCGCGCCTCCGGCCACTTCCCCTGTTGCTCCAGCTGCTGGGCGCTCAGGGCAAGCTCGCTTAGGTGCCGGCCATAGATCAGGGTCTGGCAATCCGGGCAAGCCAGTGTGCCTTCGGGCAGCCAATGGCTGCAGCTGGGGCAGCTGTGAATCGTGGCGGGAGTGGAAGGAGCGGAGGATTCGGAGGGCGAAACGGCAGCGGCGGGCATGGATAAAAGACCTTCTCGATATTGGACGCCTGATCGTTCTACGCGATGCGCCCCGCGCCCGGCCATTTCCGATCGTGCAAAACCCTCAAGTGAAGCTTGAAGCGGGGAGTATCGACCTTGGTTCCCATTCTGGAACCAGCCCCGCCACGGAACCGTGAAAAGCACTGGCCGCCGCTGAGACCCGGTCCTATACTCAGACCAACGCGACAGCATCGAGCTTTTTTCTCGCGCCTTTGAGGCCGTTCTATGGGCATTCAGCCAATCCGTAAAGTTGTGGCGCCGGAGATCCCGGACAAATTATATTTTCGCATCGGCGATGTCGCCCAGCTGTGCGAGGTACCGGCGTACGTGCTTCGATTCTGGGAAACAGAGTTTCCGCAACTGAAGCCCGGCAAGGGCGGCACCGGCCAGCGCCTCTACCGCAAGCGCGATGTTGAAATCGCCATGCGCATTAAATCGCTGCTGTATGACCAGGGGTTTACGATCCCGGGCGCGCGCCAGGTGTTCAAAAACGAGACCAAGGCGCGCGAAACCGCCGCAGCCGAGGCTTTCCTGCCCGTTTCAGCACCTTCTGCCCTGGAGGCCGTCGCAGAAAGTCCACAAACCGCAGCGGCGGTGCTGGCAAGCGTTCCTGCCGATACCGGCGTCCCTGCGGCCACCGACCCCGGCGCGGATATCCGGCGCCAGATCAAACTGCGGGCGCTGCGCGAAGAGATGCAGGCGTTGCTGGATCTTCTGAACAAAGCACGCACGCCGCAGGCATTGTCCGAGGTGAAGCCCATGCGCCCCCGGCTGGTCTTGGAGCCGCGGCCGACCCTTCGCGCCGAGCCGCCGCGGGTGGAAACCCTGCGCTTGGTACGCGAACCCCTCTCGGGTGATCTGTTCGCAGGCGAGTAGCGACTGTGCTGTCCTCGCCGCCCGTAGCGCCTCACCCAGCAAACGTCGCTGCAGACCCCACTGCAACAACCCCGACCAGGCGTGGTCATACGGCCAGTTCGGCCGCATTGCTGCTGATGGGCAGTTCGCTGCTTTCGGGCGTGCTGGCGCTCGTGCGTACCAAATATGTGAACTATCTTTTCGGCGCGGGCATTGCGCAGGACGCCTACCGCGCCGCGTTCAAGCTGCCCGATTTGTTGAACTACTTTCTCATCGGCGGGGCTGCCTCCATCTCCCTGATCACCGTACTGAACCGCTACCGCGAGGCCGGCGACGAGGAAGGGGCCGACCGCGCCCTGTCGGTGATCCTCTGCACGATGCTGCTCGTGTTGGGTGCAGGCGTGCTGCTTGCGGAGCTCCTCGCCCCCGAGTATGTGGTGCTGGCCAACAAGGGCTTCCGCGGCGATGCGCGCGCCGAGCTGTGTACCGCGCTCACCCGGCTCATCCTTCCAGCACAACTGTTCTGGTTTATCGGCAGCGTGATGAGTGCACGCCTGCAGGTCCGCAAGATCTTCATCTACCAGGCGTTTACACCGTTGCTCTACAACGGCGGCATCCTGGCTGGCGCTCTCCTGCTGCACCGGCAACTCGGCATCTTTTCGCTCGCCGTGGGCGTGCTGGGCGGGGCGTTGGCGGGGGCGGGGCTGCTGAACACCATCGGCGCCTTCCGCACCGGTCTGCGGTTCGCGCCCAAAGTCGACTTTCAGGCCCCGGCCTTTCGCGAGTGGCTCGCCCTCAGCCTGCCGCTGATGCTGGGCGTTTCGCTCGTCATGTTCGATGGCATCTTCATGAACTACTTCGCCAGCGTCGAGGTCGGCGGCGTCACGCTGATCAACAATGCGAAGGACCTCTTTAACGCACCCTTTAACGTCATCGGCGCCGCGGCAGGGGCGGCCTCCCTGCCCTTTTTCACCTCCATCTTCCAAAGCGGCCGCTCCTATGATTTTTCCGCCTCGGTCGGCAGGGCGGTTTCGCGCTTGTTCAGCGTCGGTCTGCTCGTTTCTGCGTGGATGATCGCGCTCGCGCCCTGGCTGATGGACCTTTTTCGCGGCGGTCGCTTCCGCCGCGCCGATACCGTCGAGATGACGCAGCTGTTTGCCATCCTTGCTGTCACGCTGGCGCTTTGGGCCGTGCAGGGCATCTATGCGCGGGCCTTTTACGCGGCGAGTGACACGCGCACACCCGCCGTCGCCGGCACGCTCATCACGCTGCTTTCCGTGCCGTTGTACTGGGGGCTGTTTCGCAGCCGGGGATTGGAGGGCTTGGCTTTCGCGTCGGATCTTGGCATCATCGCGCAAACGGTCACGCTTGCCGTGCTGCTGCATCGCAGACGCCTGGTTAGCCTGTTGCATGTGGATGGGATTGAGATCGGCCGCGCGGCGCTGGCCGCGGTGTGCGCGGCGGTGGCTATCGCGTTTGTCGCCTACCGTCTGCCGCCGGCGCACACACATCTTGCGGATGCGTTGGTCGTGTTGGCGGGAAGTGCGGTGTGGGCGGCGGTCAGCTTCGGTCTGCTGAAGCTGACCGGCTCCCAGTTGCCCGCTCAGGTGTTACGGCGGCGGCGAGCCGCTTAAGCGAACTACTGCGGCTGGGCTGCGTTGGCAGCGGCGTTGGCTTTATCCTGCTGCCGAGCTGCCTTCTTCACCTTGCGCGACCCGAGCGCCTTGGCATCGGCTTTATCGGCCTTCGCCTGTTCCTTGTCGACCTTATGCTGCTGCTGGGCACTGGTCTTGGCTTCCTTGCGAAGCTCTTCGTTGGCATGGTCGTTGGTTTGTTGGGCGAACACAGGACAGGACAGCAGAAGAGTAAGGCCGGATGTAGCGAGCGTACGAGAAATTTTCACGAGCAAATCTCCTTGGCCGTTAAGATGAGCCTTCGCGCCGCGCAGTCGCCCGGCCCCGTCGTATCACCCCAGCTTCGCATCCTCATACTCTTCATTCCACGCCGTTTGAATTGCCTCTAACAGGCTTTCATTCGACTTTTCCGCATCGCCGATAAATCCAGGCAGTTCGGTCACCCACTTATGCAGATCCGTAAAACGCACAGAGTACGGTTCCACGTCAGGGTGCTGCTCCTGCAGTTGAATGCCAATCTCCAATACATCGGTCCAGGTAATCTCACGCGGCATGGCGAACGCAACTCCTAAAGGCAGTGTAAAGGTTCAGCGTGCCAGGTAGTCTACCGGTGTCAGAATCGCGGTACTGCAAACAACTTCAAGCTTTTCGATCAAGAGCCGCCTCAAGCTCTTTCAGCTCTTGTTCGCTTGCTCCGGAAGCCTCGATGGCGTCGCCGATGCGGTTTATGGCAGCGATGGCGCGCCGACCTCGTGCTTCCCGCAATTGCTGGAACTCCTTTTCGCCGATCAGCGCAGCCACAAACTGTGTGCCTTGCTGAATCACAACAAGATCCTTGCTGACCGAGTTGAAAGATCCGGCATCGCGGCGATGAACTCCTCTTTGGAGACTTCACGCACCATGCATCGAGTTTAAGGCAAGCAAAGTGAGTCGCTCCGATGCTATTCACTACCACGTTGGTAAAAGGTTAAACTGGCTTGCCGATGTCTTCTGTGTCTCAGTCGTCCCCGAGTCAACCCTCAGCGCCTGCGCCCGCAGTCGCCCAGCGCCGCATGACGGTGCGCCGCCGTTTGCTGGCTGCCGAGCGCCGGTTGCGCGAGCTTGGCTCGATCGGCTCCGCACTGCTCGACACGGCGCACCCCTACATGGCGCACATTGTGCCGATGCGCCGCTGCAACCTGGCCTGCACCTACTGCAACGAGTTCGACGACGTATCCAAGCCCACGCCCATTGCCGAGATGCGCCGCCGTGTCGATCATCTCGGGAGGCTCGGGACGGCGGTCATCACCATCTCCGGTGGTGAGCCGCTATTGCACCCGGAGCTCGACGACGTGATTCGCCGCATCCGCCACAACGGCGCCATCGCCGGCATGATCACCAATGGCTACCTGTTAATGCCTGAGCGCATCGAGCAGCTCAATAAGGCCGGGCTCGATCACATGCAGATCTCCATCGACAACCTCATGCCCGACGAGGTCTCGAAGAAGTCGCTCAAGGTGCTCGATGCCAAGCTGCGCATGCTTGCCGAACATGCGGACTTTCACGTTAACATCAACTCCGTGGTGGGCGGCGGCATCCGCAACCCGGAAGACGCGCTCGTGATCTCGCAGCGCGCGCTGGCGCTTGGCTTTTCTTCCACTATCGGCATCATTCACGACGGCTCCGGGCAACTGAAGCCGCTCGGCGAGCGGGAACGCAAGGTGTGGGAAGAGGTTCGCTCGCTTACCCGGCGCTCCTACTCCCGCTTCAACGGATTTCAGGAAGCCATCGCGAACGGCAAGCCAAACGACTGGCGCTGCCGTGCGGGCTCACGCTATCTGTATGTCGACGAAAACGGCATGGTGAGCTACTGCTCCCAGCAGCGCGGCTACCCCGGCATTCCCATCGCCGAGTACACCAAAGAGCGCGTGGAACGGGAGTTCCTCACCGAAAAAGGGTGCGCCCCGAATTGCACCATCTCCTGCGTGCACCAGGTCAGCTATATCGACCATTGGCGCGCCCCGCAGCCCTACAAAAATCAGCATGGCGGCGGTGCCGACCCGGCGCTGGAGCTTGTACAGATTCAGTAGCTACTTGTGCACCGTCGTGCGATGCGCGGGAGCCGCCGGAGGCGCCTTGCTCGCGTCGACCTCCGCCTGGTCGATGGCAGCATACATTTGCGCCACATCGGCCACCTCAATCCACTTCGTCGGCGTGACCACGACGATGGTCGGCGTGTGCTGCAGCCCTAACTTCAGGCCCTGATCGGTCGTGGCATTGACCTCGTGGTCGAACTGCCCTGTCGGATCCACCACGAACGGCATCTGTTTGCCGGCTTTGGTCATAAAGCTCTGCGTGAAGTTGCGCAGGTCGTCTTTCGAGGCGATCCGGTATTGCGAGGCAAATACCTCACGCCGGTACTCTTCCGCCAACTGCGGTGACACCTTTGCCTTCAAATAGTGCGCAAATACCGCCGCCTCATGACTCCAAACGTGGCCTTGAATCTGAAAGTCGTACTCTTCCAGCGGAATCTTGTAGTGGCTTACCGCGGCATGCACAATCGGAAACGCATGTGCACACGCCGGGCACTCCAAATCTTCATACTCAATGACAGCCACCTTGGCTCCCGCGGGAGGCTTCAGCTGCGAGGTGTCCTTGAAGGGCGAAAGCTGGTTCGGCGGAACCGAGGTCTGGGCCGAGACGGCCGGTGTTGCAAGGAATGCAACAGCAGCAACGGACGCGAGCGACAGCAAAACGGCGGGAATGAGCGAACGGGAAGTGAGCATAACGGTGGGGCCGACCCTCGGGCGAGCGCAGAGCTCTCCCCATATTGAAACACCAAGGCGGAGAAAGTTCCATTGAGGGCATCTTTCCACTCAGTTCCTCGCAGCACCGATGCTATTCTGCGAGCGAAGGAAAGACGAAATGTTCATCGCCCTGCTCGGTCTCGAAGCGCTCACATTGCTGGTGGTCCTCCTGCTTCTGTTACGCCGCCCGGCCACGCCGCAGGAGGGCGCGCCTGACCCCCGGCTACAGGCCCTGCTTGCCGCCGATCTCTCCAACCTGCCCCATCAGCTCGCGCGGGCGCAGGTTCAGGGCGAAGCGCTCGAACGGCTGCTGCGTGGCGAACTGATGCAATTGCGTCAGGAAAGCGCCGAAGCCGCAGCCCGCGCGCAGGAGGGCACCGGCAAGCACGCCGAAGCGCTGCGCCGTGAGGTGCTCAGCAGTCTCGGCACGCTCGGCGACACCCTGCGCACGGGGTTGGACACCTTTCGCGGTGACCACAAGACGGAGGCCGAGCGGCTGCGCACCGCTGTCGATGCGCAGCTCGCCGGCATCGGTCAGCGGGTCACGGCCTTCACCGCGGACACCCACAAGCACCATCTAGAGCATCGGGAAGCACTGCACAGCCGCCTGGAAGAGCTTGGGCGCGCGCAGCACAACCGGCTCACGGAGTTGGGCCGCACCCAGGGCGATCACCAGGAAAAGCTGCGCTCCACTGTTGAGGCGCGGCTGGACCGGCTGAACGAAGCCAATACGCAGAAGCTTGAAGAGATGCGCGCGACTGTCGATGAAAAACTGCACGCCACGCTGCAAACGCGGTTGACCGAAAGCTTTGGCGCCGTCACCGATCAGCTCACCCGCGTCCACACCGGCCTCGGGGAGATGTCCAAGCTCTCCTCCGATGTCGGCGATCTTTCCCGCATCTTCACCAATGTGAAGAGCCGCGGCGGCTTCGCCGAGGTGCAACTCGGCATGCTGCTTGGGCAGATGCTGGCGTCAAACCAGTTCAGCCACAACGTAAAGGTAAAACCCCTCACCGGCGAGATGGTTGAGTACGCTGTGAAGCTCCCCACGCCCAACGGTGAAATCCTTTTGCCCATCGACGCCAAGTTCCCCCGCGAGGCCTGGGAGCGACTCGAAACCGCTTACGCCGAGGGCACCACAAGCGAAATAGCCGCTGCCGGCAAAGTCTTTGAAGCGGCCATTCGCACCGAAGGCAAGCGTATCTGCGAGAAGTACATCGCGCCCCCGGCCACGACCAACTTCGCCGTCATGTTCCTGCCCACGGAGGGCCTGTATGCCGAGGTGATGCGTCGCGATGGGTTGCAGTCGGATATCCAGCAGAGCTGCCGTGTCACGATCGCCGGGCCGAGCACCCTGTCCGCGCTGCTGAACAGCTTTCAGATGGGCTTCCACATGCTCCACATGCAGCAGAAAGGCGATGAGGTATGGAAGGTCCTGGAAAAGACCAAAGATGAGTTCACCAAGTTTGAAGGCTTGATGGGGTCCATGGAAAAGCAGGTCGGTACGGTACAAAACACCATAGAAAAGCTGAATACACGCACGCGGGCGATCAATCGTTCTCTACGCGACGTCAGTTTGGAGGAGACGGAGCCAAAGCTCACCAACGGCAACGGGGCAACCGCTTTCGACGGCCTCATCCCCATGCTTGCAGCGAGCGACGAAGGCTAGACCAGGCGCAAACCGTGGCGCCATGAACCGGGGAGGCACACGCGAAACGGTCGACCCTGTTGATCCTCAGGCGTCGGCAACCCGGCGGTTGCCTCGGCCCTGGTCGCGGAAGTACCGCTTACGCCGGCAGGAGACACACTCCCAGGGGAAGAAGCCCCACCAGGTGAGCACGGTGCGCTCCAGCAGCGTACCCCGATTGACCCGGCGGAAGATGCCCGGATTGCACCGGCTGCATTGCCGCAGGCTTGCCGTGGAGGGCAAAGCTGCCGGGATGGCCGCGTCGTCAAGCACAATCCCATGCTAACCGATGAGGCGCAAGCCGGGTTGCCGTTCTTTACACGTTTCAGCAGCGCCGGTAGACTTGGGCACTGGGGCCGTGTGCGCCAGGTGCCTTTGCGCGTCAAAGCCTCGCTTCGAGATCACGCAGGGCGCTGCGTGCAACGGAACCCAACAGCAACATCCGAGGAGATGGAAGAAAATGGCAGCAGTAGATGAAAAGGTCAAACAAATTATTGTCGAGCAGCTCCAAGTCGACGAAGCGGAAGTAACACCGGGCGCGAGCTTTCAGGAAGATCTCGGTGCGGATTCGCTGGACGTCGTCGAGCTCGTCATGCAGTTTGAAGAGGCCTTTGATATCCAGATCCCGGATGAGGACGCGGAAAAGATCAAGACCGTTAAGGACGCTACCGAGTACATCGAAAGCCACCAAAAAACCAAGTAACGGAAGACCGAGAATCGGCCGATCGTTGGCTGGGTACAGTCGCAGAAGGGCACACAAAGGAAGATGGAGCAGCGTCGCGTCGTCATTACGGGGCTCGGTCTGATTTGCGGAGTCGGCAATACCGCACCGGAGGTCTGGAATGGCCTGATGGCCGGCCGCAGCGGTATGGCCGACATTACCGCGTTCGACCTCACCGGACACCCCGTTCGTTTTGCCGCCGAAGTGAAAAACTTCGACGTACATCACTTTGTGGATAAAAAAGAGGCTCGCAAGATGGGCCGCTTTATCCACTTTGCAATGGCCGCCGCCGAAGAGGCCATGCGGCACGCCGGCCTTAAGGTCACTCCGGATAACGCCGATAATGTCGGTGTTGCCATCGGCTCCGGTATCGGTGGTTTCGACATCATGGAGCGGGAACATACGGCGCTGATGAACGGCGGTCCGCGGCGCATCTCACCCTTCTTCATCCCGGCGACCATTGTCAATCTGGCCGCAGGCCACGTCAGCATCCGGTACGGCGCCAAAGGTCCCAACGTCGCTACGGCAACGGCTTGCACCACCTCCGCCCACTCCATCGGCGATGCCTTCCGCATTATCGAGCGTGGCGACGCCGATGCCATGATTGCCGGCGGCGCCGAAGCTGCGATCACGCCGCTTTCGGTGGGTGGATTTGCCGCCATGAAGGCGCTTTCCACGCGCAACGACGACCCAACCCACGCCTGCCGGCCGTTTGACCGTGACCGTGACGGTTTCGTGTGCGGGGAGGGCGCAGGCATTTTAGTCTTGGAAGAGCTGGAGTTTGCGAAGGCTCGTGGTGCCAACATCCTGGCCGAAATCATCGGGTACGGCATGAGCGGGGACGCCTTCCACATGACCGGTATGGCGCCCGAAGGCGAGGGGTGTTCCCGCTCCATGAAGCACGCGCTGCGGGTGGCGGGCATCTCCCCTGATCAAATCGATTATGTGAACGCGCATGCGACGTCGACCCCCCTCGGGGATGCACTCGAATCGCAGGCCATCGAGACCGTCTTCGGCGAGCGCGCCAGGAATCATGAATTGCTGGTGAGTTCGACCAAGTCGATGACCGGGCACCTGCTCGGCGGCGCAGGCGGGCTGGAGGCCGGTATCAGCGTGATGGCGATGCAGCATCAGATTGCTCCGCCGACGATCAACCTGGAAAATGTCGATCCGGCGTGCCACCTTAACTACATCCCCAACAAACCGCAGCCCGCGAAGATGGACTATGTGCTTTCAAATAGCTTCGGTTTCGGCGGCACCAATGGCTCGCTGATCTTTAAACGGTGGGGCGGAGCGTAGGCTGGGCGGAGTTCCGCAGCGATGGGGCGCGGATTGGAACGCAAGAGACGTCTTCCGAAGACGCTCATCTGTCCCTGCTTTAGCGCTGGGAGCGCGTCACGGCCCAGGCTCCCATGTAATGTGCCGTTGGCGCTAAACACGCCGGAATGCATCTCAGGAATGAGGAGAACTTATGGCATTTTTGACGGTGGGTAAAGAAAACAGCGCAGACATTCAGCTCTACTACGAAGATCGCGGCTCCGGAGCGCCGGTCGTGCTGATCCATGGCTGGCCGCTGAGCGGCGGTTCGTGGGAACGGCAGTCGGCGGCGCTGCTGGGTGCGGGGTACCGCGTGGTGACGTATGACCGCCGCGGTTTTGGCCGCAGCTCAGCTCCGAACAGCGGATACGACTACAACACCATGGCGACCGATACTTATAAGCTCCTCGAGACGCTGGATCTGCAAAATGCTACCCTGATCGGCTTTTCCATGGGGGGCGGCGAGGTGGCCCGTTATATGGGCAAATACAACGAGGGCCGTGTAACCAAGGCAGGCTTCATCAGCGCGATCACTCCCGCGCTGCGCAAGGACGGTCAAAATCCCGAGGGTGCCGACCCGGCGATCTTCGACGGGATGAAAGACGCCATTGAAAAGGATCGCTTCGATTTCCTGCAAAGCTTCGGCAAGATGTTCTATAACCAGAAGCTGCTTTCGCATGCCGTTTCCGAAGCCAAGCTGCAGGCGGACTTCAACGTCGCCGCGCTTTCGAGCTATCAGGCGATGTTGTTCTGCGTCGATGCGTGGCTGGAAGACTTCCGCGACGATGTGAAATCCATCACGGTGCCAACGCTTGTGATCCACGGTGATGCCGACCAGATTGTGCCCCTGGCTGTTAGCGGCGCACGTCTACCCGCTTTAATCCCTACAGCGAAGCTGCATGTCGTGCCGGGCGGCCCACATGGACTCATCTGGACACATGCCGCTGAAGTCAATACCGCACTGATCGAGTTTCTTCGCGGGTAACGGAACGGCTGAGATTTCGCCGCTCGGCTGCGGTGACGGTCAGGCCGTCGCTGCAGCCCATCCTGCGCGCACTAGAACAATGAGCATAAACCAGCCGAAAACTGCAATAAGTCCGGAGCTCGTCTTCTTGCGGGCTACAACGGCTAAGCCGAGCCCCAACAACACTGCCGTCCACAAGGTGAATACATCGAGCGACGTGAGCAGCGTCTTTAGCGCTCCCGGCGTTTCGAGGTAGTACCCCGGATTGCTGCCGATCATGGTCTCCAGCGTAAAGCTTTCCGGACTGCGGCCGGCATACAGCAGCACTGCGGCAAGCAGCGTCTTCACGATGCCAGGCAGCAGCGCAAAGGTGGACATCGCAAAGACACGCCCAAAGGTCGCCGAGCCGCCAAAGCCGAAGTTGATCGTCGCATACAGCACCACGGAGATCAAAACCAGAATCAGCAGATTTGTGATGGGCGCTGCATAAAAGGAGCCCATGTAGCTGTACTGCATTGTGCGGCGTTGGGTCGCGAGTTGTTCGGGCGGCACATTGGCGAGCCGCTCTTCGAGCTTGGGCTGCGTACGAATTTCATTGTCGACCAGCTGCGACCAGCCGACCTTTTGCTGGATGGCCGCGGTCATCAGATACGAGCTCAGCACGAGCAAAAGAAATGGCAGCCACCAGCTGGCGCTGCGCAGGATGTCCGCGAAGGTCTTCGATGGTGCAAAAAAGGTATCGATGACACGCTCGGTTTGCGACAGCGGGCGGGGTTCCAATGCCAAAGCCAACTCAGCCATGGGAAGCTCCTTGCGTACAGCTGGGGAATGCACAGCAGTGTATACGCGAGTCGCGGAAGTACAACAGGAAAATCAGCCCTCGGTCGCTGCGCCGATCGCCACCAGCATCTGCACTGCAAACGATAAGCCACGTTTGCCTGCCGGTGAGGTTGCCTGCCGCAGGATGCGGAACATGCTCGGCGTCTCCCCATCCGGTTGCGGCCCTTGCATGCCCTGATCCATCGCCTTTGCGAGACGGTGCAGCATCTCCGGATCGAGCGCGGCAGCGATGCGCCCCAGGGCGATGAGGTTCCGGATGCCGTTGATTGATTCCGGCAGCACCAGGGCTTCAGCCAGCTTGCCGGCGATCACATCCCGACCACCCATCAGGCCTTGCAGCAGGTCGAGAAGGCCCTGGTCGTGTGCCGTTTGCAGCGTATCCCAGGCCACCAACAGGGCCTCGGCGTGCTCGCGCGGCGCCGCTTCTACCCGCCGCATGAGCTCCAGCTGCGGGTCGACAAGCTGCGGCGTGAAGGTGATCGGATTTGCCATGAAGTGCCTTTCAGGAGCGTTCTAAGTTGTACGTTCTACGTTGTACGTTCTAAGTTGTTCGTTGTTCGTGAATGGCGGGAGGCCCGAAGTGTCGGCCGTCCCCGCCTAAGTGAGTGGAAGCATGTCTTCAACTTGCCCGTAGCGGTAGCCGGTAAGCGGCAATGTTTAACTTGCGACGGACAACGTAGAACGTACAACCTAGAACGTACAACCTCTTACGATACTTCCATTGACTTGATCTGCACCAGCTTGTCGCGGACACCCGTGCCCGGCACCCAGTAGTCCGCCTTGGCCCACTTCTTCTCCACCTCGACGCCCTCTGTGGGCGTACGTTTGCCGAAGCGGAAGTTTTTGCGTGGCAGGGGCGAGGGACCTTTTTCCTCCAGCACAGTCATCTTTACCGAGATTTCTTTGTAGGCGGGGGTATGGGTGGCGCGATCCACGTGCATGCTGGTCAGGTGGTTCACTGCTTCGGACGTCGAGATCATCGGCAGGTACATCTGCTTGCCCTGCACGCGTTCGGTCACCAGCACGCGCAGCTTCAGTTGACCGTACTTGTTCTCGATCTTCACGAAGTGCCCTGACTGGATACCGCGCTCGCGGGCGAGCTCCGGCGAAACCTCGAGGAAGATGTTGGGAGATATCTCCTTGATGCCCGGCACGCGATAGCTCATATTGCCCTGTTCGTAATGCTCCAGGAGGCGTCCGTTGTTCAGGTGGAGGTCATAGATCTCATTGACCTCTTCGCTCGGCGGAACGTACTCAAGCGGATAGAAGCTCGCCTTGCCGTCGGGGAACGGAAAATCTTTCGTGTAAAGCAGCGGCTCGTCGGTGCCGTCGGGCGCAACCGGCCAGCAAAGGGTGTTGTAGCCCTCAAGCCGCGCGTAGCTGACGCCGGCAAAAATCGGGGCCAGGCGCGCACATTCCTCCATGATTTCGGAAGGATGCTTGTAGTCCCAAGGCGCGCCAAGCGCCTGCGCGACCAGCTGAATAATCTCCCAATCGGGCTTCGAATCCGCAAGCGGCTCCCACACCTTGTAAAGACGCTGGACACGGCGTTCCGTGCTGACAAAGGTGCCGTCCTTTTCAAGCGAGGGCGCTGCCGGCAACACCAGATCGGCATATTTACAGGTTTCGGAGAAGAAGATGTCCTGCACCACCAGGAAGTCGAGCGCGGAAAGTGCCTCGCCCACGTCCTCGGCATTCGCATCGGAAGTGATCGTGTCTTCACCCTTGATGTACATCGACCGCAGCTTGCCATCGTGGATGGCGGAGATCATCTGTCGGTTATCAAGGCCCACCGTCACAGGCAGCGTGACCTTCCAATCGGCTTCGAACTTCGCACGCACATCGGCATCGTCCATCTTCTGATAACCGACGGTGGTGTCCGGCAGCGAGCCGAAATCGCTCGCGCCCTGCACATTATTGTGGCCGCGCAAAGGATATGCGCCCGAGCCTGGTTTTTTGAAGTTGCCGGTCGCCAGCAGCAGATTGCAGGCCGCGGTCGACGTGTCGGAACCACCGCAGTGCTGGGTCACACCCATCGCCCACAGGATGCAAACACCGTTCTTCGCCGCGGCAATTTCGTCGGCGATCTGCTTCATCTGGTCGACTGCAAGTCCCGTTACCTGCTCCGCATGTTCTAGCGTGTAGGGCGCAAGCGAGGCCTGCAGCTCGGGAAATTTGTTCACCCATTGCTGAATGAATTGCGGATTGTGCCGGCCGGTGTCGATCAGGTGTTTGGTCACGGCCATGATCCACACCTCGTCCGTCGAGGGGTTCGGCCGCACGAAGATATCGGCGCGCTCGGCCATCTCGTGCTTGCGAATATCGGCGACAATCAGCCGCTGGCCGCGATGTTTATGCGAGCGCTTGATGCGCGTCGCCAGCACCGGATGGCTCTCCGAAGTATTCGATCCGATGACGATAACCAGATCGGCGATCTCGATGTCCTGGATCGTGCCGGAGTCACCGCCATAGCCTACGGTACGGCTCAAGCCTTTGGAAGCGGGCGTCTGGCAGTAGCGGCTACAGTTGTCGATGTTGTTCGTGCCGATGACCGCGCGGGCCAGCTTCTGCATCAGGAAGCTTTCTTCATTCGTACACTTCGAGGAAGAGATAAAGGCAAGCGCGTCCGGCCCATGCTCCTTCTTGATGCGTGCAAAATTTGAGCGCACCATCTCAATGGCTTCGGGCCACTCGATCTCCACAAAGGTGTCGCCCTGCCGCTTGAGCGGCTTGCGCAGCCGCTCTTCGGAGTTGGCGTAATCCCAGCCGAATTTGCCCTTGATGCAGGTGGAGATACCGTTCGCCGGACCGTACATCGGCTCGACCTTCAGGATGTGACGATCGCGCGTCCAGATGTCGAAGGAGCAGCCCACGCCGCAGTAGGTGCACACGGTTTTCGTGCGCTTCACGCGCTCTTCGCGCATGTTCGCCTCAATGTTTGACAGCGCCAGGATCGCCGGATAGCCGGTCGAAGGCTCAATACCCTTCACCGCATCGATCATGTTGTCCAGCACCTTGGGCGGCAGGCCGGTGAGGTAGCCCGTGTGGTACACCATGCCCTTTTCCATCAGCGCATTGCACGGGCAAACGGTGATGCAGTGGCCGCAGCTGACACAGGAGGAGCCTTCGATCTGCTCGCCGCCGTCCCACATCACACGCGGCATCTCGCGATCCCATGAGATAGTCAGGGTCTCGTTCACCTGCACATTCTGGCAGGCCTCCACGCAGCGTCCGCAAAGGATGCACTGGTCGGGGTCATAACGATAGAAGGGATTGGAATTGTCCTGCGCATACGGCTTCTTGCGGTACTCACGCACCTGGTGCTGCACATCGAGTTCGCCGGTCGTGTTGTGCACCGTGCAATTGCCGTTATTGTTGTCGCAAACCGTGCAGTACAGATTGTGGTTTTCGAGGATGCGGTCAAAAGCATCGCGCTTCGCCACATCCGCGCGATCGTTATCGGTCAGCACCGTTTGCCCCGCGGCCACAGGAGTCGAGCAGGCGCGAACGAGTGCGCCATTCACCTCGACCATGCACGTATCGCAGGTATTGATGGCACCCATCGGCGGCAGGTAACACACCTGCGGAATGCCAATATGACCTTCCATCACGGACTTGCGGTTGATCGCGTCCACCAGCGGCTCGCCGACCTCGGCAGCAATCTTTGCGCCGTCAATCTCAATGGTGGTGTCCGGCACAAAGGCGACCGGAGTGTTCAGTAACGGCTTGGCGTGGTACTTGGCGCGGTCCATATCTATGAGGATAGATGCGGGAAGGGTGGGTCGTGAAGGTCCGGCTGATTATCGCGCGGCGCGGGTGGGTTCTTGCTTCAGCGCCAAGGGCGCGTTCCATACCAGCCTGGGCCGCAAGGCCCAGGCTGCGTATTGGCAAGGACAAGGGCTGAAGGCCCGCTCTACAGAGCGTTAACTCTTATATGTCGAGCCTTCAGCCCTCATTTGCAAGGTCGTCGGCTACCTGGGCCTTGCGGCCCAGGCTGTTATGTGACGCGCCTTCAGCGCTAAAATGCGGAGCTCTAAGACACTCCCGAATAAACTAGACTCCTGCATAAACCACAGCTACTGCGCCTTCGCCGACTTCACCGAAACTGCCAGGCTGACCCCGGACATCTCCCCTTGCACGATCAAGGGCACCTCGCCCGGCGCGTACTCGCGCAGGGTCGTGGTTTTGAATTGCGGCGTGCCAAAACTACCCTCTTCCAGCGGAATGGATTCAATGCGGGCTTCGCGCGCGTCTTTGGTCTTCAGCTTGTACGTGCCCTCCGGGATGAACGGCAGAACAAAGGTCCTGGTCTGCGCGTCGATGGCCGCCGAGGTGATCTCCGTATCGTCCTCTCCATCGGCCAGCGACACCCGGCCCGCATTGAGCGCCTGCCCGGTCCGTGCGTCCACAATCGCGCCGGTAAGCGTGTGCATCTTGGCGATGGGGATCGTGACGTCCTGGTTGTCGACACGCTGGTTGTCGCTCAGCGTCACCGTTTTGGCATCGCGCGCACGCTCGGTATCGCCGAAGTACACCGCAACGGAAAACAGGGTGTTGTTCCACGACGAGGTGTTGTCGCTCAGCAAGGAACTTTGGTGGCGCTCCTCGATGCGCAGCAGCACTTCGACACGATACTCTCCGGGGGGCAGCCCCCCGATCTGCCAATGGCCACCAGTGTCCGCTTCCGTGTAAACCTCCGTCGCGCGCGGGGCCGCCCACGTGCCGTCTGAGCCATGCTTCTTCACGGAGACCAGCGCATTGACAAAAGGGGTGCCGTCATCGAACCGGACGTTGCCGCCGATGCTGGCGCCCTGCTCCAGACGCACATTCACAGCCGCCGCATTGTTCGGACTGACGCTTACCGTCGGAACGGCCGCGGCAAGCAATCTTTCCTGCTCCGGCGTCGGGTGTTCCAATTCGCTTTGCGTGAAAGCCGCGAACGGGGAAAGGCACCCTGGATATTTCACAACGACGAAGTACACTCCCGGCGGAACGCGGTCGATCTGGAAGGCTCCGGCAAGGTCGGTCTGGTAGACCTGAAAGGACGGCGTTTCCGCTTTGCCTGTCGTCGCGGACTTCACCTCAATCGGTTGCAGGGCCACCTGCGCAAAGCGGACCGGGAGGCTGTTGCCGGCGAAGAACACATGACCGGCCACGGCTCCAAAGCTGGCCGGCGCGGGCGCAGCCTTGGCCGTCTTGCTTTGCGCGTGAAAGGGCATCGACACGCTAAGCAGGGCAGCGAACGCCACGTGCGTAGCGGAAAGGCGGCAACGAAGCATGATCCCGCTCCCATACGGTAGGATTTTCCGCATTAGGCGCAGTATGCACCCGCAACGAGAGACCAGCAAGGGTTTTCGCAGGATCTACAGTGATGAACCCGTAGCTACAAGGCATTTTTCGTTGTCATCCTGAGCGCAGCGAAGGACACCGGTATTCCTTTGAGTTGCCAAGATCCCTTGCAGAATACAGAGGTCCCTTCGCTCTGCTCAGGGTGACGGCGAGCAGAGCTTACCCTTTTGAAAATTTTGCTCTCATCCAGGCGCTGGACGCCTAGCGCCCCGGCAACGCGAGATCATCGTCCTTGGTTTCGCGGATCAGCAGCAGGCCGACCGCTGTGAGCACGGCCGACAGGGTCAGGTAATAGCCCACATACCGCAGGCCGTAGTTTTTTGCCAGATACGTCGCGATATACGGTGCCAGCGAAGCACCAAGAATGCCTGCCAGGCTGAACGCCAGCGAACTGCCGGTGTACCGTACCGGCGTCGGGAACAGCTCCGAGATCACCGTGCCGAGTGGGCCGTAGGTGAGCCCCATGAGCGACAAACCCAGCGTGACCATGACCACCGCACCCGTGAGGCCGGCCGTAAACAATAGCGCAAAGACGAAGCCGAACAGTGCGATCAGGCCCGTGATGGTGAACATCACCACCCGGCGGCCGCGCTCGGCCAACAGCGCGGAGATGGGGATTGTGGCCGCAAAAAACAGTGTGCCCAGCAGCTGGATGGAGAGGAACCGGCCGCGGCTGTAGCCCAACGCCGTGGTGCCCCACGAAAGCGTAAAGACGATCATCAGGTAGAACAACACAAACGTCGCCAGGCTGACCAGGATGCCCGCCAGCAGCGCGCGGGCGTGGTGGCGAAAAACGGCCAGCATGGGCACGGCGACCTGCTCGGCACGTTCGGCGGCCCCGGCAAAGACAGGTGTTTCCGTAATCGTCAAACGCACATACAGGCCCAGCAACACCAGTACCGAACTGGCGAGAAACGGCAATCGCCAGCCGAAGCGAAAGAACTGCCCGTCTGTCAGCACACGCCCAAGCAGCAGAAAGATGAGCCCTGACAGCAGAAAACCAATCGGCGCACCAAGCTGGGGGAACATGCCATAGACCGCACGCCGTTTCGGCGGTGCATTTTCAACGGCCAGCAGGATGGCCCCACCCCACTCGCCGCCCAGGCCGATACCCTGGCCGAAGCGGCACAGCGCGAGCAGAATCGGCGCGGCAAGGCCGATGCTGCTGTAGGTCGGCAACATGCCGATGGCAAAGGTCGACATTCCCATGGTGGACAGGGCGAGCACCAGCGTCTGCTTGCGGCCAATACGATCGCCGAAATGCCCAAACAGCGCCGAACCAATAGGCCGCGCAATGAACGCAATGCCGAACGTGGCAAACGACGCCAGGGTCGAGGTCGCCGGGTCCGACGCCGGAAAGAATAGCCGCGGAAAGACCAGCACCGCCGCGGTGGCATACAGGTAGAAATCGAAGAACTCCACCGCCGTCCCCACCAGGCTCGCGAAGAGCACCTGGCGCGGCGTGTTGATGCGATTCTGTGAGGGGAGGCTGGGCATACCGGGAAGACCTGCAGTATAGCCGTTAGGCTTGGCTCGCCGATGCGGAACTCGCGGTTTCGATGACGACGTCCGGCTGCCCCGCGTATTCCGCCCAGGAGCCGTCATATAGGCTTACATAGCGCGCGCCGCAAAGCTCCAGCCCCAAGGCAAGCACCGCCGCCGTGATGCCGGAGCCGCAGGTGGTCGTGATCTCTCGCTCGAGATCGACCCCGTGCGCCGCGAAAATCGCCTGCAGTTCCTCCGCGGATTTCAGCCGATCGTCCTGAAGCAACGCAGTGTAGGGAAGATTTTGCGATCCGGGCATATGTCCGGATCGCAGCCCCGGCCGGGGCTCAGGTGCAGTGCCGTCGAAGCGGTCGGCGGATCGCGCATCCAGAATCTGTGGAAGCGCAACCGGCGCCTGCGCCGTGCGTGCGGACCGTTCACCCACGCTTTCCGTGCCTGCGCTTCCCTGCTGCACCTGCACGAGATGCTTCACTGCCGTTGCATCGAGCCTCGCACGAAAAGTAGCCGGCGCGCGCACAACCGGGCCCGCCACGACAGGCAACCCGGCAGCAATCCACGCGCGCAGCCCGCCCTCGAGCACAAACACCCGGGAAGCTCCCAAGGTGCGCAGCATCCACCATGCCCGCGGCGCGGAAAAGACCACCCCCTGCTCATACACCACAATCAACGCATCGTCCGCCACGCCGAGCTGCCCCATGTCCGCGGCGAACTGTTCGGCGGAGGGCAGCATGTGCGGCAGGGCTGTCGCATGATCGGAAAGCGCATCGATATCGAAGAACATCGCGCCCGGCACATGCGCGGCGAGATACCGCGCTTGCATGTCAGGTTTCGGCAGGACGCCCACGGGCGGCAGCGTCGCATCCAGCAACACGAGATCGGGCGTGTGCAAACGATCCGCGACAAAGGCCGGGGTCACAAGCGGCTGCATGCCCCTACGGTATCGCAAGTGGCGCAAGGCAACGTCAAACGCTTATGTGGGTAGGCAACGACTCTTGGCTTTGCAAAACACCTACTGTGCCGGACGTTGATGACGCAAGACAAACGATTGATCCAGCGAAGGCAGGCGATGACCGATCGCTTCCAACCGGGACACCTCGCGCTCCAGCATCGCAATGCGCTGCGACAGCAACTCGGCTCTTGTTTTACATGCGGTCACGGCGAGAATGGCGCAGAGGTGACGCTTGACCGTCTCCTCTGAAATGGAAAGAGCTTCGCTGATTGCGCGATTGCTATGGCCCTTATAAACCAGGGCCGCAACCTGCTGTTGTCGCGCAGTAAGAGATCCGTCCGGCACCGAACCACCTCGTGCATCGCTCGCTTCAGCCCTCGGCTGACTCGCACAAGAGCAGCCTAGCGGTCGCGGAGTAATCTACAACGGAACTCTGGTAAGCACCGAAGGCCCGGCACCCCAGTAGTAAACGCCAGCCCCGCTGCGGCTCCAGGGCGGTCCCCTTTACTCGCGCATTCTTCCTTCCAAGGCACCAACCCGCATCCCGGAAGGCTCCACCGTGATACGAAGAGAGCTATCCTTGCTGCTGCCTTCCGTGCCCGCCGTGCCCTGAAACGGCAAAAAGAGTTCGAAGATCGTGTAGCTTCGTCCAGGTTCGGTCGAACTGCGTACCTTCAGGTGTCCCCGGTGCCGGGCAACGATCTCACTACTGATCCACAAACCCAACCCTGTGCCGGCCACCCCCTTCGTTGTGAAGAAGGCCTTGTAGATTTCGCTCAGCGTTTCTCGCGGAATGCCGGTGCCGGTATCGGCAATCGTCAGCAGCACGCCAGTTTTCTCGCTTCGCCACCAGGTCGCTTGCCGGGTGCGCAACAGCAAACGGCCGCCACCCGCCTTCATCGCGTCGATTGCGTTGCCCACCAGATTGCTCAGCACCTGGCGCAGCTCGCTGGCAAGGCCGACAATATGCTGGGTGGCTCGCTCTCGGAGCGCCGCCTCCACGTTGTAGTTGCTCAGGCGTGATTGGTACAAATCCAACACCGATTGCAGAAGATCGGAACAAAGCACCGCTTCCGGGCCGGTCGATTGCTTGTAGAAGCGGAGCGATTGCGCCGTAATCAGCTTGACTCGCCGTAATTCCTGATCGGCCTGTCGTAAATAGCCACGCATCTCCGCCGCGTCGTCGGTTTGCGGCGCGGTTTGCTCTGCCAGATAAAGGAGATTCATTACGGCTTCGAGCGGGTTATTAATCTCATGGGAGATCGATGAGGCGAGCCGCCCCACCGCCGCCAATTTTTCACTTTGCCGAAGGGCAGACTCCAGTTCGACCCGTTCGGTTACATCCATCTGGATACCCACAAAATGGGTAAGCTCGCCATCCCGGTTCCGAATCGGGGAAAGGGTGAGTTCATTCCAGAAGCTCGATCCATCCTTGCGGTGGTTGCGGATGATCGCCACTGTTTGCCGCCGCTGACGAAGAGCTTCCCGAATGAGCGTCAGCCCGGGCTGGTCACGGTCGTCCGCTTGCAAAAAGCGGCAATTCTTTCCTTCCACCTCTTCAAAGCTGTACCCGGTCATGAGCTCAAAAGCCGGATTTACATACAATAGCGGCATGTCAGGGAGCTGCGCGTTGGCCACACTGATGCCGTTCGTCACAGAACGGAAGATATTGCGATTTAAATGCAACTCTTCCAGTGCAGATTGGTAGCGGCGGGCAAGCGCCCGATGCGAGTACAAAATCACACTGAGTCGCGCGGTAAGGTCTGCCGGTGTCGCCGTCGGGGACAAAACCGCATCAAAGGCTCCGTCTTCCACTTCGGTTGTCAGGGACGCGCTTGCCCCAATGGCCACCAGTGCCGGCCGTACCTGCTCCCCTGTGCTTTGCAGCTCGTTCAGCAACGGGCGAAGTTGCCGCGCGATCCCCAGGTCGGCAATCATGAGCTCAAAGCGGCCAAACTCCGCCAGGCCGGCCCGTTCGGTATCGTTAACGACTACCGCCTCGAGGTTCAATGTAGCTGCGATTGACGCAAACATGCGCTGTGTGGACGAGTCGCTGATCAGCAAGGCAACCGCACGCACGGGCACCGTGGGCGTCAGTTCCGGAACGAGCTCCGGGGCAATGGCAGACTTTCCGAAACGACTCACTCCAGTGATCACCCTCGCCCAGGGCTGTCCCCGGCTTAGTTTGGTTGGTTCGTGATCTCTCCGAACTCGCCCCATTCCCCTGGCTCATTCGTCAACACGCCGACAGATTGAAGATACTGCACCGTTTGCCGCGCCCGCCCATAGAACACGTGCCGGCACCCAAGTAGATGCGTGCGCTCAAAGGTGACCGCGTCGCCGCTGTAGCGCAGCATGCAGTTCACAAGGGTGCAATCGCGGAAATGCTTGCCGTCCACCGTCAGCCATTCATTGGTAATCGTCTGGCCAGTAACAAGGTTCATATGACCCCTCCAAAAGGTAGGCCAAACGTCCGGTACTGACCATCTCCAGACTACTACGAGTAGGAGCGATAATTTTATTTACCTTGTAGGGCCACGTCGAGCCTCTACCGCAAACGAACTTCACCTCACGCACGGGGGTTTATCGTAACGATGTGCTCGCAGGCAACAGCGCTGTCGGGTCGCTCACGATCTCCGTGTGCCGCAACACGCGATACCCTTCCCGCGTCCGAAGGCGGTACTTCGTCATGTCCTTACCGACCAGTTTCACCGTGATATGACGCCATCCCCGGTTGTTGTTGCTTTGCGGGTAGTAGCTAAGCGTGTACAAATGCGCGAAGTCATCGCGGATGGAGGCGAACGCCTTGTCTTCGTCCTGCCAGCTCTTCGCAAAATAGGCTTTGCCGCCGGTGGCCTTGCTCATGCGCTCAAACACCGCGCTTGAAACGGGCTCCGTTTGCGCCTCGCGCGTGCTGATCATGTAAATGATGGTGCCCGTGGACTGCGCCAGTTCGGCAATGTCTTCCGGAGGCACAAGGCTGGCTGTGTCGGGTCCGTTGGAGAACACGACGATCGCCTTGCGGCCGGTCAGCGGCGCTGCATCCTTCACCGTCAGCAACAGCCCGTTGTAGAGCGCGGCATCGTCGCCGGCCACGGTTTGCCGCACCCCCCGCAGCACCTCCTGGCGATCCGCAGTCAGCGGGGTCACGCGCGAAAGATCGCGGCTGTAGGAGTAAAACGCGAGCTTGTTCACCCCTTCCAGCGACCGGACAAATTGAGCGATCGCGTCCTGCGCGAACACAAAGCCGCGATACATGTAGTTGCTCGTGTCGAAGAGAACAAAAATGTTCGAACCCGCCATGCCGCTGCCGCTTCCAAACGAGGGCAGATTCGGGCTGGCAATCTGAGCCATCTCACCGCTCGGAGCCTTCGCCGGCCCGCCAGCCCCGCTGCCGGAGTTTGCATGGTTCACGACCACGCGCGGGGAAACATTGCCCTCTTCAAACGTTGCGATCTTTTCGGGGATCTTGTCTTCAACGATCTGGAAGTCCTCCGGGCGCAGGCCGGTCACGTAGTTCCCTTTCGCATCGGTAACGGCGACGTTGACCTCCACAAGAACGACCTGCACACGAAACCGCGAGGCATCCGCTTGCCCGGGCGCATCCGTTTGAGGAAAGAAAAAGGGCAACAAACCGAGCAGACAACAGTACCGCCTCACTGAACTCTCCTTCCGCCCTGTGTTGCTTCTTGAGCGTTTTCCGGAACCGCCTCGAACAAAACGCGTGCCCCACCCATCGCAGCTTCCGGGCGATGCGTGGCTCCGGCAACCGCCTGGGACGCGCCCGGTTTCGTCCCCCGCAGATCGTTCCCGGTCTCCTGCATTGCGCGCAACACTGCCGGCCAATCCTCCACGTTTGTGGCAAAGATCTTTCCCACCATACGTCGCGTCAACTCCGGTACAAGCCGGTTGAGCGCAACCGGATCGTACCCCATCTCGTCAGCCAAACGAGCCCAGTACAGGTTGTCCGACTCCAGCGATTCGCCGAATAAGCGGTTCGTGTACCCCATGCAGTACGGAAACGGCTGCAGGTGGAGCAGCTCCCGGCCGTTCGTAGCCGCCAGCGTCGGATGCGACACGCCGAAGTCGGCTGCCAGGCGGCCCGCATCGCTTTCAGCCGGCGCGTGCTCGATCAGGGCGCTCAGCTCGCGGTTCGCCGGTCCAGCCACGTCCGCTTCGCCCGGGAACTTCCGCCGATACGCTTCCGTGATGTAGAACGTGTCCGAGGGCAGCAGGTGATCCACCGCCTTGTCCAGCTCCGCTCGCCGGGGCAAGGCGGTTTCCAGCTCACGGAGCCGCTGCGGCGAAACGCGGTCGTTCAGAAGGGTCAACACGCGTGCCTGCACCGCCGCGTTCCCACCCGCGGATCGCACCAGTTCTTCACCCGAGCGCTGATACAGCGCAACCGCGTGCATCTCCCCCGGCGACACACCCCACCAGCGCGGCAGCGTGGCATCCGCAATGAGCCCTGGCACCAGCTCCCGCCAGATCAGCGCCTGCACCTTCTCCGGCACGATAAAATCCTGCTCGGCCGCAGCCAGCGAATACGGCAGGTCGGCCAGCGAGCCCATCAGGTACGCGCCCCCACCGGCAGAGACACCCGCGCCCATCAGCACCGGCGGCTGCCAGCTGTGCTTTTTGCCGATCACTGAAAGCCCCAAAAAATCATGCGCCCGCACAAACAGCGGATTGATGTGCAGGATCTGCGCCCCGGGCGGCTCGTAGAAGGCATAGTTCAGGCCCACCAGGGTATCGCGCAGATACGGCGCGAGCTGCCCGCGCGCGATTTCTAATTGCGCCCTGCTTCCAGCCGCCTGCGTCCCTGCCGCATGCGCCTTCAGCACCGCCACCAAATCGGTTTGCACCCTCAATTCTGCATGGCGGCTCTTGTACACGCCCGGGGCCCAGTTGGTCTTTTCCTGATGCGTAAAGATGGGGCGCGGGATGTCGAAGTTCCGCAACTCCTCCGCCAGGGAGATGAGATCGGCATCCCCCGGCTTACCGGTCTTTTCCATCGCCTGGAGACCGTCGCCCAGCGCAAACAACGTATCGAGTGAAACCAGTTGTTGATCGTCCAGCACCGTTTGCAGCCGCGCGGCCAGTTCCCCATGCACCTGCTGCCCGGCCGCGCTTTGTTGCACCGGGCCCGCAAGCCGATCCACGATCTCACCTGGAGCCATGATTTCGCCCGCAGCCACCGCGGACGCTCCCTCCGCTGTCTCCACACCCGCACCCACGCCCGGCCCCCCGCCTGAGGCTGCGAGCAGCGTACGCACGGATGCGCGCGTCGCATCGAAAAGCTGCACCGAGGAGGTCACCTTGGCAAAGGGCTGCACGGTGGCGCGCCATGACGTATTCAGCGCGGCGGGAGGAATCTCGTGTTGCCGTGCCAGGATCTCCCACAACCCCACGGTCGCTTGAAAGGAGCCGAGCGCGTTCGCACGCAGGTCGTCCGCATGAAGCTTGTCCACGGCCTCCGCGCTTTCGACAAATTGCGCCACCGACGCGTCCTCAAGCGCCGGAAACTCCGAAAACACGAGATACCAGCTGCCCAGCATCGAGAACTTCGAGGCCAGCAGCGTCACGGTCGCCGGGGAAAGCTGCCGGTCCGCCGGCCGTCGCCGGTCCATCTCACACAGGCTCAGATACAGCTGCACCGGGCCGCTTGTGGTCTCCGTGCGCGAAAACGCCGTTAGCGCTTCAATCAACTGATCGGGACGTTCGAAATTCGCAGCGCGCTTGGCCCAGGTGCGGTCGAGTTTCCCTTCGGGATGTGTGGCCAGAATCGCTTTCCACACCTCCAGCGTGCCTGGGACATGCGGGCTGCCGTCCGCATCCCACAGGAGGCGTGTGTCGAGCACCAGCAGCTCAGACACGGGGCGCAGCATGCCGTACGCGGCGCTGTCCTTCGGGTCCACCATGCGAAACGCCTCATAGTTCCGGAGGAGGCGCGTTCCTTCCGTGAGGTGAGCCTGCTGGTCGGCGCTTGCGCGCGACAGCACATCGAAGTAGGCCAGCAGCCAGCCCCGGTCGCGGGCCAGCAGTCGGGCGATGAACTCGGTAGGCGCCGCCGGGCTCACCCCCACAACGGCTTGCCATGCCGGCTCTGCCGCCGGCCCGCCGGGCACCAGCACGCGACCCGATCGCACGCTGATCTGGCTGCCGTAAAAGTCAATGGCTGTGGCCATGGCAAGCAGGCTTTTCATCCGCAAGGCGTGCGCCAGATAGGTCGCCGTCTCCACGTCCATCTTGCTCATGCCGGAGTACAACCGCGCCACGGCGGGATCGCTGAACAAGGCGTCCAAGGCATCGTTGGAGTGCATCGCCTGCGGCGTGCCCAGGGCGACCCAATCGGCTTTACGGAACAGCACCGGCAACGTGGACGAAGGGTACGCGTACGTGAACGGCACGCCCTTTTGCAGGGCTTCTTCAAGATCCGTGAGCGGAAAGCCGGAGTCCACGGTAAGAAAGGCGCGCTCCGCATCCTTCGTCTCGGTGGCGATGACGCCGCCGCACCCATGCCGCAGCTGGTAGCCCAGGAGGAACAGCAGCCGGTCCGCTCCCGCGCAATTGGCGACGCGAATGGTGCCGTCCGCACCGGCCAGGGCCTGCAACTCGCGCGCCTGCGTCAGGTAGCGCTCAATCAGCAGCAGATACTCTGTGGGCGCTTTGGCGCTATAGCCGTTCTGGTAGACGTTGCGCGCCAGCAAGGGCAACACATCAGCCGGCTGGGCCTGCTGGCTGATACCCGCCATGCGCAAAAACGACCGCAGTGGGCCGGGAACAACGACCGTCTCCGCGGAAGCACCCGGCGGCCCTGGAACTGGCTGCGCCGCTTGCACTCCACCGGATGGCTGGACCACGACAGCGTCTTGCATCGCCCACGCGCCGGGAGCGAGCAGGCCGAGCGCGATGCTCAAAGTCATAACCCGACGGAACGCGAAGCACAACGGAGACATCAAGCGAAACACCTCACAAAGACGTGAGCAGCAACAGCAGCGCGAACCGGCCACACTCGACCAAGCAACACAGAAGGGACAACCCACCCAAGCAACACAGAAGGGACGACCCACCCGCCAGCCGCGACGGCACAATCTCGTCTGCGAGATCCCCATGCAGCAGGAACTTGCGTTGAACGCCTGCCTGCAGAGCGTGGAGAATCGGCTGTCTTCCAGTGCCTAGCTTTATACCACACGCACTTCATAACTGGACTTCGTCGGGGAGGGGTCGTTGGCATCATGGAAGTTGGGCTTTACCTCACGCTTACCCTCTGTAGCCAAGCGGAGGGAGGACGAGCTGCAACCATCGCACCGAAGGTGCCATGCCGCATCACAGCCCGGCGTACCAGTCATAGCCCAGCTCCGTCCAGTAATCGTCCGGCTTGTCATTCGTGTACGCGATCAGGCCGATGCGTTTGATCTGCTTGTAGCCGTACTTGGTCGGCATATGCAGCCGCAGTGGCGCGCCATGGAACTGCGTCAAGGGCGCGCCCATCATCTCCGTCACGAGCAGCGTCTGCGGATGCCGGCACACGTGCAGGTCATAGCCGGTGTAGTAGTCCCCATCCGGGGTTTCCATGTATACGAAACGCGGTTCTTTGCCTTCGATCGGCGCCGGCGGATACGCTTCGAGAAAGTCCGCCATACGCACACCGGCCCAATGCACAATCTGGCTCCAACCCTCGATGCATTTGAACTGCGTGACCAGTTCATGGCGAGGCAGCTGCAACACATCGTCCATCGTCAGCAAAAGGCCCGGGGTGCCCGTCCGCAGCGTCGAGTAACTCTCCCCAGCCTCTTCGGCCCCGCGCGGTGTGCGTCCGCTTTTGTTCTCATCCTGCGCGGTTTTGCCGATCATCGGCGCCGGCGCCATCTTCGCAGAGCTGGCAATTTGCGGGTCGACCTTCGTATCGTGCCCCGGATCTTCGCCGCTCTTGGCTTCCGTGTACCTGTACTCCCATGCGGTCACATCGGGGCTGAAGCGCGGATGTTGTGATGCGTTCACGGTCCCTGCCACCTGCAGTCGATAGCTCCCCGGCTCCAGCATCCTTTTGAGGCCATACATCCCGTTCGTGCGCAGCGTTTCCGCACGGCTGAGTGGATAGGTCGGCGCCAGGGCATGTTCGCGCAGAACCTCACGGGAGATGTCCGCATTGGCGTCCAACGTACGCCGCAGCAGCGCCGGCTGCATGTCTTCCTGCGGACCATGGCTCAGCCAGCGATAAAAGCCGTAAGTCGCCGCGCTGCCAGCCGCCGCGACCACAAAAGATCGCCGCGTGTGCCCGCGAGACACGGCCAGCACCGCCGCATCCGCCGCCTCGTGACCAGGTAATCGATGCGTCATCACGTCGTCGGCCTCGGCGGGGTCCTGGGGGCGTTGCTGCTCCCTTTGCACCAGAACCGGTTCCCCGGCGGCGCCTGCGCTCCGGGCAATCGGCTTCTCCTGTTGCTCCTCCGGCAGCTCAGCATCATCTATCGGATTCATCGCGGCTTCCTTCGTTCCTCTTCAAGCGAAGGCGCTTCGACGCGCTGCACCTCCAACCCGCTCACCATCGATCGGAAGTTGTTCCAACCGGCGAGCACCACCTGCAACACATGGATACCAAAGAACGCCAGAAAGCCCAAGGTAAGCCAGAAGTGCAACCAGCGCGCCACTTCATAGCCTCCGCACAGCGTCGTCAGCCAGTGCGTTTGCGTAGGCTTGTAGATCGCCAGCCCGGTGAGCAGCATGCCCGCCCCCATCAGCAGCACGGAGGTGTAGGCAATGCGTTGCGCGCCGTTATATTTCGTCTGCGCCGGCAAGCCTTTGCGCAGGTGCAGATCGACGAGGGTGACCTGAAGGGCGTCGCGCACGCTGCGGCGCTGCGGCAGAAGGAAGCGCCACTCCCCAGAAAGCCACGTGTACAGCACATACACGAAACCGTTCAGCGCAAACAGCCACATAAAAAAGAAGTGGTACCCAAGGCCCTGCGTCACGTGGTACGGCACGTGCAACCTGCTGTAGAACCAGTCCGGGAAAAAGCGAAACAACGTGAATCTACCGATGCCTATTCGATACACACGATGTGGATACTGGTATGCGTTGTCGGAGTCGTTCCAGTAAATCAGCAGGCCACTCCAGATCATCGTGAACAGCACGGGGAAGTTAATCCAGTGCATCCATCGGATGGCAAGCGGATGTTTTCGCTCGAGGCGGATGCTTGCGGAGCCTGCCTTTTGGGAAGCAGGCGGCATGATGCGATCTGCTGCTTGCGGGCTTCCGGGGCTTCCGAACGAGCCAAACATAGTGTGCTCCCGAGGACTATGGGTAAGACGCGCAGGAAGCGGGCAGGGGCATCGACGAGCCCGGATGCCCGTTCACCTCCGGGTGCCGCCTTTCTTTGCAGCCTTATCGCAAAGGTAGGGTGCTCTCGTATCCCAGCACTAGGATGCAGGAGACTCGTTCCGCAACAACGGCAAACGCAGCTCAGCGATGCACCCTCGCGCGTCGTGCCGGTTCGTTAGCCGCAGTGTACCGCCATGCCCTGAGGCAATCTGCTTGGCCAACGCCAGGCCAATGCCACTGCCGTCCGGCTTCGTTGTGTAGAACGGCACAAAGAGGTTCGCTGTGTCCGCCAGCCCTGGCCCATTATCGCGAATGTGCACGGTAAGCTCCGTCGGGTTCGCCGTCCAACCCACGCTGACCTGCGGACCCTCTCCCTGCACGGCGATGCTCTGCACCGCCTCGACGGCATTGCGCAAGAGATTGATCAGCAGCTGCTCGATCTGCGCGGGATCGGCGAGCGACACCAGCTCCGGTCCCGGCTCAAGCGTCACCGCCAACCGCGTCTCCAGGCGCACCACCCCTTCGATCAACGCGGGCCAGCGCACGCGTTGCAATTGCGGGTGCGGCAGTCGCGTGAGCTGCTGATACGCCTGCAGAAAATGGTGCAGCGCCAAAGCACGGTCCTCAATCAGGTGCAGCCCGCGGCGTAAATCGGTTATCTGCTCCGCTGTCTGCTCAGTTATATGCTCCGCTGTCTCCGCCGAGCCCTGCATCGGTGCGGCACTTTCCGCTCCGGCGGGCTCCCGTGCCGCTGCCGCTCCCTCGAGGCCGCGCAATCGCTGACGCAGGCTGCCCGCCAGCGAACTGATCGGCGTTAGTGAGTTGTTGATCTCGTGGCTGAGCACGCGCACCAGCCGCTGCCAAGCAACGCGCTCCTCCTCACGCAAAGCCGCCTGCACATCCGAAAGCACGAAGAGCACATGCGGCACACCGCCCAAGCGAAACGAGGAGCGCCGGCACGACCAGCGTGTTTCCCCGGCAACACCGGAGACCGCCGGATGCGCGAGGATCGCTCCATCCGCGAGCCGAAACAGGGGCTCGAGCCCGAGCGCGGCCGCATGCTGCCCAAGCGCCGTGGCACGCCGCAGTGCAAAGGCACTTTCCGCAGCCGGATTGAGGAGCCGCAGCGTGCCTTCAGGCGCAAAGGCCAGCACCGGGGTACGCATGGCCGCCATCACGCGTTCAGCCAGCGTCAATGCATCGCGTGCGGTGCCGCGCTGCGCCTGCAGTGTGCCGGCAAGCGCGTTGATCTCCAACGCCAGATCCCCAAGCGAATCGCCGCGTCGCGCCCCACGTGCTCGAAACGAAAAATCATCATCGCGCAAGGCCGCCACAATGTTCGAAAGCGTTTGCAGCGGGCGCGTGATCTGCTCAAACAGCGTCTCCGTCGCAACCGCAAACGCGACTGCCAGCACGGCAACCGCAGTGAGAACCCAAAGCCACGATCCCGTGTACCACCACAGGATGAATGCTGTGCCCGCGATGGTCGGCAGGGAAAGCACAAACATCCACAGCCGCAACCGTAAGTCGTAGCTCAACCGGCGACGGTTCGACTTCAATGGCACACGCTGACGTCGTGCTTTGGTTGCAGGCGTTGCTTTGCCGGGGAGCGGCACGCCGGGAACGAAGCCCGGCTTCGCCATGCGCTGTGGCTCCTCAAAGACCATGCTTTTCCATACGCCGATAAAGCGCACCACGGCTCAGCCCCAGTGCCTCCGCGGCCTGGCTCACATTGCCGCTGGAGCGCGCCAGCGCCTTCCGCACCAGGATCGCTTCCACCTGTTCGAGGCTGAGTTCATCAAGCATCTGATCCAGCAGCTGCGGTGACGTCTGCGTTTGCTGTAGATGGGAACCCAAATCGATACCCAAATCCGCCGCCCCGAGCAGCGCCCCGCGCGCCATCAGCACCGCGCGTTCCATTGCGTGGTCCAGTTCGCGCACGTTGCCGGGCCAACGATACGCGAGCATCGTCTGCATAGCCCCCGGCTCAAAGCCCCGCACCGGCCGCCGGTACCGCTCGGCATAGCGGCTGAGGAAGTGCGCCGCGAGCGCACCGATGTCCTCACGACGCTCGCGCAAGGGCGGAAGATGAATCTCCACGGTATTCAAGCGGAACAACAGATCGGCGCGGAAATGCCCCTCAGCCACCTCCGCATGCAGATGGGCATTGGTGGCCGAAAGCATACGCACATCCACCTTGCGCGTGGTCGACGATCCAACCCGTTCCAGCTCGCCAGTTTCAAGCACACGCAGCAGTTTCGCCTGTTGCCGCATGGGCACATTCGCAATCTCATCGAGAAACAATGTTCCACGCGAGGCCAGCTCGAAACGCCCCAGGCGGTCCGCACGCGCATCGGTGAACGCACCCTTCACATGCCCGAAGATTTCACTCTCGAATGTGCCCTCCGAAAGCGCCCCTGTGTTCACCGCCACCAGCGGATGCGCGGCGCGATGCGACAACCGGTGCAGCGTTTGCGCAATGATCTCCTTGCCCGTGCCATGTTCACCCGTGATGAGCACATTCGCGTCCGACGGCCCGATGCGCTGCAGCAGCTCCAGCACAGGCTGCATCGCCGGCGCCGCTGCGATGAAATCCGGCGCGCCTTCCGGCCGCAAGGTGCGGTTCTCCGCTTCCAGCCACTGCGCCCGATGCTGCGCACGATGCAGATCCAACTGCGTGCGCACAATGGTAAGCAGGCGCAGGTTATCCCAAGGCTTCTGGATGAAGTCATTCGCGCCGCGCTGCATCGCCTCCACCGCGAGCTCCACGTTCGCCCACGCCGTCATCACGATCACCGGCAAATCCAATCCACGTTCCCGGATGGCCGCGAGCAGATCAAGCCCTTCACGGCCGGAGGTCGTATCGCGCGTATAGTTCAGATCGATCAGCAGCCCATCAAAGCGCTTGGCCGCTAAACACTCCAGCACGGCCGCGGGCGTGCGCGCCTTCTGCAGCTGGTAGCCTTCCGGTTTCAACAGAAATTCCAGCGTTTCGAGGATATGCTGCTGATCATCGGCGATCAGCAGCGAAGGCGCCGGCGTCTCCTTCCGTGCAGCCTTCGTATTCGCGAGTTGAGCTTCTGCGGCAGTGGGCATGGTCCGTTTACTCTGCATTCATGGACAACGAGGAGCGCTAGCCGATTTTACGCAATCGCGCATGGAGGCGCCTTCGCATCACTCACGACCTCACACCTCCAACCTCATCCCCGATCATCGCAAACCCGTTGGCATACCCAGAAATGGCGACTCATCACTGCGGCTTTCCCGCTTGGGCCACCGCCGCCGGAGCGCCACGCTTTGCTGATTCGATCGCAATGCCATTCGTTTCCAAGGTCCGGCCCACCGCCCGTTCCAACTCCACACGTGCCTTCTGGTACCCGGTGCGCGCATCGACCAGCGCCGAATCCGCCGTTGCCAGATCATGCCGAGCCCCCAGCGTTTGCACGTTCGAACCCGCTCCCAGCGCCTGTTCCTTCTGCATGATGTCGAAGGTCTTCGCCGCAAGGTCGCGCGCTTTGGCCGCCGCCTGCACACGCGCCAGGCTTTCCCCCAGCGCATACTGCGCGTTGCGCACTTCAATGCGAATCTGCTTGCGCAGCTGGGCCAGGCGCAACTCCGCTTGCCGTGACTCCAGCTCCGCACGGTACTGATCGCTCTTCGCCACACGATTGCGCAAGGGCAGCAGCAACGACATGCCCACGTAATAATCCGGTGCGGAGTTGTTGAAGGCATTATCGAGCGCGCCCCCAAATCCCGGTGGCGCCGTCGAGGTTACCGTCGTGGAGTTCGGATTCACCGGTCCTGCCAACCCGCTGCCCCCATAAAATGCATTCAACGTCAGCGTCGGCAACAGCGCATTTTCCGCGGCTTTGCGGCTTAAGCTGCGGCTCTCCAAATCGATCTCCGACTCCTGCAACTCCAGCCTGCGCCGCAACGCTTCGCTCACGATGTCATCGGTCGGGGCCGCCGCCAGCGTGCCCGCGTCAGCGGCCACGGTGCTCAGGTCCGTTGGCCGCACGGGCATCGCTTCCAGCAGCGGATCATCCAGGTTTTTCGTCACCGCATTCTTCATGAGCAGCTGTTGAAACTGCAATTGGGAGCGTGCAATCGAAAGGTCCTGCTCGCGATTGGCGACCTCCACCTCATCGCGCATCACCTGGATTGCGGGAATGGCCTGTAGAGCCAACTGCTTGCGATCCATCGCCAGGGTAGCGCTCGCGAAGTCGAGCGAACTGCTCTTCACCCCTTCATCCTCAAAGGCGCTGACGAGGTCCCAGTACAGATTCTCGATCTGCGTCACCGTCACAATCACCTGCAGTTCAAAGGCGCTGTCCGTGATGCGTCGATTATTGCGTGCGATGCGCAAAAAACGCAGGTTCGGTCCGAGCCCAAAACCGGCGAGCAACTGCTGCTGAAACCCCGCTCGGTAATACGTGTTGATCTGCGGGTTCAAGAACACGAAGGGGCTGTTTTCCGTGGCACGATTGTTGTCGAGCGTGAAGGAGAACGTGGTGCCTGTCGCAAACGATTGCGTGTACCCGAAGTCCCCTAGAATCGTGTTCTGGTGCAGCACCGGGACGTTGTATATCGCAAGACTTGAAAGCGGCGCGGCATAGTGCTCCACGCTGCCATCCGCCGTGATCAGCGGATCGTACGAAGCGACCGCTGTGCCGGTGCCCAGCGTTGATTGCACGAGCCCGGAAGCGCCGCCGCCCGCACCACCCGCGCCGCCCGTGGTGCCCCCCGCCCCGGCACCCGAGGCCCCCGCGCCAAAGCCGCCCACACCGCCGCCGGGCGTGTTCTGCACCACGCCCGCATTGACCCCGCGAAAGGTACCGCCGGCTTTGGTGCGCAGCACATCGGCCTCGGCGATGGGCAGGTTGTAGCGTGCAATGGCGAGGTCGAGATTGTTTTCAAGCGCAAGTTCAACGGCGTCGTTCAACGAAAGCACAAGCACACCATTCTGCACGAGCGCATCCACACGGGCGGAGTTGGCAAGATTCGGTTCAGGCACATGATCTGCTCGGTACATACGCAGCGGATTGTACGAGTGCGGCAGATCGAATCGCAGTGCAGGTGCGGCCTCCGACGCCACCTGCGCCGCGCGCGTCCCGGTCTGGCTTGTCTGCGCCCGCATCGTTTGAGAAGCGCTCCACGGGACCAGAGCTGCGATAAAGATTGAAGAAAACCATCGTACCGACATCATCGTGCAAGACCTTCCATCGCGTTAGACACTGGTGCGATGCCCGCCGTATCGCAGGTCAACCAACCATCGCGCAGCTCAATCACCCGTGTGCCAAAGGCGGCATTTGATTCGGAATGCGTCACCTGCACCACCGTGGTCCCCTCATGGTTCAAGCGGCGAAACAGCTCCATCACCTCAGCGGCTTGCGCCGAGTGCAGGTTGCCCGTGGGCTCATCGGCCAACAGCAGCGCCGGCTTGTGAATGACCGCACGCGCCACGCCCACCAGCTGCTGCTGCCCGCCGGAAAGCTGCGAAGGATACAGGTCTTTCTTGCCCACGATGCCGAAGCGATCGAGCGTATCGGCCACCAGGGCCTGCCGCTCGGCGCGGCTCACGTCCTTATACGTCAACGGCAGCTCAATGTTCTCCGCGACGGTAAGGTCATCGAGCAGATGGTAGCTTTGAAACACCATGCCGATGCGCTTGCGGGCAAGCTCCGCGCGCTGCTTGCGCGTCATCGTGTGTACCGCCGCACCGTCAAACGTAAAGGTACCGCGCCACGCGTCGTCCAGCATTGCAAGCACATTCAGCAGCGAGCTCTTGCCGGCACCGGACGGCCCCATCACGGTGACAAACTCGCCAGGAGCAATCGCCAGCGAAACGCGCCGCAGCACGAAGGTTTCGGTGTGACCGTTCTTGTAACTGCGTTCGAGGCCATTCAGGTCAATCAAGTTTTCAGGCATATTGAATTATTCCGTTCTGAGTGCTTCGGTAGGATTTACCGAAGCGGCGCGCCGCGCGGGCAGCGCTGCTGCAAGAAGGGCCACAACCGTAAGCAACACCACGGCTGCAAGAAGAGACAAAGGGTCTGCCGGCGACACGCCGTACAGCTGGCTGCGCAGCAAATGGGCCAAAGGAATCGCGCTTGCAAGACCAACGACTGTGCCGCCGATCGCCATCTTGAGCACATCCGTGATGACCAACTGCGACACACTCCAGCGCGAAGCACCAAGAGCCATGCGCACGCCGATCTCGCGCGTGCGCTGCGCCGTCACAAAGGCCAGCACACCATACAAACCAACGCCAGCCAACAACGCCGCCAGCACACCGAAGGCCACAGCGAGCGAGGCGATCAGGCGCTCATTGCCTAAGGAAATGTCCGCCTGCTGCTCCACGGTGCGGGTTGCATCAAGGGCTAGCCCCGGTGCGATCTCCGCCACGACGCGGCGCACGGCGGCAAAGAGCTGCGAAGGCGGAACCGAACTTCTTGCATAGAACGTAAGGTCACCTCCCCATCTCTTCTGCTTTAGCGGAGTGAGCATCGTTGGTTCGGCATCGTCCCTTATGTTCAGGTGGTGGGTATCGCCAACTACACCGACGATGGTGGCATAGGTCAACTTATTTCCCCCGCCGCGCGCGATCCGATGTCCCAGCGCTGTAGTGGGAGTGCCCAGATTGAAGCGCTTGAGAAGCGCTTCGTTGACGATTGCAACAGAAGGATGTGTTTCATCATCGTCGGCAGTAAAAGTGCGGCCCGCAAGCAGGGGCGCCTGCAGCGTGGAAAGATAGTTGGGCGTAATGAACGCTATCTCAACGTCCATGTTTTCATCCGGCGCGGCTCGATAGCCCTCGACCGTCACATTGCTGAAGCTATTGCTGTCGCTCAGTTCTGCTGAAGTCGTAGCGCCCACTGACGTGGTACCCGGGATTGCAGCAAGCGCTTCCAGCAGGTGCTCGTTCAAGAGGAAGATCTGCGCAGGCGTATAGCCCGCCAGTTCAGGAGAGACATTGAAACTGATCAGGTTTGCCGCGTTAAAACCAAGCCGCACCTGCCGCAGATTTTGCATCGTGTGCACAAACAATCCTGCGCCCGCGAGCAGCAACACGCCCAGCCCTACCTGCAGACCCACAACCCAATGCCGAAAGCCCAGGGCCGATCCGCTGGCCGTACCACTTGCTTGCTTCATCGCGGAGGCGAGGTGGAACGAACGCAAACGCCACGCCGGCGAAAGGCTGAAAAACACACTGCCCAGCAGCGTAATGGCGAAGCTGAACAACAAAACCCGCGCGTCCAGGTTGGTATGGAAAGCGCTCACACTATCTCCGTTGGCAAGCTGCTTCACCAGGGTGTGCATAGCGAGTGGCGCCAAAAGAAGCCCGGCGAGACCGCCCATCATGCCCAGCAGGAGACCTTCGATGAGCAGTTGCCGCAGGATGCGCCCGGAAGCTGCCCCTAGCGCGAAGCGCAACGAGAACTCTCGCACACGCACGGCAGATCGCACCAGCAGTAAGCTTGCGACGTTGATACCGGCAATGAGTAGTACCAACACGGCCATGCCCATCACGGCCATCAGCGGAGCCCGCAGATTCTCGCGGTTGTACGATAAACCCCGCGCACCGGGAAGCACCTGGAGATGTGCATTGGTGAGAAACCCTGCGATGAAACGTGGAGAACGCGAGCCAATCTTCTTTAACTCCTCTGCCCGTAACGCATACCAAAGGGGTGCCAGGGAGACCTGCGCTTCGGTCGCGCTCACATTGGGCTTCAGCCGGCCCACGATGTTCATCCATCGGGATTGATGATTCGTAAGGCGGCCTCCTGCACCGGGCATCGCCTGTTCCAGCATAGACATAGGCACGAAGACATCGGGGATTTGACCCCAAGCGGCGCTCTGAAAACCCGGCGCAGCAACGCCGATGATCGAGAACGGATGATGATTGATCCCAATCGTTTGACCCACCGCCGAAGGCGAGCCACCGAAGTGGGATCGCCAATAGGCTGCACTCAGAACTACCACCGGATTCGCACCCGGGACAGAGTCGTCGCTTGCCGTGAAAAGGCGTCCCGCTGCGGGCTGCACGCCCAGCGTGCTGAAGTAATTACCACTCACGACCTCCGCTGGAGACATCTCCGCCTGCGTGCCGTGCACGACACTCACGTCGTCATGCGCTGTGGCTGCGAGGCCGTCGAAGACACGGGAATGATCGCGCAAATCGCGATACATGGGCGCAGAGAAGTAGCTGCCGACATCTCCGCCATACATGCTCGTATCGCCCTCCCAAAATCGGCCACCGGTATTGCTCAGCACGACCAGCTGTCCGGGATCACGCACCGGCAATGAGCGCAGCAACGCTTGATCGAGCAGCGAAAAGATCGCTGTATTGACGCCGATACCCAAGGCAAGCGTGAGCACGGCCGTGAGGGTGAAACCCGGCGCGCGGCGCAGCTGGCGCAAGCCAAAGCGAAAATCTTGCCACAGGTTCTGAACAATGCTGGCCATGAGAGAACTCCTTGTTCGCGGGAACTGATTCGACCTGACGGGGTGGACCGAATGTTGCTACTCAGCACGCAGAGCCTCGGTGGGTTCGGTCGCTGCAGCCCGTTGTGCCGGGATGAGCGCAGCCGCGAGCCCCACCAGCAGCAACGCCATCGCTGCCACGGCAAAGGTGCGGAGATCGTAGACCGTGACGCCATACAGAAAGCGGCTGAGCAGATGCGCACCCGCAAGACTCAACAGGAGCCCCAGTCCCACACCCAGCGCCAGCAAACCCCCAGCCCCACGTAAGACCAGGCGCAGAACGTCCCCACGCTGCGCCCCCAACGCCAAGCGCACGCCAAGCTCCCGCGTACGCAGCGTCACGGTGTAGGCCAGCAGGCTATACAGGCCCGTAAGCGCCACCAGAAGCGCCAAGCCGCCCAGGAGTTCCAAGAGATGCGCTGCGAGCAGCTGGCCGCCCATGGCATCCTCCACGATCTGGTCCATCGTTTGTATCTCTGCGCCGGCGAGATCGGGATTGATGTCGCCCAAGGTATGTCGAAGTTCAGGGAGCAGACTTTGTGCGTTACGTGACGAACGCAACAGGATTTCCGCATGAGCTTCGAGCGTCGGCTGATAGAAACCGTCGCTCGGCCGCAACTGCGCCGCATTCAGATCGATCTCCGGTGCGGCAGCCTCGGCGATGCCTTGCTGATGGAAATCGTCCACAACGCCGACCATATGAAAGGTGCGATCCCCATGCCCTAACGTGAAATGGGAGAGGTCGCTGCCTGTCGACGACCATTCCTTCGCGAAGGCTTTGTTCACAACCGCCACCGGTTGCGCGGACGCCGAATCCGCAGCGTTGAAAAAGCGACCCTGCAGCATGCGAAAGCCAAGGACCTTCTGCAACTCAGGGCCCGCAGCACGCAGCTTCGCGTGCAATGCATGTCCTTGCGCTCCCTTCATCTGCTTCTCGTCCGGCATCAGCGTATAGTTCACATCAAAACGCCCGGCCAGCGGAGCGACACTCGTTACGGCCAGGCTTTCGACGCCGGGCAGCGTTGCGAGTCGTGCCGCAAGGGGCTTCAATACAAGCGTATTTGGATCGAGCTTGCTGTATTTGTAAAAAGGCAGGTGCGGCGTGATGGAAAAAACGTGATCTGTACGAAAGCCAAGAGGAACCTGCTGCAACGCCAGCACCGTGCGCGCTAGAAGACCGCAGCCAACCAGAAGGCACAGCGTCACCGCAAGCTCACCCACCACCAAAAACCTTTGCAGCCGCTGTTGACGAACGCCTGTTCCTGCTTGCGCGCCATCCGTCCGCAGCGCCGCTTCGATCGGGCCGCGCAAAGTAGACCATGTCGCAAAAACGGAAAGAAGTACCGCACTCAGTATGCTGAGAGCGAAAAGCAGAGTTAACACGAGACCATCGACGTGCAACTGCAATCCATCACCAAAGGTTTGCAGCAATTGGTGGCGAAAGAACGCGAGCATGCATTGAGACAACAGCAGTCCCACTACACCGCCCGTGCAGCTGAGCAGAAGCGACTCCACCAGCATTTGGCGGCCAAGATGCAGGCGCGTTGCGCCGAGCGAGGAGCGCACGGCGAATTCGCGACGACGAGACGCAGCGCGCGCAAGATACAGGCTCGCTACATCCGCGCAAGCTATCAACCACAACAGCGCCACGGCGCCACTGAGAGCCACCAACGCTTTGCGCTGCTTCGCTTCGAAGGTGTGGCGGAGATCGGTGGCTTCGACGCGTGCCGGTAGCTCCTCGGGCACAATGCTCTTGTCATACAGTGGCAGAAGGCTTTGCTGCACTTCGGTGAGTTCGTGCGCGACATCCGCGATGGAGTTGCCTGGGGCACGCCGTGCTATGACTTCATACATGGCGCCAACCTGCCGAAAGTCGCGCGTGAGATTATCGGCTTTCAAGGGAACAGGCTCCCATACCTGGGCTTCGTGCCCTTGCCGCACAGGAAATTCGAAGCCCCGGGGCATCACACCGATCACGGTAAACAGCTCATCATTCAGGCGCACCGTGCGACCCAGTACGGAAGGTTCGCCGTAAAACTGCTCACGCCATACCGCATCGCTGAGCACCACTACATGCTCCTTGCCAGGTTGCTGCTCCCCCGCTGTGAAAACACGGCCGAGCGCGGGTGGGGTCCCGAGCGTGGAAAACAGTTCAGCGCTTGCATTCACGCTGCCGACTTCCTGTTCCGCATAGCCTGAGTTCAATGTTTGCAGATCGGTGTTGAAGTAAGCCATGGCACGCACGGTATGCGTTCGGGCACGCCAAACGAGCACATCTTCGATGCGCGAAGGTCCCGCTTCTCCAGTAACCGCCATAGTTTCTAAGCACACCAACCGCCCCGGTTGCCGATAAAGTAAGGGCCGCAACACCGTGGCGCGCAACACCGTGAACATGGCTGCGCTGGCGCCGATGCCGAGCGCCAGCACAACGATAACTCCCAATGCAAACCCAGGGCTGCGACGCAGCGAGCGTATAGCCAAGCGGAGGTCCGGTAAGGTGCCGGTTAGGAAGGTCATCATTGGGTTCCTCACGTTTGTGGTTGAGTGATGGATTGGGTCAATTGATGCTGCTGGAATTTTCAGTAATCCTGTAAGCGCTCGTTAGCCCAGTCCCTTGTGGCTTACTCCGCACGCAGCGCTCGCATGGGATCTGTCGCAGCGGCGCGGCGGGCGGGTGCAAAGGCGGCAAGTTCGCACACGACGAAGAGCCCAAGACAGGTGGTTAGCAGCAGAAGCCCCTTGTGTTCCGGTTGAAGTTCCAACAGCGTTGCCAATGTTCGCTGCGCGCCGGCCGTCAGCAGCAGACCGGCAGCGAGACCTGTCATTGCCAACACCGCCGCCCGGCGCAGGATGGCCGCCATGATGCTGCCGCGGCTTGCACCCAAAGCCATGCGCACGCCGATGTCGCGCGTGCGCAGTTCGGCCTCATGCCGCACCGTGCCGTAGATGCCGACCAGCGTGAGCAGCACCGCGCACACGGCAAAGCCGGTGAAAAGCTCGTTGATCAATCGTTGAAACACCAAAGCCTCATCGAGCTGGTCGCGCAGGGTCATCGCATCATCGAGGGCAGCACCCGCATCGAGCGCGTGTACGATCTGCCGCACGGGGGCAACCAGGCTCATCGGGGCTGTGCCGTCCGCTGTGCGCAGGACAAGAAAAAGGTGCAGCAGGTCCATGCGCCGATCCTTGATCGGCTCGGAATCGATCAGGATGTCCATCTCCGCCAATTGTGGTTGATCGATTGCCTGACGCATGTCGCTGTATTCGCCAACGATGGCTGGATGCACAGGCATACCGTCATCGATCTGCGACCCTACAGCATTCGGTTTTTTCGCTACAAACTCCCGTGCAAAGGCATGGTTCACCACGATATTTGCCGTGTCGGGCCGATCGATTGCAGCAGATAGCGCGCGACCCGCGAGCTGACGGCTACCCATGGCCTCGAAGTAGCCGGAGGACACGAGACGATACTCGGCCAGGTGCACCTCATTGGGCGGCGGCGGCGGTTCGCCCACCATCTTGATCTCGCTGTTGGAGCCATACATCGCGATCGGCAGAAGGTTCACCAGACCAGCCCCGCGCACACCATGCAGGTGGTTTACGCGCTCCAACAGTGGACTGTAAAAATCAGCCAACGGATCACGTGTTTTGTAATCACCCGCCCCTAGGGTGATACGGACCGCCATGATGCGGTCGGGCGCGTAGCCAAGATCCATCGACATCTGGTGGCGCAGATGCTGCAGCAGCAATGCGGCGATGGAGAGCAGCACGAGCGACAACGCAATCTGTGTGACCAAAAATCCCGAACGCAGTCGCTGTTGTCCACGGCTTGTGCCGGCCGATGCCGTGCCGCTGCGCAAGGCAGCGTTGGGGCCCACGCGCGAAAGCCGCAAGGCCGGTAGAAGCCCTGCTAACAGCGTCGTCAAGACCGCGAGCCCAAGGGCCGCCAGCAGTGCTGGGAAGTTGACGCGGACGTCTGCTCCCCGTGTCAGCGAGGTAAGCATGAAGGAGCGCATGGCAGCAAGGAGGATCGCTGCAAACACCGCCCCAAGCAGGGCACTGAGCACAGCAATCGTCAATGTTTCCGTGATCGTTTGCCGTATGAGCCGGCTTCGGCTCGCGCCGACTGCGGCTCGCAACGCCATCTCGTGTTCACGGTGCACCCCGCGCGCAAACAGCAGGCCCGCTACGTTGACGCAGGCAATCAACAGCAGCGCGCCGACCGCTCCGCTCATCAACGCGAGGGGTTGCGCCACACGTCCATTCATCGCCTCGGCCAATGGCGTCAAGATCACGACGCGGCCCGCATCCGAGTCCGGATACGCGCGCGCCAGTGCAGCCATTTCGCGCGTGACATCCGCCTGTGCCTGCGCAAGCGTGGTGCCAGGCTTCAGCACCGCATCGAGCGCAAACTCGTGAAATCCTCTTGCATTGAGCATCCGCCCTTCCGGATGCAGCGGCGTGTACACAGTGGTCGTTTCCGTCATCGGAAAGCGAAAACTGCGCGGCATCACGCCGACCACGGTGTAGGCTTCACCGTTCAACCGTGCCGGCGAGCCGATCACATCCGCACGTCCACCAAAGTCACGCTGCCAAACACCATAGCTCAGCACCGCGACGTTGTTGCGCCCGGGCTGCTCTTCGCCGGGCAGATAGCCGCGGCCCAGCAGTGGTTTGGTGCCGAAGACCTCGAAGAAATCATCGCTGCCCTGCACCACATGCACCGGCGAAGCGCCCGTTGCGGTTTGCAGATTGGCGCTCGTGTAGTCCACCGCGGTCAGCGCGGCCAGCGAATGCAGGTCGCGCCGCATGTCGAGGTACGCGGGATACGACGCGGGCTGCTGATATCCCGAATGCGATTTCATTTGCAGGCTGACCAGGCGCGCCTGATGCGCGTAAGGGAGCGGCTTCAGAAACGTCGCATCCAGCACGGAAAACACCGCGGTTGCTGCCCCGATACCCAAGGCCAGCGTACAAATGGCGAGCACAAAGAAGCTGGGTGTGCGCCGCATCTGGCGGAATGCAAAGCGGAGGTCCTGCCATAGAAGATTCATTGCCCTTCTCCTTTCGTACGCCACGACCGGTTACTCATACCGAAGCACCTGCATGGGCTCTGCCCCGGCTGCGCGCCGCGCCGGAAGAAAGGCAGCTAGCGCAGCGAGAGTAAGAACACCCGCAATCGCTACGGCGTACGCTGCGCCATCAAAAGCAGGCAGTTGGCCCACGACACCGCTGAACAAACGGACCAGCGCGAGCGACAACACAACACCGGCAGCCGTGCCCAACAACGCCAGCCGGAGCGCCTCCCGCAAGACGAGCGAAAGCAGTTGTGCACGGCTCGCGCCGACGGCCAGGCGCAGGCCAAACTCAAACCGGCGCTGCGCCACCGAATAGGTCGTCACCCCATAAATGCCAATCGCTGCAAGAAACAACGCCACGGCGGCAAAGCTCCCAAACAGGACGCTGCGCAGATGTTCTAGCTTTTGTGTTTCCGCTATGTTTTCCGTCATGGTGGAGAAACGCACGGCCATATCGGGGTATTGCTGATGCAGCACCCGTCGCAGTGTTTCCGCCATACCCGAAGGGTCAGCCGCCGCTTGCACCACAAGCTGCAGTTCAGCCGCCTTTTCTGCATGCTGCGCCAACGGCACATACAAAGTCGGCGCAACCGGCGTACCGGGGGTCTCGGCGCGGATATCGCCAACGACGCCAACAATCGTCCACCAACTCGAATCGGCATCATAGCCAGCCATCACCTGCTTGCCTATCGGATCCTGTCCTGAAAACTCCTGCCGAGCCAAAGCGGCGTTGATCAGAACGACGGAAGGAGCAAGGACTTTATCCGCTTTGGTAAGGGCGCGCCCACGCAGCAGGGGAACTCCCAGCGTGGCAAACAAATCCGCTGAAACCGCGTGAATGTCGGCATCGGGCAGCAAACGATTATCCGCACCGAAGACCTGCCGTCCGCGGATTGCATACCGCACATCCACGGCACCGAAGCCCATGGGCGCGCCTTCGATGGCACTCGCGGAGTTCACGCCGGGCACGCCGGCTACGCTCCCCAACACCGCCTCGAGTCTTGCCTGGAAGGCGCGGGCCGCTGCCGTGCCGGGATCAAACGCCAAAGCATTCGCCCGCTTCGATGCATCTTCAGGGAGATCGTCCGTGGGGGGCGCGCCTGTGAAGTGTAGATCAAGCGTTAGCAGCCGGTTTGCTCTGAAACCGAGATCCACCTGCGCTTCAGCCAGCAGTTGCCGTGTGAGCAACACCGCTGCTACGGAAAGAATCAGCGTGAACGCGACCTCAGTCACCAGCAGCACATTGCGCAGCCAATGCGCTCCACGGCCTTCCATGCCGCGCGTATTGTCATTGCGCAAGGCGGCAGCGGGATCGGCGTTCCATGTGCGCAGAATCGGCAGGACGGACGTGATCGCCATCAAGCTCGCGCTGAGCGCAACGGACAAGAGGAAGGCATCCCGGTTAAGGTGAACTTCTGTAAGCCGCGGCATCGCGGCCGGGACCAGACGCAGCAGGCCTTTGAGCGCAGGGATGGCCAGGAGGGCTGCCATTCCCGCGCCTGCCGCGGCCAGCAAGGTGCTTTCCGCAAGCGCCTCCGCGGCCAGGCGCGACCGTTTGGCGCCCAAGGCTATGCGGACGGTCACCGATCGCATCTCCCGCGTACTGCGCACGATCTGCAGGTGCGTGATGTTGGTGCAAACGATCAGCAGGATGACCGCGACCGCGCCCATCAGCAAGCGCAGGGTCGAACGCACCGGTCCCACGACCTCGTCCTGCAAAGACACCGCTTCGATCTGCTTCCCCCGATCTTCGGGAAAGCCTGTCGCAAGATTGTGTGAAAAGGTTTGCAGTTCGGCCGTAAGTTGTTCGGGGGATGTACCCTCGCGCCGTTTGCCGATCGCGCGCTGGTTGTAGGCCGTGCGACTCGCTACGTCAGGGCGAGGGCCGGTTTCCAGCCAGATCGCGGCACCTTCCGGAAAACTGAACCCGGCAGGCAGCACACCCACGATGACGCGTGTGAATGAACCAGATTGCACAACATGCCCAAGTGCCGACGCAACCGTGCCAAAGTGCGCCTGTGCGAACTGCATGCTCACCAGGGCTTCGGTGCCCTCGGTTGCATCGCCGCGAAACAGTCGGCCTGCAACGGGTTCAACGCCTATGACTTCGCCGAACCGTGGACTTACTGCAGCGACCTGCACGTATGCAGCATCGTTACCGGAACGCACGCCGGCGAGATCGCTGGTGTAAAACGCCGTCGCCGCAATACCATGAACTTCGCGCGCAAGATCGTTGTAGTCGTCCCCGCCCATACCGTCTGTCGCGGAGCTTCGGCCCTGCGTGTATGTGTGCAGCGCGACAATGCGATCCGCGTCGCGATATCCAAGCGGACGCAGCAGCACACAATCCACCACGGTAAAAATGGCATCGTTCAGTCCAATGCCGATGGCCAGCGTCAAGATCACCGTGATCGCGAAGCCGGGCGAATGGCGCAAAGCGCGAACAGCGCTCCTCACAGCGCCACCTCGCCGCCGCTGCGGTACGCGGCTTCAGCTTGGGCTACGAGGAAGTCGAGCTCCCCCTCGGCCACCACCTTGCCGTCGAAGAGATGGATCTGCCGTTGCGCATAGGCGGCAAAACGGGGGTCGTGCGTGACCATGCAGATGGTGGCGCCTTCGTTGTGCAGATCGGCGAGCAGCCGCATCACGGCTTCACCGTTCTTCGAGTCGAGGTTGCCGGTGGGCTCGTCGGCGAGCAGGATGGAAGGCGCACCGGCCAGCGCGCGCGCCACCGCAACCCGCTGCTGCTGACCGCCTGAAAGCTGCGCGGGATAGTGCCGCAGCCGATGCGCCATATGCACGCGTTCCAGCGCGCCTTCCACGCGCTGCTTGCGCTCGGCGGAAGGCATGCCGGCACGATAGGTCAACGGCAGTTCGACATTTTCAAATACAGTTAGATCGCCGATGAGATTAAAGCTCTGAAAGATGAAGCCGATCTCCCGGTTGCGAATGCGCGAACGATCCGCAAAGTTCAGGTTCGCCACCTCACGATCGTTTAACGTGTAGCGTCCATCGGTGGGCGTGTCGAGCAAGCCCAGGATGGACAACAGCGTCGACTTGCCGCAGCCCGACGGCCCCGACATTGCCACATACTCGCCGCGCCCAATCTCCAGATGAACGCCTGAAAGCGCATGCGTTTCGATCTCATCGGTGAAGAAGATTTTGGTGAGCCCTTCGATGGTAATCAGGCTGGAAGAGCGATCGGCCGCGGCTGCGGGTGTGGTCATCGACAATCCTTTCATTCTGCGTCTCGCTGCGTGTTGCATCAGCTGCTATTGATGTCGTCTTTCTAATCCCTGATCCCTGAGCCCTACTCCCTGTTTCACTGCAAGCGCACCCGGTCCGCCGCATCCCAGCGCGACATATCCGAAAGCACCACCACATCGCCCGGCTCCAGCCCTGCGAGCACCTGGATGTTATTCACCGACGCTCGGCCCACCTTTACCGGCACACGGGTAGCAGTTTTGCCATCGGGCGAAACGCGAAACAGGCTGATGGTCGAGTTCTCATTGCCGAACGCGGGCCGGCCCACATACAGCACGTTGCCCATGCGGTCGAGATCGATGGTGCCGTCCACCGACAGGTCAGGCCGTGCCCCCGGGGGTAGCGCCGCATCGAGCGCCACATCGACCGTCACCGTGCCATTCTGCACGGCGGGATCAATGCGCGTCACATGGCCGGGGATCACGCCATTGTGCGTATCGATCTCCGACGGCTGCCCGATCTGGATGTCGCGCGCCTGCGTTTCAGCAATCTTCAACGAGGCCTTCAGTGCATCCGGCTGCACCACCTTGGCCAGCGTTGTGCCCGCGGCCACATGCTCGCCCACCTGCAGCGGCACATCCACCAGCACGCCCGCGATGCCCGCACGCACACTCAACGCCCCTTGCTGCTTGCCCTTCAATCCCAGCATGGCCTGCGCCTGCTGCACCTTGGCCGTTTGCACCGCCAGTTGCGTGTCGATCGTCTTGCCGTTCACCACGAGCCGCTGCTGCTCCAGGTCGTTGCGCTCCTGCAGCTCATCGGCCTTGCCCTTGGAGGCCGAGTAGGTCAAGCCGCTGATCACGCCCAGCTCATACAGCTTGCCATCGGTCTGCGCCTGCAGCTGTGCCTGTTTATGGTCTGCACCAACCGTGGCCGCGCCCGCGCGCTGCGTCATCAACTCGCTTTGCAGGCGAGCGCGCGTGTTGGTGTAGTCCGCCTGCGCGGCCTTGAGCTGCAGTTGCGCGTCGAGCAGCTGCTGTTCGAGCGCGGGATCGACCAGATCCATCACGATCGTGTCCGGCTCGACATGCGCGCCGGGCAGCACGCGGATGCGCAGCACGGTTGCGTCCGTTTCTGCGGGGATAAGTCGAACGCGGTCTTCGCGCGGCACCAGCGTGCCCGGCCCACGCACCTGCCGCACCAGTGGGCCGCGCTTCACGGTGTCGGTCCACACCGCCGCGTCGACGGTGGGCAACGCGGGCTTCAGCCGCAGCACAAAGGCGCTCGCCACCCCCAACCCCACCACCAGCAACAGGGCCAGCAGCACGGTGCGTCGTGTCCGTTTGCGCTTCAGATCGGGCCGGGAAATATCCATTGCCATGACCTAGAGCACGTGGTGTGCCAAACGCGTTTGGTACACATTGCAAAGCCCGGGCACGATTCCACTGAACCCAGCTGCGCCCTTCATCGCACAGCTTCATCGTGCGATGGGTGTGATTGAAGCTCAGGTTCCGTCAGAACCCACCTACGGCGATAAAGCCGCAAGAGATTGGGCGCTCAGGTGGGGTCACTTTCGTAATGCTTCCGACGTGAGGTTTGCCCGGTTCCGGACAGGTGCTGTTCAGAAATGGACAGTGCACGCCGTCAGCTACCCCGCAGCACCGTCGCCGGCTCTACCCGGGCCGCCCGGCGCGCCGGCAGCGCGCACGCCAGGGCCGCCATGGCGAGCACCAGCAGCAGCACGCCCACGTAGGTTGGTGCATCCAGCGCTGAAATCCCAAACAGCATGGTTGCCAGCAGACGGCCCGCAAACAGGCTGCCCAGAGCCCCCGCCGCACAGCCCAGGGCCGTCACGCGCAACCCCTGAAAGAGAAACCGTCGCGCCATCGCACCCCGCGAGGCACCCAGGGTCAAGCGCAAGCCAATCTCCCGCTCCCGCACACGGCCCAGGTAGTTCAAGGAACCATATAGCCCGATGCAGGCCAGCGCAATGGCCGTACTCCCGAAGGCAATCAACAGCACCGTACGCAGCCGGTTTTCCGCGCCGCTGTCATGGAGGTGCTGCTGCAGCAACTCCATCGCGTAGACAGAACGCGCCGGCTCCAGCGCATGGATCTGTTGCCGGATCGGCTCCGCCATAGCACGCGCATCGCCGCGCGTGCGCACAAGGTAATCCGGCGCAGCAGTGGGCGTGCTGAAGCAGTAGTACACGGTAGGCGCGGGTGGTGTGTTCAGCCCGTCCTCACGCGCATCGGCAACGATGCCGCGGATCTGCCCCGGCGGCGTGTAGCCGTCCTGCGCACCCACGGCCAGCATGTGGCCAAGCGCCGGAGCGTGGCCGAAATACCGATCGACAAAACTGCGGTTCACAAGAAAGTCGCTCGTTGTGGAGCCTTCGCGGCAGGCTTCCCCGGCCAGCAGCGGAATGTGCAACGTGGCAAAATAGCCCGCCGAAACGCTGCGTGCATCTGCTAGAACGGGCTGCGCGGCGTCGTTGTGACCGTCGATCCGGAAGGCGCTCTCGAACTTTCCGGGCATGCCGGGCAGCGCTCCGGCGGTGGACGCGGCCTCCACGCCGGGCAGGGCGCGCAGCACATCCAGGGTGCGATCCGTGCGCGCAATCAGCCGCTTCATGTCGCCGGTCTCGCCCCACGATCCGCTGATGTGAAAGGTGAGCACATGGGCGGTCTCAAAGCCCGGCGACACGCGTCCCAACGCCTGCAAGCTACGCAGCAACAGACCCGCGCCCGTGAGCAACACCACCGCAAGCGCCACCTGCACGCCCACCAGCCACCACTGCATCGTGCCGCGCGGTGCGCTTTGCGTACGGCCCGTTTGGGCCATGGAGCGCGCCAGCTCCCGGCGTGTGCTGCGCAGCGCCGGATACAAGCCGCAGACGAACGTCGTCGCCACGGCGCACCCGAGCGAGTACAGCAGCACGCGCCAGTTCAGCGCGATCTCTTCACCGCGTGGCAAGCCCGCTGCCAGCAGCCGCAGTCCATCGAGCGTACCCGCCGCCACGAGCAGCCCAAACAGCGCGCCCAGCACGGCGAGCGCGAAGACCTCTGCCAGCAGCTGCCCCATCACCGCGCGGCGCGAGGCACCCAACGCGAAGCGCACCGCGATCTCATGCTCGCGATCCGCCGTGCGTGCCAGCAACAGCGCAGCCAGGTTGGAACAGGCAATCAGCAGCAGCAGCGACACCGAGCCATACAGCAACCACAAGGAGTCACGCACCCCACTAACGATCGTCTCCTTCAGCGGCACCATGTCTACACGAAGATCGGCATCCGACTTGGGGAACTGCATGCCAAGCTGGTGTTGCACCGTCGCTAGATTCGCTTGTGCTTGCGCCTCCGTCACCCCCGGCTGCAACCGCCCGACGACACTGAACCACGTGGAGTCGCGGCTTTGCGCATAAGGCGCATCCACCGGGCTCGGCTCCCACAGGTCTACGTCGCGATCCGGATAACGAAAGCCCTCCGGCATGACACCGACGATGGGTAAAGCCGCTTTGCCGATATGGAGCGCCTGCCCCAGCACATGGGGATTGCCGTTAAAGCGCCCCCGCCACAACCGGTAGCTGATGACCACGGCATGGGGTCCGCCAAAGTGCTGTTCTTCCGCGCGAAATGCACGCCCCAGCACGGGCGACACACCCATGACGTCGAAAAAACGTGGGGCCACCATGGCTTCGGTAAAGCGCTCCGGCAATGCGCCGGAGGTTTCTGTCAAGTCGTCCTTGTAATAGCCCGTAAGGCCCGCAAACGTAGCATTCAAGCGGTTCCAGTCTTCCAAACGCACCGAAGCCACAAAACGATTCGCATCGTGGGAGCGATCGTTGCGCTGCGACACTTGCATCAGCCGGTCCGCTCGCGGAAAGGGCAACGCGCGCAGCACCACCGCGTCCAGCGCCGAAAACACGGCACTGTTGGCGCCGATGCCCAATGCCAGCGTTGCAACTGCCGCCACGGAAAACGCAGGCGACTGCCGCAGAAACCGCAGTGCCGCGCGGAGATGAAACACGAACGCGTCCAGCAAGGCCGACGTGTGTACTTCGCGCAGGCGTTGCTTGATCTGCTCGCGCCCGCCGAAGTCGACCGCCGCTCGCCGCTGTGCCTCTTGGGACGCAAAGCCCTGAGCCCGGTAACCGGCGGTGAGTTCTTCCAGGTGAAAGGCGATCTCCCGATCCAGATCGCCATCGGCAGAGGACACTTCCGTTCGCTCTTGCTTAGCCATGTATGCCCTCTCTCTACGCCTTCTCCGGTGCCGCACCGAGCACGAGGCCGATGGCCTCCGCCAGCCGGTGCCAACTCGCCTCTTCTTCCACCAACTGCTTACGACCCTTGGCTGAGAGCCGATAAAATTTCGCCTGTCGGCCGTTTTCCGACGAGCCCCACTCTGCCTTCAGCCATCCCCGCAGCTCAAGCCGGTGCAGCGCGGGATAAAGCGATCCCTGCTGCACGGTCAACACCTCCTGCGACAGGCTGCGAATGTGCAGCGCGATGCCATACCCATGCACCGGGCCCAGCGCCACCACCTTGAGAATCAGCATGTCGAGCGTGCCTTGTAAGAGATCGGTTTTCGCAGCGGGTGACATGTATCTCCTGAACAGGTGCCCAGACGCTTCTCGCCTAGATGATCTACATATTCGAAGAGCATAGGTAGATTGTCAAGGGGAGACACGCAGCGAGGCGAGAGCCCTGTGCAAGCGCTAAACCCTCTTGTGGCTCATGCTTTCCCTTAAACGGCTGCGACAGCGAAGCCCGGTGCGGTGCTATTCAGCATTGTTCCTCGACGCCAAGTTTGCTCATCGATCAGGCCCACTGAACGCACTGCGATCCCTGTTCCCGTAACCAGCAAATAAAAGAAGCCCGCAAATGCGGGCTTCTTCGGTACAACTAAATTGCGTCTAGGTGGAGTCCCTAGCAGCAACCGCAACAGCCGCCCTTGAGGCAGACGGTGCAGGAACAGGTGCAAGCGGAGGTGCACTTCATCTTCATAAACTAACGATAGGCTTGGCATAGACACAACGTCAAGGGACCGCCGCCTCCCGTACGAAGCGTCTTTCACAGGGCGAATCCCGACCTGGGTTCCCATGGTGACCAATCCGGTTTGGACCAGGCAAGGTGGTGCAATCGACAATGGAAAAGGCCACCATCTCTGGTGGCCTTTTCCGTTGTTCAATGCGTCCAGCTCTACTGATTGCGCTTCCAGTTGAGCAGATCGCCAAGGGTTGTGGAAGACGATGATCCGGACCCGGCATTGGACGAGTTCGATTGCCCACCCTTGCCCTTGTTTCCGCCGCCGCCCTGGTTGCCGACCGACTCCTTGTAGCTTTCGACCTCGGCGCGGCTAGCTTCTTCACCAATCGCCTTCAGGCTGAGGCCGACCTTCTTCTCCTCGGGGCTCATCTTCACGATCTTGAACTCGTGCTCATCGCCCACATTCAGGGTCAGAGGACGGCCATTCTCGTCAGCAGCTTCGGATACATGGCACAGACCCTCAACGCCCTCAGCGATCTCGACAAAGGCGCCGAACTGCGCGGTACGCAGAACCTTGCCGTGCACGACGTCGCCAGCGCGATGCTGTTCGAAGAAGGTATCCCAAACATCGGGTTGCAGTTGCTTGATACCCAGCGAGAGACGACGGTTTTCAGGCTCGACACCCAGAACCACAGCCTTTACCTTTTCGCCCTTCTTCAGCACTTCGGACGGATGCTTGATGCGCTTGGTCCAGCTCAGGTTTGACACATGCACGAGGCCGTCGATGCCGTCTTCGATCTCGATGAATGCGCCAAAGTCGGTGAGGTTGCGCACACGGCCTTCCACCTCAGCCCCGGTCGGGTATTTGTCCTCAAGCGCCTCCCACGGGTTGTCCTGCAGCTGCTTCATGCCGAGCGAGATGCGGCGCTCGGTCGGGTTCACCTGAATGATCAGTACCTCGACTTCGTCACCTGGCTTAACCATCTTCGATGGGTGTTTCATGCGCTTGGACCAGGTCATCTCGGAAACGTGCACAAGGCCTTCAATACCTTGCTCAAGCTCCACAAACGCACCGTAGTCTGTAACCGAAAGCACACGGCCGCGCACCTGTGCGCCGATCGGGTAACGCTCGACGGCATCGAGCCACGGATCCGGCGTCAGCTGCTTGAAGCCGAGCGAAACCCGTTGCTTATCCTTGTCGAACTTCAGCACCTTTACCTGGATCTCGTCGCCGACGTTGACCAGATCGCGCGGGTGCGTCAACCGGCCCCAGCTCATATCCGTGATGTGCAGCAGGCCGTCAAGACCGCCCATATCTACAAACGCGCCGTAATCGGTCAGGTTTTTGACAACGCCGGTAAATACGGCGCCCTCTTCAAGGTTGGCGAGCGTAACGTCCTTCTTGGCGTTCTGCTCTTCCTCGAGGATTTCCTTGCGTGACACAACGACGTTGCCGCGCTTCTTGTTCAGCTTGATGACACGGACATCGATATTCTGGCCGATGTAGGCGTCCAGGTTGCGCACGGGACGAATTTCCACCTGCGAGCCGGGCAAGAAAGCCTTGATGCCAATATCGACCGTGATCCCGCCTTTGACGCGGGACACGACAATACCCGTAACCGGCGTCTTGGTGTTGGCAGCCTCCTCGAGACGGTCCCAAACCTTGTGGCGCAGCGCCTTTTCGTAGCTGACGAGGTATCCGCCTTCGTACTCATCACGCTCGACGACCACCTCAATCGTGTCGCCCAGCTGAAATTTGGGCGCGCCTGTGTGATCGACAACCTGCTCCAGGGGGATGAGCCCTTCGGATTTTAGCCCGATGTCGACCACGAGGTGCTTCTCGGTGATCTTAACGACAGTTCCAGTCACCACTGTTTCTTCGGTGGTGAGAGACTGTGCGGTATCTTTTTCGGCCGCCTGTTCGCGGTCGAAGCTCGCCAGTGCGAGCGCAAAGTCGTCCGCGTCATATTCGGGCTCGGCACCTTCAGGCCCGCGACTTTGAGGTCCGCGGCTCTGCGATACGGCGCCGGCCGAGCCGGCAGCCTGGCGGGCAACAGGAGCGGGGGCACCTGCGGTTTCGGGCGTCAACGTGCCATGTTCCGGCATCTGCGCGTCATGCGCAGCCTCGGGAACATCGGTGAGCTCGTGCGAAAGGGTTTCGGTAGTTTCGGGCATGGTGGAATCGAGTGTGGTGTTCAGGGGTGTGCTCTCGGTAATGAGGGATGGGTGGTCGAAGTCGGCCATGGTCAAGCTCCGGGATTCAGTGTGGCTCCGGCCTCAGGAAAACAGCGGATGTAGGCATCAAGCCGTTCAGCCACCCGGTCGGATGGCAGCATACGCGTGAATGTCAGAAGGGAGTCGGGTGAGGCATTCGAGGGCGGCTGCGACTGAATCCCGGGCGCAAACGCTACAGACTTAGTGTAGCAAGGAGCGATACCCCCGTCAAGAAACCTTTTGAGGCGATCGTCGCAACGGTTTATGTAGTTTCGCAGCAATGTGGGGAGGGGCTATTTTCATTGCCCGTTCTCCTTAGACGCCGCATTCCCCTTTTCCGACGCATACGATTTCCCTTGGCTTTCTGCCTCGTTTCTCCTGTTTCCGCCTGCCCTGACCGGCTCTCTTATACTCACGCTATGGATCGTCTGTGGACCCCGTGGCGCTATGGCTACATCACCGAACCGAAAGAAAAAAATGCTCGCCAGGGGGTACCTGAGGCGTTGGCCGCCTGGCCGGGCAATCACGGCTGTGTCTTTTGTAATCTGATCGCCGCCGCGGATTGGGCCATCAGCCAAGGCATGCCCGCCGTGGATGCCGAGCGCGCCATCTTTTTACTGGAACGCGGGGAAAGCTGCTTCGTTATCCTGAACGGCTTTCCTTACAACAACGGTCATCTGCTGGTTGTGCCTTACGAGCACGAACGCAGCCTGGCTTCCCTGCCGCTCGCCGCTGCCGAAGAGATGATGCGCCTCGCTCGCCGCGCAGAAACGGCCCTGCGTACGGTCTACCAGCCGCATGGCCTCAATCTGGGTATGAATCTGGGGGAATCCGCCGGTGCCGGGGTCGCCGACCACCTCCACCTCCACGCCCTGCCCCGCTGGACCGGCGATACCAACTTCATGACCGTGGTCGCGGAGACTCGAGTGCTACCGGAGATGCTTGGGGGGAGCTGGGAGCGCCTGCGTGCGGCTTTGGCGGACCTGCCGCCGGAGCCGAGGGCCCTGACGGCGCCAGTCCATACAGCCCCGTCCCGCCCGGCACCCGCGTTGCCTCAAAATTCGTAATCAGCCACCCCTGCCCAGGCGCTCGCTGATACACCCGCGTGTAGCGGAAAGAGCCGGTCAGGGCTTGACCTTCGGAGGTGCCCTCCAGCTTGGCCAGCGAGGTCACCACTGCCAGTTTGCCGCTGATCTTGATCTTGGTGTCCGAAAGATCGAGCCGCTTGATCTCGATCTGCCGGGAACGCATCCGCTCCAGCTGCTGCGCTTTGGTGACAACTTGCCCGCCGGCAGTGATGCCTAAAAACTCATCCGCCAGCAGATGATCCATCTCCTGGATATTTTCAGCCAGCTGCGCTTCCCGCCACTCCGCCTCCATCGAGACGATCTCAGCCCGTTCCGCGCGTTTGCGCTCATGCCGTTGCGCCACGCCGGCGGGTGCCGCCAGCGAGACAAGAACGACAGCCGTGATCCACTGCGTCGACCGAATCGACCCACACATGCGCGAATCCTAGCCCCACAGCCCCCCGCGAGTCAAAGATTTGCCCTACAACCTTCGAGGGAACTGGCTGGAAAAGCTTCAAAAACACGATGGAACCCCTGGCGGTGGACTCATCGCCGCGCGTTCGCGGGCATCTGCCCGGCTATCCAGCGCGTCACGCGCGCATCGAGCAAATCGAGCGGCAAAGCCCCACCGTTCAGGATTTCGTCGTGGAACGCCCGAATGTCGAAGCGCACGCCGAGCTGTGCCTTCGCGCGCTCGCGCAGTTCGCGAATTTTCAGCTGCCCCATCTTGTACCCCAGCGCCTGCCCCGGCCAAGCGATATACCGGTCGGTTTCGGACTGCGCCAGCGTGTCGTTTACATCGTTGGCGTGCATGTAGTCGATGACCTGCTGCCGCGTCCATCCCTCATCGTGAATACCCGTATCGACCACCAGACGCACAGCCCGAAACAGCTCCGAGTTCAGTCGGCCGTAATCGGAAACCGGGTTTGCATAGAAGCCGATCTCTTTGCCGAGCTCCTCGGAGTACAGCGCCCAGCCCTCCACATAGGCTGTGAAAAAGAGGGTCCGTGTACGAAAATTTGGCAGGCCGGAGAGTTGCTGCGCCACCGAAATCTGCATGTGGTGACCTGGAATCGCTTCATGGTAGGCCGTCGCCTCGTCGTTCACCAGGCTGCGCTTGGTCGGATTCGCCACCGCGACCACAACGCGCCCAGGACGGCTGCCATCCGGGCTGCCAGGGTTGTAATGGGTTGCGTTGGCGGCCTGAAAGGCCGGCATCGCTTCCACCGTCACCGGCTGCATGGGCAGTAGATTGAAGAGCTCCGGCAGTCTAGGCTGCATACCCGCAACGTATTTGCGAAAGTCGGCAACAATCTGCTCGCCACTCTCCGGCCGCCAGCGCGGGTCGGCGTTGATGGCCGTGCGCCAGGCGCCCACGTCTTTATAGCCCTGCGCCACCGCCAGCGTATTCAGCTCCGCCGTGATGCGTGCCACCTCGCGCAGTCCGATCCCGTGCACCTCCGCGGGTGAAATGGCGATCGTCGTGCCTTCGCGCACCGCCAGCGCATAGCGGCGTTTCCCTTCCGGCAGGCTTTCTACAGAGAGCGACGTGCGGCCATGCGGGGCATACTCGGTACGCACAAATTGGGCGAAGGTACGATACGCCGGAAAGACCTCGGCCTGGAGCGTTTGCGTAATCGCTGCCGTCAACCGCTTCTGATCCGCTGCGGAGATCGTCGCCGGGTACTTCGTCGTGGGGATGAGAAAGGGGTTGCTGGTGACGATGCCCTCGCACTGCGACGGAATCTGCTCCAGCAGGAACCGCACCGGCATCAACCCATCGCGCTCACCGGCCCGCATCACCTCGACCGTCCCATCGAGCACCCGTGCAATCTGGTGCAGTCGCGCCAGATAATCTTCATAGTGCTTGACCGAATCGAACGGCATGCTCAACGGCAGGTCCGCCAGTTCCAGAGGCGCGGAGTCCATCTGGTTCACAGGCATCTCATACGTCTTCAACGCATAGCGGTCGTCATCGAGCGACAGGGTGCGGACCAGCAGATCGTGCGACAAACGGTCCGCATCGGCCATGCCGTCGGTTGGAATCGCTCGCGCCTGCGCCAGAAATGCATCGGACGCCGCATGCTGGCGCGCAATCGCCGCTAACGAGACCTCCCCAAGGCGATCGTTATAGCGATAGTCGCCCAACGTGGTCGCCAGCTCCGGGCTTTCGCGCAACTCGGCCTGGTAGTACTGCTCAAACAGCACGTTCTGTGCCGAAACCCGGGCATGTACGTCAGACATCGCTCCGGGCGAAGAAGCCACGGTTTGGGCAAGGGCGCTGCAGGTTCCGGAAAGCAGGCAAAGCGCAAGGAGAAAACATTTTGGCATGTAGCCGCAGGGTATCAGCCCCACGCTGTGCGTTCCAAGAAATACGTGCACGGCAACGTACAGTGGCGTGAGCCGAAGCCCACGCCATCATTATTGAAGGGCGATTTACTCGGCCCCTCTTTCGGTCATTCACGACAGGGGAGTCCGCGGTTTGCGCGCCAGGAACCCGCAGTCGGATCGGCTCCCTTACTCGCCTTTACCGCCAAAGCTCCAATACCGCACCGGACCCACATCCACATGCACGAACTGGCTCACCGGGTAGTAGCCCACGCCACCGGCCTGCAGGCTCATCGCAATATCCCGTAAATGGCTCGTGGTAACGCCCGGAATGCGGATGTCGATGGCTTTCGCCTGCATGTGCTGCGAGTTCTTCGCCACACCTGTCACCGCCGACCGGGTACGCAGGAAATTATTCGACCAGGGTGTCCGATAGCCGCAGACAACATCAATCGTGCCATCCTGGCGGCCCAGCTTCGCCAGCACATCGTGTAACAGATCGAACTCGCGCACATCGTAGTGGCTCACATCCTGGGTGCGATGGTCGCGCAGAAAGTGATTCAACTCCGCAACGGCACTCGGAATATACGTGTTGCCGATGCGGTACACCACATTGAGGTCTTCGCCCGTGTGCAGATGATGCAGGTGCAACTCATACCGCTGGCCGACAGCTTGGAGCGGACTACGCAGCGCCGTCGGGGCAGCCATCGCAGCCTCACGCCGCTCCTCAGCATGCACGCCGGCCACTACCGCCAGCGAGGACGCCGCACAGATGCCTACGGCGACCAAGGAAAGAGCTCTGCCCGAAACACTGTTGTTGGGGGAAAAAGACGAATGAAGCAACGAAAGGGCCCGGGTAAGACGTAGACGCAGATTCAAGCTGGAGATCTCCGGTGCAAATCTGTAAGTTGAAGAGGGAAGCGAACTCTTGAATGCGATTCAGGAATCGTCATTCGCCTTCGGTGATTCTACTGCAAGACGGGAAAAGATACAGCTCTGCTTCGACCTTTTCGAGAACGGAAGTGGGATGGACTGACCCCGGCGTGGGCAGGCCCCATCCGCCAGGTGCCCATCGAGCAGTCATCCTGTTTCTGAGCTCGCGAAGAGAGAAGGCGTCCCTTCTGTGGAGTCCACGTAAGCTTTCAGAAGCTTAGATCAACGCCGCAGGTGCAGGAAGAGCGGCCCGCACCATTGCTAAACTGGCAGCATGCCCGTCGCTGCCGCGCTTTCGCCCGCCATTCTTGCCAAATACCAGCCCGTGATCGGACTCGAGGTGCATGTGCAGCTGCTCACCGCGACCAAGAACTTCTGTGGCTGCAAGAACGAGTACGGCGGCGAGCCCAACACCCACATCTGCCCTACCTGCCTCGGTCTGCCCGGTGCTCTACCCGTGCTGAACCGCGATGCTGTGGAAAAAGCTGTGCTGGCGGCCTCGGCCATCGGTTGCCGCATCAATGAGACCTCGATTTTTTCGCGCAAAAATTACTTCTACCCCGACTCTCCTAAGGGCTACCAGATCTCCCAGTTCGATAAACCCCTGGCCGAGTTTGGCACCATCGCCGTCACCGACGCGGCAGGAGAGCCGAAACGCATCGGCATCACGCGCCTGCACTTAGAAGAGGACGCCGGCAAGAGCCTCCACGATGGCTTCGCGGACTCCAATCTACGCACCTACATCGACCTGAACCGCTGCGGTACACCGCTGATTGAGATCGTCTCTGAACCCGACCTGCGCACGCCCGACGAGGCCTTCGAATACCTCACGCGGCTCAAGGAGATCCTGCTCTACACCGGCGTTTCCGACTGCAATATGGAAGAGGGTTCGCTGCGCTGCGACGCCAACGTGAGTGTGATGCTGAAGGGCGCCACGCACTTCGGTACTAAAGCTGAAGTCAAAAACGTCAATAGCTTTCGCTACATTCGCGCCGCGCTTGAATACGAAATCGAGCGCCAGATTGGCGTTCTCGAGGATGGCGGCCGCGTCGTGCAGGAGTCGCGGCTGTGGAACAACGCCGAGGGCCGCACCTTTTCCATGCGTTCGAAGGAGCAGGCGCACGACTACCGCTACTTCCCCGAACCGGACCTGCCGCCGCTGGTTGTCGGCGAGGCTTGGCAACAGGCCATCCTCGCTGCCATGCCGGAGCTGCCCGAAGCGCGCCGCGCCCGCCTCCTCGCCGAATATGGCCTGAGCACACAGGACGCCGCCACCATCGCGGCCGACCGTGCCTTTGCTGACCGCTTCGAGCTTGCCGCCAGACTTGCCAAAAATCCTCGCCGTGTCGCGGCCATCCTGCTCAGTGAAATCACCGCGCGGCTGCGTGCGGCCGACCTCGCCTTTAAGCAATCCCCGGTAACGCTGGAGGGCATTGTCCTCGCCGCCGACCTCACCGAAGCCGGTGAAATCAGCTCCAAACAGCTGAAACAGCTGCTCGACGCGTGCTTCGCCGAGGGCCGCGACTTCGCCCTCATCTACAACCGCGACAAGCCGCAACAGATCTCGGACAGCTCTGCCATCGAGGGTTTCATCGACCAGGTCATCGCCGCGAATCCAGCTCAGGTCGGCCAGTTCAAAGGCGGCAAACGCACCGTCGCCGCCTTCTTTGTCGGCCAGGTGATGAAGCTCAGCAAAGGCCAAGCCAACCCCGCCTTGTTGAACGAACTGGTCGTGAAAAAACTCGACGCGTGTTAAAGAGCCGCGTTCCGCGTCAAAATTACCTGATTACCTCTAACTACCTATAGTTGAGATACGTATTCACTCGCCGTCATCCTGAGCGCAGCGAAGGACCTCTGTATTTCCTTCGGGGCGTATAGGAGATCCGGGCAAAAATCCTGAGGTCCTTCCCCCTTTGGCAAGCTCAGGGTCAGGATGATGCTGCAAATGCTGTGGCGCTGTCGGTTAACCGCTACCAAGCCGCTCGTACACCGATCAATGCAGCGTCTCCGGAATGACGGCATATTGCAGCAAAATCTCAAACGGCACCACCTGCAACGTCGCCTCATGTGTCGCTTCGAGTACCACGGGGCAAGCAGCGCCCGCGCGTTGCGCCTGCAGCCAACGCGCGGCGCAAACGCACCAGCGATCCCCGGGCTTCAGTCCTGGAAAACCGTACTGCGGCATCGGCGTCGAAAGATCGTTGCCCATTGCCGCCGATGTCTGAAGAAACGGCTCGTTCACGATGCAGCAAACGGTGTGCATGCCTCGATCGTCCGGGCCGGTGTTGCAATAACCGTCGCGGTAAAAGCCAGTCATCGGCTCGCAGCCGCAAGTGTCGAGCGGCTGCCCTAAAACATTCTTCTGCTTGGTTTGGGTTTCGGCAGCGGACATGCCGCAAATTGTAGTGGTTTGCATTGACAATGCGGAAGGGCACGTCCACAGCGTAGATTTTGACGAAACAATCTGTGAAGTTCCGGAGAGATTACAGCACAGCGGAAGCAACCGGTGCAGCGGAAGCAACCGGCGCAGAGACAGATACGGCGGCTTCCGGCAGCGCGGCCTCCCCCGACACGGGCACGGGCACGGGCAGGGTGATGCGTATGGTGGTGCCACGGCAGGTGCCCCGCGTTGTGCTGCGCAGCGTCAGGCTCCCACCCTGTTCTTCGACGATGCCCCGGGTCACCCACAATCCAAGACCGGTACCACGCTCCCCTTTGGTCGTGAAAAATGGCTCAAAGATGGATCGAAGGTTGGACCGGTCGATACCGTGGCCCGAGTCGGAAACCGTAACAATCGCCACCGTGCCACGCAGGGACGCGCGCACGACGATACGGCCGCCGGTGCCCTCCATCGCCTCGAGCGCGTTGCCGACAATGTTGGCAAACACCTGCCGCAACGACGGGTCAAAGTGCGCCGTCCGCAACGCTTCGCCATACTGGGGCACGATCTGGACATGGTGTTGCGCCGCGCGTGAACTGAACAGCTGCACCACCTCCTCGAGCAGTGCTTGCAGGTCCAGCGTTCGGCCGGGGACCTTGCGATAAAAACTCAGCGTCGACCGCGTGATGTGGCCGACTCGATCGAGTTCACGAGCCGCGACCGCCACCAGTTCCTGGGCCTGCGGCGTTAACTCATTCAGTTGCAGAAGATAAAAGATGTTCGTCAGCGCTTCCAGCGGATTATTGATCTCGTGCGCCAGCGTGTTGGCCATGCGGCCGGCGGCGGCGAGCCGCTCGGAGTTGATCAGCCGCGTCATCAGGTCGGCCGTTTCCCGCTCCGCCGCACGCCGCGCGGAGATGTCTTCGACAACACAGAGCAGCGTCGTTTCGGGCGCACCGGAAGCCCCGTCGTGGCGCAGCAACGACACGGTCAGTTGCGCCGGAAAAGTTCGCCCATCCGCACGCAACAGGCTTCGCTCCACGCGGTAGCCGGTGCGGCTGCCCGCCAGAAGCTCAGCCAGCAGCGTCTCGTCCATACCCTGCTCGGAGGGCAGCAGGAAATCCTCAAGCCGAAGGGAATGCAGCCGTTCCTGCGACACCCCCAGCATCTCCGCAAGGCGCTGGTTCACGAGCAGAAAGCGACCGCCCACCACGGTGTGCGCCATGCCCACGGCTGCCTGGTTGAAGGTGGCCGAAAAACGCTCCTGCGCGAGCCGGAGTTGCGCTTCGGTTTGCAGGCGTTCGCGGCGGCGCTCGGCATCGGCCAATTCCCGTTCGATCGCCGGCAGCAGCCGCTCCAGATGGCCTTTCAAGACGTAATCGTGCGCGCCGGCCCGCATCGCGTTCACGGCCGACACCTCATCGATCGTTCCCGAGACGATGATGAACGGCAAGTCTATGCCGCTTGCCTGAATCAGCGCCAAGGCGTCCCGCGCGCCAAAGCTGGGCAAGGTATAGTCGGCGATGACCAGATCCCAGGGGCGCGGCTGCGCGAGCGCCGCCGTCAACTCCGCCGCGGTTTCCACACGCACGGCTTCGAGCGCGTAGCCCGCGCGGGAAAGATACCGCCGCAATAACAGGGCATCTTCCTCATAATCTTCGATGATGAGGACCCGCAGCGGCTGGCGGTCGCGCATTACTGTATCGGTGGGCATTGGTTCAGGAGCAGCCAGTACAGCCCAAGCTGCTTGGTGGCCTCGGCAAATTCGTTGAAGTTTACAGGTTTGCGGATGTAGCTGTTCACACCCAGCCGGTAGCTCGCCACAATATCGCGCTCTTCGTCGGACGAGGTCAGCACCACGACCGGCATGAGAGCCGTTTTGTCGGACGCGCGAATGGCCCGCAACACATCCAGTCCATCCACTTTGGGCAGCTTCAAATCCAGCAGCACCAGCTGGGGACGCTTTTGTGTGCCGTCGACGATGCGTTTCATGAATTCGATCGCTTCTTCGCCATCGCGCGCCACCTCAATCTCGTTGGCGACCTTGGCTTTGCGCAAGGCCCGCAACGCGAGCGCCTCGTGATCGGGATCGTCTTCTACCAGCAAAATCATACTTTCACTCATGAATCATCGCTTTCGGGACAACGTACTACCCGTTTTCAGGAAGGTTTGTGTTCAACGTGAAGAAGAAGGTGGCGCCGCGTTCTGTCTCTCCTTCTGCCCAAATCCTGCCGTGATGCCGGCGGATGATGCGGGATACAGTGGCCAGACCGATGCCGGAGCCCTTGAAATCGCGATCCCCATGCAGCCGCTGAAATGCCGTAAATAGCCGGTCTACATACTGCATGTCAAACCCCGCCCCGTTATCCCGGATAAAGTATACGGTCTGCCCCTCCTTCGCCCTTTGCCCAAACTCCACTCGGGCATTGGACGTTTTGGAGGTGAATTTCAGGGCATTGCCGAGCAGATTTTCAAAGGCAACGCGCATCAATCGCGGGTCCGCGTCTGCCACCACCCCCGACTCCGCGAGAAACTCCACCGCCTGTTGTGCATCGTTCACCTTTAGCTCTTCAAAGATCAAGGTCGCCAGCTGCGAAAGATTCACCTGCTCGCGTTGCACCTCCGAACGCGTTACCCGGGAGAGCTGCAGGAGTGCATCGATCAACGTGCCCATGCGCTGCACGCCGCCGCGCACCCGCTGAATGTAGTCCCGTCCGTCTTCGTTGAGCAGCTCCGAAAAGTCCTCCGCCAAAGCGAGGGAAAAACCATCGATGGTGCGCAATGGCGCGCGCAGGTCGTGGGAGACCGAGTATGAAAAGGCCTGCAACTCCTGATTGGACTCTTCCAACTCGCGCGTGCGCTGCTGCACACGCGCTTCGAGTCCCGTGTTCACCTGCTGCAACTCCGCATTGACCTGCTGTAATTCGTCATTCAACGTCACAATTTCGGTCGCGCGGGCGGCGAGCTGTTCGCGATCATGATGGGTCCGAATCAATTGCTGAAATGCAATCACCAGCAGCACCAGATCCAACAGCGTTGCCCCGGCGAAGGAGATCACGACATTCCGTTTGGCGGCATTTGCCTGCGCATACCGGTCCGTAAGCAGACGCCGCTCTTCATTCTCGATCTGCGTGATGGCATAGCGTACGCTGATACCGCCGTCCGGGCTGTCGGAGAGCGCGGGCCGCAGCAGTGCCGGCGAAACAGCGGTTTCCTTGTGCCCGCGGCGCATGGCATCTGCGGCGTCCAACGCGCTCAACTTCACCGCGATGCGTTTGCGCAAGACCGCGATACGGGCCTGCTGGGAGCTGTTGTCCAGGGTCAGTTGCTGGAGGCGGCTGACCCCGTCATATACCCGCGCCACCGCTTCATGGTACCTGCCGTCGAACTCCGGCGCACCGGTCAGCAAATACGCCCGTGTGGCGCTATTCGCGGTGCTCATGCTCAGAAAAACGCCTTCGGTTTCGGTGAGTACCTCCAAGGTATGCGCCAGCCAATGCTGCGCATTGAACAGACTTCCAAGTGCCCGCGACGCGACCCAGGCATTCAACAGCACTAACAGCAGGGCGCCGGCCATCAGGGTGCGAAAGGGTGCAGTCTGCTTCATCTCAAACTCCACCCTAGCAAATTTTTCCGTGACCGCAACGCCACTTTCAGGTCATGGGTTCCCCGGAAACAACCCGAAACTGTTCCACATCGACCCACACACCGGCCCGGGACGCAGACCCACGGCTCCCAAGCAAAAGGAGATTGATCCGGATCATGAATGCGACGCGCCGCCGGCTCAGTTCCGGGTCCACGCGACATAGCCAAACGTCGCCGCACCCTCCCCTTGCCAGAGGTGGTAGTGCTGGCGAATAAATGCGCACATCGGTTCCGTCACGTCGTTGCGGTGCACAGGCCAGGCTCGGTAGGGATAGAAGAACGGAGGACCGACCCGAAATGGCGATCTGGTGTTTACGACGGTGCAGGCGTTCTCCCGGCCGGCCAACATGAGCAGTGGGCGCTCCGGGTGACCGCGCATCTCTTCCACCTTGCGCGCAACCGCCTCCGGTGTCAGCACATTCTCATTTTCGAAGTAATATCCCTCGTCGATCTGCGCGGAGTGGTACGTGCCGAACCGGCCTGGGGCAAAGCCAAAAGGCACGTCCACCACGGTCCCAGGCGTCAGGTGAAACATCGTCGAAAGGTCGTATCTTCTTTGCGGCGTCGCAGAGCGCAGGGTGTCGAATTTCGTTTGTGCCAGCGACGGTCCCAGGGTCTGCGTCATCCGGGCAAGCACCCACCGATCGACGCGCGGAGCATACCGTGCGGGCGTGAGATGCCAAAGGGCAGGCAGAGCCGCTTTCTCCATCTGCATGCCCGATTGACTCACCATCGTCACGGAAAAGAGCAACCCGTACACAACCCACATGGCCGGCCACAAAACCCTGCGCCAGGCGGGCAAGCCGTTCAGCAGAAAGCTACCGGCAACCATGACGCCCAAAGGGTTGAGCAGCGTATGCAACGGATCGCAACGCCCAAGCGCGGCCGCCAGCCCGCAAGCAGAAACTGCAATCAACATCACCAATGCATCGGGCTGCCCCAGGCGCAGGCGTTGCCCGGCGTAGCACGCAGCCAACCCCGTCAATAGAAACAGCAGAAGTACGTGGGGCGCCGGGGTCACCGGGAGATTGAAGCCACCTGTGCTGAAGGCCCGAAGGGTGTAGAAAACGCCGTGCCGGGCGGCGGCAGCGCTGATCGTCAGCATCACCGCAAGTCCGGTCACGAAGGCCAGGAGGTTTGCCCATCGCCGGAGGTGCCCAAAACGCAGCAGATAGACCGTGATCCCGACAGCAAAGGCCACCCCGAGTTCCGGCGAGAGGAGCAGTAAGCAGCCGTACATCCCCGTCGGCAAGAGGATTGTGAATGGCTGCGACGCAGGCTGTGCCGGCGGTGCGAGACGGCGATAGGTCACCAGGCCGAAAAAGCATGGCAGAACGTAGCGAAATAGCGAATAGGACACGCCGAATGTGAACAGATTGAGGACGGAGAAGACCCAGAACAGCAGAAAGATGGTCCGTTTTGCACCGTCCGCCAAATCCACCCACAGAATCGTCTGGTACAGCAAAAACGTGCCCAGCAGCACGAGGCCGATCCAGAAAAGACCGTAGCCGTCCCCCACTGGAAGATGCAGCCAGTGCGAGAGCCACGCTGGAACATACAGGAACGCGGCCCCATAGGCGTATTCAAAATCCTTGTAGGGAACGCGTCCTTCCCCCAGGAGCTTGATGCGGTCGATCAGGTAGATCGATTCACTGACGCCCTCAAGCTTGCGTGTCACCAGATGGAGTGCGCCGGCCAGCCCGCCGGAGACGAGCAGTGCCTTTCCCAAGGTAGAAGAGCGAAGCGATGCACTCGACCCGAACTGCAACCGCAACTCTGGCCCGAAGCAAGCCAGCAGGATCGCCCCCAGCGCCACAAGCACTGCCGCCACCCGATTGTTGTAACCGAAGACATAGGAATCGGAGTACACCCGGGCGCCGGGTATCTTGTAGGGCAACCAGCTGATCGCCAGCAAAAACAGCATCGAGCCCAGGAGAAGCAGAAGGGCTCGATGCCGCGGCGTTCTGATGTGGAGCATGACGGAACTACTTGGCGGCCAGGGCGAGCTGCTCCTGGTACTCCGCATACGGACCCTTGTGATCGGTGACGTGGAAGTCCGCCGGACCACCTTCAAAATGCCAGATCCGGGTGCCGACCTCCTCGATCATGTCCTGGTCATGCGTGACCAGAAAGACCGTGCCCTCGTACTTCTGCAGCGCCTGGTTGAGGGCGTTGATCGACTCGAGATCCAGGTGGTTCGATGGTTCATCGAGCACCAGCACATTGGGTTTTTGCAGCATCAGCTTGCAAAACAAGAGCCGCGCAGCTTCGCCCCCTGAGAGTGCCTCGGTCTTCTTGTTGCCCTCTTCGCCGCGAAAGAGCATCTGCCCGAGGATGCCGCGAATGTCCTCTTTGGACGCCTTCGGATCGTAGCCGTGCAGCCACTCGGCGGTGGTGGTGCCCTTCGGAATCGCAGCCGTGTGGTCCTGCGCAAAGTAGCCGATCTGCGCCTCATGCCCCCACTTCACCGTGCCGTCGTCGAGTGCGGTGGTGTAGGTTTCTTCCACACCCGGGGCACCGGCCAGCAGCGCTTTCAGCAGCGTGGTTTTGCCCTGGCCGTTGCGACCCACCAGCACAATCTTCTCCCCACGCATCACCGAGCCGGTGAAGTCATGGATGACGTGCTCGACCGTGCCGTCGGGCTGCGTGTAGGTTTTGTTCACCTTTTCGAACTCCAGCAGGTGCTTGCCCGAGGGGCGCTCCATGCGGAAGCTGATGAACGGGCGCTGGATGTTGGACCGTGCAAGATCGGTCGTCGCCAGCCGCTCGACTTCCTTCTTGCGGGAGTTCACCTGACTGGAACGCGTGCCCGCCGAAAAGCGCGCGATGAACTCATTCAGCTGTGCAATCTTCTTTTCGCGCTGCTCATTCTGGCTTTCGATGCGGCTGCGCACCTGTGTTTTTTGCAGCACCATATCGTCGTAGCCGCCGTTGTAGGTGATGATCGTCTCATAGTCGATGTCGGCAATGTTGGTGCAGATTGTGTTCAAAAAATAGCGATCGTGCGAGATGGTGATGACGGTGCCGTTGTAGCGGAGCAGGAAATTCTCCAGCCAATGGACGGACTCGAGATCCAGGTAGTTCGTCGGCTCGTCGAGAAACAGCGCTTCCGGGTTGCCGAACAGCGCCTGCGCCAGCAGCACGCGGACCTTCTGGCCGCCCTGCAGCTCGCTCATTTTGCGCTCATGCAGCTCATCGGGAATATCGAGCCCCTGCAGCAGAATGGCGGCATTGGCCTCAGCCTCATAGCCGTCCTCCTCGCCGACGATGCCCTCAAGCTCGCCGAGCCGAATGCCGTCTTCATCGGTCATCTCGGCCTTGTTGTAGATCACCTCGCGCTCTTCAAGCGCCGCCCACAAGGGTTTGTTGCCCATAATGACCGTATCGATCACGCGATAGGCATCGAACTCATACTGGTTCTGCTTCAACACGCCAAACTTGCGCGGCCGCACGACCGTGCCCTTTTGGGCATCGAGTTCCCCGGTGAGAACCTTCATGAAGGTCGATTTACCGGCGCCGTTCGGCCCGGTCAGCCCATAGCGCCGGCCGTCCGTAAAGGTAACGGACACATCATCAAAGAGCAGCTTTGCGCCGTAGCGCATGGTGACACTGGAAGCGGAGATCATAAGGCCTTTTCGATACTGGTCGGGCGCGCTCAGGCAGCCGTTGCGAGATGACGCGAAAGAAAGAGAATCGGGTGGTCCAGGTCGAAGGACGTTGCCGGGGAACCCATGGCCATGTATGCCGTGCCCAGCTGCGGAATATCGTAGGCATTCGAGAGCTGCTCGATAGCGCGATCATCGGTAGAAAGCACACTGAAATTATCGATGCGAAAGCGATCGTCACCCAGCTTCTCGCGCATGATTTCAAGCACAAGATCGGTGGCCTCTGTCCAGCCGAGCCGGTCCAACGCAACAGAAGAAAGGACTAAGGAACGATAGTTGTCGTCAACTGCGGATTGAATCAACATAGCAAAAGAAAGCGGACCCGTGTTCGGGTTGCAATCGAGATCGGCAAGCACCGGCAACAGTCGTTCAAAGAAACGGTCGTTCACCACTGTTGTGATAGCCATACTAATACTCCTCCCGGAACAGACCGTAACGCTTCCAGCATGTCCTCCGCATCCCTGCGGCTTGCGGAGGATCTGTAACGAAGGTCTACATTCCATAGGATAAGCCGATTCCAGGACCGCTCAAACTCTGGGGACTGCCGTTTCTGCTCCGCCACGCGCGTCCTTAAGCCAGCCAATAATTCCAAGGAGCCAAAGTCATGCGTTCTTAGAAATTGCCGAACGCCCGGTTCCGTATCGGGATACCCGGGAATATCCAGTGTCTTGCAAACACACGCTTTCAAAGCCATCTCCAGCACGTAGCCGCACAGATACACCGAACCGTCATACAAACCCGCCGCATACAGCGCTTCGGCCTCACGCAGGCGCGTGTGCGCCAAATCCTGCAGGTCCCTGCGCCCAATCACCCTTCTAGCATAGCAAGAGGCATGGCCGCCCTCCCACTTTGGGCGTTAACGGTCCGGCAACCGCTGTCCGGGCTGGCAGTGGGTGCGTTGCAGCGAGCCGCCCACCCGGCCGAGGTGCAGCATACACTCGCAGTTCACCACGGCGTTGCCCTGCGACACCGCCGGATACACATAGAGCGAACATGGTTCTAAGGACAGTTTGAAGGCAATCTCCGCGCCCCTTGCCTCGAAGCGCGGAGACCTCGAAGCGCGGAGATCAGGAATTGCCTTAGCGCATCCCGCCCGCAGCCTGCAGCAGAGAGCCGGTGATCCAGCGCGCATCGTCCGAAGCCAGAAACGCCACGACATCGGCGATATCGTCTGACTCTCCGATTCGACCCAACGGGGTCCGCGACAACATGGCGTCGAACGCTTCGCGTGGGAAGTTTGCCGTTCCTTCTGTATTCACCGGGCCGGGGTTCACGGCGTTCACGCGAACCTTCTTGGACCCAAGTTCGGCCGCCAGGGTACGGGTAATGGAGTCCACCGCACCTTTCGTGCCGTTGTAGATGACCATGCCCGCCGGGGTTTGTTCGCTGACGACAGAACCGATGTTGATGATCGACCCACCCTCGGCCGGAAACAGCGGCAACGCTGCCTTCGAGGCAAGCAGAAGGCCGACCACGTTCACGCCAAATTGACGCGTGATCTCTTCCTCGCTCACCTGCTCCAACGTGGTCATGCCATACACACCCGCGTTGTTGACGAGAATGTCGACCTTGCCAAACTGCTGCTTGGCCTCCGCGAACAGCGTCTCTACATCGGCCGCCTTGGCCACGCTTGCGCCCACCACAAGCGCTCTGCCGCCGCTTTGCTCGATCTCAGCCGCTACGCGCTCCGCACCGGCCTTATCCGAAGCGTAGTTCACCACCACACTTGCGCCCTCACGTGCCAGCGCCTTTGCAATGCCCGCGCCAATCCCCTTCGACGCCCCGGTAACCACTGCGACTTTCCCTGTCAGCTTGCCCATTGTTCCTACCTCATCCTCTTGATTCCTGTCGAATAGTTCGACGTACATCAAAAGATGAGGGCGGCGCGGCGGAGATGCAGAACATTTGCAGCGTGAGCCGTGCGCCGGGGTCAAAAGAGTGAGTCACAGCGTGCCCAGTTCGCGCAGGTACGCCTCCCATATCTCTCGCCGCAGCGAAAGCTTCGCCACCCGGCCCTCGCGCTCCACCGCAATCAGCTCCGCCTCCTGAAGCGCCTTGAGATGGTGCGAGATGGTCGCCGGACTGATGCTCTGCTGCTCGTGCAGCGCACTGCAAGCCACGGCGGGGCACCCGGCGATCTGCTTCAGGATCGCCAGGCGGCGCGGTTCGGCCAGCACACGCGCAATCGCACTGACCTGCGTGGCGGAAAGCTGGACCGGACACTGGGCTTGGCGCTGGGTTTGGCGCTCGATGGGGCGCTCCGAAGGCATCCCCTCATCATACGAGCGCTGCACGCGTCGAAGCTGGTCATGAGCGCCTGAACAAGATCCGCATACAACGCTGTTGATCGCACGCAGGGCGAATCGGCTGCCGGCGGCCCGAATCTATACCATCAAGGGAGCGGGTGCAGTCACCATCAGCGACAACGCGGGTAAAGCCGCACCCCGCGCCACCGCGCACCCCGGATACACACCTATGCTGACTTCCCGCGTTCGTTCTCTCGCCTTTGCCCTGTGCGCCCTCCTGTCGCCGGGGGCTGCGACACTCCAGGCACAGGCCTACTCCGCCGAGAAGCCCATGGGTGCGGCGGCGCAGCAGATGCCGGGCTACCTGGCGCATGCCGGCGTCGAACAACGCCTCGGGCAGTCCCTACCCCTCGGCACGCTTTTCACGGATGAGACCGGGCGAACGGCGCCCCTGCAAACCTGGTTCAACGGCAAACCGGCGGCCGTGGCGCTCGTGTATTACAACTGCGCCATGCTCTGCCCGCAGGTCCTGCATGGGCTTTCGACCGGTCTGCGCGCCACCACGCTTGCCCCGGGCAAGGATTACGATGTGCTGGTCTTCAGCATCAGCCCAACCGATACTCCGCAGGATGCCGCCATGCAAAAGACCATGTTCGTTCGGGATCTTGGCACGGGTGCGGGCGTTGGCACCGCTGCGGGACCGGGTACGAGCGCGATTGCCGCAAGTGCGGTGCACTTTCTCACAGCCAGGCAGCCCGGCATCGATGCCATCGCCGGCGCGACCGGGTTCCACTACGTGATGGTGCCCGGCCCGGACGGCAAGATGAACCAGTACGCCCATTCGAGCGTCGTCATGTTTGCGACACCCGAAGGCCGGCTTTCCAAATACCTCTCCGGCGTCGTATATGAACCGCGCGATCTGCGCCTTGCGCTGCTCGGTGCTTCGGCGCACAAGATCAGCAACCCGGTCGATCTGCTGATTTTGTATTGCTGCAGCTACAACCCGGTGGTAGGCCGCTACTCTGTTTCCGTGCTGCGCGTGCTGGGCATTGCGGGCATGATCACGTTGGTAGTCGTGATTGCCATGCTGGTGCTGCTGATCCGCAAGCCGAGGGCTCGAGTAACGGCGTAGGGCCTGCTTCAGCGGCCTGCTCCATCACCGCTGAGCGCTCATGCGAAAAGCTGCATCTGATCGTATGCACCACACCCTTCACCACGGAGCCGCCATGGAGCGCCGAGAGTTTTTGAAATCCGCCACTGCCGCCGGGATGGCCGCTGCCGTACCGGCGGCCGCTATTGCGCAAGCCGGCAAGACCTCCAAGGAGGCTCCCCGCCAACGGGCCGAATCGCCGAACATGATCTACCGCCAGCTCGGCACCACCGGCGAGCGCGTCTCCGCCATCGGCATGGGCGGCTACCATATCGGCAAGCAAAAAGACCCGCAGGAGAGCGTTAATCTCGTGCACGCGGGCGTGGACGCCGGCATCACCTTTCTCGATAACTGCTGGGACTACAACGACGGTATCTCCGAAGTGCGCATGGGCCAGGCGCTCAAAAACGGCTACCGGCAAAAGGTCTTCCTGATGACGAAGATCGACGGCCGCACGGGTGAGGAATACAACAAGCAGCTGGAGCAGTCACTCGGCCGCTTGAACACCGACGTAATCGATCTGGTGCAGTTTCATGAAGTGATCCGCATGGAGGATCCCGACCGCATCTTTGCCAAGGGCGGCGCCATCGAGGCCGCGATGAGGGCACGCGAGGCCGGCAAGATTCGCTACATCGGCTTCACCGGCCATAAAGATCCCGCCGTGCACCTGCGCATGTTCGAGGTCGCCGACAAGAACAAGTTCCACTTCGATACCGTGCAGATGCCCGTCAACGTGATGGATGCGCATTTCCGCTCCTTTACCAAACAGGTCATCCCGGTGGCAGTGCAGCACGGCACCGGCGTGCTCGCCATGAAGACCTTCGGCGACAACTACATCCTGCGCAGCAACACCGTGCAGCCGATGGAAGCGCTGCAGTATGGTCTTTCGCAGCAGGTTTCCGTGGTCATCACTGGTATCGACAACCAGCAGGTACTGGAGCAAGCGCTGAGCGCCGCCAAGGGTTTTCAACCGATGACGGCCGAGCAGCAGCAGACACTTCTAAGCCGAACGGAGACGGCCGCTGCCGAGGGCAAGTATGAGCTTTTCAAGACCTCGTCCCACTTCGACGGAACGGCCTCGAATCCGAAGTGGCTTGGCGAAGACGTCACCGGCAAAGCCAGCTGAGTACTCAGGCGCTCAGCTTCGTTCCGCCATTAAAGCCAGCCCATACGCCACCGAGGTAAATGCCTCGCCACCACGCGTGCGTTCTTCCCCAAACCTTCGCGTAAACACCCGGCGCACCGCCGGCACAAGCGAGGTGCCACCGGTCAGAAAGACGCAATCGACCGCCTCTGCCGCAACCTTGGCACGCGCCAGCAGATCCTCCAGACTGTTTTCGATGCGTGCGAGTTCCGGCGCAATCCAGCCTTCAAAAGCTGCGCGCGTCACCGGGATACGCAGACGTAACGCTCCGGCCTCCAGGGCGAACTCCGCCTCTTCGTTCCTTGAGAGCTCTACCTTGAGCTGCTGCACCGCCCCATGCAGCCGATAGCCGAGGTCGTCTTCGATCACGGCTTTCAACGAGGCAATCTTCTCCGGCTCTGCAGCCGTTCGTTCGGCGGCACGCAGCAGTTCGCGCACCGGCTGCGTGCGCAAAAACGACAGCGTATGCCAACGCTCCAGATTGGCATAGACCCACGCCGGCAGCGCCGGTAAGTCCTTGCCCAGCGAGCGCGCCTTCGATTCCGATCCCAGCGCGGGCGAGATCAACCGGCGCACCAGACGCGCGTCGAACGCATCGCCCGCCAGGCCCACCCCTGTGGTGCCCAGCACCGTCGGTGCCTGCCCCGGGGGCCCCATCCGCAGCAGAGAAAAATCCGTCGTCCCGCCACCAAAGTCGCCGATCAGCACGGTCCCCCCGCGAGCGGCATCGGTTTGATACGCATAGGCTGCCGCGACCGGCTCCATCGCAAACTCGACCTCCGTAAAGCCAGCCTGCAGAAAGGAGTGCCGCAGCCGCTCCAACGCGAACGCATTCTCGGCCTCCGAGTCTGCCCCGACGAACACCACCGGACGTCCGGCCAGCGCACGCGTCACCTCAAAGCCGAAGAACTCACTGGCCCGCAACCGCAGGTCGCGCAGCATGCGGGCGACCAGCTCCTCGAACCGATATTGCCGGCCGAAGATCTCTGTGCCCGTGAGGTCTCGCGAGGAAAGATAGCTTTTCAGCGACTGAATAAGCCGGCCCTGTACCGCATCATCCCAGCTATCGGTCGCAAGGTACTGATCGATGGCTGCGGCACCTGTCCAGACGGCCACCGGCTTGCCCGCTGCCTGTAACCGGCGCTGCAGGTACAGGAGCGACCGCGAAGAAGCCGAGGTCCGGCCTGCGTCCACTGATCGGAGAGACGGTGCCGCGAATTGAACCAGGCGCGCCTGCCCGTTCTGTGCCAGCGCTACGGAGCTGTTCGTGGTGCCGAAGTCGATGCCGACAATGGGAGTTGGGCCTGGTCGCACAACTCCCATTGTCGCAAGTCTCTTAGCGCTGTGTTTTAGCCCTTGGTACGGTCAGTGAAGCGGTAGAACAGCGACTGCTTCGCTACCGGCTCTGCCGCTTCGTTCAATGCAGCCATCTGCGTATGCGAGAGCGGCGTGAACTCACGTGCAATCTTTACGTTTTCTTCCAGCTGCGGAACATTGTCACAGCCGACGATGATCGTGCTCACCGGATGCGTGAGCGCATAATTCATCGCCTGTTTCATTGTCATCACACCGGGCCGCGTTGCAATCGCCGAGCCTTCCCACATGTGCTTCTGCGCCTCCACCGGCGGCGGCGTCCAGCTCGAAAGCAGGCGGCCGCGCGAGGGCACCTTCATGCCGATGATCCCCATCTGCTTTTCCACCACCAGCGGCAGCAGCTTCTCCTGGAAGCTCCACAGGTGTACATCGGCCGGGTTCAGCGACATCAGAATGCAATCGAACGGGTGCCGGTTGATCGCATCGATCAGCGAATCGGGCCGGTAGTGGCCGGTAAGACCGAGGTTGCGCACCACTTTCTGGTCGTGCATCTCGATCAGCGCTTCCATGGCGCCGCCCTTCGCGAAGACCATGTCGACATCTTCCTGCAGACCGATGTCGTGCAGCTGCCACAGATCGACATGATCGGTATTGAGCAGCTGCAGGCTCTTCTCGATCATCCGCAGGGATCCGTCGCGAGTGCGATCCTTGGTCTTGGTGGCCAGAAAAGCCTCGTTGCGGCGGGTCTTCATTACCGCGCCGACATACTGCTCGCTCCAGCGGTCCGGGCCGCCGTAGATCGACGACGTGTCGAGGTAGTTCACACCTAAATCCAGCGCGCGCTCGATGATCGGCACGGCGGCATCGGCGTTGTTGTGCAACTCGATGGCAGCCTGCCCGCCAAGCGAAAAGATGCCGACTTTGTAGCCGGTTTTCCCGAGATTGCGCGTCGGCATCGCATTGTGCGTGCGCGGGTTAAACGGCAACGGCGGTAACGGCTTTGCGGCTGTGGTGTCGGCCTGCGCAGCCCCGGGCACAAGCAAACCCGCGGCCACGGCGCCCCCGGCCTTCAGAAACGTACGGCGATCCTGCTTGCTTCCTGGCTGCATGAAAACATTCCTCCGAAATCGACCTATTGTATCCCCGGTACGCAAGGGCTGGCACATGCTTCAGCGGCCAATACATGCGATAGCCTGAACGGACAAAGCCCAGCCTGCCCCAGGAGCTTCCATGTCCCGCTACCCATCCCTTTCTCGCTCCTTCCGCTTTTGTTCCCAGTGCTTCTTTGCGACGGCCCTGCTTGCTTCCCCCCGCACCTCCCATGCGCAAATCCGAGGCGCGGGCGGCATCACGCTTCCGGCGCCGCCCGCGGTGCAGGCGCAGCCTGCCATCGACACCTACGCCAGCGCCGAGGCCACGGCACCCGTGCAGGTGACCGATCCCTATCGCTGGCTCGAAGATGCGCGCAGCCCGGCGACGCGCGCCTTCATCGCCGACCAAAATGCGTATACGGCGAAATACTTTGCGCAGGTGCCCATGTTGCCGGCGACCGAAGCCGAGCTTAGCAAGCTCATGCGCGTGGATACCGTCGGTGTGCCCACCGAGCGCGGGCAGCAGTACTTCTTTTCGCGCCGGCTGGCGAGTGAAAACCAGGCCTCCCTGTACGTGCGCGCCGGTCTGCATGGCGCCGACCGCAAACTGATCGACGGCAACACGCTAAGCGCGGACGGCAATACCTCCGTGAACCTGCTCGGCCTGGCCGAAGACGGCTCCGTGATGACCTACGGCATCCGCGTGGGCGGGGCGGATGAGGTCGCCGTGCACTTTCTCGAGGTCGCTTCCGGCAAAGACGTCTACGACGCCCTGCCGAGCGCACGCTACTACGGCGTCGAGCTCGCGCCGGACAAGCGAGGCGTGTACTACTCGAAGTTCTTCCCGCACGAGGGCACACGCGTCTTCTACCACGCCTTCGGAAAGCCGGGGGACGCCGACACGGTCGTCTTTGGCCGCGAATACAAGGGGGAACAGTTCGGCGAGATCGACAACGTCGGCATTCGCATCACCGAAAACGGCCATTGGCTCGTGTTGAGCATCGGCCACGGCGTGCCGGCCAAACGCGAAGACATTCTGCTTAAAGATTTGCGCAGACCCGACGCGCCGCTCGTGCCGTTGGTGTACGGCATTGCGAATCGTTTTTCCGAGATGGCTGACGGCGACACGTTCTATGTGCGGACAGATTTCGGTTCCCCCAATGGCCGTGTCCTGCGCGCTGTGCTGGGCAAGCAACCGAATGACTGGCCGACCGTCATCCCGGAAAACAAGGACGTGCTCGAACAGGTTTCAATCGTAGGCGGCCAGTTCTTTGTGCTGCGCCTGCACGATGTCAAGAGCGACTTGACCCGCTACTCGCTCAAGGGCGAACTGGATGGCCGCATCGATCTGCCCGGCATCGGCGCGGGGTCCACGCTGAGCGGCCGTCCGCAGGACCGCGGCGGCTTCTATACCTTTCAATCCATCATTACGCCGCCAACGATCTTCCACTATGACGTGAAGTCCGCAAAATCCGAGGTCTTCTACACGCAAAGCGTGCCCTTCGATTCGACGCAGTATGAGTTGCAACAGGTCTTCTACGCCTCGAAAGACGGCACGCGTGTTCCCATGTTCATCGCCGGCCGCAAGGGATTGAAGCGGGACGGCACCGAGCGTCTGCTGATGACCGGCTACGGCGGCTTCGCGCTCAGCGAAACGCCCGTGTGGAACCCGGAATATGCGTGGTGGCTCCAGCACGGCGGCTGGTTCGCGCTGCCCAACCTGCGCGGCGGCAACGAGTACGGCGAGGCGTGGCACAAGGCCGCGATGTTCGGTAAAAAACAGAATGTCTTCGACGATTGGTTCGCCGCGGCCGAGTATCTGATCGCGAACAAGTACACCTCGCCCGCACACCTGGCCATTCGCGGCCGCTCCAACGGCGGCCTGCTCATGGGCGCTTCGATAACGCAACGGCCGGATCTGTATGGCGCGATCTGGTGCGGTTACCCGCTGCTCGACATGCTCCGCTACCAGCGCTTTGAGATGGGCCGCACCTGGACGACCGAGTACGGCAACGCTGAAAATGCAGCGGATTATCCCTACATCGCCAAGTACTCGCCGTACGGGAATGTGCATGCCGGCACACGCTATCCGGCGGTCTTCTTCTTCACCGGCGACGGCGACACGCGCGTCGACCCGATGAACGCCCGCAAGATGACGCCGCTACTGCAAACATCCAGCAGCAGCGGACGTCCGATCCTGCTGCACTACAGCACGAAAGGCGGTCACAGCGCCGGCGTTTCGCAGACACAGTTGATCTCCGATTATGCCGATGAGATGAGTTTTCTGTGGACGGAAACCGGTGGGAAGTGACTGTTTTGCCTTAAAGCGGGGTGCCCCGTTCTTTGTCGCTTTTGACAAAGGGCGGGATGCTTTTTATCTTTCGCAGGTACTTAGGACTACGAAGGATTACCCCACCCTTCGCGATAAAACTGCGAAGAAGGGGTACCCCGTATCAGCCGGCGTCGGCTTGCGCGCCGGGCTTTGGCTTCTTCAGCAAAAAGGCGCCCGGAACGCAGATTGCCAGGATCGGCACCATATAGCGAAACACATCCACATACGCCCAAAGCTGCGCCTGGCTGTCGAGACCCCGATTCGTGAGCAGCAGAGCGCGCATACTGGCCACACGCGGCCCGGCATGATGCAACATCATCTGCGTCCGCAGGGTGAGGGTGCGTTGAAAAAGGTAGTTTGCCCCAGAAAACCAGTGAACCTGATCGTTCCGGTGCGATTGGGCGTGCCGCTGTGAGATCGTGTTGGCCGCGGAAATGCCGACACTGCCGCCCACATTGCGCAGGAAGTTGAACATGCCGCTGCCGATGCCGGCCTGTTCCTTGGAGAGCGTGCCCAGGGCGACTTTGGAGAGCGGCACAAAGATCATTGCCAAGCCCACACCGCCCCAAGTCGTCGGCCAGAACAAAGACCACGGCGAGATGTCGAGGGTCAAAAAGCCGAGCCATAGCGTCGAGGCAGCCAGCACGGCAAAGCCGGCTGACACGATCTTGCGCGGATCGAATTTACTCGTCAGCGCACCTACGACCAGTGCCGCCACAAACGATCCCAGACCGCGCGGGCTGACCGCCATCCCGGATTTGAAAGCGTCATACCCGAGCAGACTTTGGTAGAACACCGGCAGAATCGTGGTGAGCGCGTACAGGCCGATACCAAGAATGAACACCAGCACGCAACCCAAGGAGAGATTGCGGTCCCTGAACACAGTCATATCGACCAACGGCTTGGGATGTACACGCTCATACACGATCCAGGTGATTAAACCGACAACCATCACACCGATTGCCCACCGGATGCGAATGTCGCCAAACCAGTCCTGCTCCTGCCCCTTGTCAAGTGCGTATTGCATGCCGGCTATCCAGAGACCCAACAGCCCCAGCCCAATGCCGTCGAGCTTGCCGGGCTTGGCATTCTTGTATTCGGGCGGATCTTCCAGAAACTTGCTTTGCAGCAGCAACGCGAGCAGGCCGATAGGCACATTGATGTAGAACGCCCATCGCCACGAAAGAGCCACCGTGAGATAGCCGCCGAATGCCGGCCCGATTACCGGCGCGATGACGACTCCCAGCGCATACAGGCCCAAAGCCTGTCCTTGCTTTTCCGGGGGAAAGCTCTCGAGCAGAATGGATTGCGATAGCGGCTGCAAAGCGCCGCCGGCCGCACCCTGAATGATGCGCGCCATCAGAATGAAGCCGAGCGAGGGAGATAGACCGCACAGGACCGAGGCCACCGTAAAGATGGCAATCGAGGTCATCAGGTACTTCTTCCGGCCAAAGCGCAAAGCAAAATAGTTGCTGGCCGGCAGCATTACCGCATTCGCCACCAGATACACCGTCAATACCCACTCGGCCTCATCCGTAGTCGACGCTGTTGATCCGGCGATGTACGGCACAGCCACCGAGGCGATGGAGGTGTCCATCACCTCCATGAACGTCGCGATCATGACGGCCACCGCGATGAACCAGGGATTAACCTTGGGCTTCGGCAATCAATTCACCCACACCTTTGGTTCAACCGACATGCCCGGCGCGAGCCGCTCGGCGCCGGCCTGCCCCGGCTTGAAGCGGATGCGCACCGGCAGGCGCTGCACCACCTTCACGTAGTTGCCCGTTGCGTTTTCCGGAGGCAGCAGACTGTAGATGGCGCCCGTGCCGCCGGGCAGCGCCTCCACGTAACCCTCGAAGTCCAGCTTGAGCGCGTCCACGTGAATCTTCACGGATTGCCCGCGACGCATCTTCTGGACCTCGGTCTCCTTGAAATTTGCTTCGACCCAGATATCGTTCGTCTGCGTGAGCGCGAACAGCTCCTGCCCGGGCGCTACCTGCGTGGAAAGCTCTACCGACTTGTCGCCGATGATGCCATCTTCCGGCGCATAGATGCGGGTGTACTCGAAGTTCAACTCAGCCTGCGCGGCCTGCGCCTTGGCGGCCTGCGCGCTTGCCTGCCGTTGCACGACCGTGGCTTTTTGCGCGGCAATCTGCCGAGGCAGATTTTGTTTGGCCTGCTTGGCCTGCTCGCGCGCCTGATCGAGTGAAGCCACCGCCTGCGTCACGGATTTCTGTGCCGCATCGGCCATTTCGCGGCGTGACGTAACGGCGGCGGCCTGCGCGCGTTCATCGGTGGCGCGCTGATCGTACAACTCGCGCGACACCTCTTCTTTGGTAACGAGCGTGCGATACCGCTCCTCTTCGCGCGTAGCGTTGGCTTCATTGGCCTCGGCCTGGTGGAGGTCCGCGAGCGCGGAGCGATAGCGCTCTTCGGTAGCCGTTACGTTGGCCTGCGCACTCGCCACACCCAGATCCGCATTCACCACCTGCGTCGACTGATTGGTGGTGGTGATGCCGACATTGGGGTTTTCCGCCTGTACCGCGGCCTGTGCCTGCGAGACCTGCGCCGTCGCGTTTTCCTTTGCCACCTGGTAGTCGCGCGGGTCGAGCTGCACCAGCAGCTGCCCCTTCTTCACGCGATAGGTGTTTTCGACATATACCGCCGTGACATAGCCGTTGATGCGCGCACTGATCGGGTCCGTGTGGCCTTCGACAAAGGCATCGTCGGTGCTTTCATAGCTGCCGAGATACCGGAACAGCAGAACGGTGCCGATGATCAGCAAAACCAGTGCAACGGCGATGCCCAGCGTGCTCAGGGGATGGGTGCGCACCCAGCCGCGGGCCTTTTCCTTGGCCGGCGGTTCTTTATCTTTCTCGTCGCCCTTGCCCTTATCGTCGCCTCCCTTGCCGTTTTGGCCGCCGCTCTCCTCGTCGCCGCCCTCTTTTTTGTCGCCGCCATCGCCGCCCTGCTTCTCTCCCTCTTTGGCGGCCTCGTCCTGCTTCTGGCGCAGGGCATCAAGCTCGGCACGAAGCCGGGTTTGCTCGTCGTAGAGCATGCGCAGTGCAAGGTCCTTGTGCGCGGCCGACTCGGGCGAAAGATCGGGCGTGGGCTCATGCGAGGATGGCGTGGTCTCGGGCAGCGTTTCGGGCATCAGTCTACTTCCTCAGCAGTTGCGGAAGCGTCTGTTCGGCGTTGCCCATGGCGCGCGCCAGCGAGACCTTCGCTAAGTTGTGCTCAAACACAGCGGTGATGTAATCGTTGTCGGCCTGCACCACGGCTTGTTCGGCCTGCACGACCTCGACGGTATCGGCCACGCCCGCGGCAAAGCGATCGCGCGATTGCTGCAGCGTGTCATGCGATAAACCCACGTTGCTTTGCGCGACGCCGACCTGATCGGCGGCGGAATTCAGGTCGATAAAAGCCTGCCGCACATCCTGGTCGATCTGCCCGCGGGCATCTTCAAGCTCCGATTTGCGCTGCCGCAAGGATGCGGTCGCCTGCTCGACTTCGCCGTGGATCCGGCCGCCCTCGTAGAGCGGAATCGTCAGCGTGCCGCTCACGGTGTACACGCCCGTGGAATGCCGCGACGGTGTGGTGCCGGCCGCGCCAAAATCCCCAGCGACGGCGAGGTTGGGCACACGCTCCGCGTGGGCAGCCTTCAGGGCAGCCTCGGCCGCACGCACATTGGCCGCTGCTGCCTGCAGATCCGTGCGCCCCTGCGTGGCTCGCTGCAAGGCACTCTCGACGGTGATGTCGGTCAGCGGCCGGAAGCGGTAGTCCTCCGCTGCCGTGAATTGCTCCCCGAGCGGCAGGCCGATGATGCGCGCCAGCCGCAGTTTGCCGGTCTCCAGATCTGCCTGCAGCGAACGCAGGCGCTGCTGCTCGGTTTGCAGCTGCACCTGCGCGCGTTCGGCGTCCACACGCGCTGCCAGGCCCGCCGCAAAACGATCCGCCGCCTGCTTGTAAATCGCTTGTGAGCTTTCCACCTGCGCCTTCGCCGAAACAATTCGTGCGTTGGTCGCAATCAGCTGCAGATACGATCCGCCGACCGCAAGCACCACCAGATCGCGTGCATTGCGGGCGCTCCCCAGGCTTGCCTTCAGCGACTCGCTCGCGCTGTGCAGATTCTCGATGCGCACCAGATCGAAGACAGACTGGTTCAGCCGCGCTGCCCGTGCGTCGAAGTAGTTGAACTTTACCGATTCCGGAATAATGTTGATTGAAATGCCTTCGGTGCGCAGGTTGATGCGCTCGAACACCTCGCTGATCCCGGAGTTCAGCGACGGGAGCAACGCGCTTCTGGCAACTTCACGCTGCCCTTGCGATTGCAGCACCGTATTCGATTGCTGAATGGCACCCAGGTTGTAACGCAGACCCAAAGCCAGGGCGTTGCCAAGCGTCAACGGCAGCACATCGCCGGTGGCTTTGCCCCCGGGCGTGCTTCCGGTATATGGCGGCAATACGTTGACGGAGCTGTTGATTGTATTTACGGTGTTGCTGCCGCCCGAGTTGGTCGTGCCCTGGGTGACGACCACGGAACCGCTCTGCGCCTGGCCGGAAAGTGGCACCGCAGCAGCCGATGTTGGCCCGGTCACCTGTTCGGAGGGACTTTGCGCGGTGGCGGCTACTGCGAAAGGCAAGATGCCGAGCAGTGCGGCAGCCCACCGCACCGGCCCCGGCACTGCCGCCGCGCTTCGAGCGCAGAGCGCGGAGGCACTTACGGGCAGGCGCAATGCCTTGCGCAACCTCGTATGTCTGTCACCAGTTACAACCTTTGCCATACCGCCGCAACCTGCTTCCACTTTGGCCACACTTGTCGCGCCCTTGCGCTTCCGGGCAAGCTTGCAATCACGTCCAGGGGACTCGGAGCACCGTGGTCTGCGTGCGAACGCACAGCTGCACGACATTGTCTGGGAAATCGACCATAGGAACCGTTGCGGCTTTGGATGCGGCCAAGACCGTTTGCGCTGTTTTATTTGCTCCACGCGGATTTGCCTCACCGAGCAAAACTACTGCCATCCGCCGCCAAGCGCGCTGTAGAGCTGGACCAGGGTCAATGCCTCACTCTGCTGCGCGCTCGCAAGGTTCAGCTGTGCGGAAAAAAGATTCGTGTCGGTCGTCAGCACCTCAAGGTAAGCCGTGGCTCCGCCGCGATAACGTACCCGTGCCAGCCGCGTAGCATCCTGCGCCGCAGCAACCAGCTTCTCTTGTTCCACCCGCGCCGCGCGCTGCTTGTTCACCGCCACCAGCGCGTTCGACACATCATGAAAGGCCGTCGCGATCGCGCGCCGATAGTCGAGGATCATCTCTTCTTTTTGCCGCTCGGACAACTGCAGTTGCCCACGCAGCCGCCCGCCTTCAAACAGCGGCTGCGCCAGCGTGCTGTAGCCGTATACCGTCTGCCCGGAGGTGTTGAAGAGGTCGGCAAAGCTGCTGCCCCCCAACCCACCCGACGCGTTGATCGAGATTTGGGGAAAGAACTGCGCCCGCGCCACACCCACCTGCGCATTGGCCGCGCGCAGTTGCGCTTCGGCCTGCTGGATGTCCGGCCGGCGCTCCAACAGCTGCGAAGGCAAACCGACAGGCAGGTTCTCCGGTGGGGGCGCCAATGCGTTCGGATCCGTATGCGCGACCGGGCCTGGATTTTGCCCCAGCAGCAGTTGCAGCGCGTTTTCATTCTGCTGAATCTGCTGCTCCAGCTGCGGAATTTGAGAGCTCGCCGTGTACAGGAGCTGCTCGGCCTGGCGCAGATCGGAAAGCGGCGCCGCGCCGCCCTGCTCCAGGGTGCGGGTCAGGTCGACGGAGTCCTGCCGCGTCTTTAAGGTTTGCTTCGCGATGGCGAGTTGATCGTCCAGCACGCGCAGTTGGAAGTATGTCGTCGCGACTTGCTGAACCAGGCTCAACCGCACGGCCCGCTGTGCCCAGGTTTGCGCGAGCAGCTGATCGCGCGCGGCCTGCGTTTGTTTGCGATAGATGCCCCAGAAATCCGGACTCCACGCCGCCGACACGTTGTAGCTGCCGAACTCAATTGGGCTGGCGATGGTGCTGCCGAGATTGCTCGGGAACTCCGCGCCGATCCCCGTGCCACCCACGTTGATTTGCGGAAACTCCTGCGCGCGCGTGATGCGCACCTGCGCTTCGGCCTCGAGCACACGCTCGGCTGCGACCCGTAAATCGAAGTTATTTTCAAGCGCCGTGCGGATCAGCGCCTGCAACTCCGGCGTGCGAAAGACCTGCGCCCACTGCTGGTCACCGAGCGAGTTTTGCGGCGGGCTCGACACCGTAGCATTGTCCGCGCCGCGAAAGGCAGGCGGCACCGGCACCACGGGCCGCGTGTACTTCGGCCCGATATTGCAACCGGCGAGCAAGAGGGCCGTGCCGGCAGGCAGGCCAAAACGCACAAAATGAAAGAGACGAGGGGTGTGCCTCACGCGCGACCTCCTGTGGCCGTGACCATTCGCTTCTCGGCTTCGGCATCAGCGTCCGCTGCTTCAGATCCATGCGATGAGTCCATCGTGGTGCCTTTGCCGCCGCCGCCGAAGCGATGCGAAAGGTACTCGACCACGGCAAACGTGACAGGCACCATAAGGATGCCGACCACGCTGGCCAGCAGCATGCCGCCGATGACGACCGTGCCGAGAATCTGTCGGGAAGCTGCGCCCGCGCCCGTCGCCGTCCACAGCGGCAGGCAGCCGAAGATGAATGCCAGCGCGGTCATGATGATGGGCCGGAAACGGAGCCTCGCCGCGTTGAGCGCCGCCTCGGAAATGGATTGGCCGGCCTTGTAGTTGGCGACCGCAAATTCCACGATCAGAATCGCGTTCTTTGCCGAAAGTCCAATGAGCATGACAAGGCCAATGGTGGCGAAGATATCGTTCTCGAACGCTCGCATGCTCAGCGCTACGTACGCGCCCAGAATGGCGACGGGCGTCGAGAGCAACACGCTGAACGGCAACGTCCAGCTCTCATACAAACCAGCCAGAATGAGGAAGACAAACAACAAGGAAAGCCCGAACACGGCCGAGGCCGGTACCCCCTTCGACGCTCGCTGCTCCTGGAACGTAATGCCCGAGTAGTCATACCCCATGCCGACCGGCATCGACTGCTTGTACACGTCCTCGAGCGCGGCCCGCACCTGGCCGGAGCTGTACCCGGGCTTGCCCGCGATGTTGATTTGCGCCGCAGGATATTCGTTGAAGCGCGTGATGAACTCCGGCCCCGTGATCTGTTTGGTGTGTACCAGCGATCCCAACGGCACCTGCCCTCCGTTGGCGCTGCGCACATAGAACTGGTTGATGTTGGCGATGTTCGTGCGCGATGAGCCTTCCGCTTCCACATAGGTCTGCCACTGGCGGCCGAAGCGGTTGAAGTAGTTCACCAGGTAGCCACCCATGAAGGTCTGCATGGTCGTGTAGACATTGTTCAGGTCAACCTGCTGCTGGCTGGCCTTTTCGCGGTCCACATCGGCATAGATCTGCGGTACGGAGGGCAGGTACGACGGGATCGCGGCGGCAATCTCAGGCCGCTTGGCGACCGCGCCCAGAAAGGCGTAAATGTTCTGGGTCAGGAACTGCGGGTCATCCTTGCCGGAGCGATCTTCGAGAATCATCGTGACGCCGCCGGAGGTGCCGATGCCCGGAATGGCCGGCGGTGGAAAGCTGAACGCCAGTCCATCGCTCATGCCGCCCAGCTTGCCTTGCACGCTGTTTTGAATGTTCGCAAGCTGCACGTTGGCCGTCTTGCGCTCATCCCACGGCTTCAGGGTGACGAAAAAGAACGCGGTGTTGGTGCTTTCCGTCAAGGTCAGCAGACTGAAGCCGTTCACCTGCATCACACCGCTGATGCCCGGCGTATCCAGCAGCGCCTTGGTCACCTTTAGCCCGGCATTGTCGGTGCGCTCGAGGCTGGCAGCATCCGGCAGCTGCAACGCGACAAACATGTAGCCCTGGTCTTCGGTTGGGATGAAGCCGGTTGGAAGCCGCGCGCCGAGATAAACCGCGATGACCGCGATCAACGCGAGCACGGCCATGGTGAGGCCGGATTTGTGGATCAGCATCCCGGAGGTGGACACGTACTTGTTCGTCGTCCGGTTGAACAGGCGGTTGAACCCATCGAAGAAGCGTTGCAGTAGCCCCGGCTTGCGGTTTTTGTCCTTGGGTTTGAGCAGCAAAGAGGCCAGCGCCGGGCTGAGCGTCAACGCATTGAAGGCCGAGATCAGCACGGAAACGGCGATGGTCACCGCGAACTGCTGGTAGAGCCGCCCGGTGATGCCCGGGATGAACGCGGTCGGGATGAAGACGGCCGCCAGGATGAGGGCGATCGCCACCACCGGTCCGCCAACCTCTTCCATGGCGCGCTCCGTTGCGTCGCGCGGCGTCATGCCCTCATCGATATGGTGTTCCACGGCCTCGACGACGATGATGGCATCATCCACAACAAGGCCGATCGCCAGCACCAATCCAAACAGCGACAGCGTGTTGATCGAAAAACCAAGTACCGGAAAAAGAATGAACGCGCCGATGAGGGAAACGGGCACCGCCAGCAACGGAATCAGCGTCGCACGCCACCCCTGCAGAAACAGATACGTCACCAGGATGACCAGCACCAGGGCAATGCCCAGCGTCACCGTAATGTCGTGGATGCCGGCCGTTACGGCCTTGGTCGTGTCCAGCGTGACGGAGTACTGCAGGCCGGCGGGGAAGCTCTTTGCGAGCAGGGCGAGCTGTGCCCGCACCGCGGCTGCCGTTTGTACCGCGTTCGATCCCGGCAGCTGGTACACGCCCATAATCCCGGCGGGCGCGCCGTTGTAGCGTGCACTCAGATCGTAATTCTGCGATCCCAATTGCACCCGCGCCACATCGCTCAGGTGCAGCACCGAGCCATCCGGATTGGAGCGCAGGATAATGTTTTCAAACTGCTTTTCTTCTACTAAACGGCCCTGCGTGCGTACCGTGTAAGTAAGCGCTTGGCCGGAGGGCACAGGCTCACCGCCGATGCGGCCGGCAGGGTACACATTGTTTTGCGTCGCGAGCGCGTTGATGACATCTGTCGAGGAAACACCAAGCTGCGCCAGCTTGTCAGGTTGTACCCAGACGCGCATCGCATACTGGCCGCCAAAGACCTGCACTTTGCCTACGCCATTGACGCGGGTGAGCTGGTCCTGCACATTGATGATGGCGTAATTCGTTAGGAATTCCGCGTCATACGCGTTGCTCGGCGAGTTGATGGTGACGATCATCATCGGCGAGGTCTGCGCCTTCTGCACCGTCACGCCTGCTGTGTTCACCAAAGGCGGCAACTGCGACTGGGCCTGCGACACACGCAACTGCGCCAGCACCTGGTCGATATTTGGGTCTGTCTTCACATCGAAGTCGACATACAACGTCGACTGCCCGTTGTTGGCGTTCTGCGAGTACATGTAGATGGCGTTGTCTACGCCATTCATCTGCTCTTCGATCGGCGTCGCCACCGCCTGTTCCAGTGTTCTGGCATCGGCACCGGGATAGGTAGCCTGCACCTGGATCTCCGGGGGGACGATGTCGGGATACTGCGAGGTAGGCAGGCTGAACAACGAGACCAGGCCGATGATGACCGTCAGAATCGCAATCACGATGGCAACGATGGGGCGCCGGATAAAAAACTTTGACATGGTCTACCGTCCCGTCGTGTCTGTGTCGGTGGAAGCCACCGATTCCGTTGTCGCCGGAGCTGCGTGCGGGCTCACCGGCGCGCCTTCCTTCAGTTTTTGCAGCTGGTCTGTGATGACCTGAGCTCCCGGAGCCAGCCCGCTCTTGATCACCCAATTCGCCCCAGCCTGTGGCCCCAGCACCACGTTCACGACGTGGACTTTATTGTCCGCACCTACCGTGTACACCTGCTCGGTCCCTTGGAGCTCCTGCACGGCAATCTGCGGCACCAGCAGCGCGTTATGCAGCACCTCGGTGTTGGCGGCGACACGCCCAAACTGCCCCGGTCGCAGCACATTGCCCGGATTCGGAAAGGCAGCCGCGATGCGGATGGCGCCGGTCTGCTGATTGATTTGCCGGTCGACAAAGACGATGTGGCCGGTCCCCGGGTACGCTTCGCCATTAGCCAGGGTGAGCGTCAGCGGCAGCTTTGCCGCACTGCTCAGCAGGTCGCCCTTTCCAGCCGCGGTGCGGCGCGTCAGCGCCAGGTATTCACTATCGGAGATCGAGAAGTACACCTTGATCGGGTTCAGCTGCGAAACCGCCGTCAGCACCGATTGCGGACCGACCAGGTTGCCTACCTGCGTGGTCGCCTGCCCGGCAACGCCCGAAATCAACGAGCGCACCTGCGTGAAGCCCAGGTTCAGCCTGGCCGTTGCCACGTTGGCCTGTGCGGCGGCGATGGCGGCCTGCGCGGTGCGCACACCCGCCTGCCCATTGAGCGCCTGTTGCTTGTCGTTATCCAGCTGGCTTTGCGCAATCGCCCGCTGTTCTGCCAAGGGTGTGTCCCGGTTGACGTTGATCTGTGCCAAGCCCTGCTGCGCCTGCGCTTGGCCCAACTGCCCCTGCGCCTGCCCAACCTGGCCCTGGGCCTGCTCCACGAGCGCCTGGAACGGGCGCGGATCGATCTCGAACAGCACCTGCCCCTTGGTCACCGGCGAGCCTTCGCGGTACAGCTGGCGCACGAGATAGCCGCTCACCTGGGGCTGGATATTGGCGTTCACAAAGCCATCCAGCGTGCCGACCCAATCGTTCCTCAACGGCACATCGGCAGTTGCCGCGCGCACCACCGACACCGGCAACGGTCCCATGGCAGGCGGCCCGGCCGCGCCCGTCGGCTTGTCACAGCCGGCCAAAGCAGCCAGCGTCAGACCGAGCAGACCAAGCCTGCCCAGCAGCGTCCACCACTCCGCCGGTTCGTTCAAGGGGGAAGGGCAACTATGTTGTTCTTTTGCAATCACGCAGCGGCTCCACAGGGATACATCGAAGGAAACATACACGGATGTATCTGAACGTGAGATTCTGAACAGGTTTGAACGACTCAGAAAAATCCGAGGGGACCGTACTTTGTATCCCCAATCCGGACGCCCCGATTCACAGCGCGCGGCGCCAGGAGCGCTCCCAGGCGACCCGTCGCGAACTGGTGCAGGCGGCCCGCGACATTTTCGCCCGCGATGGCTTCGAAGTGGCGCGCCTGGAAGACATCGCCGCGGCCGCCGGCAAAACCCGCGGTGCGTTCTACGCACACTTCGCAGACAAAGAAGATGTCTTTTTCGCCATTTTTGAGGAAGATCTTGCGGAAGATGAGCAGCGCATCCAGCACGCGATGAGCAGCGAACAATCGCTCCGAAAGCGCATCGGGGCGCTGACCGACCTGCTCGTTGCGCTCGTGAGGAATCGCCGGCGCATGCTGCTTTCCATCGAATTCAAGCTGTATGCCATTCGACGGCCGCCAAGGCAGCAACGCCTGGCCACCATCCATGCCGCCATGAAGCTGCGTTGCGCTGAAACGCACATTGCCGAACTGCTGCCGGAACTCGGATTTGGTGATCTTACGCGCCGCCGCGAGCACGCCGCACGTTTCAGTTCCCTGCTCGATGGATTGGCATTGAACCTTCTTTTCGATCCGCAGGCGATGAGCGACGATCTGCTGCGATCGCTCATCAGAGCCGCCGTGGAACACGCCGCAGAGCCGCGAGGCTAAGGACAAGAGAAACGCCGCCATCTCTGGCGGCGTTCTTGTATGTCAGTCAAAGCTCAAGCTAGTAAGGCGCGTAGTACCGTGGGTGGTACACCGGCGGCCCATAGCTCGCATACCCATAACCGTAGGGTCCTGCAACAGCCGGCGGCGGCGGGGGCGGCGGCGGCACGTACCCATACAGGACCGGTGCGGAAACAAAAACGGCCTGCGGGGCTGGGGCATATCCGTACACTACCGGTTGCTGCGGCGCGTACCCATACGCAGGCTGCTGTGGTGCCGGGGCGTAAGCCTGCTGCGGCGGTGGCGGATAGGCCGGCTGCTGGAGCGGTTCCTGATAGGGCGCTCGCGAGACCAGGGCAGGCCGTTCCCCCGCCGCCAGCTCCTCACGGCTCGGAATGACGAGATCGTCCATCACCTTCAGCGTCAGTCGTGTTTCAGCTTTCAGCGTGGGGCGGGGACCGCGGCGCGGCAGGTTGAGGAGGTCGATCGGCCAAAGCACCGGAATCGCCCATTCAATCGCATCGCGTACCGGGTGGCCGGTGCCATGGATGCGGCCTTCCTTGTCGACCGGATACTTGGGGACATACACCACTTTGGCCGCAACCGGCACCACGGTGTTGCCCACGATCAGCCGATCGAATTTCAGCTCCATCCACCCCTTGCCGACGAAGTGGCCGGGGTCTTTGTAATCCTCAAAACGGCCTTCAAGGTAGCTGCCGTAGGGAAAAACGGAGCGGCCGTACAGCTCCACATGGCTGACCCGGCAGAGCACCGGGTCGCCGATCGATTCAGTTTTGGAAGAAATCTTCGGCTCGGCGACGGTGCACTGGATCAGCGAACCGCCGGGCACCAACTGCTCGGCTGCATAGCCTGGCAGCGGCGCGGCCAGAAGCAGAAGAGAAAGAAAGAGTTTGCTCTTCAAGAGAGCCTCCTGTACGTGCGTGCAAGGCCCGCGGGGGAGCCGTTAAGGGTGCACATGTCCATCGGAACGCTCAGAAGCAGCGAAGCAGTTTGCAGACTCTGCAAAATATCGGTCTCTCTATGAAGACCTTTGTTCGAGATAATTCATCATCACCCTCGCTTCGGCAGATCGTCAAGCGGGTCCCGGACGAGCCGTCCCCTTTGGGGACCGACGCCATCAAAATGCCGGCTTCCTTGGTAAGGTTGGGAGTGTACCGGTCCGGCGTCGAGATTCGATACCACCTCTGGGGTATGGACGCCCCACGGCGACGTCGCACACACTCGAAAACGGATGCGCATGACTGAAACCATCATCGTTACCGGCGGCGCCGGCTTTATCGGCGGCAACTTCGTTCTGCACTGGCTCGGCGAACACCTTGGGCCGGTCGTTAACCTCGACAAGCTGACCTACGCGGGCAATCCGCAAACGCTCGCTGCCGTCGAAGACCGAACGGACTATACCTTTGTCCATGGCGATATCGACGATCCGGCGCTGATTGCCGAGCTGCTCGCAAGCCACAAGCCGCGCGCAATCGTGCATTTCGCCGCGGAAAGCCATGTAGACCGCTCGATCCTAGGCCCCGAAGTTTTCTTGCAGACCAACATCCACGGCACCTTTACGCTGCTTGAAGGCGCCCGGGCGTACCTGAAAAACCTGAGCGAAGAGGAGCAAAAGAAGTTCCGCTTCCTCCACGTGTCGACCGATGAGGTCTACGGCACGCTGGAACCCGAAGACCCCGCCTTCTCGGAGACCACGCCCTACGCGCCCAACAGCCCATATGCGGCCTCCAAGGCAGCCTCTGATTTTCTGGCGCGTGCCTGGGTGCATACCTACAAGCTGCCCGTTCTGGTAACGAACTGCTCCAATAACTACGGCCCGTACCAGTTTCCTGAAAAGCTGATTCCGCTGGTCATCAGCAATGCGCTCGGCGGCAAGCCGCTGCCCATCTACGGCGACGGCCTGCAGGTGCGCGACTGGCTGTTTGTGGAAGACCACTGCCGCGCCATTGCGGCGGTGCTGGCCAAGGGCACAGTGGGCGAAACCTATAACGTCGGCGGCTGCAATCAGCGCACGAACCGCGATGTGGTGCATACCATTTGCGCGCTGCTGGATGAACTGGTGCCCGATTCGCCCTTCAAGCCGCATGCGCAGCTGATTACCTCGGTTAAGGACCGGCCCGGGCACGATCGCCGTTACGCCATCGATGCCACGAAGATCGAGCGTGAGATCGGCTGGCGGCCCGTGGAAAGCTTTGAAACCGGGCTGCGCAAGACCGTCCAATGGTATCTGGACAATAAGAGCTGGGTTGAAGGCGTCACCAGCGGCAGCTACCAGCAATGGGTTTCGGCCAACTACGCCGACCGGACACCTTCCGCAGCCGATGCTGTCACCCACTAGGGTCTTCGGGCAGAGGCAAAAAGAAAGGGAACGAAGTGAAGGGCATCATTCTCGCCGGCGGTTCGGGCACGCGGTTGCATCCGGTCACGCAATGCATCTCCAAGCAACTGTTGCCGGTCTACGACAAACCAATGATCTACTACCCGCTGTCGGTGCTGATGCTGGCCGGCATCACGGAAATCCTGCTCATCTCCACGCCGCAGGACACGCCCCGCTTTGAAGGGCTGCTCGGCAACGGGGAAAAGTGGGGATTGAAGCTGCAGTATGCCGTGCAGCCCTCGCCCGACGGCCTGGCGCAGGCATTCCTGATCGGCAAGTCCTTTCTCGGCAACGACAGCTGCTGCCTCGCGTTAGGCGACAACATCTTCTACGGCCACGATCTTGCCAAATCGTTGCGCAGTGCCGCCGAGACCGCAAGCGGAGCGACCATTTTCGCCTACCCGGTGCAAGATCCGGAGCGCTACGGCGTCGTGGAGTTCGCCCCCGACCGGCGCGTGCTTTCACTCGAAGAAAAGCCGGCTCAGCCGAAGTCGCGCTATGCGGTGACGGGAATTTACTTCTACGACAACCAGGTAGTCTCCGTCGCCGAAGGCATCAGGCCTTCGCCGCGCGGCGAGCTCGAGATTACCGACGTGAACCGCTGGTATCTGGAGCACGGCCAGCTGCACACGGAGGTGCTGGGCCGCGGTACAGCGTGGCTCGATACCGGCACGCATGAGTCGCTGCTGGAGGCCGCCAACTTCATCCAAACGATCGAGCATCGGCAGGGCCTCAAAGTGGCCTGCCCCGAAGAGATCGCCTTCCGCCTCGGCTACATCACACGCGAGCAGCTGGAAGAGTTGGCGGGCAGGATCGGCAAAAGCACCTACGGCAGCTATCTCAAGCGCCTCCTCACGGAGACGGTGTACTAGTGGCCGCCGCCACCGCGCCTCTAGCCGGCCCCATTCTGTTAACCGGCGTAAACGGCCAGGTCGGCGGCGCATTGCTGCCGTTGCTGCAATCGATCGGCAAGGTGGTCGCGCCCACGCGGGCAGAGCTCGACCTGTCCGATGCCGAAGCTGTTCGCGCCTTTGTACGCGAGCTGAAGCCGCGCTGGATCGTCAATCCCGCCGCTTACACCGCAGTCGATAAGGCCGAAACCGACACTGCGGCGGCTTTTGCCCTGAACCGCGATGCCCCGGGCGTGCTGGGCGAAGAAGCTGCCCGCACTGGCGCGGCGGTGCTCCATTTTTCCACGGATTACGTCTTTTCCGGCGAGGGCACGGAGCCTTGGCGCGAGGACGATGCGCCTGCGCCGCTGGGTGTCTACGGGGCCTCCAAGCTGGCCGGGGACCAGGCTGTGGCCGCTTCCGGCGCCGCGCACATGATCTTTCGGACCAGTTGGGTATTCGGCCCGCGCGGTAAAAACTTTCTGCTCACGATTTTGCGCTTAGCCCGTGAACGCCCCGAGTTGAAGATCGTCGCCGACCAGCACGGCGCGCCCACCTCCTCCCTCGATCTGGCGCGACTGGTCGAGCACACGATCCGCCAATGTGAAGCGCAGATAGCTCAAACTGGCGCAACCCTCGCCGACACCGTGCAAGGGCGCGGCGGCATCTTCCACGCCTGCAATGCAGGCGAAACGACCTGGTTCGGCTTTGCGGAGGAGTTTGTCCGGCTCGCTCAGGGAGCTGAGCCGCAGCATGCCTTTGCCAGGCTCACCCCCATCCCCACGGCGGACTATCCCACGCCGGCCAAGCGCCCCCTCAACTCGCGCATGAACAGCGGCAAGCTCGATCGGGTGCTCGGCTTCACCATGCCGACATGGCAACAGGCCACGGCCGAGGTGATGCGGGAGGTGCTGGGCTCATAAGATCTGACAAACTCTAGCGGGTTATGAACCGCTCAAGCGAACTGTATGGCGGGCAACAGCTAACCTCCGTCATCCTGAGCGTAGCGAAGGACCTCGGTATTCCTCCGTGGCGTTCATGTGACCCGGGTGAAATACAGAGGTCCTTCGCTTCGCTCAGGATGACGATACTTACACTCGTTGTGCGCAAGCTTACTTGTTGAGTACCCGTCGCAGCTTAATACTCGACTGCCAGCTCACACCCATTGGGACGGCAGGTCAGCCTGCCTCCATGCGCAACCTGGGCATAGGAATCCACCGGGAAGAAGGCCGCAGCATCGATGTGGCGCAGCAACTCTGCCGCCTGCGGAAGCGTGTCGCCCGAGCCGTGCTCAAGCAGCACTTGCACGACCTTGCCCCGCCCAAACAGCAATCGGTACCGCGCCGTGCCATTGCGGCCTCCACCGGCGCCGAGCTTGATGAGGCGCAGCCGTGCAAGCGCCGCCTCCTCGGTCTGCGGGCCGGAAGCTGCGGCTGCAGGGGCACCGGAGGCCTTGTGCTCCGCGGCAATTTTGGCGGCAAGCGCCGCTTTGCGTGCGCTCGCCGGCTCTGTCCCCACACTGCCTTTCGGTAGCTGCGCCAGCATGGCGAGGGTCAATTCGTAGTCGGCGAGCGCCGCACGATGGTCGCCGCGCGCGGCTTCGATGTCGCCCAGGTGCTCGCCCACGATGCTGTGATCGTTGCCAAACAGATCATTGCGCCACGCCGCCCGCACATAGGCCTCCGCCGCGGCGAGCTTGTGCTCGCGATACAGCGTCCAGCCGAGCGTGTCCCACGCAGCGGCGAGCACCGCGGTGCCTGTGCGCAGGGTGGGCACGGGCTCGCTGAGCGTCCAGCCCTCACTTAAGAGGGTCATGTGGTCGATGACCTCGCGCACGGTGCTTTCCGCGAGCGGCAACTCCAGATGCGCATCCGCCAGGAGGTATGCGACGCTGCTGCGGAGGGCGCTGTCCTCCGTGCCTCGCAGCACGGCAAGCAGCATGCTGGTGCCTTTGGCGCGGTCGCCTGCCTGCAACTCCCCCGCGCCCAGCGCATACTGTAATTCCGGATCACCGCGCACCGTCTCCGGCAGGCGCTGGAGACCGGCGTTGCCCTCGCGCAACGCCTCGGCTGGCTTCCCATCCGCAAGCAGCATTTGCACTAGGGCGGCGACAGGCTGGGGATTGGCGGCATCGGCCTCCGCCCAGGCGCGCAGCGTGGCAATAGCTTCTGTTTGTTGGCCAGCCTGCAGTTCCGCGGTCACCAGCAGCCGGTACGCGTCCCAACGCGCGGGGTACAGCGCGAGCTCCTTCCGGCAGTCTGCCCCTGCTACGGCGGCATCGCCCTCACGCAAACTGAGCGCGGCATAGGCCGTCCAAAGCCCCGGCTGGGCGCTGTTTTGTGCCTTTACCGCATCCAGCGATGCCCGGGCATCCGCAAGTCGGTTCTCGGAGACGGCCCGCGCGGCCTTGGCCAGCAGCCCGGCAGCATCTTCCTGACTCGCCCCTGCCGTCGTGCTGGCAGCATGCCCTGGGCTTGTCGGCGATTGCGCGAGGGCCTTCGGGCCGCCCGGCAACAGAGCCGGCAGCAGCAACGGCAAGGCGAAAATCAGCGGGAAAAGCAGCAGCGCGGAACGGCCATGGAACAATCGCATAGGGAATGCAAGCTGTATAGCAGATGCGGCCGGCTGGCGCACCGCCGTCCCAAGCGGCAGGGAGATGCCGGCCACGGCGGGAAGACCCGGAGGACGACAAAGCTTCTAGCGGCCTGCGTCACGGAGGGGAGAAAACATGGAACTCGGGCTCTTTACGCCAATCTTCAACGGGCTCGATTTTGACCAGCTGCTGGTTGCCCTGAAACGGTATCCGGCGATCCGCAGCCTGGAACTGGGCGCGGGCGGCTGGCCCGGCAACCGGCATCTCGACGTGGACGGTTTGCTGGGGAACGGCGACCGACGGCGTGAGTTCCTTACGCGGCTCGCGGATGCCGGCCTCAGCCTCAGCGCGCTCGCCTGCCATGGCAATCCCGTACATCCGCAGATGGAAATCGCCCATCGCGACGATGCCCTCTTCGACCGCACGCTGCAGCTGGCCGAACTGCTGGAGGTACGGACGGTGGTTACGTTTTCCGGCTGTCCCGGCGGCAGCCTGGACGATCGCACGCCCAACTGGATTACCACCGTCTGGCCGCCGGAGTACGCCGAGGCGCTCGCGTGGCAGTGGACGGAGCGGCTGATCCCCTACTGGCACGGCGCGAACCAACGAGCCGTGAATGCCGGTGTGCGGATTGCGCTGGAGGCGCATCCGGGCTTTTGCGTCTATAACCCCGAAACCCTGCTGCGCCTGCGCGCCGAGACCGGCGATGCCATCGGCATCAACCTCGACCCCAGCCATCTGTGGTGGCAGGGCATCGATATCCCGTCCGCCATCCGCGCGCTGGGCGATGCACTCTTCCATGTGCACGCCAAGGACGTGGCCATTCAACCCGCAAACCGCGACCGCAACGGCGTACTCGACACGAGAAGCTACCGGCACATGGCGGAACGCTCCTGGCTGTTTCGCACCGTGGGTTGGGGACACAGCGAATTGAAGTGGAAGGAAATCATCTCCGCCCTGCGGCTGAACGGCTATGACGGGGTGCTGAGCATCGAGCATGAGGATGCGCTCGCCTCGATCGATGAGGGACTATCGTCAGCCGTGGCGTTTCTTTCCCGCGTCCTGCTGCGTGAACCCCCGGTTGAGCCTTGGTGGGCGTGATTCAGTGGAGGTGATGTGCGGGCGACACCCGGGTGCCTGTATCGGGAGCATGGCTTCCTTGCGGTACACAGACGGTCTCCTGTTCCTGTAACGTGGGGTGCGCAGGCATTTTGAAGTCTTGTTCCAGAAAGAGCCAGGTTTGGATCTCCAGAAACGACGGTTCCTCGCTGCATATTTTGTCTTCAGCTCGACGATCTTCTTTGCTTCGCTAAGCCCTTCGCTCCTTGCCCAAACGGAGAGCCAGACGAGTACGTCCGTCCCGCAAAGCTTTCCGCAAACCGATACCAGCGTCATCGCGCCGGACGGTACCGCGCACGTCACCCGCGTGGTGCCCGTCCCCACCACCGTGAGCCCGGAAGCCCAGCGTGTGCTGGCCCACGTGTGGCCCGATGACCCCACCATCGATTCGCTCGCGAAACGTCGTAGCGAGGTCGACGCCTGGCAGGCGCGGGCCGGCGCGGGCTTTCGCGCGCAGTACCCTGTGGACGTGCAGCCGGGCACCGTCGCCGGTGTGCCGGTACGGCTGATTACGCCGCCGTCCATCCCGGCCGCGCATCGCGACCGCGTGCTGATCAACCTCCATGGGGGCGGCTTCAACGTTGATTCCGGCTCCCTGACCGAATCGGTCCCCATGGCGGCGCTCACGGAAACCAAAACGGTGGCGGTGCTCTACCGTCTCGCGCCGGAGCATCCCTTTCCCGCCGCCGTGGACGATGCGGTTGCGGTGTATCGCGAGCTGCTGAAGACCCACAAGCCCGGCAACATGGCCATCTACGGTAGCTCCGCCGGAGCCATCCTTACCGCGGAGGTCGCTGTCAAGCTGAAACAGCTTGGCCTGCCCTTGCCCGGTGCGCTGGGCGTTTTTTCCGGTATGGGCGACTACAGCCAGCGTGGGGATTCCGAGGCGCTCTTCGGCCTGCGCGGGCTCGCCGGGCACCTGAACGTGCCGCAGGGGCGGGTGCCGGGTCAAGACGAGTACGCGGGCACCACCGACCTGAAAGATCCCGTGTTGTCGCCCATCTATGCCGACCTCCACGGCATGCCGCCGACGCTCTTTCTCACCAGCACACGCGATTTGCTGCTGAGCGGCACGGTCACGCTGCACCGAGCCTTTCTGCGCGCGGCCGCCGACCCGCAGAACGCGCAACTCGTCGTCTTCGAAGGCCTCCTGCACACTTTCTGGAACGATCAACAACTGCCGGAAACCCGGGAAGCGCACGCAATGATGGCCAATTTCTTCAACACACATCTGGGCCGGTAAGGATGCTTTTCTCCTCCAAATCGGTGTCCTCTCGACCGAAGCGCGACGGCTTCCTCGTCGCGCGCAGCGGAGAGACCTGCAGGCGCTTCACCCGCAGCATTCGAGGAGAGCAATAAAAGCATGGAACCGACGCGGCGCACCTTTCTTAAAAGCAGCTTGATCGCCGGAGCCGGCCTTGCCCTGCCTCGCGGCGCGCATGCGGACGTTCCTTTGCCGACGGCTGCGACAGAGGCAATCCTTGCCACGGAAGTCCCGCGAACCGCCGAAGCCGCCACCACCGCCTTTACCCGTGGTGTGGGCATCTACCCCGGCGCGCCGGAGGAGTACGCCGGCCCCACGCTCGTGCCCGACACCAGCGGCGCCTATCGCAACCTCGCCCTGCTGCGGCCGGCCTTCCATTCGAGCAGCTACGATTACAACCTCACCGCGCAGCTCGTCACCGATGGCATCATCGACACCCAACTGCCGCAGTGGCTTGCCACTGTCGTAAACGGCCGCATCCTGCCCAAGCCGGATCGCGAGATGCTCGTCAATCACGCGCCGGAGGTGCCGCTGGCTCTCGCAGGCAGCGCACCCCATGTGGAAATCCACCTGGGCGGCGGCGCATCCGTGCCCGCCATCGACCGCCTCGGTCTATTCGTCGTCGTGCCGGAAGCCGTGGCCCCGCAATCGTTGCAGTTTTCGGCGTCCATCTCCGACGACGGCCACAGATGGCGGCCCGTGGGCAACGCCGTGGGCGGCAAGCCAATGGATCCAGCGACGTACGCGCCGGGACTGACCGAGGGAACGCTTCTGCTTGCCCCGTCCTTGCCGTTTGCGCAAACGGTCGAGAGCCGCTTCTACCGCTTGGATTTTTCCCAGACTGCCGGCTCCGGGGTAGGCATCGCCACCGTGGGACTTGGCTGGCAGCTCGGGCAGGTGGAGTTTTACCACGGACCCGAGCGCGTGGACCTTGGCGGACCGTACAGCTTCACCAGCGCCTGGAAGAGCGCCGGGCTCGATGAAGAGTGGGTCTATGTCGATCTGGGCGGCCGCTTCAGCTTCGATCGCGTCGCGCTGCACTGGATCGCCCGCGCTGCCGAAGGCAGGCTCCAGGTCTCCGACGATGCCCACAGCTGGCGTGATCTGGCACCCTTGCCCATGCAATCCGGCGGCGACCCGGTCGATGACATGCGGCTCTCGCCACCGGGCCAGGGGCGATACGTGCGTGTCTTGATGACCCGGCCGGCCACCGAGCACGGCTACATCCTGAGCGAACTGGAGGTCTTCGGCCGCGGCGGCCTCACGGTCCAGCCCAAACCTGCTTCCCTCCCCCGCGCCGACGGCCGGTTCGACCTCAGCGGCGGTCGCTGGCGCCTGTCACGCGCCGAAGCTTCAGATCCAACCCCTCAAACCTCAGCCCCTCAAACCTCACAGCCTGACCAACAATCTCCCAGCCTTACCGGCGAAGCCTTGTCCATGCCGGGCTATCACGATCTTTTCTGGCTCCCGGCGACCGTCCCAGGCACAGTACTCACTTCCTATCTGAACGCGGGCGCGATCCCGGACCCCAACTTCGGCCAGAACCAACTCTATCTCTCCGATTCGTTCTTTTACGCCGATTTCTGGTATCGGACCGAGTTCACCGCGCCCGCCAACAAGCCGGGCCGGCTGCAATGGCTCCACCTCGACGGCATTAACTGGAAGGCGGAGGTCTACTTGAATGGCACGCTCCTGGGCCGCGTCGATGGCGGGTTCCTGCGCGGACGCTTCGACATCACGGCGCACCTGCATGCGGGCCAGCCGAATGCCCTCGCCATCCGCGTCCTGAAAAATGCCACGCCGGGCAGTTGCAAGCAGAAGACCCTGGAGGTCGCGAGCAAGAACGGCGGCGGCCTCGGCGCCGATAACCCTACTTACCACGCCTCCGTCGGCTGGGACTGGATTCCGACGATTCGCGGCCGCAACACAGGCATCTGGGCCGATGTTTTCCTCACGGCTACGGGCACGGTCACGCTTGCCGATCCGCTCGTCACCTCCAAGCTGCTCCTGCCGGCCACCAGCCACGCCGACGTCAGCCTCGAAGTGATCGCGGTCAACCACGCCGCCAAACCCTTTCGCGGCGTGCTGCGAGGGCATTTCGGCGCCATCGCCTTCGAGCAGCGCGTCGTCCTCGCGGCCGGGGAGCGGCAAACGGTCAAACTTTCGCCCGACACGCACCCCGCACTGCGCATCGCCAATCCCGAGCTTTGGTGGCCCGCAGGGTACGGCGAGCCGCATCTCTATCCCGTGGAGTTAAGCATCGAGGGCAAGCGCGGCGTCGCCCTCGATCGCCTCACCTTTCAGGCTGGCATCCGGCAGATGACAGCCACCGAGGAAAGCGGTGCGCTGCGGCTCTTCATCAATGGCCGCCGTTTCATTGCACGTGGCGGCAACTGGGGCTTCGGCGAATCCATGCTCCGCTACCGTGCCCGCGAGTATGACGCCGCCGTGCGTTACCACCGCGACATGCACTTCACGATGATCCGCAACTGGGTCGGGCAGATCGGCGACGACGCCTTTTACGAGGCCTGCGACCGCTACGGCATCGTCGTCTGGCAGGACTTCTGGCTGGCAAACCCATGGGATGGGCCCATCCCGGACAACAATGCCATGTTTCTCGCCAACGCCGGCGATTTGATCGGACGCATTCGCCGGCACGCTTCCGTAGGGCTGTACTGCGGGCGCAACGAATGGTTTCCGCCCCCGCCGCTGGAACAGGGGCTGCGCACGCTGTTGGCCGAACGGCATCCGGACCTCCACTACATCGGCAGCTCCGCGGATGGCCCCGTCAGCGGCCACGGCCCCTACCGTGCGCTGACCGCGCCGGAATACTTCCGGCTCGCCGAAGCCAAACTGCACTCTGAGATCGGCGCCCCAGCCATCCCGCCGATCGAAAGCGTACGCGCCATGATGCCCCCGGCCGCGCTTTGGCCGCAGGGCCTCGACTGGGGCCTGCACGACTTCACGCTCGATGGCGCACAGGGAGGCGCCGCCTTCGAGACCCTGATCGCTGAAAATTACGGTGGCGCCGCGGATGCCGAAGATTGGGTCACGCTCGGGGAAATCGCCAGTTTTGAGGCCTATCGCGCCATGATGGAAGCGCAAAGCCGCTACCGCATGGGTGTGCTGCTGTGGATGAGCCACCCCTGCTGGCCCTCGTTCGTTTGGCAAACCTACGATTTTTACCTCGCGCCGACAGCCGCCTACTTCGCCTGCAAGCTCGGCGCCGAGCCGCTGCACATTCAGTGGAACTCCTCCGCCGACACCATCGAAGTCGTCAACTACAGCGCCGGAGATGTCCGCGGCCTGCTCGCCGAAGTTGAACTCATCAACCTCGATGGGCACAGCATGGGCAGGCAGTCCGCACCGCTCGACAGCACCGAAGATAGCGTCGCCTCGCCCATTACGATGGCCTACCCTGCCGGCCTGAGCCCGGTGCACCTGCTCCGCCTCACGCTCACGCGAAGCGGCATCCAGAACGGCGTCCAAAACGTGGAGGTCCGCTCCCGCAACCTGTACCTGCGCGGTACGGCACAGGGCGACTACCGCGCGATCCGCACGCTGCCCCCGGCGGAGGTACGCGCTCACACCACTGCCGAGCGGCAAGGCAGCCGCTGGCGCCTCACCACCACGCTCGAGAACACCTCGCCCACGCCAGCTCTGTTTCTGCGGCTCACCGCCGTCGGCGCCACCACCGGCGAGCGCATCCTGCCGGTCCTTTACGAAGACAACTACCTCGGCCTGATGCCCGGGGAAACCCGCACCCTCATTACGGAACTGGCGCACGCCGATACCCGCGGCGAAAGGCCGGCTCTCAGCCTGCATGGCTTTAATCTTGGACATAGCTAAGTCACAAACGCCATCATGTACGATCCAACGGTATGTTCCCTGAGTCGCGCTTAGATTCCCCGGAGAGTGAGCGAGAACATCCGCCGTGGAGACGCGTCCTGCCACTTGGCATCATCCTTCTAGTTTCTGCGGTGTATCTCCTCGTGTATTCGCAGGCCAAAGCCCTGTGGGGTGATGAGTCACTTACCTATTACACGGTGCATCACCGCAGTTTTGCGGGTCTGCTGCATTTCCAATCCACGACGCCAGTCGTACTGGAACCGCCGACGCACGACATTCTCTTATGGGCAGTAACGAAGGTATTCGGTTATTCAAAGTGGGCCTTCCGTGTACCTTCCATCATTTTCTTTCTACTCATCCAATCGCTGTTATACCGGCTCACCGCGCTGCTTGGCGGCGTGCGCGCAGGTTGGCTGTCGGCAGCCGGCCTGATCGGAACCCTTTTTGTAAGTTACGGCGCTGAAGCCAGACCCTATGCTTTCCTTACGGCACTCACCCTTGCCTCTCTGGTGCTTTGGCATCGCGTACATACCTCTTCCCGGCACCGTGTAGTTACCGTCCTGTTACTCTGCGTAACGGTCGCCCTGGCGACCACGAGTCAATTCTATGGCGCGATGATTGCTTTCCCTCTGGTCGTGGCAGAGGCGGTCCTGAGCCTGACCGAGCGACGCAAACCGAACCTGGGTATCCTCCTGGCGGTCATCTTCGGGTTGGCGGCAATCGTCCTCGATATGCCCTTTGTGCATGCAGTTCGCCCCTATCGGTCACTCTCCATCCACAGCACCAACCTCCGCAACGACCAATTGGCCCTTACCTACGAGTGGGGCTTTCTGGGAGAGCCGGGGTTTCTCAGGGGATGGCACCTCAGCCATAACGGCTTTGTCTTCGCGCTGCTTTCTCTTGCAATCGTCGGCAGCTATCCCCTACGTCGCGACTTATCCCGCGCTGCCGGTTTCTTTCCTATGCGCCAGGCCGTGTGGGCCTCACTTCTTGCGCTTACTTGTTATCCCGTTCCAGCGCTCGCCATCGCCTATTTCGCCACTCACTATTACTCGCCTCGCTATGCCATCCAGTGCATCCCTGGGCTTGTAGCGCTTTTGGCTGTTTTTCTCGCACGGGTAAGCCGCTATCTCAGTCGACCAATTGTGCTGGTGGGTACGATCCTTCTTGCGCTCGCGCTGGCTTTCAAATGTCGTACGAATCTCAGAGATCAACAATTGATAACAACAGGGGTCGCAAACAAGTACAGGATCTCTGCACCGGTCCGGGCTTTTCTTTCAGCTCATCCCGGCGTTCCGGTGTATCTCACGATCGATGAATGCCTGCTTTATCCATTTTTCGGAGAACCGCTATATACCCCGCGTATTCGCTGTCTTCGTTCAATATCACTTGAATCGCAATACGATCATGCGATTATGTCCTCACTTACCGGACAAGTGCTGGCGCAGCACACGGATATGCCTCTTGCGGCCGCGGTTTACTCCCAGATGCGTCAGGACGGTACAGCCGTACTCGTCTACGATCCGCAGCCATGGCTCACCTGGATACCGGAGGCCTTACAGGCCGATCACGTTGCATCCACAAAGCTCGGTACCGGCTTCGGAGGCAGCGTGAGCGCGTTGTCTTTTCCGAAGACAGTGCTTTCCAAGTGATTCCATAGCGTTGCAGAATCACGGTGGGCTCCCTCCAATACGCCTTGAAGCGGCTCTCAGGAGCTCAGCGCATACACCGGCGGTAGTTCCGCTTTTTGGAACAGCGAGCCAACCGCGTCCTTTGCCGAAACAGCTGGAGTGCCGAGACCTGCAAGGGGCCAGGTGATCCCCAGTGTCGGATCGTCCCAGCGAATGCAGCGCTCGCCGGCGGGTAGATAAAAGCCCGTCGTCTTGTACAGCACGTTGGCCGTTTCGGAAAGCACGGCAAAGCCATGCGCGAAACCTTCCGGGATCCACAAGAACTCGATTTCTTCGCCGGAAAGGTCAAAGCCCGCCCATTCACCGAAGCTGGGGGAGCCCGGCCGCAGATCGACGGCCACGTCCCAGATGTGGCCGGAAAGCACGCGCACCAGCTTGCCCTGCGGCTCGCCGAGCTGGTAGTGCAGGCCGCGCAAAACGCCGCGCCGCGAAAAAGATTGGTTGTCTTGCACGAAGCGGTCCGGCAGCCCGGCGGTGGCGAAGCTGCGGGCGTTGAATACCTCCGCAAACCAGCCGCGTTCGTCTCCATGCTTGCGGGGACGCACGAGCTTCACGTCGCGCAGCTTTGTTTCCACGATCTCCATACGGCTATTATGCCGACTGCGTAGGCATGGGGTACATCCCCCGGGTGCGCCATGGCGTATGGAACCATACGGGTACATTCGCTGTGCTATGGTCCCCCAAAAGAACCATTGCCCGACGCGAACGAAGGAGAGCGCGACGGTTCCTTCTTCTGCCAAGCTAAAGGAGCAAGTCTGCAGAGGATTTCAGGGGTGCGATGTGCTCGGTAAAAGTGTGCTCCGGCGCGTTCGGGGATGGATGCCGCTCTCCCGGCGAGCCCGCCTCATCGCAAAGCACCTGCCACCGGCGCGGTGGTACAGCACCGCGGTGAGCCTGACCCGTCTGCAATGGGGCGTTTGCCGCTTGCTCTGGTGGCGCCCCGACATCCTGCTGCGGCACGCGGTCTTTCTCGATCTATTTCTGCTGGAACTGACGCAGTACGGACCGTTTCCCATCCGTTCGCGCCTCGAGGGCGCCGAACACCTGCCGGCTCCCGGCAGCAGCCCCAGAGGGTATTTATATTGCACAGCGCACATGCCGCTTTTTTCCGCGCAGGTACGCGTGCTGCGCGAGATCGATGCCGCTCCGCCGCTGGTAATGGCGCTCTCCGGGGCCATTGGGGCGGACGGCTGTTACCCGATTCCCGGTCTCCGGGAGCGTGTGCCGGCGGTGCCGCCCGGGGCCAAGACCATGGTCCGCATCCGACGCGAAATGCAAAGCGGCCGTACCTTCGGCTCGCTGACGGATGAATATGCCGGCGGTCCGCTGAAACCGCAGCTGTTCCGCCTGGCCGGGCGGCTCGGGGCGCCGCTGTTGTTCATTTTTTCCGAGCTCGACCACGATGGGGCAATCAAGCTTTCGGTGGTGCCGCCACCGCATCCGGTATGCGATACCGAAGAAAAGATCCAGGAAAATCTCCTTGCTTTCGATGCGGAGCGTCAGCGCCGACTGGCCCCCTTCCACGGCAGCAAGCCCGCCGCCCAGCCGCGGCGCAGGTAACTTCGCAAGCGCTGACGTACGATATCGCGTGCGTCATCCCACTAACATCCCCCATCGAGTTGTCATCCCGTAGCGCAGCGAAGGGATGACAATTTGCAAATAGGCTGGGCATCTATGCGGCAACAGCTTTAACCCGCAAACTGCCCTCGATACGCCGCCACGAGCTTCGCCGCCTCGGCGTCCCAGCTGAAGCGCCGTGCCTGGGCCAGACCGGCGTCCCGCATGCGCTCGGCTGTTGTGGGGTCGGCGAGCACCCTTTTCAGGGCCGCAGCGATCGCCTCGATGCTGTACGGATCGACAAGCAGCGCCGCATCCCCGGCAACCTCCGGTAGAGCTGTGGTATTTGCGGTGATCACGGGAACGCCGGACGCCATCGCTTCGATGACAGGCATGCCGAACCCTTCCGCCAATGTCGGGTATACAAACAGCCGCGCGTGCCGATACAGCGCGGGCAGTGCAGCATCTTCAACGCGCTCCAGAAAGAGCACATCGTCCCCGAGCCCAAGCTCCTCCTTCACGCGCAGGATCTCATCGAAGCGGAAATCGCGTTGGCCGACGATGGCCAGCCGGGGCCGAGGCGCAGGCAACTGCGCATAGGCTTGCAGCAGCCGTACATGGTTCTTGCGCGGCTCAAGCCGACCGACCGTAAGCAGATACGCGCCCGGCGCGAGGCCCAGAGCCGCGACCTCGTCTCGGCCTGCTCCATGGCCCGCTTCTTGGCCCGCTACCTGACCCGCTGGGCAAAACCGCTCGAGATCGGCCGCGTTATACGTGATGGTGATCTTTTCGGGGGAGATACTGTACCGGCGCACCAGCTCGCTCTTGGAAAATTCACTTACGGAACAAACAATCCGGGCTCGCCGCGCCGAGTGCCGCACCAGCAGCCGCGAACGCAGCCGGAACCATCGCGTGAAGAACTCCGGAAAATCCTCAAAAAGAATGTCGTGCACGGTGACAGCGCTCGGGCACCGCAGCCTCGGCGGCGCGATATATTGCGTGTGCAGCAGATCGAGCCGGTGCGCGGCGGCGAGCGCCGGCAACTGCCGCAGCAGCCGTTGCATGGAGCTTTTGTGCGGCATCGCCACGAACGAAACATTCGCTGCCGCGAGACGCCCGACCGCCGCCGGATCGCAGCGGGCCGTGTCGGCGAAAAACACAAAATCAACCTCCGGCAAAAGCCGCGGCACGCGCGAAAACAGCTCCAGGCAGTGCGTCCGCGAGCCCTGGTGCAGGCCTTCCAGTGTGTGAAGATCGACGCCGATGCGGCGGCGGGGCGATTCCGTTTCGGAGTCTCGGTCAGCGGTCATGGGTTCTTCCACTATGGACGCTGCGCCGGAGAACGGAAATCACCCCTGCGTGTCATGCGGCCTGTGAGCTGCTAGGGTCTGGCCGCACCGGAGCGCACCAGCCGCCGCAACAGCACCGCAAGATCCTTCAACGCCGAGCGCCTCCCCGAGGAGTACCGCGCGTACCGTCCGGTAAGTACCAACTTCCCCCAGGCCACCAACCCCCGCCATCCGCCGGCATGCACCGCGAGCCGGTCACACAGGAACGCCCGCTTTCCGGCAAGCAACGGAAGCAGCGTCTCTGTTAGGGACGCGGCAGGGGCGCCCGCCTCCGCTCCGTTGAGCGTTTCGCTTTCCGCCTGGATCTTTCGTTCCAGCGTCTCGATGGCCTCGCCGAAGCGCGTCCACTCGCGTCGGTAAAACGCATCGTCCCGTCCACGGGCGGTCCGCAGATGTACGCCGACCGTCCATCGGCCGACCCCCAACTGCTGGCTCGCATGCTGGCGATAACGCATCACCGGCTGCGGCAGGCACTTCGCGGGGCCGAGGGCGCCGCACACCAGGCCGATCCACTCATCGTGCATCCACCCCGCGGGGACCGGCAGCAGCAGCGGCCGCAGAGGCGCGCGAAAGGCCATCGTCGCCCCGCACAGCACGCTGTAGCGCGCCATCACCGGCAGCAGGTTGCCGCCTCGCGCCAGCCGGCGCCGGTCGCCGGGGCGCAGCGGCAGGCGCGAGTAGATGGTGCTGCGGAGGTCCTCCCCGGCAGCGCCGATCAACGGCGCGTCGGAGTACACCAGGGTGGCCTTTGTATCGGAGGCCAGGGCCGCGGTCGTCATCGCGAGGCGCTCAGGAAACCAAAGGTCATCCTGATCGGTCAGGGCGATGATGTCACACGCGCACAACGCAATGCACTTGGCAAAATTCTGGGCCGGCCCCAGCGTTCTTTCATTTCTGAACAGCCGGACAGGGAATGGGGCGGATTTTCTGAACGCTTCCAGTACACCGAAAGTTGTATCGGTAGACCCGTCATCGCACACCACAACCTCGGCCGGCAACATCGTCTGCGCGAGGATGCTTTCGATCTGCAAGGGCAGAAAACCCCCGCCATTCAAGGTGCACATCGCCACAGACACGCTCGTGTTGGCAGGGAAAGGAGACGTGGGAGCAGGGGAACGCGGCAAGCGGGGAACGTGCCTTTCTCACCAAACCGCAACCAAGCGGCTGGTATGCTGAGGACTCATCTGACGTCTATGGGCGACTCCTCCATCATAGTCACTCCGACCCCTCATACGATCACACAAGCGACCGCTGAACCTCTCGTCGCAACGGATGGGGCCCTCGGTAGCGAACGCGGCACGCCGCTCGATCCCGTCCCGCCCGCGCCGGGCCCCCAGCAGCCCAGCGCAGCCCGCGTCTACTCCCGCAACGTGCTCATTACGGGCATTCGCACCGGCGTCTTTGCCTGCGCCGGCGTGCTGCTGCCGTCCTTTCTCACGCATCGCCTCCCACCCGACGTCTACGGCGCCTGGACGCTCATCCTGCAGGTGGCCGGCTATATCGGCTACCTCGAGTTCGGCATCCAGATCGCCGTTGCCAAGTACATCGCCGAGTTTGCTGCCGTGAACGACACCGAGGGCTGCAGCCGCCATGCGAGCGCCGGCGTTGCCGTCACCTGTGGCAGCGCGGCGGTCGGCATCGCGCTCAGCTTTGTCTTCTCGCTGCTCATCCCGCGACTCTTTCCCGGCATGTCCCCGCTTACCGCCCGGGACGTCAGCCATGGCGTGCTGCTGGTGGGCATCTCCACGGCAATCCTGCTCGCTTCGTCAGCCTTTGCCGGCATCTTTTTCGGTCTCCAGCAGTATGCGGTGCCGATGGGCACCTCGGTGGTGAGCCGCATCGCCTTCGTCACGGTACTGATCGTGATGGTCCTGCGACACAGCAGCCTGACGGCTATGGGCGGCGCTGTCGCGGTGGTGAATGTGCTGACGTCCCTTGTGCAAGTGGGCCTTTGGCGAGCGCTCGCTTCGCATATCCGGGTGGGAACCGCGTTGATCGTTTGGCCGGTCGTTAAACGCATGCTGGCCTATTGCTCGGTGCTGGGCATCTGGACGGCGGGCATGCTCATCATCACCGGTCTCGACACCACGATCGTCGGTCACGTCGACTACCGTGAGACCGCGTTCTACGCCGTCGCGGCCACGCCCATCACCTTCCTTTCCATGCTGCTGCAGGCCGGCCTGAGCCCTCTCATGCCCGCCACCTCCGCGATGAGCGTAACCCACAGCCCGGCACGCCTCGGCGATACCCTGCTCCGCAGCACGCGCTACGCCTTTCTGATCCTGCAAGCCTCCGGGTTGCCGCTGATGCTCTTTGGCTTCGGCCTCTTTTCGCTCTGGGTGGGTCCGGTCTATGCGCGGCATGGCCTAGTGCTGTTGCGCATCCTTGTGCTGGCCCATATCGTGCGCAACCTGTGCGCGCCCTACGCCACCATGGTCATCGCCACCGGCATGCAACGCTTCGCGACATGGGCCGGGGTGTGCGAAGCGGCGGTCAACCTTCTCACCAGCGTGCTGCTGGGCATCCGGTTCGGTGCCGTGGGCGTGGCCCTGGGTACCCTGATCGGCGCGGTCGTGGGCGTGGCGGTTCACTTCCTCGTCAGCATGCCGCGCACCGCAGGCACGCTGGCCGTTTCGCCGGGCACGCTGTTACGCAAAGGCGTTTTGCGGCCCAGCCTGACGCTGCTGCCCGCCCTGGTGCTTCTGCCGTTCTTCTGGAACCCGGTCGCCGTGCCCTACACCGCGCTCTTCGTGCTGGGATGGGCGCTCGCCACCGGTCTCCTGTTTTGGCGTTACGAGATCACCGGGGGCGAACGGACGGCTTTGTTTGCTACGCTGCGGCGTCCATTGCGGCTGAAGTAAGTGCCGATCACAAAAGCCGCTGTCATCCTGAGCGCAGCGAAGGACCTTGTATTCCTCCGAGGCGTCGATGTGATCCGGGCAGAATACAGAGGTCCTTACCTTCGACAGGCTCAGGGTCAGGATGACGATGTAGAAACCACCTTCGTCTTTCCGAAGGCGACCTGCCCACCCCTTCACGAGACACGCAACACCTCACCCCAGCAGCTCGGCCGAAAGCGCGGCATAGCGCGCCGCCATCCCGCGCGTCGAGTAGTCTTCCGCGAGAAACCGCTGCTGCGCCCGTTCAGCGAACTGCAACCGATCTGCCGCACCCGCCCCAAGCACAGCCGCTCGCAGTGCCTCGGCATCGCCCGGGGGCACGTATAAAACCTCGTTCCGCGAGAAATAGGTGGGAATCCCACCCGTATCGCTCGACACGACCGGCACCCCGAGGCTGGTCGCCTCCAACGCCACCGTGATCCCGGAGTAAAGATTGGCCACCATGGGCACCATCACCAGATCCGCCCACGCGTAAAAAGCCCGGAACGCGGCCATCGATGGATTCCGCGGCGCCTCGAGGTTGTTGTACCGCCTTGCCGTGGCATCGTCGAGCCACGGGCAGATGACCACCAATGCAAACCGCGGATCATTGCCGAACGCCGCCAGCAGCGTCGTCCAGTCGCGCGTCGGATCGGACCCCATGGAAAGGATGCGCAACGGCCTCCGCTCCGCCGCGCTTTCGGCTTCATCCGTCGCCAGCTGCGCTGCGTGCGCCTTCGCCTCCAGCCACGGAAAGGAGTCCTGCGAGATGCCAAACGGCAGCAGCCGCGGCGCGGTGCCGGGCACCAGTTGCGTCACCACCGGCAGGTACCGCTCGGAATGAAACGTGAGGGCATCGGCACGGCGCAAGAGTCGACGCAACAGAGAACGCCGCACAGCCGAGTACCCGCTCCATTTGTTGAACAACCACACCGTTTGCGCAATCAGCGGCACACGCCGCATGCCCGGCACCACCGATGGCAGCGCACATACGGCCAGAAACTGAATCTCCTCCATCGTCCACACGATGTCCGCCGCCGCAATCAGCTTCCGGTTGCGATAGGCATGCAGAAGATCGAAGCCAAGCAGTCGCAACAACACGCGCCGCAAAAAACGCGCCGGGGCCGACTCCGCGTGATCGGTGGAGTACGTCAGCCGCCAGCCGAGCCGCTCGGCATGATGGAAGCCATACGGTGTCTCATCGGGCACCTCGCCGCGCAAATACTGCGCCCGGTACCGGGCCGCGTCCAGCCCATGTTTCAGGTGCACATGTGCCGTGCGCTCCGCCATGAACCGAGGCTAGCATAGCGAGTGCCACGTCCGAATCCCCCATCGGGGGTAGTGCCTCGCCCATCTCCGCCGATCTATTCCTATCTGATGTAGCTTTGTCACCTCGACCGAAGCATCGGGTCCCGAACGACGGTTCTTGTCGTTTGGGTGGTAGCGCGACGGTTTTTCGTCGTGCGTAGCGGAGAGACCTGCAGTGGTTGGCTTGGAGCTATGCCAAGGAAAAGCTCTTACCTTTTTACGACAATGATATGTCCACCGCCACAACCGATGCCGGCATACGCATTCGCCGCGCCATCACCACCTGCTGCAATTGCTGCACGGCAACAGCCTCCAAGGCCGCACGGCGCTGTGCGTAGCTGGCCGTGGCCGCGCCGGCGAGGAACAGGATGGGAATCAGTTCCCCTTTGTTATAGATTCCGGTGATCACGCCCTGCGTGGCTGCCATCACCAGGGGCGTCCACAGCAGCGCAAGCCCCGCAAACAGCGCCTCGCGATCCCGCAAACGCAGCGCCTGCCTGCCCAGCACCAGCAACTGCAGCACAAGCAGCGCAAACAACACCAGGCCGGCAATGCCGGTCTTCACCAGCAGATACATATACCCGTTGTGCATGATGGGAATATATTGAAACGCCTGCGCGGTGCTGAGCTGCATCGCAAAACCGAGATCCACCAGCGCGCCGCCGCCGCCGCCAAAGATCTTATCCAGCGTGGAGTACCCTTCATAGGTCTTGGTGGCCCGATAGGCCTCATACCCACGCCAATTGTTGTTGATGTCCTGGAAGGTCTCGTACGCGCGCACCTTCACCTCCGAACCGGAGTTCGCCACCTTGTTCAAAAACAGGTCCAACGGCCCCGATCGCGCATTGGCGAGCAGATACGTACCCGCCCCCAACCCGACCAGCACAAACACCAACCCCAAACCGCCGCCCCCTACCAGCCGGCGCAGGGCCGACCGGTAACTCACCGTGCAGGCAACGCCCACCACCAGCGTCAAAATGTGCGTGCGCGAGAAGGTGATCAGCACTGCCGCGGTCGACACCACATAGATGAACACCCGAACACTCTTCCGTCGAAGGATGCCTTGCTCCGGCAGCCCCGCCCGGCGCGCGAGCAGCACCAGAATCAATGGCACCATGGGCACAAACGTTCCCGTCCCCGTGATCTCCCGATAGGCATCGACACTCGAGGCCGCCGCGAGCGCCTCACGATTCAGCGCCGCATGCACAAGCGACAACACCGCAATGGCGGTGCCCGCCAGCACCATCGGCTGCAGCAGCCGTTGCCATTGCCCCACCCGCTCGTACACCAGATAGCCCACCGCCAGGTACACGACCGGCAGCGTGAAATACCAGCAATCTTTCAGAAAATCCGGCAACGGGTGGTTGTACACCCCATGCAGCATCACGCACAGCAACAGGAGCGGAAACACCAGCAGGTGCGCCAGGGCTCGCGGCACGGCGAGCCGCTGGGCACCGGGCTGGGCACCTGCCTGGGCACCGGGCTGGATACGGGACTGGGCTCGCCCCCACAGCAGCACGAGGCTGAGCGCCAAGGCCACGCCATACGACAGCGTCTCCGTGTACGGCAACGAACTGCCGATCAGGTACAGGCCGACGATGACCAGCAGAGCCATACGATCTATCGCCTATTGCCGATACAAGAACGCCGAGGCCAGCGCAACCGCAATGCCGAGTCCGCCGCCTTTCAGCGCCGCACGCATCTTGTCTGTTGGAATAAACACGATGTCGTCGGCCATGAGCACAGGGTCGGGCCCCGCACGGTGCACGGCATCGTAGTAATTGAAAGGAATCTCCGTGCGCTTGCCGTCGATCGTTCGCACGATCTCGGCCTTATCCGTGATGCCTTCAAAACCGGCTCCCCCGGCCATTGCCACCGCTTCCGCGGCGGTGGTCGGCGTTTCGGTTTTCAGCTTGTACACGCCCGTCAGCTTCACCGCACCCACAACATACACAGCGCCCACCGTGCCCACCGTAATCGTATCGCCGGCATACACGGGAATCAGGCCCACACGGGAGACCGCCGGGTCCGCCCCCAGGTTCAGCGTGTACGCCTGAGTGGCGCCGGCCTTTCCACCGGAGTCCAGGCCGTCGGCCGCGGCTGAGTTTGCAGGCTGGTTCACGACCCCATCGTTCCCCACTGGCCGAATCAGCGTCACCGTGCGGCTTGCCACATCGCGCAATCCCTGTGCCTGCGCCAGCATGCTCAGCAGGGTGGGCGAGCCGAATGCCGGAAAGACTCCCGGCTTCAACACATCGCCGCCCACGGTGATTACCTGCGAGGGTCGCTCCAGCACCGTAACCTGCACATGCGGATCGTTCACCATGCCGTCGTTCTGCAACCGGTGCGCAATGGCCAACTCCGCCTGCTCCGCCGTGAGCCCACGCACGGAGATCGAGTTCACCAGCGGCATGCTCACCGTGCCGTCGGTGTTCAGCCGGGTTTTGTATTGATACCGTGCGATCTCAAAGATCTCGATCTGGATCTCGTCCCCGGGCTCAAGCATGAGCGCGGGCCGCGGCGCTGCCAGCAGCGTGGCCACCACGGCCGAGCTGCCCGTCAGTCCGGCCGTGGGTGCGGGCTCATGCTGCGGTGCTGCTGCCTGGTATTGCGCGCGGGCAGGCGTCATCCCCGCGAGCGCACAAACCCAACACAGGGCGGCGAACCTCAGGGCGCACGGCATTCGACCGAAGCTAAAGCGCATCCGCCTCCGCCTCCTGGGCATACCGCTCATAGCCGTAATAGCCATCCCGCCCCCCATATTCGTGGTACTCGAACGAGTTCTTGCGCACCCCGTTGAACACGAACCCCGGCAGGTGCGCGCCTACCCGCACCAGCAGGCTAGCTACCCGCGCAATCATCTTGCGATTCGCCACACCGTCGCGCACGACCAGCAGCACCACTTCCACCATCGAGGCCAAGGTACCCGCATCTGAAATCGCCAGCCCCGGCGGTGCATCCACCACCACAAAATGGTATTGTGCCGAAGCCGTCGCAATCAGCGATCGCATCACATCGGAGGCAATCAACTGCCCTGGCGAAGGCGCCGCCGGTCCGCTGGTGATCAGAAATAAAGTAGGCGTGGCGCCCGTGGCCTGCACGCACTCCTCCAGCGTCGCCGTACCCGTCAGCACGCTGCTCAACCCTTTGCGGTTGGACACCCCAAACCGCCGGTGCTGCGTCGGGCGGCGCAAATCGACGTCGATCAGCAGTACCCGCGCGCCGCTTTGCGCCAGTACGCAGGCCAGATTCGCGCACACGGTCGATTTACCCTCCTTCGGCATGGCGCTGGTAAACATCACACTGCGCGGCGGATGACCCGGTTGTGCCAGTAATAAACTCGAGCGCAGCAGCCGAATCCCCTCCGTAAACGGCGACAATGGCGCGCGCAGCACCTCCAGCCCCGGCGAAGGCCCTGACTGTGCTGCCTGTATTTTTTCGCGGCGCCGGTTCTCTAACGACGCAGCTACCTTTCCCGCACCGTCATACTTTCCCTCAAAAGTCGGCAAGACGGCAAACGACGGCAAGCCCATCTCGCGCTCCAGCTCATCCACGCTGTGGACGGAGGTGTCCGTCGCTTCCACCAGCATGGCCAGAATGAACCCGAGTACCGATCCCAGCACCAGCGAGATCGCGAGCAACGTCAACGGACCATAACCGGTCGGCGTCACCGGCAGGGTCGGCAGATCGACCAGCTCAATCTCTCCCGACTCCAGCCCAGATACCACACCGGCCTCGCGCAACCGCTGTGTCAGCCCCTCATACAGCGTCCGATTTGACTGGTACTCATGCAGCAGAATCTCATACTGCACCATGTCGTTGCGCTTTGCTGAAGCTGTCGTTTGCGCCGTCGCCAGCGCGCTTTGTGTCATGCGCTGATTGTTCGCGGCGGCTTCATACGCGATCTTGGCTTGCTCCAGCACCCGGGCCTGCTCCTTGGCGACCGCCGCGGTGGCCTCCGCCAGCTCGGCCCGCAGGCGTTTGGTTTCCGGGTAATTCGGCCCAAATTGCTCGCTCACATTTGCATATTGCGATTGCAGCTGCGCCTCTGCAGCGCGCAGGCTTTGCAGCAGCGATCCGGCCGTCTGCCCCTGCGTCGTGGACGATAACAGCGGCGGTCCGCCTTCCACCAGATCCGGCCGCTCATCCTGCAAAATGCGATAGCGTGCTTCCGCCGTGATGCGCGCAATATCCGCCTGCTCGTTCGCCTTCGCCAGGTCTTCCAGCTGTGAGGTGACGATGTTGTGCGTATCGTCGAAGCCCACCACCCCAAGCTTGGCCTGCAGGTCCACCAGTTTCTGCTGATCCGTCAAAATCTGGTTCTTCAAGTCGTTCAGCTGCGTGCTCAAAAACTGCCCCGCCCGCTGTGTAGAGCTGAACTGTGTCGTAAAGATTCGCTCCACATACTGATTCATCAACGTGCTGACGATCTGCGTGGACAGCAGGGGCGAGGTACTCGTGCAGCTAATGGTGATTGTCTCGGTCTTCGGTATCCGCTCGACCTTGATCATGCGTGTCAGCGCGCCCAGCACACGCGCCTGCAGCGCCGGATCGTCCATCGATGCGTGCGGACCCGCTGCTTTGCCCGCAATCGCCGGATTTGCAGCCAGGTGCAGTTGTTCCGCGACTTTGGCATACAACGACTTGCTTTCGAGCACCGAAACTTCCGACTCGATCCGGTCATCGATGTCCATGTCCACCGGCGACACATCGTTGTTCTGGTAGCGGAACCGGTTCGTCGTGCCGGCCCTCACCTGCAATGTGCCGCTCGCCAGGTATTTCCGCGGGCGCGTCGCTAAAAACAGCCCCGCCAGCAAAGCGCAGGCGAGCACCGCAAACAGGATGAGACGCCGGCGCAACAGAATGCGCCACAACGACACCAAACTGATGTCATTTCCATCGACACCGGGCCGTGCCTGGGACGGTAGGTCGGCCCAGTTTGGAACTTGCGGAGAAAGTGGTGCGTTGGGCATCAATCGATTCGGGGCCGCATCTTGCATTTCACCAAGGCCTTCGTTGTGATCACTTCCCGGTCCAGGAATTAGCCAGGTAGGTGAAACACGCTGAGTCTACCGCGCTCCCCTACACCTGCGAAATACGCCATGCGTTGTAGAACATGGAAAGGCACAGTCCCAATCCGGTACACCAGGCCCTGCTGCACCGGGCCGTCCGGAGTATCTCCCGGTACCCGCCACCCCGCAAAGCCCTCCATCCTCCCGCATATATCGCTGCCTTCACTCAGGCGAACCGCTCCAACAGACGTTCATAGTCCCGGTGCACCCGCCACAGCGGAAACATGCGCGCATGACGCTCGATCGAGGCTTGGCGCATGCCGGTCAACTCCTCCGGATTGCGCTCCAATGCGGACAGCACGTCGACCAGCTCTGCTTCTTCCGCAAAATACTTCGCCCGCGGCCCCGCCACCCACTCATTAAAACGGTTCCGCTGCGCCACAATCGGGCTGCCATTCGAGAGCGCCTCCACCAGCGACGGGTTGGTGCCCCCGACACGATGCCCGTGCAGGTAAAACTTCGCAAAAAAGCGCAACGCGTTTACCGTAGGTTTGTCATAGATCGCCCCGGGAAAGATCACCTCTTTGCCCGCTTCCGCCAGCACGCGGCGATGGTACTCGTTCTCATCGGGCTTGAATTTGCCAAGAACCATCAGCGGGAATCCATGAGGGCTCTTGGAAAACGCGCGCACAATCTCCAGAATTGAGTTCTCCGGTTCCGGCCGTGCGATACACAGGGCAAACTGGTGCGGCGATAGCCCAAACTGAGCGAGCAAACCCGCCTCGGCCGCCTCGATCGCATCCGCACCGTACGGGATGACCGTGATCTTTCGGCTGGGCACAAGCTGCTGCAGGTGTTTGCCGATCTCCGGGTGATCCGCGACCAGATGCGTTGAAAGTTTGGCACCGAAAAACTCATTGCAGCGCAACCAGAACTTCTCCGGCCATGACCACTTCTCCCGAGCCCACTCAATCCCGTCCATATTCATCAGCGTATGTCGGCCGGAAGCGCTATAAAGCAAGCTGAACACGGCAGTGTTGTAGCCGAGGGTCAGGATCACGCCATCGCGCGATCGCGCATGACAGGCGGACCGCCAATCGAACAGAATCGTGCCCCTCGGTCCATGCGGCACATGAAAATTTACACGCTCGATGCCGCGCCACTCATCTTCACCGGCACTTTGCGGGTCGTCTGCTTGACCGTAGACGGTGACCTGATGGTCGCGTTCCGTCAGATACAGGGCCAGTTGCTCCGCAAATGTTTCAAAGCCGCCATGCTGTGCGGGTACGCCACGGGTGCCTAGGATCCGTACCCTCATCCGCACACCACCGCGGCGTGAACCGAACGTAGACCTCGAGCCGCTCGCGCCACGGCCCCGCACGCAGCAACGGTTCGGCCCCTGGCCAAGGCCCTGCCGGCCTCTTCCCCTACCTCCGGGAAAGTGGGGCGGGTTGCAAACGTTCCCTCGCGGGAGTGGCACTGGTTATTTCTCGTCAAAGCTACCAAAGCAAATCCATACCGGCTAAAGGTGTCCCATGTTCTGCGCTGCTGCCTTTTTTTCTGCTGCTTTTCATTCCTGCGTTGCTGCTTTACTTCTGCGTTTACCGAGTCGCTTTCGTCACCGCTACTTCTTTCACTTTCGTTGCTTCGTCGTCCTGGTTACTGCTTTTCAGGTTCTGAGTTCCTTCGGTCGATTCATACCCGAAAAGAACCTGCCGTTCGGCAAATCCTTGACCCGCAAGGGGCTTGCCATTCAAGGTACGTGAGCGCGCTTCAGCAGGCTCGGGATGTGGACCGCACAGGCTGTTGTCTCTCATAGACGGCCCTGCTGGACGCCCCACTAAACATCAATTTTTATACTTGCACCCGTTCTATCACACCTCGATCAACGCAAATTTGCAGATGCCTTCTGTACTACCAGCTCCATACTCCACAAACGGGGCATTGCCGAATCTGCGCCGCCATGTCAAGGCATCCCCACACAATGCACCGTGGCCCGCTGCGGACTGCGCGTATCCGTATTGCGCACCTGCACCTGCAGATGCTCTGCCGTTTGTTCCACGATACCCTCCACACGCACCACTGCTTTCGCGCCTACGGTCACGCACGATGCCGTGAAATCGGAGGAAGGAAAGGGCGCGGGACTCCAAACAAGAGCAACAGTCGCCGTACCACCGGCAGGGATGAAGTCGGATAGCGCCATCGCCTTGCGCCACCCCGCGGCAGCGCCGGAAGCTGCAGTAGATGCAACCGACCTGCCCGCCCCGGCAGACCCGGCCCGCGCGCCCGCAGCACCACCGGCGCGCAGGTCGTGGTTGACACCATTTTCCAGCGTATCGACGGCGGCCACCCCTGCGCCAGGCGGCGCGACGATCAAGCCATCCGGCGGTGCGACGCCCCAGGCGAGCGTATTGTGTGCGAACATTACGCCCGCATCCTCCTTTGCCGACGCCAGCTTCAGACACCATCCCCCATGCGTTTGCCGGTCGTAGCAGGCATTTGCCAGGTAGTTGTGGTCAAACGTAAACCCGCGCACGCCCTTGGGCCCCAGAGTGGCTACCCGTTTCGCGTTCTCGATCCAGCCATCCGTGAAGCGGATCGCCGTGCCGCTGCGGATGTCCAAACAGCTATCAACCCACTCGCAGGTGACGCCCTCAAACCGCACCACGCCTGCCCCGTCAATCAGCACCCCGTTGCCGAGCTGGCTGTTGATTGCCCCATGGATCTGCCCGCCGGAAAACATGATCTGCGCGTTCTGACCCAGCAAACGCAGTCGGTAACTGTCCGGCGGCGGTCCGATGCCGGGCGCACCCCGGGCGGCTTGCAATTCCAGGTCTTCGAAGAAAAGAAACTGGTTCGGGTGCATGTACTCACCCGTCCCGCCCTCCAGCGTGAATTCGTCGCCCCAAAAACCGGAAACCTGCACGTGCGCGAAGGTGGATTGCCAAAGCCCTCCGCCGGCCTGCCCACTCCCACGCGCTTTCAGGGAAAACCCGCGCTGAGCCGCCCTCGTCTCCTTGGGTGGGGGCAGATCGCCCTCTGTGCCGTTGAGCGCCAGGCGGCTCATAGAGACGAACTGCACCGGCCCGTCATCCAGGCCGACACAGTCGCGGATCGAAGGCGCACACACCAGCGCCGTCAACTCTGGAGCACCCCCTTCGACGCTCATATGGCTGCGCAGCGTGAGCGGATGGCCCGCGAACAGAAACTGCCCTGCAGGCAACCAGCAGACCAGCCCCCGCGTGGCGCTGGCGTCCCAGCAACGCTGGATGGCATCGGCGTTATCGGTGCCGACGCCCCCTGTTTGCGCGTCCAGCGAAGTCGATGTCTCGTCCAGCAGCGTTGCGCTGACACCGTTGGCGGCTACGGCGACGATCTGCGAACTGACCGAGGCCGGCAACCCATCCTTGCTCGTGAGTCCCAGCACCAGCTTGCCGACATCGGCGGCGGAAAAGGTTCCTGCCTCCGCTTGCACGGCGCGGGATCCGGCTTTGAACGAGAGGTGGCCGACCACCCGCAGATCGCCCACCGCGCCGAAGCTGGTCGCGGAGAGCACAGAAGGCGGTTGCGGCGGTTGTGCCTTTCCTTGTGCTTTCGGCACTCCGGCACCAAGCGCGAAAATGAAAAGCCACACATAAAGTCCAAGCTGTACAGAACGCCTGCCGGCAATACGCAACGCCAAGGCCCCACTAGTGGCCGGCACCCTCATCACGGCACCGCCCTTTGCGGGGCCTGCGTCGCTGTAAGTCCGGCATCCAGCGGCAAAGACAACGGACGCCGCGTGCTCGGCTTGGGGGCAAGCTCCTTCCAGCTTCGCAGCACATCCCAAAATCTTGCGAACTTGCGTTGATACGCAGGCTTACGGGTCATTGCCGCCAGAGCGCCAAACACCAACAGCCGTGGCAACAGGCCGAGAAGCAGCACCAGGTCAGCGCGGCGTTGGGTGCTGCGACTCGACGAGGACGCATGAAAACGCCTGTATCCGGCATACAGGTAATTCATTCGCTCCACGTTGTAGCCGCCAAAGTGCAGGTACATCAGCTTCGCGCATTGCACGCTCAACAGACCGCGTTGCATGGTGTGCGCACAAAACTCCACATCCTCGGTGTACATGAAGCCGCTCTCGTCCATACCGCCGACACCCTCCCAGTTGCTGCGCCGGGTGAGCAGAAAGGAGCCTTCTACCCAGTCATGGCGAAAGGCCGCAAGCGACGGGTCGCCATACGGATGCGCGAACGGCTTACTCCACTGCAGGGTAAATTTCCATAACCGCCACGGCGCTGGAAAATGTCCCGTATTGGCGCGCAACTCGCCTTGGGCACCGTACATGCGCGCGCCCACGATTCCTACCCGCGGCTCCTGCTTCAAAATGCGCAACCCCGGGGTGACATCCGTGAGCAGCACGGTATCGCAGTTGAGGAGCAACAAAAATTCGCCTCGTGCCTCCCGCGCGGCAGCATTGTTGCCGCCGGTAAAGCCAAGGTTCGTTTCGCTCTCAAAGACCCGCACCCAGGGGTAGGTCTCGCGCACGAAGGCAGCTGTCCCGTCGCTGGAGCCATTGTCTACAAGAACGACCTCGAACGGCACGCTGATGTGCTTCTGCAGCGATTCGAAACAGCCACGTAGAAACTGCCGCGAGTTGTACGAAACCAGCAGCACGGAAACATGCGGGCTCTCACCGGCATCGTCACCGTTTTGGACTACGTTCGCGTCGATTTCGCGGGTTTGGTGCATCACTTGGATCTCCGCTTTCCACGGCTGCATGTCACGCTTGACTTCATCCCCTGCAGCATAACCGCTTCTACGTCATGCCAGAAATCCCAGGTCGGTTGTAGAGAACCCGCTAAGCGTCGGAAACACCGCTCCCATCTGGCTCCCGCTCACGCCGAACCATTTCGCCAACGTGGCGCCGTATTGGCTGCTGGCCGTCGTCGGGATCCAGCGGCCGTTCCCACCGGAGTCGTCCGGACCGCCGAGAGCAAGCGTCGGGAAATTGCCATACATGGCGCCGCCTTTTACCGCGCCGCCCACAACCAGATGGTGCGACCCCCACGCATGGTCGGTGCCATCGACGGAGTTTGGCTGCAAGGTACGGCTGAACTCGCTCATGGTGAAGGTGGTCACGTTCTTCGTCAAGCCAAGTTCCACTGTGGCTCCGTGGAATGCCACCAAGGCATCATTGAGGTTCTGCAGCAACGATGCCTGTGTCTCGAGCTGACCGCCGTGGGTATCGAAGCTGCCCAGATTGCAGAAGAAAATCTGCCGGTTCACTCCCAATGCCGAGCGAATCTGCAAAAGCTGCGCCACCTGCTGCAGCTGCTGGGCGATGCCGTTCTTTGCGGGAAAGACAGTTTGCAACGGCTGCACGGACTGCGCGGCGCCGGCGAGCGCGGAGGCGTATTGAAAAGCGTTGCTCGTAATCCGGTTGTCAACCTGCACCAGTGAAACGCCACTATCGAAGGAAAGCAGTGCCTGCTGCGCAGCCGCCCGCGTCGCGCATAGATTCCCTGCAGAACAGGCCCCTATGCCGAGCTGCCCTGGATTCACCGTCAGCGCACTCGTGGAAACACCATCGCACAGCAGCGCATCGCCGGTGAGCGAGGTAACCATCGGAACGCTGGCGTTTGGGTTGTATAAACGGCTCAAGCTGTCGGCAATACGGCCCGCCCAGCCGCTGTGCAACTCACCGCTGCTACCCGCGTTCTGCCATTCCTGCTGCTGGTCCAGGTGCGAAAACAGGTTCCACGGCGCCGCGCCGCCGCTCAGATACTGCGCGCGGGTGAGTGGCTGCACCAGCGTACCCACATTCACCACCGCCGCCGCCGCACCGCTGTCGATCAGCGATCGTACCCCGCCCAGACTGGGGTGCAACGCAAAATTGGGCATCGACGCTGAGGGCAGCAAACTGCTCTGCGCGAGCGCCATCGGACCGCGGGCCGCCGCGTACCCCGCGTATCCATCCCGATCGAAGGGAACGATCATGTTATTGGCATCATTGCCGCCGCTCAGAAAAATGCAGACAAGCGCTTTATAGTCGCTGCCAACAGCGCTGTTGCCGACAGCACTTTGCGCGAAGGCATTGAGCATGCCCATTGAGCCCAGCCCGGCCGCGTTTCCCGCTGCCAACAGTGCTGCCGACCGAACAAAGCTGCGCCGATTAACCTGCATAACCCACCCCTTAATGACTGATCTTGTACTGCGACGAGGTGATGACCAGGTACAGCGCCATTTGCACCTCACTTTCCTTATCGGCAATTGGCGCCAAAACATTAGCAAGCGTGGAGTACATTTCTTGTGTCATCTGTCCATGCAGGTACATGGTGTCGAGCAGATGGATCAATGCTTCGGGTGATTGGGCGGCCGCTTCATACAATGGGCTGCCAGGGCCGAGGTTCACGGTCATTTGCCAGAGTTGATTTGTAGCGACGAGGTCCGCAAAGCTGAGCCGGGCGGCGACCGATGCGGTATTCTCAATGCCAAATTCGGGCGCGTTGAGCGATGTTTGTGGAATCACATACCCCGGCGGAAAGAACCCGAAAACACTGGGCGCGTTCATGGGAAACTGCCCCATCGTGTTCGCCTGCCAGAGCAGGAACGTATACGGCCAGGGCGTCGTAGGATCGGCTGGATTCGGTGTGAATCCCACCGCCCGCAGCACCGACGCTCCGTACAGCAATGGTTCGCGCAGATGTCCGCCATCAAACGCCGGGACTGTGTCACCGGCTCGCGCCTCCGGATCGAGCAGAATCGCCCGCAGCACGGCCTGCAGATCGCCGCGCACCCCTGAGCCGTTGTCCACGAAGACAGCCGCCACACGCGCCACGTACGCCGGGCTAGGATGGCTCGAAACAAGATGCTGGATGAGCTGCCGCGCCACGAACGGCGGCAGATTTGGGTGCGCAAAGATGTTGTCCAACGCGCCCTCGAGATCCCCTCGTGCGCTTTGTCCCGCGGGGAGTACGGTACCATTCAGCAAAATCTTCGCGGCCGCGTCATGTTGCTCGTCCACCGCACCCATCGGCAGGTCCATCCGGCCCTGATAGACCGGGAAGCTGATCGGCGCCTGACCCGGTCCAGGCACATAGCTCCAACCCGTAAAGGCCCGGGCAAAGGCCTGCACCTGTGCCTGCGTATAGCTCGGCATGAGGTTGCCGTCCGCGTCCGTCTGCGGCGTACCATCCGGGTTCAGCAAGTTGGGGCCGATCGAAAAGAGCTGTAGGTTTTCACGCGCAAAATTCTCGTTCGCAATCTGCCCAGCCGGGGCCTTGGCGCTGTTCGCCATATTCAAGAATTGGCCCATCGCAGGCGACAACACCATGTCTTCCATCAAGTGGCGCCAATTGCCGAACGCGTCCTGCAGCAGCAGGTTATAAAAGAGCGTCGTCGCGCGCCCTCCCGTGGCATCGTTGCTAATCACATACATATGGCTGAGCGCAAAGGCCGTGCGCTGCCGCAGCTGGTCGGGCGCGGTCAGCGCGGCACCCCACCATTCGCTGCCCCAGCAGCTGTCCTGGCTCAGACTCGGGTCCTTGGCGAGATATTGTGCCGGCAAAGGGTCCGGAATGGCCGGCAGCAGGGTGGGCGCCAGCGCAAATTGCTGCGCAAGGTATGCGTTTAAACCTTTCGCCTGCACAAGGGCGAGATCACCCGCAGTCGGACCAAAGCTGGCCTGATCGAGAAAACGCGCCGCGGTGGTCAAAGCCACGGGAGCCGGCAGCGAGGAGGGAGCACTGCCCGACGGCGTGCCAAAATTGGCAGTGCCGGAAGAGCCGGTCGTACCGTTCAGCGAGCCGGTCGTTGCCCCGCCATTGGAACTGCTGCTGCCGTTAGAGCCGCTGCCACTGGAACTGTTGCCATCGGAAGTGCCGCTAGTAGAACCGCCGCCATTCGAGCCGCTACTGCCGGACCCCGCGCTTGCCGACCCGCCATTGCCGCCCGCAGTGCCCGCCGATGTTCCGCCCGATGAGCCTCCCGCAGCGCCTCCCGCGGCACCTGTCCCGGAACCTGCGCCGGGTGTACCGCTGGAAGGTGCCGCCGCAGTTCCACCCGCAACCACGGCCTTGTTCCCCACAACGCCGCAACCCGCCACCGCCAGCACCGCACCCAACGCCCCCAGGGCCAACCACCGCCTCATACCCACTCTCCTCCGCATGGAGAAGATCGGCGAAATTTCCTAACTCTTCGCGAGTGTCCTAAAGTGGAACAGCACCGGGCGCATCGCGCCCCTCAACGGTCCCCCGGCAAGATCCCGTACAGCAAGCCGCCCTCCGTCCACTGCCGGTTTTCTCCACGGTCCAGTCGCAAGGGCGAGCGATCGCCAAGGTCACGCGCAAAAATCTCGCCGTAATTTCCAACACCTTCAATCACGGCTGCACCCCAGTGCGGGTCCAGGCCGAGCAGCGTGCCCGTCCCATACCGCTGCCCGAGCAGCTGTTGCACGGCCGGCCGTGGGTCGTTGCCGAGCGAACGCACAGTCGCCTGCGTTACGCCCAGCGCTTCCGCCACGATCAGCGTCTCCACCGTCCAACCCGCGATCGCGGCAAGCCGGGCATCATCGCCCGCGACGGCAGGGGCCAGTGGGTCTTGACGGATGAGTTGCGGCAGTAAGGTAAAGTCTCTGGCCCGTCTTGCATCGATGGCGCGAATGTTGGCCAGCTGCGTCACGTCGCTGGTCACCGCATCACAGTTGCCTGTAAAGAAGGCAGCCTCCATCTCCCCAGCCTCCGAAAACGGGTACCACGTATAGCTCACGCCATGCACTTCGGCATACGCATGCAGCCCTGCTTCGGCAACCGAGCCCGTCAGAAAACACACCTTTTTGCCCGCAAGATCGAGCGGCGTGCGCACCGCCGGGTTGTTGGCGATCAGAAAACCCTGACCGTCGTACAGCGTGGGCCGGGTAAACAAAAGCCCTCGCGCGGTATTTGCAACCGTGATGCCCGCCGAAGCCAACAGGTCGACCTCGCCGCTCACCAGCGCCTTCACGGCTGCCGGCTCATCCGGATAGCTCTTCACGACCAGCTTGGCGCCGGACCCGAGCACCGCGACGGCTACCGCCTTGCAGAGATCGATGTCAAAGGCCGCGCGATTGCCGTGATCCTCCGCTCGCGAATAATCCTCTTCCTCTTTCGAAACGCCACAGGCAAACGCATGCGCCGCATGAATGCGGTCAAGCACCGGATGCGGCAAGGGCGTGGATAGTTTCGCCGGAGCGGGCGGCGTCTGGACCTGAGCCCTCAGACCCGGTGCAAACAAGCAGAAAGCAAGCAGCGAGAGAAAAAACCTCATGTGACAAGATCTTTCGAAGGCGTGCAAAGCTGAATCAGACCCTGGGTCAATGCAAGATCCTAGAAGTGTCCTCTCGACCGGAGGCGCAGCTGGAACGGAGAGACCCGCAATTCGAGGCCGGGCGCGGTAGCCACTGCAGGTCTCTCCATTACGCAAACGATACGACCGTTTGCTCCGATCAAGATGGCAAAGCAGATATGACAACTTATTCCAATCCCTTCAACGCACAACCGGCACAGCGAATGCGGTGCCGGTTGCGAAGCTGCAGCGAACCGGTCCGTGCTTACGGCGTCCAGTTTCCCGAGGTCGGGATACCGGGCGTCGAGCCGGGTCGTGGGTTAAAGTCCACCGGCACCGGATTCGGCATGCCATGATCGGTGGGCTCGATGTTCAGGTACTGGCAACCGTTGTTGTTCAGCTGCGGAAACACACTGAAGAACGAATCCGGCAGGATGGCGTAGCTGGCCGGCAAGGGTGCCGCAGTACCCAGCAGACGGTTGTTGTCGAAGGCCGTGAACAGATTGCCCACACCCGGGACGCCCGCATCTGCCGGTCCAAGATACTGCTGTCCGTAGGTGGCCATACCCGCTAAACGCGCCTGCTTTTCATCCGGCAGATCGGCCAACGGCGTCAGGCCATACAGCTGATCGATGAACTTGATAATTGAGCTATGCTCCGAAGCCTCATGCGCTACGCCATGCACGACACCATAGGGCGAAATGAGGATGGTCGGAATGCGCGGCCCCTGGTCCAGCGGCTCGTTATACGGATCATAGTTGCGGATCACCTCGGGCGCATGGTCGTACAACCCATCGGTCTCGTCGTACGTGATGATGATGGCGCTCTCCGCCCAGTACGGGCTGCGTGCAATCAGGTTGACCTCGGCCGCCAGCAGCGTGCTCGCAATCTGCACGTCGGAGTACCCCGGGTGATCGTCATCCCCGGCAAACGTCGCCCGCAGAGCCGGATTTGGATCTACAGGAAACAAGTTCTGGATGTTGTTATACCCGCCGCGGAGGTAGAACACGCCGCCATTCGCGGGCAGCTTCCCCTGCGAAATGTCGCTATACGCGTCGGTCAGACCATGCAGGTGCGAAGTCACCTGTGGGTTGTTCGATACATAGCCGAAGTACTGCGGGGCGTTGTGATGCGCGATGTAATCGACGTGCGTCGCTGCGCCGGTGTCGGTCACTTCGCGGTCGTAGCCCTGCTGATACCAGCCCCAGTTTGTCGGCTGCACGCCGCTGCCGGCAATCTCCTTGATGTCCTTCTCGATGTCGGTGAGATCGGTTTGCGGCTGTGCATCCTGCGAGGTAATTGCCTGAATCTCGTTCCCCATAAAGGTCAGCGGCAGGCTGGCAAAGGTGAGATTCACCTCTGGGTTCGCGGACGGCGGGTTGGCGGGCTGGTTGCTGCCGTAAATATCGAGCTGCGATCCCCAGAACGGGTCGCCATCCGAGACCACCGGTACGCCATTACCGCCGATCGAGCCAAATGCCTTTGTGCTCTGCTCCGGGTGCTTCACCCACTGCGTTTCGCCGGACTGCCCGGCAACCATCGCAATAGCATTCGGCGTCGATGCCGAAAGCACCGTCTGGTGAAAGTTATCGAACAGCGTAAAACGGTCCGCGTAGTTCCACAGCACCGGCGCGGTGTTGCAGTCCACATGGCCCATCACCAGCTCGCCCATCTGCTTTTGCGCCTGCGTCGGTACGCGGTTCGGCACGCCGTTGGTGAGGGTCACACCCTCTTCCGTGATCGCGTAGCCGTCGTTCTTCGTTACACCGTTTTGTACATCGATCTTGGTCTCATATGCCGTGTGCGAATGGTTCACCGAGTCCGTATCCTGCGGATAGATCGGCACCGACTTTCCATTCGTAGCCGTTACCGTGAAGGGAATGCGGAAGGGTGAAATCGTGCCCACGGTGCCGTCGGTATTCACGAGCGGCTGCACAAAACCGGGCGTGTTTGCCGCCGATTTTGAGTACAAGCCGTCCGCGCCAGGGTAGGTACCGAAGTAAAAATCGAATGAACGGTTCTCCTGGAACAGCACAAAAACGTACTTGATGTGCTTCTGCAGCAGGGCAAGTTTCTGCGCCTGGGTCAGGTTGGCTTCGTTCACCGGCTTGAGGGTCATGGCCGCGACCGCAGCACTCGACTTCGGCGCGATCGTGAGGGGGGACGACGTTTGCGCCGCCGGCACCTGCGCCAACCCCATGCCCGATTGCAAGGCAAGGGTGGACGCAAGCAACGCGGCAGCAGGACTTTGTTTCTTCAGCATGGGGCTCTCCGGCTTTGCAGCGCACACGATCCATGCGGATCGGCACGGTTGGCAAAAGTTGGCAATGACATTTCGGTTGCAGTCCAATTCCAACGGAGATCCATGAATGGCAGATGAACAACCCAAAAACACTCGCACAATGCCCGTGAACCCCCTCTCCAGCAACATGTCGCTGGCTCAGGGATCGCTGCACCATGCCAGGGGCGACGCGCCAGAGACAATAGGCTTCAGTCCAGCGCCAAGGTCTCCCCGCACCAGACCCAACGGCGCTGCACTCCAACGCCTAGACCGCCACGCACCAGCGCCGAAGGCGCGTTCTATACCAGCCTAGGCCGCAAGGCCTAGGTGATTGAGCGCAAAAGAACCAAGGGCTGAAGGCCCGCCCTATAAAGCTTCAGACGTGTCTCGCAATCGCGTTTCGATGCAGAACGCTTCCGCTCACACACCGGCAGGCGGCACCGCGCCTTCCCGCTCCACGGTCAGCACATCGCGCTTGAGTTCCAGGTTGGCCGTGCGTTCCATCGTCATAACCACCTGACGAACCCGCACCTCTTCGGAGAGGAAGTATTCGCGCTTGGCCACCAGCCGCTCTTCCACCAACGGATACACCATCACATCCCCTTCCTGTCGCACCTCGGGGCGTTGCGCATATACCTGCCCGATGGGCACACGTTCCACCTCCCACTCTGTGCGGGTTAACTCCACCGTGGCGCTATCGGTAAAGGTCTCCACCTCGCGGTGTAAACGCACGGTGCCGGTTATTACCGTCTTTTTTCCAATACGAATCTGCTCTTCAGTCAGCGGAATGACCTGCTCCCGCCCGCCGGAGACGATCTCCGCCGCTCCCGCAAGTTGCCCCGGGGTAGAAAGTGCGCCTGCATCCGTCTTCGGCGTCACTGCCAACAGGCCCGCGAGAAGCAATTCCGTGGGAAGGGCAACCGAGCGGCCCGCGCCCATGTGCAAAATCGTTTGCGGGCGCAACACATCCAGCTCTCCAGTGACATTCAGTTCGTTCCGCGACACCGCGGCGTTCGTTGAGGCGAGTTCCTGCTGGGAAGGCATATTCACTCCGATATAAGCTCACAAAACAGTGCGGGCCCGGCACGATTGGCCGGGCCCGCGGTGTAGTCAGAGGCGTTAGTAGCTGCCGCTGCCCGTGGTCTTGGTACCCGTTGTTCCGGTGCTTCCGTAGCCCGTTCCGGTCGTCGTGGTCGTGGTCGGTTCGACCTCGATCTCGGTGTGACGCACGGTGTCGGTCACCTGCTCGGTGCGATCCGAGGCCTGCTTGCCGACCAATACCTCTTCCACGACACGGCTGCGCTTGCCCACAACCGCTTCTTCACCCATTGCCGTTACTTCGATCGCGCCGGTGCCGGTTGCAAAATCGGACTCGGTCGCTACACGATTGACAGGACGACGATCCACGACCACGCGCTCGTCATGCAGGCTGATGCTCTCGCTCACCGGCTCAGACACAACGCGCGAGTAAATGCGGACGCCGCCACGCTGTACCTCACGCTTGCCCACTTGCAGCTCTTCCGCAACCACCGGAATCACCTGCTCGCCAGCCGCGATGCTGCCCGTATAACCCGCACCCGTATTGGCGGTGCCGGTGTACCCACTGCCGGAGGTTGGTTCAAGCACGGCGACATCTTCCGCGCCCGCTCCGGTGCTGCTACCGTAACCGCCGCCGTAGCTGCTGCCACCAGTGCTGCCGTAGCCGCCTTCGATGTCCGAGGCGCCGTTTTGGTACAGCATATCGGCCGTCTCCTCAGCCTGTTCATCAGGGACGGTGACCGCCAGCAAGGCGCCGCCGCCGCTCACGCCCTGCGTGTAAGAGCTGTGCGCTGTCGCATCGCTGCCCGACAGGGAGCTGAAGAAATGCTTGATCTTGCCGCCCACGGAGTCCTGCTCGGATCCGGTACCTTCATATCCGGTTTTGTAACTGTCAGAACCCTGGTCGATGACGGTTACGTGCTCGGAGGCAAAGCCCTGCGACGTCAGTGTTGATTTCACCTTGTTCGCTTCGGCCATGGTCTTGTAAAGTCCGACGACTGTCTTCATAAATCACCCTTTTTGGCGCACCGCGCCGGTTTGCCGTTGCCAGCAGTTACTGTTGTTGGAAGAGTTCGACGCGGCGATTATCAGCCTTGCCTGCATCGGTATTGTTCGTGTCCACGGGGTTCGCAGGACCGAAACCCTCGCCCGTTAGCCGGGATTTATTAATGCCCGCCGCCACTAGAAATTGCTCTACCGTGTTTGCGCGTTGCTGCGAAAGCGGAATATTGTGCGGATCTGTCCCTGTCGCATCGGTGTAACCTTCCACACGGATGTGTACGTTGGGATTCTGCTTCATGTAGTCGGCAGCCTTTTGAAGCATCGCCTGCCCGTCCTGGGTCAGGGTCGCCTTGTCGGTATCAAAATGAACCGCGCCCAAGTCCGGCATACCGGAGGTTGCCGGCGCGGAAGCCGTGGCTACCGGGGTAGCAGGAACTGCGGCATCGGTAGGTTGCGCACGGTGGCGCAGCAGGAACCATGCCAGCAAGGCCAGCAGCAGCAGCAAGGGCAGCAACCAGGCCCAGACCGGGATGCCTCCCTTTTTTCCGTCTTCATAAACTTTTACGTGTTCCGTAGCCATAAACTCTCCGTAATTTAGAATCCGTGATCAAACGAGGTTGAACAGAAGGTAGCGTAGAAGCGCAGCACCCGCACTTTTTAATATCCCCGGCCGGTGCCTGTCCCTTTGGTCCCGGTTACGGTTCCTGTCGTCGCTGTCGTCTTTACTGGCTCTACATCGACCTCGGTGTGGCGCACAGTGTCGCGAATGGTCTCGGTGCGATCCGTCTCTTCCACGCCAACACGTACCTCTTCCACCACGCGAGCTACCTTGCTCACAACCGGCACTTCCTCCGTCTCCGTCAGCTCAATGGTGCGGCTCGCCGCGGTGAAGTCGGCATCCGTGACAGCACGGTCTACAGGCCGGCGATCAACCACCACATGCTCTTCATGCAGGCTGACGGACTCGGCAACAGGCTCTTCGACCGTGCGACGGTACACGCGCACACCGCCACGCTCTACTTCGCGCTTACCAACGACTAGATCCTCTGCCACCACCGGCACAACGGCGCCTTCGGCTGCCATGACTCGCTCGTCGGTCTGCGGTGCCGCTACGACCGGAGCCGCCATCACAGGCGCCGCGCCACCCATGTCAAGATCCTGCTCGTCAATCTTGCTGGCGCTGAATTTGTGGAAGATCCCTTCGATCTCATCGCTGCGTTCTTCGGCAGCCTCCAACCGGAGCACGACACCACCTGCAACCACACCATCCTTTAGGTGCTTCAGGTCGCGGCTCGGTACACCCAGCGTCGCCAGCTCATCATCCAGTGAAGCAGTCTCGGCATCCCGATTGCCCCAGACCGACGTTATGCCATTACGGCTGAAGCCTGCATTTTCAAGCGCGTTGACCGCTGACTCAGCGCGGTCTTTATCGTGAAAAAGGCAGATGAAAGTGGTGAGCCCACTGTTTGCCATGTAGCCTCCATGTCAGCGCAACTCATGCTCTCCCTCGCTTGACGCGAAAGACGCAAAGATGCACGACCAGTTTGAAGTGGTTTGCGTGAAGTTATATGCACGCCTGAAGTGTGGATCTCACTGTCTGCTCTTCGGATCAATACCTGCAAGCAACAGCGCCTTCGCCTATTGGTAGAGTGCGGCGGAAGACGCACAGTTGCTCAGGTCGCCAACAATTTGTGTGTGGAATGGATTTCGCGCCTTTTTTCCGCTTAGGTCAACATGGAAATACCATCTTCCGCGCCGCCTTCCCAAGACGGTGACCGACAAACTGTGTAGCTACTGTCCACCTACTTCGCAAAACTGTAGCCTAAAGTAACTTACCTTCCTAATGGGGACATGCTATCGAGTTATTTCGCCCTAGTCTCTTTATTGCCTCCTCGCCCGAACGGTTCGTTGTCTGGGTGTGGGAACATGAGGCCTGTCGCTTGGTGGGTTAGACGAAATGTGCAGCGGGCCTCTCCAGGCCCGGGTGCTTCACCTTTCTTGGCTTACCGCGATGGGTGGGTGCTCTCCCCCCAATGGTCACCGCGGGGCGCAGGCGCCTCACTGCCAAAGGACCATGATCCTTAGCAAATTGGAGACCCTCTGTATTCGACCATCAGATGAAGCTCCCTCGACCCCTTCACGGCGTCATCTGCCAGGCCCGCATCAGCAACGGCGACACAAAACGCGCGACCGGTTGATAGCCCGCAGTCTTGGCTTCCTTCAACGACCGCTGCACCGCCGCGTCCTGGATTGCGGCGTCCGGTTTCTGCTGCCCTTCCAGCACTCGGCGATACAAGCGCGTCGCGCCAAGATAGAAATAGGCCGCTCCCCGCGATTGCGCCTTCGGCGACGACAGATAGGAGGTCAATTCATCTTCCGTATCGCCATACTTCAAGCTGTAAAAGTCCCGGATCGCCTGCACGAGGGTTTTCGCCTGCTCGGCAGGGTCACGATGGATCGCCGCCTCTACCCTAAGATGACCGGCTGCGCCTTCCGCATTGCCGGGCTGTAGATGTTCGACCGCCTCATAGGCTTTTAGCGCGCTCGGCAAATCTCCCGAGACCTCCGCCCCATGCGCCGCCGCCAGCAACCGGCTCACCTTCCCCTGCGCATCGCCGGTTGGCAGCGTTCGCGGCGTGGCCGGCGGTGCCGGGGCAGTTGCGGTATTTGCCTTCTGGTCTGAAGGGGTAGGAGTTGTCATGGGAGTTGGGGCGGGTGCAGGCGTGGGGATCGGCGTGGTGGGAACCGTGCCGGCCCCTTGAGTCTCCAAAGCCGCAGCCTGCCCCGCACGCAGAGCCGCGATGTGGCCGGTCGGGTCGCCGGGGCCGTTGTGGGCGATGTTCGCTGCGGCCGTGTACAGATGAATCGCGCGGCCGGTGTCCTTGGCGCGCTCCGCACCCTGGGCCGCGGCGATCGCCGCGTTATAGTTGCTCACCCGATTGATGATGCCGGTCGCTGCCGCCTTCGACTCAGGGCTGGTCACCTGGGCCGCCGTCGCTGCGGCCCGGGGCAGATCCCCATTTTCAAAAGCCGATCGTGCCTCCTGCAGCAAGGCGGCACTATCCGCTTTGGCATCCTTCCCCGCACCACCGCCCTGCTCCGACTGCGCCGGCATGCCACGCACAGGCGCCTCATGCAACGGGGACTCATGCGCAGATATGGACGCCGCGGCAATCCCATAATCGCTTTCTTCCCCATGGTTTTTTCCTACAGAAATGGAGGCGTTCGCCACTGCGGTCAAGCCTGCAAACAGTAGCGCGGCGGCGCAGATCCACACCTTCTTCCATACAGTTCGGCGTGCTCCTCGTTCTCCGAAGAAGCCCTTCCGCATGCGCTTGCGACTCATGGCTTACCCCCGGCGATGATCACATCCACATCCGCATCACTCAACGGCGTCACAGGCAAGGCACACAGGTGGTTGGCCTCGGAAACGGTGCAACCCAGCTGCCGCGTCGCTCCATTCGCCTCCCGGAACTCAACCGCGTAACTATCTTGCGGCACCCCTTCCAGGCGCAGCGGCGTGGTGTGGCCGCCGGGAGGCAATGGGAAAACCCTGCCCCCTGACGCCCTGATACTGGTCACCTCCGCAAAGGGCGAAGCGTCCAGTTGCAGAAAGCCCTGTGGCACCACCGGCTTTGGCCGAAACAGCAGGGCCGCCACCACTGCCAGCAGCAGCAAAGCGGCAATGCCGCCCAGAAGCTTCACGTTCAGCCTGCTGCCCTGCACAGCGACCGGCGGCGCGACCGCGGCGCCTTGCTTGGCGCCGGCAGCCTTTTCCGTTTCCTCGGCGAGTCGCCGCCAATCTGCCGCCACGGCCGGCGCAGCGAACGCTACCGCTCCTGCAGCGCTCCCCACCGCGGCCAAGGCCGCTGGAGCCTCCCCCGCCAGCAAGCGGCGGCGCGCCTCCGCGATGGCCGTTTGCAGCATGCCGTTGGCCGCCGGCAGCGCGCGTGCGGCATAGGCCGCCAGCGCCGCATCGATTGCCGGAAAGCTGCCAAAGGCCCGTCGTACCGTTTCGAGTGTTTCTTGCCCTTCCCCGAGCTTGCCTGCGGCCAGCTGTCCGTCAGCCCGCTCCACTGCCGCGCGCACGGCCCCGTCCTGCTCCTGTTGTGCTTCCAGCTTCGCCCGCAACGCCTGCAGCTCCGGGTGTTGCTGCACCGTTTCCGGCTGTTCCCCCAGTAGCTTCAAGGCTTGTGCGGGATCGCTTTCACCCACGCTACGAAGGCGCTCCTGCACGGCATGTACACGCCGAGCTGCCTCCGCCGCCTGCTCCTGCGTTCCCCGCAGCAACTGCGCCACCCCGGGGTCTTGCGTCTCTTCGGCCGCGCGCTGTAACAGCGCCACCGCCCCGTCAGGATCGCCCTTGCCGAGTAACGTATGCGCCTCCGCGACCGCCACGGCCGCCACCGCCCGTCGATGGGCCGCCGCCCGTTGTTGCCTAACCTGCTCCAGCAGGGCCTGCAGATCCGGATCTGCCCCGCATTCCACCAACGCACCCTCCAGGATGCCCGCTGCCTCGGCATACTGCCCCGCTTCGAACGCCGTGTACGCCCGGCCCAGAGCCTGGGCCCGCGTCCCTTCCTGGTTCATCTTCCGCTGCTGCGCCGCCGCCCGCTCTTCCAGGCTCAGCAGGCGTTCGTCGCCCGGCGCTCGCTCCAGCGCCGCCCGCACCGCCGTCAACGCCTCCTCTGGCGCGGAAAACAGCAGATGCTGCACCTCCAAACTGGTCTGCTCCACCAGCCGCTGCGTCGCTGTTTCCGCGATCTTCGCCTGCGCCTCTGTCCGCAACCGCAGCAGCCCCGCATCGCCCGGCAGCCGCTCCAGGGAGCGTTGAATCAACTCGAGCGCATGTTCCCATTGCCCGCGCGCCATCTGCGCCTGAATCTCCGAGACAATCTGCTCGATGATCCCCCGGCGACGATCCTCCTCCTGCCGGGTAATCGTCTCGTGGTACAGCCCCTGCGTCTCCGCGTCGGTCGGGTGGAGCTGCAATGCCTCCTGAATCGAGCTGAGCGCCTCGGGATACCGCCGCGCCGCCAGGTGGTCACGACACGTTTCCCGCAGCCGCCGCAGGGTGCCGTCGCGCGCCGCCCGCTCCCCTTCTTGCACAATTCGCGCCTGCTCGTTGCGCAGGTCCGTATTGCTTCCGTCGAGTGCGATCGCCTGCTCAATCAGCTGCGCCGCCCCACCAAAATCCCGCTGATGACGTAAATCCTGCGCCTGCGCCTTCAGCGTCTCCACCCGATCCGCTTTTTCGCGCAACTCCCGCAGCTGCTCCAGCCGCAGCAGCAGCCCCGTATTGGCCGGATCGGTCCGGCTCGCCTGCCGAAACAGCTCCAGCGCTTCCGCGTACCGGTGCCCGTGCGCGGCTTCCTCCGCGTGCGCCACAATCTGCCGCACCTGTTCCGAGCGCTGCTGGCGCGCAAGCCGTTCGCCCACCTCGCGCAGCAACCGCCGCACCTCGGTGTTGTCCGGCGCCAGCCGCTGCAGGTCCAGCAGCATCGGCCGCACCCGCGTTAGCTCTTCCCCGTCCATCAGCGACTTCACCTGGCCCAGCACCTCACCCACCCGCGCGCGCTTCAGCACCTCGAGGATCGCCTGGAGGTCGGCTGCCATCTCCTCCGCGCTGCCGTAGCGTTCGTCCGGCTGCTTGGCCAGCGCCCGATCCACTACGGCCTCAAGCGGCGGCGGGCAGTTCGGAAACACCGTCGAAACCCGCTCAAACGGCTCGCTTACCACCTTGTGCAGCGCCGAAATGTCGTCGCCCGGAAACGGCTGCCGCCCCGTCAGCAGCAGGTACAGCACCACCCCCGCAGCCCAGATATCGGCCCGCCCATCGGAGCTTTCGCCCTTCAACCGTTCCGGCGCCAGGTAGTGAAAGGTCCCGATCACCGCGCCCGTTACGGTGTGCCCGGATAGGCTTTCCAGCCGCGCAATGCCGAAGTCCACAATCTTGATGTGGCCGTCCGACTGCACCATGATGTTGGCCGGCTTGATGTCGCGGTGCACCACGCCGCGGGCATGTGCATACCCCAGCCCCTCGCACACCTGCCGGACGATCTCGAGCTTGTCTACCAACGAAAACGCCCGGTTTTCCTTGAGCAGACGTTCCAGGCTCTCGCCCTGCAGGAACTCCATCACAATGTACGGCGCGCCGTCCTGCTCGCCGAAGTCGTAAACCGTCACAATGTTCTGGTGATTCAGCACACCCGAACGCGCTTCCACCAGAAAGCGCTGGCGCAGCTCCGGCGTCACTGCGGTCAGCGTCTTGATCGCGACCTCACGGCCAATGAACTTATCTTCCGCCCGATACACGATGCCCATACCGCCGCGGCCGAGCTCGGACAGAATCTCGTACTTGCCTATCTGCGCAGGCGCTTTGCTTGGAGCTGTCGGATCCATAGACACGGCTTCATCACTCACATTGCTCACATCGCTCATCGGCTACAGGACGCGGAGGCATGCCTCTGCACCGACTCATTCGGCTGGCGGCGCGGGAACTTTCCACGCCGGCCGGCGCTTCCCTTTCCTCTGTGCTCCCTCAGGTGATGCCCTACCTCGAAGATAGCTGAGAAGACAGCTCAACTGGCGAGCTTTCCGTTGCCACCTTTGTTCGCTTCGACGGTCGGCATGTCCCAAAACGGCACAGACTCAGCTAGCCGGCGCCGCCACCGGCACAGGCGTCGTCGCCAACCCCCCGGGAACGGAGCGCATCCGCAGAAGGGTGTTGCTGTCCGTGGCCTCCAGCAGCCACTCCGTGACAGGGCCGAAAAACATCGCCAGCTCCGCCGCGGTCGCTGTCGGTAAAAAATCCCGCAACACGCGCGGATCATAAAAACGGAAGTACACCTGTTGCCCCTGCTCGATCTGCACCATTAAAAATCGGCGGAAATGGTGCCGCAGCTGGGCAAACGGGGCCGGAGACAGAAAATAGCTCGCCCACGCCTTGCCCCAGCCCTTTTCCAGCAAAACCCGCAGCAACGGCGACTCCGGCGTCACCGACAGCAAATACGGCGCCCACGGTGCCAACGTCACCGCTGAATCGCCCTCATAGAGCGACTGGGTCGGATGCTTTTCCGCTCCCACGGTCAGCAGCGAGTAGATCATCGGATCGACCGCAGCATCCACAAGGCAAAAGACCGGCTGCCCGGCGTCGCGCAGAATCGACAACACCGCGTCCGGCGCGGTCGGGCTCTCCATCGGCTTTGCCGGGGGTTGGGGCGTTGCCGCCAGGCCGCCGGCCTCTGTCGGTGACCCTACTGCGGCCGGCTGGGTCGTCGCCAGGTCCGTCAGGGAAGCCGCGGAAAGCGTGCCGGTCAGGGATCCCCCCAGCGTGCCTCCGGGTCCTGATGTGGGTGCCCCAGATCTCGCCTCTGCGACGGGGGACCGCATCATCGAAGCCACCCCCCCGGCAAAACCCGCCAGCGCGCCCGGCAACGGTGGCGACGAAAACACCGGCCCCTTGCCCGCCCCTGCCGGGCGCACCGCCGGCAACGCAAACACCACCCGCATCGACAGCGAACCCAGCCGGATCACATCGCCCACAACCCCGATTGCCTGTTGCACGCGCTGCTCATTCACAAAGGTGCCGTTGGTGCTGCGTAGGTCGGTCAACGCCACGCCGCTCGCCGTTTCCGCCACCTGCAAGTGCATGCCGGACATGAAGCCGTCCCCCGGAAAAGACAGCGTTGCCTGCGGTGAGCGCCCAAAGGTCACGGGCCTGCCCCCGAGCGGCAAGCGCCGCCCAGCCTGAGCCCCATCCAGAATCAGCAGTTCAAACATCGTCTAGGGCCCACACTGGTTCGCAAACGGTGCCCCCGTGCTCGCCGCACCGGCCAAAGCTCCCGCCTGCGCTGTCAGCCCGATGATCACCGTGGGCGCGCCCATCACAATCCGCCCGCCATGCGCGGTTGGATCGCCCAGGCGTGCGGCCATCAACCCACCGATCCTCACCGTGGGGCAGCCCATCGCAATCATGTCCGGCGGTCCATTGCAGACGCATAGGTCCGTCACTCGCGCCGCCGGCAAAAATTCGATGAACACCGTCGGCATCCCCGGCACCGAGATCGGCCCCCCAACATGGGATGGCATCGGACACACATGCATGTCCGTAAGGCGTGCGGCTGGCGGCATCTCCGTTCTTCCTCCCAAGTGCTTTGCACCGGTTCGCAACGTCGGCCGGATCTCATCCATACGCCCGCAGGAGAAAATCCTACACCGAGCCCTGCGTTTCAGCGAGAGCTTTTCTCACCCACTTCCTAACCTCAGCCCTCACGCCCTCACCACCTCAACCCTCCACAGGACCACCCACCCCGAAGTCTCTCTCCACCGACTCCCGGTACCGCAGCAGCAAACACGTCACATTATCTGCACCGCCGCTCTCCTTGGCCGCGTCCACCAGCCGCCGGCAGGAGCCCTCCAAATCCTCACCATCCACCAACGCCGCAATCGCCTCCGCCTCCACATAGCGCGTCAACCCATCGCTGGCCAGCAGCACCGCGTCGCCCTCGCTCAGGTCGACATGGAAGAAATCCGGTTCCACCTCCGCCGACGATCCAATCGCCCGCGTAATCACCGACTCCATCCCCTTCAAATCCACCGACGGCAGGTCCTCCACCTTGATCGACCCCATGCGAATCAGCTCATTCACATACGAATGATCCACCGTCAGCTGCATGCACGCGCCGTCCTTCAGCAAAAACGCGCGGCTGTCGCCTACATTTGCCACCAGCAGCTTGTTGCCCTCCACTGCGGCGGCCACCAGCGTCGTACCCATGCCCTTGCGCTCGGCGCTTTGCCCGGAGTACCGCACCGCATCATTGGTCACCCGGATCGCCGTCAGCAGCCGCAGCTCCAGCGCGGTCTCCGGCGGTTGTGCGGCAAAGACGGTGATGCACGCGCTGCAGGCAATCGAGCTCGCCACCTCCCCCGCCGCCATGCCCCCCATGCCGTCGCACACCACATACAGCCCCGTCCCCGGGTCATAGCCGAAGTTGTCCTCATTGTTCGTGCGCACACACCCCACATCGCTCAGGGCGGCTACCTGAATGGAGGCATGGACCGAGGCCTCGCTCATTGCGCCACCTTCGCCACACAGCGCAGTCCACTGCGCATGAAGCCGGGATTGAGCAACGCCGCGCCCGGGCCGCCCACGTCATACTTGTAATCGAGCGGCACCCCCGTCGCACTCGCCGCCGTTTGCCCATTCATCTGGAATACAAACTCCAGCCGGTTGGGTGCCGGATGCCGCGCGCCATAGGCAAAATGAAACAGCGCCCAGGGCCCGCTCGCCGGATTTGTATACCCCGCCGCATTCAGCTTGATGTTGCTGCCCGGCGTCGACGTCCACAAAAACTGCTTCGTCTGCCCGGCCGCACTCAGCGTCGTTCCATCGATCTGCAGCGTCGCCGGCGGCAGATTCGGCGTCGTCTCCTGCGTAAGGGTGAAGCTCACCTGCGGCTGCCCGCCCCCGACCGGAAAAAACGCGTTCGAAATCTGCTGTGCCGCGTTCAGAAAGTGCAGAAACGCCGGATTCACCGTCACCATCGACCCCGGTGTCTGCGCATAATAGCTGCCCTGCAACGTCACAATCTTGCTCAACGACGCCGCATACTGCGCCAGCGCTCCCTGGCTCGGTTGGAAGACCCGCGCCACCTCGTCCGGCGTTGCATCCACGTGGCTGTCCGGATTGAAGGGGAACTCGCTCAGCACCGGCGCTATACCCGCGCAGAAGGTCTTTGCACCCCCGCCCGCCGCCTTGGCCGGGGCCGCTTTTGCCAACTCCTCCACCGTTTTGATCGGAGCCAGCAGCAGCTTTTCCGAGGTCGTATCCATGCCGCCCACCGGGTCCGGCGGCGAAAAGCCACCCCGCACCGTACCTACCGCCGCCTCCGCCTGCGACGCCGCATTGATCACCGGGCTCACCGCCGTCGGGTCGTTCTGACTGTTCGGAATCATCAGCATGGAGTTAATCGCCCCCTCCAGCCCTTGCAGTCCCTGCGTATATCCCGTGTTCACCGGCAGCGCCTTCGCCGTCGGCGGCACCACCGCCTGCGGCGCTTGAAACGGCTGGCTGAACGCCGGATTCGGCACCGCCGTATTTTGCGAGATCAGCTGAAACAGCTCCAGTAGCGCCGACGACGGGCTGTCGAGCTGGTGCAGGTGCTCCTTCGCCTCCGGAAAGCCCCCTGCCGTCACCACGTGCGCCGTTTTCAGATACGTTCGCCACGTGTTCAGAAAATCCGTCTGGTACCGCTGCGGCAGCTGCGTGTTCAGCGTCGCGCGGTCGACGGCGTTGCCGCTCCGTGGCCCCAACACCCATTCTTCGCCGCTCGTATAGGGCTCCGGATGTGCAATGGCATTCTGCATGAAATCCCAACCGCCGCGCGTAAAGGCACCTTCTACCGTGTAGCCATCCACCACATACTTCACCGTGCCCGGAAACTGCTCATTGAACCGGATCAGCGCGAACCGGCGATCTGCCGCCGCCTTCATGCTCAGGTATACCTGCTCAAAGCCCTGAAACTGGCCCAGATACCCTCGTGCCTGCTCCACCGCCGGCCCCCGCGCCGGCCCACCCAGCGTCGCCATGCAGGAGTTCGGCTCCGCCAGCGTCGCCGCATAGGTCTGGAACTGCAGCGTCGTCAGGTTCGCCACCGCGCCCGAAACCGTATGCGTTCCCGTCCACGCGCCCTCGAGCGCGCCGGGCAGAAACTCCGTTGTGCTCTTCTCCGGATTTGAGGTCGTAATCAGATACGCCCGCAATGGGTTGTAGGTCAGGGTGTACTCATCTGTCGGTTGCGGCTTGGCTGGCAGCGCCACCAGACGCGCCAGAATGTTGGCCTCTGTCGGCGTTAACAGCACCGTGCGAAAGCGGTTTCCGTAGGCTGTGCACGCCGCGTTGTATAGCCGGTCGCCGTTGAACAGCCCCCAGCGATACGACAGGGGCGCCCCATCCCGCCGATAGTCCGTGATTTGCGCAAACACTTGCCGCAGCTGTTCCAGGTTCGCGAAATCGCTCGCCGCTGCCGTATCTGCATGCGCCGCAAACATCGGCAACGCGGCCGTCTGCGCCAGCCGCTCTTCGAGCGCCGCATTGTTCACGTAGGACGCCGTCAGCCCGACCAGATACACCAGCAGCGCCGCCGCCGCCGTGCCGATCAGCACCCGCTTCACCACATTAACCTTCGTCGACGCCCGGCTCGTGTCGAGCGCCGTGCGGTCCGCCAAAATGATGCGCGGAAACAGGTGTGGCAGAAAGACCCATTGCGGCACCCGCCGCATCCCGGGCAGCGCCGCCGCTGGCGTTAGGATCCCGGGCTGTGTCTCCCCCACCACCCGCGCCCGCATGCCCGTAAAGTAAAAGCCGCGCAAAAACGGGTTCACCCCCAGCTGGCTCGGGCGCCCCGTCTCCACCAGCAAATCGACAATCGCCTGCCGCAATTTGCGCAGCTCGCGCGGAAATTCATATGCCTTTGCCAGCTTTTCCGGCGGTCCACCGCGCGCTAGCAGCTCCAGCCGGAACTCCCCCAGCGAGTAACAAAGCTCATCGAACCGCGCCGCCGTATCGGCCGTCGCCCGTTCCGCATACAGCCCCGCCCCGGCATCCGGCCGCGCGAGCAGCGCGCCCACCGTCAGCCGCGCCTCCTCCTCGTTCAGGTTTGCCGCAAAATCCGCAAACGACGGCACCATATCCAGCTTCGTAAACAGCACATACACCGGCAGCGAAATACCCAGTGTTTGCGAAAGCTGCCGCAGCCGCTCGTTCATCGCCTGCCCCAGCGCGCGCATCGCGTCGGGCGCAGCCGCCGCTGCCTGCAACCGCTCCACACTCACGCACAGCACCGCCGCCCTCGTCGGCTGCAGCGCCCCCTTCTTGAACGCCGTGCGCAGCTTGCCCGGCTGCGTCAGCCGCACCAGTCGCTGCCACAGCGCCGGCTGCTTCAACAGCGCACCCCCGGCCTCCACAATCGCCGCCGACTGCGTAAACCAAACATTCGCTAGCTGCGTTGGTGCTACCAACCCGTCGCGGTACACCGCCCCTGCCAGCAGCTCCGGGTCCAGCCCCGCCTGCAATACCGTTTGCGTCTTGGCCGCGTTTTCATCGCCCAGCACATACACGAGCGGTAGCGACGCCAACGACTTCGCTCCACCGGGCGAGCTCTTCAGCTTCGCGTTCGCCGCCCGCAGCAGCGCGACCAAATTCGTCGCATCCGCCCCCGCCACATCCGAGGGCGCTCTGGGCTGCGACCGCCACCAGTAGATCAACGAAAGGACGCACGCCAGCAGTCCGAGAACCGCCAAAATACCCGTAAACAGCCCAAAACGCGAGCCCTGCAGATGGATACGGCGCGCCAACCCCACCAGCAGCAGGAGGTACAGCAGAAAAACGACAGAAGCCGTTAAAACACCTTTCGCTTTGGGGCTCATCGTGCCTCGGCTCCCTCTCGTCCCTCAAGCCCGATCGACCCGGCACCCGGCAATACCGCAGCGACGCCCACGGCCGGCCTTGCCGCAGCCACGTTGCCCAGCTTATTTTCCAGCAGCAGCGTATACCCCAAAAACGCCAGGGCACACACCAGCACCATGGCAGCCGTCGTCCACAGCAACCGCCGCACCCACCGATCGCCGCCGCGCCCCGCCGTCACCGTCGGCGCATCCGCCACCCGGCACAGCGCATAGGGCCCGCGCACTCGCGCAATCTTGTCCCGGATTTGCTGGAGGAGCGAATGGATCTCGCCGCTGTTGCCGAACGCAAACTTTCCCCGATACCCCAGCAGCAGACACACGGCATGCAGCTCCAGCGCGTCCGCACCCTCGGCCGCATCCGCCTGGTGCAGCAGCTCGGCTACATGGCGAAAAAAGTACTCGCCCGCAAAGTGCCCGCCGAACATCTCCTCCTGCAGCGGCCGCCGCAGCCAGTCCGCAAAGGTCGGGTCCTGCGAGTTCAGCACGCTTTCATCCAGAAAACCCACAATCGCATACAGCGCCATCTGCGTGGTGCCGTCGCTGTACCCCGCCCGCCGCGCCTCACCCGCTGCCGCCGCAATCATCTTGCGTATGCTTTCGCGAAACGCCGCCGCATCCGCTACCCGCTGCGTCCGGTAGCGCACCCGCAAAATCACCGTAAGGACATCCTGAAAGGCAAAGGCCAGGCTGTTGGAACGCAGCGTCGCCTGCACAGAAACAGGTACCGAAGAACTCATCATCCATTGGCCTCCAGAATGACCGTGAGCTCAAACGCCGCCTGGCCAAGCTCTCCCGGAAGATACACGCCCACCTGCCGCGTGGCCAAAATATGTTGCCAACAGGGGCCCGTCTGCCCAATCGCAAAGTACTGCATATCCGCCTGCGCTGCCAGCGCCGTCGGTGGCACCGGCAGATGCTGCAGCTCCAACCCCTGCAGCGCCCGCTGCACCAGCTTCACCACACCCTCGCCCGAGCAGATCTTCGTCAGCGTCGGCACTGCCCGCATCAGCGCCGACTCCCCCACATCCGACCGTATCCCAAAAATCCACCGAGACCGCCGGAAACATCGCTCATCCTCCACCGCCGCCACGTGCACATACTGCTCGGCCTGCCGGAAGTCCAGCGTCACCGTGTTCGACGCCACCACATACTCCAGGTGCCGGTTGATGTGCTCTTCCAGCTCCGTCAACACCCGGTTCATCCCGAGATGGTCATAGGCCGGTATGCTCGCCGGGTTCGATTCCAGCGCAAACGTGCACAACGACCCCGCCAGCTCCGCCAGCACGCCGTACATCTCCTCCGGATGGCCACTGCGCGTCGCCAGCTGGCTGCGCAAGGCCGGCAGCGCCGAACACAACGCGTGCAGAAACCAGTAGCTCGACACATCCAGCGCCGAAGTCCCGGCCTCAAACCGCCCGCCGACCTTTTTGCCCCGCCGCGTCGTCGTGATCCGGCTTTCGAGCCCATCTGCCAGCCGTTTCAATCGCCGCAGCAGGTCCTCCACCGCCCCGATCCGCAGCAGCGGCGGCAAAAATGTCGCATCAACCGCAAACCCCCCATGGCCGTCCCGGAATACACGCGCCACCGGCATCGTCACATCGGTCGCCTTGCGCTGCGCCGGCCCCAGCAGCTGCAGGTTCTTGCGCCCCAGCACCACCGGGTACTCATCGTCCGAGATCGTCTCATCCCGCAGCACACGCTCCTCGGTGCTGTACCGCGCGGCCGTGCCCCCGCCCAGATCCGTATCCGCGCCGCCCCCTCGTCGCCCCGGCACGCTCAGGTACAGCAGAATCTCACTATCCACCGGCGAAAACAGCTCCCGCAGGCTCAACGCCGCCGGTGCCGGATCGCTATCCGGAATCTCAAACGGCAGCCCATCGGGAAAGATGCCGGAAGCATACCGCACCACCGCGAGCCCATTGCGCGCCGCATCGGTGTCGAGCGCAAACGACAGCAGACCCCACGGATAGGACCGCAGCGCCCCATTCAAAAACCAAAGCGAGTCCTCAAAATACCGGCTCTGCATCTGGAAATGCTGCGGACTGAGGTGCATCCCCTCCGACCACACAACGCGCGACAAATACTTCATCGGGGAAAACCTGCTTTGCCGCAGAAATTGGCGCATGCCGGACAGAGGGAGTGCGCAGCCGACAATTACCCTATCGGTGCAGAATTATAGAGTCCATCGTCGCTGGTATCAGTCCCTTCGTCAAAGGAAGGCCGGGACGGCATACGCGAAAAGTTCTATTTCTCCGACCCAAACACTTGAACGGCGGCCTTTTCAAACTCTTCTCGCGTCATCTGCAGTGCAGCGGCATCCATGCCGTACTCAGCCTGTTCATCCTCATCCTTGCTGGTCTGGTTGACATATCGCCATTGCTTTTCCAGTGACCCCAGAGCTTCAAGAATGAACCGGGCATCGCGCCCATGGAGGGTAATCGTTCATTCCGGTTCACCACACTGATCACCGACGGGGCTATGCAAAGTGCTACCGCTCGAAAGGAATCGTGACTGAACCGGCTGGCGCACGGGAAAAATTTTTGACGCTAGAACCAAAGACTTGTAATGCAGCAGCTTCAAAATTCTCTAACGTCATTCCAAGCAGGATGACGTCATTGCCATAATCAGCCTGTTCGTCTTCATCCGTGGTCGTTCGGTTGATATGCAACCATTGTGACTTCATGGCCTGAAGCGCTTCGAGGATGAAGCGACAATCAGCCCCATCGAGTTCAATTAAAAGTAGAGGCATGCTCATTGCTTCCGCACTTTTTCCGAGCGCAGTGCAAGATCAGAAAGAAGGCTACGATACGTTTGACAACGAGCCCTGAAGTCTTAGTTTGCTCCTGCGCGCTGGCGCAAATCGTTGACGGATTGCGGCTATCGTAGGAACAATAGAGGGCACTGTCAAGCGCCGAAAGTGGTAGCCGCTTTCCCCGCGTGCCGCCGCCGCCACAGACCCCAGATAGCTCGAAAATAGCGTTAGCAGCAGGAGAACGATGACCCCCTTCGATCCGGACGGCTCCCCCACCACGCCCCCTGCACCCGGCGAGCCCACCTCCGTCTCCAGCTCCGCCCCACCCACCACAACCACCGGTGCCTTCGGTGCCACGGACGTCTTTCAAACTCTGCCTCCGGTTCCGTCCATTCCGGCCGACAACCTCGCCGATCTCCTCCGGTCCCTCTCGCCAACATCCGCCGGCATGCCTGGCACGTCTACCAGTGCACCCCCGGCTGTTGCAAGCCCGGCACCCGACTTCCTGCAGCCGGCAGCCTCCCCCGCGCTCCCTGCCGCGCCGATCCCCCGCGCCGCGTCACCGGATCTTCCTGCGGCCCCGGCACAGCCTGCTGATGCCCAGCCGAGTGCAGCCCCCCAGCCGCCCACGCCGGTCGTCCACGAGGTCAAATTTCACGCCCCCGGTAGCGGCGATCTCGGCCTCACCGATCCCTTGCACCGCCTCCTGCGCTCCACCCCACCTCTACGGCCACAGCCGGCAACACAGCCGGTGCCACAGCCAACAACATCCGCTCCCGCCGCGGGGCCCCTCAACTTCACCCAACTCCTCAGCGCCCTCACGCCCGAGCAAATCGCCGCCGCCCAGGCCACCCTTCCACAGCCACTCGCGGCGCCGCCGACCGCCCTAGTCCAGCCCCCCGCTATCGCCGAAGAGCCCGCGATCCCCCAAGAGCCCGCAACCGCCGCTCACCGCGAAGCTCCCAGCGAAAGCGCTCCTGGCGACCGCACAGCGGTCTTCCCCGTCTTTTCCTCGCCAGCCTCCGCCGCCGCTTCCGCCAGCTTCACGCAGCTGTTTCAACAGCTCGATGCAAACGACCTCCCAAAAGCTCTCGCAGAGGCCCTCCAGGCCCCCTCCATACCCATCGACCCACCGGCCCGCGTCGAAGCCCTCGTCGCATCGCCCGGTATTGCACCTTCGGAAGAGGCCCCACGGCAGCCTCTGCCACCATCTGAAGTCTTCCCGCTGTCCGCGATCCAGAACGCCGGCTCGGCATCGGCGGCTTCCCGGCCGGCACAGCCCTCCCGGGCCGACCTCGCGGTAGGAAAAGCAAGCGCTCCAACGCAGGAAGCCACTGCCTACCCATCTGCCTCCCTTTCCGTTCCAGCCGGGCATGGCGACCGAGCATCTTCCATCGCCGCCGACAGCCCCTCCCTGCCAAATCTCTCACCATTCAGCGGCTCCCATGGCAGTCCCGCCGGGGGCTTTACCGAGCTCTTCCAAGCCATCGAAGCTCCGGCCGAGGCTTCCGTGGCGCAGCCCGCGTCCCCGGCTCCTTCGGCGGCTCCGGTCGCCGCCGCGGCCGCACCCAACTCTGCGGGATCGCAGGTTCCGGATCCCCATCTCCCCCGCGTTCTCGCCAACGCCGCTTCCAGTCACGACGCATCCCGAACCGCCGCTTCCCCCTCCCCCGGCTCCGCAGGCAGCAGCTTTACCCAACTCTTCTCCGCCCTGGGCGCCGGTGCCCAGCCTGCACCGACCCAGGCCGACCCCTTTCCCCCGCTCGGTCCCGCGTCCGGCCGGCTCCCCGGCCCGTCCCCGTTTCCAGGGCAGCCGCTATCCTCTGTCTCTGCTTGGGAAGCATCCGCAGCAAGCGGCTCAGTTCCAACCTTTGGGAGTGGCTCTGGAAGCCTTTCCCATCCCAACGCACACAGCTTCGAGGGCACGGACAGCAATCCAGCCTCTTGGCCGCACGCAAACCTCCCTACCTCAAACCTCAACCCTCAACCTCTCCCGCAGAACCCTTTCCCGGGCATCATGCCATCGGCAGAACCCTTTGCCCTCCGTCCCGAGCCCGGCCAGGTGTCCGGTCAGGCCCCCGGCGGCGGGCTCACACAACTGCTCCGTATCCTCGACGGTCCCCCATCCCACGGCAGCACCTTCGCCGCGTCTACCCCGAACCCACCTGCTTCGGTGAATCCAGCGTCGCTTCTACCCGCCTTCCCCAACGCGGCCGGGCCTTCCGCATCGCCCAATGGAGCTCTGTCGTCCGCCTTTTCCTCTGCGGCACAGCCGTCCCTTGGCAGCGGTTTCGGCGCCTTCAGCGACGCTCCGTTCCCTCACACCACCCCGGGCGCTGTGTCCCCCGGTCAAACACCCTTCGGCGCGCCCACCCCGTACCCGCAACACGATCCACTGGATTCGCTAGCCGGCGTCGCCAACTCCGGCGCGACGGTCGCCTTCCGCCCGCCGCAATTCCCGTCCACCGCCCCATCTGCCCCTCCGCCGCCAGCCGGCCCCGGTGAGTTCACCCGCATCCTGCAGGCCTCGGCGCTTCGTGAAAGCGGGATCGGCAGCGCGCCCTCAGGGCAGACAACACCCCCCCCTACCCCACACGCCGCACCCCTCGTCGCCCCGCACGGGGCACCACAGCATGCAGGTTCCGCCTTGCCGCCCTGGTCCATGCCGCCTGTGCCGCACATGCCGCACCTGAATGGCGGCGGGGCGGCCATGTCCCCGGTCTCGCTGCCCCACACCCCAAACCTGCCTCACGCCCCGGCCTTTCACCTGCCGGCCGCCGCCCCAGCCCCGGCCGCCACCCCCGCAGCAAAACCGTCCATGCTCCCGATCATCCTGATCGCCGTCATTGTTCTGCTGGTCGCAATCCTGGTAGCCGTCCTTCTGCTCAAGCACTAGACAAGCTGGCTTTTCTCGTTTCGGTATAGCGCTGTTGTCTCGACCCAAGCGAACGCTTCGATCGTCCGCGTTAGCTCTGTCCTCTGGACCGGAGCAGACGGCTGGATCGTCTGCGTAGTGGAGACACCTAGTTCCGCCCGCGTCGGACCACAGGGAAAGCAAAATGCGATCAGGTCTCTCCGCTTACTGCACCGGCTTTACTGCACCGGCGCATTCGGCAGCAGGATGACCAACTCCATCGTCGGATTCAGAAAATCCGAAGGCGCATACACCGCAAAGTTCCGCGCCCGCTGCACCGAATCCCACGCCTGCCCATGCTGCTCCAGCGCGAAATACTGCTGTCGCAGCTTCACCGGGATCGCTCGCGGCGGTTGCGGTACATGGGTCAGCCGCATGCCCGGCAGCGCATGTCGTACGAGATTTTCAATGTGCGTGGCCGAGCACAGCTTCATCAACTTCGGCACCCGGTCGATCAGGTCCGGGTCGCGCATATCCGCACTCACGGCCAGATACAGCCGCGTCCCTTCCAAATATGCATCCTTGTCGATCGAAGTCGCGTAGATCGAGTCCCGCACCAACTTCAGCGGCAACGAAACAAAGTTGCTCGGCACCACCGTCTCCAGCATGATGCGAATGTATTCATCCAGCTTGCGAAAGCACGGTCCAGGCTGCTCATGGGTGTACTGCGGCAGGTCGCGCGGATCAATCCGCGGCGAGAACGAGGTCAGCGACCCAGCCAGATCCCCCATCGCATCGAACAACCGGCTCGGGGCCACACTGCCCGCTCCCAGCATGTGCCGTAAGCCCGGTAAACGCGTATTTATCGTGTATAAGAGCCAAAAGTTCGCCACATCCGAAGCCGAAAAATCCGCCAAAGACTGGTTTTTCTGTCGTCGGCTGCCCGCCAGTTGTGTGCTCCGCGTCACCAACAACTCGATCAAACTGCGCAGCAGATTGACGAGCATTTCATTGGCGTGGGCATTCAACAACGGCGGCACAAAGCTCGCATCTGCAAGAAAAGAACCGGTTTCCGTCCGCACCACAAGCGCACACGGCAACAACACCGCCCCTTCCAGACTTTCCCCTTCGGCAATCAACTGCAGATTTTTCTGCGCCACCTGGATTGGCCGCTCGCGTGTATTGCTTCCATTCTCATCACGCGTCATCTGCAAATGCGCCTTGAATCGCGTACTCACCCGCGCCCGATCAATCGCGACGTTCATCGCACCAGGCCGGTACTCCGGGATGGCAAGGTAGAACAAGCAGCTGGTTTGGCCCGGAACGAAGCATTTTTCGAGGGAACGGCCACGCGGCACGGGATCGGAAGCAGGGAAATCAAAGGGCAATGTGTCGGGAAAAACCCCGGTAGCGGCCGCCACGGTCAGCGTGCCCTCGGCCAAAGCCTTGGCATCCAGTTGCAGCTTCAGGAACCCCCAGGCGTTGCTTCCCAGCGACTCAAGGTAAAAGCGCACCGAATCTTCGACAAAGCGCTCTTGCGCCTGCAGATGTTGCGGGGAAAGAAGGGTGCCCTTGGACCAGATCACCGGCTGTAGCTGTCGCAAACGTGGCTCCTCGGGGATGTCGGCTCGCGCAGGAAGTTGAGAACGGCACGTCCGCGTATGCCGGACCGTACAGGAACCCTCCGACACAGTGCCCCTGATTTTGCGGTAAATCCAGAACGCTTGCAAGCAGGGATCGCGATGATCGCCTCTCCCGGGAAACCATAATGGGAATTCCAAAGCGGATTGCACAAGCTCCAATGCAGAAAAGGGAATCGCATTCAAGAATCAGCCCATGCCTCTGCGCTATTCGCTTTACAAGGCACGCCGCATGTGATTTCTTGGTTGCAGTTCTGTATCGACTGATTGAGGGAGCTTCATGGCCAGGGAAAGTACGCAACACAAGCTCGACCGCGTTCGTTCACCGCGCGTTCACATCACCTACGATGTTGAGGTCGGCAATGCTATCGAGCTGAAGGAATTGCCTTTCGTTATGGGCGTTCTGGGCGATCTTACCGGGCAACCGGAGAAGCCTCTCGCGGCACTCAAGGAACGTAAATTTGTAGAGATCAACCCTGATAACTTCGACAGCGTTCTGAAGGGCATGCAGCCGCATTTGGCCTACTCCGTCGCCAACAAGCTCACAGACGACGCAAACGCCGGCCAGGTGAAGGTGAATCTACACTTTGAGAGCCTTGACGATTTTTCCCCAGAAAATGTCGCCAAACAGGTAAAGCCCCTGCGCGAGCTGTTGGAATTGCGGACACGCCTTTCCGATCTGCGCGGCACCTTGCAGGGCAACGACAAACTCGACGAGATGCTGTTTGAAGCCGTTTCGAGCACGGAAGCACGAGACAAGCTCAAGGGCGAGGTAGCCCAGAGCAAGGAGGACCAGCCACATGAGTAGCCAAGGAAGCCCGCTTGCGGGTGCAGCCGTTGCGACACCGGTGGAAGAAACGCAAGGAACCTCCCTGCTCGATTCCATCGTCGCCCAGGGCCGTTTCGACCGCGATGCCACTTCGCTTGAGCGTGGCCGTGACCTGGTGAAAGAGTTTGTCAGCCAGGTTCTTGAAGGGCAGATGACGCTGACCAAGGATGCGGAAGCCACCATCACCGCTCGCTTGGCACAGATCGACAGCCTAATTTCGTTGCAGCTGAATGAGGTCATGCACCATCCCGCCTTCCAAAAGCTCGAGGGAACATGGCGCGGCATTCGTTACCTCATGGACCAGAGCGAAACCAATGACATGTTGAAGATCAAGGTCCTCAACGTGTCGAAGAAGGAATTGCTGCGCGACCTGCAGCGTGCGCCTGAATTTGACCAAAGTGCTTTGTTCAAAAAGGCCTACGAGGAAGAGTTCGGCGTCTTCGGCGGTGCCCCGTTCGCCGCGATGATTGGGGACTATGAGTTTGGCCGTGGCCCTGAAGATATCGAACTGCTGGAACGCGTGGGGCAGGTCGCTTCTGCCGCGCATGCACCCTTCATCTCTGCGGCCTCCCCGGAGCTGTTAAACCTCAGCGAGTTCACGCAACTCGGTGCGCCGCGGGATATGTCGAAGATCTTCGACAGCACGGAGTACGCCAAGTGGAAGAGTTTCCGGCAGTCGGACGACTCGCGCTACGTGGCACTCACCTTACCGCACGTGTTGATGCGACAGCCTTACGGCCGTGAAACCAAGTCGATCGAAGCGTTTGACTACGAGGAAAGCGTCGATGGGCGGGACCACTCCAAGTATCTTTGGGGCAACGCGGCCTATGCGCTGGCGGCGCGGATGACAAACTCGTTTGCACGCTATGGCTGGTGTGCGTCCATACGCGGCGTAGAAAACGGCGGTCTGGTGGAGGGCCTGACGGCTCACAACTTCAGGACGGACGAGGGCGACGTCGCCCTCAAGTGCCCGACTGAGGTGTCCATCACCGATCGGCGCGAAAAAGAGCTTGCCGATCAAGGGTTTGTTCCGCTCGTGCATTGCAAGGGAACGGACTATGCGGCATTTTTCAGCGTGCAGACGGTAAATAAGCCCAAGTTGTATGACAAGGATGAGGCAAACGCGAATTCAAAACTTTCCGCGCAGCTGCCCTACATCATGGCCATGTCCCGCTTCGCGCATTATCTGAAAGCCATGATGCGCGACAAACTCGGCAGCACCATGAGCCGCTCGCAAGCGGAGCAGTACCTGAACACCTGGGTCATGAATTATGTAGTTGCCAACGACAATGCCTCTCCCGCCGCCAAAGCGGAGAAGCCGTTGCGTGACGCCCGTATTGAAGTCATGGAGGTCCCCGGCAACGCGGGTGCGCTGCGTGCTGTTGCCTTCCTGAAGCCGCACTTTCAACTGGATGAGTTGACCGTTTCCTTGCGTCTGGTTGCGGACCTTCCGCCACAGGCCAAATAGGTCAGCACAGCACCATGAACCGATAACGCGGCTTGCAAAGCGCCCTACCTAGGATTCATGAAGGAGATGCACTATGGCAGTGGATTATTTCCTGAAGCTCGACTCGATCAATGGTGAGTCGGAAGATAGCAATCACAAAAACGAGATCACCGTTCTTTCCTTTAGCTGGGGCGGCACCCAGACGACCTCGGTCGCCGGCACGGGCGGTTCAGGCGCAGGTAAGGTGAGCCTGTCCGAGTTTTCCATTATGAAGAATTATGATTCGGCCAGCCCCCTGCTCTTCAAGAGCATGCTCACCGGGTCGCACGTAAAGACGGGCACGCTGACGGCGAACAAGGCCGGCGGCAACGGCAAGCCCTTCCTGAAGATTGACTTCACCGAACTCTACGTGACCAGCCAGCAGGCGAGTGGCTCCTCCGAGATCCCGACCGAGTCAGTGTCGTTCTCCTACAACACCATCAAGGTTGATTACAGCGTGCAGAACGAACAGGGTAACCTGGCCAGCACGGGCGCAATCAGCTACGACCTGAAGCAGAACAAGGTCTCGTAGGCAACAATGACTCCGCAGGAGCTGTACCGAGCTGGGGAGTTAGATCAGGCAATTACGGCGCTTGGCGAAGAGCTGCGGTCCTATCCGCTCGACGCCAAGCGCCGTACGTTCCTGTTTGAACTTTTGTGCTTCGCCGGTCAATACGATCGAGCGGAAAAGCAATTGGATGTGTTGACCAACCAGGACCCGAAGAACGCGCCCGGGATGCTTGTCTACCGTAGCGCACTCTATGCCGAGCGGACCCGCGACGAGATGTTTCGGTCCGGGCAGATGCCCGCCGCCGACGATTCGGAACGAACGGACGGGGGTACCTGGAATGGCGATGCTTTTGCGTCCCTGGCGGATGCCGACCCGCGCATTGGCGACCATCTGGAAGTCTTTCTCGCGGGCACCTACACGTGGATCCCGACCCGGTACATCGACCGGTTGGAGATAGAACCACCGACTGCGCTGCGCGACCTGCTGTGGGCACGGGCACGTATCCAGACAAGCCCGGCGTTTCGCCTGCAGGACCTGGGCGAAGTGCTGCTGCCGGTGCTTGCGCCACTTTCCCACACGGCAGCCGACGGGGCCGTTCGGCTTGGCCGGGTAACGATCTGGGAAGAGGATCCGGACGGCGGAGAGCGCCCGCTCGGGCAAAAGCTGCTGCTGGTGGACGGCGAGGAGATCCCCTTGCTGGAGTTCCGCACTATCGTTTGGGCGCATGGTGGCGAGCCCGCGGGAGAGCCTGCCGATGCCCTTGCGTGACGATCTGCTTGACCCCATCGAAGGCGAACTGCCTGCCGGACCGAACCTTTACTACGACAAGGTGTTCGATCAGCTCAAAGAGGCGCGTATGGAGGAGGACGACTCCATCCCCTCCGGGCAATGGAGCCGTGCCCCCAAAAAGGCGGACCGGCCCCTTGTCATCAAGGTGGCTGGGGAGACGCTCGCAAAGCGCTCCAAGGATCTTCGGCTTGCCGGGTGGTACATCGAATCGCTGGTGCGTCGCGAGGGATTTAGCCAGCTCCCGCCTTCCCTCGACCTCCTGCACCAGCTACAAGACGCGTTTTGGGAAACATTGCACCCGGAGCGTGAGGATGACGGTGACCTTGGGTTGCGTATTGGGGCGATCGAGGGTGCGGTGGCGCAATTGGCCACGCAGTTAAAGCTGATGCCGCTTACCCGCGGGGGCATCAACTATCTGCAATACCAGGACGCGCGTTCCCTTGGCTTTGAGACGGATGCCACCTCTACGGAAAAGCAGGCCGTTCGGGAAGATGCCATCAAGCGCGGACGGTTGGTGGCCGAGGATTTGCAAAAGGGATTGGAAGGAACACCCAAAGCGTTCTATCTCGAGACCGAAGCAGCCCTCAACCAGGCATTAGCGCGCATGGAGGAACTCGACCGCTTTCATGAGGAGCGGTATGGCGAGGATTACCCCAGTCTTTCGCGACTGAAAGACGCGGTCGGCGATGTACAGAAAGTAGTTAGCTCGGTGCTGGCCGAAAAGCGAAAGACCGAGCCCGACCCGGTTGCCGAAGTGGCCACAACGGAGGTCGTGGCCGCTGCAGAAGAGATCGATGCCTTCGCTCAATACGACATGGTCGCGGAAGCCTCCGCTGGAGTTGAAGCCGTACAGGATGCGCCGTCAGCCGCCGTTGCGGCACCGGCGGCACGCCGCCGCGCTCCGGTCGGTGCGCCAACGGATGTTGAAGGAGCCTTTGCGCAGATTGCGGCCGCCGCCGAGTTCTTGCGCACACAAAAGCCTTCCTCCGCCGTGCCCTACCTGCTATGCGCCGCGCTGCGCATGGGCGAATTGCGCGATGCCGACTTCGGCGACATGAATTTCGCGCCGGCACCCTCGACGGAGACCCGGCAGGCGCTGCGGCGATTCGCCAACGAGGGCAACTGGGATGATCTGCTGCAACTAGCGCTGGCGACGCTGGCTGAACCCTGCGGCAGGGCGTGGCTCGATCTGCAGCGCTACCTATGGCGGGCGGCCACGGAGCGCAGCTACTTCACCATCGCTTCGGCGGTGGTCAGCACGGTGCGGGGCCTCTTGCTGGACCGCCCGATGCTGCGCGATGCCACCCTGGACGACGACACGCCGGCAGCGAACGCGGAGACGCAGGGGTGGATCAACACGGAGGTGCTGCCGCCCGAGCCGGTTTCCGCACCGACCGAGGAACCTGCAACGCAGAGCGAACCGGAACCGGCCGCCTATACACCGCCGCCCGCAACGACGACCACGCCTGCCGGTCCGCCGGATGTGTATGAAAATGCGCTGACTCTACTGAAACAGGGTCGTGCCGGCGAGGCGATCAGCCTGGTGGTCCGCGATTCCGAACAGCAGCCCAGCGGACGCATGCGGTTCCAGCGGCGGGTGCAGATGGCACAACTCTGCCTCGCTGCCGACCACGCCGCGGTGGCGTATCCCGTGCTGGTTGATCTTTCCGCGGAGATGGAGCGGCGTTCGCTCGAAAGCTGGGAGTCGGCAGAATTGTTGGCGCAACCGCTAAGTTTGTTGCTGCGCTGCCTTGACCAGAGGAAAGGCGCCGTCGAAGACCGCGAGGTCATTTTTGCTCGGCTTTGCCGGCTCGACCCGCAGGCGGCTCTCAGCGTCCGCCGCTGACCTGAAAGGAACATTGCCGGATGGCTCGTCCGAAGGCCGAAACGCTGATCACGCAGTCGCTGCTGGACCGGCTTGCGCAAACCGACGACTGGCCCACGACGCGGCACGCCTCGCTGCGCATGTACCGTGAAGGCATCAAGCGGGATGTGGAATGGCTGTTGAACAGCCGCAAGCCGCATATGGATGGGCTTGAAGGCCGGCCGTTGGCTTTGGCTTCCGTGCTGAACTACGGATTGCCGGACCTGACCCAGTTTTCCAATGCCGGCAAAGATCCCGAAGCGTTGTTGATGGCGATTCTCACGACGGTGCGGGCATATGAACCGCGCATCCACAAACCGCATGTGACCTTGACGCAGACCGATGTTCTGGCGCGCAGTTTGCGATTTCACATCGAGGGATGTTTGCAGTTCGAGAGCGGCGAAGAAGATATCAGCTTCGACACGGTGCTGGAGATCACCAATGGCGAGTACGAGGTGAAGTAACCAAACTTATGCGCGAAGAACTGCTGGAGTACTACGAACGGGAGCTTACCTATCTGCGACAGATGGGGGGCGAGTTCGCGCGCCGCTACCCGCGCGTGGCCGGGCGGCTGCTGTTGGACGCAGACACCTGCGGCGATCCGCATGTGGAGCGCCTGCTGGAAGGTTTCGCGTTTATGGCGGCGCGGGTGCACCGGCGGCTGGATGATGATTTTCCGCAACTCACGGAATCGCTGCTGAACCTGATCTATCCCAGCTATCTCCGGCCCATTCCGGCGATGACGGTCGTGGAGTGCCAGCCTGATCCCACCCAGGGCAAAAAGACTGCCGGCGCGATCATTCCGAAAGAAACCGCGCTCGTCAGCCACCACACGGTGGACGGCATGCCAGTGCGCTTTCGCACGGCGTATGACGTGGCGCTGTGGCCGATGCGGGTGACCGAGGCGGAGTGGCGTCAGCCGGGGCGGCTGCAACACCCTGCTCAGCCCACCGTTGGCGTTGCTGCGGTCGCGGCCGCGCGCCTCCGGCTTACCTGCCTGCCGGATGTCACCTTTGCCGGCCTCGGCGTGGAGAAGCTGCGCTTCTTTCTCTCGGGCGACCCCGGCGTGGTGTACCCCCTGTATGAATTGCTCGCGGCGAACTGCATTGAGGTGCAACTGCGCGACCCTGCTCGGCCCAATCGTGTTGTGTCGCTCGATCCATCATGTGTGAGCATGGCCGGTTTTGGGCCGGACGAGCATCTGCTGCCCTTCGAGCGCCGTTCGGTGGACGGTCACCGCTTGCTGCAGGAATACTTCACCTTTCCCGAGAAATTTCTCTTCGTCGACATCGGGGGATTGGAGCTGCTCGAAGACGGCGGCTTGGGCAGTGAGGTCGATCTCGTTTTGCTGTTTTCGCGTTTTGAACGCCCGGATCGGCAGCAAGTATTGGAGTTGGGCATTAACGAACGCACCTTCCGGCTCGGCTGCACGCCGGCAATCAATCTGTTTCGCCGCAGCGCCGAGCCGATTTTGCTTTCGCAAACCCGTGCGGCGTACCCAGTGACGCCGGACGCCCGCCAAGCCGACGTGATGGAGATTTATGCAATAGATGAAGTGATTGCGACCAATCCCCAGATGCGGGAGTCGGTTTCTCTTGAGCCACTGCTGAGTTTTCGGCACCAGAGCCGTGCGGAGTCGGCGGGGGTGTTTTGGAGCGCAACGCGCAAGGCGAACGAATTCGGCGAGCGCCGCCCGTCAACGGTTGAGGTGTCGGTAGTGGATGTGAATGGCCACTTCCAGCACCCGGCGGCGGATGTGCTGAACGTGCGCTGTACCTGCACGAATTTCGACCTGCCTTCGCGATTGACTTTCGGCGCGGCCGAAGGGGATTTCGAAGCCGTGGGCGCGGGTGCGGCGAAGATTGTGACCGCACTGCGCCGGCCGACGCCGTCCTACGATCCGCCTAAGGCCAAGGGGCAGCTGTGGCGGCTGGTTTCGCAGCTTTCACTTAATTATTTGTCACTCAGCGAGGAGGGCCGCGGGGCGTTACAGGAGATTCTGCGTCTGCACAACTTCACGGAGTCGGACTTTTTAGAACACCAGATCGGCGCCATCAGCCGGGTGCGCACGGAGCCGCATTTTGCGATGGTCGCTTCCGACTATGGCCTTGCCCCCGCGCGCGGCACGGCTGTCGAGATCGAGCTCGACGAGCAGCAGTTCACCGGGGGCAGCGCGTTCTTGTTCAGCGCCGTGCTGGACAGGTTCTTGGCGGGGTACGCCTCCATGAACAGCTTTGCGCAGCTGACCGCGCGCTCAAATCTGCGAAAGGAGCCGATGCACACATGGCCAGCCCGAGCCGGAAGCCAGGTACTGCTGTAGCCGACCAGCCGCTTCCTGCCGCCGATGGAAAAGTTGCGGCGGAGGGGGCCCCTCTTGACGCAGCGACAGCGGACGCGGTGCACGCCCTCACCCGTGCCCACGAGGCGCAGTTCACGCGCTTACGGCGCATGCTGGAGGAAGAACCCTTTCGCGTCGAGTTTTTCCAAGCCGTACGGCTGCTGCAGCGGCTCGAGCCCGAGCGCGCAGCGGTGGGCTACTTCATCGCCCCCGGCCAGGAGGCCGTGCGCTTCACCGCGCTACCGACCCTGGCCTTCCCGCCAAGCCAGCTGCATTCGCTTGACCGCGGCGCGGATGGCCAGCTGCGGCTGGTGGTGCAGTTCATGGGCGTTGCTGCGGCGGTCTCGATTCTGCCGCATGCCTATACCGAGCATCTGCTCCTGCTGTTGCGAAAGAAAGACCGCGCGATGGCAGACTTCTTCGATCTGTTCAACCACCGGCTGATCTCGCTGTTTTATCGCGGCTGGGAAAAATATCGCTTCTTCCTCGGCTTCGAAGCAGGCGGTACGGACACGCTTTCACCGCGGTTGCTGGATCTGCTCGGCCTGGGCACGGCCGGCCTGCGCGAACGCACACCTCTGCCGAATCGCGCCTATCTGACCTATGCCGGTCTGCTGGGCAGGCATGTGCGAACGGCGAGTTCACTCAAGCAGATTTTAGAGGATTATTTTGCCGTGCCGGTCGCCATCGAGCAATTTGCGGGCACGTGGCGTTCGCTGCCGACAAACGATCTATCGGTGCTGGACGGCAGTGCGCGGCTGAGCGAGCGGCTGGGAACTGCGACGGTGGTCGGTACGGAGGTGTGGGATCATCATGGGCGTATCCGGATCTCGCTGGGGCCGATGCCGTTTGTGCAGTACCTCAGCTTCTTGCCCGGCCATAGCGCCCATCACGACCTGCAGGGCTGGGTCAAGTTCTTTTCCGGGGGTCAATATGAGGCTGAAGTGCAGTTAATTTTGGAGCGCATCGATGCGCCGCCCGTGGAGTTGGGGCTGCGCGGTGACGGTGAAGCCCGGCTGGGTCTGGTGAGTTGGCTGAAGACCAAGCCGCTGCTGATAAATCCCGGTGACGCCGTCTTTCTTCTCACGTAGACTCGCCCCACACGCAAGATGCAACAAAGCACGTCGCCAGCAACAGAAACGTAGAAAGCGGTGAGGACATACCGCGAAGGGATTGGAAATTACGTGAGCCTGAATCTGAAGTCACTCATCAGCAAGCTGAATGACACCACCCGCGGCGCGCTGGAGGCAGCGGCCGGGCTTTGCGTTTCCCGTGCACACTATGACATCGAGATTGAGCACTACCTGCTGAAAACGCTGGATGCGAGCGACAATGACATCGCCGCCATCCTGCGGCACTACGGGGTCGATACATCGCGGCTCACCGCGGACCTGCAGCGCGCGCTCGACAAGCTGAAGAGCGGGAACGCACGTTCCCCGGCATTTTCGCCGACGCTGGTCAAGATGCTGGCAGAAGCGTGGTCGCTGGCCTCGATCGAGTTTGACGCCGGTTCAGTCCGTACCGGGCTGACGCTGATGGCCTTGCTGTCCCATGAGGAGCTGGCGCGCGTGGTCCGCGAGATTACCGGCGAGCTCCGCAAGGTAGAGCCCGAAGGCCTGCGCAAGGACTTTTACGACATCGTCGGCACATCGCGTGAGCGCCAAACGGCGCTCGCCACCGGAGCGGCTACAGGTCCTGCTCAGACGAGCTCGGGGGAGGCCAACGGTACGGGCCCGGCACCGACCGCGGGCAAGACCCCGTTCCTCGATCAGTACACCGTGAACCTGACCGCGAACGCCAAAGCCGGCAGGATCGATCCTGTCCTGGGCCGCGATAGCGAGGTGCGGCAGATGATCGATATCCTGATGCGCCGCCGGCAAAATAACCCCATCCTCACAGGGGAGGCGGGCGTCGGCAAAACTGCCGTCGTGGAAGGCTTTGCGAACCGCGTCGCTGGTGGCGATGTGCCGCCGGCGTTGCAAGGTGTGCATCTGCATTCGCTCGATCTGGCGCTCCTCCAGGCTGGAGCGAGCGTGAAAGGAGAATTTGAAAATCGCCTGAAAGGCCTGATCAACGAGGTGAAGTCCTCAACCGAGAAGATCATTCTGTTCATCGACGAGGCGCACACGATGATCGGCGCGGGCGGCCAGGCGGGCCAGAACGATGCTGCCAATCTGCTGAAACCGGCGCTTGCCCGCGGTGAACTGCGCACCATCGCCGCGACAACCTGGTCCGAGTACAAGAAATATTTCGAGAAAGACCCTGCGCTCGCCCGCCGCTTCCAGGTGGTCAAGGTGGACGAGCCGACCGAAGAGGTCTGCTGCACGATGCTGCGTGGCATCGTGGGCGCGTTGGAAAAGCACCACAAGCTGCGCATCCTCGACGAAGCGATCGTGGCCACGGTCAAGCTATCGCACCGGTACATCGCCGGCCGGCAGCTGCCGGACAAAGCCGTCAGTGTACTCGATACGGCATGCGCGCGGCTTTCGCTCGGCCAGAACTCGCAGCCACCCACACTCGAAGACGTGAGCCGCCGCATCGATTCGCTCGAGGTCCAGCGGCGCATCCTCACCCGCGAGGCCGTGGTGGGCGCGGACCACCTCGAGCGGCTACGCGCCATCGATGGATCTATTGAGGACAGCAAGGCCGAGCAGGCGATCCTCCAGGCGCAATGGGAGAAGGAGAAAGGCATCGTTGCCGAGATCCGCGAGCTGCAGAAGACGCTGGAAGAAGCCGACGCGGAGGGTGCCACGGGCTTGGACGAGGCGCGCAGCCGCCTGCGCATGTTGGAAAGAGAGTTGATCGACATGCAGGGCGAGACCGGCATGATGCGCGTCGCGGTCGATGCGCAGATTGTGGGGGAGGTGATCAGCGCCTGGACGGGCATCCCGCTTGGCAAGATGATGAAGGACGAGATCAGCACGGTGCTCACGTTGGACGAGCACTTGAAGAAGCGCGTTATCGGCCAGGATCATGCCCTTTCGGCCATTGCGCAGCGCATCATCACCTCCCGCGCGAACATGGATGACCCGGTGAAGCCCGTGGGGGTGTTCATGCTGGTCGGGCCTTCAGGCGTCGGCAAAACCGAGACCGCGATCGCACTCGCCGATCTGCTGTATGGCGGTGAAAAAAACATGATCACGATCAACATGTCGGAGTTCCAGGAAGGGCATACCGTCTCCACGCTGAAGGGCTCGCCGCCGGGCTACATCGGCTATGGGGAAGGCGGCGTCCTGACCGAGGCAGTCCGACGGCGTCCCTATTCCGTTGTTCTTTTAGACGAAGTCGAAAAAGCCCATCCCGATGTACTGGAACTCTTCTTCCAGGTATTCGACAAAGGTCGTATGGAAGATGGCGAAGGCCGCGAGATAGACTTTCGCAACACGATCATTATTCTGACCAGCAACGCCGCAACCGACACGCTTATGACGCTGACCGCCGACCCGGAAACGATGCCCAACGAAGATGGCCTGCTCGCGGCCATGCGGCCCGAGCTGAACAAGATCTTCAAGCCGGCGTTTTTGGGACGCCTGCTCGTGGTGCCGTACTTCCCGGTGCGCGACGAGAACCTGAAGAAGATCATTCGCCTGAAGCTCGGCAAAATCGAGCGCCGTTTGCGCGAGACGCACCACGTCGCGATGGTCTACGATGAGGCGTTGCTGGATGAGATCGCCCGCCGCTGCACCGAGGTGGAAAGCGGAGCCCGCAACGTGGACAACATTCTTTCCAATACCATGTTGCCGGAGATGTCACGGCAGATCCTGGGCCGCCTTGCGGATGGCAACCCCGTCGAGCGTGTGGAGATTGCGGTAAGAGACGGCAAGATGGCCTACGTCTGGAGCGAGGCGGCCGCGCTGGTCGCCGCAGATTGACTGGGTTACAGCGGTTCTGGGCACGGGGCAATAACGCGTAACAAGAACAGAGCGAGGAAAGGAGTTCGTCCATGGCCACCCTTACGCAAGCCGGCCGGCTGATGCAGTTCAGTTGTGTCGGCCTGCCGACCGACGCGCTGCTCATTCAATCAGTGCAGGGCGTTGAGGGTATCTCGCGTTTATTCGACTTCACCGCACAACTACTGCTGCCGCAAGATGGCCCGCAGGTGAAGCCTGAGGACATTCTCGGGAAAAACGCGACCATCACCCTGCAGCCGCTGGGTACAGACGACCCTCGCTGGATCAATGGCATTATCGGCTCGGTGGAGCAGAACTGGACCTACACGGACTTTGACGTGTACACCATTCGCCTGGTGCCGGCGCTGTGGCAGGCAACGCTCGGCACCGATTGCCGCTGCCTGCAGAACCTGAAACCGATGGAGGTGATCCAAAAGGTCCTGGAACCGTACAGCCTGTCGATCGCCGATAAAACCAAGGGCTCCAGCCCCGGCGGCAGTCCCCTCACCGCCTCCGATTACGTCACGCAATTTAACGAATCGGACTTCACCTTCATCAGCCGCATCGCCGAGCAGCACGGCATCTTTTACTGGTTCGATCACTCGACCTCCGGCAAGCACATCCTGACGTTCGCGAACTCGCGCGACGGCTATGCCGACGACAGCTTCGACGTCGAGTACAGCTCGCAAGAGGGCGATCACGAGGTTTTTTACCGGCCGATTGTTACAGATTTTCGCTTAACGGATGCCATGATCGCCGGCAAACACCTCCGCCGCGATTACGATTGGCGCGGTCACAAGGCGTTCGAAGTGGCGTCGCTGAACAGCACGCAACCCGGGCCCGGCGGCAAGAATGCGTTCGAGCAATACACCTACCCGGCGGCAGGCGCGGCACACTTCAAGAGCTTGAGTAAACAGCTGACTCCCACTGCCGGTGCCCCGGCCAGCATGGAGGCGCAGCGCGATGCGGCCGACGTGGAATCCAAACTCTATCGTGGCGCGTCCATCTCGCGCGCGCTGTACCCGGCATCGACGTTGTCGCTCGATCATCCACGCCCCGACTGGGCCACGGATTATCTCATCACAAAGATCGCTCACTCCGCGGAGCAGTCGCCTCCCTACCAAAGCGACGGCAGCGGCGGGCAAGGGGGATATACCAACACCTTCGAGGCAATCGAAGCGACCCGCATCTTCACGCCCGTGGCAGAGACCCCCCGGCCCCGCATCCCAGGCATGCAGTCCGCCATTGTCGTTTCGCCCTCGGGTGAGGACCTGAGTGTCGATAAGAACGGCCGCGTTTGCGTGCAGTTCTTGTGGAACCGCGGCGTCAAACCCGACACGCTCGATAACACCTGGCTGCGCGTCGCGCAACAGTGGGCGGGCAGCGGCTGGGGCACCTACTTCTGGCCGCGCAAAGGGGATGAGGTGCTGGTCTCCTTCTTCCACGGCGATCCCGATGACCCCATCATCATGGGGTCGGCCTACAACGGCGTAAACCAGCCGAAGTTCAGCCCGGAGGAAATGAGCACGCGTTCAGGCATCCTGACGCGCAGTTCGCTCAAAGGCACGGCCGCCAATGCCAACGAGATGTGGTTTGAAGACAAGATGGGGGCCGAGCAGATCGTCATGCACGCCGAGCGTGACTTCAACACCAGCGTGGAGGTGAACAACACGCGCACGGTCGGCAACAACGAATCCATCACCGTGTCTGCCGATCGTTCCGTGCATGTGGTGAAGAACCAGAGCATCAACATCGACGGGAACCAGACCCATTTCATCGACCAAACTTCGGAGTTCACCCTCGGCGGCACGCTCAAGCTCCTGCACAAAAGCGACACCAACATGACCTACAAGGGCAAGCTGCTGGAGAAGATGGCCGGTGATCACTGTGTGCACTCCGAAAGCACGGCAGAACACAAGATTGATTCCCACTACACCGTGGACGCCGGCGGGGAGATGTATCTGAAAGCCGGCGCGACCCTGGTCATTGAAGCAGGGGCGGTCATCAACCTCAAGGTCGGCGGCAGCCATATCACGATCAATTCCAACGGGATCACCATCTTTGGTCCCATGGTGAACATCAACAGCGCGCCCGCGCCCATGGCCGGCATACCCATCGTGGTCACCGATCCGGAACTGCCGGCGCCCAAACCCGCCCCTGCCAAGCAGGAATGAGCGCCCATAGGGACCCTCGGCTCTTACGCGCGATGATTCGTGGTGTCCTGCCCATATTCTGCATGTACCCGAACACTTTGCCTGCTGGCTCAACCTGAAGTGGCCTTTCTCCCATGTTCCAGATTCGTGGCGAACAGTTCGTGGCTTTACGCCGCAAAAAGATCGGCGATGCGCTGATTGAGCGCGTGTCGCCGTTCGTCAAGGCAGCTGCCTGGGACACCGCCGGCGAAACGATTCTGCTCGAAGACGCGCTTGGCCCGCGCGGCCACATAGGCTTCGACACACTCGGCTACCTAGCTTCTTACACGTCGCCGCTCGGCCGTACGTGGCAACTCGCGAACCTGCCGGACGGCAAGCCGCTGCACATCGCCAGCCCCTCAGGCCATGTCGTCTCCATGGCCTATAACGAAGATGGCTTGCTGGCCTCGTTTGCCACCTCCACCCAGGCGCAAACGAATCTCTTCTACGACCGCCGTCGCTGGACCGGCAGCACCCACGCCGACGGCACCTACGAGCGTCTCGAATACACCTTTTGGGATGGCCTGGAGCGCCTTACCGATCGCCTGGGCACGGCCGTAACCTGCACGCACGATGAGCACCAGCGCCTCACCGCGCTCACCGACGGCAACGGCAGCAAGACGCAGTTTCTCTATGGCAAGTGGAGCCGCCCGGATGCGGTCATCTACCCCAACGGAAGCGGTGAAAGCTACACCTATGACGCGGAAGGCAGGCTCGCCGGCGTCGCCCAGGGCGACGTCACCGTCGCTGTAGAGACAAACGCCGCCGGCCGGCCGCTCAAGCTCACCTACAGCGACGGCACCGTGCTCCAGTATGCCTACGACGATCTCGGCATGGTCACCGCGGCCACCCTGGGCGAGGAAAAAGCTGCTTTCACCTATAATGAATGGGGCCAAGTCGTCGAAGAGACGAGCGGTGGCCTCACCCACACCTTCGCCTACGACGCCGCGCACCGGCTGGTCGCGACCAACATCTTCGGCCGCGCCGTCCAGTTCCGCTGGGACGCGGACAGCCGTCTGGTCGGCTTTACCGACTGGAACGGCAGCGAGCACACTCTGGAGCACCTGCCCGGCGACCGCGGCTACGTCACGAGCGCGCCGGCACTCCATGGCATGCCGGGGGTACGGTCCTTCACGCAGCTGGATCTCGGTGGTCGGCTCGCGAGTCTCAACGTCACCGCTGCCGGCGAGTCCCGCTTTTCGCTTAGCTGCAGCTACGACGCCGAAGGCCGCCTCAGCACCTCGACGGACAACACCTTCGGCCGCCGCGCCTTCACCTACGACGCTGCCGGCAAGCTCCTCTACGGAGACGCCTCCACCCCCGAGCGTCGCGAAGCCTTCGGCCACGACCGCGCCGGCAACCTGCTCGTCCGCAACGGCCAGCGCTTTGCTTATGACGCCGCCAACCAGTTGCTGCAGTGCGGCGACGAGCGCATGTCCTGGGACGATCGCGGCAACCTCATCGCGCGCTCCGGACCGCAGGGCACGTGGCGTTTCCGCTACAACGCGCGCAACCACCTGATCGCCTCGATCGCGCCCGAAGGCATCGAGACGACCTACACCTACGATGCCCTGAGCCGCCGCACCGCCAAGCGCACCGGCACCGTCGAGACCCGCTTTCTGTGGGCAGGTGAGCAGCTCGCCGCCGAGCTGCGGATCGACCTCGCCCAGGGCAGCGTCCGGAGGCAGGACTTCCTCTACCACCCCGAAACCGGCGCTCCGCTTGCCACCGCCGTCGACGGTGAGGTGTACACGGTCCACACCGACCACCTCGGCACCCCGCGCGCGGTGCTCTCCGCAGCTGGCGCAGTCGTGTGGCTGGCCGAGCTGAGCGCCTTCGGCCAGGCCACGGTCGTGGTCGACCAGCTGCCGATGCCGCTGCGCTTTCGCGGCCAGTACCACGACCCCGAAACCGGCCTCCACTACAACCGCTTCCGCTACTACGCCCCGCAGTGGGGGCGCTACCTCACCCGCGACCCCCTGACCTTCGTCGCGGGAACCAACCACTACCTGTATGCCGAAGCCGACCCGATCAACAATGCAGATGTTTACGGGCTTTTCACCCTTACCTGGCGGATGGTCGGCATTGCCGCCGCTTCGGTTGCTGCTGCTGCTTTAGTTGTAGTGTTTGCGCCGGTCGCTGCCCCGCTCGCGATCATCCTGGCCGGCGCTGCCGCTGGAGCCGTGGGAGCCGGGCTGAACGAGGCGCTCAATGAAAAGCACCTAAGCTTGGTCTGCATCGCCAAAGCTGCCGGCCTGGGAGCCCTGGCAGGCGCCGCCGCTGCTCTGCCCTTCCTGGCACTCCCGGCCACGGCAGGCATCGGCCTGTTTATGGGAGCCGGTGCCCTCGGCGGCGCGATGTCGTACGGCGTCAACTGCGCCGACGGCATGGAGAAGAACCCCAGTCTCGCCGGCCTTGGCGCTTCCATGCTCATCGGCGGCGCTACCGCTGGGGTGCTGAAAGGTGCTGGCGACGCGATCTTCTCTGGGCCAGCAGAAGGTGCGGTACCGGAGACAGCGGCCGTCGATGCCGCGCCAGAAACTGCGATTCCAGGATCGAGTGCGGATCAGGTAAGCGCAACGCCAGCAATCAAAAGTGTATCTGAGCCGCTTACGCCGTCCTCTCCAGCGGATGATATTGAGGCCTTGAAGTCCTCAAATACTAGTTCTGTCGCAAGTAGCAAAACCTTTGAGACTCGCGGCTTGAGTGAGAACGCCACTGATGATTACCTAGACACGCCAAGTGGACAGGAGTACCTCAATCAATTGCAAGCTGCTGACCCGAATGCAGACGCCCCTACTATCTATGCACGAGCCTCAGGTCAGATACAAACAGGAACAACCATCCCTTCGATGACTGAGAGTTTTTCAGATCCCCTTGTTAAGGCTGTTCCGACAGGTCAAGCAGTCTCAAATTACTCGCCATTTTTCACCACACAAAGTGAGTTAAATAATGCTATTACTTCAGGTAAGCCGCTCGGGGATGCCTTCGGACTACCACTGTCTAGTCAGGCCGAATCGTATGACATCTACCAGACCCTACCACCAGACGGCGGTGGTACAATTTTTACAAGTCCAGTTGCGCCTACCTCGGAGTTAGGTGGGCAATTCACAACGCAGGGCGGCCAGTTGCAGACCCTTGTACCCAATAGAGGCGGGTGGTCAACGCCTACGCAAATAGTAACCATTCCGGCTCAAGGCGCATCGCCAATCGAGTTCCCCGTCCAGTGACTTATGAGGATGTTATGAATCAGATTTTGCTAACACGAGCTGCTGAAGATTTAAGGGCTACTCTCGACAAGTATGCCGAAACAGATGCCAACGCATCTTTGCTCCGTGAAGCACTCTCTAATTTGATCGACCGGGCATTAAGAGGTGATCTGCAAGCACCGATGCCGTGGCAGAGCATACCCGGTGATTGGATGTTTAATGAAACCAATCTTAGGCAGTACCGCGATTTAGAGAGCGCTTATGCGCGATTCAAGTTGCAAGCTACGGGGGGCGAGCCGCCCGCCCTCCGTGCACTACGTCAGCGGATGGGCGAAAGCACTTCTTATTAGTTGTTCCGATAAGATGACCTTAGTATTAGTGGTGAACTGATGCTTCTAACAAATCACTCAATACTTGTAATTCAAATCGCAGGAAATCATGCTGTCGTTAGTGCAACTATCGATTCCGGTCTCGATTCCAGTTTGAGAGCTTTAGGATTCTCAAAGTACGAGGCTAAATATAGCCGTTCGATCGCCGACAATTTGGATCGACAAGATCTCATCCGAGAACTGATACGGCTATATGCGTTGTTTGTAGGAGGTGCGGACTGGGGCCCAGCTGAAGTTGTCGAGTACTACAGAGACCAGAACGCGATTGAGGGGAAGGATAGAGGATCGTCTGGAAGTCGCCTGAACGGTACGAGATTTCTCTTTCTTGAAGATCTAGTCGCTTCAGGCAGTCCGCATGCTAAATTAGCTATCTAAATTAATTATTCCGTTCTACATACAATGTACCTGATCGCGAGCTTCGGTCCGATCCTCAATTAACAGGAAGGCGTATGATCCAACATGCCTCACATAAATCAGACTGCATTGAAAACATTTGCGATCACACTTGAGGGAGAAAATCATCAAGCACTCGGTCTTAAGTTCTGCTGCTGCTTCTCTCTATCTGACCTTAAGCCATTTTAGATGAATCCAAGCGAGGCGTCTTTACCAGGACCATTCAGTGGAGAAACGTACCCGGCATTTATGCATTTTCAGAACAGAGCTATCTGGTTATCGTGACCTGGAAGAAGCATGTGCAGTTATCAAAATAAATAACAGAATTCAAGCCTGCCTTAGTTCCTCGAAGCGCCTTGAGGCGACAGTTGATGAAATGAAGGCGATCCGATGACAATGATAGACAGTGCTACGGGGCATCTAAAGCTTGATGATGGAACAATGTTGAGTGCAAATCTTATCGTTAACGACTTGGAGCGCTTGGAATTCACGATCCTGCGTACTTTTGACTTGCGTCTTGGGTGGCGAACACTCACTAGTGATCCGCGCCTCCTTGCAGGGAAAGAAACCTGGTTTACTTTCTGGGTTAGTAGTGTGGTTTAGAAGATCAACCTTGTTTTTGTCGACGTACAAAAGAACGATTTGAAGCAACAGCAGGACACCTATCGAGCATTCCTGCGTGGAGAGTCGGGTGAGCCATCGGATAGCCGCTTCGATGGTCTGTTCGTAAACTACAAGTACGTTTGGGGTCCGGTAGAAGCGATGTACAACCCCCATAACGGAAGTAGCGCAATTACCATCAGTTGGAAATAAGTTAAACGATAAGCGCCATAGCATGCAGAGCCTTTCTGGAAAGAATGAAGAAGGTTTTTGAACGACGAAGAGCATAGATCGTTGAGCTTATGAAGTAGAAGAAGTGATGGAAGAGACTTTTACAAACAGTTTAATCACTCAGGCAGCGCACTCCAGCAGGCCAGAAGATAGCGATGTACTTTTCGAAGTTCGCCATTATTCTTCCATCAGCAAGCTGTGAACCCGATTTTCGGAGTGCAACAGACAACTTTAGGAGACCGCATGCCTGCTACAAGCAATGAGATTTAATTTGCGGTTTCTGTATGCTCGAAAACGCAAAGTCAAGCAGATGATGATCGCCTTCTTGCAAGCTTGTATGGCAAGAACGTATTTGTCAATCATTGGACGCCGCGAAGGGGCAAGTTACCACCTATCAAATAGGTTAACTCACACTGGAGCAACGATGCCGCCCATGATGCAGTTCGTGCAAACCTAAGATCGGGAGAGTAGGTGAAGTAACTGTAAAAGCATTGCGATCCTAAGTTCTAGGAGAACTTTGAGAAGTGGTATGAGGTTCAGTGACACGAACTTTTTCCGAGCTGATCGCTTCTCTGTTGGTGTTCAGGACCTAACTGGATCATCGTATCTTTCCATTCCCGTGAGCAGTTCAGAATGGCAGACGCAACCGGAGGGTATATGCCTGGACTGAGAGCGTTTGCTGATCAATGTCGACATCGTGAAATGGATGACCGCCTGCTACACAGGCCGGGTTGGAACAGAGGTGTGGCGACTTGAGCCGTTCTCAGCAAAGTCCTATACCCTAGTGAAGTGCGTTGGCGTGGTTTTTATGTTGGTCCGGGGCAGCGGGTCGCCGCAGGTCTCTTATGTGTGCTTCTCCTGCAGTGTCTTTGGACGATCAACCACCAGCCGCTCGACTCCAACGATTACCGCTATGCCCATTGCGGGCGCGAGATGTGGGAGCGCCCGTCGCCCCTGCAGGGGTATTTCACCAGTTGCGGCAACCTGAACGGCGATGGCACGCTTGCCTACCGCGTTGCAGGGCTGCCGCTCACCGCGCAACGCCTTTTGCTCCTTACCACCGATACCCTGCGCAAACCGGCGGACCGGCTGTACAGCGGTGGTTCGCTGAACGGCAGCACATGGGAGGCGCGGCATGAGATTTCCGAAGTCAAGTGGTTGATTCGGCTGCCTTTTGTGTTGTGTGCCGTGTGGCTCGGTGGGGGATTGTGGTGGGTGTCGCGACGACTCTTCGGCAACGCCGGCGGCGCGCTCGCTCTGGCGCTCTACGTATTCTGTCCCGCCGTGGTGAGCTACGCCACACAGCCCAATAATGAGATCCTTGCGCTTTGGGGCCTGTACGGCTTGGTGTATACGGCGATTGGGGTGGCGCATGCTCTCCAGGGACCCCGGCGTAAGTGGCGGCCCCGCATCCTTCTGCTCACCGTCGCTCTGGGCCTGACGGCAACAGCGCATCTTTTGGCGGCGATCTTCGGCTTCCTACTCGGTACCGTGCTGCTGTACTACCTGGCGGAGCAACGCCGCAGCCATGTCGCCCAAATCCTCATCTTTTCTGCGCTGGGCGCGGTCGCGATCGTCTTTGCAGGTTTTTCCTTCCGACCCTCGGCCTTTTCCTATGTGTTCACGGGTGGATCGGGCCGGTTCTGGTTTTCGCTTGAAGCTGTGCGTGTCTTCGCTCACCAGCCTGCCAACGCCGGAATTCTGGTGGCAACCGGCGTAGCCTTCTTCCTGTATCTCGCCACCCGCCGGTCACGGTATTTCGGCAACACAATCCCGCTCATCGTTACGGTGCTGCTTTCGCCCATTTACACCACACAGGTGATTACCGCGCCATGGCTCTGGGCGTTGCCCTTCCTGTTTACCTTCGTTGGGGGCGTCTTTGCGGATGCGCTGGAGACTCGCCAGCGCAAACTCTTTCTCCTGTTGTCCACAGCGGTCGTCATCGCACAGGCTGTCCTGTGCTGGACCTGGATGCGCACCGCGACCCTAACCTGAGGGACAACCAGCATGCTGGGCCACTCGAGTTTGTAGCGATCTGAGTCGAAGCGGAGCGCTCGTCTGCCACTTTCGCCGTAGGCTTGCGCTCGTCGTTTGTCAGCTTTCGCGCATCCAATAAGCCATCGCTCCAGTTTTATCCTGAGCAGAACGAGGCTCTTCCGTCGCCGTGGCTATGTATCGCGTGTTCCCTTTCCCCATTTTGCCAAACTCTTTTACCTTTAGCCCGACATGGAAAAAGGCTCCCAGCCTTTTATGTCGCACCGCCCTTGCCGGCATCATCTTGTTTCCGCTCAGCGGTTGCAAAAGCAGCGGATTCAATGTATCAAGCCTGACGCGGATGTTTCACCATCGCAGGTCGGCGTCGAAATCGAATAGCACGGATTATGCGGACAACCTGCGGCAGGTAGCCGGTACGCCGCAGCTGAGCGCCCTGAAATGGGCCGATTTCTCCGATTTGCAGTCCCAGGTGCAGCAGTTTTACAACGATCGCAACTGGGAACTCGCCTGGACGCGTGACGGCAAACCCACGGATCAGGCCACACGACTCATCCAGATCTTCGGTGACGCCGCGAAGAAGGGACTTCAACCGGAGGACTATAACAGCTCACGTTGGGCGCAGCAGGTGCAGCAACTGCGCAGCCAGGCGCAAAACGGCGATGCGGTAGCCCAATTCGATGTGGCTTTGACGGTCACGGCGATGCGCTACCTCAGTGATCTGCACCTTGGTCGCATCAACCCGCAAGCGCTGAACTTCGACATCGACGTGCCCGCGCGACGCGCGCAGTTCGACCTCGCCACCCTGGTGAACGAGCAACTCGTAGATGCCGACGATGTGACCACGGCACTCAACAGCGTCGAACCGCAAAACCCAATGTACAAAGCGACGGAAGATGCGCTGCCGCACTATCTGCAGCTCGTCAGCCAGAGCGGCACATCTTCGCAACCGCTTCCGCCAGTGGGCAAATCGATCAGCCCCGGTGCGTCGTACGCGGGCGCCGCGCAGCTTGCGCAGCGGCTTGCGCTTGAAGGCGACGGACCGGCCCCAGGTCAACAAGCCGGTAGTACCTATACCCCGGAACTTGCGCAGGCCATACAACACTTTCAAAATCGCCATGGACTGACGCCGGACGGTAAGTTATCGCAAGGGACCGTGGATGCCCTGAATGTGCCGATGACGGCGCGTGTGCAGCAAATGAACGACGCCCTTGAAAAATGGCGCTGGCTGCCGGACAATTTCGCAAAACCGCGCGTACTTGTAAACCTGCCGGAGTTTTATGTGCGGACCTACAACCCCGGTGGAGATCTCGCCTTCAAGATGAAGGTGATCGACGGGCAGGCTGAAGGCGGCCACGATACACCCGTTTTCGTGCGAACGATGAAGTTTCTGATCTTCCGGCCTTTCTGGAACCTCCCGTCCTCCATCGTGAAAAAAGATCTGCTGAAACATGCCAGTACCGGCTACTTGGAAAGCCACGGGTATGAGGTGGTCGATAACGGCGGTAAGTCCGTTTCGGGTTGGACCGCAGCTGACCTGGAGCACTCGCGCTATCTTGTGCGGCAAAAACCAGGACCAAAGAATTCACTTGGGCTCGTCAAATTCATGTTCCCGAACGAGTACGACATTTATCTGCACTCAACCCCGGAGATGAATCTTTTCAACCTCGCGCGGCGCGATCGCTCCCATGGCTGTGTGCGCTTGAATGATGCCGAAAAAATGGCAAACTGGGTGCTGAACGGTCAAGGTGATTGGAATGCCGACAAGATTCACCAAGCGATGTACGGTGTACCGGCAAACGGGAACGATGCCGGGGACGCCGCGACGGATGCCAAAGAGAAAACGGGCAGCGATGCTGACTCCGGGGCTGTTTCTACCTCCGGTGAGGTGAAAGACAACAAGCAAGTCAATTTACAAACCCCGCTTACGGTGGTGCTGACGTACTTGACCGCCACTGCTGACGAAGACGGCACAATGCACTTCTTCAACGATATCTACGGGTATGACAAGGATCTCGAGGACGCCCTGGCGGTTCCGCGGCCCTACAACCAGAAAACAGTGAAGATCAACCCCAAACTCACGCCAGGTGAAACGGAATGAGCGGAACAGGCGGATGCCTGGTCGAGTTCCAGAGCGACAAATCTCTGAAACTCGACTTAATACGCGTCTCCGCCCACCTCGTCGCCGTGTGCGAGATTTTCAAATCGTGTGAAGTCGCTTAGATACGCCATCTGCAAAGAACCGGTGGGGCCGTTGCGTTGTTTGGCGATGATGATCTCCGCCTTGCCTTTCAGGTCTTCGTTCTCGCGGTCGTAATACTCCTCACGATGAATAAACGCGACGACATCGGCATCCTGTTCGATCGAGCCCGACTCGCGCAGATCGCTGAGCAGCGGTTTTTTATCGCCTGTGCGCTGCTCCGAACCGCGCGAGAGCTGTGAAAGCGCCAGTACCGGAATACTGAGCTCCTTGGCCAGCGCCTTGAGCCCACGCGAGATCGAGCTGACCTCCTGCGTGCGGTTCTCAAATTTTTTCTGTGATCCCGTCGTCGAGCCCGTCATGAGCTGCAGGTAGTCGATCACAATCAGGTCGAGCCGGCCCTCCTGCTGCTTCAGCCGGCGGGCCTTCGCCCGCATCTCCGCCAGCGTGATGCCGGGCGTGTCATCAACGAACATTTTAGAATTCATCAACCGGTCGAGCGCGGCGATCAGCTTGCCCCTGTCTTCGCGAGGAATGAAGCCGGTTTGCAGTTTGCGGCTGCCCACCATCGCTTCCGAGGCGAGCATGCGGCGCAGCAAGCTTTCCTTCGACATTTCTAACGAAAAGATTGCAACCACCTTCCCATCGCGCACCGCACAGTTTTGCGCGATGTTGATTGCCCAAGCCGTTTTACCCATCGACGGCCGCGCCGCGATAATCACCAGTTCCCCGTTTTGCAGGCCGGAGGTCATTTTGTCGAACTCGATGTAGTGCGTGGCCAGCCCGGTGATCTCACGGCCTTGCTCATACAACGCGTCGATGGAACCGAAAGAATTGGCGACGATCTCCGGAATGTTCGAAAAGCCACGCTGAATCGCCGAATCCGCAACTTCGGCCAGCTTCACTTCTACGTTGTTGAGCACTTCCGTCGCGTTTTCACTCTGGTCCGAAGCGAGCGCCATACCTTCGTTGAAAATGCTCAGCAACTGTCGCAGAAGACTTTTGTCCTTGATGATCCGGACATAGCTCTCCACGTTCGGGCTCCGTGGAATCCCCTCCGTCAGATACGCCAGGTAGGCCGGGCCGCCAATCGCATCCAGCTCTTTACGGCGTGTCAGCGCGTCCATCACCGTGATGAGATCAACCGCATGGCCCTGCATCAGCAGATCGGTGATGACGCGGTAAATGCGCTGATGCGAATCGAGCGAAAAATCTTCCGGGCGCAGCTTTGCGGTCGCGTCCGTGATGGCCACCGCGTCCAGCAGCATCGCCCCGAGTACAGTGACCTCGGTTTGGATCGAAGAAGGTAGGGTGCCGTCGCCCGAAGGCATCGGCATGGAAAGAACAGCCATCACGTATAGGCTAGGCACTTTCGGCGCGGAAGTCTGCTGCGTAAGCTGTGCAGTTGTCTCTTCGGGAACAGTTGTTCCGTGGAAAGCTGCGGAAATGAGGGAAACAGCTCAACAGCTGCCGCGAAAGGCGAGCCGAAACGAGCCGCTACGCCCGGGAGAGGTCCTTGCGGTCCACCCTCGGGCGTAGCGGAGTTTCGAATTAGAACGATCAGTGACGTCGCTTTACTTGACCGCGAGCCCGGCATGGGCGTAGGAGAGCAGCGGCCAGCTGTTCGCGGCAAATCCCAGCGTCTGCACGGCCAGCCCGGGCGAAACGGCTGCAACATACCAGATGGCACCGGAGCTATCGATAGCCATGCCGCGCAGGTTTGAGTTCGCTCCGTAGCACTGGTTGTTGAGCGGCAGGCAGGGATAGATCGACGTCAGCGTTCCGTCAGTGATCTTACCGTCGGTTCCCGGAACCATTTTGAAGAGCTGTCCTGTCGTTTCGAAATCGGTCCAGTGTATGTTCCCGGCGCCATCGATCACAGCATCGCCGGGATTGGTGAACTTCGAGCCCGTAGTGGAGGTGCCGGTATAGATACCCGCGCTGTTCGCATTGGTAGAGATGGTGGCGACATTCCCGTTGGCTGTAGCACTCGCGCTGTTCAGCGTGCCGTTCAAAGGCAGGTAAGCCTCGTCCGTGCTGGTCATGGCAATGCCAAAGCCGCTCGTCGCAGTCAGCGCGGTAGTGGTCAGTGTGGCTCCCACGCCGAGCGTACCGAAACCGAACACGTAGAATTGAGCGTTGGCGCTAGAGCCGGTAGTCACACCGAAAACGTTCTGCTTGGAGTCGATAAACAGGCGCTTATTCGCCGCGCTCAGGACCGGACTCTTTGTTCCGAATGCGACGACACCGTAGTTGTTTGTCTGCGCATATTCGTAGATGGACTGGTTGGCATCCGTTGAATCGCGCGAGATCCAGACGTTATTGGACTCATCCAGTGCTACACCGCCCGGGTTCCCGTTCGTCACGGCAAAGGAATTCTTCATCGCGCCGGTCGAAGTAGACACCTGGTACAGTTTGCCCGTAGCGGAATCATCCGTGAGCCAGGCGTTACCCAGGTTGTCCAACGCGATTTCATTCGGTGTAGTGACACCGTAGATGCGGGAGCCCGCAAACAGACCGGCGCCTCCAGCCGAAAGTCCGTCTACCACCACGTAGTTTGTACTTGTCGTATTGTTATAGCCGGCGTACACCAAATAGGCGTTGTCTTCGGCATCCAGGGCGATGTGCACCGGCGTGCCCATGCCGGGGTCCCCGGCAAGGCCTGTACCTTCATAGAAGATGGAAACGCTGTACGACATCAATGTGTTGGTTGTGTTGCTGACCATGTCGGTCGTTAACGCCGGCGTGAAGAAGGTCGCACGCGGCTGCAGGTTGAAAAGCTTGTCGACGTTGTTGTTGGGGTTGTTGGCGATGTTCAGCGCCACCTGCATGGTGTTCGAAGGCGAGCTGCCTCCCGGCGGCGTGGCATCTTCGAAGAGGTCGCCGCAGTGTGAACCGTCCGAGGACGTCCCAGAGATGTTGGCGCTGTTGGTGACGCCGGTCGAGTCGACGCAGCTTTGCAGAATGTTGCCGAGGGTGTTGATCAAGCTTTGCGGAACGATGGTTTGCGCGTTGCTGGGAATGGTCGTTCGTGCCGCGCCGGTCGGCGTCGACCCGTCATAGCGGACAGAATCGACCAGGTTATAGGCGTTCGTGAAGCCATGCCCCAGGCCGGCGGCCGTGCAGGCGAGGTTGGCTCCGGTTCCCGTGCACCCAGGCGTGGTCGAATTATTGTTGGCCGCTGACGAGATGTTTGCCAAAAGCCCATATGTCGCGTTCGTTCCGATGGTGATGAAGTTATTGAGCGCGTAGGCCGCGGCCACGGTGCTCAGCTCGGAGATGAACACGTTAACATTGGCGATCTCCGCGGTAGTCGCAAGATCGGCCGAGCAGGCGCCGATAACCCCCACCTGCAGCACGTTATTGTTATTGGTGGTTGCCGAAGCGACAGTATGGCCGCTGGCGACGCTGATATAGGCGTACTGACCGGCATCACAGGTCCAATTATTGTCAAAAGTGAAGTAGCCATTTGAATTGGACTTCACCTGTTCGAGCACTTTGCCGGCCACGCCGTACCCGGTGCTCTGGGTTTCCATCAGCGTGACCAACGCCCCTTCAATGGGAAAGGCGCCTCCGTGCACGTGCCCTTGCACGGCGATGCCGGGCAGTGCCGCATCCGTCACGGAAGACGGCAGGTTTGCGCCGCACCCGACTAGTGCCAAGGCACCGGCGGTCGCGACGAGAGCAAGAGCCAACGGTGCCTTGTTGGTACGCCGCAGCCGGCTAACTCCAGGTAGAGTTGAGGCGCGGAAGCAAACTGATGGGAGACGTGTAGAGAACATACTCTTTTATTGCTCTTACCAGTAGGTGTAAACAATGGCCGAAACGGGTTGGCGGCGAACGAAAGGGGGAGTCACTCTGCCCCATTTGGGGGAGTTCCGCTTCCGCCGTAGAACTCCCGTGGGTATCGCCAAATGGTCCAGAATGGCTCTGCTTACTGCACAAGGAGCCCCACATGTGCGTACGAAAGCAGAGACCACGTATTCGCCGCCAAGCCCAAAGTCTCCACGACAACTCCGGCGGTGCTGTCGGCAATGTACCAAAGGTCGCCCGAGCTATCGATGGACATGCTACGCAGGTTTGAAGTGGTTCCCAGGCATTGGTTGTTCTGGGGATAGCAAGGGTACACCGAGGTCAACGGAGCGGCCGCGACGGAATTCTTCACGGGAGTGAGGGTAAATACCTCCCCCGGTCCCTCCAGATCGGTCCAAAAGACCGAACCTGCGCCGTCGATCGCTGCATCGTTGGGTACATTGAAGGAAACACCCGTACCGGATGGGCCTGTATGCACGCCTTGGCTCGCATTGTTGACGTTGAAATTCCCATTGGTAAAGCCGTTCGCGGTATCCAACTCGCCCTTGAGCGGAAGGTACACCTGGTCCACGCTGTTCATCGTGATCCCAAAACCGCCGGTGGTGCCTAAGGCTGCTGAACTGATGGTCGTGCCTGCGCCGTTGCTGGCAAAGGGAAATTGAAAGATGCGCGCCGTGGCAGTCGTGCTGCTGGTGACGCCAAAGATGTTTTGCTTTGCATCCACAAAGAGTCGTTTGGTGTTGTAACCAAGCTGGGGCGGATTGCCGATGCAGACTGCTCCAAAACATACTTGGAAGTTCGTGGATGCGTAGTTATTTATCGGTTGGTACTCGAAAAGCGATTGATTCAAATCCGTGGAATCGCGAGAAACCCAGACGTTATTGGAAGCGTCAATGGCCAGGCCGGCAGCGTATCCTCCTGGTACGGCAATTTGCTTCGTATAGGTGCCGGCACTCGATCCCAAAGTAGCTAAGCGTTGCACATTGCCGCCACTACGGTCGTCGGTTACCCAAAGATTGCCCAAACTATCGGCTGCAATCGCGTTTGGCTGCGGCACGCTCGTATACTGTGCGCCGACGAACAAACCCGTGCCGCTGGCACTAACGCCACTCACCGACGAATACGCTGTACCGCCAGTGCCGCCAATCGAAACCGTGTATTCGTTATCCTGCGCGTCCAGGGTCAACAGCACAGGAATGTGGTACCCGGTATCCCCAGGCAAGCCCGTGCCGAAATAAAAGATGGAAACGGAAAAACCCATCAAGGTGCTCGTACCGCTCAATTTGTCACTGGTCAGTGCCGGTGTAAAGAACACCGCACGCGGTTGTAGATTGAACAGCTGATCCACATTGTTATTCGGGTACTTCGCCATGTTCAGTGCCACTTGCAGTGTGTTGGAAGGCACCGCACCGCCCGGGGTCGTGCCATATTCGAAAAGATCTCCGCAGTGCGAGCCGTCCGAGGTGGACCCAGTGATGCTGGCGCTGTTGGTTACCCCGGTCGAATCTACGCAGCTTTGCAAGATATTCCCCAGCGTGTTCAGCAATGCCTGCGGCACGGTCCCTTGCGCGTTGCCGGGCACCGTCGCGCGTGCCATTCCTGTGGGAAACGACCCGTCATAGCGGACTGAATCGACAAGGTTATATGCGTTCGTGAAGGCATGGCCAAGACCGCCAGCCGTGCAGGCCATCGCCGCACCCAGGCCGAGGCAGCCCGGGTTCGGTGCATTGTTTGCAGCCGGCGAGGTAATTTGTGCGAGCAAGCCGAACTTTGGGTCCGTATTGATCGTCATGAAGTTGCCCAGTGCATAGGCCGCAGCCACCGTGCTCAACTCCGACAGAAAGACATTGACGCCATTAATCTCACTTGTCGTAGCCAAATCGGTTGAGCAGGCGCCTATCACGCCCACCTGCAACACGTTGTTGTTGCTGGTTGAGGTGGACGCGACAGTGTGCCCGCCCGAAACGACCATGTAGGCATATTGGCCGGCGTCGCAGATCCAATTGCTATCGAAGGTGAAGTATCCGTTCGTGTCGGAGCTTACCTGTTCCAGCACCTTGCCGTACTGGCCGTAGCCGGTACTTTGCGTTTCCATCAGCGTGATGTAAGCCTGCTGAATGGGAAAGGCGCCTCCATGCACATGTCCCTTGATGGTGACACCGGGGATGGCTGTGCCGCCCGCACCATCGCCTGCGCCGATGCCGCATCCGGCGACGCCGAAAAGGGATAACAAGGCAAGCGTGGTTATACCCGCCCAACGGCGGGCCCTTTGGTCGTGGCGCATAGGGCTTTCTCCTGAGTCTTATGACAGTTCGCTTACAGCTCGGCTGCGGGTCTGTCGCCTGCTCGGAGCGCCGGTGGTTGCCGGGGTCGTGGCGGTAGAGCCCTTCACGAGCATCGAAGATGATTACAAAAAGTAACCACGTTTTCGAGGCACCCTGGTTATCGCTGATTCCTCTCACACCTCGCCATCCCACAATTGGGGGGCCATCCATGACCTAAGAGAGGTACCCTTCTGCAACTTCGGAAGGATTGCGACACAAAAGGGCAGCCTTGCCGGCTGCCCTTGATTGGTGCACACCCTTGCCCCCTAAAAAGCGTTGGCCTCGACGTGATCCGCATAGGTCTGCTGTGCGGCGATCAGCGCCGTGCCGAATTGCAACCCGAGCTGCGGCGCCTCCGTCACGAGTACCTGTTCCAGCGCGGCTAGCAACGCAATGGTGTCCATGTAATCAAAGAAGCCTAGATGTGCAATGCGGAAGATCTTGCCTTGCATCTCGCCCTGCCCATTGGTGATGATCGCGCCGAAGCGACTCTTCAGCGCCTTCACAATCACACCAGAGTCGATGCCCGCCGGCGCACACACCGCGGTCGCAGACGCCGCTGGAGCTTGCGAAAACAGCTTCAGACCAGTGGCCCGCATTGCCTCGCAGGTCATCGCCGAGATCAGGTCGGCATTGTCGATCAGTTTGGCGCGGCCCTGGGCCAGGTCGCCGGCGGGCTTCTCCGGCGTGGCAGCCTGGGCGGCGATCCAGTCCAGCGAGGCCCCCAGTGCCGCGATCAACGCCACCGCGGGCGTATATGCACTTTCGCCATTCTTCGCATTCTTCCGTTCCTTACGCAGGTCGAAGTAGTAGCGCGGGTTATAGGTCGCTTCCATGCGATCCCAGCCTCGTTCGCTGACAGCCAAATAACTCAAGCCCGGCGGAATCATTACCGCCTTTTGCGAGCCGCCAATCAACACATCGACGCCCCAGCCATCCATATCCAGCCGCGTCGTCCCCAGCCCCGTAATGCCATCGACCACCAGCAGTGCCTCCGATTGCTCCGCCTTCAGCAACTGCGCTATGGCTTGAATATCGTGCCGTGTGCCCGTGGACGTCTCGTTGGCCTGCACAAAAACGGCACGTGTTTCCAGCTTCAAGCCACCTTTCACGTCCTCTACCGAGAAGGTCTCGCCGTAGGGCTTGGTGACTGTATCGACCGCACAGCCAAAGGCCTTGCCCAGTGCGGCCCAGCGCTCGCCGAACTTACCGGCCGAAAGCACCAGAATGCGATCACCCGGCGAGGTCAGGTTCGACATCGCCGCCTCCATCGCGCCCGTGCCCGAGCTCGACAGAATCACAACGTCATTGGCCGTGCCGACAAACTCCTTCAACTGCGCCAGCACGCGTTTGTATAAAGCACGGAACTCGGCGGTGCGGTGATGAATGTCGGCCGCCGCCATGGCAAACTGCGCGGCGGGAAGCAGGGGCGTGGGACCGGGCGTAAACAAACGCGTCTTGCGAATCATGTTTCTATTCTAGCCAGTCCGCGGTCCACCCATCGACGGAAACGGGCAGAGAACAATACTGCTCCAACAAGAAACAATGTCGGAGCAGTCTTACTTCCGTAATGCGACATATCGGTACGAACCCCGGCCCGCTTCGCTAAACTAGCCGTGCGCTTTCAGTTGCTTTTGCAGGAGAGATTGTGGCTTGTCCGCAAGAAAGCTGGTTAGGTCACATTGGAGACGAGGATGCTCAGAATGAGATTGATAGCCGTACTTGCGCTGTTCTTATGTAGCAGCGGTGTCGTAACGGCTCAACAGATGGAAGGCGTTCCTACTGCTCCAAAGCCGTTGCGCTCGATGGACACCTCCTTTATCGACCGAAGTGTGAATCCCTGTGACGACTTCTACAAATATGCGTGCGGCAATTGGATCAAGGCAAACTCGATTCCCTTCGATCAGGAGAGAGTGATGGTCTTCGGACAGACGGATGATCGTAACTTCTACCTTCTGTACCTCCAATTGAAGCAAGCAGCCGAGTCGCCGGAAACTCCTCTGCAAAAGCAGTATGGTACGTTCTACGCCGCTTGCATGAATGCCGAGCAGGCAAATCGGCTTGGCGCAGAGCCTCTGCAATCGACGCTTGCTGGCATCGACGCACTCCGTAACAAAGCACAAATTGCTATCTTCCTCGGCAACAGAAACCTGCTGGGAGCGGGTTTTTTCTCCATGACCGTCTTACAAGATGATAAGGATGCGCAAAAACAGAACCCAACGTTACGGCAGGACGGTCTGACGCTTCCCACCCCCGATTACTATCTGAAAGCAGGCGAGCAACAAGCCGCAACGCTCGCCGCCTACAGGCGATATCTGGAGTCGATCTTCAAGCAGCTTGGCGACAAGCCCGAAGCCGCGACCGGAGAGGCGCAAAACGTGCTTGCAGTAGAGACCGCTCTGGCGAAGGGTTCTATGTCCCGCGTCGACATGCGTGATCCGGCCAAGGTCTATCACCCGATGACCTTGGCTGATCTTGAGCGGTTAAGTCCCGGCTTTGATTGGCCGGCCTATCTTCGTGGCGTACGCGCCCCCTCTTTCAGGATCATCAATGTGCAGCAGCCGGAATACATAAAGACAATGGCACAGGTCATTGCGGCTGAGCCGCTCGCAGCAGTCAAGAGTTACCTTCGCATTCATGCAGTCTATCCGATGGCGCCTTACCTTTCAGCACCTTTTGAGCAGGCTTCATTCCAATTCGTCAATAAGACGCTGCGGGGGCAGGCCGAGGAGCAGCCTCGCTGGAAGCGTTGCACTGTGCTCACCAATAAGTCGTTGAGCGATGCTGTCGGTCAGGATTGGGTGAAGCGAAACTTCTCGCCGCAGAGCAAGGCGGACGCCGAAACGATCATTGCCAACACGAGACGCGCGCTGCGGGAGGAGATCGAGCAGCTTCCCTGGCTGTCAGCCGAAGCCAAACAGGACGCATTGAAGAAGGTGGACACCATGCGCCAGAAGATCGGCTATCCGAGCCATTGGCGAGACTACTCCTCCCTGCGGGTCACCTCGGCGGACTTCGTTGCCGATCTTCATAACGCGCAAATGCTCAACGAGGAAGACGTACTAAGCCGCATTGGAAAGCCGGTGGATGAAGGAAGGTTCTTCTGGACAACTTCAGAAGCGGATGGCAACTATGACCCGAGTTTAAATGATATCGAGTTCCCCGCGGGCATCTTACAGCCGCCTCGATACTCTCCATTGATCGACGCCGCCGTGAACTATGGAGCGCTCGGCACCTTCGTTGGCCATGAGATGACGCATGGTTTCGACGACCAAGGATCTCTTTACGACGAGCACGGCAATCGTCGGGACTGGTTTACCCCACAGGATCGGGCAAACTTCAACAAGATGACCTCGTGCGAGGTGAACGAGTACAACAACTTTGAAGCTGCACCGGGACTAAAACTCGACGGTTAATTGAGCCTAGGAGAAAATACCGCGGACAATGGCGGCATGCGCATCGCTTACAGGGCTTTCCAGGAGTTGCAAGCGCACCATCCACCTGACCAGAGCAACGCCAAAATCGACGGCTATACCGAAGACCAACGTTTCTTCCTTGGTTTCGCGCAGTCATGGTGTGAGACACGCACGGAAGCATATCAGCGGGTCCGAGGCCAGACCGACCCACACCCACCGGGAGAATTCCGCGTAAACGGCACCGTGCAGAACTTCGAGCCATTTGGTGCTGCTTTTGGATGTCATGTCGGCCAGCCCGTGATGCCTGCGAATGCTTGCCATGTCTGGTGAAAAGGGCACGTTGAAGGACCTGCGAATGACAATCCCCGAGATAGATCAATCCTGTGAAAACGCCGTTGCCGGAAGTTGAGTCGCGTTTCCTTCCCGCCTTTGCATCCATCGCACGTTTGCCGAGTCCACGGAAGCGTTCCCCTCACCCTCGCGATAAGCTGAGAAGGACAGGAGCATTCCATGCCCACCATTGCCGAGCGCCTCAACACCGACATCATCGCCGCGATGAAGTCGCACGCAGAGGACAAACTGACCACCTTGCGCATGGCGAAAGCGGCCATTCGCTCGAAGGAGATCGATAAACGCGAGCCGCTCACCGAGCCCGAACAGCAGGCCGTTCTCCAAACCATGCTGAAGCAGCGCCGCGAATCTGCCGAGCAGTTCACCAAGGGCGGCCGCCCCGAACTCGCCGAAAAGGAGCGTGCCGAAATCGGCATGCTTGAGGATTACCTGCCCAAACAGGCGCAGGAAGACGATATCCGCCCCATCATCATGGGCGCGCTCGCCCATGTGGCCAAGGACAATGGCGGCCAGCGCCCCGGTCCCAAAGACATGGGCCCCGTCATGCGCACGGTACAGATGCGCATCGCCACCAGCGGCCTGTACGTCGACACCAAAACCGTCAGCCAGATGGTTAAGGCCGAGTTGTCCAAAGAGGGCCATGTTGATCCGGACAGCATCGCCGACGGTGGTTTCTACGGCGGTTGAGTCGCATTCACCCCAGATTCCAAGTAGCGGATTGCTGCTATCTGGTCACCTATGACTTTTGATATCGAAGCGGGCTCGCACTTCGCGACTATGCTGGAAGGGTGTCGCGGGTCAGTCCATCCCAAGGGTCTTCGTTGTGTAGTCCGCCCTCAGGAAAGATCCTGCGTGCGTGGGGCGCGTTTTGTTTTCTGCTCGGCGGGCCCATCGCGTCGGCTCAGTCGGGCACAGGCACGTTTCCCAGCCATGCGCCTGGCCCGCCGCAAGTGCCTTCCGCACCGTCCCCTTCCACCTCGTCGCCCCCGGCCCGGCCGGTTGCGCCGGAAGTTACCGGAACCGTCAGCGGCATCGTTCAGGACGCCAAAGGAAACCCTCTCTTCGGGGCACACCTTGCGCTCTCCGCAGCCGGCTACGCCGCCCCGCAGGAAACCAGTTCCGACCAGAACGGCCACTTCCGCTTTCTTCGTGTGCCGCCAGGCGCGTTCATGGTTTCCGCTACGCTGCCCGGGTTCGATACCGTCTCCGCCACCGGAACGCTCCGGTCGGCACAAAGTTACGAGATGGTCCCGTTCACTTTACCGATCGCCACGGTGGCGGTTACGGTCGACGCCGTGGCGACTCCGGACGAGTTAGCCACCGAGCAGATGCAGGCCGAAGAAAAGCAACGGGTCTTCGGTGTTCTCCCCAACTTCTTCGTCAGCTACCGCTGGACGACGCCGGCGCTTTCCACGAGGCAAAAATATACGCTCGCTTTCAAGAACGCCAGCGACCCCGGCAACCTGTTCCTGGTCGGCACGGTTGCCGGGGTGCAACAAGCGACGGATGCTTTTCCTGGCTATCGCCAGGGTGCAGCCGGTTATGGCAGGCGCTACGGGGCCAATCTCGGCAACCTCGTCTCGGGAACCTTCCTGGGCGGGGCCATCCTGCCCTCCCTGTTTCACCAGGATCCGCGCTATTTTTACAAAGGCACCGGCACCGTTCGTACGCGCTTTCTCTACGCCGTCTCGACTGCGGTGATCTGCCGTGGCGATGACGGCCGCCGCCAGCCCGCGTTTGCCGGCGTGCTTGGCGATCTATCCGCAGGGGCCATCTCGAATCTCTACTACGCACCCTCAGACCGCCAAGGCGCCGCGCTCACCTTTGAAAATGGCTTCCTCGCCATCGCCGGCGATGCCATGAACAACGTCTTCCAGGAGTTCATCCTTCCCAAACTGACCACCAGGGCAGAAAAACACAGGGTTAGCCGCCAGCCTTAGAACCATCGCCTGAAGCTGTGCACTACTCACCGTCATCCTGAGCGCAGCGAAGGACCTCTGTATTCTGCCCGTACCGCATGGGCACCCCACTGAAATACTGAGGTCCTTCGCTACGCTCAGAATTACAGCTGTGAGGTTGGATTGTCTCCAAGTCGCTTCGCTTTCGATCAGCGTTCACCCCAGCTTCGGCCGTTGCAATTGGAACCCCGTCTTGACCTGATACGCATGCGCCAGTGCGCAGGCCTTGGCCTCCCCGTAGAGCGGCGATAAGAAGGTAAGCGACACCGGCGTGCCCGGTCCACCGGCATTGTTCAGCGCACCATCGCCCCCATCGGGTGGCGGCGGCGCATCGGGTCCGCGGAAGCCGTTGGGCACGATCACTGCGGGCTGCCCGCAAAGGTTGGTCGCCACCAGCTGTGGCCCCGAGCTGGGCGTCACAATGACATCGAATGGCGCAAAAAATGCCGCCACCTGCTCCATCGCCAACCGCCGCGCCCGGGACGCGTTGATGTAGTCGACCGCCGGATAGAAGCGTGCCGTACGGAAGCTGTTCGGCCAGTCGAACGGCATCTGGCCGGCCAGCAGCGCGTCCCGGCCGGAGCGCGTCAGCTCATCGAACGCGGCAGCAGCTTCAGCCTCCAGCATCGGCACAAGCGCGCCGTAGTCGAACTTTGGCAGTTCCACGGGCTGCAGGGTGACGCCCATCGCGCGCAGCACCGCAAGCGCCTTTGTATTGAACGGAGCATCATAGACCTGCCGGTCGTACTGCGCCTTGCGCCCTGCGACGCGCCGGTTGTACTCCTCAAGTTCTTTGCCGGCGAGCGTCTCACTGGGCGGCTTCACAGGGTCGAACGTGGGTTTATCGAACGCGCTCTTCAGGTAGGCGACGCGCAGCGTGCGCACATCCGTTGTGAAATCGGGGTTAAAGGCTGCCGGATGCACGCTGGGATCGTGCCCGTCGGGGCCATAGATCGCCGCCAGCACCAGCGCCGCATCCTCCACGGAACGGGTGATCGGCCCGATCTTGTCCATCGACCAGCTCAACGCCATCGCCCCCGTCCGCGGTACCAGCCCAAAGCTCGGCCGCAGCCCCGTGCAACCGCAGCGCGTGGAGGGCGACGAGATGGAGCCCAGCGTCTCCGTCCCGATGCCGAACCCCACGCAGCCTGCCGCCACCGCGCTGGCCACGCCCGCGGAACTGCCGCTGGAGCCCTGCCTGGGGTTCCACGGATTGCGCGTTCGCACTCCCGGTGCCGGCCCCCACAGGTCGCCTTGGGCCAGGGCCCCCAGAGTCAGCTTGGCGACCAGCACCGCCCCGGCCTGGTCTAACCGCGTTACGACTTCGGCGTCGTAGTCGAAACTCTGCTGCATATAGGGTCCCGCGCCCCAGGTCGTCGGGTAGCCCTTTACCGCGAGCAGATCCTTCGCACCCCAGGGAATGCCGTGCAGCGGTCCACGAATCCTCTGCGCCGCCAGTTCACGATCTGCCGCCGCCGCTCGCGCCAAAGCCCGATCTTCCGTAAGCGTGATGACGAAATGCAGCGTCGGGTCATACCGTCGCAAACGTGCAAGATACAGCTTTGTCAGTTCAACCGAGGTGATCTTCCGTGACCGCAGCAGTTCCCCCAGCTGCCGCACCGTCGCAAAGGCTACCTGGTCCTCTTGACCGATGGAAATCTCCGCGACGCCGGGCGCAGGACCTAGCTTTGGAGGCTGCCGTGCCGTCTCGAGCACGGTGCCCGGCAACACTGGATTCTGCACCAGGGAAGGTGCTACCGCATTCGACAGCCCCATTTGACGGACTGTTGCGATGTCTTCGCGCTGGCTGTTCAACCCTTCAAGCATGCTCTGACGCTGCTCGGGAGTGAAGCGCAGCCCCGCAATCGCCGCTGCTGCTTCAATCATGGCATCCGTGATCTTCGGGAGGGTGGCTGCAGATGCCCCGTCGGCTGTCTTTGCCGGCGCTTGCGCATCGGCCTCGACGGAAGCCAAAGCCAGCAACGCCCCGGGGAAAACGGTTGAACCCATTCCTAAAGAGGCAGCTACGGTGAGAAAATGCCGACGCGTTGCGTCCGCGCCACGATTCTGAGACTCCATGTTGGTCATGTGCAAATTATGGCATTAACTTTGTAGTCACTTTTCTGACATGAGTCGTCAATCTATGTGAGGGATGAGGACTCGTTCCTGACCCAAAAATTCCTTTAAGTGCCGTTGCGGGCCCTCTCCCTCCCTCGAGCTCTATCCCGTTAACTCTTCACGGCAGCCTTAATCACCGGCAACTCCGGTAAGCCGGCCTTTAATGGCCCATCCGCGTTCGCTGCAGCCACGACCTGCTCCGCAATCCGTTGGTCCGTGGCCGCCGCGTCGTGCAGCTGCACAGGAAAGAGCACCGCAAACTGTAATGCTCCTTCCACCAACTGGAGCCGGGATTCGATCCTGGGCACCGGCAACGCCGTCCCCATCCACGCCTCGACCTGCCGTTGTTGTGCCTCGATGCGTGTGTTGTAGCCCGCATACACCGCATTGACAACCCTCAGCAGGGCCTCGGTCACCGCGGGCACATCGGCATCGCTTTTCAGCTTCGCCGTCATCTCATGCCAGGCGTACTCCGTGCCGGGCATCTGCTTATACAGCGGTGTTCCTGTCTGAAACAGCACTGAGTTGGCAAAGACAGCCACGCGCCCCGTTGCGTGCAACTCCGTTCCCGTCCCGACCAGTTCCATCAGGTAGAACCGCACCAGACCCACTTCCACCACATCGCCTGTCACGCCCGCCACCGTGATGCGGTCCCCGACGCGCACCCCATAACGACCCACGATGAAGAAATACGCTGCGACCGACAGCAGAACGCTTTGCAGCCCAACCGCAATACCCGCCGAGATAAACCCTGCAAAGGTCGCCAGCGAGCTGAACTGCGTTACCAGGCCGAAGATCACGACAAGGCCGCTGAGAACGCCGATCACCGCTCGGCGGATAAACAGCAACTGCCGACGGCGCCGCAGATCGCTCACATAACGCACCGTCGCCCGGCTCCATAGATTGCTCGCCAACGCCAACATGCCCAAAACGATGGCAATCAAGAACACGCGCGTCAGTAGGGATCGCAGAATCTCCTTGTACTCGGCATTCGCTGCCGCGCGCCAGGTCGTGAGTGTGCCGCGCGTATTTTCCAGCAGCACCATCTCCTGATTCAGCGGCAGGGTCGCGTCGGCCAGCACACGAAAGGTCATGGTCAACGTATCGAAGTGCGTGCCGATACTCTCGCGATCTTGCGCGTTGTTCGTCGGCGTTGCCGGAAGGTTCACCGTCTGCTGCGTCAGGGTTTGTCCCTGCTGCACGGTGGAGCGCAACACCTTGACAAAGGGCGCGCGCAGATCACTCGCCTGGCTCAACATGTTGTCGACGGCCTTCGTCTGGTTATCGATGGAACGCAGCGTGGACAGCAGCGCAAACAACACCGCCGCTTGGCTGGTGACCCCGGAATCGCGTGCCGAAGCCAGGCTTTCAAGCACCGTCGCCGGCAGCGGCCTCGGGTTTTTGCTCAAAAGCTCCGGTGCGGAACGCTGGAGCCTGTCGATCTCTCCCGCGAGACCCGTGTTGTTTTGTGCCTCGGAAAAGCTGCTGATCCGGCCAAGGGCGTCCACCATGGCCCTTTGCAGCTCCAGACCGCCTTCCACCTGTTGTTCCTGCTGCGTCAGCTGTGCCCGCTGCGTTCCCCGCGCTCCCGCGATTTGCTCTTCTAAGCCTGCCTGCTGCGCTTCGAGCGCAGCAAGCCGCGCCTGCGCCTGACTTTGGATCGCGGCCAGCCGTTGCGCCTGACTCTGCTGCCCGTTCTCTTCTGCCCCTTGATCGGGAGTCCTGGAGGTAGATGAAGCGGTGTTTGCTCCCCCAGGGCCGACAACCTTGCCCAGCAGCGCTGCTTCATTCTTTGCCGCCGTAAAAGCAAGCTGCGCAATCTGCATCGCCTGCGTCGACGCTTGCTCCGCGTACAACACATCGCTTGGCTCCCCAACCTTCTGCGCCGGCACGAGCGCCGCCCGGTAAAACCGCATCACCTCGTTCAAATGTTTTAGAATCTCGCCGCTGCGTTTGGGCACATCGATGTCGGTGCCCGTGAGCGGCGCGAGTTTTGCGATTTGTGCCGCAATGCTTTGGCCGGCGGCCCCTCCAGACTCTGAAGTCTTTTCCGTGCCTCTTGCCGCCCCCGCTGCCGTTTTGGCAGGAGAGGTATCCATCGAGGCATCGTCCGGCACACCTGCTCCCGACGCGGAAGCGCCTTTGACGCTGACGGCTGAGACGGCGGTACCCCTGTCACCGGCCGCAGAGGGCCCGGGCGAGGTACCTATACCTGCCGTCACTGAAACCGCGGGGGCCGGCGGCACCTGCGCGTGGAGTCGCGCCCCCGATAGGAACAGGGCGGTCCACAGCATCACCGTGGCGGCCAATCTCCTTTGCCACCGCTTCTTCTTGTCCCAAGCGTCATGCTTCATCTGTTCTGCTTCATCTGTTCCTCTGATGACGTTCGCCTTAAACTCGCCTCTGCCACAAAAGTCGCAGGGCTGTCCCCAATCAGGACAGGGATCTCGTGAAGGCGCTCCATGCCGCAACCGTTCTCCCGGTCACTGTGGAGTCACATGCTGGATCAGGAAATCTGCTCTAGAACCTGAATGTCTAACAACTTGCTTTCGGTGGCTTCCCTGCTTGTCCTGCATCGCTGCCGTTTGGGCGCCACGGCGCATTCTTGTACGTGCGTGGGCCGCAGGGCCCGGGAAAACGACGGCCATTCAGGTGATGGCTGAAAGCCCTCACCTGATAAACCTTAAGCAATCTGTAGAACGGGCCTTCAGCCTCCGGGAAGTTCGTTGGTACGCAGGCCTGGGCTCTGCAGCCCAGGCTGTATAGAACGCGCTGTTGGCGCCTGGAAGAACGTGCTTTCGCGGCCTAGAGCACCAACAAAATGCACCTGCACCACACACAGGAGCGTTCGACCTAAATATCCAAGTTCTTCACATCCAGCGCATTTTCTTCAATGAACTTGCGCCGTGACTCCACATCCTCACCCATCAGCGTCGTAAAAATCTCTTCCGTGGCCGCAATATCCTCCAAACGCACCTGCAACAGCGTGCGCCGGGCAGGGTCCATGGTGGTCTCCCACAGCTGCGGCGCGGTCATCTCGCCGAGTCCCTTGTACCGCTGCACCTGGTACTCCTTCCGGCCCTGCTCGATGACATACTCGAAGACCTCGCGCACTGTCGCTTTCTCCACTGGGTCCTGCGACGCTTTGCCGGGGCGTTTGCCCGGTTTTGCCTCGTCCATCGTGCCCGGAGCGGCAGCAATCGTTTCGTTCACGCCTTCTTCCTGGGCCACCTCATCGGCTTCGTCAAGCTCCTCCTGCGTCGGTGTCGCGCTAACGACTGTATCGGCTTTTTTTGGATTTTCTTTAGGAGCATATTCAATGTGGAACGGCCCTTTGAGCGCCTCGCCCACCTGTGCCTGCTTGGCGAGCAGCTGCCGCGATTCCGGCGCACTGGCCAGTGTCCAGTCGATCTTGCGCTGCGCTCCCTGCGCGTCCGTAAAGCTTACCGAAAACATCTTGTGCTCTTCGTCGTACTCGACCTCGCTCACAGCCTTGAACTGCCAGTGCCGTTCCAGCTCCTTGAGCCGCATGCGCAAGGCTTCGAGCTTGTCTTGGGTTTCAAAGTCGGCCCGCCGCGCCGGGTCTTTGCCTTCACTGGCGAAGATTTCGGCGAAGGCACGCACTACCTCGTCATTGCGTAGGCGCTTATTCACTTTGTCGAAGTAGCCAAGGTAGTCCTCCAGCTGCCCCATGAACCTGGTGAGTTCCTTGCCGTCCAGCCTGGCCCCACCGTCACCGTAGCGGATCACCATGCCATCCGACGCGCGCTTCACCATCACCTGCACATATTCGCGGTCGTCCTTGATGTACTGCTCGAACTTGCCCTTCTTGATGCGGTAGAGCGGCGGCTGTGCGATATATACATTGCCGCGCTTGATCAACTCACCCATGTGGCGGAAGAAAAACGTCAGCAACAGCGTGCGGATATGCGATCCGTCGACGTCGGCATCGGTCATCAGGATCAGCTTGCCGTAGCGCAGCTTGGCAATATCGAAGTCGTCTTTGCCGATACCCGTGCCAAGCGCCGTGATCATGGCGCGAATTTCCTCATGGCCCAGCATCTTGTCGTAGCGGGCCTTTTCAACATTCAGAATCTTGCCCTTGAGCGGCAGAATGGCCTGGAACTTGCGGTCCCGGCCCTGTTTAGCCGTGCCGCCGGCCGACTCACCCTCAACCAGGTACAGTTCGCACATCTCCGGCCGCCGTTCGGAACAATCCGCCAGCTTGCCCGGCAGGCCGCCGCCATCTAGCGCGCCTTTGCGACGGGTCAGGTCGCGGGCCTTCCGCGCCGCCTCGCGTGCCCGGGCTGCGTCGATCGCCTTATTGATAATTTTCTTGGCGACCTGTGGGTTCTGCTCCAGAAACATGCCCAGGCGCTCGTTCACAAACGCCTGCACGGCTCCGGCGATATCCGAGTTCAGCTTGCCCTTCGTCTGGCCCTCAAACTGCGGCTGCGGCAGCTTGACGCTCACAACCGCGACCAGGCCCTCCTGCACGTCCTTGCCTTCCAGGTTTTCTTTTACATCCTTGAACAGCCCCATGGAATGGCCGGCGGCATTGATGGTACGCGTCAGCGCCGAACGGAAGCCGGAAAGATGCGTTCCCCCATCGACCGTGTTGATGTTGTTGGCGAAACTGAAGACCGTCTCCGAATACGAGTCGTTGTACTGCAGCGCAATCTCCATGACCAGCGGCCCAACCTCGGCCTCCATGTAGATCGGCTTTTCGTGCAGCAGAATCTTGCCCTTGTTCAGGTGCTTGATAAAGCCCGCAATCCCATCATTGAACTTGAAGCTCTGCGTCTTCGCCTCGCCCGACTTGGCATCCGTCGTGCGTTCGTCGGTTAGCGTGATCTCAATGCCCTTGTTCAAAAATGCGAGCTGCCGCAACCGGCTTGCCAAGGTGTCGTAGTTGTACTCATGCACTGTAAAGATGGATTTGTCGGGCAGAAAATGCACCTTGGTCCCACGCCGCTTCGAGGGTCCCATTTTGCGCAATTCGGAGATGGGATCGCCTTTCGAGTAATCCATCTCCCACGCATGCCCATCACGCCAAACCTCAACATCGAACTCTTCGCTGAGCGCGTTCACGCAGCTCACACCAACGCCGTGCAGACCGCCCGAAACCTTATAGTTCGACGCATCAAACTTGCCGCCCGCATGCAGCATCGTCAGCACCACCTGCAACGCAGGCATCACCTCACCCGTGGGCAGGGTCTTGTTATCGACCGGAATGCCACGCCCGTCGTCCACAACCGTTACGGAGTTGTCGACGTGCACCGTGACATCGATGCGCGTCGCGTACCCGGCCAGCGCCTCGTCGACCGAGTTGTCGACCACCTCATAGACGAGGTGGTGCAAGCCCTGCTCGCCCGTCGATCCGATGTACATCGCGGGCCGCAGCCGCACAGCCGCCAGCCCTTCAAGAATGGTGATATTTTCGCCGCTGTAGCTGTTGGCCGCCTGCGTTGACGGGGTGGGCTGCTGCGGTTCAGGAAGGGGCGTCTGCGTGGCCAATCAAGCTCCGGTGGCTGCCCGTTCGCCCGGTAGAACTTAGCGCAACAATGGCTAAAGCATGGGGGAAGGACAGCAGAAATGTCTCTTCCCATGATACCGGTGATACCTGAATACGGCTACCTGAATACGACTTGTTCGGGGTGCCAACGATGCCGTGTCACACCCCCTGAGCCTTCGCCGGCAGATCTATCGGGCCGCCCCCCGCACGCGTCGCCCGGGGAGGGCGAAGGTCCAGCCCAGGTGCAACCGTTCGCGTCGGTGGTAGATCCACGCCGGAACAAAAATGGCCACCACCGTCGGCACCAGCAGTTGCACGACGGGCTGCGTCACATGCCCCCAGATCAGCAACTGCCGCACACCGCCCTGCGGCAAGGGCGACAACAGAAATACAGCGATCGACCCCACACCAATCCAGGCCAGTGCGTGGGCCGCGGCTGAGTTCCCCAGCGAACGGCTCAGCAGCAACAACATCGCTGTCCCCAACAGCCCCACCGGCACAAAAACAAGGCGCAAGGCGTACGTCTGTGTCACGTGCGCGGTCAGCAGAAAGATGCTGTACCCGAGGACGGCTGCCCAAACAACGCTCCAAACCGCGGGGAACCGCTCCAGCACCGCCAAATGCGGGCTCACCCACATGCCCGCGATCACAAACGGCAGGTGCGCGATACCCTCGTCCAGCGCCGCCACCCCGGTCAACGGCCAGAAGAACGCAACTACGGTGGTAAGGGCAAATAAAAGCGCCAAGGGAAGGCGCAGAACACAACCGAGCAGCATCGCAAGGGTCACGGCGACAAACAACGTCGGCAAAAACCAGGACATGTTGCCGGTAATAAAATTCACGAGATAGGGACGCATTGCCGGCGCCTGCACATGCATAAAGCGGCCGAAGACCAGCGGCTGAAACGGCAGGATCAACGACCAGAACACAAAGGGATACAGGATTGTCCGTAGCTTCTGTTCCGTAAACCCCCATGCTCCCCGTTTGCGTGCGCTCGAAGCCAGAAACACGCCTGAAACCAGAAAGAACGCAGGCATGTGAAAGGCATAAATGAACAGATCAAGGTATGCGCCAAACTTGGATCCGCCCCACCAGCCGCGGTTCAGCACACCTTGGTTGGTATGCCCAAGCGCCACCAGCGAGATGGCCAGACCCTTCACGACATCGATCAGTAGTGACCGTTCCCCTGCCTGTTGCCCTCCCTGTTGCCCGGCCCGTTTCATGGTTTTCAACCGGCTCCGGGAGGCCTCCGAGCCGACTCCCCAACCGCCTTGCTCCATCTGCGCGGCCGACTCGTTCCCCTGCTTCATTGCCGAAGTGCCCACGCCGTATTATCGCCTCCAAGGCCAAAGCTGCACAGCGGCATCACCGCCCGTTGCAGGAATACGAACTCCCACTTCTGTGGGACGGTTTCTCTGGAGACACCTCGCCTAAACCCAAACCCCCAAACTTTTAACCCTTTGACACTTGATACCTGCTACCCCACATGCTCCTTCATCGTTTCCGGCGATTGGCTTGCACTGGCATACAGCGCACTGCCCAGAAGACCATGTCCTGGAAACGTGGCTGGAACCGTGGCCGGAACGCTTACCGGCCGCTAACGTCAATGATGAGGAATCGAATACATCGAGTGGACATTCAGCCTGCGCCCGGTGAGGGTCGCCCCTGTTACGGCCACCAGCAGCGGAACAATCAGCGCGTCCGTATGGTTGGTCAACTCCAGCATGAATACGACCGAAGAGATCGGCCCCTGCGAGGCCGAGGCCAGCATCGCGCCCGCTCCAAGAATCGCGTAGCTGTCCTTTGAGGTTCCCGGAGCCAGGTGGCTCCACGCCTCCCCAAGCAGACCGCCCAACAAGGCGCCAAAGGTCATCGTTGGGGTAAACAAGCCGCCGGGTACGCCGGATTTGAAACACATCGCCGTTGCCAGAGGCCGCAGAATCAGCAAGGAACACAGAAGCGCTGTGCCCAATTGGCTTCCAAACGCCTCCTGCACCACATCCTTGCCATTGCCAAGAACTTCCGGAAAAGCTATCGAAAGCACTCCTAGAGCCGCGAAGATGGCGATCGGCGCAATCAACGCCATGGCTGCCTTTGGCTTTCCGCTCTCCGCCCACCCGATCACCCGCACATAGACCGCGGAGCATGCTCCCATCACGGGCCCCGCGATCGCCGCCCACAGCATCAGCGACGGTGTAATCGAAAGCTCGGCGACATTGAAAGTTGGCGCATTCGGTAGAAAAATCCACGAGACCGTAACCGCCACAAACGACGCCAGCATCGCAGCCAGGACGTTTGTGATCGAGATTGTTCCCAACAACACCTCAACGGCAAAAAATGCCCCGCCCAGGGGCACGTTGTACGCCGCGGCCATCCCTGCCCCTGCCCCACAGGCAACCAGCAGGTGCCGCTGACCCAGCGAGAGCCGGGTCCAATCGGATATCTTCCCAGCGACGGCCGCACCCGTGTTCTTCAAGGCCTGCTCGCGTCCAACGGCCGCACCCATGCCCACGATCACGATGGAGATCAACGACTGCACGACCGTCGGCCCGGCCTTGAACTGACCCTGCTTGCGCCAAATGGAGCCTGTCACATCACCATCGGTCCCGCCTGTGATGCGTCTCAACAAAGACAGCGACGCTGCGGCAACGAGGCCACCGAGCACCACGATCAGCACTCTGCGCTCCGCCGAGGCGGCCTTCACACCGACCAGGTAATCTCCCATCCGGTGTGGAAAGCTGAGCTGCTGCACCTCCTTCAGCAGCCGCATCAGCAGCCCGCTGGTCAGTCCAGCCCCTGCTCCGGTAAGGGTGATCATCAACCACATCTTGGTCGTCATCTCGCACGCGTCCGCGGCCGCAACCACGACGTTCGGCTGTGCACTTTCGGTGACGTTACCGAAGACCTCCGGCCTTGTGTCCGGTGCCGCGTCCGGTGCCGGATTCCGGACCGCCAAACCTGCGTCGCTCCCAACGAAGTGGCTCACTCCTTGTCTGATGCGCAGGGTCGGCTCCTGCTCGCCGCAAGGGAGCTCCTGGAGCTTACTTGCGGGCTGATCCAGAGGCGACGGCGGGTGCCATGTCCTGTATGAGTGAGCATGCGCAGAGGCGTGCCGGCGAAGCGGGGGTTGACCTTTTCACCTATCCTCACGGGCACAAACATAGCGCGCCTCCCGGTCCAGCAGCGCCCGCTTTCGCTCCAAACCCCAGCGATAGCCGGAAAGGCTTCCGTCCGTGCGCACCACCCGATGACACGGGATGGCGACCGCCAGCACATTGGCCGCGCACGCCCCCGCCACCGCCCGCACCGCTTTCGGTGTGCCCAGCGTTTCGGCGACGGCGGCATAGCTGGCGGTGGCCCCAGCCGGCAACGCACGCAAGGCCGCCCACACCCGCTGCTGAAACGCGGTACCGCGAATATCCAGCGGTAAATCCAACCCCACATGGGGCGATTCCACAAAGCCGACTACCTGCGCCACGGTCGCTTCAAAATCCGCATCGCCCCCGACGAGCACCGCCTGCGGGAAGGCATCCTGCAGCTCATGCAGCAACGTCTCCGGGTCATTGCCCAGCAGAATAGCGCACAGTCCGCGCTCGCTCTGGGCCACAAGCACCGCGCCCAAGGTGCATGCCCCGATTGCAAAACGGATCGTCGCGCCCGCACCGCCTGACCGGAAGGCGGAAGGCGTCATGCCGAGCACCCGCGGGGCGTCGGCATAAAAACGGCTACTGGCGTTGTAACCTGCTTCGTACATCGCTTCGGTCACCGTATCGCGGCTCCTCAGTGTTTGTTGCACATTGCGGTGGCGATGCGCGAGGGCGTAGCGCTTCGGTGTCATGCCGGCCATCGCTCGAAAGATCCGGTGAAAGTGAAAGGGACTCATGCCTGCCTGCGCGGCTATTGCGTGCAGGCAGGGCTCGCGTTCCGCTTCTTCAATCTGACGGCACGCCCTCGCCACGATCTCCGCATAGCGCGCCATGGGCCGCGGCTCGCCGGGCCGGCACCGCTTGCAGGGCCGAAACCCGGCACGCTCCGCCATCGCACCCGTACGATGAAACTGCACATGCTCCGGCCGTGGGCGGCGGGCCGCGCAGGTTGGCCGGCAGTACACACCCGTCGTGGTCACGGCGTACACAAAGGCGCCATCCGCTGACGCATCACGGGCCAACAATGCCGCCCATCGCGGGTCCGCGGTAATGCTCGCCACGCGGCCTTGTATTGCGGCAATCGATTCACGCCTTTGCCGCGTCGGGCTGCCGCTTTCTGCTTTGTTGAGCTGGTTCATCGCGTCATCTGCGCTACCGGACGGTAGGCTCCTCTGGTATCTCCGCCAAGGTCGAGTGCGCCACCCGCTCTCCCAAGCCATAAAACTGGCACAAGCTCATCAACAGCGGCCGCCATCGATCCGGGTCGACACGCTTTCGTTCGCTGGGCACCAGGAAGGGTGCTCAGCAGAACAACAGGCGTTCCAAAGGAAAGAACTGAGGGTTCAACGGTAATATGCATAGCTCAAGCCTGCGCCATCGACCTGACCGAGGGCACCCCGTTTCTTGCGCTCGCATTCAAGGTGTGCACTCTGAGCTGTGAACTTTGCGTCACCCCCGCATGCTTCTTACAGAAGACTTCCAAAAGCGTCGCCTTTTAGACTATCGCCCTTTATCTGCTTAGCTTGCGCCCATCAAGCTGCCGGCATCGGGAGAAATACCTCTCTATGGACGTATGTCACCCAGTTACAACCTTCGTTAATGGGGTGCCACTGGCGGGGGCGGATAATACGGCAGCTTCTCTTGCGTTTGCGTCCCTCGCTTTACGGCGATATCGGCGAAAAGCAAAGCCGGTGTGATGGTTGTGGACGGTAACGGGCTCATTTCCTGGGCGATGTACGAATCGCCGCCTGCCGCAAGGACCTCCGATCGCAACGAACGCTGGTCCAGCTCATCGAAAACAGCACCGCGCACCAGGGTTCGCTTCCCTTCCGGCGACACACGATACAGCAGCCGTGGAGCCAACTCACCACCCAAGGTCTCCACCTCGAACACGTCACGGCCCTGATCTCTTGCGAGCGCCGTCAGTTTCGTTCGAAGCTGCTCCGTCGTGAGTGGCTCAGCCGATTTCACCACCAGAACGCCGGCATGAGGGTGTGCTGGACCGCCCAGCGTCGCCCGTCCGTGGCCGTTCGATTCAGGGAAATCCTTCACCGGCTCACGCCCCAGCAGGTAGTTGACCAGCTTGCCATGATCCACGACGGTTACCGATGCGGCGCGTTCCCCTTCATCGTCCACGTCATACGCACCGACGAGTGGTTTTCCCTCAAACGAGTGCAGCGTGGGGTCGTCGATGACGCTGAGAAAAGGCGGCAACACCGGGCTGCGAAAGCTCGATTGATAGGCTCCCTGCGTTCGTGCTGAGGTCCCCATCTCAGGCCTGTCGGCATCGATATTCGGCACAAAAAGCCGATTCACTACATCAGCCGCTGCATCCCCGGAAAAGAGCACGGGGCCGTGATAATCTTCCGCATCCACAACCGGCGCCTGGCGCAAAGCTTCAAAACTTCCAAGATTGGCGAGGGTTCGCTTGCGAAAAGCCTCCCGCCCTTCAAGGCCTGCCGCCGTTACCGCGGTCATGCCGTTACTGCGGCCCACCTGCATGCCGTCCGGCGCTTGTCCTCCGACAGAGATGTTGTCTTGATAGCCGGTGTACCCGTGCCGTACGGCGGTTCCGTCGGTGTTTACCGTATAACGATTCACCGCGAGGGCATTGAGCGTTGCTGTGGAGTACTGCACCGCTTCCGCAAAGGGGCGCGTCGAAGGATCGATGGCGTACAAACCGCTGGCCTCCGTAAGGCGACGCTTCCATTCCACGCGATCCAACTCCAGCCTTGCCCTTGCTTCCAGCAGGACGACCGGCTTGGCAGGGGTGAAATCATCGGCCGTGGGCGGGTTTTGGAACTGCTTCAATGCGGCTTGCTTGGCGGCGTAGCTGCGCAGTGCGGACTTGTAGGCTTCATCGGTCGCAGACCACAGTGCCTCTCGCAGCGCCACAGGATCGTCATCTCCGGGCGCCAACGCCAGAGAACCATTTCCACGCGATGAGCTCGAATCCACCGCGTAGTTCCCAATCCGCACCTCAACGCGCACGATCCGCTGGTGGGTCTCGTTCTCACTGGTTACCGCACCATAGCTCGCAACAAGATCGTAACTATGGATATCTTCCAAACGGTATTCGATGAAGTACGGCCGCTGCATCCCCGGTAAAACCAAGTCTGATTTTTCGCGATCCAGCTCAGCCTGCATCGCTGCAAGCAAAGGGTCGGCATGAACATCTCCGTCTGCAGCACCAAGGACCTTTGCGGGTACCATCTGTGTAGAGGGTCGAAACGGCTCATGACCCTGTGCGGGCGTGTGGGCAGGGCAAAAAGCAAGGCCTCCTAGCAGGCACAAGCGCCCTATCACATTTGCGAGGGAAGGCATGAGGCTCTGACTAGAAGTTACGAATCGCACTACTGCCCTTCCTTTTTCGACATCTCTTTCTCTGTGCTGACCGGCGGCGGCGAAAGGATCGGCGGACGGGCGGTTCCCTGCGATTGCCGCTGCGTCTCAATTTCACTGACCAGCATCGCCGGGGCGACCGCACTTACAGGGACCGTTCCGCTTTCCGCTCCGCATTCTCCATTAAAAACGTCCGGCGTATCGTCCGTAGCCACAATGCGGCTCAGGGCAGCTTGCGGCGTGCCCACAATCGAGACACCCCGCACCAACTCATCCGGTCTACCATCGACGTACACGCGGTAAACCACCAGCGGGATCACCTGAAAGGCTTGGGGCGACGAACGCGTCGTTACAGCGAAGCCGGAACTGATGTCCTCGAAATAAAGGCCGTACGCTTTGCCCTGCTTCTTCGCCTCGGCCTTCAGCATGTCGCGCAGTTGCGCGTCACTGACGGCTTTGGTCGAAGTCACAATCAGATTGCCCTGGCGCCCGGTCGGCATCTTTCCTGTCTCAGCGCGGCCATGCCCGTTGGAACTTCCAAAGCTCGCCACCGGCAACCGGGACATAAGAAAGGTCTTCAGTACGCCGTCATCGACCAACTGCACCCGCTGCGCCGGTTCGCCTTCGTCATCGAAGAGATAGTGCCCGCTCAACGGTTGCCCTTTGTACTCTCGCAGGGTCGGATCGTCGGCAACGGAAAGAAAACTTGGAAGAATCGGCTTTCCCAGTAATTTCGTAAAGGTCTGCCCTTCCTCATCGCCACGCTGTCGTTGTCCTTCAAGCCGATGTCCGAGCACCTCATGAAAGAAGACCGCGGCCGCTCGTCCGGAAAGGATCGCCGGACCGTCAAACGGTTCCGTGATGGGTGCAACCCGAAGATCATCCAGGTTCCGGGCCATCGCGTCGACCTTTGCGAGCACGGTTTTCTGGTCAGGCAGTTTCCCGGTGGCATCAGCCTCAAAGGTTTCCGCGCGGAACAGGTCCATCCCATCGGCGGCACGCGTGCGCGCAACAACGATTAAACGCGCGACGGTGTTGGGCGCCGCCACCTTGGCGCCTTCACTGGAAACAAAGTAGTCCATTTCATGCGCGGCCTGCAGGATGGCCATGTCGTAGGTAATTTGCTGGTGGGTGCGGAACGCCGCAGTTATGTCGCGCAACCGGCCCTCCCACATCGTCTTGTCCACCGCGAGCGGGGCCGGGGTCGCCAATATCTCCGTTTGCGGATGTTCCGCGGTGAAATCCGCCGACGCGTCTTCCTCCTTGGCGCGCACCTGCTGCTCAGTTCTCACCTTTTCCAAAGCATCCAGCGCCTTGCCGTACCCGCGATTGGTCGCAAACCAGAGGGAACGCTCGATGGCTGCACGATCGTCCGTCAAAGGCAGCGGCAGGGTCGTCAACGCACTGGTCCGGTGAGTGCCGTGGGTGTTGTCCAACAGCGGCGATCCCATGCGCACCTGCACGTCCGCGACCCGTGTATGAGTGCTCGTGGATTGCGCAATCGCGCCAAACTGCGCGGTGATGTTCAGGGTTTCGGCGTCGGCCACCGAGTAGCTGAGAAAGTATGGCTTCGGCTGCGTTTTGGAGGACTCGACGGGCTTCGCCGCGTTTGCAGCAAGCGGGGAAAGCTCGGTTTGCGAACCCAATGTGCTGATAGCCCGATGTAGCTCCGCTTCCATGGCTTCGATGAGCACGGGATTTTTGCCGGCCGTGGTGCGTTTGGCGTCGACCGCCGTTGGTGCAGTTTTCTTTCCCGAAGCTTTGCCCACTGGCGGCGCACCCAGGACAGAACCGGTGCAACTGATCGCTAACGCGACTACGCCGATCCAGCGCACGCCAGGCGAGCGCGCCAGCGTGCGTACAGTGGGGCAGCTCACCGCCTGCCATCGAGAAGGGTTCATTTCGTCAGTCACACGGACACGCTTGGGGAAGAGAAACGGCACAAATGCAGTGTAGCCGGAGGGGCGAAGATTTGGCGACGGTACGGACGTAACGTTCTGCTGCACTGAACGGTGAGCGTGTCCCAATGTGCGCCATGTAGCAAATTGCGGCTTGCACTTCCCTCGGGCCGCCCTCACACTCGAGAAAACCTGTCACGAAGGGCAGTTCATGCGCCAAAGATTTCTGCTGCTTTTCTTTTCAGCTTTCATGCTCTTTCTGCCCCTGGCCCACGCGAGCGAGACCGCGGCCGAGCACGCCGCAAATCTTGCCGCAGCCCAGGAAATGGCTGCCGCACCCGCGCATGGCAATTTGCCTGATTATGCGCTATCCCCGACCGCGCTCGCGGGGGCACAACACCTTGCCACAGTGCATACCATCACGCATTTTGCGAGTGAAATCTGGGGCATCTTGCAGCTTGTGCTCTTGCTTTGGTCCGGCGCCATCGCATGGATGCGCGACCGGGCGTTACGCGCGGGGCGGAACCGATGGGTCCAGGGCTACACCTTTCTTCTCCTTTTCCTGCTCGCCGGCTTCCTGCTTGATCTGCCACTTTCGGTGTACGGACACATGCTTTCCCGCGGCTATGGTCTGTCCGTTCAAGGGTGGGGCAGCTGGTTTGGAGACCAGGCCAAATCCTTTGTCCTGGAATGGGCCGTCGGCGGCCTCGTGTTGATGTTGCTGTTCTGGGTTATCCGCAAGCTGCCGCGCCGCTGGTGGCTCGCGTTCTGGGCGTTCACCATTCCGATTACCATGTTCGCCTTATTCATCGCCCCTTACATTGAGCCCCTCTTCTTCCACTACGAGCCCCTTGCAAAAAGCCAGCCGGCGCTTGTCGCCCGGCTCGAGCAGGTTGCCCAACGCGGCCACATGAACATCCCGCCCGAGCGCATGTTTCTCATGCAAGCCTCAGCGAAGCTCACCACGCTCAATGCGGATGTTGAGGGCTTCGGGCATTCGAAACGCGTCGTCGTTTGGGACACCTCCGTGCAAAAGTTCACGCCGGATGAGATCCTCTTCGTCTTTGGGCATGAATCCGGCCATTATGTGCTCGGACACATCGTTCGCGGCTTGTTTGCGAACTTTTTAGGCTCATTGGTCACCCTGTACTTGGGATTTTTATCTGTACGTTGGGCTATCCGGCGCTTCGGTACCCGTTGGCGTGTTACCTCCCAGGAGGACTGGGGTGCGCTGGCTGTACTCGTGCTTGCCTTTGCCGTTTTTAGCGCCGTCCTGGAGCCGGTTGCTGTTACCTTCATCCGCACGCAGGAGCATGCCGCCGACATCTATGGGCAGGAGGCCGTGCACGGGATCGTCGCTGACCCGCAAGCGGCGGCGCAGGGCGCTTTTGATGTGCTCGGCACCGCGTCTCTCGCCGACCCGAATCCCAGCCGTTTCATGGAGCTCTGGACGTATGACCACCCTGCGACTGGCCGGCGTGCCGCTTTCGGGAAAGCTTATAACCCATGGCTGCCGCGCCTGGTTCCCAAATACTTTCCCGCGATGCACGCCCCCGATGGTCCATAACTCCCTGGATTGCATGATTTACAGAGGGGTACGTGGGCAGCCGCGGGCGTAATACCCTCGCGTACTATCGAGGCATGGCTGATACATCCTCTTCCGATTGCATCTTCTGCAAGATCGTCGCAGGGGTTCTGCCCACAGAGCGCCTGCACGAAACGCCGGAGACGCTCGCCTTTGCCGATATGCACCCGCAAGCACCGGTGCATATCCTTGTCATCCCCAAGCGCCACCTCGCTTCGCATGCACACGCCTTACCGTCCGATGCCGGCCTGCTCGGCAATGTGCTGGCTGCGGCCGGTGAGGTTGCCCGCGCGCAGCACCTTGAGAACGGATACCGACTGGTGGTGAACACGGGCGCCGATGGTGGCCAGACCGTTGAGCACCTGCATGTGCATATTCTCGGAGGCCGGCCGATGCGCTGGCCTCCGGGTTGAGCAACGGTACACACCGCACCCATAGGTAGGATCTTTGCTCTGGTGCCAGGCAAGCCGAATACAGATCTCACCCTTGCAGCCTTCGGTAGAAATTGACAGGTTGGAGGGGATGGTTGCGGGGCGAGATGAGGGTGGGCAGACCATTCGCGTAGGCTGGTGCCATGCATGCCTTTCTCCGCCGCGGAGCGCGGCAGGTCTCCGTTGTCGTTTGCTCGCTTATGGCTTTTGCTGCCGGGATTTCCTCCGCCGCGCAGCACCGGGCGTCGCCGCCCCAGGATAGAAGCCGTCGGACGACGGCGCGTGAGGTGGATGCGGCGCTGGCGCGGCTCATTGCCGAGACGCCGGCGATCGATAATCATGCACACCCGATGCTCGCGCCGCCGGCCATGGCCGCGGATCGGGACTTTGATGCGTTGCCGGTAGACAATATGGCGCCTGAAACGGATCCGCTGGCCTGGCGACCGGACTACCCTCCACTGACCGAGGCCTGGGCTGCCCTTTGGAACTTCCACACTGGACCGGGGCACGACGGGGAGAGGGAGGAATCTGGGGGCAAGCTGCCGCTGGGGGTGGAGGGACAGAAGGCGTTGGAAGCGGCACGGAGCCGGGTGCGGCAGCGGGAAGGGATGCACTACCCGGAGTGGGTGCTGCAGCAGGCCGGCATCGGCACGATGCTGGCCAATCGCGTGCAGATGGGCACGGGCGTGCAACCGCCGCAGTTTCGGTGGGTGCCGTATGACGACACGCTGCTGTTTCCGTTGTGGAACACCGGCCTGGCGGCGGCCACGCCTGATCGGGCGCAGTTCTTTGCGCTGGAAGACAGGCTGCGGGGCCGTTACCTGGGAGATGCCGGGCTCCCTGCGCTGCCGCCTACGTTTGAGGCTTATTTGCGGCTGGTCGTTACACCGACGCTGGAGCGGCAGAAGATGGGCGGTGCCGTTGCGGTAAAGTTCGAGGTCGCGTATTTGCGCGGCTTCGACTTTGGGGATCCGCCCCGCGAACAGGCCGCTGCGGTGTATGCGCAGTATGTCGGCGGCGGTGTCCCTGATCCTGCGGCTTACAAGAAGCTGCAGGACTTCCTGTTCCGGTACATCGCCGGGGAGTGCGGCCGGCTGGGATTAGCTGTTCACCTGCACGGCATGGCCGGCGGTGGACGCTACTTTTCTATCGCCGGCGTCGATCCGATGCTGCTGGAGCCGGTGCTCAACGATCCGCGGCTGAAAGACACGCGGTTCGTTCTGCTGCATGGCGGTTGGCCGTATGTGCGAGAGGCGGGCGCTTTGCTACAAAAACCAAATTTCTATCTGGATATGTCGCAACAAGCCCTCATCTTTCCGGCACACACCCTGGCGGGTTGGCTGCGTGAGTGGATGGAGACATATCCGGAAAAGGTGCTCTTTGGCACGGACGGCTACCCTTTTACCAACGCGCTGGGGTGGGAAGAGGCGACCTGGCTGGCCGCACGTAATGAGCGCCTGGCGCTTGGTCTGGCACTGACCGCGATGGAGCGGGATGGCGAGATCACCCCGGCACGCGCCGCGGCGCTTGCACGCATGGTGCTGCGCGGCAATGCGGCGGCGCTGTATCGGCTGCAGTAGCGGTGAGCGAGTGGAAGTAGGTTGTAAGTTCTACGTTGTAGAGCCTCCGTCAGCCTGGCGCGGGCCTGAGAGGTGCGGAGCGCCGGCGCTTGAGATGCCGGAAGAGATACCCTTGTTGGATACGGGTCGAAGATTCTGTAATCTTTGGGAAGGCGCCTCGCGTCTACCGGCATATGCATACCGCTCTCACCGCAGACGTGCTCCGCCTCGCCAAGCGGGAGCATGCGATCTCCGAACTGGACGACATCGATGCGCTGGTGCGCATGCACCGGGCACGTTTACTACGCTTTGTCCTTTTCTCGGTGGGCGATGAGGATGTTGCCGCGTCGATTGTGCAGGATTGCTTTATGAAGGCCTACACGGGGCGCGAGAGCTTTCGGGGTGATTGCGGTGTATACACCTGGCTGACCTCAATTGCGCTCAATCTGGTGCGGGATCACCAACGTACACGCAAGTTGCAGTTCTGGCGCAAAGCCGCGAAGACGGCAATGGATGTGATGGAGGTCGCCTCCATCCTTCCAGGCAAAGGAAGTTCGCCGGAGATCCAGCTGCTGGCACGGGAAAAGACAGCGGCCGTGGCGGGGGTGATCGAGACGCTGTCGTTGAATCAGCGGACGGTCTTTCTTATGCGGTTTTCCGAGGAGATGGAGCTGTCCGAAATTGCCAAGGTGATGCGCATGCCGGTCAACACGGTGAAGACGCACCTGCATCGCGCCGTTCGAGCGGTGCGCGAGCGGGTGGGGGAGGCGTAATGACGCCCAAATACCGTGAAACGCACCTGACGGATGAGCAGTTTGGGGACCTGCTTGCCGGCGAAGCGCCCGACGCTAGAACAGCCGCCCATTTGGCGGCGTGCAATCATTGCCGCGGTGAAATCGCCGCAGTACGCGGCTCGTTGAATGGTTTTAATGCGTTTACGGCGGCCTGGTCGGAGAAACAGGCGCCGCGCCGTGTGCCCGTCCCCTCGCGCTGGACGATTCACCTGCGCGGGCGGGCTGCCTGGGTGAGCGGCTTGGCGGCGACCGCGGCTGCCGGTTTGTTGCTCTTCGATCTGGGCTTGCCTGCCGACCACGTGCCGCAGCAACCGATGGTCTCCGCAGCCGCCCTGACCGGACCCACCAGCGCCGAGCTGGCTGACGACAATCGGCTGATGGCTTCCATCAACCAGGAATTGCGCTATGACGATGGGGTCGCGGTCGGGGGGCCATCGTTGGCTGTGACTGGGGCTGCATCCGGTTCCGCATTACGGGTTTCGACGCCGCGCCTAGAGCACCGGCTGTCGGCTGCGGTTAATAACTGATGAGCGGGCGCCTTCGCTTCCTCCCATGCCTGCTGCTGGCTGGGAGTTTTTTGGTTTTGGGCGCCTTTGCGCAGCATGCTGGGCCTCCGGGTAGCAGTGGCGCGAGCGGCGGAGGCATGCCGGGCGGACACGCGATGAGCTCCGGTTCCGGAGGCGATACGGCCGGTATGGGCACCGGTTTTCCCCGTAATCATGGGGAGCCCTCCCCGGGTGGTGCGCCGGCCTCTGCAGGGGGTGCGAGTACGGCGCGCGGCGGCCTACAGTTCGGACCGCCCGGCCGCTGGTGGGACGATAAACATTTCGCCAAGGACTTGCGGCTTCGTTCCGACCAGCAACGCCGTATGGATGCCATCTTCGAGACCAACCGGGGGCTTCTGCAGAAGCGTCTCCAGGGTTTGGAACAAGAGCAGAACCGCATGGGATCGCTTACGCGCACGCGAGTTTGGGATGAAGGGGCCCTGTTTGCCGAGATCGACCGCATCGCGGGAGCGCGTGCGGAGCTGGAAAAGGCGAATACGCATTATCTGCTGCAAATTCGTGGGGAGATGGATACGGAGCAGATTACCCGGTTGGAGCAGCATCGGTGAGGTATTTGGTCGGCAGTGCGAATCCAGCGCCAAAGGCACGCAATATATGAGCCTAGGCCGCGAGGCCTAGGTCTAGGAAAAGCCGTGCAGGTGAGGACTGAAGGCCCGACCTGTAAGAGCTAGGGCTGCCTATGGAGCAGGCTTTCAGCCCTTGGGTACTGATTGCGCGCAAACCTGGGCCTTGCGGCCCAGGCTGGTATAGGACGCGTCGTTGGCGCCAGGCAGCGACATGCCCCGTTGGTGCTGAATGCTCATGCGGTGCCCTACGACGCAGGCACGGCCCGGACGCGAGAGGCGACCAACCGCGTACTACCGGAGAGGTTCTTGCGATGACAAACGGCAAATCCAAGAAATAGATTATGGCACTCGCAGAGCGCGTTGGAAGAACTGCACGGCGGAAGCGGCAACCGCAGCGTGTACCGCGGAACGGTCCACCCCTGCCGGATCACTGCAATACTGTGGCATTTGCTGCTTGCCCGTGGCGGTGCAGGTGTCCAGAAAGGTGTAATGGGCGACGCCGGGAAGCAGGGTTTCTTTCGCGCCGCGGATGCCGGCACGGAGCAGATCGGCGTTTTGCGAGGCGGGGGCGATTGGGTCGGCGCCCCCGACGATCAGGGCTACCGGCAGGCGCATGGCGCGCAGACTGTCCGGCGTAAGGGTAAAGCCAAGCGCGGGTGCGATGGCGAAGACGGCATGGACGCGTGGGTCGCGATAGCTTTCGCCGGACAGCGCGAGGCTTTCACCGCTGGTTTTGCGCACGGCGGCGAGGATCTGCTGGGGCGTGCCCAGATCGCGCATCTCGGGGACGTGGCAGGTCGCGTTTGGCGGTTGGCTTGGATTTTGTGGTTGGCGGCATAGATCGAAGAACAGGCTGACGTCGGTGCGTGCGCCGCCAAGTTCGAGCGCGGTATAGCCGCCGAGCGAAAAACCGGCTGCGCCAATGCGGTCATGGTCGAGGTGCGGCCCGAGTTCCGGGTCGGCGAGCAGACCGTCGAGCACCTCGCTGAGGTCCGTGGCGCGCTCCCACCACAGGGCAAAGCCCTCCGGGGTGTAGCCGGTGACGGCGTTGTTGCCGGGGTGATCGACGGCTGCGGCGACGAAGCCGGCGCGCGCCAGGGCCGTTCCCAGCCAGGCGAGCTGTTCGGCGGAGCCGCCGGTGCCGTGCGAAAGCAGGATCACCGGCAGCTTGTGCAACGCGGGCGCAAAGGCGGCATGCGGCATTGCGGAACCGGCGTCGAAGAGCGGCTGGTCGGGCGGGCCGATGAACTGTGGGGTCTCCGCCGCAATGCTGGCAGCTGGGTACCAGATCACGGTGTGCAAAACGTGGTCGGCGGTCCCGCGCCAGTTTCGTGGTTTCGTGGAAGTAATTTCGCGCGTGACCAGGCCGACCCTGGCGGATGCCGGCTCGTTTGTCGCTTGCCGGAGGATAGCTCCGGCGGCTTGATGTAGCAGGGTTAAGGCTGTAAATACGATTGCGAAGCGGAAGGTTCGTCTTGTCATTTCGCGGCTCGGCTAAGTTCCAGATGTACCACTATCTTGTTTGAACCTCTACTTTGCAACTTATAGCGGTTCGACAATAGAAGTACAGCATTCGCCGTCATCCTAAGCGCAGTGAAGGACCCTTGTATTTTGCCCGGGCCTCCCGACCTCCTAAGGAATACAGAGGTCCTTCGCTGCGCTCAGGATGACGGGCCGATAACTATACCTTTGGACGAAGGTCTTCTTGCCTAAGTGGCCTAAGTCCAGTACAGGATGCGTGCTGCGGGTAGAAGCTCGGCGATGTTGGTTTCGAACCAAGTACGCATCTCGCGCATGGGGTCTTTGGGGTAGACGTATTTGAAACCGCCGAACTTGTTGCGCTTTTGGGTGCGGGCCTCTTCGCGCAGGTCGAGCGTGGTTTTGGGGTACCAGCTCAGGAGTACGTCTTTGGAGCCGGGTGTGAAGCGGTGCGTGATGAGTTCGGCGGTGAGGTCGAGGCCGTCGATGCCGCGAATTGCCTCGGCAGCGGCGGCGAGCAGGGCGCGGTAGTCCTCCTGCCAGTTCGTGACCGGCATGATCGGTGCAATCGTGAGGCCGACGGGGTAGCCCGCCAGCGCCATGCGCCGCAGTGCTGCGAGCCGCTGGGTGATGTTGGCTGTACCGCCTTCAAAGCCGCGGGAGACCCCGGCGGCGTTGACGGAAAAGCGCACGCGTGTGCGGCCGTTGTGCTCAATAGGGACGAGCGGACCGACGCCGTCGAATTTGGTGGTCCAGCGTAGTTGCACAGGGGCGTCCCATTGGCCGAAGAAGCGGATGCTTTCGGCGAGGGCACCGGTGAGGTGCTCGATGCCGAGCGGGTCGGTGTAGCAGGAGGCTTCGAAGGTGGTGCCCTCGTGGGCGCGGTCGAGCGACTTTGAGGTGATTTTGCCCGTGCCCACGTAGGGGCGCAGGCCTTCGAGGATCTCCGGCAGGTTGGCGTAGACGCGCGTGACTGGCGGTCCGCTGAGTGAGCCTGCCAGGTAACAGTACTGGCAGTGTGCCGGGCAGCCCTGGGCCACGTGGAACTGCCAGTCGGCTGAGGGCGGAATGGGCTGCAGCTTTCGCTGCGAGGGTGGTGCTACGACAATGGCGAGGCTGGTTTTGGCCTGGGCGTAGGCACGCTGTGCGGCTTTGTCGTCCGGGGGCGCGTCTTTGGGAACGGGATCGGTGAGACCCCGCAGCTGATTGCTTTTGAGCCGGATGACCTGTGCGCCGAAGGCCTCCGCGCGCTCAAGCATGTCACGACCATGGGGGAGATTGAACGCGTCCGGCGTAATGAGAACGCGTTTGGGGCGCCAAAGGCGGCTTTCGTTCGGTGTGGGTGCCTGATTCAGTATCGGCAAGGAGGCTGGCGTGGCTGCCCCGCTTGGTTGCGGGGGTGCAGGCTGCAGCGGTTCCGGATCGGCCTCGCGTAGTAACGCATCCTTCGCTTCGGGCGAAAGGTCGATGATTTCAGGGTGCTCGGCGAGGGCGGATGGCATGGATATTGGATGCTCTGTGGTGTAAGTGGTATGTGGCTTGATCGCATCGCACGATGCTTTGGTTTGTCATCCTGCAATGAAGCGAAGGGATTTGCTTTCCTGGTTATTTCGCGCAACCTCGAACGGAAGCAGATCCCTCCGCTACGCTGCGGGATGACAAATCAAAGGGCAACGACAAAAACAAGGGCAACGGCAAGAGCAACGGCAACGGCAACGGCAAAAGAAAATACTGAGGTCCTTCGCTGCGCTCAAGATGACGATCGGAGATGAGGGTTAGCGCTATTTTGGCAGCGCGCCAGTGTCGGCGATGTAGGCCTTGGCGTCGAACTTCTTCATCGCGCTGGCACCGCTCATGTAGCGGCGTTTGCCGAAGATCTTCCGTTCCGGCCAGGGGCGGTCGAACTTGCCCAGCACCGCCCAGGCAATGGAGGCGTAGCCGTTCGGGTCGCGGCCGTCGAGGAAGTATTTGTCGTTCAGGTAGATCGTCTGCTGCATGGCCGTGGGCGCGTCGGGGGTCCATTCCACGATCTTTTTGCCCCAATACATGCGCAGGTAGTTGGGCATCCAGCCGTGGCGCACCATGTGGGTCTGGCCGGCGTTCCACAGCTCGTCGTGGGTCTCGGCGCGTTCCATCTGTTCGAGCGTGTAGGACGTTTCGCGTGCGTCTTTGTCGTGCTTCTCGATGGTTTCGCGCGCCCAGTTGTCGACGCAACCGACGTTGTCGTAATCGGGTTGGTAGCGGCAGAAGTTGACGCTCAGCTCGCGCCAGGTGATGACCTCATCGAAGTAGCTGTCGCGGGCGGCGGCGAGCTCCGGCCGTTGCTCCACGGCCGCATTCAGGGCCAAGACGATCGTGAGCGGGCCGATGTGGCCGAAGTGCAGGTAGGGTGAGAGCCGGCTCGTGGCGTCGCGCTCCGGATGGCTGCGGTCGTCGGCATACTTGGTGAGTTTGGCGTCGATGAAGAGCTGCAATCGCCGCCAGGCTTCCTTGCGGCCCCCGTGCCATGCCTCGACCGGCTTGACGCTGCGATCGAAGTTCCCCCAGTCGCGTGTCATGTCTTGGTGTACATCGTCCGTAAGCAGGCCGCGGGGAGCCTTCCAGGATTTGTCGGCCTTCGGATTGGTGTAGGGCTTGAGAAAGTCGGGCATCATGCGCTTTAGGCGGGGTCGCGCCACGGCACCGGAATACTGTGCCTTTTCGAGCAGTTTGGATGGCACGATCACGTCGGCATCGACGGTCCAAAACGGGATCGTCAGGCGCTCGGCGAGGCGCTCACGCCAACGCTCGGGCTCACGCATGGGGTTTTCATCACCAATGACCACCGCGGCGTGCACATCGGCGAAAAAGCGCTCGTGATCCTCGTTGGGGGCGCGCCGCATGACGAAGCCGACACCGCGCTCCGCGCAATCTTCGGCGACATCGACCAGACCTTGATTTAAAAATGCGTAATGGCGCAGATTGGCATGCGGAAAATTGCTGATGCCGGCGAAGTAGGCGACCACCGGCAGGCCAAGGGCATTGCCGAGCTCGACGGCGGTATCGAGTGCCGGGTTATCAAGCCCGCGCTCGGCACGCTGCATCCAGTAGACGATGCACTTGCCCTGGGTGTCAGGTGCGCCGGCCCGGCGCACCGCCACTCGCTTGTTCCGCGCTAGGGCCTTCATGGCCTCCGGGACGGCTGCATCGGTTTCCAGCAGCTGCGCCTGGGCGGCATAGGCCCCATCCTTGCGCTGCGCTTCATTGAGCTCTACGTTCGTGCTCTTCACAAGTAATTGGATGAAAAAGCGCTTCGATCCGCCGCTCTGCTTTGTGCATGTTTTACTACGGGGGTAAGCTATGTTCACAGGACAAAAGAAAGGGGGCATCGAAAACCGATGCCCCTTTTTGTTACATCACAGAGTGCCAAAGTTATCGACGTCCGCCGCCGCCACCGTGGAAGCTGCCGCCTCCACCAAAACCGCGTGCGGCCCCGATGCCACCGCCGTACCCGAAGCCGCTTCGCACGCCACCGCCATAGCCATAGCCCCGGCCAAGACCGTAGCCGTAGCCGCGACCGTAGAATCCGCCGCCAAAGCCCAGGCCGAAGCCGAACGGTGCACCGTAAAAGCCATACGGATAGCCATACAAGCCATACGGATACCCAAAGCCCGGGCCAAAGCCGGCGTAGGGGTAGCCGCCGAAGGCGTAAGGCCCGTAGCCGTCGCCATAACCGACCGAAGTGAAGCGGTGGGCAGAGCCACTGGTGACGGCACCATCGACCATCGCAGCCTGGGCCTCCTGCGATCCGCTCCAGGGGAGTAGATCTTCATTCAGCGTGCGGTCAAAGCCGGCCGCGTGCAAGCGATCGCCAGTAAGCATGACCTCATGGTTTTCCTTGACCTTTACCGGCTTCACATCGGAATCCGTATCGGTGCCCGGGAAAGCATCGGCCTCGCCGTTGTACACGCGCACGGTCCGGGTCTCGGTGTTGAAGGTGTACAGCCCGGGCTTGAGCAGCTGCGTCTGCCCCTGCGGCAGATCGACGAGCAGCAGGCTCTTGGGGCGCATCCCGTTCACGTCGACGTTGGCGCGGCCGCTGTCGAGCCGTAGCTCCAGGCGGTTGCCGTCTGCGGCGACGAGCTCGGCCTCTGTGTCACCGGCCAAGCGCAGCAGCGTGCCGGGCGCGAGTACGACATCTACAGAACCGGCAGCGGTGGCGATCGTATCGCCGGCGTGCAGAGACCGCGGCGACCGGGTGAGGTCGGCCGTAACCGGTTGGCCATCGAGGGTGACCTGGCCCTGAATGTAGTTGAGTGCAGCAGAAGAATCCCGAACGGCTGGGTTCGTGCCTTGCGCAAAAGCAGGTACGGACAGAGTCGCCAGGGTAAGCAGAAGAGCGGTTGCTTTGGTCCTTGGCATTGTAAAACCTCTATAGGGTTAGATGCCCATCGAAGCAAAATGTTGCGGTGGCCTGGGCAGCCGCGCGGCAGGCCTGTGGGAGTGCGAAGCAAACTTGGGGAAGGATCCGGACGAGACCACCCGGCATCCAGCACGGCCTCGTTGCGCTCGGCATCTGAGTGAAGGATGGCGGCTTTCTGTGCCTTTCCGCCGCCCCGGAGACTTCCATGCCCCTTGCCACACTCGCCCTGCATCAGATCGAAGCCAAGCTGCCCAAGATCATCAGCCCCACTACGCACGGCATCATCGACTACTGCCACGCGGCCTTCTTCGCGGGAATGGCGCTGGTGTGCTGGAAGCGGAACAGGCCGGCGGCGCTGGCTGCTGCGACGACCTCCGCGATGGTACTTACCGAGAGCCTGCTCACGGATTACAAACTTGGGGTCAAGCGCGTGATTCCGTTCAGCGTGCACGGGCAGCTCGACGGCGGGTTTTCCGCCGTTTCGCTCGCGATCCCAAAACTTTTCGGCTTCGCGGATACCACGGCAGCCAAGGTCTTCCAGGTAAATGCCTTGGTCGAAACGGCTGTTGTTGGGCTCACGGATTGGAGCGACGAACGGGCGCGGGCCGAGTCGCGCTAGAGTTCCCTGTTCGGGCTCGAGATTTGTCGTTGCGCAGCGCAGTGGAGGGATCTGCTTTCTCCTGAAGTGGAACTTCAAGGCAAACAGATCCTCCGCTCCGCTACGGGATGACAAGTTTTTAGAAGGTGTGTCTACGTCCGGGCCGGCGATGCTTGAGTGTCCAGACTGCTTCAACAACTTTGGAGCTACCGTCGACCGCCGCGAAGTCCGCCGCCACTGAAGCGACGAGCACCACCGGTGTATCCGCGCGCTCCACCAATTCCACCAATTCCACCGTATCCGCCGCGATACCCATAACCACCGCGATAAAGGTAGCCGCCCCGGTAGTAGCCGCCACCGAAACCCAATCCCACGGTGACGCCGTAAGGATAACCATAGTAGCCGGGATAGGCATAGGAATAGCCATACCCGTAGGCGGGGTACGGCGCGGGATACACATACGGCGCTACATAGCTTCCACCCGCGTAGGGCACAGAGGGAGCCGGCTGCGGCGCGGCATTGGAGTCATACCCTCGCGGTGTGGGGTAGCTCTGCTGCGGTGCCGGATAGCCTCCTTGCGGATAAGACTGTGGGTATTCCTGCTGCGGATAGCTTTGTTGTGGGTAGCCCCCTTGCGGAGCCGCTTGCTGTTGCGGGTAGCTCCCCTGTGGATACGCCTCCGTCGCTGGACTCGCGTACCCCGGTGCCTGCCCATTCAGCGGGTAGGTGCCGGTGGGCTGCTGCGGGGGCAGCTGAGATCCCCCATAGGATCCCTGATAGGAGGGAGTGCCTGCCGCCGGTGCACCCTGGGAGGGCTGAGGCGGGTAGCCGGACTGCGCCCATGCCGGCGCAGCCGTGGACGCCACGGTGGTAAGGACCAGCAGAAGCACGGTGCGCTTGGACATAGGGAAACCTCTCTTTATAAAGATGCGAGGTTTCCCGAAATGTTGCGGTGAGCGCCCGGAGGCCAGGGCTGAAGCCCTGCCCTTTCTGACATCTGAGGTGCGAGCTGAAGCCCGCACCTACACCAAAGCCAACAATACCGAAGTGCTCAATCGACGTTGAACCGAGTAGATCAGAGCACCTTCAAGCGGTCGTGCCGATGCGCCGCCGGAGTACGCCGAACGCAGCCAAGGCGCCGGTGCCGAGCAGGAGCAGGCTGGAAGGCTCCGGCGCAGGGGCGATGGCGAGTGAATCGACCGCCATGCCCGGGTAGTTGATGTCGGCTGCCGTGTAGATATGGTTGTCGAGGTAATACGCCGCGCCTGCTTCGTCATACAGGTTGGCCATGGTGCCGTCAGCCAGCGTGAACTCCACGCCGTACTCGTCGAGAAGACCGCTGCCGTTGGTTGCGGTGTACAGCAGATCGTCAAAGATGGCGCCATAGTTGTAGGCGCCGACCGAGAAGAAGTTCTGATGGCTGGGGTTCGCAGCGTCATAGGAGCCGGGGACGAGACCGGCGATGGCTACGCCGTTTACCTGACCGCTGATGGCGGTGATGTCGTCTGTTCCCGCGGTCTGTCCGGGGACGGCGGTGATGGTGCCAGCGGCGGAAACGCCCGAACCGGTTGCCGAGAACTGAAAGGTATCGGCGTGAGCAAAAGAGCAAGCAAAAGCAAGACTGCAGAGGGAAAGCAAAGTACGGCTACGCACGAAATTCCTCCAGATGGCCCTTTGCGGCGGGAAGGACGCGGGGGCTCCTCAAGGCTAACCCAGAAGTTGCAGCGAAGTGGTGAGGATTTAAAGAACCGTGTCCCGTTTTGGAACACCTTCCGATATCTGGACGAGACCGCGGACTTGGAGCGGCAAGGAAGGCCGGCCACATCGTTCCTACGCCGCCCGCATCCAAGGAGGAGAACGGACGCGAGTGAGCGGCGGCGTTTAGGGAGTTCGGTACGCGATGAATTTGCTGGCCGCTGTTGAGCAGCATGGGTACGCAGCGACGGCAGGCATCGTGTTTCTATCGTGCTGCGGCCTACCGCTGCCGATTTCCGTCGCCCTGTTGGCGGCGGGTGCAGCAGCCCATGGTGGCGGGCTGAACCTTGGCTGGTTGATCCTGTGCACGGCCTTTGCGGCGCTTCTGGGGGACACGGTGCTGTACACCGGCGGCCGGTGGACAGGCTGGTGGCTGCTTGCCGGTATTTGCCGCATCAGCATGAACCCGGAAACCTGCATCTTCGGCTCGGCAAATCGGTTCTACCGACGTGGATCGAAGATGCTGCTCTTTGCCAAGTTCGTGCCAGGACTTTCCACCGTGGCGGCGCCACTTTCCGGTAGCCTGAACATGCCCCTGCAGCGCTTTTTGCTGCTGGATGGTGCGGGTGTACTTCTATACACCTCGGCATGGACGGCTGTGGGATTTATATTTGCGCCGTTCCTGCGCGACATCATTGGCTGGCTTGGCCGTGCCGGTCATGTCACGGCAGCCACCCTGAGCGTCCTTGTGGTCCTCTACGTGCTGTGGCTAATGATGAGCTATCTGCGGGACACCCGGTTCAGCGATGTGCAACGCATTCCAGCCGGCGACCTGCACGAAAGCTTGAAGCTGCGGTCGCCCGACCGGGTAGTGGTGATCGCCGACGTGCGTTCCCATGGCTATTACGATCCCGGCATGCAGAGGATCAAGAACTCCATTCGCGTTGAACCGAATCGGATTCGCGAAGAGGTAGCGGCACTGCGGGAGTTTATGGCGCCGGAGTGCGATATCTATCTTTACTGCTCCTGCGCACGCGATGCCACCAGCGTGCGGGTGGCGAAGATGCTGGAGAAGGAAGACTGCAAAACCAAGGTCATCCAGGGTGGGTTGAAGGCATGGATCAAGGCCGGTGGGCCGCTGGAAGCGGTGCCCGAAAGCGATGTGGAGCACCTGCCGCAGTTCAGCAATGGTGGAACGCGTGGTGCCTGATGCCGCTCTGCTGCATTGCACTGAGCGATCTAAGTGGTTGAATTCAGAAGCGTAGCAGGGCGCTCATCCAGGTGAGCATGAGCGCGGCGCGGGCTGTCCAAAGCAGGGTGCGTAACCAGTTGGAGTGGATCAGCCTGGCAATTGTGGCACGGTGATACTCCCGGTGCAGCCGGTTGTGCAGCGGCACCTGAATGAGTCCAGTGGAAAGCCAGAGTAGAACGACGAGGGACGCACCGAGGTTTGCGGCGTTGCGGGAGAGGAAAGCCGGCCGTAACGACGGCAGCAGGAGGAGCAGCGCGCTCAGTAATTCGGCGGTCATCAGCGGAGCAGCGATCCAGCCTGTGCGGGTCGCGTGGTTGGTTTCGTAGGCGAGAAAGGCGGATTCAGGGATGACCAGGAAAAGCGGATAGTGCACCAATTGCACAAACCAGATCAGGCCGAACATGGCCAGGGTCGCGAACACCTGTATGAGAAACAGGATGCATACCGCCATGTCAGCATGGGCTAGGAATCGCATGCCGGGCATACCGGTAGATCCATGCGCGATGACGTGGAAGATCATGTGAAAGAAAGAGACGGGATCGGCCAGATCAAGCCACGCGACGGGCAAGACTGCTCAGCAGCTTGGTGGTGGGTAGACCATCGGCGTAGGTCTTCAGCACGAGTCCGCGTAGCAGGGGGTTACGCATGATCTTGAAGCCGCGCGCGGGTTCACGGTAAAACGAGCGAGCCGCCCGATGAGAAAATGCCAAAGTTTCCTGCAGGGGGCGCAGGTAGCGTGCATAGGCCGCTGCCAGTCGGGCGCTCTCCCCGGCGTTCAGTGGGGAGGCCACCTGGGCGCCTGCACTGGCGGGCAGGATCTCCAGAATGGCAGCTGCCGCGGCTTGCCCGCTCACGAGCGCAGAATGGATGCCCTCCCCGGTGAGCGGATCGACCAAGCCGGCGGCGTCTCCAGTGAGGAGGACGCGGCCGGCCGGCACGTACGCGTGGCCACCCAGACCGAGGTGCTGACCGGAAACGTGGATTGCGGCCTCGGCCGTGAGCGCCACGCCGAGCTTCGCACGCAGGTAGTCCGCGAGCAGCGTCCGGGTGACGGCTTCGTACTGCATTGTGGTGTCTTCCGCCGCCGAGGTGTTTGCACCGACGCCGGCTGTTTGCGGCACAAAGCCGCCGACGCCGATATTGATGTGGTCGCCCTTGGGAAATAACCAGCCGTAACCGCCGGCGATGGGCGAAAAATCGAAGACGAGATCATGAGGGGCATCCCCCGCCGGCAAGCGACCGGGCAGGAGGGTGTAGGGAACGGTGGCTTCCAGCGCGAACCCGCGCGCATACCAGGCGGGCTCCGGCGGTAGCTGCGCGGCTGTGGCGTTACGGTCGAGGCTTGGATCTGCGCTTTGGTTGAGAATTTGGTTCAGGGTTTCATCGGTATGGCGAAGGAGGCCTGTGGCGAGGCGGCGCGTTTGGCCGTTGGAGCCGTCCGCGCCGATCAGGCTGGGGGCCCGGAAGGTCTGTCGCTCACCGCCGGGCAGGGTGACGAGGAGTTCGAGGTGTGTCGGCAGTTCACGAAGTGCGGTGATGGTTTCAATCTTCAACAGCGTCGCGCCCTGCCCGAGCGTTTGGTCTAGGCAGAATGAGTCGAAACGGGCGCGAACGGCCATGGCGCAAAAGGGCGAGCGCAGGTGGACGCGCACCTCGCAGTCCTTCGCGGCGGTGCGACGGCCGGCAAAAAACGCCGGGCCGGCTTCTTGTAGAACGACATCACGACAGGCACGTTCGAGAACGGCATCCACAGGGTACCGGAGCGCTTTGAGGGTTTTGCGGGTGAGACCACAGGCGCAGGCTTTGTGCCGGGGGAAGTCGCGTCTCTCGAGCAGCAGCACGCGACGACCGGCACGCGCAAGGTCAAAGGCAGCAGCACAACCGGCAGGTCCCGCGCCAACGATCAGAGCGTCGTAGTCAAAGATCATTTCATTCAGTGTAGTCGGGCCGGTGTGCTGTTGCGGTGAACGTGCTGGAAGAGGGACGCGCCTTGGCGGCGGATCGGTTACGGTTTGTGACGAGACCTTTACGATAGTTCTAAATCGGTTCCATCGGACTTCATCGTTCCAAATTGGAACTGCTAAGGGTGAACAAATGAATGGATTACCAAAGATGACCGCAAAAAGTGGGCCGCACATTTAGACTAGACTTCCAGTGCAAAATGCGTACTGGATGGGGAGATGGCATGGCGACATCAACGGAACTGAACCAGCGACACGATTTTGAGGTGCTCCGCCGCCCAGTCCCTTCGCCTGTGTACCAGGAAACTCCGGAAGAACCGGAGCTCTCTCTTGGAGCGCTGTTTGAGATCTTGACTCAGCACCTTGCGGTTTTCTTCTCGATTTTCCTGTTTGTCCTGGCTTTGGGAGTTGCCTACCTGCTCGTCAGCCACAAGAAATACGCGTCAACGATGGAACTGCTGGTGACGAATACCCGTGGCGCGTCGGTCATCACCCCGGGGCGGGCTGAGTCTCCCGCCGCCTTGCCTGAGGTAACAGAAGAAGAACTCAATTCACAAGCCGAGGTGCTACAGAGCCGCGATGTACTTGACGAAGTCGTCGACCCAGGCTGGGGATCGGTACCGCTCACGCAGCGTAGTGAAGATGCGATTTCCTTGCACGAAAAGGGAGTCGGCACCTTGCAGAAGGAGTTGGTCGTGGCGCCGGTGCGCAAGTCTTACCTGCTAAATGCGCAGCTGACGACGCGGAATCCGTACGAATCGACGCAGGTGTTGAACAAGCTATTGGCGGCGTTCCTGTCGAAGAAACGGCAGCTAAGCTCGCCGGCTGGGTTGTCCCAGATGTTCACGCAGCAATCCGAGCAGTATCGCAAACAATGGCAGGATGCACAAAGCCAGCTGTCCAGCTTTCAGCAGAAGTTCGGCATGGTTTCTGTAACGGATCAGGAGGATTTGCTGCAGAAGGAAATCCTGGCGACGACAACCGCCTTACAAACCAGCAACGCGGAAGTCGCCTTTAGCCGCCAAAAGATGGCGGGCGATCAGGCGGAGATCAAAACCATGCCCTCGCGGCTGGACACCCACATCACCAACATTCCGGATACGGGGTCTATCGATCAGCTGCATACGAAGTTGAATGAGCTTTCGCTGCGCCGGACGGAGCTGCTGACGAAGTACAGACCCGACGACCGTTTGGTGCAGCAAATCGATCAACAGATCATTGGGGTACAGAAAGCATTACAAGATGGAAAGAACTACCTGTCCGCGGAAACCAGCACGGATGTGAACCCGATCTACCAGTCAGCGCAGCAGGACCTCAGTGAGAACCGGGCCAAGGTGGCAGCTCTCGAAGGGCGTAATCGCGAATTGAGCCAGCAGCTACAAGGCCTGCAGGATCAGCTGCATATGACGGAGCGGGACGCGGAGACTTACAACGATCTGCAGCACAGGGTGGCACAAGCGGAACAGGGCTATCAACTGAACGTGCAGAAGCGGGATGAGGCTAGCATGGCCGAAGTGATGGACGAAAACCAGTTGCTCGATGTGGCCGTTGCGCAGCGACCCAGCTTTTCGGCTCACCCGGTCAGCCCGAAACCGGTGACCGACATCATTCTCACAATCGCAACCGGCCTGTTTCTGGGACTGGTTGGTGTGTTCTTTGCGCATAACAGTCGCAGCACGGTAAGCTCACCGCGTGATCTGGAATTGCTGACGCGGTATCCAACCTTAGCCAGTGTGCCTGTGCACAAGGGGCTTCGGCGTCCAGAGCAGATGGCTTGAAAACCGCGTATGCACTTGAAGAACAAACTGATTCAGAAGCAACGAAACGGGCCCGGAGTGGAAAGGAAACGATGTTAGGCTTCCGGCCAGTTAAGGCCCAACAACAGTACGACGAAATTCTTTATCAAATTGCAGCTCTTGCGGACATGCACCCGGGCAGAGGCATTTGTTTAGCGCTCACCTCCACCAACCCCAAAGAGGGGGTGAGCTTTATGACGCAGGAGTTAGTCGGTGCGCTCGGCGAGCATTCACCACGCCGGATCCGTTCCGTGGCTTTGGATGTGATCTACGATCAGGCCAGCAATTACGCGGCACGCATGGCCGAAAAGAAGACGGTCGAGCCGGTCGCCTACCCAGAAAATGGGGGATCGGCGCAAACCGGCGTTACCCTGTATCGGCGCAAAGCCCTGAAGGAAATGCTGGCCGACGTCGACTTGCTGCTGATCGACTGTCCGCCTCTGCGGCGAGGCATGCGGACGCTCGATGTTCTGTCCTACGTGGATGGAGTGCTGGTCGTGGTGCAGGCCGGCAAGACGACGAAGCAGGACATTGTCTTCGCTGAGAAGCAGATCTTGGCGGCCGGGGGTCTGTTGCAAGGATTCATCCTAAATCGTAGCAAGCGTGCTTAGAGAGTTTGGTTTAAGCAGCGAAGGGTGGTCCGCTCAGGTAGGCGATGTTGCGCTTGGTGGTATGTATCCACCGCGCGTAGAACCAACCAGGGACCATGCATAACTTCACGTCGCTCGTCCCTGAGCGAACAAATTTCTATGTTGGCGTAGATCGCGTGATGCCTCTGAAGACACCGGTCATTCTTCGCTTCGCTCAGAATGACATCCGACAAGGCTGTCAATCTACGGGTTAACTACGAAGAAGACATCGCCTGTGGCTCCCGTGGCTTGGTCTGACTGGACCATGTTAATCCGCTAGGTACGTGCTTCAGCCTTGAACAAGTTACTCCCAGCAGCATAGGTAGGTTCCTTCCGGTAACCCTTGCCGTGTTGATACGCCGTTTGCGGGACGACTGGCCTGTACGGGGAGGTGAGTCGTTCGAGGGTGAGTGAGCGATCACAATAGGGCGGCATCTTGACCAGAGCGCAAGATGTTGGATTAAGGCGATCTATCAAATTTGCGGATCCGAACTCGGTAGCGTTCCGCGAGAAGGGCGCAGGAGTCTAACGGAGCGAGCTTAGGATATCGCTTTCCATCAGCCCCGGATTTGTTGCATATTCGCGTGACGGCCTTTGGACTGCGGTCTGCATGGACGATGCATCGACACGGGCATATGCCGGAAAGGCAGTCTCCGCCGCGAATTGTTTTGCCGAAAAGCGGGCATCGCGTATCTGGACGGCCTTCTTCTTCCCCTCCGCCAAAGAAGCGAACCCAAGACCGATGACGCCCCACGTCAGAACGGCTACCTGACCGGCGATCACATTGTTCACGGGAATCTCGATCAAAAGCGCCACCAGACAGGTCTGCAAGCTAAGCAACTCGGGCTGCTGTTTGCCGGATTTGGGTGGAAGCAGCACAAAAGCGATACAGAGTAGGTCGCCGAAGAAGATAAGCGCGCCCGGCGCGCCAAGGCTGAGCAGGGTTCCCACGATGCTGCTGTCATGTTCGGCGTCGGCCATGCCGTCGTCGACGCCGAGTCCGATACCAAAAGGCGAAGAAAGGAACGACTTGCCGACCCTTTGATAGATTTCAGAGCGGTCCTGCGCGCTTTCGTCGTTCTTTACATCGGTCAAGCTGCTGAAGCGGACAGTGAGGCCTTCACCGGTATCCGGATAGTGCAACGCGAAGAGGATTAGCATGAAGCATCCCACAGCGACCGCGAGAGTACGAAGGCGTTCTTTAAGCGTTGATTTGATAGCAAGAAATGCAAGGGCGGCTAGAAAGCCGACCCAGGACGAACGCGCGGAGGCCAGCAGCAGCGAGGCCATGCCGGCGATGATGGCGGGATATTTCCAGGGGCTCTTGGATCGCCAGGCCAAGAGGATACCGACTAGCAGAAAAGTGCCGGCAATTTGCGGTGAATTCAAGGTACTGAAAACCCGCAGGCCCATCATTTCGGGTTTGCCGATGGAGTTCATCTCCGCTTTTTCCATCCAGGCGGCATCCCAGGGCGGCACCAAGTACCACTGCAGGACGCCATAGAGGCCGGAAAAGATGGTCGCCCCGATCATGGCGGATTCAAAACCACGGTACACCGAGCTGAACGTCTCGTTGCCGATGAGGAGATAGCAGCCGAAGGCGACGGGGAGCAACCAAAAAGGCAACGCGCCGGCGATGCCGGAAAAGGCGAAGTGGACCAAACCGATGAAGGTGCCGTAGAGAATGGCCACGACAGCGTAGACGAAGGGCGCCGTGCGGCGGTTGAACACACTTGTCCAGCGTGAGAGAACGATCACAAAAGGACAGACTAAAAGAACAAAGGGAACAGCAAGGATGCTGGTTCCCGTGATTTTGCCCTCGTATTCGACAACGCGCCGGAGAAAGGGCGTCAGGAAAAGTGTCCAGAGAACGAGGGGAACGAAGACGCCATTATGTTTGCGGAGGGCCTGGATACCGATATAAAAGCAGCCCAACGGAAACAGAACGATCAGCAGCCGGGCACCGGGCGTAAACATGAGCAGCACCGTGACGGCGATGAGGGCAACAAGGGGTCGGTGCGCGCGAAGTGTTCGTTTGAGCGACCTCGGCAATGATTTCGCGATGGATTCAGAATGTGCCAAGACAGCCTAACCTGCACGCGAGTATAGCAGTGCAGCGAAGGCGTGCAACGCCAAGTATGCGTGAGTCGGCCAGCCGATTCCCAAAACGGGACGCACCTGCTCGCGATGTACACAAAGATACGAGAAAGCGCAATGTATGTCCTTTATACTCGAGCGTATCGCCGGGCCGAAAATCGACTCCTCCCGAAGATTAAGGAAGCAAGGAACAGCATGAAGCGTGCAAGGATTTCGGTGTTCTGCGCCATCACGCTCGGGCTACTTCTTGCGATAGGCCTTACGCGAATCTTCTTGCGCCATGTGGGCCATGACCAGGCTTGGCTTTTGTATGCGGCGAATCTGGTTCTGGACGGTGTTGTGCTGAACGGGCCGAAGCTGATTGAAACAAATCCCCCGTTTGCTGTGTGGTTTCATCTCGTACCGGTGCTGGTGGGCCGTTTGTTGCACATGGGCTATCTGAATGGGTTCCGCGTCCTGTTCGATCTCGTGGCTGCCGGCAGCCTTGTTTGGACAGCTTATTTGTTGCGGCGTCTGCTGCATGTGACGGGTTTTCTGCTGTGGCTGCTGATGTGTGCGCAAATTGCCATTGAATTTCTGCTGATCGGCGTGGACTCGCTGGGGCAGCGTGAGCACTTTCTGGTGCTGCTGCTTCTGCCCTATCTGATCGCTGCCGCCGGAAGGATGGGGGAAGAGACCCTCGGCGGGGCGCAGGGAGCGCTTCTCGGGGTTGCCGCCGCGGTTGGCGTCGCGTTGAAGCCGCAGCATGTGCTAGTCATCTTTTTTGTCGAAGCTCTGCTGCTGTGGCGCACGCGCCAGTGGCGGAATTTGCTGCGACCGACAATCGTGAGTCTGGTTTTGTGCGGAGTAGCGTATTTTGCCGCGAATCTGATATGGGGCAAGACCTACTTCAGTCTGGTTGTGCCCATGATGCGGCAAGCGTATTGGGGTTTCAATGTGCCCTATAGCCAGGTGATACGGAAGGCGACCTTCTTGCTTGTCGTCGCGGTGCTGCTGCTGTGCATTGCGGTGCAGTGGAGGCGGCGCAGCAGGATGCTGCTGGGTACGCTGCTGGGTATGCCACTGGGCGACTTCGGGGCTGTGCTCACCGCTGCGGTTGCCGCGAGTTCGTTGGCCTATGTGCAGCAGCACAAGGGGTGGAGCTACCAGCTAATTCCCGCGGCTTTGTTTACGTTGCTACTGCTGGTTGTCCTGGCGGTGGAGGCATTTCAGGGCCGTCCGATGCGCGTCCCGGTGGTCGTATGGGGCTCGCGGGAATGGCTCGCGGCGCTGCTGGTCGTTGGGTTGACCTGCGCGTACGAGATGCGTTTTGGGCAGAGAGCCGGGTATGTGAATGTAAAGAAGATGACACTTAATCGCCTGTTCGCGGCGTACCCGAGCGGAACTGCGGTGGGGTACATCTCCACCGAGCCATGGGAGATGCCGATTGTGCCGGAGCAGGGCAAGGTGCTGGGGCAGCGGTTTGTACATTTTTGGCTGCTACCGGCCATTATTCGCAGCCAGGACCCTCAGCGTGCCGGGGTAGACCCGATCTCAAGCGGGGGGAGTGAAGCGTTGGCGGCATTTCAGCGCCAGGCGACTGCCGAAGATCTTGCAAGCTGGCAGCCGGCAATGGTGGTTATCGACCAACGGGGACCAGAGCTTGCGGACGCGTTGGAACGGGAACATTACCCGGATCTGCTTGCCTGGTTCATGAAGGCGCCGGCGTTCCAGCGCGAGTGGCGGCATTACGTGCCGGCGGGGCATGACGGTGATCTGGAGGCATTTCGGCGTGTGGATTGAAGCGAAAGCCGGGGCCGGATGCGGGTGGAAACCTGGCATGGGTGCGGTCCTGCAGGGGTGGATGCGATGGATGCGATGAAGGTCAGGCCAGGAAATGGAAATCATGTGAGTGCGACATCCCCAACGGTAAGTGTCGTCGTTCCTTGTTATAACGAGGAGGATGGCATTCACGCGTGCCATGAACGGTTAACAACCGTGTTGCGCAACCTCGGTGAGAGCTACGAGATTGTGTACGTGGACGACGGTTCGCGCGACCGGACGGCGGAGATTCTGTACACACTGCAGGAAGCGGACTCGCACGCGGTGGTGATGCAGCTTTCGCGGAACTTTGGACACCAACCAGCGGTCACGGCGGGGCTTTCGGCGGCGTTGGGACAGGCTGTGGTGATCATCGATTCTGATTTGCAGGACCCGCCGGAGCTGATTCCGGAGATGATCGCGTTGTGGCGTTCGGGCTACCAGGTGGTTTATGGGGTGCGCGATTCGCGCCAAGGGGAGACGGCCTTCAAGCTGTGGACGGCCAAGCTATTTTATCGGGCGATCAATTCCCTTTCCGATGTGGAGATCCCACTGGACACGGGAGATTTTCGGCTGATCGATCGCGCGGTGTTGGAGGTGTTTCAGCGCATGCCGGAGCGGCATCGTTTGCTGCGGGCGATGTGGAGCTGGATTGGCTTTCGGCAGATTGGGCTGAAGTATCAACGGGCCGAACGATTTGCGGGAGAGACGAAATATCCGCTGAAGAAGATGTTGGCATTGGCGGTCGACGGGATTGTGAGTTTTTCGACGGTACCGCTTCGCTTTGTGACGATTCTGGGTTTCGTGTCGGCCTTTGTGGCGTTTTTGGGTATTTTGTACACGCTCGGGGTGCGCCTGCTGACGCACTCGTGGGTGCGCGGCTGGGCGATCAGCTTTGTGGGCATGCTGTTCATGGCCGGCGTGCAGATGCTTTGCCTGGGCATTTTGGGGGAGTATATCGGGCGCATCTACAACGAAAGCAAGCAGCGGCCGTTGTTTGTGCATCATGAGATTCGCCGGTCGGCCCTGCGCGGGGTGGACGCGGGAGGCGAGGCGTTGGTGCCGCATGGGACGCGTGCCGAGTAAGAAGGCTATGACTTATCCGCCGATTGCAGAGCGTCGTTCACTGGAACGCGCCTGCGTAGTATTTCGGTCGGTTTGTTAGGCTGATTAAGTTTTGGGTCTGAAAGAGTGGAGATGGTCCAACGGTGTACGTCATGCTTCGGAGCTTGTCGTCGCGCAGTGTAGGACCGTTCCAGTGTGTCTGCCGCAACACCCAAAGGAAAGCAGATCCTTACGCTGCGCTACGGGATAACAAGCCTTTTCCCTCCAGTCAGTAGGCGAACCGCACTGACTTTGGCGGCGGTGCGGGTACGTCATCCTGACACGACCGAGAGCCTGCTACGAGCTAGCTGCGGCCGTAGGTACAGCCGTCCGCGATGGGTTGCGGGTTGTGCAGAAGATGCGTTTGTTGCAGCCAGAGCAGGGCGACGGCGTCGCAGGTGAGCAGCCAGGTGTTGGGAGGAACGGAGCCGCTTGGGCCCTGCAGGCCAGTGGGCAGACCGTGCCGTTGCGCTTCGGTCGCGAAGAAGAGGGCCGTTGGGCTGTAGAACTGGAAGTTGGCGCTGTTGTCGACCCCGTTATCGATGATCTGGATGGGGCCGTGGAGGCCGGCGTGCTGCAGGGTCAGCAGGGCTGGACCGTACGCGGACTGTTCGGCGGGCAGGTGGTTGCGCCGGATGATCAGCAAAAGGGGCATGATCATGGTGAGCGTCAGGAAGGCGAGCAGGGCGGTGCGGAGACGGGGTACCCGGGTGGTTCGCTGGGAACTTTGGTGGAGATTTCGTGCGGCGTAGGCGCGAAGGGCCCAGTCGGCCCCGAGACCGGAGAGGATTGCCAGTTGAGGCAGGGCGGGGGCGCAGTAGTAGCTGATCTTTGTGGCTGAAGTGGAAAGGATCAGCAGAAAAACTGCGGGAACGACCACGCATTGCAGAGCAAAGGATCGAACGCGAAGGGCGTCCATGCTGTCGGCGGTACTGGCCCGACGGAGTAGAAGAAAGCCGAAAGGGAGCAGGAGGGTGCCGGGCTCGTTCTTGGCGATGAGTTCGAGCAGGTAGAGGGCCCAGGTGCGGTGATGTCCCTCGTTGGTTTTGCTGTAACGGCCGGAGAGTTCGTTGTCGAAGACGCTTTGCAGGTAGCCAGGGTCGAAGAGGCGATCGCGAGCGACGTAATAGCAGCCTGCGAGCGCGAAGGCACCGAGGAGGACGGCCCAGAGCCGCCAATCGGCGAGGGTGCGTTTGGCTTTGCCGCTGACGAAGACAAAGACCAGCAGGCCGGGGAGAAACAGCAGCGCCGCGACGCCTTTGGTGAGGATGGCGAGGCTGAGGGTGAGGCCGGCGAGGAGCAGGCCGCGCATATTGCCGTCCTGCACGTAGGTCCAGAAGGCGAGGGCGGAGGTGGTGAGCAGAAGTGAAAGCAGCGCGTCGTAATCGCCGCTGATGCCGACGTGCAGGCCGAAGAACATGACGGAGCTCATCAGCAGCATGCCGGCGATCACCCCAGCGAAGGGGCGATGGAGCACGCGGAAACAGAACCAGAAGATCAGTAGGACCGTAGCCAGAGCGGCGAGTTCGGCGGGTAAGCGGAGGGCCGAAAACGGCGGCAGCCCGAGGCGCAGCAAGGCGGCCTGAAGGCAGATGAGCAGTGGCGGCTTTGTGTTCCAGTGATCGGGCGCCCAGGCGAACATGGGCACGAGCCAATGACCGCTGATCGACATTTCGAGGGCATTATTGATGTTGCGGCTTTCGTCCCAGGTTTCGATGGGGCGGGCGCGGGAGAGGAAGAGGATCGCCAGACTGAAAAGCGCAAAGACAGCGGCGAACCAGCGCAGGGCCGGGGTCGAGGTGACATCGGCCGGGGTGTTGGGCGCGAGGGCCCCATCGCGAGTGGACGTGGCACGGTGCGAGAGCAAGCAAAACTCCTGAAGGGTCGTGTGAGTATAGCGTACCGCTACCGTGGGACCCGATGGGTGGGCGTGCATCCATTTGGAACAGCAGGGTCTCTGCGGGAATGACAGAAAGAAAGGTAACGGCAGGGGCAAAGCAGATCCCTTAACTGCGCTGCGGGATGACAAACAAGAGCAAACGCAGATCCCTTTTGGGAATGACAAACAAGGGAAATCAACCGGTTCAATGTGACTTTATGGGTGCCGTTGCATTGGGAACGATGTGGAGGACGGTCAGGTAGTCGGTAATGCTGAGCGTTGTGGGGACCGTGCCGTTGGCGGGCTGGGTCTGCAGGCTGCCCTTGTTGTCGAAGGTGGAGATGTCAGCGAGGCGAGTGCTGCGGTCGAGGGCGACTTGCACCGGCTGGGGCGGCACGGGGGTAAAGACGTTGTGTTCGGCGTCGTAGCCGCTTTGTTCGAGCCAGAGGATCAGGTAGAAGGAGCCGTCTCCCTTTTGCAGCAACAGGTGCATGGGCGCTGCAGAAGGGGCTCCTGGACCGGCCTGGGTGAGGGCAAAGTTGAGCCGTCCGGGTGAGGCGAGGGGATGGGTGTCTTTGAGCAGCGCCAGCAGATTTTTTATTGCAGTGAATGCTGGTTTTTCGGTCAGGTCGTGACGGAGCAGACCGTAGCCGGTGTCGGGGAACTCGTCGAGCAGCTCGTACAAAAAGGTGTGATGAATGCCTTGATTCCAGGCGAGCAGAAGCACGCGGGGGAGGTAGGCGGCTTCGATGGACTCAGGGATGTGGCCGTCGTGGTGCGGGACCGGAAAGGCGACGTAGCCGGTTTCGGTAATAACCGAAGGCAGCCCTGGGGTGTTTCCGTTGGCCTGGTCCAGCCACCAGGCGATGCTGCCGTAGCGGTGACCCTGGGCATTGCCGCCGCCCCAACCGGGGGTGCCGGGGTAACGGCCGCCGAAATAGATGTGCAGATTATTTTCGGCGATGGACGGCGCGAGATTGCCGGCGGCGGCGTAGCCTTCGGCCCTTATAAACGATGGACCGATGACGGGAACTTTCAAGCGCTTGCCGGCTTCGGTGAGGATGGGCAGGAGAGCTTTCACGTGTGCGACGCCGGCCTGGCCGCCGCCGCCGCAGTTGGTGCCGGAATCGCACTCGTTGGCAGCTTCGAGAGCTTCCACATCAGTGGTAAGGCGCGCGTTCTGCACGATGGAGTCTGGGGTGAGGGGCCGGTCGACCCCGAAACCGCAGGTACAACCGATGCCGGCGGCGCCCAGGTCACGATGATGGTTTATAAGATCTGGTTCCGCGGGCAGGCCGTCACGGATGTGATGCACCCCGAGGGTTTCGATGGCCGCCAGCACACGCGGCCAGTTGCTGTAGGGCGTATCGCCGTAGCTCATGTGGGTTTGCACGCCCACGGAATCGACGAACGCCGCGGCGGACGAGGCTTGTTCCGGGTGTAAGGAAGCGGCGCCGCTGTTGGCTGTCGGCTGCCCGGGCGTGGCATGCGACCAGGTCGTGCGCGAACTTGAGAAAGACTGGCGCACGAGCACGGGTACGAGGCAGACAGCGGTGAGCAGCGCTGCGCCGCTCATCGCGCCAAGCCTGTTTGGCCGACGAACTTTGCCGAGGACACCGCTGCCGACGATAGGCGTGCTCCCTCCGGTACGTGATGCTCACCCAGGATACCGGGAATGATGGACCGGCCAGGTCGAGATACCCCCATCGTCACGTTACGGGGCATTACTGAAGGGGTTCAGGCTACGCCCAACTGCTGCCGCGCTGACGCGCCGGTGATGAATGGTGGCCCGGAAGCGCCGCGAGCCGCGCCTTTGTAGGAGTGTGTCCGCTGGTTCCGCACATTAATGTTTGCTCACAGATGACGATTTTTAGGAATTGGTTGTAAGCCTCGCCGTAGCAATCGAGGTCGATGCACGAAACCTGAGAACGCCAAAACTTTTCTTCCACCCTCGCTTCGATAAGGATGATCGATGTTTTCTGGCTCTGTGCGCTGTTACGCCCTGCTCACCTTTTTCTGGCTTGCTTTTACGGGCAATCTTCTTTCGGCTCAAATTTCAGGTACGCCTAACCAAAGTTTAACGAGTGGACCATACAGCATTACTTCTGCTGCCAGCCCGACGTCGTGCATGGATGTTTCCAACGGCAGCACGGCGGGCAACACTGTGATTCAGTCGTACCGTTGCAACGGGACCGCAGCGCAAACCTGGACGTTGGTGCCGGTGAATGGTTCCGCCGGTACTGGGTACAACGTCGTGGCGTCCAACAGCGGTTTGTGCCTGGATGTGCGGGGTGCGTCCACGAGCTCGGGCGCGGTAGTTATCCAATGGCAGTGCATGGGCGGCAATCACATAAATCAGGTGTGGCGCTTGTACTCGACCGGCTCCACATTCCGTCTACTTTCGGTGAACAGTAATCTTTGCCTTGGACGGTTAAACGGTGATGGGAATGCACTGCAACAAACAGATTGCGGAACGACGGGCGGCATGGTGATTTCTTGGATCCTAACCGCTCTAACTCAAAGCTCGACTTCGGCTCAAATCTCAGGAGCGCCCAACCAGAGTTTAGGGGGCGGACCGTACAGCATTACCTCAGCAGCCAGCCCCACGTCCTGCATGGATGTTTCGGGCGGCAGCAATGCCGGCAATGCCGTAATTCAATCGTTCCAGTGCAACGGCACACCGTCGCAGACCTGGACGCTGGTGCCGGTGAGCGGTTCTGCCGGTACGGGGTATAACGTTGTCGCTTCCAACAGCGGTTTGTGCCTGGATGTGCGAGGTGCATCCACGGGCTCCGGGGCGGTGGTGATTCAGTGGCAGTGCGATGGCGGCAACCACTTGAACCAGATGTGGCGGTTTTACCAGACCGGCTCCACCTTCCAGCTGCTCTCCTTAAACAGCAATCTTTGCCTTGGACGTTTAAACGGGGATGCGAGTGCGTTGCAGCAAACGGACTGTGGCACGGCGGCCAGCACGGCGGTTTCGTGGAGCTTAGCGGCTTTGACGCAAAGTTCATTGCGTGCAGTTTCGGGTACGGCCATGGGCACAGCGGTCCTAACGACCCAGGTGACTAGCGGTGGCGGCGTACCGACGGGCACGGTGACCTTTTTCAATGGTTCGACGGTGATTGGTTCGGCGGCGTTGGACGGTACGGGCACTGCCACATTGACCGCTGGCGGACTTACGGTTGGCTCGCACGTGATGAGTGCTTCGTACGCGGGAGCATCAGCATTTCTTCCGTCCACATCCCCCACGGAACCCCTGGCGGTTGCGGATGTGTCCGCGGGCGAGCAGGCATTGCAGGCGGACACCTTTGTTGATTCCATCGGCGTGGTGACACACCTGAGTTACTTCAACACCGCCTATGGCAATTGGTCAGGTGTCTTGAATGCCTTGCAAAAAATGGGGGTACGGCACATTCGCGACGGGATCTTCACGCTCGATCCGACGTACCCGCTGTATGGATACCATCGGGCGCTGGCTGCTGCGGGGATCGGCTGCACGTGCCTGGTACCGCTGAATATGTCGGAGACGTCCCAACAGTTGACGGCGTATTCAAATGCACTGGGCGATGTGGATGCCTTTGAAGATACAAACGAGGCGGATGGCGATCCAACGGCGGGCAGCACACTACAGGCACAGGTGAATGCAGCGGTGGGCGAGTTGCAAAGCCTGGACGGCGCGGAACAGATTACCGGCAAGCCGGTGGTGGGACCTTCCTTCACACGGGCAGAGGCCTATGCGGCGGCAGGCAATATTGCTCCTGAGATCAACTACAACAACCTCCACATTTACTTCGCAGGGCGTGCTCCTGGTACGGGAGGTTGGGGCGGCGCGGATGCGCAGGGGAACCCTTATGGCAGCTTTGCCTACTGGATGGACCAAGCACATACGGATGCACCGAATACGCCGGTCATGGTTACGGAAACCGGCTATGTTTCGGGACCGACACCGGCACCCTACCAGGTCAGCGAAGCGGTAGAAGCTGCATACATTCCGCGTACCCTGTTGCTTGCGTTCAACAAGGGCATCAAGCGTACGTTTCTCTATGAGCTCGTGGATGAATGGCCGAACGATACGGATTACGGTCTGCTGAACAATGACTTCTCCGAAAAACCGGCGTTCACAGCCGTAAAGAACATGACCGCCGTGCTGAACGACAAGGGCTCAGCTTTCACCACGACGAAGCTGCAATATACCCTTGCCGGCGCGGACAGCTTTGTGAATCACACCCTTCTGCAAAAGCGCGACGGCACATTCTGGTTGGTGTTGTGGCTGGAAGAGAGCGGGTTCAATGAAGCAACGGGAACGGCCGTAGCGGTGACGCCGGAAAATGTGACGCTGGAGTTGGGCGTGTCGAACGTGGCCAAGCAGATCACCAGCTTTGACGCGACAGGCAATGCCACGACCACGGCTGTCACCGGATCCGCAACGAATGTTCCGCTCACAGTAACCGATAAGGTGACGATTGTGCAGATTCATCCTTACTGAGCTGTGTTTCACGAGGTTCAACCAGCCGTCCGGCCGCAACGCTTGTTGCTGCCGGACGGCTCTGCTTTTTAGGACGGGCAGCAGGTTTGCTCATGTAAAGGCAGATTCCCTCTGCCGATGACAATGAAAAGCGATGAAGTTAGCGGAGATACGTGTTGCGGATGTGAATAAGGTCCAGGCTCGCGCGGAGAAAGTCAGAGGATTTCAGCCGGGAGCCGGCGACATCCTCCCAGCTGTTCAGCGGCAGTTCGTAGATGGCGCCGGCGGCGTAGCCGGGATCTTTGCGGTGCAGGCGAAGGAAGCGGGCAAGGATTTCGACATCGAAGATCCACTTGGACATGAAAGGTTGGTCGAAGAGTTCGTGCAGGTCCGGAGTGATGCGGAAGAGTTTCGCGCCGCATTGGGTGTCGTAGATAGGCAGCCGCAGCATGGTGGACACGGCGGAGGCGAAGATGCGCCCTAGGTAGTGCCGTGTGGCTTTGCGATGGATGGACCGCCCGAGAAGCCGGACGCGCGCGCCGAAGACCATCTGTACATGGGCGTTTTCGTCGAGGATGTGCTCCATGTTGAGGATGGCTTCGAGCGGCGTCGCCAAGTCGGCATCCCAAAAACCAACGTAGACGGCGTTGATCTGGGCCAGGCCATGCAACAAACCATGGCGCACGGCTTCGGCCTTGCCGGTGTTACGTGGCTGGTCAAGGACGTCGATGTTGCCGGGGTGCCTGGCTTTGAGGTCCTGAAGAATGGCCAGAGTGCCATCCGTGCTGCCATCGTTTACAAAGAGCAGATGGGTCTGCGGCATGCTTTCCGCGAAACGGGCGAAGCGTTCGGTTTGCAAACGCTTTTCTTCGTTGAAACAGGGCACCACAATCACGCAGGACTGCGCGGGAGTCAACATATGGAAACCTCAGAACTGCGAGTCATGCACCGGCAAAGAAGCGAGGCTCGGTCGTTACCGTACCATGGCATGCTGTGTGCGCCAACGATGATGGCGGGCCCACGGTCTATTATCCAGCTTCCATGGCGGCTTTGCGGTAAAAGGCGGAGCGAGAAGCTGTGGAGAGGCGGTCAGGCTGCTTGCCGCGTCGCGTTGGCTGCGTTCCCTGCCTCTGCGCCCAGGCTCATGGCCTCGGCAAGTAAGGAATAGGAGCGCAGGCGAGCCTCGTGGGAATGCGTGATGGTGTTGATGAGCAGCTCCCCTAGGTGGAGTTCGGCGGCGAGAGCGCGCAGGCGGGCGGCGACGCGAGTCGGGGTGCCGACGAGATAGCGGGGCCACTCTTCGTCCGGCTCGTCCCAGCTGCCGGCAGTAAAGGCAAGCAATGGATTTGGGGGCTGGGGAGCGACGCCGAGGGCACGAAGTTCCGCAAGCGCGTCTTCGGGCGAGGTGACGGGGCGGCGATCACCGGTACGGATACGGCGCTGGAGCAGGCGAACGGAGGCGTGCAGATGCTCGGCTTCCTCCTCCGTGGGGGCGCAGATAACACCGATGGCGAGAGTGGCTTCGGGTTGGGTGCGGCTTGGAAGCGAGGAAGCCGTAAAGGAAGGGGCACCCGGATGTTGCGTGTTCTCGGTTTGCACCGTAGGCGAGGGCTGGAAGTTGTGCTGGTAGTACTCGATGGCTTGCCGCGTGCCCGCTGCGGAGAAGAAGTGGGCATAGGCGTAAGGCAGGCCCTCCGACGCGGCGGTGACGGCCGACCACATGCTGGAGCCGAGCAGCCAAAGATCGGGTGCGCCGGGGGCTGCAGGCGCGACCAGGAGGTCACGCAAGGGGTGATTGGCCGGAAAGCGCTCAGGATGGAGATAGGCCTGGAGCTCGGCGAGTTGCTGCGGGAAATCGTCGGCCTTGGGGCCTTGACGGACGCGGCGCAGGGCGTAACTTTCCAGCTGTCCGCCGCCGGGTGCGCGGCCAATGCCAAGATCGATGCGGCCTGGAAACATGGCATGGAGCGTCCGGAAGACCTCGGCGACCTTGAACGCGGAGTAGTGCGGCAACATGATACCGCCGGAGCCGACACGGATGTGCTTCGTTGCCGCAGCAGCGCGGGTAATCAGGATTTCCGGTGCAGTACAGGCGAGAAGGTTCATCGCATGGTGCTCGGAATACCAGAGGCGCGTGTACCCGAGCCGATCGACGTGTTGTGCCAGATCGAGGGAATTTGCGAGCGCCTGGCCCGGGGTGGAGCCTGCGGAAACGGGAGATTGATCGAGGACGGAAAGGCGAAGCGCCGTGCGTTGCCCGCTTCCATACGAGTCACTCATATACCTTGGATGAGTTCGAGAAGGCAGCGGACGCGAGCATTTGTTTTACGGGCGCCTGCAAAGCAATGACTCTTGCTTCCGCGTTGCGGTAGCCATGCCTACGCGCGGAATACATTGCTCTATGCTCGGAGTATGGCCGCTGATGGGAAAACCGAGGTAAAAGCAAGGGGTTTCCTGCTCTCGGTGCAGGATCTGCGGGTCCGGTTCGGCGAGCATGAGGCGGTGCGCGGCATCTCGTTTGCAATTGCGCCCGGCGAGACACTGGGGCTGGTGGGCGAGTCGGGTTCCGGCAAATCAGCGACCTCACTGGCGTTGATGGGGCTTCTAGGGCCAGGCGCGACGATGGAAGGGCGCGTGCTGTTGTCCGGCGGTGCGGAAAACACCACCATCAATTCCAGAGTTGAAGCCTGCGGAGGCGTGGGCTTACCGTCTGCGGCTGGACCGGGAATTGGGGCTGGACCGCGGACCGGGAGTTGGTGGCGGAGCCGATTCGGCGGTGAACGATCGGCACAGGTGGCGCGGAGCAGATCCCAGGGGCCAGCACCGGGACAAGTTGTCGACTTGCTGCAGCTTTCCGGAGAGGCCATGCGGCGACATCGCGGTCAGTCGCTGGCCATGATCTTCCAGGAGCCGATGACGGCGCTGAATCCGGTGATGCCCATTGGTCGTCAGGTGGGTGAGGCGGTGCTGGCGCATGCGCCCCGCACGCCAAGCAATGAGGTGCGTGCGCGCGTGCTCCGGGTGCTGCAGGAGGTGGCGTTGCCCGATCCGGAGCGCCGGTTACGCGACTACCCGCACCAGTTTTCAGGGGGCCAGCGCCAGCGCATCGTCATTGCGATGGCGTTGATCAACCGGCCGCGGCTTGTCATAGCGGACGAGCCGACTACGGCGCTCGACGTAACGGTACAGGCACAGATTCTGGCGTTGTTACGACAATTGCGTGCGGAGCATGGGCTTTCGATGCTATTTATCTCGCACGACCTGGCAGTGGTGGGGCAGATTGCGGATCGGATTGCGGTTATGCGGGGCGGGGTCATCCTTGAACAGGGGACAGCCCGAGAGGTCCTGACGCGGCCACAACACCCATACACGCAAGGGCTCCTTGCCGCCGCGCCCACCATGCGCACGCCACGGAACCGCGACCTGCCGACGATGCTCCCGGCATCCTAGCGATGCTCCCGGCACCCCAGCGAAGTCTTCGCCGTTCCGTACTTCGCCGTGTTGGCCCTGCTTTCCGTACCCTGCTTGCCATACAGGGAGGAGTACACTAATCTTTCCCATGCGCGCGCTCGTTGTTTCCGACATCCATGGTAACTTTCATGCCTTCCAAGCGGTGCTCGAAGCTGCGGGCAGCTTCGATGAGCTTTGGAATCTTGGAGATGCGGTCGGGTACGGAGGCAATCCCAACGAAGTGCTAGCGAGTCTGCAGGCATTGGGTACGGTGCATGTGCGCGGCAATCATGACCGTGTCTGCGCTGGATTGAGCGATACGGAAAATTTCAACCCCGTCGCGGCAGAAGCCGCTGCATGGACGCGTGCCGCGCTGACTCCGGACAATCTTGCATGGTTGCGTGCCGTTCCCAAGGGGCCGATACAGGCCAGCACGCGGGCGGCATGCGCGCATGGCTCGCCGTTGCACGAGGATCACTACATCCTCTCCATGCGAGATGCGTGGACGCCCTTGCAACGTATGACGTCCGGGCTCACCTTTTTCGGGCACACCCATGTGCAAGGAGCCTTTGGGCAGCAAGGCGCAGAGTGGGAAGAGATGCAGCCGGCGTGCGATCGCGAGGGCAACTGCGACTTCCAACTGACCACGGAGGCCCGTTACCTTGTGAATCCCGGTTCTGTGGGCCAACCCCGTGACCGCGACCCGCGTGCGGCGTTCGCGCTGTACGACAGCGAGGCGGCTACGGTGACCTTTCGGCGCATCCTGTACGATCTCGCCGGTGCGCAGAAGGCGATTCGCGCAGCGGGGCTGCCGGAGCGCTTGGCGTCGCGGCTGGAAACAGGACGGTAAGCGGCCTCGCGCGATGGATTCAAGCGCACTCGCGGTACTCCCTGCGTCCTGTCGTGCTCTTGGAAGCCGTAGCTTCGTTGCGAAATCGACGCAGATTACCGTAAAGAGCTTGGGGTGGAGAAGATGCGGCCCAGAGTGAAGATGAATTTGCGCTCGCCACCATCGCCGATCGCCGGGGCGACGGTAATAACACCCAAGGGTGTTTCGGCAACCAAGCCCAGGTACACGTCCTGACGCATGACGGTGCGCATGTCCGGAGCGCGCATCTGCCCAGCCTCATAGGCGGCGCCGAAGTAGATGGATTGCCCGAACGGCGCAGGCAGGTTCGCCAGACGATGGAGATACCCCGGCGTGAACAGGAAATAATCAGTGCCGCGCAGCTGATCGATGGCCAGCGAGCTCACCCGCAGCGGACCGCCCAGGGTGAAGCGGAAGGGTTGGGCGACGCCCCGATTGAACATGGTTCCGCCTTCGGCATTCAGCAGCACCAGATCATCTTTTAATTTCTTCCCTCCAAAGCCAAGGTCGTGGGCGTACTGAATTTGTTCGACAAACTGGGGCGCACTCGGGCTGCCGAGGGTGTTGTAGAGGTACCCAAAGCTGGTTTCTGTGCGGATGCCGTTGCGGGGTACAAGGGCACGGTTCTGGGAGTCGTACACCCACTTGATACGCGCGGTTTGCGAGTTGCCGTTGTAGTTTGGCAGATTGTCCGCGCCGGTGGTTGTAAACCATCGCACATTTTGAAAAGACCAGCCGACGCGCAACTCGCTACTCTTGCCTTCGCTCAAACCGGCATCGATGGCCGCCCCGGCAAACTGACTTTGGCGTTCGGAGACACGGTAGTTGCCCTGGTAGATATAGAAGGGTTCGCGGGTGACGTTGGCCCGCGGCGCAAGAAAGAACCGACTGAACGGGTTCGGTTTATAGAAATACTCCGCCTGCACACGGGTCAGAAAGCCGATGTCGACATTGGCACGCAGTTCGGAGCCGTAGCCGCCGAGATCCTGATAAAGCAAGATCGTGGACAGGGTAGCCCGCGTGACGCCGCCGGTTTGCGCGGCGATGTTGGCGCCCAGGTCGAGGAAGGGCGGACCGGTTTTCTTGTCACTCACGCTGATCAGCAGAATGGGCCGGTTGGAATCCGGGCCGTCATAGCCCACGGTATAGTCGCTGTTATAGCGTCCGTCGGAGCGGATATCGGCGAGCAGGGACTCCACCTTTGCGGTGTCGACGGGTTGGCCGACCAGCGGCGCAAAGAGACGTTCCGTATATTCGCGCACGCCCGGGTTGGACGCGTTGACGCGAACGCGCAGGACTGTGCCCGCCGGCGGCCGCTCCCTGGAGCGACGATGGGCAACATAAGCCTTCCATGCGTCGTCGTCTAGCGAGTACTGCGATAGTTCGGCCTTATGCGCCTCGGCGGCAGCATAGCCGCGCTTGGACAGTAGGTCGATCTGGTTATAGCTGTTCGCCGTAAATCCTTTTACCTCGGGCATGATCAGGATGTTGGCCAACTTGCGGTCATTGGCTTCGTTGGCTTCGATCCCCACGGCAAAGGCACGCTGGAGTACACCCAGGATGGAGCCAAGATCGCCCTGACCGACCGGCTCAAGCGGCAAGCTGACGGCAATGACCACGTCGGCCCGCATCGCCTTCACCTCCGGCGTGGGGAGATTTTCGAGAATGGCGCCATCGACATACTCATGGCCCTTCAACTCGAAAGGACGGAAAACGCCGGGGATCGACGCGGAGGCACGCACGGCGTCGGGCAGGGAGCCGCGGGCAAAGGTAACGGTCTTGGCCGCCGTTAGATCAGTCGCCTGACAACGAAAAGGAATCGGCAAATTGTTGAAGTCGGTCTGGTCGTTGTAGTTCAGAAACTCTTTATCCAACAAGCCGTTCAAGCCGGTATCGGTCAGCAGACTGTTGCGCAGCGAAACGCCGTGCTTCAAGCCGAGGCCGATTGCGTTGGGCAAGTCACGGTCGTCCTCGCGGCGGCGATAACTTAGCGAGCTATACGAGGCGTCAATGCGGAAGACGCGGTTGATCTCGTCCGGCGTCAGAATGTGCTTCATCTGCTCGGGAGTCTTGCCGGTAGAGTAGAGGGCGGCAAGGATGGAACCCATGCTGGTGCCGGCAATCACGTCCACGGGAATGTGGTGTTCCTCCAGCCACTGGAGGGTGCCAACTTCACTGAGCGCGACCGCTGCGCCGCCCCCCAGCGCAAGGCCGATCACGGGACGGCCCTTGGGCAACTCTTTCGGTGGGACCGAAGGATCGGTGGGGGTAAGGCGCAATTTGCTGGTACTGGCAGCCTCTTCCGCAGCGCCGGCCGGTTTACTGGACGAGGTTGCATCCTGTCCGTTTTGCGCTTTGGTGGAGGGGTCCTTGGAACCTATTCCGGTTTGTGCACCAGCCCCCTGCGGCTTGCCTCCGACCTCCTGGATGGTCTGCTGGGCGCCCACGGCGGCCTGACCTGCTGCGCCGGTTTGGGCGCACGCTACGGCTGAAGTCCATGTCGAGTTGAGGAGCAAGGCAAAGCCAGCACCGACCGCCAATTTCGAAAACATCATCGATTCAGCAACTTCTCCGTCCTGCTTAAAAGAATCTGCCATTCCCTGCAGATGATCAATGACCCATTTGACGCAGAGCAGTGCAGCGGCAATTAAACTTTCTTGCTGTAGCCGAAGTACCTCGTCCGGTCAGGGACCGGATCGTCTTCTCAGCTACGCAGTGTGTACTCCTGAAAAACATCAGGAAACTGCTGGCCGAGGGAGGCGATCTTGGGAATATCGCAAACCTGAATGTAAGGGTTATTTGGATTCTTCATGGCATAGTCCTGGTGATAGGCCTCTCCGGGGTAGAAAGTCGTCAAGGGCACGACTTCCGTAGCAAGCGGCTTGGCAAAGATGTGAGCCGTATTCAGCTGCTCGATATACTTATCGGCAGTTTCGCGCTGATCTTGAGTGGAAAAGTAAATTCCCGAACGATATTGTGTCCCCACATCACCGCCCTGACGATTCAGCTGCGTGGGATCGTGCACAACGGAGAAAAATACGCGCAGCAACGTTCCATAACTGACCTGCCCAGGATCATAAACGACTTCGATGGCCTCCGCATGTCCTGTATCCAGGTAGCAAACGGACTTGTAGTTGGCATGTTCGGCTCTTCCTCCGGTATAGCCCACCGTGGTGGCCAAAACGCCGCGGACACGCTGAAAGACCGATTGAACACCCCAGAAGCAGCCGCCGGCAAAGACGGCCGTCTCCCGCCGGCCTGTTTCCCAGCCGCCGGCGGGAGCGAGAAGATCGTGCGTGGGTGCGGGAATCGGTTCTTTCCGTATTGACGTCATAGCCCTATGCCTCCAAAGTCGCAGCCCCAAATAGCCGAGGAGCATGGCTACGGCAAACAGGAAAGGTCCGCGCCAGATTGGGGATACGATCACGAACATTGGACGCGGTTTGCCTGGTTTGCGATGCGAAGAGCCTACACGCGGGCAGGAACCAAGAGCAGAAACGCGGGCAGGAACCAAGGGAGTAAACATACGCCTCAAGCTGCACTTCAGGTTTCGGGTGAACCAGGCGAGACAACAAGGGCTTCGAGCGTTACTTGAGGGTTGTTCGCTCGTGATTTAAGTCGCACCTGACACCTGCAAGCCACCGCCGCAGTCATGACTTGATGGAAAGACCCTGATTGCGACGGTCCGGCCGGCATCCCTGCCTCCAAAACAGCATAGAGACGACCTCACTCCACCCGGCAGATCAAGCACTTCAGGTACCGCGTCTCCGGCAAAGTAAGCACCTCGGGATGATCCGGAGCCGCCGGCCGCACCTCCAGCAATTGCACTCGCCGCCCGGCGTCACCCGCGGCTTCGGCCACAGTCGCCGTAAACGCCTCCATCGACACATGGTGCGAGCACGAACAGGTCACGAGCGTGCCGCCCGGCGCCAGCAATCGCATGGCGCGGAGATTCAACTCTTTATAGCCGCGCAACGCACCTTCCACCGCACGCTTCGACTTCGCAAATGCCGGCGGATCGAGCACCACCGCATCGAACTGCGACGGCAAGCCCCGAGGCAAACCTACATTTTTCCCGCGCCGGCCCCCATCGGCCTGCGCAGCCCCTCCGCTGCGGCTCGCCTCGTCCAGCGCCCGCAAAAACGCGAACGCATCCGCCTCGACCCAATCCACCTCCCCCCGAAGCTGCGGGTTCCGTGCCAGATTGCGGTCCGCCGTTTCGAGCGCCGTCCGCGACTGATCCATCCCCGTCACCCGTCCGCAAACCTCCGCCAGATGCAACGCAAACCCGCCGTGGTAGGTGCAAACATCCAGTGCATGTCCAGTACATCCCGAGCGCCGCACCCATGCCGCCGCGGCTGCGTAGTTCAGTCGCTGATCGAGAAACGCCCCGGTTTTCTGCCCCGCAGCCGCGTCGTACTCAAAACGCAATCCATTGACCGTAAACACGGTGCTCATGGGTGCCGCCTGCGGCTGAGCTTGCGATTGGGCTTGCGGCGGCGCTTGCGGCTCGTCTTGCGACTGGCCTGGATCCGCCTCCGCTCGCGTTCCTTCCGCATCTTCTTCATCGCGATCGGCACGATTGGTAAACAGCGCCCCCTCCGCCGGCGGCGCGAGCTGTTCCAGCTCCCGCACCCGCGGATCGGGCCGCTCCCAGACCGTGAGCGCCTCGCCGGAAGGCGCCAGAGCCTCCACCAGCGTGGCCACGACCGCCGACCGCACATCCCCCTGCGCCGTCCCTTGCGTCAGCAGCTGCAGAATCACCAGATTCGCATACCGATCGACAATGATCCCCGGCAACCCATCGGCTTCGGCAAAGACCAGCCGCTGCGCATCCGACGCCTTGCCCGGCACCTCATGCAAAGGCGCCACAATCCGTCGCCGCGCCAGTGCCTGCGCTACCCGCAAACGCACCTCCGCGAGATACGCCGCCCGCGGCAGATCGGCCTCACGCGAAACCAGCCGCAACGCGATCTGCGATGACGAAGAATACAGCGCCGTGCCGAGCGCCCGGCCCGCACTGTCCTCCACACTCACCAGAGCGCCCGGCGCGAGCGCTGCCGCTACCGATTCCCCACCCTCAGCCAACTCCGTCCGGTAAACCCAAAGGTGGCCTCCCCGCAATCGCTCCGCCGCCCTGCGTGAAATTTGCAGCGAAACGCGAACCGAATCTCCGGGCAAAGTTCCAGCCGCCTCCTGCTTCCTCGCCGCCATCACAACAACCGGGGCACATCGACCCCCAACACATCTGCCAGTGCCGCCACCACCAGGCCATGGTCCTCCCGCTGCGGCAAACCCGAAAAGATCACACTGCCAATCATCGGCCCCGTGCCGACCAGCGCAAGGGGAAATCCGCCTCCATGCGTCGCAAAATCCGCCTCGGCCAATGCGTGCCGGCTTTCGAGCGTTCCGCCATCGCGCTCCAGCTTGCGCCCCACCGCATACGACGACCGCGCAAAGTGGTGAACCGTATTCCGTTTCCGCCGAATCCAGTTTGCCTGCCCGGGATTGGCGCCCGGCGTCGCGCAGGCAAACAGGAGCTGCCCCGCCACCTCAATCTCGATCGTGCACCCGGCCCCTTTTTCCATCGCAGCCGCCCGCAGCCTGGCTCCCAACGCCCACGCAGTCTCCGCGTCGAACGCTTCGAAGCGCAGCCGCTGTTCCTGCTCGTCAAGAATCTGGAGGTCCTGCTCCAAGCTCATTGTTTCCCCATCCATCGCCGCGGCAGAGGCTCCGCGTTACGCCGTCATGATCATAACTTCTGTGGACTTGATCAACGCGGTCACGCTATCGCCGACCTTCACGCCCATCTCCTCCACACTTTGCCGCGTAATGACCGACTCAAGCAGGTTTTCGCCCAGGCGTATCGTCACCTTCGCTGTAACAGTCCCTAGAACAATCTCTTCGATCGTCCCCCGCAACTGATTGCGTGCGGAAATTCTCATTGTGCCCTCAGCCATGGCTTTCCTTCCGTTTTCGACTCGTTTCAGTGTACGCGGGACGGCCGGCGGCTCTCATAAGAAAGGTGGCCTACTGGCTAGTTTGCTGTTGGGTTGAGATTTATACGTTCGACGGTTAGGGTCGGTACAGGAACCGTGGAAGACTTGAGCTCTAAGCCCAGCTGCTCCTTGATCGCTATAAAGATCGAGGGCAGCGTGGACTCTGAGTCGCTTGCTGACGCAAATTGAAGTGCAAACGTGTACTTGCCTGTCAGACCTGTCCGATCTTGCACTGGGCGTCCTACTGGAGAAGCAAGCATGGACGCTAATGCACCCGCATCTAGCCCTTTGCCACTTACTTCGTTCTGCGTTATGAAACCTGATGCAGCCTCACCTGGGGCGGAGGCCAGCTTCAGCTTGGGTCCACTGTGGGTCACTACCAGCGCGTATCCTGCCACTTGTTTCGAACCCGTATGCGCTTTCAAGCAGAAGCGATCTTTTAACAATTCCTGCATACGCGGCTTCAATGCCTCATAGGTAAGTGGGATCTCGTTCTCTGAAGTGACTTGCAAATCAAAGACTGCATCCTCCAACCCGTGAGGTGCGTCAATAAGTTCTGTGGCTGTATGTCAAACGCGAAGCTTAATAAAAGCTGCAGAGAGACGCCTCGCATCGTGAAGTGTGGTTGCCCGTACTGCCCGATGCTGGTCGCCCCACGATCTTTCCGTGCCACGGGCTTAATGGCTGCAACTTCAAACGCAGGCGATTGCGGATCGGTGGTGCAGGTAGTTGTCGTGGAAGGAGTCGTCTGCGCTCCGCATCGTCTCTGCCCCACCAGCGAGAACAGCAGGCTGATGCTTGTGAGAAACAAAAGGCTGTAACTTCGCGCGACAAAGCCAGATCCCATCAGGCTCCCCTTTTCGCTTTAAGATGGCCGGTGCGTAAGAACCATGCAAACCGCACTTTACATCAAATCGGCTACTGCATCATGCGCCTGTCTTCACCCTCTCTGATTGAAGGCTGAGTGCGAATCAAACTCTGACTCGCGACTGCCGGTGTAGGCCCATACGATCAGTTTCAATGAATTAGTACGTGCGATGCGTTCTTTCTGTCTCCCGACAGAATATTCTCCCGGACACTAAAGAAAATTCCAACACTGCCGATAAGAGTAGGCGAGGGCCGTCCTCACCACTACCATGGGTTTTATGCTCCTCGTTCGCCGCATGCTCGTCACTGCCCTGCTCGCCGTGTTTCCTTCCCTCGCGCACGCGCAGGCCGCGCACACCCCCGCGACGCAGTCCGCTACACCGATGTCCTCGCCCGCCACGGAGATCCTCGATCTGAACATGTACTCGCGTATCCGCGACCAGGGTTTCAATCACTCCCATGTGATGGAGTATGCCGGCGTTCTCTTTGACGACATCGGCCCGCGTCTGACCGGCTCGCCAGCCATGGTGCGTGCCAACGAGTGGACTCGCGCGCAGCTTGCCGCCATGGGCTGCAGCAACGCACACCTCGAAAGCTGGGGCGAGTTCGGCATGGCCTGGACACAGCTCAGCGCCTCGCTCGCCCTGGTCAAGCCCTCCCCCAGCGTCTTCATCGCGCAAGCAACTCCGTGGTCGCCCGCAACAGCTGGGGCAGTTACGGCGGAGGTGGTTTCTGTTCATGGAATGAAGAGCGAGGCGGAGTTCGCGGCCTGGAAGGGCAAGCTGAAAGGCAAGGTCATTCTTTACGGATCGTCTGCTTCCGATCCCAAGGTGGACCCGGATAGCGTACCCAAAATGGAGCACTACGATGCCGCCAAGCTGCACGACATTGCCGACTATCCGCAGAACGGCGATATGAGCGAACAAGCCGTGCTGCCCACCGACCCGAAAGTCATCCGACCCGCCGTGCAGGGATGGGCGTTCAAGGAAAAGATCGGCAAATTCTTTGCCGACGAGGGCGCGGTAGCCATCCTGGTGCCCGGCGGGTCCGGCGGCGTGTTGCACGATGACACCGGCTACTCCCTGGGCTGGTTCGTGTACCGCCCGGAGCACAGGCAGCTCATCCCGGAAGAGGTGGTCGCCACCGAGGCCTGGGACCGGATGCAGCGCCTCGTCGAGCACGAGGTGCCGGTCATTGTGAACCTCGCCATCAACACGCAATTTGGCGAGGAACATGTGCCGGGAATGAACACCCTTGCCGAGATCGCCGGCACCGATCCCAGGCTAAAGGACGAGGTCGTCATGGTGGGCGGCCATCTCGATAGCTGGATCGGCGGCACGGGCGCAACCGACAACGGCGCGGGCACGATCGTGGCGATGGAGGCCATGCGCATCCTGACCGCGTTGCATGTCCAGCCCAGGCGCACCATTCGCATCGGCCTCTGGAGCGGCGAGGAACAGGGCATCTTCGGATCGCAGGGGTATGTGAACCATCATTTTGCGACCTTTCACTACTCGGGCGCGAAGGAGGATGCGGATACTCCGCTGTTTGTCCAACCGATGACCGCACCGCCCACGCTGAAACCGGAAGCCGCCAAACTCGATGCCTACTACAACATGGATAACGGCACGGGTAAACTGCTCGGCGTTTTCACCGAAGGCAATGAGGGCGTCGGTGAGATCTTCTCGCAGTGGATGCAGCCGCTGCACGATCTCGGCATGACCACCATCTCCGCACGCAACACCGGTTCCACAGACCATGTGCCCTTCCAGTTGGCCGGCCTCCCCGGCTTCCAATTCATTCAGGATCCGCGCGACTACGAAAGCCGCACCCATCACACCGCGCTCGACACCTACGAGCACCTCAGCGAGCCGGACATGAAGCAGGCCGCGGTCGTTGAAGCTATCTTTCTGTACAACACCGCCATGCGCGAGGCGATGCTGCCGCGGCCTGCGCTGCCCATAGGCATGGAATCAGACAAGCCAGGAGCAGGCTTCTACCCGGACGCCGCCAAGTGACTCCAAATGGACCTGGGTAGAACTTAGGGCTGTTCCAAACGGGTATGACTCCTTGCTCTTCGGGCTGAAGGCCCGACACATAATAGCCTGGGGCGGAGCCTTAGGTAAAAGCAACAATGACGATAAAGGGCTGAAAGCCCGATACAAAGGTCAGGGCTATCCCAATAAGAAAAAGGCTCTAACGATGAATCCAGAGGAGCGCAAACCCGGCATCGCACCAACCCGCGCCGACCTGTGGCGCACACTGCGGCACGATGTATACCGCTACCGCGGCCGTTCGGACGCGTCCGCTTTTCTCAGCGCCTGGTGGCGCGAGCCCGGCTTTCGCTTCACTTGGTACCTGCGCAAAGTCGCCTTTTATGCCCCACGAAAGCGCGGCCTCGGCCTGCTGCCTTACCTGTATCACCGCACCCTGCTGAACCACTACCGCTTCCGCTATGGATTCGATATTTCACCCGTAACGCAGCTGGCCCCTGGCTTCTTTATCGGTCATTTCGGCGGCGTCGTCATCAGTCCCTTCGCCGTACTTGGACGAAATGTAAACATCGCCCAAGGGGTCACCATCGGCGCGACCAACCGCGGTGCCCGCCAGGGAGCCCCAACCCTCGAAGACCGTGTATGGGTAGGCCCCAACGCCATCATTGTGGGCAAAATCACTGTCGGCCGCGAAGCCCTCATCGCTCCCGGCGCCTACGTCAATTTCGACGTGCCGCCCAGGGCCGTCGTCCTGGGCAATCCAGGAAAAATCGTCTCCGAAAAGGGCTCTGCCGGCTATATCAGCAACGCGTGGGAGCCCCAGGCGTCGCCTGAGAGCTTTTCTCATAAGACCTCGCTTACAGGCTGAAAGCCGGGACATCATAGCCTCGGACTAAGCCCCAGGTTGCAGGCAGGAATCCGACAAAGGGCTGAACCCCCGTCACAGGAGTCAGGGCTATCCCGATTGGGAAGGGCTCCGGCTCCCTGAGCCTCTCCCGACAACCCATGGAAGCAACACCCGGCAACGCCTGTGCCGCATCAACAACCGGAACAAGGGTGAACGGAGCAAAGTCGACTTTTCACATACTGGTCCACCGCCGGACAGCACTTCTGTCGTGAAATCGGCATCCGAAGACAGAGTTGCCGGTGCTCCTCTTACACCGGATCCAATCCTGCAGCGTCTTCTCTCCGCTGCCTCGCTCTTGACCAGCCCCGCACGTGCTTCAACCGCCATCGAAAGGCACCCATGTTTACTCGCTCTGAAAAACTCCTCATCCCCCTCAAGAAACCGGCAAGCCCGGACCCAAACGGCGCGGCGGCCATTCAGGAGCTGCTCGGCGGCAAATTCGGCGAAATGTCGACGCTGAACAACTACCTGCACCAGTCCTTCGGCTTCAAAGAAAAAAAGAAGCTTAAGCCCTTTTACGATCTCATCGCCAGCATCACCGCGGAAGAACTCGGGCACGTAGAACTGGTATCGACCGCGATCAACTTGATGCTGGAAGATTCGGTGCCGGCGGGCGATCCGGTCGACGCACCTCTTGAAGCGACAAAAAACCTGCGCAACACTCACCATCCCATCGTGGGCGGCGGCGGGCACCAGGTCATGGACTCGATGGGTCACTTCTGGTCCGGTGAGCACGTATTTTCGAGCGGCAATCTCGTCGCCGATCTCTTGCACAATTTCTTCCTCGAAACGGGCGCGCGCATGCACAAGCATCGCTGCTACCAGATGACCACCAATCAGGCGGCGCGCGATGTCATCGGCTACCTGATGGTGCGCGGCGGCGTTCACCAGGCTGCCTACGCGCTCGCTCTGCGTAAGGCCACCGGCGTCGAAGTGACCAAAATGCTTCCCACGCCCAACATCGACGACGCCAAAATTCCGGAAGCCCGCAAATGGCAGGAAATGGGCAGTCATCGCAAGCTGTACACCTGGTCGGAGACCGATTACGCCGATGTCAAGGGCGTCTGGTCCGGTCCAGCGGATTGGGCCGATGGAGAAGAGCTTGAAGTCATTACCGGTGTGCCGGACTACGCTGCAGAAGGCCCAGTGATCAGCGGATCGAGCTCACTGTTCTCGCCGGATTACGCTCCGGAAGAGATCTATGAGATCGCGGCCCAACTGATGAAGAAGGGTGGCATCTCGCCGCTGCAGCCGAATGATGGTAATCACTCCCGCTTCCAGGGCAGCGTGGCCGACAGCCCCGGAGCCTCGGCGCAGGATGGCCGCAAAAATGGATCCAATGGCAGCCAAGCGGTCACGTCCAAGGTGACCATCAAGCCATAGATGGGTAGCGGAAGGCTCGTTGCTGCAAAGAGAGGGGGCGCCCGATGGGCGCCCCTCTCTTTGATCCATATCAAGTAAAGCTTCTACGTTGCGTAGAGTTCCTACAGCGATTACATCTCCTTCACACCATCCACAAAGGCCTTCAGTTTGCGGCTGCGACTCGGATGCCGCAATTTGCGCAGCGCCTTCGCCTCAATCTGCCGAATGCGCTCACGCGTCACCTGGAAACTCTGCCCAACCTCTTCCAGCGTGTGTTCCGAGCCGTCCTCGAGCCCAAAACGCATCTTGATCACTCGCTCTTCACGCGGCGTCAAGGTACGCAGCACCTGCGAGGTGTACTCCTTCAGGTTCACCGAGATCACCGCATCCGACGGCGAAACCGCCATCCGATCCTCAATGAAGTCGCCCAAATGCGAATCTTCCTCTTCACCAATCGGTGTCTCGAGCGAGATCGGCTCCTGCGCGATCTTGAGCACCTTCCGCACCTTGGCGACCGGAATATCCATCCGCTTTGCGATCTCTTCGGAAGAAGCCTCCCGCCCAAGCTCCTGGACCAATTGCCGCGAGGTCCGGATGAGCTTGTTGATCGTCTCAATCATGTGCACCGGGATGCGAATGGTCCGTGCCTGATCCGCAATCGCGCGCGTAATCGCCTGCCGAATCCACCACGTTGCATACGTCGAGAACTTGTACCCGCGCCGATACTCGAATTTGTCCACGGCCTTCATCAGGCCGATATTGCCCTCCTGGATCAGGTCGAGAAACTGCAGCCCGCGATTGGTGTACTTCTTGGCAATCGACACCACCAGCCGCAGGTTGGCCTCGATAAGCTCCCGCTTGGCGCGCTCGGCGTCCATGTCGCCTTGCACCATCTCGCGCTGCGTGCGCTTCAGGCTTTCAAAGGGAATGCCGATCTCGCCTTCCAACCGATCGAGATCCGTCCGGCAATTTTTCTGCTGCCGGCGGTACTCCTTCTTCAACTCCTCCGAGCGCGAGGCGTCGAACTTCGCGTCCAGTGAACGAATTTGCCGCTCCAGTGTGCGCATGGAGTCGACCGTCTTGTTCACCTTGTCGAGTAGCCGCTTCTTCTCGGCGTTCGTGTATTTCAACTCGCGCACAATGCGCGTGACATACACCTGCTCGCGTCCAGCCAGCCAACGCGCCTTGCGCTGATCTTTCTGCTTGGCCTTCGGGTCCTTGCCCTGCGGATCGTCGATGCGCACCTGGAACTCGGCGGCCTTCTTCTGATGTGAGACCAGCTCGTCGATGCGCTTGACCGTTTTCCGCACCCGCGACTGCACAATCTCCTCGGTCAACTCCTCCTCATCAAAGGTGACAACCTCCTTGATGTTGCGTACACCGCGCTTCAGGTCTTCCCCTAAGCCGGAGATCTCGCGAATCACAATCGGGGACCGCGAGATCGCCTTCATCACCCGCATCTGCCCGCGCTCGATCCGCTTGGCGATCTCAACCTCGCCCTCGCGCGTCAGCAGCGGCACGGTGCCCATCTCGCGCAGGTACATGCGGACGGGGTCGTTCGTCTTTTCCAGCGTGCCCGGGGAGAGGTCCAGCTCCACATCCGAATCTTCGGAGCGCTCTTCCTCGTCTTCGGCGCGATCTTCCCGGTCCGTACCGCCGCGGCCACGCCGGCCCTCGCCGGAAAGCACGTCGATGCCCTGCGTGTTGATCGTCGTCAGCAGGTCGTCAAGGTCATCGGGCGAGGTTATATCACCCGGCAACAGATCATTGACCTCACCATAGGTGAGATATCCCTTTTCCTTGCCGGTATCGATCAGCCGGTCTACGTCTTCTTCGTACTTATCAATTTCTTCAGCCACGTTATGCCGTGCTCCTCAAAGGCGCTCCCGGCGCATAGGCTCGGGGAAAAGATTCTGTGGCTGCGGCACGGAGGTAGAAACCGGGCGCAGCTCGTCCTGGGTTGTCGCGGGAACGCTGAGATGAAGGTGCGGTCAAAGCCGCGGGCGCAGGCGGAAGCCGCATTGAACTCTGCCACGTCAAACCCCACTTCCGTTTGACCCTCGTACAGATTTCGCAACAGCTTCGGCAACTCAAGGCGCAATTCTCAAGCGCAACACAGTCTACCACATCTATAGACGCGCTCCGGAGCGCAAAGGATGCGGCGAAATGCATCATGCTACTCGGCTCAGCCGCTGAGGCACGCTTTGTTTCGTCATGGAACAAATAAAAAAGGGAGACGAGCCTCAGCCAAACAAGCCAGGCTGTGCCTCTCGCAGCGGCTCTCCGGCGACGCCGCCCTGGCACGCCGGGCAGCGGCGTTCTTTTAGATCCAGGCCGTTGCAGCCGTACGCATGGCCGCAATCGCGGCATCGCAGGGCATAGATCGTTTGGCTGTCACGCGTGGTGGAAGGCGCGCCAGTGGCACGCTCCACCACCTGCCGGTTCGGGTTCGTGAAGCCGGGCTCGGTAGTCAGCGCCCGGTTCTTTGTGCCGGCGCCGGCAGCACGGCGCGGCGGGCCGGTGGGTCGGGTCAGGCGCATCGTTGCTTCACTCCGAACTTTGCAAGTCTTTCGCGAAAATCAAATCGCTGCACACCTGACTGCCAACCTGAAAGGTCCGCGTGCCCGCCTCGGCAAATCCATTTCGCCGGTAAAACGCAATCGCTTGCGCATTGCCCGCATGCGTGCCGAGCAACAAACGGCTTCGTCCAAGGCCGCGTGCATCGGTGACCGCAGCATCCATGAGCGCCTGCCCGGCACGGAGACCAGCCATCACCCGAGCTTCTGCACTTCCCGGGGAAACCATCACCACCGGCGTTGCCCCTGACCGGAATCGCGAGAACAGATAAATGCGTTTGAGCTCGATGTCCGTCGGCTCGACGGCAAAGGTGGGCAGTTCGGGCGCCGTCAGCATTGCGTACCCGACGGGAGCGCCCCCAGGATGAGCCTCCGCGATCGTGATGCGCGTATGGGGATGCTCAAAGTATTCGCCGTACGCCTCCGGGGTGTGGTGGCGCGCGCAATGGGCGAGGATGTCGGCCCCTGGCAGCATCCAGGTGAAGGCCTCCAGAAAGGTCGCCGCGCCGACCAGCGCCAGCGCAGCCGCATCCGCCCGAAAGGCCGCACGCAGGCGCACCGCCTCCGTAGTTTGTACCGGGGCAGCATGACTCACCGACGACGCATCGGTGGTTACGGAAACAGGGACATTCTCCCGCATGGCATTACGTCGATCATACCGCCGGGGCTGCTGACGGCCCCGCCTTCGACGCATCGGATACGAACCCGGCGCTCGTAACGCTCCCCACCCTTAGCGTAGAGGCGAGGAGCCTTCGATCCGCCACGCAACCGAAACGCCTCGGCCTCATCCAATCTCCGGGTTATCCGCAGCGGCTGAGCGATTCACATCGGCCCAACCATGAGATGCTGGAAGGGTCATGCAGGACGACCCAATTCAAGATAGTCAAACTAGTCAGAACGACTACAACGCAGTGGCTGGCAAGGACTGATATGTGCGGGATCGTCGGCGTCTTCGGACACCATCCGGTCAGCGGCGTCATCTATGACTCGCTTTCCATGCTGCAACATCGGGGACAGGACGCAGCCGGCATCGCTACCTGCTACCAGGATCGTTTCTACCTCCACAAAGAAAACGGCCTTGTCACCAACGTCTTCAATGGCACCAACATGGCCCGCCTGCTCGGCGATATGGGCATCGGCCACGTGCGCTACCCCACCGCCGGTTGCGCGTCGGTCGCCGAGGCTCAGCCGTTCTACGTGAACTCCCCGTACGGCATCGTCTTCGCGCACAATGGCAATCTCACCAATGTTCGCGAAATCGTCGACAACGTCTACCAGAACGACAAGCGCCATCTGAACACCACCTCGGATTCCGAGGTGATGCTCAACGTCTTTGCCCATGCACTCACGCGGCGCGGCGTTGTCACGCCCAAACCGGCCGACATCTTTGCCGCAGTCGAAGAGCTGCACAACCGCTGCCGCGGCGGCTATGCCGTGGTCGCCATGATCTCCGGCGTCGGCATGCTCGCCTTTCGCGATCTCTACGGCATTCGGCCGTTGGTGCTGGGCAGCCGCACCGTGGAAAGCCGCAGCGGGGAAAAGACCGGCCGCAAAAAGGACTACATGCTCGCCAGCGAAAGTGTCGCGCTCGGCGTCAACGACTTCCACCTCGATCGCGATCTCGAAGCCGGCGAAGTGGTCTTCATCGATATGAAAGGCAAGCTGTGGTCGAAAAAGTCCAAGCTCGCCCAGCCCAAATCGCCTTGCCTCTTTGAATACGTCTACCTCGCCCGGCCCGACTCGGTCATCGATGGTGTCTCGGTCTACCAGGCCCGCATCAACATGGGCGCCAAGCTCGCCGCCAAGATCAAGCGCGAGTGGAAAAAAGTGCCGATCGACGTGGTCATCCCGATCCCCGAAACCAGCCGCACCGCCGCGCTTGAGATTGCCACGCGCCTGAACCTGCCCTACCGCGAGGGCTTTATGAAAAACCGGTATATCGGCCGGACCTTCATCATGCCCGGCCAGGCGCAGCGCCGGCAGTCCATCCGCCGCAAGCTCAGCCCCATCCCGCAGGAGTTCAAAGACCGCAACATCCTCCTGGTCGACGACTCCATCGTGCGCGGCAACACCATCCGCGAAATCATCGCCATGGCCCGTGAACTCGGCGCCAAAAAGGTCTTTGTCGCCTCCACCTCGCCGCCCGTGCGCTACCCCAACGTCTACGGCATCGACATGCCCGCCCGCACCGAGCTCATCGCCTCCGGCCGCACCGTCCCCCAGCTCGCGCAGGAGATCGGCGCCGACTGCGTCATCTTCCAGGATCTTGCCGACCTCGAGGCCTCCGTCTCCATGATCGCGCCCGACATCTGTAACTTCGAAGCCTCCGTCTTCGACGGCAAATACGTCACCGGCGACATCACCCGCAAATACCTCAACACCCTCGAACGCGCCCGCAACGACGCTGCCAAACACACCGAAGACGTCACCGGCCACATCACCCGCAACCTCGCCGCCCACCTATAGGCGGTGACGATGCGCGTCGGGCTCACCTGCGGGCCCGCAAGATCCCAGTGCTGAAGACGCGTTTATATAACCTTCCCGACCGAAACCCAAGTCCAATACGTATCCCAGATAGGCAAATCCCAGCGCTGAAGGCGCGCTCTATACCAGCCTGGGCCGCAAGGCCCAGGTCCACGACAGACGGAAAGACTGAGGGCTGAAGGCCCGACCTATAGCAGCTTAAGGCCGCGAGAAAGCGACCTTTCATTCCTCCCCGTCCGCGGATCAGAGCTCCCAGGTCTTCTGACGAACCACCTCGATTCCGATGAACTTCATACTCCGCTCGGAGTATCCTTAGCGCCATGGGTACACCACCGGGGAGCCTGGCAGGGGCAGTCTCCCGCGCCGACGATCAGCTCACCGTGCTCGACGACCGCTTCGACGCGGAAGACAACGCCGCCTGGCTATGGCTGCGCGCCCACCAGCTCCACGGGCATCCCCACCACGTAGTCATCGGGACAGACCCTCTCCCCGCAGCCTGGCACGCCCGCACGGCGAAACAGTGGGACAGATACTACACAGAGGCCGATCTTCGCCCCTTCAAGCGAGACCATGCGGCCATGCACTCCCTCCGCGCCATCGCCCGCACCCTCAGCACCGGGCCCACGCAATCGATGTCGGATGACGAAGTCATCACGGCGGTGGCGACAGCGCTGCTGAATGGGCGGGCCTGGGCGATCCAGTTTCCGGATAATAAGCCCAAAAGCCGCTTCATCAAGAAGACTGATCCAGCAGCATTCGCGCCCATCAACCCGAGCCTTGGAACGAACGTCGATTTTGCTTACATCGCCAAGTTGGAGGGAGACCAATGGCTGCGTGGCTATGTGCCCTTCAAAAAGAGTGGAATCGTGGCAGGTAGAAGTGGGATGACCGTCGCGTCGGGGTTTGACGTGGGCCAGTGGGATAAGAAAAAGGATCTGCCGGGACTGCAGCTAAGTGCAGATATCATGAAGAAAATTGAACCGTTCGCCTTCCCACACCGTTTCAAGAATATGAGCAAGGTGCAGGTCGCGGCAGAAGTGGGTAAGCTAGGCCCTGTACCCGAGCTCACCAAAAAAGAAGCAGACCAGTGCGATGGCGCTGTCTTTAGATTTAAGTTAGTAGAGGCCGCCTCTCTCTGGGATAAAAACATTGGTCCCGGAGTTCCTAGCTTTACCGACCTTCCGGGCGGATGGCAAACGGTATGGCTGTCTCGTCATTACCAAGCTCAGAGAGGTCCGTTTGAGCATCTGGCCCGGGCTGGAAAGTGGGAAGCAGCGATCGCGGCACTCCGCGCAGAGCCCCTGTACAAGAGCCGAACCGCGTCGGAGGCCGCTCTGCTGGAAACGGAGCTGCCTCCACCTATCGTCGCTCCTCTGAAGAAAGGTCCAAATTGAAACGATGGCGCAAGTTAATGATGTGTCTCTTGCTGACATGTGCGGTGGCCAGAGTATTTGCTTTGGATTGCGGGCGGGCTTCCACACCTGTTGAGCAAGCCATCTGCAAACAGCCCGACCTGGCGCATTTGGATGCTGACCTGAACGACGTCTACGATCGACTGCGTCCGCAGCTGGCGCCGAAGGCGCGGACCGAGGTACTAGCGCAGCAGCGAGCCTGGTTGGCGGAGCGCAATCGGGTATGCGCGAACGGTGATCCGGAATGCCTTCGCAAGGAGTACCGAACGCGATTGGACCAGCTCACGGCTCTGGATGCGGCTGCTGAAGCGATTGACGGCTTGTTGAGCAACCTTCATCCGCTTGTCTTGAAAGGCAGCTGGAAAGCGACCGCGATTTACGATCCTGCAGCCGCAGGTCGAGCGAAGGAGACAGATTTACCGCGGTCGCTGTCCCGAGAGGACCTGCCCGCAGTAGGAGCACTCGTGAACGCCACACCGGGCAATGTATGTGTACAGGGCGACGAGTGCCGGATGATGGCCTGGACGCGAACAGCCCTTGCCAAGGTGGACGGCGGGGAAGCGATCGGGCGTGTGTTGGGACTTAGTCAATCTGACCACGTCTTACTCGGGAATCCCGGTGCAAAGATGAGTCCTCCTCTGGTGCTGATATCGCGCGAAGATGGCAAAGTCTGGGCCGTCTTCGGCCTGTGCGCTTCGAACGGCATGAACTGCAGAAACGCAGCGGAGGAATGGACGCCAGTGGGACCGGCACCAACCGTTGGCCTGCTTCCGTAGCGGCTGCACTAGGAGCTTACATTGCTGCACTCATAGGCCCGGTCACGATTAACTAACGGCATGGCACAAGGCGCTTGCTGGCTACTTCTAGGAACCCTCACGGCTCCAGCGCTGGATTGTGGGCCAGCAACCACTCCCGTCGACAAGACTCTCTGCCACGAACCTGATCTGACCCGTTTAGACGTTGCACTCAATCGCCTGTACGCCAGTCTACGGCCGCAGTTGACGGCGAAGGCTCAGACGCAGCTGTTAGCGCAGCAGCGAGCCTGTTGGCGGAGCGGGATCGCGCATGTGCCACAGGGGACGCCGACTGTCTCCGTAAGAGGCATTGGGCGAGAATGGACGATTTCAAGCGCTCAGTGCGGCGGCCCAAGTCAGTGACGACAAGCTCGGCGATGCAAGGCCGGTTGTGGTGAAGGCGCTTGGAAAGCCGTATCCGTTCAGGATTCCCTTGGGCGATGCATCGGCTCTACACCGGCTTACGCCCGCGGCTCGCCCCGAACGCACGTGAAAGCTCAGGCCGGGTGTGTGATGAAGGGCAGGACTGCCGCTTCGTTGCCTGGAAGCAAACAGTGCTTGCAAAAGTGCAGTGGGCGGGGTCGATTGAGCGAATTTAGGAGTGAGCCCATCCGCACAGGTGCTGCTGGGGGATACCGGCGCAAGCAGGTACCTGGACTTACACTCCTGCCGCCGACCGGTGGAGTCGTTTTGGCCATTTTTTCCCTGCGCAAGAGCAGTATTCAGGACGGGAACTACGCCACTGAAGTGTGGCGTCCGGCAGCAGGCCACATAGGAGACCCAACGGAACCATAAGTCGTACCTCTAAGCGTATACAGAGAATCGTCGCGGGATGTTCGTTATCAACGCCGGACTTCGGCCATGCTTCAACGGAATGAGACAGTGGCAGTGTGACGTGTAAACGATGCCGTGTCGCGATGGTGGAGTTGAAGGGCCACATCTATCATGGAAAGCGAAAGTTTCGCTGTCCGCTGTGCCGGCGGGCGAAGATGAAGAAGCCGAAGAAAGATTCGAAGAGAGGCTCGAAAAAAGATCAGGGTCGCGATTGACGCCAAGCGCGCTTCACCGGCTGGCTCTCGAGAAAACAGTACTCGATATGAAGGCTTTGCAGATGTGCCCCTACATAACCTGAACAGATCGGGAACTTGAGAAACCCAACCAACAACCCCCATCCCCTGAGCGAGAATAAAGCTTGTGATGGACACTCTAAGCGCAACCCAAGCCACCCCCGCCTCCCATCACCCCCAACAGCTCCTCGCCGGGCCGCCCGCGCTCACAGACTTCGAGTCCACCCGCCTCCTCGCAAAACTCCAACAACTCGACAGCAATATCACCGCCGTTGAAGCCGCCTTCCTCTACCTCCTCCAACTCCGTCCCGAACCAGAACCAACAAACAACGTAGAACGTACAATCAACAACCTTCCCCGCCTCCGCGAGCTCCTCGGCCCCGGCCACGACCTCCCTGGAGGCCCGCGCCTCTGGATCACGCCACGCGCGGGCACGCAGTCGCCTTGGTCCTCGAAGGCCACAGACATCCTGCACAACACCGGCTTCCCGCAGATCGAGCGGATCGAACGCGCCCGCGTCGTCTGCCTCGAAGGCGCAACGGACCCTGCCCAACTCGCGCCCGCGCTGCACGACCGCATGACCGAAAGCGTCTTCACCTCGCCCGACGAGCTCGAAACGCTTTTCGCCCCGCGCACCCCCAAGCCGCTCACGCACATCGACGTGCTTGGCCGCGGCGCCGAGGCCCTCATCGACGCCGACCGCGCCTTCGGACTTTCGCTCGCGCCCGACGAGATCGACTATCTCGTCCGTGAGTTCACCAGCCTTAACCGCAACCCCACAGACGTCGAGCTCTACATGTTCGCCCAGGCCAACAGCGAGCACTGCCGGCACAAGATCTTCAACGCCCGTTGGACGATCGACGGCGTGCCCGCCGAGCGCTCGCTCTTCGGCATGATCCGCCACACCTATGAGCACGCACACGACCCCGACGTGCTCTCCGCTTACCGCGACAACGCCGCCGTGATCCGCGGCGGCCCCGGCGGCCGCTACTTCCCCGACCCTACCACCGGCGAGTACGCCGCGCACCAGGAAGACATCCACATCCTGTGCAAGGTGGAAACCCACAACCATCCCACCGCGATCTCGCCCTTCCCCGGCGCGGCAACCGGCGCCGGCGGTGAGATCCGCGATGAGGGCGCCACCGGCCGCGGCGCCAAGCCGAAAGCCGGCCTCACCGGCTTCACCGTCTCCAACCTCAACCTGCCGCAGGCGTCCCAGCCCTGGGAATCGTCCGAAACTCCCTACGGCAAGCCCGACCACATCGCATCCCCGCTCGACATCATGATCGAAGGCCCACTCGGCGCCGCCGCCTTCAACAACGAGTTCGGCCGCCCCAACCTCTGCGGTTACTTCCGCACCTTCGAGCAGACGGGGCCGGACGGCACCCGCTTCGGCTACGCCAAACCCATCATGCTCGCCGGCGGCCTCGGCAACATCCGCGCCGAGCACATCGAAAAGGGTGAAATCGGCCCTGGTTTCGCGCTGGTCGCCCTCGGCGGCCCGGCCATGCTGATCGGTCTGGGCGGCGGCGCCGCCAGTTCGCAGGCCGGCAGAGAAGCGCCCGACGCCGCCGGTGCCGCGCACCAGCAATCGCTCGACTTTGCCAGCGTCCAACGCGACAACCCCGAGATGGAACGCCGCGCCCAGGAAGTCATCGACCGCTGCTGGCAGCGCGGCGCGCAGAACCCCATCGCCTTCATCCACGATGTAGGTGCGGGCGGCCTCTCCAACGCCTTCCCTGAATTGGTCAAGGATGGCGGGAAAGGCGGCGTCTTTTCGCTCGATGCAATCCCGCGCGGCGAAGAAGGCCTGAGCCCGCTTGAGGCCTGGTGCAATGAGGCGCAGGAACGATATGTGCTCGCGGTTGCACCTGCGGATCTGCCGGTCTTTGAAGCCATCTGCACGCGCGAGCGCTGTCCGTTCGCCGTCGTTGGTCATGCGACGAAAGAAAAACAGCTTGTGCTCACCGGCGAGGTGATCGGCGCTTCACCGCGAGACGGAGTGGAGAAACCTACAGACTTACTCGCGGAACCAAAGCCGGCAGACACGCCGATCGACCTGCCCATGAGCGTGCTCTTCGGCAAACCGCCCAGGACTCAACGCCGCTTCACACGCACCCCGATCCCCGCCGATCCCCTGGACCTGCGTGGCGTCACGGTCGCGGATGCCGTCGAACGCCTCCTGCGCCTGCCCACCATCGCCTCAAAAAACTTCCTGATCACCATCGGCGATCGCTCCGTTGGCGGCTTGGTGGTGCAGGACCAGATGGTCGGCCCGTGGCAGGTGCCGGTGGCCGATTGCGCCGTGACGCTGCGGTCCTTCGACGCCGCCGGGCTTGCCGCGGAAGGGCTCGAAGTGCTCGGCGAGGCCATGGCCGTCGGCGAGCGCACGCCTTTGGCGGTCACGGACGCCGCCGCGGCCGCGCGCATGGCCGTCGGCGAAGTCATCACCAATCTCGCGGGTGCGGCTATCGAACGGCTCGCGGACATCAAGCTCTCGGCGAACTGGATGGCCGCCGCCGGCCAGGGACTCGAAGACCAGAAGCTCTTCGACGCCGTCCACGCCGTCGGGATGGAGCTGTGCCCGGCACTCGGCATCACGATCCCGGTCGGCAAGGATTCGCTTTCGATGAAGCTGCGCTGGGAAGACCGGGGTCTTGACGACGCGATGGAATCAAAGGCCGTCACTTCGCCCCTGTCGCTGATCGTCTCCGGCTTCGCCCCGGTGCGCGAGGTGCGCCGCACGCTCACACCGGAGCTGAAAACCGGCGAAGACACGGTGCTGCTGCTGCTCGATCTCGGCGAGAACCGCCATCGCCTGGGCGGCTCCTGCCTGGCGCAGGTTTACAACCAAACCGGCGACGAGACGCCGGACACGCCTGCACCCACGTTGCTCCAGGCATTTTTCGGCACCGTGCAGCAGCTGAATCGCGACCGAAAACTGCTTGCCTACCATGACCGTTCCGACGGCGGTCTTTTTGTCACACTGGCCGAGATGGCCTTTGCGGGCCGATGCGGGCTTTCGGTTGACCTGCCTGCGAGCGCACTTCCGGATCCCTCCCGACCGCCCGATGTGCTCGGTCTGCTCTTCAGCGAAGAACTTGGCGCTGTCGTCCAGGTGCGCGCCCATCAGGCAGAAGACATTCTCGCGTTTCTGGCGCAGGCCGGCGTTCCGGCCCGGATCGTAGGGCAGGCACAGCCCGGGAACGAGCTCGTCTTTCACATCGGCGGGCAGGAGGTCTTTCGCGCCACGCGTACGGGCCTGCACCAGCTCTGGTCAGAAACCAGCTTCGGCATCGCGAGCCTCCGCGACAACCCGGCCTGTGCCGCGGAAGAGTTCGCCTCCCTTGCGGACGCCGACCGCCCAGGACTGACCGTGCAGGTGCCCTTCGACCTCCGAGAGCGCGTTTGTGCTCCCTTTGTCAACCGCGCGAAGCCGCGCGTGGCCATCCTGCGCGAACAGGGTGTCAACGGCCAGAACGAGATGGCCTTCGCCTTTGATCGGGCCGGCTTCACCCCCGTGGACGTCCATATGAGCGATCTGCTCGCCGGGCGCCGCTCTTTGGCTGACTTTCAGGGCCTCGCGGCCTGCGGCGGCTTCAGCTACGGCGATGTGCTCGGCGCGGGCTCAGGTTGGGCCAAAACGGTGCTCTTCAACGAGGGGTTGCGCACGCAATTTGCCGCCTTTTTCGCACGGGCAGACACCTTCTCGCTCGGCATCTGCAACGGCTGCCAGATGATGGCGCAACTCGCCTCCATCATCCCCGGGGCGGAGGGCTGGCCCCGCTTCGAGCGCAATGTGTCCAGCCGTTTCGAAGCAAGGCTGTGCATGACGGAGATCCCGGCCACCCCTTCCCTCTTTCTCCAAGGCATGGCCGGTGCGCGCGTGCCCATCATCGTCGCACATGGCGAAGGCCACGCGAGCCTTACTCCGCCCGCGGGCATGGTGGCGTTGCGCTACATCGATCCTTACGGCCGTGTGACGGAAACCTATCCGCTCAACCCGAGCGGCTCGCCGGGTGGGGTAGCCGGGGTGACCAGCGCTGACGGCCGCGCCCTCATCCTCATGCCGCACCCGGAACGCATCGTCTTAGCCGAACAAAACACCTGGACGCGCCGTCTGCCGGCCAGCCCCTGGCAACGCCTATTCGATAACGCCCGCGCCTGGATCGGATAACCTCCCGACTGGGTGACCAAAGATACATTGACAAGCCGCCCCGAAACAACATCAACTACTGACGGCAGGAAAGAGCCCCCGCACGGCTGGCACCGTACGAAGGCCCTGTGATCAGAAGTGCAGCTTATGTAGCAACACCTCTACGATCTTCACCAACAGATACAAGAACCCAAGTCCCGGCATCTGCAGTGAAAACCGCTTCCACTTGACCTTGAAAGGTCGCAGAAAGCATCACCTCCTTTACGAAGAGATCGCCTCGGGGCTGCAACCCCGAGGCGTTTCGCTTTTCAGGGCGAAACTTGCTTTCCCGGTGATTGCCCTGTGGACGAGCCAGTTCTTCGTAAAGGCAGCGCCAGTGTCGCACTGAAACGGGCCCGTTCCTGTCCCACAAGCGTGAGCGGCATCCCTCGAAAGGGGAGGGCTGGTCTATCCAACCGGCTCCCGCATGTCTCAACAACGGACATGGCAAGCAGCCCCAATCGCGTTACCCTAGCTGTGTGAGCACGATCGACTACAAATCTGCCGGCGTAGACATCGAAGCAGGGAATGAGGCCGTCCGGCGTATGAAGCGGCACGTCGCCCGCACGCACGGCCCGGCCGTCCTCACCCAGCTGGGCGCCTTCGGTTCGCTCTTTTCCTTGAAGGACGCCATGGAAGGCATAGCCGACCCGGTCATGGTCCAAAGTACCGATGGCTGCGGCACCAAAACTCTCGTCACCACCATGGTGAACACGCCCGAGGCCTACGAATCACTCGGCCGCGACCTCGTCGCCGCCGTCGCCGGCGACATCGCCGTCATGGGCGCCCGCCCGCTCACCTTCCTCGACTACCTCGGCGTGCACAAGGTCGACCCCGAGATCATCGAAGCCCTCGTCCGCGGCATGAGCGCCGCCTGCGAAGAGGCCGGCATCGCGCTCGTAGGCGGCGAAACCGCCGAGATGCCCGCCGTCTACAGCCAAGGCGATCTCGACGTCGTGGGCTTCGTCACCGGCGTCGTCGACCACAGCAAGTTGCTGACCGGCAAGGACATCCAGCCCGGCGACAAGCTCTACGCCGTCAACTCCTCGGGCCTCCACACCAACGGCTACTCCCTCGCCCGCAAGCTCTTCTTCGAGGCCGCCGGCCTCAACCCCGGCAGCCGCCCCGACGAACTCGCCGGTGCCTCGCTAGCCGACGTCCTGCTCGCCCCACATACCAATTACGTCGCGCCCATCCGCGCCTTTCTCGACGCCGGCATCCCGATCCACGGCATGGCCCACATCACCGGCGGCGGCCTCACCGAAAACGTCCCCCGCATCCTCCCCGAAGGCCTCGGCATTACGGTCGACCGCTCCACCTGGGTCCCGCAGCCAATCTTCAGCATGATGCAGCGCCTGGGCAACATCCCCGACGCCGAGATGCTCCGCGCCTTCAACATGGGCGTAGGCCTCGTCCTCATCGCCCCTGCCGGCCTCGAGCCCCAACTGAGCCAACTCCTGCAGCCCTGGCCGCACCTCCGCATCTGGGAGCTCGGTCGCGTCGAAGCCAATGCTTCGGGCGTCTCGTACACCTCAAGTCGTCATGAGGCATAGGCATACACGTAGCCGCTTGGCTTCTCCTCTTGCCTTTCTTTCTGTCATCCCCGCAGGGGATCTGCTTTAAGCCCGGACTGCCACGAGACTCCCAGCATGAGCCCCCTCCCCCGCCAAACCCTGCTCGACGCCATCCCGCACTGCCTCACGGCAACCGACCTCCCGCTACCGCACGCCACCAAATACACCGGCAAGGTCCGCGACACCTACGACCTCCACCCCGGCGACCCCGCCGGCCAACTCCTCCTCATCACCACCGACCGCCAGAGCGGCTTCGACCGCCTCCTCGGCGCCATCCCGTTCAAGGGCCAGGTCCTCAACCGCACCTCGCTCTTCTGGTTCGAACAAACCAAACACCTCGTCCCCAACCACGTCCTCTCGAGCCCCCACGCCAACGCGCTGGTCGCCCGCAAGTGCAAAGTCCTACCGATAGAGTTCGTCGTCCGAGGCTTCCTCACCGGCTCCACCGACACCTCCATCTGGACCAAATACGCCGCTGGGGAACGAGAGTTCGGCAACACCACCCTCCCTGAGGGCATGCGCAAGAACCAGCCGCTCCCCACCAACCTCATCACCCCCACCACCAAGGAAGCCGCCCACGACCGCCCCATCACCCCGGCTGAGATCGTCTTGGAAGGTTGGCTGACGCAAGCGCAGTGGGATTTCTGCGCCGAAGCCGCGCTGAAGCTCTTTCGCTTCGGCCAGGAGTTATCACGCACCCGCGGCCTCATCCTCGTCGACACCAAATACGAGTTCGGCATCGACAGCGAAGGCGGGATCCGCCTCATCGACGAGATCCACACCCCCGACTCCAGCCGCTACTGGATCGCCGACAGCTACGAACAGCGCCTCGCCCAAAACCGCGAACCCGACATGATCGACAAAGAGTTCTTTCGCCTCTGGTTCCGAGAACGCTGCGACCCCTACAAGGATGAGGTGCTTCCGACGCCTCCAGCCGACCTCATCGCCGAACTCGCCAGCCGCTACATCCAGCTCTTCGAACGCATCACCGGCGAAGCCTTCACGCCCGACCCGCGCCCGCTGAACGAAACTGTTGTCGCAACTTTTTGATTCCGCTACTTCGTTACCGACGCCAAGTACATAATGCTCAGCACTGACCGGTGACTATGACCTTACACTCGGACCTGATTATTCCTCACAACGGCGCTCATCGGAACCTATCTGTTTAGGCTTCCAAAAAGAATCTGGTCAGCCTCAGACTGGAAGACCTTCGGCCGCCCGAAGAACGTTATAGAAACGCATCGAATAGCGGTTGTCTCGTGGAATCTCTTGATCCAGTCTAGGCCATTGCTCGCCAACCCCGACCTTTCGCAACAGCTTTACGTATTCCCGCATCTCGCGAGGAGCGTGGCCCAAAATCAACATAGTCGCAATTCGCTCTCTCAACCGAATCTTTTGAGATTCACTCAGTGGCGCTCGGCGCAGAGCACGGGCCGTGTTTGACTTGAGCGCCGCGCCAAACGGAAAACGAGCGTCCTCCTCGATAAAGTCGACTCCTAACGCGACACAGGCGGGATCGTTCTCATCGATTCCGCGAATGACCTCATTCATGACGGGGTAAACCCACCGGACATCGTCCTCCGTGTGTTCGCCAGGTGTGAGTGAGCGAGAAGGCTGGATCCGTAAGGCGGCGCAATAAATGTGGTATCGCTCCTGAACCGTTTTAACGGACCACCTGCCATCGCGGTTGTAATTCCGGAGATCGCCTGATTCATTCGAAAAGTGTAGCAATGCAATCCTCGTAGGAATGGTAAATTGCATCCTCATCAGTAATCATCTGTCCCGAGCCAACGTCGCTGCCGCAAGCGGTCGCACGATCTCAAAACCTGAACCTCACGCGCATGAAGCATAATCATCACGAATGCCGACTTCGCCTCAAACAGTCCTGATCATCGGCTCCGGCGCCCGCGAGCACGCCATCGTCACGGCCCTCGCGCGTTCCCCGCAGCAACCCACGCTCCTCTGCTTCTCCAACGCCCAGAACCCCGGCATCGAGCGCTTAACCCGCTGCTACCAGACCGGCTCGCTCACCGACCCAGCCGCCATCACCGCCTTCGCCACCGAGCAGAACGCCACGCTGGCCGTCATCGGCCCCGAAGCCCCGCTGACCGCCGGCGTAGCCGATGCGTTATGGGCCGCAGGCATCCCCACCGTCGGCCCCAAAAAATCCCTCGCCCGCATCGAAAGCTCCAAAAGCTTCGCCCGCGACCTCCTCACCAAGCACAACATCCCCGGCAATCCCATCTACGAGCGCATCGATTCTGCCGCTCTAGGCAGTCCTGCCGCCACCCACGGCAGCCCCGAAGCCGCCCTCGCCGCCGCCGAGCAGGTCCTGCGCCGCCTCGGAGACCATCACGTCATCAAGGACGACGGCCTCGCCGGCGGCAAGGGCGTTAAGGTCTTCGGCGACCACCTCCACTCCCTCGACGACTCCCTCGCCTTCTGCCGCGAACTCCTCGCCCTCGGCCATCCGTTCGTGATCGAAGAAAAGTTCGAAGGCGAAGAGTTCTCCCTGCTCAGCTTCTCTGACGGTGTGACGCTCCGCCACATGCCGCCCGTGCAGGACCACAAGCGCGCCTTTGACGGCGACCGCGGCCCCAACACCGGCGGCATGGGCTCCTACACCGCCGCCGACGGCCTGCTCCCCTTCCTCACCCGCGAAGACATCGCGGAGGCCCAGGCCATCAACGAGCGCACCGTGGCCGCGCTCAAGGCCGAAACCGGCGAGCCCTACCGCGGCATCCTCTACGGCGGCTTCATGGCCACACGTCACGGCGTCCGGCTCATCGAATACAACGCCCGCTTCGGCGACCCCGAAGCCCTCAACCTCCTCACCCTGCTCGAAACCGACCTCCTGGGCATCTTGGAGGCCATCACCGACGGCACCCTGCAATCGCTGCACACCGCCTTCGCCCCCGAAGCCAGCGTCTGCAAGTACATCGTCCCCGAAGGCTACCCCGACAACCCCCGCAAGGGAGACCCCGTCAACCTCCCAGAAATCCTCCTTCCCGGCATCTCGATTTTCCTCTCCGCCGTGGACGTCCGCGCCGGCGAACTCATCGCCACCGGCTCCCGCACCGTAGCCGTCGTAGCCCGCGCGCCCACCCTCGCCGAAGCCGAGTCCGCCTGCGAGCGCTTCGCCAGCATCATCCCCGGCCCCTTCTTCCACCGCAAAGACATAGGCACCGCCGCCGCCCTGGGCCGTCGCGTACAACACATGCGGTCGCTTCGGAGCCTGCCCGCATGACCGAAAAAACCCCACTCCGCATAGGCATCCTCGGTTCCACCCGCGGCACCGCCCTCCAGGGCATCCTCGATGCCCTCCGCCGCCGCGAACTGCCCGGCGTGGAGCTCGCCCTCGTCGTTGCCGACAAGCCTAATGCGGCCATCCTTGACCGCGCCGCGCAGCACGATATCGACAATCTCTTCCTCAACCCCAAGGGCCTCGAGCGCGAAATGTTCGACGCCGAGGTCACCTCCGCCTTCGAAGAAGCCGACGTCGAACTCATCCTGATGATCGGTTACATGCGCATCGTTTCGCGCGAGTTCATCGAAGACTGGCGCGGCCGCCTGCTCAACATCCACCCCTCGCTGCTGCCCGCCTTCGCCGGCCTGATGAACCGCCAGGTCCACGAGGCCGTCCTCGCCGCCCGCGTCCCCGAAACCGGCTGCACCGTGCACCAGGTCACCGAAGAGGTCGATGCGGGAGAGATTGTGCTGCAAAAGCGCTGCCGCGTGCTCGAAGGCGATACAGTAGAAAGCTTGAAGGATCGCGTGCAGGCTTTGGAGCAGCAGGCCTTTGTCGAGGTACTGCGTGATTGGACCGGGCCTCGCCGGCAGTAGGCAGCCCATCCGCAGGGAGCACGCCGCATCCAGAGGAGAACGGAACCGGCGATGGCCGTACAGGGGAAGGTTGGCATTGTGATGGGGTCGCGCTCCGATTGGGCGACGATGGTGTGCGCCGCCGAGGTGCTCGACGAGCTCGGGGTGCCCTACGAGGCCGAGGTGGTCAGCGCGCACCGCACCCCCGAGAAGATGTTTCGCTACGCCGGGGCGGCCAAGAGCCGCGGTCTGCAGATCATCATCGCCGGTGCGGGGGGCGCGGCGCACCTGCCGGGCATGGTGGCCGCGTTGACGCCGTTACCCGTGCTTGGGGTGCCGGTCGAAAGCAAGGCGTTGCACGGACTGGATTCGCTGCTTTCGATCGTGCAGATGCCGGGGGGTATCCCCACGGCGACCTTCGCCATCGGTGCGGCGGGCGCAAAGAACGCCGGGCTGTTCGCCGTGCAGATTCTGGCGCTTACGGACGCAGCCTTGGCCGCCCGTTTCGCGGCACATCGCCAAACCCAGACCGAGGCCGTGCTGGCCGAGCCGGACCCGCGCGCATGAGCCTGTCTACGAAGAAACCCGTGCGCGTTGGTGTTCTAGGGGCTGGGCAGCTGGCGCTTATGCTGGCCGAAGCCGTCCCCGCGCTTGCGGCCAAACTGCCGGAAGCGGGAGGCGTAGCAATCCTCTGCGCCGGTTCGCCCGGCGACTGTGCCGAACGCGTCGCCCCTCTGATCGAAACCGATCTCACCGACGCGGCGGGTGTGCGCCGCTTCGCTGCCGCAGTCGATCGGGTCACCGTGGAAAGCGAAAACATCGACGCGGCCGTGCTCCAAGATCTCAACCTGTTTCCGAATGCACGCGCCATCGGCATCGCGCAGGACCGGCTGCTGGAAAAAGCCTTCTTCCATCAGTGCGGCATCGGCACCGCACCCTACGCAGCTGTCGAGAGCGTCCATGACCTCGAGCAAGCCATGGGCACGCTTGGGTTACCCGCCATTCTAAAGACCCGGCGCATGGGCTACGACGGCAAAGGTCAGGTGCGGCTTGCGCACGCAAGCGAGGCCGCCGCCGCCTGGGCCGAAGTCGGCCAGGTCCCCTGCATCCTGGAAGGCACCGTGGCCTTCCGCGCGGAGGTAAGCCTGATCGCCGCACGGAATGGGGCGGGCGCGATCGTGTTTTATCCGCTGACCGAGAACCGCCACCGCGATGGCATCCTGCGCCTCTCGCGCGCGCCCTGTGCGCTGCCTGGCGGTGGATGTGCCACATTGCAGCAGATGGCCGAGGGCTACCTGCGCGCTTTGCTCGAGCGGCTGGAGTACATCGGCGTGCTGGCAGTGGAGTTCTTTGTCGTGGAGGGCGGTCTGCTCGCCAACGAAATGGCGCCACGCGTTCATAATTCCGGCCACTGGACCATCGAAGGCAGCCAAACCTCGCAGTTTGAAAATCACCTGCGCGCCCTGCTCAACCTGCCGTTAGGCTCCACCGCAAGCGAGCCCACGGTCATGCTCAACTGCATCGGCACCATGCCCGCCATCGAGGAAACCGCACGCTTCCCAGCCTGCCATCGCCACGATTACGGCAAAGAACCACGCCCCGGGCGCAAGGTCGGCCACCTGACCTTCCCCGCCAGCGAAACAGCCGCCATCGCCTACTGGCAACAGCGACTCAGCGACGACTAGAGTAGATGCCTTGATAACTATTACTACAGATATACAGCTTTACGTTGTCATCCTGAACGAAGGGAAGGACCTCGGTATGCCTTCAAGGCTTCTATTCAACTCGGGCAGAATACAAAGGTCGTTCCCTTCGTTCAGGATGGGAATAGTAAATTGTCTATCTCAGGTAGTTAGCTGTAGAGCAATAATCATGCCTTCGTCCCTTGATGAAAGACCATCTGCCAACAAGCTGCGGTTCTCTGCCAGATAGAACTGCGTAATGACTCTGAAGCCGGAACACCGTCCTGCAACTTGGTGTGCGATACGTCACGAGAAAGACATCTTCGGCAAGCGACACAAAACCAAAATCCTGCATGCAAAGAGTGGTCGGCACCTCATCCCGCAGTGCCTCGACCGTTTCAGCCCTGGTAAAAACTCGCCCGGAGCTGCCAAACTCCCGAAAGTCTTCGGCAAGCAGACCGGCAACCCGCGCGCTTTCTTTACGCACAGAAGCCGTCAACAGCTCCTGTTCGAGCGCTTGCAGTATCTCCGCGACAGACATTGTGCCTCTTACATATTTGTCTGGCCGCCGCGCATGCTTTCATTGAAGCTCGGCTTCAGAAAGTGCATGGCATCGGCCACTTCAACCTCGAATGCGGCGCGCTGCTCGACGAGCTTGGGGGTCGCCACCGCGCGTTCATCTTTATCGCCGATCGTCAACAAACCCTCACCGGCCATCTGCACCGCGGCTGCTTTTAACTCAGCCGGTGTGGTGTTCAGGTATTGCGCATCGCGCGGATCGGCGATCCAAACCGGCGCATCCGCCCCCAGTACGTGGCTCAGCCAGAAGACCTGGCCGGCCACAAACTGTTTGCGCTGCTCCGCATCAGTATCGTTGAATACAAAGCGGCGCTGCTTGGCGGAGTAGTAGCGGGTCGTTACCGGCACGGGCTGACGATTGCCGCTCTTCACCAGCTCCAGCTGCCCCTGGTCGAGCGTCTTGCGCACCGCGTTGTAGATGAAGCTTTCGGTAAAAGGCTGCTCCAACGCGCTCACCACATCCGCAAAGGTTTGCGTCAGGGATGCTGAAACCTTGGCATGCAACGTCGCCTCAGCTCCCGTTTCCAACCGTATTTCGCCATGCACAATGAACGTGTCCGCGCCGGAGGTCGAAGCGTGAAAAGGCCATGCGAACTTCCCGAACGAGAGCGGCAATCCCAACAGCGAGAGAAAGCAATCCGGCCGTGGATTTTGCAGCCGTTCCGCCGTTTCCGCGAAAAAGGTGTTCAGTTCCCCGACATACCGTGGGTCCGCGGGATCGAAGCTTTCGCCCAACTCGAGAAGCAAACTCTTATCGGGCGACGCCGGAAGGGAGACGCTGTAACGCGTAGTCGGCTCGCCGCTGAAGCTTGATCCCGCATCCAGCGTGGTGAGGCGAACCCCGGCAGCGTGAGCCGAGAGTTCCAGTTGGGCGAGGGCGTCGATGGTAGACAGGCTCATGATGAGGTTCCTTGCGTAAGCTGTCTCCATTCTACTTGCGCAAGCTGCCAACACTTCTCACGTCGCTTACACCGCCTGCTGCACCTCATGCACCAGGGAACCCACCGGGTTGCTGATTGCCTTTTGTGCGATCGTACCGACCGATTCGCCCCGCCGGTACATCAGGTATGCCGCAGCCACGCCGGCCGCAATGCTTGCCCAGTAAAAGAATCGCTTCATGAATCAACCTCCTTGGAGACGGCATCGCCCCCATGCGGTACTCTGATGCGCTTGCGCTTCCGGCGGGCACGTCTGCTTGCACTAATTCCGCTCCAACGCCGTAAACGCAGCCCACGTTGCCTCATCCAGCGCCACTCCCAGTCGCAGACTCTCGTCGCGCACCCGGGAAGTTCTTTCACCCGGAAACCGCGGCCGCACGCCAGGCGTAGCAGGAGCGGCCGCATGCAGCGCGTCGATGCAGCCCCGCGCCGTTTGCTCCATCTCGGTCCAGGAACCCACCGCCGCTGGACTGATGGCGAGAAATACCTGTGAAACGCCCACCTCCGCCAGCGGATCGGGCTTAATCTCATACGTCGCCCGCCCGCCGGCCAGCATCGCGGCGAGCAGGTCCAGCACCAACGCGAGCCCCGAGCCCTTCCAGTAACCAATGGGCAGCGCGCGCTGCGAAGCCTCAATCGCCCGGGGATCGCTCGTCAACTCGCCCGCCGCGTTGAAACCTCCCGGAACCGGCAACGACTCACCACGTTGCCGATACCCAGCTAATCCTCCATAAGAGAACTGACTCATTGCTATATCCAGAACCACCGGATCCAAGCTCACCGGATTCAAGCCCACCGGATCCAAACTCACCGGATCCAAGCTCACCGGATCCAAGCTCACCGGATCCAAGCCCACCGGATCTGCCTCGCTCGCCGTGGCCGAGCTGCCTGTTTTCGTCCAATCCGGATCGCCCGCACCTGCCTCCCCGCCGCCCCGCCGCGGCACCGCAATCACCAGCGGATTATTCCCGAGCGCCGGAGAACTGCCGCCCCAGGGTGGCAAGTTCGGCATCGTGTTCGTCCACGCCAGCAGCACATAGCCGGCCTCGGCTGCCTGCCATCCATAGCTGCCGCCGCGCATCCAGTGGGTCGTGTCGCGCAGCGCCACCGCGCCGATGCCATGGACCTTCGCCAGCTCCATCGCTCGCGCGGTCATGGCATGGGCGGCAAGGTTCCCAGGACCGCGATCCCCGGTCCAGCGCTCCAATCCGCCAAACGCTGCGACCGGTCGCGGCACGGCCTTGGGCATGATGCGCCCAAGCCGCACCATCTCGGCGAAGCGCGGCAAGCGGGCGATGCCGTGCGTCTGCACCCCATCGCGGTCGGTTTCGGCGATGAGCTGCGCACCCAGCGCCGCGCGCTCCGGCGTCAGGCCCAGTTCCGCCAGCACACGCTCGATCCGTCTCTGCAACTCGTTAAAGGAAATCCGAAACATGCCGATAGACAGAGTATGTCCTCGATCCACCCGCACAGGAGCAAAAAAGCGAACGTCGGCACAGTACGGCGGAGTGCACCGACGTGCGCTCTTTCGCAACCGAGCCCGGCCCTTCTGCGCATAGGGACCGCTACACTGAACTCCTCGATGCATGCCCGTCCTCCCACTCTGCTGTTCGCGCTGATCACGACCCTCGCGCTCCTGTTCCTCTCCGGTCCTGTAGCCGGAGCGCAAGCAACTGTGCCTGCGGTTCTGTTGTCGGACATCCACTTTGATCCCTTTCACGAACCCGGTAAACTGCCCCAACTGCGTGCTGCGCCCATCGACCGCTGGCCCGCCATCCTGAGCGCTCGGCCTGCCCTCACGCAGGAAGCAGAGCTCGCCGCCTTGCAACTGCAGTGCCACGCTTTAGCGCTTGACACGGCTTGGCCGCTGCTCACGACCGCCCTTACAGCCGCCAAAGAGGCTGAACCACACCCCGCGTTCGTTACGCTTTCCGGCGATCTCCTGGCGCATGAGTTCCCATGCCGCTTTCGCAAACTTGCCCCTTCGGCGACCTCGGAAGACTATGCGGTGTTTGCGGCGAAAACTGTCTCGTTTGTCATTGCGCAGCTGCAGCTTCGCTTCCCGGAGGTGCCGGTCTATGTGGCGCTGGGCAACAACGACTCCGGTTGCGCGGATTACCGTGAAACACCCGGAAGCGCCTTCCTGCAAAGCACTACCGGCGCCGCGATGGCCGCAGCGAACATCGCTACAAGCGCACCGAAAGTAGCGGGCACGCAGGAGGACGTGTCTCCCGAGGGCGACTACAGCGTGCGCCTGCCGGCACCGCTCCGCCACGGTCGCCTGCTTGTGCTCGAGGACATCTTCGACGCGCGCCAGTACAACAACTGTGCCGACGCGGCTGACCGCGCCCCTGAAAAGTCACAACTCACTTGGCTGCGCGCGCAGCTCGCACGGGCACGCGCCCACGGGGAGCAGGTGTGGGTCATCGGACACATCCCACCGGGCATCGATGCGTATGCGTCCTTTCATCGCTATGTGTTGCGTCCCGGGGAACTCTGCACCGCGCAGACACAGCCGTTTCTAGCCGATGCGGCACTCGCCGACACCTTGCTCGACTACGCCGATGTGGTCCGGCTTGGCCTCTTCGGCCACACGCACATGGACGAGGTCCGCTCCCTGCATCGCCCGGTTTCCGCAACCGCGGAGCAGGGCAAAGGTCGTGAGCCAGTAGGCCAAGAAGAGGCTGTAGTACCCCTGAAGCTCGTTCCGTCCATCACTCCATTTTTTGGCAATCACCCGGCGTTCCTTGTGGCTGCGATTGACCCGCACACCTTGACACTGAAAGATTGGCGCACCTTTGTTTCGCCGGCAGCCGGAGGCTCCGCTGCACCGTGGGCTGAGGCGTATCGCTTCTCGACGGCTTACCATCTATCCGGTCTTTCGGCCAGGTCGGCCAGCGAACTATCTCTCGGATTTACCTCTGACCGCGAAGGGAAAGCCCCGCGCTCGGTCGCGTACCGTCAGCACTTCTATCCCGGAGACCTCGGTCTCTATGCCTTGGGGTTGGGGCAAATTTGGCCCGCCTACGCGTGTGCGGTCCGCGAAGACCGTCCCGAAGCTTTTCACGACTGCCTTTGCCCGGCGCAACCCGCAGCCATGCAGGTGCCTGGTCCCGGAAGACAGCCGTAAGCGCCCGCGCAGCCATCACCGTGTGCAGCATCGTGTGCAGCCACGCCAAACCGCAAAAGTGAATGTGTGAATATGCCGTGGGGTGCGAGCCGATGTACCACAGCAGGCACCAGACGAAGGCTGAAAGACCGATCCACAGGCTACGGAAAACACCCTAAAACTCGGGCGACAACGCTCGTTCACTCTGCGTGCTGACCAAACAAACGGCTTGGAGGCTTGACACCTCCTGTATGATTTCCCCAGCAAAAAGCCCGGCCAAAGCCGGGCTTTTACTTACTCCAAAATACGAAAGTCCAGACTTAACTCCAGCCTCAAGAAGACTTTGCGCAAACAGCCCGGGGAGGGAGTCACCGCACCTCAATAGTTGAAATTGACCTCTTCTGCCTCTTCCACACCGTAGCGTCGCAAGAGATTCGGCAAATTCTGCGAGAATGCAGCCTTCGGCATCACCGAATCGCAGCCCACCTCTACAGCCTTGGCCTTCAAATCTCCCTGAATCGATGAGAGAAATCCGATGATCGAAGCGGAGCGCTTCAACTTCGTCTTCAGCTTCGGAATCAGCGTGAGCGGCTTGGCATTGGCGTTGTTCAAATCAAACACGATCAGCGACGGCCGGTTCTGCTCCTCACCCTTTGTGAGTTCCGCAATGGCTTCTTTCTCGTTCTTGATAAATGCAACCTTTACCCCAAGTTTGCGCGCCGTCTCCTGCACTTTAGCCGTGATGAACAGATCTTCGATAAAAAGATAGATGTGCGTCTGGGCATCGTCGGCAATCGGCACCGCCCGCGGTGCATTGTGGTCGATCGGCTGACTATCGCCAAATTGCCGGTGCCCACGCCGTCCACGTAACTGAATGGTCGACGGAGGCGCCTCGCCGAACTCCGGACTGGCTTCCCGGTAGCTGTGGTCCATGGGACCCACAAAGCCCCGCTCCTTGCTGCTTCCCATCTTTGTCTTGCGATGCTGTGTCGACACGAGATTGCCGAAGTTGTCCGGCCGACCGCCCTCACGCCGGTGCGGCCGTTCATACGTGCGCTCGGTGCTGGCCGCGCGTTCTCCACCGCCCTCCGGCCGCGCCTCGCCGACAGGTACCCCATCGCGCCCGGTACGCCGCTCACGATCCCGAAACTTCTTCTTCCAGCGTTTTCCCTGGCCCTGCGCTTGGCCTTGGCCCTGCGCTTGGCCGCTTTGACCGCCGTTCGCACTGCCGCTACCATTTTGGCCACTGTGACCGGCGTGACTGGGACGCCGCTGCATCGACCCAGATCCATTCGACCCATTTGATGCAACCGTCGCCGCTGGTCCGGCCACGGAGGCCGATGCTGCCAGCGCCAGGCTTTCCCCCTGCATCACGATCGGCACATGCCCATTGCCTACTGCCGCCCCGAAGTTCCCAACCGCCCCGGACTGCCCGGTCGCGCCGTCGCCGGTCGCGCTCGCTTCCCCACCGCCGCTATCCGAGCCGGCCGTTCCCGTGGCAAGTTTCTTGCGCTTCCGCCGACGCCGCTTGCTGCTTTTGCTTTGCCCCATGCCGGGAGCGGGCTGCCCGCCCCCTGCACCCTCATCCCCAAAGCCGCCTTCAAAATCACTTCCGAAATCGTTGTCCGAGGCTTCACTTGCAAATTCCGGCGACGATTCCATTACATTCTGCTCTGACATTTGCCTTTGGTACCCCTTGCCCTTGTCCCGCAAAGACCCATGCACTCCAAAATAGGGTGGATGGCCTGCAGTGAACGCCGGATGACGCGACTTTTACAATCTTTGCAACCTTTTACAACGTTGACGATACATACGAGAGATGGACACCAAGCCAATACTTGCCTAATGTTTGTCCGGCTTCGCCGATAAACTCACCGCATCTACAGCAAGCCCATGCCTGCGCCCGGCAAACGTCGTTTGCCGTCCCTTGCAATCCCAAAACGATGCTGTTTCGGAGAGAACTGGCGGCAGCATCCCACCTGAAGTCAGCTCCTCCACGATGCGGTAGGCTCGGCGTATCTTTTTTGTCATAACCGGCAAGGCTCCATGAAGCGGCCTGGCCGCACGGTGCCATGTTCTCGGAAACTCGCCTGAGACTCTGATTATCCGGCTGTGTCGACAACCTGCATGGACAACTACATGGGATCAGCAGCCGTTTGCGCTCATGGCAGCGGCTTTGCCGAGACGAACTGATCGTACGTGAAGAAGGCGCAAAGCGCAACATATTTCTTCCACACTACCTCCAGCTCTCTTTAACCGCACGCCGAAGAACCACAAGCCATTCCCCCTCCCCGAGGAATGGCTTGTAGCTTCCGAAGGACCATCACTGGCCTCGCAAAACGGCTTCCTTTTAATGAAGCCCGCTCCGGCGGATGGCGTCCCGTGACGGACGTCTCTTTTCCTGGTCCGGGCGTTGAGCACAGGCCACTGCTGCGGCACAGCACTCAAGCATGAACGGTGTAAGCACATACCGTGCCAAACCACGATCTCGCTTTGCCCGCTCTTTGCCCCACAACCCCCAAAAGCCCTTGACGGGCTATCTAAAATCGGGAGAACCGGGACAGGGCACCTCCGTTTTTCAGAAGAGCCGGCCTTGATTGACTTCGTCGTGTTTCGGCTCTGTATAATTGGATGAGCCAAACGTAGAGCTTGCGCTCGCGGCCGTACCTGCTATGTTTGCCGCGTTCGACCTGGCTGGCGAGGCATTCTGTGTTGCGCGTGGGCATGCGGGTCTGCTGCCATCTGGTTGGGACAGGCACCGTGCCATGCGGCCATATCCCATTCCCACCAAAGTCGTAAGGAGTTTGACACCCCGCATGAACCGTTCCCTGCCCCTTACCCTGGCGCTGGCCGCAACCTTCGCCGCCCCCGGCCTCATTGCTCAGACGGCTACCCCCGTCGCCTCTACGGCAGCAAGTGCTCCCACCGCTATCGTTCCCCAGGCCGTGCCGGCCAAAATTGCCATCATCGCCTTCCAACAGGCCGTCGTCGCCACCAATGAGGGCCAGCGCGCTTTGGCTGACCTCCAGAAAAAGTACGAACCGCAAAAGGGCAAGATCGATGGCGAAGGTGCCGAGATCACCTCCCTGCGCCAACAGTTGCAAGCCCTTCCTCCCAGCACCTCGGATGAGGAACGGGCCACTCGGGAACGGGCCATCGACGCCAAGGAAAAAACGCTGCAGCGCGATGAAGAAGACGCTTCCAACGCCTACCAGGGTGAGCTGCAGCAGGCCTACGGCAAGGTGGCCCAGAAGGTCGGTCAGACGGCAGTAAAATATGTGCAGGACAATGGCTTCACGCTGTTGATGAACGTCGGCGCCAGCCAGCAGGCACCGGACCCGGTCCTCTGGGCGCAGCCGTCCACCGACGTCACCCAAGCCGTGGTCAATGCCTATAACGCAAGCTCCGGCATCGCCCCGCCGCCTCCCTCCGCTCCCGCACCAGCCCGCCGTGCCGCGCCACCCGCCGCCGGTGCCCCCCGCAAATAGCGCACAGCAATGCTGAACCATGGTGAATGGAGCTGAAAAGCCTCCATTCACCATGGAACCGCTCAACGCCTGTGAATAGGTCCTGAACCTGGCGCTAGTTGCACCTATGCACGACACCGACGTTTCTAAGTTCCCATCTGCCATGGGAAGCCGACCGGCCATCTCCATCATCACGCCCCTCTATAACGCCGCGCGCTTTTTGCCGGAAGCGATCGCCAGTGTCCAGGCTCAAGACGTCCCCTTGGCGTGGGAACTACTGCTGGTGGATGACGGCTCAACAGACGACAGCCATTCCCTGGCGCAGCGGTACGCCATTGCCCAGCGGTGCTCCATTGCGCAGCGAGACGCCTCCCGCACGCCGGACCGTATCCGCGTCCTGCAGCATCCGGGTCGCGGAAACCGAGGCACCAGCGCCGCGCGCAATCTCGCCTTGCATCACGCCAGGGCGCCGGTCACGGCCTTCCTCGACGCCGATGATGCGTGGTTGCCGGGTATGTTGCGGATGCAGCTTGCCCTACTCGACCGATATCCGCAAGCCGCTCTGGTGTATGCGAACGCGGAGCGCACATGGGACATGGCCCTTCCCTTGGATCCGGCCGGAGGCTCGCTAGCCCCGAACTGGTTACCACCGCTCCTGCCGCCGTGGGCTCGTTCCGGGCTGGTGGCCCCGCCCCAGGCTTTGGAGTGGTTTCTCTTAGACGAAACGATGGTCCCCTGTACCTGCACGGTGCTGGTGCGCACAGCGATCGCCCGGGCGGTAGGCGGCTTCGTAACCTCGTTCGACGGACTGTATGACGATCAGGCTTTTTACGCCAAAATCATGCTCGACTACCCCGTCGCCGTCAATCGGGATTGTGTGGCCCGTTACCGCTGGCACCGCGACAGCTGCTGCGGCCAGGTCTGGCACGACGTCACGCGACAAACGCGGGCACGGGCGCGCTTTCAACGTTGGCTGGAGGGCTATCACGCAGGGGAGCGCGCCGTCCCAGTTGCCTTCAGCGCAGCAATATAGCTCGATCAAGCCGTGGTCACTCGAAAACGGATGAAGAAGCAGGCGAGATACAATCTGCGCATCTCCACTCCAGGATCGAGCAATGTCCCTTCGGAAACTGCTTCAAGTCATCGTGGGCGGTGCCTTCGCCGTTAGCGCACCCGCTCTCCGCGTTTCCGCGCAGACCAGCCCAGTCGCTTCCCCTGCATCGTCTGCCGGCTTGACCCAGACGAGTGCCTCCGGATACGACCTGCCGCCGAAGGCCATTCTCGACGTGATGCGCGCGCCTTCGCCGCCCGTGCCCTTCGTCAGCCCGACCGAAGACAGCATTCTGTTCGTCTCCTGGCAGGACTATCCGTCAATCTCCCGGGTTGCACTCCCTTATCTGCGGCTCGCCGGCGTGCGCGTGGAGCCCGGCAATCACAGCCGCCATGACACGCCAGGCGGCTACGGGATCACTGCCTGCGGCAGAAGCCTGGCCGTGGTGCATCTTGCTGACAGCGCGCAAACTCCGGTGACGTTACCGGACGGTGCCTGCCCGGGCAGTCCGGTGTGGGCGGCCGATGGCAGGCGATTCGCTTTCACCAACACCACCGCCAACGCGGTCGAGCTCTGGATCGCTGACCCAACGGCCGGCCAGGCTCATGCTGTGCCAGGACTCCACTTGAACCCCATGTTCAACAATGAACTGCAGTGGATGCCCGACCAAAAGACACTGCTCGTGAAGCTGGTTCCGGACGGCGTGGGACCGCCGCCGCCCGAGCCGGTTGTTCCCACCGGACCCAGCATCCAGGAGACCGGTGGGCAGAAGGGCGAGAGCAGTACCTATGAGGTTCGCGACACCCTCACCAACAGGCACGATGAAGATCTGTTCGACTACTATGCCGCGGCGCAGGTCGCGCTGGTCGATGCAGCCACCGGTTCGGTCACGCTGCTGGGCAAACCGGCCAACTACTTATCCTTACAATCCGCGCCGGACGGTCGCCACGTTCTGGTCGGCACAATTCACAAGCCCTATTCCTACGTAACCACCTACGACCACTTCCCCCAGGAGGTCGAGGTCTGGGACATAGCAGACCCGGCACACGTCGTCCCGCACACCATCGCATCCTTGCCGCTTGCCGATCGTGTGCCGATTCGTGGTGTGCCGACCGGACCGCGTGACTTTTCCTGGCGCCCCACAGCGCCTGCAACCTTGGTTTGGGCCGAGGCGCTCGACGGCGGCGACTGGAAAGTCAAGGTTCCAGCGCGCGACAAGATCCTTCTCATAAAAGCGCCATTCGATACGGCTCCCACAGAGATCGCACGCACCGGGCAGCGCTATGTCGGCATGGACTGGAGCGAGCGGCCGGAGGTCGCGCTGCTCAATGAATATGACAACAATCGCCACTGGCTGCATACCTCAATCGTCGATGTGGACGACCCGCAGCGGACGCCACGCGTGCTTTGGGATCTTTCAAGCGACGAGCACTACGCCGCCCCGGGTAACCCGGTAACGCGTGAGCTCGCGAACGGCTTCGTGGTGGTTCGCCAGCAGGGCGACTCCATCTTTCTGGAAGGTCAAGGTTCTTCGCCCGTTGGGGACCGGCCATTTCTCGACCGGCTCGATCTTAAGCAGCTGACCTACGAGCGCTTGTACCGCAGCAGCACGACCTCCTACGAACGATTTCTGTCCTTCACTGGAGACGATACGAGGAAATTCATCTCCTGGCATCAATCGCCGGTCGACCCACCCAACGCTTTCGCGCGAACGCTGGGCAAGCGTCTTCCCGCGGCTCCGGGCGAAGCAGCGTTCGCCTCCGCCGGCACGGCGATCACGCACTTCCAGGATCCCACTCCGGCGGTGCGTGCCATTCAGAAGCGTCTCGTCAAATACAAGCGGGCCGATGGACTCGATCTCTCCTTCACCCTCTACACACCGCCGGGCTACCAGATTGGCACGCACGTGCCCTCCATCCTGTACGCTTACCCGGCGGATTACGCGGACAGTCGCAGCGCCGGTGAAGTCACAGGGTCGCAGGAGACCTTTACCCGGCTGCGGAACTACCGGCTGTTGCTGCTGGCCGGCTATGCAATCATCGACAACGCTTCCTTCCCCGTCATCGGAAATCCCCAAAGGGCCTATGACACCTACTTGGAGCAGCTCATCGCGGATGCGAAAGCCGCGGTCGACGAAGCGGTGCGGCTGGGCGTCGCCGATCCCGATCGCATCGGCGTAACCGGGCATAGCCACGGCGCGCTGATGACCGCGAACCTGGTCGCGCATTCCGATCTCTTTCGAGCCGGTGTGGCCACCAGCGGCTCGTACAACAAGACCCTCACGCCCTTCGGCTTCCAGAACGAACAACGTTCCGTTTGGGACGCGCAGGATGTCTATATGAAGGCCTCTCCCTTTTTCTACGCAAACAAAATGAAGACGCCTCTGCTTCTCATGCACGGCGCGGAAGACGCCAACCCGGGAACCATCCCCCTCCAGTCGATTAACTACTACGAAGCGATCCGCGGCAACGGCGGTACCACGCGGCTGGTCCTGCTACCGCATGAGCCGCATTGGTACACGGCGTTGGAATCCAATGAACAACTTCTCTTTGAAGAGGTTCGCTGGTTCGACAAGTACGTAAAGAACGCGCCGCCACGCGAGACGGCAACCCCTTAGAAGACCTCCCTTGAAACTGGTGCCCCCTGCCTCGAGTCTCGGGAGGAGCAAGGCTCGAAGCGGCCAACTTCCGCCAGCAACGTTTCACAGGACTCATTCGAACACTTCAGCGTCAAGCGTCTGATTCGGCTGCAATAAATCGGGTGTCTGTCATCCCGTTACCATGCAAAACTCATCACATGCCGCCTTCTAAACTGCGCTTTCTTCTTCTCGCTCTAATGGTTTGCACGTCAAATAGCTGCAGAGCCCAGGTGACCATAGACTTCGCGTCGGCGCGGGCGGTCTTGAAAGCTTTGCAGAATCCAGACGTGACTGCGGACCAAGCCCTGGAAGTCTGCAGCTTACCCGGGAATCAGGGCTTGGTGCAGAAAGAAAATAGCTATGGCAGGAAAGCGACAACGCAGAGCTGTGCCGATGCACTTTTGGCGGCCGCGCACGACAAACCAGCGAACAAGGCTTTCAAGTTCAATTTTGGTGCTCTGAAACCACGTGCCGTGGAACTAACCGAGCTTCTGGAGCGGATCGAGACCAGTCCGGTGGCATTTCAACAGTGGGTCACCACAAGGGTTGACCGATTCTCGCCGCACGGCTCAAGGGTGGCCATTACGGGGTATCTCATCGTGGGGGGCGGATCGGGAGGGTTCGCTTTTGGAAAGCCGCAATTCTTCCTCAATCTCGCCTACTTCAGCGACTTCGACGTTGCAAGAGTCGTCATGGCGCACGAGTTGTACCACGCCGTCCAAGGTGCCTTCGCTCCGGAGCAAAACGCGTGGTGGCATGCCAAAGATGCTGACAAAGGGCAGTACAAAGCGCTGGCGCAGCAATGCTCCACGACCTCCGACTACTTCGAAGCGCTGTACGACGAAGGCACTGCGGTCTACGTCGGGGACCTCTTTCTGCTGCGCGACGCCAGAAGCGTTGCCGCAAAAGACGCCCTGACCGAAATGAAAAATGGGCTCGCATATCTCAGCAACCACGTGACACTCCTCGAACTTTCCATCACGGGACTGAACGCGCCGGTTCCGGTACCCTTTAATGCTGTGTACGCCCTTGGGTTCTACGTTCCGGAGCCCGAGTACAAGCTGGGCTATGTCATGGCGAAAGCGATTGCAGCGGATGGGGGCGACGATGCCATCACGGCGTTGTTGAAGCAGCCGCGTTACACCTTCGTCGACGCGTACCTCAACCTTTCGCAGTATGGAAAAGACGCCGATCATCCCGATCTGGGGCCGAATACAGTCGCCGCCGTCAAACGCCTCAAGGCGGGGTGCCCACGTCCTGTCGTACATCCGTAGCCCGTTGTGGCGTACTCATCCTCTGTACCAAAGAAGCTTTCGCTCACATCTGTCCAGAGGATTGCTAATCCTCACAAGTCGCATTCCGTTATTGATTCACCCATGCCAGATCTCGTTCGCCACCTTGCATTCATGACTCAACAGCCGAAAGCGATGAAGGCGGGATGCTATGAAGCGGCCTCGTGTTGAGCCTCGGTAGGTGCGGCAGGTGAAGGGGCTTCGCTGTACATGCGCATAACCATCTGGCCATGTCCAACAGCGGCACCGGCTTGGATGGCGGCTGTTAGGAAGACCACTTCGGTCATCTCTTCAGGGGTGGCCCCGGCCGCTTTGGCCTTCTTTGTATGAACATCGATGCAGTAGGCGCACTGAAGACTAAGAGCAACTGCGACCGAGATGAGCTCGCGAGTTTTGGCCGAGATCGCGCCATCAGCACGTTCGGCCGCTCGCTTCAGGCCGAGAAAGGCGTTTGCTTCTACAGGGGCACCTTGGAGCAGATCCCTGGCGTGTTCGTAATCAGAGGGGTTCTGGAAGCTGGGCATAGGTTTCTCCTTGAGGCTCGCAAGAGACGTGGTGAGGATGTCGGTGATGGACGAAAGGCCCGTTTTGAGCCTTGATTAGGATGGCGCTTCTCCGCTAGACGTTCTGACGAGAGAATTTCTGCTGCAGCGTGCCGAAGAGGCCGGCGACCCAGCACATGGGACAGCCACGCAGAGCAACAAGAGAAGCGAGCACCAGCACGATCGAGACGATCGGCTTCGAGCTGCCCAGCTTTAAAGCCAAGAGGATACCTGCCAGGCCAAGAGTGCCGCGCAGGAGGTGTTCGGTGATGGATTTACTGGCGAACGGTAGTGGACAGGATTGAGCCATAGAACTCCTTGTTGTGCGTGTCAATTTAGCGGTCTGGTTGCAAATACTCCCGGAGCAGCAGGCGTGCCCGGTGCAGATTGCCTTTGACCGCTTCGCGGGTACGCCCGAGGCGGTCGGCGATTTCATTGATGGTCAACTCCTCTATGTCGCGGAGAAGCACGACTTCGCGGTAGTGTTCGGGAAGCGATTCGAAAGCTCTAGCCAGATCGATGCTGAGTTCGAGCGACGGTGTTTGAGAGAGGCGGCGCTCGTTCTCGACGCTCTCGAGCGGGACGATGCTTCCCAGAAAACGTCGGGCGAGCCGGAGGCACTCCCGGCGAACGATGGCAAACAGCCAACCTGAAAGCGAACTGAGCGCACGGAGTGCTCCGATACGGCGGTAAACAATCCACAAAGCCTCCTGCACCGCATCGTTCACGTCGTCCGAGGTCCGGCAGGCGTGAGCCGCATAACGACGAAGTTCCGGCTGAGCAATGACCAGCAGGGACACCAAAGACTCGTGATCTCCTCCGCGAGCCGCCTCAAACATCTTTTCGTCATACTGCGCGCGAGCCACGATGCGTTACTCCTGGAGTGCTCGACCGGACACGGCCCCTAACGGGGACCACGCACGGGACCGGTTAAGAAGGTGAGGCAGCCTGCGATGGCGATCAGGTACCCTGGCGGCGTCCCTTTCAGAAAGAAACCAGTCACAATACAGAGAAGATCTGCGCACATAGCATCTGGTGTTTCTTTCCGATGTTTCGCTCTCATGTCTCGGTTTCTTGGCGCTGGTTGCGCTCACTTACAAGGAGGTGCGAAATCAAGATTTCGGTTCGCGACTCACGAAGGTTTTTGGGGCTTAAATGGGACAAAGCTCATGGCGAAAGACTACCTAAGTCGTTCGGTCGGAAGTAAGCAGGCCCGCGCAAACCGTCCCAACCCGTAAACGGGTTCAACCCGCCTTGAAGTATGCTGGAGTCCGTTGGTGAAAGCGCCATGCCACTTCAACGGTATAGATAGTCAGCTCTGACCCATCAGCAGGTCGTGCTTACCTGAACTTCGTCGAAACGAGCTGACGATGTTCGGCTTTTACGTGTACGGAACGAAGTGGACGATAGGGCAGTCGAATCTTAATCGAAGCTGGCGAATGTCCTCCTTTGCGGGGTCGATGCCTGCGTGATCGCGAACAGCATCTCCGGACAGCATGTAGGAGCACGTGAACTTGCATCCCGTTCACCCGTGTATGCTGCTTCCCACATCGATCCCGTCCCGTCTGCGACACTGAAAGGGCATGTCGTCCCACACACAAGTCGCCGATGTCATCGTCCTCGGGGCTGGCGCTGCGGGCATGTTTTGTGCCTTCGAGGCAGGACGCCAGGGGCGGCGGGTGTTGCTGCTCGATCACGGCGAACATCCCGGACGCAAAATCCTCATCTCCGGTGGGGGCCGCTGCAATTTTACCAACCTGGGCACGCGGGGGGAGCATTTCGTTAGTGAGAACCCTCATTTCGCCCACTCGGCCCTGGCCGCCTTCACCCCGGCAGACATGGTGGCACTCGTAGAAAAGCACGGCATTCGTCATCATGAAAAAACGCTTGGGCAATTGTTCTGCGATGAGTCCGCACGCCGCATCGTTACCCTGCTGGAAGGGGAATGCGGCGAAGCGGGGGTGACTACGCGTTGCGGCACGCGCCTTCTCCGTGTGGCCGCGCTGCCGGCGCCGCACGCTGGTGCTGGGAGTGCTGCCGCGCCGCGATTCGCAGTGGAAACCGGTGCCGGGATGTTTCAATGCCGCACCCTGGTCGTTGCCACGGGCGGCCTCTCGATCCCGAAAATGGGTGCCACCGGCTTCGGGTATGAGCTTGCGCGGCAGTTCGGTCACCGTATTGTGGACCCACGCCCTGCACTGGTGCCCCTGGTGCTCGGCCCCGAGACTCTGGCGGACTGGGCTGACCTTGCCGGAGTCTCGACAGAGGTCATCGCACAAGCAGCACCGCTGTCAACGATGTCTCCAAAAGCAAACACAACCTCAGGCAAAGCCGAAAAAGGCGGGGAGAAGCGAAGCTCCTTCCGGGGAGCACGAAGTCGCGGTAGCGCAGTATCCTCCCCGCCCTGCTTCCGGGAGAAGCTTCTCCTCACGCATCGTGGCCTGAGTGGACCTGCCATCTTGCAGGTGTCCTCTTACTGGCAATCTGGAAGCGACATACAGATCGATCTCGCGCCGGGTCTCCAGATCGCCGGTCCCTTGAAGGCAAAAAGCAGCGGTCGCGATCGCGGTGCGTTGCTAGCGGGGCTGAAACGTGTTTTGCCGGCGCGTTTCGCCGAACGATGGGTGGACATCCACCTGCGGCACAGCCCGGATTGGAGCAACGCCGGTCTCGACCGTACCGAGGCCGCCCTGCACGCCTGGCAGTTGCGCCCGGGAGGTACGGAGGGGTTTGCGAAGGCAGAAGTGACCGCTGGTGGCGTGGACACGAGCGAACTGAACGCCCGAACCATGGAGAGTCGGCGCGTGCCTGGCTTACACTTCATCGGCGAGGTCGTCGATGTGACGGGATGGTTGGGCGGCTACAACTTCCAATGGGCTTGGGCAAGCGCCGCCGCATGCGGTCGCAGCCTGTAACCCGCATGCAGCTCAGCCTGTGACCTGCGTACGCAGCCAGCTGTGACCTGCGTTGAGTCGGGGCCCGTAACCCGCGTGCTGGCCAGCCTAGACCCGCGTGCAGCCAGCCTCTGACCTGCGTGGAGTCGGAGCCCGTAACCCGCCTGCGGGCCAGCTTATTGGCACGGTGACAAGCCCTACAGGTCCTTTCGAAAAGCACAAACCTCTCTTATTGCACCGTTAAGGTGAGGTTTACCGCGTGAGTTACGCCAGCGGTCGCCCCTGTTACCACGACGTTATACGTGCCGGCCGGGGTGGGAGTCGCTGGGATATTTGATCCCGCTCCGCCATCGCCGTCGAGGGGAATGACGCGCGCCGCTCCGCACCCCCCGAATATGCTCACGGCGAGGCAAAGGCTGAGAGCCGTCACAAGGCTCAGGGCGCGTTTCCGACTGCCATGCAGCCTCTGCCGACGACGCCAGCCAAACCACGCCAGGGGCATGGCCGCAAACAGGAGTTCCTCGTTCCGTTGCGGCCATGATCGCGGAGGGTGCAGCTCCGCCTTGCTCATCCCGGTTTGCACGACCACCGAAACCAGAACAGCATTGCCCAGCGGTGCTGTCGAAGGACTCACAGTGCAGAGACTATGTGCCGGAACACCGGTGCAACTCAGGGCAATGTTGCCGTTGAGTCCAGCGAGCGAGCTGAGGGCAAGAGGAAAGGTGGCTGTACTGCCGCTGGAGATCTTGACGCTGGTCGCACCATTCGGAACCAAGCTGAAATCGATGCCCATTCCGGCCAACGAGATCACTTGAGTCCCACTTGGGGCATTGTCGGAGAGGGTGAGGGCACCGGTACGCGCACCGGCTGCGGCTGGCGCGAAGAAGAGCACAAAGGTGCATGATTCACCAACCGCCAGGCTCGATCCACAGGTTGAGGAAGCGATCGCGAAATCACCGCTTATGGCCGTGGATGCGATCGCTAAAGGGAGACCACCGTTGTTGGTAAGCGTCACCGTTTGGACCATCGAGTTAAGTCCCACCCCGGTGTCCGTGAAAGTGAGCAAGTGGGGCGTCAGGGAAACTCCAGGGGGCGCGACTCCTGTTCCGGACAGCGCGACCGTTTGGAAACGCACACCGTCGGTCACGCGCAAGGTGCCTGTACGTGGCCCCGTGGCTGTCGGTACAAAGGAAACATTCACAGCGCACGTACTATGAGGCGCAAGCGAGCTGCCGCAGCCATTGATCGCTGTAAAATCTCCATCTGTGATGATTGCCGTGATCAGGGGCAGGGCAACATCGCCGGCGTTGGTCAACGTGACCTGTTGCGCCGCACTCGTTGTGCCGACCTGTTGCACCCCAAAGCTGAGCGCAGAGGGTGAAAGCGTATCCGTCGCCGGTGCTTCTCCTGTTCCGCCGAGTTGCGCCGTCTGCATTCCGGCGCTGCCCGTGATAGTGAGCACTCCGTGGCGCGCTCCGCTGGCCGTCGGTGTAAACGCAATCCCTAATGAGCAGCCGGTCTGCGACGGAAGCGAGGTGCCGCAGGTATTCTGCACAATCGTGAAGTCTCCAGTAATCGAGGGAGCTTGCAAGGTTGCCGGATTACCACCGGTGTTGGAAACCGTAAGGACCTGCGTGGGCGCTGTCTGATGTACAAGAGTGCTGGGGAAATTTAGCGTCAATGGCGTAAGAACGATGGCCGCTGCCGCCGTCCCTGTGCCATTGAGGGGAACCGTGACCTGCCCACCCGCGATATTTGCGTAAACCGTCAGAAGCCCCGCGCGCGCACCCGCCACGGTTGGAGCGAACTGCACGGAGACGGTGCATGTCGCCCCGACGGCTAAAGTTTGACCGGAACACGTATCCGTTTCCACAAAATCACCGCTGGCCACAACGGAGGTGATCGTCGCGGGTGAGCTGCCATTGCTCGTCAACGTGACAATCTGTGCGGCGCTTTGCGTGGCTGCGGGCTGCGACGGGAACTGTAGCGCCTGCGGACTCGCCACAAGCTTCGGTTGTAGCGAAGGAACGGCACTCAGCAAGGGCGTCTGCCATAGCCCGCGGCCATATGTGGCAGCACGCAACATGCCCAAACGCCCATCCCCCGTTGGCAGCTGCGAACCGGCCAACAGTTCCGTTACGGGAGCATTCGGCAGAGCGGTGCCCAGCGGACTCCAGCATTTGGAATTGGCCGTGGCGCAGGTGGTAATCGCGCTCGTGACCCAGACTCCCGAATCGAGCGCGACATACACCGTATTGGCGTCGTTGGGGTCGATCACCAGGCTGTTTGCGGGATCGATCGGCAAATTTTCGGTCACGTCCGCCCAATGCGCACCAAAATCGGCGGAACGGTACACGTGAGGGCTAGGGCCAAAACCCATCACGGTGGCATACACCGTGCCGCCGGTTGGGTCGTGCATGTCGGGAACCACCGAGGATACGTCGAAACCCCCGGCGTTAAAGGGAAGGCTGCTGTTCACGACCGGGTTATAGGCGATGTCGGCCCAGGATGTCGTGCCATCGGCCACGTCCGCATGCTTTGTCACAAAAACATGACCACCCAGGGAGCCGCCACCATCCACGACCCCTGCCATGCCGGCATAGAGTACTTCGGAGCCGCCGTGTGCTGGGTCCGCAATGTTCGACACCGGCCCACCCGCACCAACGGAACGAATAAAGGCACTATTGAGGTTGCAAGGCGCCGCACTGCCATCCATCGCGGGACTGAGCGCGTTTGCGGCGCTCCAACCGGTTCCGGACTGCGCGGGACCACGCCAAACGCGGCAGGTAGCGAGCAACAGCTCCGCGGTGTTTTGCGGATCGAGCAGGCTAGCCGGATCGAGCAGCGCGGCATCGTTGCCGACCTGCGGCTCACCGACCGTTGCCGGAAAAAGAAAATCGGTCACGGTGCACGCATCGCCCATGGGGCAGAGCTTCAGGTTGACCCCTGCTCCGATCGAAAGGTACCAGTCCGTGGGAGCTGCCGGATCGAGCTGCGGATAGCCACCCTCACCGCTTGAGAGTTGCGGCCACGGACCGAGAGCACCCGCCGTGGTGGTAGCCGCTGAGCCGAGCGCGCCCAAGCCCGCCAGCAACGTATCCGTGAGCGTAGGGTGTTGGGCAAAGCCGACCACTTCAGCCAGGGAACCGCCCTCGGCAACCGCTCCATTCAGATTATCGAAGTGGCTGGCGTCCGACATCGAACAAACGTGGCCTGTTTCCGCGACCCCATCCAGCGAGCGCCACAGTCCGCCGTCGTTGCCCAGGTACAGAAGTGGCTGCCCCATATTTTGCGCGACGGCTGCCAAGGCGTGCTGTGCCGGCGCCACCGTCGCTGGCGCGTTGCAGCCATTTCCGGCATTGGTGGTGTTCCGCAAAATGCATGCTGTTGCGCCCAGGGCGAGGTCGCAGCGGTAAAGATCAATCGTTCCCGCGAAAAGAATCGTATCGCCGTTCGCGCCCGGCGCGGCCGCCAACGTGAGGTTATAACTACCCTGCACGATGGCGGTGGAAGCGCCTGCAATGCCCTGCCCAACCTCAAGCGCGCCGCCATCGAGCCGGCCAGCAAAGACCGGTGCGGCGTTGGCACAACGGCCGTTTGCGCCCATCGTGCAGAGGTCCTGCCAAAGTCCATCGTCATTGTCCTGCGCATCGACGGTGAGCGCATACAGGTCTCCCGTTACCGGTTGCACAGCAAGCGCGCCACGCAGGATTGGACAATCGGGGCTGCCGCTCCCATTCACGCCGACAGGGCAATGAGCTGTCGTCAGTCCTGTACCTGGTTGGTTGGCGAGCCGTCGCCAGGTCTGCCCATCGGGAGAGCCATAGTAGCCGTGGCTAGCTAAAGCCGCCACAAATATGCCTCGCGGCGCGTCCCAAACAACAGCAGTCGCCGCATTTCCGCCTTGAGGAAAGCCGGGGGGTTCCGGGGTCTGGACGAGCTGGTTGCCGTCGTAGACCGTAGCCATTTGCCAGGTTTTGCCGGCGTCGGTGGAATAGTACAGTCCGGGAGCAGAGCCGGCCGTGCCCGTCGCATCAACGACATAGCCTTCAAGCGAGCTCGACATAGCCGCCACAGCCAGCGTGGGCGTTGCCGTGCTCCAGGCAAATCCCGCGGTCGCCAGCCCCGCAAAGGAGTGCTCGCCATTGGCGCCATCGCGGGAACCGAAGATCAGCGTCCAGGTCTGCCCACCATCGACGGAACGCAGGATGCCTTCCCCATAGTAGGAGTCAGTTGCATCGTTTGGATCGCCGGTTCCGGCAAGCACGATCCCCGTCGCAGCCGGCTGCACAGACACCGCGCCGATGGAGATTGAAGGAACGGTGGTTGCCCCTTCATTGGCCGAAAATGTCGGCAATGTATCTGTCAGCGGCACAAAACTCACGCTTGAAAGCGGCCCTGCGGCATTCGTACTTTTCCAAACACCGCCACCCGTCGTCCCGAGGTAAATGGTATTGCCGGTCGCATCGTTCGGATCAAGTACGATGGAAGTGATACGCCCAGTCACAGGGCCGAAGGCGGATGTGGTTACCGCGACCGGGCCCAACGGCTGCCACGGAACACTAAGGTTCGCGCTAAGCGCAGCCGACGCGACCGCCTGTGGATGCAAGAACAACTGTCCGGAAGCCAGGCGAGGCGGGCTTGCATCTCTTTCCGCTTGGGGTCCAGCTGGGTTGCGTCTTGCGACACGACCGGCTAGAAATCGTTCCGCCCGCGCATGGGCCGCAGCGGCGTCGCCGAGCGAGGACGGAGCTGCGGTGGCCTGGGCGGGTATCCCCGTACCGCCGAAGCAGCAAAGAAAAACGCACCATATCGCCGCCACGTAGAGTGCCGCCCACCCGGAGGTGCAGAGGGATGCACTCCGGGTGAACAGCGCGAACCAACCACGAATTGTGCTTGCGATGGGTCTCAGCGGCAAGCGATCATCCTGCGTTGATCTCGAGAAAAAGAAGCGCCGCATACAAACTCTATCGGCAAGGATGAAGAAAACTTGAGCCCAATCTGTCGGATTTTCGACGAGTGTCTATCGAGCTCTAAGGTTGCTCTCAGCCTATCCCGCACGCTGGTCGGGAGCACTCCCATAAAGGTGGGACGTGTCGCTACGACGGGTCAGTAGCTGTGCCCTAGCACCGGATGCGCCTCATAGGGCTCCTCCAGCCGGCGCATCTCCTCGTCGGTAAGTTTGAGATCCAGCGCGCCCAGCGCTTCCTCGAGCTGATACATCTTGCTTGCCCCGATGATGGGCGAGCTGACGCCGGGCTTGGCCATCACCCAGGCCAGCGCCACCTGCGCAGGTTTTACGCCGCGCGTGGCGGCAATCTCGCACACCCGATCAACGACATCCCAATCCGTGTCGCGGTAATAAAGGCCATGACCGAAATCATCGGTCCGGGCGCGCGCCGTTTCTGCCTTTGTGAAATCACGCCCATCCCCGCGCTTGCGCGTTCCAGTTAAGAAACCACGCGCCAAGGGACTCCACGGAATACAACCTACGCCCTGGTCTACGCAGAGCGGGATCATTTCGCGTTCTTCTTCGCGATACACCAGGTTGTAGTGGTTCTGCATGGTGTGAAAACGAGCCAGCCCGTTCGTCTTCTGAAAGTGCAGCATCTTCAAAAACTGCCACGCATACATGCTGGATGCACCGAGGTACAGCACCTTGCCGGCGCGCACCAGGGCGTCCAGCGCTTCGCAGGTTTCTTCGATCGGCGTATTCTTATCGAAGCGGTGAATCTGGTAAAGGTCGATGTACTCCACGCCGAGCCGCTTCAGGCTGTTGTCGATCGACGCCATGATGTGTTTTCGTGAAAGTCCACGGTCGTTGGGCGCCTCGCTCATCGGGTTGAAGACCTTGGTCGCCAGCACCAGATCCTCGCGACGCGGCAGAAACTCCCGCAACAGCTTCCCTGTTACCACCTCGCTCTCACCCAGCGAGTACATGTCCGCGGTGTCGAAAAAGTTGATGCCGGCCTCCACTGAGCGCTGCACAAAGGGGCGCGTCTCCTCTTCTTCGAGCACCCACTCCCGCCATTTCTTGGTGCCATAGGTCATCATGCCGAGGCAAATGGGCGAAACGCGGATGCCGGTCGTACCAAGCGGAACATAATGCATAGGTTTAGTCTCCTACGCTTAGGACGCGATCTGCTGCCATGCGGTCCGCAGTACCAAAGCTAGAACCGCCGTACACAGCACGGTAACGCTCTCCCCACGAACAGGGTGCATCTGACAGAAAGATTTGGCACATGGCACATGTGCGCCGAGCCCCGCCTTTCGATCGCACAATGCGTTCGCTAGTTTGGTCCCGCGAAAGGAATAACATGCAGGTATCACGCAAATACAGGATATTTACTTCTTTGGTCGGCCTTCCGCTGATGCTGAGCCCATTGGCGCACGCGCAGTACGATCAGCAGCGCCACAGCAATTTCTCTCAAGGCGTGTATCAAGGCGGCCGTGGCGGCAGCTACGACCAGGGACAGGACTCCGGGCGTGGCAACTACGGGCGTGGCAGCTACAACGGTGGTAATGACAACCGAGGGAACTATAACCGCGGAAACGATGGCCAGTATCAGGGTCACGGCATCGGCACAGGCCGTGGCGCGTTGATCGGCGGCGCGGGCGGTGCGGCGCTCGGCGCTGTCTTTGGTGGCGGCCTGAAAGGCTCCCTCGTCGGTGGGGCTGCGGGTGCCGGCATCGGCGCTTTCGCCGGGCACGAGCATCAGAAAACCGTTCGCCGGCACGATTATGAGCAAGGCTACGGTCCCCGTTAACTATCCAACCCACGACGCACCCTGCGACGCCGCTCACATCTGTCGTGAAACCACAGGGCACAATCCAGCCTCTTACTTCATCCCATCCCTCTTGCACGATTGCATTATCCGGAGCTGACTATGCGCACCATCCTCACCTATACCGCCCTCGCTGCTACACTTACGCTCACCGCCGCGCCGCTGATGCATGCGCAGCAAAACTCCCCCAACATCGCGCCCTCCTCGGCCAAGGCGGAAACAGCAGCCACCCCTACCTGGACGCAGGACCAGTTGCTTACTTCAACCGTCCACCAGGCATGGCTGCTAAGTAACAAGAATGAGGCGACCTTCTTCGAGATGGTGACGCAACTCGCTGAACTTTCGGCGAAGAACCGGAATCTCGAGTTGCCGGAGTCCGCCGACGCAGGCCGCCGTGTGGGACAGCAGATTAAACTCGCCGCAAAAAGCGACACCGGGCAGTTGCTTTTCGCCGTGGTGGATGCCGCGGTGCGCAAGGTCGGCAAACCACTGTCTGCTGCGGTAGGGCAGTAAGTTCGCAAAGGCACAGCGGATCGAACCTGAAGCATTAGTGATACGTGCACGCCGGCGATAGGTCTCCAAAGGCAGTCTTGCTATAGTGGGGCCTATCTTACTTCGTTGCGCGGAGCCGGTGCCATGCGTACTTCCAAAATTGGAACATCGTTCTTACTTCTGGCAATGTTCATTGCCGGCGAACAAGCCTTTGCACAAAGGAGCGGCCCCTCTGCCACGCCGCCCGACGCCCCGCCCGTGGACAAATACACCTGGCTCGAAGATGTCTCCGGCCCCCGTTCCATGGCCTGGGTAAAGGCGGAAAATGCACGTACGGACGCCGTGCTCAAGGTAGCTCCACAGTACGGCCCCAACTTCGACGCTGCGCTCGCGGTCGCGCAGGACCCGCATCGTCTACCCGGGCCCGACCTCCGCGGCGACGAGGTCTACAACACCTGGCGCGACGCCAAGAATCCACGCGGTCTGTGGCGCAAGACGGCCGTCGTCGACTACCTCACGGCCGAGCCGCATTGGAAAACCGTCCTGGACTTCGATGCGCTGGGTAAGGCCGAAGGCGTGGGTTGGGTCTCCAAAGGCACCACTTGCCTTTACCCCGGCGACGAGTTCTGTACCGTTTCGCTTTCCGCAGGCGGCGAAGATGCCACAACCGAGCGCGAGTTCAACCTGAAGACCGGCGCTTTTGTCCCAGGCGGCTTCATCCTGCCGCACTCCAAACAAACGGCGGCCTGGGTCGATAAAAATACCCTGCTGGTCACACGCGATTGGGGTACGGGCACGGTCACGCAATCCGGATACCCCTTCGTCGTGAAGGAATGGAAACGCGGCACGCCGCTTGACTCCGCCGTGGAGGTCGCCCGCGGTGCCGCCACCGACCAGGTCGAGACCATTCCCGAGGTGCTGCACGACGCCCAGGGTCATTCTGCCGTGCTCATTCGCCGCGGGGTCACCTTCTTCGACTCGCAAACCTTTGTGCGCACCGGCAAGGGCTTCGAACGGCTCATGCTGCCTCCCAAAGCCGACGTCACCGGGTTACTCGATGGTCGTCTGCTCGTCCATCTGCACGCAGACTGGCCGCTCGCCGGCACCACGCTCCCGCAGGGATCGCTCGTGGAACTGAAGCTAAGCGAGGCTTTGAAAGATCCCGCGCACCTGAAACCGTCCCCGGTTTTTACGCCAACCACGCAGGAGTTCCTGCAGGGCGAAGCGACCACCCGCGACCGGCTTTTGCTTGAAACACTCGACCACGTGCAGGGACGAGCCTACGTCTACACCCCCGGCCCGCACGGCTGGACAAAGCAGCGGCTCGCGGTGCCGGAAAATGTCTCGGTCAACATTGCCTCTGTCAGCAACACGGACAATCGCTTCTTTCTGGCCATCACCGGCTTCCTCACACCCCCCTCGGTCTGGATGGGCGATGCAGTCAAAGCTACGATCGCGCAGGCGAAGAGCCAGCCGCCCCTCTTCGACGCATCCCACGAAACCGTCGATCAATTTGAGGCAACCTCGAACGACGGCACAAAGATTCCCTACTTCGTCGTGCACCCGAAGGGCATGGCGATGGACGGCTCCCATCCCACGCTGCTTACCGCGTACGGCGGGTTCGAGGTCTCCGAAACGCCGCGCTATTCTGCCTATACCGGCAAGCTTTGGCTCGAGAAGGGCAATGTCTTCGTGCTGGCCAACATCCGCGGCGGCGGCGAGTTTGGGCCTGCCTGGCATGACGCCGGCCTCAACGTGCATCGTCAGCGCATCTACGACGATTTCGCCGCTGTCGGTCAGGACCTCATCACGCGCGGCATCACCTCCACGCCCCACCTCGGCATCGAGGGCGGCTCCAACGGCGGTCTGCTCATGGGCGTCGAAATGGAACAGCACCCTGCCCTCTGGCGCGCGGTAGTCATCCAGGTTCCGCTGCTCGACATGCTCGGCTTCGAGCACATTGCCGCGGGTGCCAGCTGGGTGGGCGAGTACGGCTCCGTGACCGACCCGGCGCAGCGCGCATTTCTCGCCGGCATCTCGCCCTACAATCAGCTCAAACCTGACGTAACCTATCCCGAACCCCTCATCTTCACCACGACCAAAGACGACCGCGTCGGCCCCCAGCACGCCCGCAAATTCGCAGCCAAGATGGAGGAATTCCACGAACCCTTCTTCTACGACGAAATCACCGAGGGCGGCCACGGCGCTGGCGCGGATTTGAAGCAGGAAGCCGGCACCTACGCGCTCACCTACACCTATCTTGATCGCAAGCTCGAGTAGACGCACTTCTGCGTTTCTGGTTGTCATTCCCGAAGGGAATCTGCGTTTGCAAAGCCAAATCACTCGACGATGTACACCTACCTACCGTCATCCTGAGCGCAGCGAAGGACCCTTGTATTCTGCCCGGATCGCGTAGGCGCTCAGGGGGAACACCAAGGTCCTTCGCTTCGCTCAGGATGACAACGAACATGCTGTATCGCTATCGGTAAGTCGCTATAAGTTTATGCAGAAGAGCGCACCTCCACAGACAGGGCGCTATACTGCGATGTGCCCACGACCAAGCACCATCTCCACAAACCTTCCCCGGCCAACGCCCACCGCCCGCAGCAAAAGCACGCGCATCCGCTAGATCTTGGCCCTGATGAAAACGGCGTAGCTCGGCGCGTTCGCTCCACCACCGTGCTGTGCGTCCGCCGCGGCGATGCGGTTGTCATGGCCGCTGACGGCCAGGTCACCCTCGGCGCAACCGTGATGAAATCCGCCGCCCGCAAGCTCCGCCGGCTCGGCAACAACAAGGTGCTCGCCGGGTTTGCGGGCTCGACGGCCGACGCCTTCGCCCTGCTCACCCGTTTCGAAGCCAAGCTCGAGCAGTACAGCGGCAACCTCGGCCGTGCCGCCGTCGAGCTCGCCAAAGACTGGCGCACCGACAAGCTCCTGCGCCAGCTCGAAGCCCTGCTCATCATCGCCGACCGCGAACACATCTACGTGCTCTCCGGCGACGGCGATGTGATCGAACCCGACGCGACTGCCGACGGCGTCATCGCCACCATCGGCTCCGGCGGCACCTACGCGCTTGCAGCGGCAACGGCACTACTCGAAAACACCCAGTTCTCCGCACGTGAAGTCGTTGAACGAGCGATGAAGATCGCCGGCGACATCTGCATTTATTCCAACCAGTCCATTGTGCTCGAAGAGCTATGAGCCGGTTACCATGTATCTATATGGGAGTTGTAGCGTACGCTGTTGGAGTTCTGGCGTACGTTCTTCAACTCATGCTGTGAGCAGGCGTAAACTGGAAGAATGGATCGCACGGCTGCACATTTCACAACACACGCCGAACAGGAGATTGAAACGCTACGATACTGGCGCGAACGCGATACTCCTGAAAAATTCGAAGTGGTCTCCGAATTAGCTCTCCTTTTCTCTTCCATGAACGGGATCGACATCGATGCTCAAGGACCAAAAAGAACTGTTATTCGCTCTGAACGAGCACGGAGTTGAATACCTCGTTGTTGGGGTCAAGCTGTCATCGCACATGGTGTTCCAAGGCTGACCAAAGATTTGGACGTCTTGGTTCGTGTTACTGAAGCGAACAGCGAAGCGGTGTATCGCGCTTTGGCAGAGTTCGGCGCACCCGTCAAGGGCTTTTCTCCTGCGGACTTCAAGGATCATCCCGAAGCTATCTTTCAGTTTGGGGTTGAGCCAAACCGGATCGACATACTCCAAAGCGTTGGGTCCTTAGCTTTCCAAGAGGCTTGGGAGCGGCGAGTGGACAAGCGCGTGGATGAGACTCTGACAGTGCCGTTTTTATCTATGGAAGATCTTATTCGGAACAAAATAGAGACTGGCCGCCTGCAGGATGTGGCCGACGCAGAAAGCCTTCGGAAAATACGAAGCGTACGCTAGCCTTCTTCCCGCTTCCGTACAGGCTTGTCATCATCATCAGAGATGAGGGTCTTCCTGTCTGCATAATGAGGAACGTGCAGGTGGGCTGTTCTCCGGAGCACCTGGGCAGAATTAGTTCGCCGCAACGCCCCAACGCCAGACCATTGCTCCGCGCCCATCTTCCACGCATTGCACGCGACGCGTTCCACGCAAAGCGTTACACAACAGAATCGTCTCCGCCGCTTGCAGATCCGCCAGCGTCAGCAAGGCTTCGCACGCTCCGGGCAACGTCGTCAGCAGCGCCGCGCGTTGCACGCCGGGCAGCACGCCGCACCGCAGTGCCGGCGTACGCCACTGTCCACCAACGCACAGAAAGACATTGCTGATGGCCCCTTCCGTCAATTGCCCGTCACGATTGAAGAACAATACCTCATCAAACCCTGAGGTATGAGCCGCCGCAAATCGTTCGTCGTACCACACCCGGTGTGTCGTCTTGTGATGAAAGAACAAATCCCTTGCATCCGTTCGCTCGTCCGACAAAAGCACTCGCCCATGCCAAGCGCTATCTTCCAACGCCGACACTGCAAGGTTTGAACGCCCAGCCTCATCTAAAGTCATCCGTAACCGGTGTGCGCCAGACCCGCATGCGGAAGCCGCAGCTCTTACCCCATCCATCAACGTTTGATGGTCATAGGGGATGCGAAAGAACAGCGCCGACTGCCGCAATCGCTCCATGTGCCCGGTGAGCAGCGCCACCCGCCCATCTTCCGCGCGCATGGTCTCCAGCAGCGCGAATGGCGGTTGTTGCTGGGTGAGGAAGCTGCCCTTGAGCTCGCACTCCGCGTACTCCTCTTCCGCGCGTGAATCAAGCGTGATGCCGCCGCCGACACCCATCGTAAATGCGCTCTTCTGCCGTGCCTGCGCCTGCAGCGCCAACGTCCGGATCGCGACGTTGAAGCAGGCATCGCCCCCTGGCGCAAAGTACCCGATCGCGCCCGTATACACGCCCCGCGCACCGCGTTCCACCTCCCGTAGAATCTCCATCGTGCGCCGCTTCGGCGCGCCGGTGATAGAGCCTGAAGGGAACAACGCCCGCAGCACCTGCGTCCCGGTCGTTCCTTCACGCAGCGCACCGGAGATCGTCGAGGTCATCTGCAGCAACGTCCGGTACGCCTCCACCGCGAACAGCTCTTCGACGACCACCGACCCCGGCTCCGCGATCCGCCCGACATCGTTGCGCAGCAGGTCGACAATCGTCACATGTTCGCTGCGATTCTTCACGTCATGGCGCAGCAGTTCCGCATGCCACTGCTCCTCCGGGAGGTTCACCCCACGCGCCCATGTGCCCTTCATGGGCCGCACCGTCACACGCCCCTCGCGCACACGAAAAAACAGCTCCGGGGAATAGGAGAGCAACGGCTCCGCGGGCCGGTTCACGAGCGCCGCGAAGGGCACTGGTTGCTGCGCGAGCAGCCCCTCATAGGTCCCCAGCAGATTGCCCACGGCCCTTCCACAGAAGCGGTCAGTGAGGTTCACCTGATAGGAATGCCCCTCCCGCAAATAGTGCTGCACCCGTGCAAATCGCTGTGCATAGTTCACGAAGTCGATCTGAAGCGCAGCAGTCAATTTGGTTGGCATTGCGACGGAGCTTTCCTGCGTGGATCCAACCAACTCCGGCAGATCGCCTGTAAGCAAGCCATCGCTGTGACGGAAGCGCACGGGCTCGCGGTAAACACCCAGCCAGACCAACGGCGCTGCGGGTGCCTCGGCCCTCGATGGCAGACCGACGAAGTGCTCGCCGCACTCATAGCTGAAGAACCCCGCTAGGTACTGTCCAGCGGCTAAAAGCCGATCGGCTTCCCGCAACAGCGGATCAACCTCTTGGGCGCTCCACGCTACCAACTCCATCTCCGGAGCGAGGAACAGCAGACTCTCATCCGCAGTCCCATCCTGCCTTCCCGTTTCGAGCAGCACGGCTCCCGGCTGCTCCGCGGCGAGCCGGCGCAGAACCCGCGGCAGCGGCTGCCACCGCGCGGCATGCTCCACTGCCGGTTCCAGTGCCATCCCAACTTTTTTCGCCATCGTCAAAGCTGATGCTACGCCGACTAAATCGGCTGAGCACGCCTGCGCGCCCGCCAAGCACACGGGTTGCACAAACCGCATGCGGCGCAAGCGCTCAGGAGTCACTATGCTGGAAGATGGCACAGCCGTCACTCCATCCGCGCGCCGGTCCACACCGCGCCACGCACAGAAGGCACACACATCCATGGCCATTTATCTTCCCGGCACCGCTGAAGACCAGCCCCTTTCCCTCGACGAGATGACGCCCCGCGAGATTGTTCAGGAGCTCGATAAGTACGTCATCGGCCAGGCAGCCGCCAAACGTGCCGTCGCGGTGGCGCTGCGCAACCGCACCCGTCGCCAGAAGCTTTCCCCTGAACTCGCCGAGGAGGTCATGCCGAAAAACATCCTCATGATCGGCTCCACCGGCGTCGGTAAAACTGAAATCGCCCGTCGGCTCGCCAAGCTGACCAAATCGCCCTTCCTCAAGGTCGAAGCCTCGAAATTCACCGAGGTCGGCTATGTAGGCCGTGACGTCGAATCTATGGTGCGCGATCTCGTCGAGACCGCAATCGACGATGTGCGCGAGGAGAAACTTGAAGAGATCGAGGACCGTGCCGAGTCTGCCGCGGAAGAACGCCTTCTGGACCTTCTGCTCACCCAAGGCAATACAGCCGCCCCGGTGGTGGAGATGCGTCCAAGGCCCGAAAATCCCCTGCCTGCGGGCACGGAAGCCGAAACGCCGCTTCCCCCGCACCCCGGCACCGAATCGCTGACGCCCAACGGCGAACCCGCGCACCTGGTGCTGCTGAGCAAGGACGATGGTGAAAAAGCCCGCGAGCGCGAGCGCCTACGCCAGCAGTTCCGCGAAGGCCGACTCGATGAGCGCATGGTGGAACTCGACACGCGCGAACGCAATCAGCCCACCATTGAAGTCATCTCCAACGGCGGCCCCGGCAACGGCTTCGGCGGCGGGCCCGATGAGTCCGACAATAGCGGCCTGAAAGACATGATCGCCGGCATGCTTGGCGGCCGGACCCGCAAACGCCCGATGAAGGTCGCCGACGCTTTCGACTACCTTGTGCAGGAAGAAGAAGCGCGTCTGCTCGACATGGACGCCATCACTCGCACCGCCGTCGAGCGCGTTGAGGACACAGGCATCGTCTTCCTCGATGAAATCGATAAGATCGCCGGCCGCGAAGGTTCCCATGGCCCTGATATCTCGCGCGAAGGCGTGCAGCGCGATATCCTCCCCATCGTCGAGGGCACCACGGTCAACACCAAGTACGGCTTCGTCACCACGGACCACATTCTGTTCATCGCCGCGGGCGCCTTCCACGTCTCCAAACCTTCAGACCTCATCCCTGAACTGCAGGGCCGTTTCCCAATCCGCGTGGAGCTCAAGGCGCTTACGGTGGAGGACTTCCTGCGCATCCTCACCGAACCGCGCGCGTCCATCGTCAAGCAATCCGTAGCGCTGCTCGAAACGGAAGGCCTCGTGCTTGAGTTCACTCCCGAAGCGCTCGATGAGATGGCCCGCTTTGCTTTCGAGGTCAACGAAACCACGGAGAACATCGGTGCACGGCGCCTGCACACCATCATGGAACGCGTGCTCGACGAGATCAGTTTCCAGGCGCCCGACCTCGTGAAAGCGGCGAAGACACTTGGAGCTGAACCGCATTCGGCAAACGCAGAAGTACCTGCTGAACACAAGGTACCGCCGCTGACCCTGCGCAACAATGGCAGCAACGGTCCCGGCTACACGCTCACCGTGGACCGCGCCTATGTGCAGCAACAGGTCGCTGCCATCGTCCAGAACCACGACCTGAGCCGCTACATTTTATAAAGGGGAGAACATGATGCCGCGCTTTGTCGTATTCCTGGAACGCGACTATCTCCCGCTTGGAACAGCCCTTATCCGCAGCGTCTGTCGTCGGACGGAAGCAGACCTGGTATCGGTTGGATACAAGGGCTGCCTTCCGCCGAGCCGTTAGCGCCGCGCTCTGCCGTATCCACTACACTGGAAAGGCCATGTCCGAACACGCCTCGCCTTTGTTGCCTGCCATCGATCTTTCTTTGCCGCCCGCGCCCAACATGGTGCGCGTGACCTTTAAACCTGAAGGAAAGACCGTCGAGTTTCCCTTCGGCACGCTGCCCTATGACGGGCATGGCGAGCCGATGAGCTTTCTCGATATCGCTGAAAACTACGGCATCTTTCTCGATCACGCCTGCGGCGGCGTGTGCGCCTGCACGACCTGCCACCTGCATGTGACCGAAGGCGGAAAGACCCTCTCCGAAACGGAAGAGAAGGAGTTGGACCGGCTCGATCTCGCACCGGGGTTGCAGCTCAACTCGCGGCTTGGCTGCCAGGCGGTCATCCAAACGCCGGGCACGTATGTCGTGGACATTCCCGGATGGAACAAGAATTATGTGCAGGAAGGCAAGCCAGTGGCGGCGAAATGAGCTTCTTTTCCGCCCAGGAGCTGCAGGTCTCTCTACTACGGCCTCCCGGTGGAGAGGACACGGTGAAGAGAGAGTTTGCTGGATCAGAACAGTGACGGCCACTCCAGTAAAGAGTGGTGCTTCAGGTCGGGTTGCAGGGTCAGGGTCAGCTCGCGGCGTTCGCGCAGCACCGATAACGTGAGTGGACGGCCTTTGGCGGCGTGAACGCGCTTGGTCCAATCGGCTGCCGTGCGCAGCACGTAAAGGTCCGCGCGCACGACCACATCGCCGGCACGCAGCCCGGCCTGTGCGGCGGGGCTGCCGGGCGTTACGGAGTGAACCAGCAGGCCCGTTCCCTGGGACACGCCGAAGAAGCTGGCCAGCTGCGGTTCCATCGCGTCCAGCACAACGCCGGTGAACGGACCAGAATGCAACATGGAACTCAAGAAGCCCTGGCTGTGTAAGGCGCTGGGTGCGGTACCCGCAGCAGGGCTGGCGGGCGCGGAGACAGGAGCGGGATTCGCTTCTGTACTGCGAGCTTCAACAAAGCCCGAGCCCTCAATCTCACCGGGCGCGGGTTGCGGTTGTGGGGGTGGACCGTTGGCGGCGAGCCGCGCCATCGCTGCGCGGGCAACGGCGTCGCGGTCGGCGAGCTGCGCGGTAAGGGTCAGCGGGTGGCCGCCACGCAGGACACTGAGCGCGATCTGCACGCCGGCGCCGGCATCGTGAATCATGCGCCGCAGGGCTTCGGCGCCCGCCACCGCCTGGCCGTTCAGGCCGACGATGATGTCGTGGGGCCGCAGCCCCGCCTGACCAGCGGGACCGTCATGGTCCACCATGACCACCTCCACGCCGCGGCTGTTCCGCGACCGCAACCCCGGGTTCGCATCATCGCCCGCATCGTGAAACTCAATGCCGAGATACCCCTGCGAGTGTCCGTTTACGGCGCCGTGCACACCGGGTCCAGGCACACCAAGACCGCGCAGACCGGATCCAGGCAGACTGGAGCCCGGCCTGCCGCTCGGAGCGAATAGGGCGGCAGCATGGGCCGGGCAGGCAAGCAGGAAGAGCGAACCAGCCAGCAAGGCGACCGGGAGCGCATCGTATCGCGCCGTCGCACTGGCTAAGCGAGCAGGCCGAAGACGATGGATGCCCGGCACTTCGCGTTTCGTGCGGATGGAAAACCCCATGAGCGGTTCCTACTCGATATCCGCGGCGGTTTGCAGGGCATGGTAACTGGCTGTCCGGATGGCGGGACTGGCGTCCTCTGCAGAAACTGTCCGCAGCGCCTGGCGCACGCTCGAATCGGCGCCCACGGGCGAAAGCATCGAGATCGCCTCCGTGCGGACCTCGGCGCTGTGGTCGTGCATCAGCGCTTCGAGCACGGCATCGCGCACCCGTTCGTCCTGAGCAATGTACGGCTCCAGACCGGCAAGCGCTTTCAAGCGTACCGCCGGGCTCCGGTCATAGTGCAGGCTGGCCAGCAGCGCCGAGCGGATACCGGCGGAGCTGCCCACACGGTCGCCGTCGCAGCTATGGCCGGCGCGGCATTCGTTGGCCAATAGCGATACGGCATCGGCGTGGGCCTGATTCGTGGTGGCCAGCTGCGTGCCGAGCATCAACAGCCTGCGAATCTCAGGATCATCAAGCGAGCCCTGCACGGTTTCCGGCACAAGCCGGTTGTAGTTCACCTGGACCAGACCGGAGTTTGGGGTCTGCACGATGCCCGAGACATTGGCGACAGCGCCCTGGGCGGGGTGCGAAAGAATGACGGGCCGCGGCAGCTGCGGCGTGTGCGCCACCTGGTAGCGGGTAAGTGTGCCCCCGCCGAGAAAACCGATGCCGAGCAGAAGCGTGGTGAGCGCCGGCGCACCTTTGACATAGCCCAGCCAGCGAAAGGTGTTGCCCCAGAAACGCTGGCCGAAGGAGCGCGCGGGCATGGCGTCGAGCGCTTCATCGAGACGCATTCGCGAGAGGGCCAGCAGATTTGGTGAGGGCTCGATGACAGGGTGCAAGCCCAGTGTCTCGCCGAGCGCGAGATGGGCATGCCACTCGCGGCGGCAGTTCTCGCAGCTACGCAGGTGCTGCTCCAGAGGGAGCTGCTCGGCATCGGGCAACTCCCCATACTGCGCCAGGACGATGTTCTGTTGCGCGTTTTCACAGTGCATGTTGCGTTCCTCTGTTGCCTCTAGAAAGGTGTTGCCGGTGCGCGGGATCGTGTACTGTCTGCCCCACTTTGTGCTGCAGCTGCTAGCTCCGAATCGTGAGCCGTTAGCCGCCAGCTTTTAGCTAAAAGCTAGCGGCTAAGAGCTAGAAGCTGTTCTACCGTACCTCCGCCAAGCGGGCGCGGAGCTTGCGTGTAGCCCGAAACAGGGTGTTTTTTGCAGTTTCTTCCGTGGTTGACAGCATCTCGCCGATCGTTCGTAGCTTCAATCCCTGGTAGTGCTTCAGCTCAAAGACGGTGCGCTCGCGCGGGGTCAGTTCAGCAAGCGCACTCTGGATGGCGGCGTGCTGGTTCTTGCGCTCAAGTTCGCGCGCGGGATCGGCGCCGGATCGATCGTCCTGCACATTCGCCATCAGATCCATCTCATCGCCGGCGGCATCGAGGACCGTGGCGGGATCTTCACGGCGACTTTTCCGGCGACGGAGCTGGTCGAGACACAGGTTGGTCACGATCCGGTAGAGCCAGGTATAAAACGAGCACTCGAATCGAAAATTCGAAAGATGGCGGTAAGCCTTGATGAAGGCCTCCTGGTGCACATCCTGCGCGTCTTCCTCGCTGCCGAGCATGTGCAGCGCCAGGCGCAGCACGCTGCGGTCATACCGGCGCACGAGGGCATCGAAGGCGGTGCGTTCCCCCTTTTGCGCCGCACGGATGAGCTCGTCATCTTCGGCGCGCTGCTGCGCTCGCGCATCCATTTCTTGCGGGCTCAGCTTGGCGCGGGCGCCGGATTGTACGGCGGAACGGACACCCTCTTTGGGCAGGACGGCTGCCGCGGATTCCCCCGCCGCCGTAGCGGCACGGGTTTCTTCAAGGCCAAGCGCAAATGGGCTGGGACGGCGGCGGATGGGTTCGCCGGGAAGGATCAGTGCGGATGATGCGCTCATGCGATGGCTGACTCCGGAGTCAACGTGGTACTTACGGGGTAGACGGTTGGTGCAGCAGAGTGTAAGCAGAACTTTGTCGCTGACCAGCCAACAAATCCTGCTAAGCTGGTTAGCAGGAGGGACTATGATTTCTGCAACGATGTTCGAAGCAAAGACCAATCTTTCCGAGTTGGTGAAGCAGGTGCAGGCTGGGGAAACGGTGGTGATCACCTCCGGGCGGGAAAAAACGCCTGTGGCGAGATTGGAGCCGATTGAACAGCCAGCTGCCAAGAAGCGCCTCGGGCTCCTAGAGCATTTGGGAATTGTCATTCCGGATTCCTTCTGGGATCCGTTACCAGAAGAAGAGTTGCGGCTCTGGGAAGAGGGCGATGCAAATGATCCTTTGTACACCGGTCGCCCCCGGTGAGGGTGCTCCTGGATACGAATGCACTGATATGGGCCATGACCCGGGTGAAGCTCTTGTCTCCCGCCGCTGCCGCCACTATCGCTGATGAGGAAAACGCCATTGTGGTTTCCGCGGCAAGCGCGTGGGAGATCGCCACCAAAGTGCGCCTTGGCAAACTACCCATTGCCGAGCCTCTTGAAGAAGAGTTCCTGGCAGCGGTAGCCGGCGCGGGTTACACCCTGATTCCGATCGATGCGGCGGTCGCCCTGCGGGCGGGACGGCTCACGGCTCCACATCGCGACCCTTTTGATCGCATGATTGCAGCTCATGCGCTGCATGAGGATATGCCGGTTGTCAGTGCAGACGAACAGCTTGACCTCTTCGGCGTGCGCCGCATCTGGTAACAGGCCGGTAACGCACCAACGTGCGCCGGGCTCCGCCTTTTTCCTAGACAATACTCGCGCTTTCAGCATCTGATGAAGTCGCGCCGCTCACTGGCGAGGCCACATCGGCAAAGGGTGTTCATGAACAGCAAGCGTTGGGGGATCGCCCTGGCTGCGGTCGTATTACAGATCGCGTTGGGGGCGGTGTATGCGTGGAGCGTCTTTCGCAAGCCTTTGGCTACGCGTTTTCACTGGACGATCGAGGAAGTGACACTCACTTTCACGATCGCGATCTTTGTGCTCGGCTTTGCGGCCTTTTTCGGCGGATTGTGGAGCACCCGTAGCGGCCCGCGTGTTGTCGCGATGACTGGCGGCCTGTTGTACGGCGTCGGCGTTGCGCTCGCCAGCCAGTCCAACCACGGACTTTGGTGGCTTTACCTCACCTATGGGGTCATTGGCGGCATCGGGCTCGGTTTCGCGTATATCATTCCGGTCTCGGTGCTGGTGAAGTGGTTCCCGGACAAGCGCGGCCTGATGACCGGCATCGCCGTGGGTGGCTTTGGCGCCGGCGCGCTGATCACGGCTCCGGTGGCCACACATCTGATCGCGACGGTCGGCGTTCTCACCACCTTTTTGTATCTGGGAGTGGTGTTCCTCGTCGTTTCCGTGGCTGCCGGCTTCTTCATGCAGAACCCGCCCGAGGGCTACAAGCCGGAGGGCTGGGAACCCTCGGCCGCTCTGCAAAAAACGGAGTCCAACCGCAATTTCACGCTGCGCCAAGCCTTGGGGACATGGCAATGGTGGGCGCTTTGGCTGCTGCTGTTTCTTAATACCTGTGCCGGCATCTCCATCATCTCGCAGGAATCCCCCATCTTTCAGGAGCTGGCCGGCGTTACGGCGGCGGTGGCGGCGGGCATGGTCGGCATTGTGGCCATCGGCAATGCCGTGGGCCGCGTTTTCTGGGCGTCGGTCTCCGATCTCATGCCGCGTCGTTTTGTCTTTCTCATCATGTTTTTGCTGCAGGCCGCGCTGTTCTGGCTGTTGCCCGGCATCGGCAGCCGCGGTGTGCTCACGGCCGTCGCCTTCATTGTTCTGCTTTGCTACGGTGGTGGCTTTGGCACCATGCCCGCATTCGCGACGGACTACTTCGGCCCCAAGTTCGTTGGTTCCATCTATGGCCTCATGCTGACCGCCTGGGGGTTCGCCAGCGCCTTTGGTCCACTGCTCATCGCACATACACGGCAGACAAGCGGGCACTACGCAAGCGGGCTTCATATCCTTTCGATCCTTCTGCTGTGTTCGGCGGTCCTGCCATTTCTCGTGCGGCCGCCGCGCACCGCGGATACCGCGCTTGGCGCGGTCCCTGTCACGCGCTGAAGGCCGGCAGCATGGGGGCTCTTTGTGCCGTCAAAGCGCCGCGGTAGCTACCTGCGACGCCCCCACCCCCGGCTGCGTCCAAAACGGTAGCCTGCCCGCTGGCTGATCGTTGCAGCGCGGTCCGGCGCTACAGGGAGGTTGTTTTTGCTCGAGTTTGCGAATGGAAGAAGCGGTCTTTTGAACCGTCGCGAGTTTTTACGCCAGACGGTTGCTTTTTCAGCGCTTTCGGCCCTGGCGCCCGGCGCATTGCTGGCGCAGGCTGCGAATGGTAGCGCTCCGGAACCGGGCTTGAACCTGAATCCGGACCCAAACCCGGCAAACCCGCACATGCTCCTGCTCGGCGATTGGGGCGCGGACCACTACCCGCAGCAGCAGAGTGCCGTGGCTGCGCAGATGAAGCGGTTTGTGGATGAAAAAGACGTACATCCGCAAGCGGTGTTTCTGCTCGGCGACAACTGGTATGGCAATATGCTCGGCGGCCTGAGCTCACCCCGCTGGCAAAACGATTTCGAGCAGATGTACCCGACCTCGCATTTCTCCTGTCCGTTCTACGCCGTGCTCGGCAACCACGATTATGAGCACCGGATCGACAGCAAAGTCGAACTGGAGCTCGCGTATCCGCAACATGTGAAGACGCGCTGGACCATGCCGGACCGCTGGTATACCTTTCAGTGGCCACAGAGGAACCCAGTCATCACCTTTATTTGCCTGGACTCCAACCTGCCCGGCACCAAGGATGACCCTTTCCCGTGGAGCTTCACAATGAGCAAGGAGCACACGGAAGCACAAGAAACATGGTTCGGGAACGAGCTCGCCAAGCCGCGCACCACGCCCTTTGTGGCCGTCGTCTGCCACCATCCGCTGTATACCAATGGCGTTCACAAAGACAATAAGCTCCTGATTAAACGCTGGGATCCGTTGATCCGGCAGGCTAAAGTCGATTTTTGGATTACCGGTCACGACCACGATCTGCAGCACATTGAATTTGCGGGTCATCCGACGAGCTTTATCATCTCCGGCGGAGGCGGGGCGGAGCTGGTCAACTGGACGACGCCGCCTGAAAAGCGTGGTCCGTTCGGGGCCAAGGTGCTCGGTTTTTCAGATCTCGAGATCGTGGAGGGGGCGGTGGTTCTGCGCCACATCGACGCGAACGGACAGGTACTGCACGCCTTTCGAAAGACAAAGGACGGCAAGGTGGATGTGCTGCAAACGCGGGCCGGCTAAGCCCGCAACTAGCAGCCAGATCGTAGACAGCCGGGTCGTCGACCGCCCACTCCCAGGCACGACTGCGGTTTCGGCTCTACACTAGCGAGCGATGGCTTCGCTTTTTCCTGACGATCCCCGCGGTGCCCACCCCCCCGGTCCGAGTACCCCACCGCGCAAGTTCCCCCACCGGCCCCGGCCCAAAGCCGAGGATACGGAGTTGCCGCCGCTACCGCCCGGTTGGGTGCTGGGGCACTGTGATGGGGGATCGCGCGGCAACCCCGGTCCCGCAGGGTTCGGGGCGGTTGTTGTCGATGCCGCGGGGGAGCCGCTGGTGGAACTGAGTGAATTCCTAGGCATGCGGACCAACAACTATGCAGAGTATTCCGGGCTGCTGGCGGTCTTGGCGTGGGCGCTGGAAAATGGACACGGCCAGCTGCGGGTGATCTCCGACTCGGAGCTGATGGTCAAGCAGGTGCAGGGCAAGTACAAGGTAAATTCACCGGATCTGCGGCCCCTCTACGAGGAGGCCCGCCGGCGCGTCGCACGGCTGGACGGCTTCCAGATTCATCATGCGCTGCGTCATAAGAACAAGGATGCCGACCGGTTGGCGAACGAAGCGATGGATCGCGGCATGGGCAAAGCGCGGACGGGGATCGCGGGAAGTCCGTCGGACTCGCCGCCGCGTGCCACGCCGTACCCAACCGCTGCGCCTGCACCGCCGATCCCGGCCAGTTTTGGTGGAATCAGGCAAAATCCTGAACCGGGACGGACGATGCTGCGCGGCTTTGTGCGGGATGGTGTCGTCCATCCTTTAGGCGGCGCGAAGCTGCCTGAGGGCGTCTTTGTAAAGATTTTGCCCGAATAGCCGATAAGGGTGGTGTGTCCCGCTGATTGATGTCATCTCGTCCATGAACCTGTTCTCAAAACTCGGTATGCGCCGCTGGAAGCGATTGCTTCTGCTGCTGGGCCCCGTAGTTTTTGCACACCCCACCTTCGCGCAGGGTGGTGATGATGCCTTGACCGTGGTGCATGCTGCGGTTGCCGCGGAACTGAACGCGGCGAAGCTCGACCACACGCCGTGGCAGTATCGCGACCATGACGTGCAGCCGGGTAAGGATGCTGTGTATCAGGTGATTGAAACCCCCAAGGGCGATCTGCGCCGCTTGGAGCAGTTGAACGGCCAACCGCTCAAGGGTGCGGATGCGCAGGCGGAGTTGAACCGGATTCGCGATTTTGTACGGGATGCGGAGGCGCAATCCCATAAGAAAAAAGCAGCGGATCAGGACGAAGCTCAGGCACGCGAACTGCTCACTATGCTGCCCGATGCCTTTCTGTGGACCACCAGCGGGCAGAATGCCGGAGAGACGCAGTTGCGCTTCCGGCCCAACCCGGCCTTCAATCCCACGGACATGCAATCGCGCGTGCTGGGCACCATGGCCGGCGAGATGGTGGTGGCACGGGGAGGAAACCGGATCAAAACGCTGCGCGGCACGCTGACGCAGGATGTCCGGATCGGGTTCGGCATTCTGGGCAAGCTGGAAAAGGGCGGGGTCTTCGATGTGGAACGGCGGGAACTCGCGCCGGGCCGATGGCAAATCACGGAGACGCATGTGCATATCGGCGGCCATGCCCTGCTGTTCAAAAGCATCGGAGAGCAGGAGGATGAGGTAAAAACCGGCTGGAAGCTCGCCACAGCACCTGATCTAGGCGCTGCGGAACAACAGATTACCCGTTAAGGGAAGGCATGCCACGAATGTGGTGTGCGCCTGACCTTCGTCTTATGCATCCAATGAGACAGCACAGCGGATACGCCTATACTGAGGAGAACGCGCGGCGTGTCGCCCCAGCCTCGCCCAGGAGATAGCTTCGATGGCCAACCTACTCGATCAACTCAAGTCGATGACGACGGTGGTCGCCGATACAGGCGACATCAATTCCATAAAGCAGTTCAAGCCGACGGATTCGACGACGAATCCTTCGCTGATCCAGGCTGCCGCCGGCATGCCGGAATATCAGTCCATTGTGGACGATGTGCTGAGTCAGGCACGCGAAGCGCTGGGTGCGGATGCCGACGACAAGCAGGTTGCAGCTGCCGCGTTCAAGACGCTGGCGGTGGCTTTTGGGCGCAAGATTCTGGAGATCGTTCCGGGCCGTGTATCGACCGAGGTCGATGCACGCATGAGCTATGACCGCGACAAGACCATCGAGCAGGCGCATGACCTCATTCATCAGTACGATAAGGCTGGCATTGGCCGCGAGCGGGTCTTGATCAAGATTGCGTCGACCTGGGAGGGCATCCAGGCTGCCAGGCAGCTCGAAGAAGAGGGCATCCACTGCAATCTGACGCTCCTCTTCGGCATTCACCAGGCAGTCGCCTGTGCGGAGGCGAAGGTGACGCTGATTTCCCCTTTTGTGGGCCGTATTTTGGATTGGTATAAGAAAGATACCGGCAAAGACTACAGCGCGGCGGAAGATCCTGGCGTGCAATCAGTCTCGGAGATCTACCACTACTACAAGAAATTCGGCTACAAGACGCAGGTTATGGGCGCGAGCTTTCGGAATATCGGTGAGATCACGGAATTGGCCGGCTGCGATTTGCTGACGATCTCGCCCAAGTTGCTGGAAGAGCTGCAAAAAACCGATGGGCCGCTTGAGCGCAAGCTCAGTCCGGCAAACGCAGCCGATGATCCAATCGAGAAGATCTCGATGGACCAGGCGACTTTCGAAAAAATGCACGTGGAGAACCACATGGCGCATGACAAGCTGAAGGAAGGCATCGAGGGCTTCTCAGAAGCACTCGATAAGCTGGAAGACATGCTGGCAAAGCGAGTAGCCGAGCTTGGGAAGCCGGAGCCGGCTTTAGCGAAGTAGTTTGGCCTAGGATAAGAGACCGCTGACGTCAGTTGGCGGTCTTTTTAGTTTCGAGACAAAGTCCCGGCACATCCCTGGATATATCCTTCGGTGCTGCGCCGATGTTACGTTGGAAGGGTATGGCGAGCCTTGCTCCCAATCCGGCGGCGCTCAGAACAAAGTCACAGCGACTCGGAATGCGCGTCGCTGTGCTGGTGCCCTGCTACAACGAAAGTGTGGCGGTGGGCAAGGTCGTTTCCGCTTTCGGGCGCGCGTTGCCCGATGCCGTGATCTACGTCTACGACAATAATTCGAAGGACAACACGGTAGAGGTGGCGCGTGCCGCCGGCGCCGTGATAGGCCGCGAAACGCTGCAGGGCAAAGGGCATGTGATTCGCCGCATGTTCTCGGACGTGGAAGCCGACGTGTACGTGCTGGTGGACGGCGACGATACCTATGAGCCCGCAAGTGCCGCGCCCATGATCGATCTGCTGCTGGCCGATGGTTTGGACATGGTTACCGGCACGCGGATCACCAACATCCGGGCGGCGTATCGGCCGGGGCATCGCTTTGGCAATGGCCTGCTTACGAGCATGGTGGCCGGGGTTTTCGGTAACCGCATCACCGATATGTTATCCGGCTACCGGGTATTCAGCCGCCGGTTTGTGAAGAGTTTCCCAGCGCTGAGCTCGGGGTTTGAGACGGAAACCGAGTTCACGATTCATGCGCTGGAGCTGAAAATGCCGCTTGGCGAGATCGAAACGCCCTACCGCGATCGCGGCGAAGGAAGCACCTCCAAGCTGAACACCTACCGGGATGGTGTGCGCATCCTGTGGACGATTGTGAACCTGATTAAGGATCAGCGGCCTTTGCAGTTTTTCAGCCTGCTGGCGACGATGCTGGCCGCGCTCGGCGTTGGGCTTAGCGTGCCGATCTTTGCCGAATTCCATCGCACACACCTGGTGCCGCGGTTTCCAACGGCGATTCTTTCGACGGGTTTGGTGCTGTTGGCCTTCATTCTGCTGGTGTGCGGTTTGGTGCTGGATTCGGTGTCGCGTGGCCGTAAAGAGGCCAAACGCATGGTGTATCTGTCAATCCCGCGATTTCAGTGAGCGACGTGCGGCTGGGCGCTGTGGGATCGAACCTGCAGGTCTCTCCACTTCGCTGCGCTCCGGTCGAGATGACACGAGTTCGGGTGCATATTTCAAGGGGTAGGCTGGAAATTGACGATGCTGGCTGCGTTCTCGGCTGACGCTGGTTCTTGCAGCGGATAGGCGAAGAAGTCGGTGTGGCCCAACTGAATCCAGCCGGCGGGTTTGGCGGTGGAGTTCGGAAAGAGGGTCACAAGGTAACGCAACCCGTGCGCTGCCAGGGGAGCCGTCACGGTGCCTTTGTCAGCGATGTGGTTCCAGACGGCGAGCGGATCGGCCTCGTTCGGAGTTTCGACTTCCGCCAAAATCTGCGTGCCGGCGAGCCGCGCCCAGTAATGATCGGTAAAGCAGGCTACATCACCCATGCAGGCGATCTTGTCTCCGGGCTGCAGACCGAGTTGGTCGAGCGCCGCTGCGGCCGGGAAGATACGGTCGTCATAGCCAGGGTGTTGCTGCTCGGCGGGTGGGATGTGGCGGCGGCGTTCGGCAAGGTAGGTCGCGGCCTGGCTGAGGTTGAGAAAAGCGAAGAGGGCAATGAGTGCCGATGCGATGGTGGGCAGAGCCGCGTTGGCAGTCACTGCGTTCGCGGCTGATCCAGCCTTCAATGCGGTCGTTGCCGGCGCGCGCAGTAGCGCAAACACAGGCAGGAGCACGAGTAAAAACGGGCCGGTGAGATAGCGGTCCTGAAGATCGATAGGAAAGTAGATGCCAAGCATCAGCAAGCCCCACGCTATCGGCGCGAGGGCCCAAAGGGAGGTGGATGGGTGCCTGCGTCGATGAAAGGTTTGCTGAGAGATTGGCGGCCAGGCCGCACCGAAGACCAGCAGCACGGCCAGCAGAACGAAGGGCTCCGGCCGCCCGAGCAGAAAGCGCACAAAGACGACGCAGTTGCGGGCCAGCCGGGCGATGTGCCCAGGGAGCCAGATGTGCGGCTTCAGGCCGGCCGTCCACCAGGCGGGGTCGAACCAGAGCGGAAAGGTGCCCTGAGAATGCGCGCCGTAGCTATAAACCGGCGGCGCGGCGGTGAGTGGAAGCTCCGGATGCGTAAATGGACCGGAGGCATGGCCGAGGGTGCCATGGAACCACTCGTGCCAACGCGCGGTGCCATCGATGAAGAAAGCGTAGTTAAGCCGGGCGGAGTCGCCGGTGGTAAGGTGGCCGAGCTGATGGGAGATTGCCCTGATGTAGGGTCCTGCTGTGAGCGCAAAGGCGGCAGCGAGCAGCAACGTGCCACCAACGATGCGCGATCGCTGCGCCCCCCGGCGCGTGGGGCCGGCAGTAAGGCCATAGATGAAAAGCGCGACAATGAGCGCGACAGAAGGCAGAAAGGCAAAGGATTTTGTGAGGTACGCGCAGCCCAGCGTGAGGCCAAGAACAGGAAAGGCCCAGAGCCCCGCCCCGGTGTAGAGGCGCAGCAGCAAGCCCATGGCGAAGAGTAGGAAGGCAAGTAAAAGGGTATCGGCACGGGGCGCGGCGATGGGCAGTTCCCGGCCCATGCTGAGCGTCAGCAAGGCCAGCCCGAGCAGATGCAACGCCCCTGCGGGCACTGCTCTGCCGTCCGCTCCTTCGTGCAGGGCACGTGCGCGCGTGAGGCCCGTGGTGAAGAAGACCGACGCCAGCATGGCCAGGGCGAAGATCAGGATATTCACATAGCGCACCACGACTAATTCATGCCAAAGCGACGGCTTGACGAGGCTTTCCGCCGAGGCGAGCACAGCGGGATAGCCGGGGTTCCAATAGCCATTGATGGCGAGGTTTGCATGACCGGTGCGCAGGTTCTGAGCGATGTCGAGAAAGGCTGTACCGTCGCCGTCCATCATGTAGCTGTCAAATCGGGCGTAGCCGATGGCCGCCAGAAGCATCAACAGCGCATAGGCCCAAAGCAGTTTGCGGCCGGCGAAACGATCCAAAAAAGCTCCCATGGGAAGGTCGGATTAGTATAGCGAGCCTGTGGTTTGAACAGGCATGCCTCGTATGTGGGAGTGCCAAGCCGAATCACTCGCGCCGTTCGGTGCGTTTGGGAAAGATGTCCGGGGGTGGCGAAACATGCTGTTGCCACTCCACTTGAAACGCGCCGGTATAGCCGAACAGCTTGCCCCAGCGGCGGTTGGTGACCACGACCTCGATGCGGAAGCATTGGGCTGCGTCGTCGTACCACTCGCACACATCGGCATAGCCGCTCATGGCCATGGGAAACTGAAAGGCCACGGGCCCCTCGTAGAAGCGCTGCTCGCCGGAGCGCAGGTGCAGGCCGCCGTTCTCGGCGACGCTCATCTCGATGTCTACGGCGAGATGCTGGTGCGTGCCGAGGTAGTCGACGATCACTCCGCGTTCCTCGCTGAAGATCATGTAGGCATCGAAACGACGGCGTTTCCCTAGCTGAAAGGTACGCAGCCAGCTTACCGTTTCCCGGCCGAATTTGTCCCGGTACGCATAGTTCTGGATGGTGAAAGGGATCTCCGTGCCGCGCTCCGGAAACATGATGGCGCGCCAGGTGCCGATCCACAGGAAGGGAAGGGTAAACCAGCGGCCGTGCCAGACGCGTTGCATGGTGCCGCGGCCGATGGCGCTGATGCCGGAAGCGCTATCGAAGCCGAAGCGGCGCTGAATTTGCGGGTGCATCCGCTCAAAGGCCGGTGTGCCCAGGACGCGTTCGTAGATGGAGCGGAACTCACTCATTGTTCTTCCTTCCGTGGCGTTTCCACGCGCGGAGCCCGGCGCAGGCAGCGTCCAGCGAAGGCGGTGTACCGCCACGCCCACCAGCCCACAAGACCCAGGGCAAAGACGCTGAGATTGAGGGTGACAGGGTTGAAAGCGGCCCGGAGATACTCGGGCGAACGGAGCGCGACCGCCACGAGGGCGAGCAACATCGCCGCGGCGGTGAGCAGCAAGTAGGGCCGCCATCGCCATAGAAGCAGGCCGGCCAAACCGATCAGGACTTCAGCGCTGCCGATAAAGGGCAGGGCGGCAGCGTGGAGGCCAGATTCGCGCAACATGATCAGCTCATCGGCGTTGCGGAAGAGGAGCTTCGGCACCAGACCATGCCAGAGCCAGACGAAGCTGATAGTCAGTCGGGCAAAGCTATAGATCAGCGTGCATGTCCGCACCACCTCAGGCGTGAGGTCGTCCTCAACCCAGAGACGCAGCCGGTCGAAGCTCCACGCCGTAGCCCATCCCATGAGCGGGCGAAAAACGAGGTCTGCAAGCCGCCCGAGCAGACCGAAGCGCACACGGTAGTCGTACCAGGTGAGGAACCGCAGGCTGGTTGCTTCTTCTCCGCCTGGGACCGGCACATAGCGCCAATAGCCGCTGCCTTCCTCTATGAGCGAAAGGGGGCTTTCGGACCAGAAGCGCAACGACGAAACACGGACGTTACCTTCGCTTTCCCGTGTGGCGATTGACTCGCCCGTGCCGGCGATGCGCAGGCCGAAACCGATGCGGGTGGCGTACTCGAAGCGTTGCGGGTCTAGCGGGTCTTGCGGGTTTTGCGGGTCTTGCGGCTGCAGACGCGGCAGATAGGTGATCGTGGAAAAGCGTAAATCCCAGCGCTGATGCAGGGCCGGTGTTTGGGTCAGCTCCCACAGGCGCTCCAGCGATGCATTCGCGCCGTTCGGGTTATGGATGCGCGTTTCAACGTAAAGACCGCGGGTCATGGAGGCAGCGTAGCACCTGCCTCCACAAATCATGGGGAGCTGATGGCTGCGGAACGGTCAGCCCTGTTCAGCGGGAAAGCCAGAAACACCGTCGCGTAAGCCTGCGCTGTCGCGGGTGTTCTTCTGCACCGTGATGGCCGCAAACAGGCTAAGGAGATACGCCATGCTGTAAAAGCCCTTCTCGGCGAGGGTGATTTGTGCGTTCCAAAGTGCGATCGCGGTGAGCAGCAAGCAAAGCATCAGCGAGATCCAGCTGAGGCCGTAATAGATATTGGTGACCGGAACGCCTTCCAGGCGGTCGCGCACACTTTTCTGCACCGAAACGGCGGAAAACAAGCCATACATGAGCAGCGTAAACAAGAATCCCTTGGCCGTAAGCGGCATGGTGGCGTTCCATAGACCGATCGAAAAGGTGAGCGCGCCGAGGAAGAGCGCGATCCAGGAGGCCCCGACAAAGGCGGCCGACGGTTTGCGATAAGGCTGCATGACGTGCTCCCCCAAGCGTGGAAAGACTGCCGCGCGTTTCGGCGCGCGTAGCTGCTGGCAGCCATGGTATCGCGAGAAGCCTCCGCTGGTGGACCTGGATTTTAGCTGGGCGATACGCTAGCGGCTGTGCTCGTCTGGAATGGGCTCCTTCAAGCTGCCATGCTTAAAGCGCCTGCACCCCACGTTCACTTTACAGCGCCCACCAAATCACCGCCGCCATCAGCACGCCCATCCACAAGCTGCGCTTCGAGGTACACGCCCACACCACGGGATCGTCATGCATTTCTCCCCGGCTCGCGAGCATCCACACCTGGCTCAGCCAAAGCAGCAGCACCGGCACCACGAGCCACAGCCGCGTGGTATGCGTGTAAAGCCGCGTGGTTTCGGGGTTGTTGATGTAGAGCGTCATAACCACCACCGCCGCATACGCGGCACCGGTGCCCAGCGCGCGCAACTGCTCCAGATCGCCTACCCAGTAGCCACGCCCATTGGTGACCGCCGCGCCGCGCTCGCGTAAGCTTTCCAATTCGCTGAAGCGCTTCACAAAGGCCAACGACAGAAAAAAGAAGACACTGAAGCCTGCCAGCCACGCTGAGATCGTCACGCCCGTTGCCGCACTGCCCGCGAGGATGCGAATCGTGTACAAGCCGCTGAGCACAAACACATCCAGCAGCACCTTGCGCTTTAAATAAAACGAGTAGGCCAGCGTCGTGACGGTATACAGCGCCAACCACTCGAGAAAACCGTAGCGGCCCAGCGCCGCGTGTACGCTCGGTGCTACCGCGACCAGGTGCGGCAAGGCCAATGCCAGCGCGATCGAAGCGCACAACATGGTTACCACCGCGACCACACCCGTGATCGGCGAAAGATCGCCTGCCGCGAAGGGCCGGCGACGCTTGCGCGGATGTCGCCGGTCGGCCTCGACGTCCAGCAGATCGTTGATGATGTAGGTCGCGGACGCGCACAGCCCAAAGCTGAAAAAAGCCAGAATTGCCGCAGTAATCAGAGCCGCATTCCAGGCATGCGCCAGAATCAACGGCACAAAAATCAGCGTGTTTTTGGCCCACTGGTGCAGCCGTATGGCCCGCAGCCAGCTTTTCAGGATGGGCGACCGGTCTTCAAAGCGGCGTACCGGCACCACGCCCGCACGCACAAGGCCGCTGCGCAGCGCCCGGTCAGGATTGGCCACCATGGGCGCTTCGGAGGCACGCAACAGGGCGATATCGGGTTTTGCATTGCCGATATAACAAAAGCTATCGCCGAAATACTTGTGAAACGCCGCTAATTTGTTGCTGCCGGCGAGGTTGGTCTCCCCGTCGGAAGCGAGTACCCCCGCAAACAGCCCCAGGTACTCGGCAACTCGCTCCGCCAAGCGATGGTCGGCGGCCGTGGCCAGATAAATCGCGCGTCCCCCTGCATGTTCGGCGCGCAGCCACTCCAGCAGCGGCTGGTTATAGGGCAGGTGCTCGACATCCAGGGGCACCGCCGTGGTCACCTGCTGCTTGAGGGCGGCTTTGCCTTCTGCGATCCAACCGGGCACCTTCAGCAGCGCGGGCGGATGCTGCCGAGCCAGCGCCAGAACCGAATCCACCAGCGTGTCCGACTTCACCAGGGTGCCGTCCAGGTCGACACACAGGGGCACCCCCGCGCGCAAAATGGCGTGTTCCGGGCCGGCGCCCGGCTGTGTATCCGGCTGTGCGTCCGTATGGGTATGGGGAGTCGCTGGACTAGAGGCCATCATTCGTTTCGGCGGTTTCGAGTCCCATCCGCGCTGATCTTTATTTTACCTGTTGCTGGCGCGGTTGGTCGGGTTGTTGCGATCGCGCAAGGCTGGCGGCCTGCCTGCCTCATCATTGCGCCCGCGCAAACGGACATCCGGGACACCCCACCTGAGTCCCAGCAGCCGGACGCAACGAAACGCCATGCGGGGCCGTCGCGTCTAACAAATGGTCCTTATGCCACTGGTCTGTATGCCCATCCGCCTTTCCCAAGCTCGATTCACCTTTGCCGGCATGCTCGCTGCGTTGGCGCCTGCGATGTACGCTCCCCTGCAGGCCCCCTTGTACGCGCAGATGCACCATGTCGACGCACCGGAGCGCGTGACCCGCGCCGTTGGCGTGTACGAATGGACCGGCGAGCTAAGCAAACCCACCGCCGCGCGCTTCGTTCCCGTATCGCTCTTTATTGACGGCCATTTTGAAGACGCGGGCCTGTACCTGCCGCGCCCCGTGCCCTTCGCGCTGCAGTATGGCGACACCTATGCACTCGAAGTTGCGGGCACTCCGCAAGGCATGTTCGATATCGACACCGCCCATCGCATGGCAATGGCCAAAGTCCCAAACAGCGAGGACGCGGCTGGAGCGCCCGCCGGCGGGTGGTACGGTTTCGGCAAGTTCACGCCCGATGCCGCGCCCAAACACGCGGCCCCGTTGCACGCGTCGAGTCATCTAACGCCGATTCAATCCAGCGCCGGTCCAAATTCTCCGGCGGGTACTAAAGAAACAACAGAAACTGCCGATAAGGACAATGAGCGACCCCACATGTCGCGCCGCTCATCGAGTACGAATGACCCGGGCACAGACAAACCGAGCACAGACAAGTCGGGAACAGATGCGTCCAGCGGCTCCCAGCCGCAGGACAAGGCTCCGACTTCGACGGACGGCAACGAGGGCACCAAATCGAGTAACGGCAGCACAGGAGGCGGGAGCACGACCGCAGACAGCGGCGACGATACCGACCGGCCCACCCTCCGGCGGCGCGACCCGGCACAGGACGCCGCGCGGCATCGTGGTGTCGGCGGCAAGGGCAACACCTCTGGGGTGGTTGCCGCCGGTCCTGCGCCTGGGGACGACCCCGACCGTCCGATGCTCGGGCGCAACAACCTGGAAAATACCGGCACACCGGAGCTCAACGGTATGCCCGCGGACCTGCACCAGGCCGTCGCCGTCTCCGATGCCACCCACCGCGACACCCATGCTTTCGCGCGGGGCTGGGACTCGCCGGCTGAGCGAGCGGAAACCATGGTCGCGCTCCATGCGTTGGCCAAGCCGCGCGTGGCGGCGTATCTCGCCGCAAATGGCCTGGTTGCCTCGGGAGGCCCGATTCTCGAGCCCGCGGCAGAGCACCCGCCTGCCCAGCTTGCCGGACAGGACAATGCGGCGGCAAGATCCACCACGACCGCCGCAACTAGCCCGACCCCCACAACCGTGCCCGCATCACCGGACGACGTGGAGGCTGGGGCGGCACCGCGGCTGCAGCGGGGTGTTCCACAGGCCTATAAAAAGCCGGTAACCCCAAGCACGACTCCCGCCGTTACCGTCGCCATGCCGGCCTCACCCGGCACCGCGGCGGCGCGTCCTACGGTCGCCGGTACTGACAATCCGGCACTTCCGTCCACAAACAGATCGACCGCTGCCGGCGTACGCAGTCGGACGAGTCCAGCATCGATACACGGCGCGCCCCTCACCCTGGGCCGGGAAGACCTCGTCGGCTACACCTTGAGCTACGGCGGTCTGCCAACGTTTGTGTACATGGCGGCGGCGGCAGCCGTCGCGAAACCGAGCAACGGTACGGCAGCGGCAGCGCATCCGGTGGTTTACGTCACAGTTGTTGTGCAGCGTTTGGCCTCGGGCGAGATGCAAACCGCACTCACTGCCGTCACCGACAGCAATCACCTCGACCGTAGCCCTCGCCTTCGCTTGATCGACGCCGTCGATCCGGACGATTCGCACCGCGCCAGCCTCTTGTTTGAGCTGCGCGGCAATACGGGCCGGCAGTTTGCCCTCTACCGGCTGACGGCAGCTACCGCGGAACAAACCTTTACTACCGCATCGATTGAATAAAACCGCCGGCATGCCGGAGTGCGGGGCTCCCTCGGTACACTCAGGAAAGCAGGCTTCCGCGCATCGGTATTACGCCGCGTAGAAACCCGCGGCATGGAAGGGCCCCACTGATCCAATGAATTCGATGAGTGAAGCAACGACCCCACCCGTCTCACCTGAGAGCACCACCGTAGACACCGTCCCCGGCACGCGGAAGCTTGCTCTGCTCTTCCCCGGCCAGGGCTCACAGACCGTCGGCATGGGGCGCGCCTTTTTCGAGAGCGAACCGGCCGCCCGCGCCGTCTTCGAAGAGGCCGACGAGGCGCTTGGGTTCCCCCTTTCCAAGCTGATTTTGGAAGGTCCCGAGGACGATCTCAAGCTCACCGAGCACACCCAACCCGCCATCCTCACAGTATCCGTCGCGATCTGGCGCGTGCTCGCGCCGGAGCTTGCCGCACGGAATCTCCCGGTCTCCTTTGCCGCCGGGCACTCCCTGGGGGAGTACACCGCGCATGTCGCCGCCGAAACCTTTTCCTTTGCCGATGCCGTGTGCACCGTGCGCAGCCGCGGGCGACTCATGCAAAGCGCCGTTCCGGTCGGCCAGGGCGCGATGGCAGCCATACTTGGGCTTTCGTACGAAAAGGTCAATGACATTTGCGCCGGGGTCTCCGATGAACTAACGGCCCCACCGCCGGAAGACCCTTCCAACCCCTCCGAACAGACTGCGGCCGCGCGCGACGCGCTGTCCGACCCCTTCAATCCGGCGTCCACCCTCGCCGAGGCCGCTTCGCGCGTGTCCGCGGTGGTCTCGCCGGCCAATATCAACGCTCCGGAGCAGATCGTCATCTCGGGTGAGACCGCAGCTGTGGCCCGGGCAGCGGCGTTGTGCAAGGAAGCCGGCGCCAAGCGCACGGTGGATTTGCCCGTCAGCGCCCCTTTTCACTGCGCGCTCATGCAGCCCGCGCAGGAAGGTCTCACCACCCAACTTGAGTCCGTCTCCTTTGCCGATCCCCGTTTTCCCGTCATGTGCAACGTCGATGCGCGGCCAATCCGGCGCGGTCCCGACGCACGCGACACGCTCATCCGCCAGGTCACCGGCACGGTGCGCTGGGTGGAGTGCATCCAGCAGCTCCAAAGCGCCGGGGCAACACACTTCCTCGAGGTCGGCCCCGGCAAGGTCCTCGCCGGACTGAACCGGCAGATCGACCGTGCGCTCGTGACAGCAAGCATCGACGATGCGGCGAGCTTGGAAAAGGCGCTCGCGCTGTTCGCATGAGAGCGCCATACAGACTCCGTCATCCTGAGGGAAGCGAAGGACCTCTGTATCCCTCATCCCCGAGGCACCTACTCAATCGTGCCAAACTACAGAGGTCCTTCGCTTCGCTCAGGATGACAAACAGATCATCTGCCTTTCTTATCGTCATTCCCGAGGAAATCTGCGTTCGCTCGCTAATTCGCTGTTGCTGTCGGCCGCGTCACTCTTAACGGTTCCCCGCCGTCAACTCTCCCAGTGCCCGCTTCAACTGCTCCAGCTTGCTGCCGGCCTCTCCCAATTTGCCTTCAGCGGTAAGCCGCTGATACTCCGCTAAATCCTGCGCCGCCTCATGCACCAGCGCATTGCGGTCCGTCGGTGCGGCTGCGGCCGCCGTGTTGGCATTGCCGAGAGCAGCCGCCGGTTGCGGCGTGTCGACCGCGCTCGCCACTGCCGTCGTCGATGACTCTGCGCCGTTAAACAAGCCGGCCATGGCCGCCTCAAAGGTTGTGCCGTAGGCCAGCCGGTCCTGCAACGCGAGCACCACCAGCCGCAACTCCGGCATGGGGCTGCGGTCCGCCTGCAGATAGATCGACTCCGCATACAGCAAGGCGCTGCCGGTCGGAATCACCAACAGATTCCCGCGCCGCACATGCGACCCCTGCTGGTTCCACAATGTCAACTGGCCGGAAAGCTGCGCATTTTGGTCGATGCGGGCTTCCACCTGCAACGGCCCATCCACCAGCCGCGTTTTAGGGAAGTTATAGACCACCGCCGAGCCGTAGTGCGCGCCATCGCTGCGCCCCGCGATCCAGCCGATCATGTTATTGCGATTGGCCGGCGTGAACGGCAGGATATCTACAAATTCGACCCCGCTTTCGCCGGGCAACTTCATCAGTACAAAGTTCGGCTCCATGGACTGCGTCGTACGTTCGCCGCTTTGATCCACACCGGATTCCGTGGCGGGGGTCCACAGGTCCTCGCGGTTGTAAAACATCTCCGGATTGGTCATGTGATACAGGCCATAGGCCTCGGCCTGCAGCTTCAATAAAGGCTCGGGATAGCGGATGTGTTTGCGCAAGGTCGCCGGCATTGCCGATGCATCGCGAAACAAGCTTGGAAAGGTGTTGCGGTAGGCGGACAGCACCGGATCGGCTGTATCGAAGACGTAAAACGTCGTCGAGCCGTCATACGCATCGACGACAATTTTGACGCTGTTGCGGACGTAGTTGATCTCCGCATCGCCCAACGCGTAGTGGCGCGCATAGGGATACGTGTCCGCGGTGGTGAAGCCGTCGAGCATCCACGAAAGTCTGCCATCGTCGCCGACAATCAGGTACGGGTCGGAATCGAAGCTGAGGAACGGCGCCAGCGTTGAAACGCGCTCGCGCACATTGCGCCGCATAAGCAGGCGGCTGTCCGGGGTGACGTCGTCACTGAACGGCAGCTTGGCCGTATCGCCGCGTTCAATCGCGAGCAGCGTGCGATGCAGCCAGCCACCCAGCGCGATACCGCCCGCGCCGCTGTATGAGGTCAGGCTGTTGGCCTGGCCCTGCGGATAGTTGAACTCTTTCTGCGCGGTCTTTACGTATACATCAGTGTCCGTCAGCTGCCCGTAGTACACCTCCGGCCGTGTGATGTTCAGGCTCGGCACGGTGCTTTGCACGGGCATGTTGCTAACCAGCAGCGTGGGCAGGCCTTCGGGCGTGAAGCCGTTCACGGGATTCATCGTCAGGCCGTAGCCGTGCGTGTAGATCAGCCGCTCATTGATCCAGTTCTGGCTGCTTTCGGGCAGCTTATCCACGTTGAGCTCGCGCGCGGCAAGCATCACCTCGCGTGTGGTGCCGTTGATCTGGTAGCGATCGATATCGATGTCGGGAAAATCATAATAGGTGCGGATCTCCTGGATCTGGCGCAGGGTGTCCTGCAGTGCGTGCCAGTCCCACAGGCGAATGTTTTCGAGCGTCGCGCCATTATTTGCCGCGTCGGCTGCCGCGACAGTAGTTTGCGCAGAAAATGGGCGCAGCTCCACGGTATCGAGTGCAAAGGCTCGCCGCGTGAACTCGATGTTATTGCCGATATACGGCTGTTCCTTGACGAGCTCATTGGGCTTGACGATAAAGGTGCCGACAAACCATGCACCGATCTCCATCACGAAAAAACACACGACCGCCGGCAGCACCGCGAGCACCAGCCAGCGCCCGCCCGGGCGCGCCGTCGCACTGAAAATCGCCAGCGCGGCCCCCAGGAGCAGGGCGAGGCAGATGATCAGCATGCCCGGCAGCAGCACATGCGCGTCCACATAGGTAACGCCCGAGAAAACTGTGTGCTCCGCCATCAATTGTTCAAAGCGGCTCAGGTACACACGCAGGGCCAGCACCGCCAGAAAGAAACCAACCCCCAGCAGCAGCCCGCGCCAGCGCGACCGCGACGAGCCGAGCAGCCGCGCTTCCAACACGCCATTCGGTGCCCCTGGACGTGCGGTAAGCAGAAAGAAGAGCACCGCCAAACCCACGGCCAGCACGGCAACGGTCATCAGCCAATCAGCGACCGTCGTCCAGGCCGGCAGCGTGAGCAGATAAAAGTTCAATCCTTTGCCAAAGATCGGGTCAAGGAGATCAGTGGGGGACCCGGCGTTGTGGGGGCCATACAGGGCACGCGCAAATGTCGGCCAGGAATCCGAAAGGCTGGAGCCGCTGAGGTAGGCATCAAACGCAGCCAGCAGCAGCGCCAACGGCCCCAACAGCGGCTCGATGTTGAGGGAAACCTGCTGGCCGTTCACCACGAGCGCACGCCGCTTCGGCAGTTCGCCGAAGTGCATGCGGCGCAGCAGCAGAAACATCCCATACAGCAGCCCAAAGGTCAGCACGGCAAAAAACGTGAATAAGCCCCACTCGAGCACCAGCGTTTTGCGAAAGACGGCCGCATAGCCGAGGGAGCCGTACCACAGCCCGTCCACGTAATACGACAACGCGCGATTGGCGACAAACAGGAACAACGCCAGCGCGGCGGCAAGCCACAAGAGTCTTGGCAGGCGGCGCGAACGGGACGGCCACTCCACGGGTTCAGGCATGCAGGTTCCTGCTTCCATCCAGAAAGAATTCGCGTGCGCTTTCTTCGTTAGTACCGTGCGTTTCTTGTTCAGTATCGCGTGCGCATGTTTGTTCAGTATGTAGAAGGATGCGTTCTGCGGATGCGGCGCACACGTCCATGTTGCAGGGGCGCATGGTTTGCCCCCCATTGTTGCACCGTGGAACCTTCCTTACGCTAAGCTCCGTGTATGCCTGCGCCGGATGCTGCGATCCACGCCAGCGGCATGCCCCCGCCGCCGCCCTCCCTCCGCGACCTGGCCGCCCTGATCCCTGTTTGGCGGCCGACGGCAACCTTGCCGGCGCTGGTGAAGGCGCTGGAGCAACGTGGCTTTGGCCGAATCGTGGTCGTCGATGACGGCAGCCCCTCCACCTGCGCAGCCATCTTTACGCAAGCAGCAGCCGTGCCTCGCGTCGAGATTGTCCGGCATGCCACCAACCGCGGCAAGGGCCGCGCACTCAAGACCGGCTTCGCGCATTTGCTGCAGACACGGCCGGGGCTCGTCGGCGTGGTCACGGCCGACGCTGACGGCCAGCACACGCCCGAAGACATCGAGCGCGTCGGGTGGGCGCTGCTCGCCGAGCCTTTGCGGCCGGTGCTCGGATCGCGTCGCTTTGCAGCCGATGTCCCCGGCATTCCCTGGCGCAGCCGCTGGGGCAATGGCTTCGCGCGGCAAAGCTTTCGCCTGCTCACAGGCGTCCGCTGCAGCGACACGCAAACCGGCCTGCGCGGCTTGCCTTCTCCTCTGTTGCCCTCGTTGCTGGCTGTTCCGGGCGAGCGCTATGAGTATGAGATGGCGATGCTGGCCCAGCTGTGCCGGGACGGCCATATCCCTTCGGAGGTCCCCATCGCGACGGTGTATCTGGAAAACAATCGCGGGTCACACTTCCATTTCTTCAAAGATTCCCTGCGCGTCTATCTCATGCTCCTGCGGCTGGTGTGGACTCGGGGAAGGCGCTGAAAATGACGTCTTATGCAGAAACGCCCATCACCGGTTCCCCCAGGTAAAGCCCTTCATTCCCCTTGTCCGGTAAGCTGTTGATGGCCGATGTCCACCCCGCTCAAGCTCGCCCTGCTGTCCTGCCTGCTGCTGGGGCTGCGCCACGGCTTCGACTACGACCATCTGGCCGCCATCACGGACATCACCAGCGTGCAGCGCGGCTGGCGCCAGGGCATGGGGCTGGGCCTGCTCTACGCACTCGGACACGCGCTCACCGTGGCCCTGCTGGGTGCGGGGGTTATCTCGCTGCACCTGTCGCTGCCCGCCCGCCTGGACGCCATCGGCGAGCGCCTGGTCGGGGCCACCCTGATCGCCCTGGCCGTCTACGTTGCCGCCAGGCTGTGGCGCTCGCGCGCGCACCTTGCGGATTCAAGTCCACCCCCGGACGCCGGCCACCGGCACATCCCCCGCAGCCGCATCGCGCTGCTCGTCTCCGGCGCCCATTACGCGCTCTGGCGGGTGCAGCGCCTCGCCGACCCCACCCGGCCCAGGCCCGACCCCTTCGCCTTCCGCTACGACCGCAGTTCGGTCTTCGTCGTCGGCATCATCCATGGCCTGGGCGCGGAAACACCCTCGCAACTGCTGTTATTTCTGTACGCGGCCAATCTGGGGGGCGCCAGCCGCGGCCTGCTGGGCCTCGGCTGCTTCCTCGTCGGCCTGCTGATGATGAACACGCTGATGACCGCCAGCGCCTCGGGCATCTTTGTCGGCAGCCACAACCGCCCACGCCTGCAGTTCACCGTCACTTCGCTCACGGCGGTCTACAGCCTCGTCGTGGGCGCGATTTTCCTGTTCGGCCTCAGCGACAAGCTCCCGCCGCTGGCTCGCTAAACGAGCCCGTTAGATAGCCCTGCTAGCGACCCGCTAGCTTCCTTTCTCCTCAAAGGCCTACAATCAGGGCGTGGAAACGAGCCCGGCTTCAACCTCCCCCATGCCGTTGGACCTCCAGCAAAAAGCAGCGCTGCTCGAGCAAACGCTCCGCGCGCTGCCGTCACTTCTGGTGGCCTATTCCGGCGGCACGGACTCGGCCTTTCTGGCCTGGGCCGCGCACCGGGCGCTGGGCGACCGCATGCTGGCCGTCATCGCCGATTCGGCCTCGCTGCCACGCAAAGAGCTCGCCGCCGCGCTGGAATTTGCAGCCAACGCCGGCATCCCCATCGAGGTCATCTCCACTGCCGAACTCGCCAACCCCGACTACCAGCGTAACGACGCCCAGCGCTGCTTCCACTGCAAGGACGAACTCTTTACCCAGATGGAAGACACGCGGGAGCGGCTTGGCTTCGCCCACATCGCCTATGGCATGAACCTCGACGACCGTGGAGAGATCCGCCCCGGCCAACGCGCGGCAGCCCTCCATGGCGCCCTGGCGCCGCTCGTCAACGCGCAGCTCACCAAAGCCGACATCCGCACCCTCGCGCGCGAAGCCGCCCTGCCCGTAGCCGACAAGCCCGCCAGCGCCTGCCTTTCCTCGCGCATCGAGTATGGCCGGCCCGTAACCACCGAGGCCCTCGCCCAAGTGGAGCGCGCCGAAGATGCCCTCCATGCGCTCGGCTTCCGGCAGGTGCGGGTCCGTCATCACGGCGACCTGGCGCGCGTCGAGATCGCTCGTCCCGAGCTGCCGCAGGCGCTTTCGTTACCGATGCTCGACAGCATCACCCTTGCTCTGCGCGGCGCGGGCTTTCTGTATGTCACGCTCGATACGCAGGGCTACCGCACCGGCTCCATGAACGATGTGCTGCCGGCGTCCGCCATTGCCGCAGCGCGAAGATGAAGCTCCTAGCTTTTAGCCTCTAGCTCCTCAACCCTCAACAAGTTCGAGTACGTCCGGCAGGACCCAACATCCAGCCGTCTTCAAACCACCGCACCGGAGACCTCTTTGCGTATCGCGTATCTTGACTGCTTTGCCGGCATCGCCGGTGATATGTTTCTCGGCGCACTCCTCCATGCCGGCGTGCCAGCGGGAGTGCTGGATGACGCTACAGCGGCCCTAAATCTTGGCGCGAGCTTGAAGATCGAAACAGTGGATCGCAGCGGGATTTCGTCCACGAAGGTGCATGTCCTCGAAGGCGGCGAGCTCGCCGAGACCAAGGCCCATACGCATGAGCACGGACACAGCCATGAGCACGGACACAGCCATGAGCCTATGGCGATGGGCGACGAAGCCCTGCACCAGCGCGGCGCCGAGAAAACAGGGCACACCCACCAGCTCCGCACCCAGCACCTGCACAAAACCGGCCACAGCCATACGCATGACCATGAGCAAACGCATGAGGAGCCCCCGCAAACGCATGAGGAGCACCCGCACTCGCATGTCCACGGCCGCTCGTTGACGGAGATCCGTGCGCTTATCGGCAAGGCAAAGCTGCATGAGGCCGTGAAGGAACTCGCGATTCGCGCCTTCGATCTGCTCGGCCACGCCGAAGCCAAGATCCACAATGTTCCCGTCGACCAGATCCACTTTCACGAGGTTGGCGCCGTCGATGCCATCGTCGATATCGTGGCCGCGAGCGCGGGCATCCACCATCTGCAGATCGGCGCCTGGTACAGTTCGCCCGTGAACGTCGGTGGCGGCATGGTTCAGTGTGCGCATGGCACGTTCCCCGTGCCCGCGCCGGCCACCGCCGACCTGCTGCGCGGCCTGCCGACCTACTCGGCCCACATTGAAAAAGAACTGGTGACGCCGACGGGTGCGGCTCTGCTGCGCGCACTCGAAGCTATCTTCGGCCAGCAGCCGCCCATGCAGGTTGCCGCGATCGGCTATGGCGCGGGCACACGCAATCCCAAAGACTTTCCTAATGTTCTGCGCCTCAGCATCGGCGAAACCTCTGCAGGCGCGCTCTCCCAGTTTCGTGCGGACCAGAACACTGCGCCCATGCCCGAAGCGCACGGGCACCACGAAGCCGTGACTGTCACCGTGCTCGAAACCGCGCTCGACGATGCCTCACCGCAGCTGCTGGCATATGTCGCCGAAAAGGCGCTCGCCGACGGCGCTTTGGATGTGATGATGGCGCCGGTGATCATGAAAAAGGGCCGTCCCGGCACCCTGCTTACGGTGCTTTGCAATCCCGCGGACAGCGATGCTTTCGAGCAGTTGCTGCTGCGCGAAACCAGCACGCTGGGCGTGCGTATCCGGGAGGATCGCCGCGTTTGTCTTGCGCGGGAACACGTCGGTGTGGACACGCCCTTTGGCCAGATCCGCGTAAAAGTCGGTCTCGACGGCGACCAGGAGCGCAACATTGCGCCCGAGTTCGAGGACTGCCGCCAAGCCGCGATCACCCATCACGTTCCGCTCAAGCAGGTGCAGCAGGCCGCGCTCACCGCTTACATGGCGATCGAGCGGCAAGCGAGCCGGCAATGACGCCCACGGACCTGCTCGCTCTCCTCGCCCAGGTAGAACAGGGGCACACCACGGCCCAGGCCGCGGCGGCGCGCCTGGCCACGCTTCCCTTTGAGGACCTCGGCCATACGCGTGTCGACCATCACCGCAGCCTGCGCACAGGCCTGCCGGAGGTGATCTACGCTGCCGGTAAAACACCCGCGCAAACCGCGGCAATCTTTGATTCGCTCGCTGCCGATGGCGTCGATGTGCTGGCCACGCGCGCCGATGCCGCCACTGCCGACGCCGTGCTCGCCCGCCAACCGCAGGCGGCCTACAACGCCACCGCACGCACCCTGGCGCTGCGTCAAAGCGCGGCGGGAACACTCCACGGGCACATCGCCGTCCTGTGCGCCGGCACCAGCGATCTGCCCGTTGCCGAAGAAGCTGCGATTACCGCTCAAACCTTCGGCGCGCAAGTGACGCGGCTTTACGATGTAGGCGTCGCGGGCGTCCATCGCCTGCTGGCGGTGCGCGACCAGCTCACGGCTGCCCATGCCGTCATCGTCTGCGCCGGCATGGAAGGCGCGCTGCCTTCGGTGGTCGGCGGTCTGGTGGGCGTGCCGGTGCTGGCGGTGCCCACCTCTGTCGGCTACGGCGCCTCGTTCGGCGGGGCCTCGGCGCTGCTCGGCATGCTGAACTCCTGCAGTCCCAATGTATCGGTGGTCAACATCGACAACGGCTTCGGCGCGGCGTACAGCGCCGTGCTCATTGCCCGCGCCGCCGCCCGTTAAAGCGGTATATAGAAGCGCCACCGTTCTTTGAATTGTCATCCCGTAGCACAGCGAAGGACCTCTGTATTCTGCCCGGATCTCCTGGATGACCAAAAGGAGATACCGAGGTCCTTCGTTGCGCTCAGGATGACGGCGTATACGGCGTATCTCCAGGTGGTTACTTCAACGCGAAATCAGTTACCCTCCCTACGACTGCGGCCGCACCGCCGCGGGCACCTGCTTGGGCGGATCCGGATGAATGACCACCTCCCAGTCGCGGCCCAGCCAGCGGTTTTCCGCAGGCCAGTACAGCGTGAACCGCAAACTGCCCGCCGCCTCCGGTGCCGCTGGGAGATCAAGATATGAGCCCGATTCGCCCACCTGGCGCGAGTCGGTCCGTCCCACCGTCGCCCAATTGTCGGCGCTCCACACGGCCTGGAAACGCTCGGGGTCGGTGATGCGCAGCGTGCCGCCCTGCGTCATCGCGGTAATCGGGCGGTTGACGCGGAAGATCTCCATGCGGCTGCGGAAGCGGCGCTGTTCGCCGGGTACCGCGTAGCGCTCCGCCACCAGCGGGATACGGTCAAAGACCTGCCCATCGGCAAGCGACCGCAGCAGCTTCAGATACTCCGCATGCGCCCACACCAACGGCTGCGCGGAGCCCGCCGAACGGCCGCAGTACATGCCCTCGGACGGCAGATCCGTGTGGTCCCACACCTGCTCCGGCAGCATCCCGCCGATGGACGAGAAGCGCTCCAGCGCGCGCAGCAGCGGCTTCACATCGCCTCCGGCGGCGAGCTCATAGTGCGCGCGCTCCCCGGTCAGGATCGGCCACGCCCTGCCCTGCCCATAGCCCACATAGGGGCCGCCATCCTTGCGCTGCCCGTAGCCATCGTGGTTGTAGCGACGCCAGCAAGGGCCGTAGGGCGTATCAATCTTCAGGATCTTGTCGACGACCTTGAGCGAATCGACAATCAGCGGGTCGTCGGCGCGCCGGATGCCATACCGTACCAGCTCCAGAAACCCGCCATCGATGACCGCGCGCGCCTCAAAGGCGAACTGCTCTCCCGGGGCACGGTTGGCGAGATGGATCTGCCCCGCGGGCACCTCCGGATTGTGAAACGATTCCCCTTCCGCGGGCGGCCGGATGCGCATGTAGTGGTACTTCACCTCCGGGTGCAGCGTTCCTGCGGTGGTGGTGGTCCACTCCTCCAGGTGCGCCTCAATCCAGTCAGCGTAATCCTCCAGAAAGCTGCCGAGCTCCCCGGAGCCGAAGCCTCGGCAAATGTCCGCCGCGCACACCAGCGCCGAGATCACCACCGCCAGTGTGGATGGTGAATAGCCTGCGTTTTCTTCCCATCGCTCCTGCTGCGTCACGGGGGCATACCGCACCAGAAAGCCGGCCGCACGGGTGATAAACGGAAAAATATCGAAGCCGCCCAGGGCATCCGTCTTCCAGAGCCGCCACGCCAGGATCATCGGGAAGGCGACCTCATCCAGCTGAATGCCCGACCAGTAGGGGGTTCCGTCGATCCAGAAGTTCTGCGAGAAACCGCCGTCCGGGTGCTGGGTACAGGCCAGGTACACCAGTGCTCGCAGCGCCGTTTCCGCGCGGCCGCACGCCAGCATCGCGGTCGCGGACTGGATCATGTCGCGCGTCCAGACCAGGTGATAGCCCCCCAAATCATCGTCCGACTTGGCATTGCCCCACGGAATCGACGCCGATGCAATAAAAGCGCCCGAGTACGTCTTGTCCTCATGCGTCAGCACGACATTCTGCGACACACGTGCCAGTGAACCGCCGTCACCTGAAACCGCTGCAAGGCGCTCGGGGCAGGTGGCGCGATGCCACTGCTCGATGAACCGCTTGGAGTGCAGCTCAAACGGTGTCGAAAGCGATTGCATCATGCCGGCCAGTGCCGCATGCGCGCCCTCCCCGAGGGAGATCGCAATGGTGAATTCACGGTGCTGCGCCACATCGATTTCGCCCATGACGGCGATGTTGCCTTCGAGGGCTTCGCCGTAACTCCAAGCCATGTGCAGATCGCGCGACAGATCCTGGTAGCCATCGCTGACCCCCACGAAACCGCAGGAGGAGCGTGAAAAGCCGCAGCTGGCGCCAAAGGCCAACGCGGTGTTCTCCCGCCACGCGAGGATGCACCGCTGGCCGGCTATATCGAGCGAGCGTGCAGAATTTCCCGCGCCGCCGCCGTCCAGGTGCGGCGCGAGCAAGGCATAGCACTTCAGCCGTGACAGGATCTCTTCTTCACCACTCACCGTTACATGCATCAGCACCACGGGATGGTGGGGGTCGCTGATGAACTCCTTGGTGACGGTATAGCGCCCGTTCAGATCGTTGGCAACGACCCGGACCGCCAATGCTTGCGGATCGATGTAGTGGAAGTCATATTCAAAATCGCGTTTTTCTTCGTGGAAGAAGGTTTCCCCATCGGAAAACAGCAGCTCCATATCGCGCGTTTGCGGCCGGTCGATGGTCGGGTAATACAGTTCGTTCAATGTTCCATGCGAGATCGTGAACCATATCTTGCTGGACGCCGCATATGCGGTCGCAACGGCATCCTTTTTGCTGGAGGTCCAGCGCGGTTCCACCCCTGGGCCGCCGGGAGCGGGGCCGTCATCGGGAAGCCAACGATAATTCACATGTGCAAGTTCGCTCATACGGTCATTAAACCCGACAAACGAGGTAGGAACAGCACAAACCAGCTCCAAGACTCAGATCTTGCGATCAGGTGCCTTGGAGCTGGCTCGTTTTTCTACAACGCATGGGTGCGCAAGCAGCGCTTATGCTGCGCTGGATGCAGCTTCCGACAACGCTTCGCCGAGCTCCCGTATGTGCTTTGCGTTTGCATTCTGCTCGTCGCCCGAAACGGCAACGGTATCCTTGCCCAGCTTCGTGACCAGCGTCTTGATCGCTTCGCCGTCGAGCTCCTTGGCATGCAGAAGCTTCTTCAACTTGCCGAGATCCTGCACTACCTTCTTCACCCCATCGTGCTCATGCTTGGAAAGGTAATCCTCCCAGCCCTCGATGTTGGTGGTGGCTTTTTCGATGGTGAAGCTTTTGACGCCGCCCTTGACGGCTTCCAATGTGGTCTTTAAGCGAGTGGTTGGCATAATGCGTGTTCCTTTTCAGTTGTGTAACGAGCTTTGGGGAATGTCCCGTTCTCAGTTTCGGATGCGTTCCCCCGGAACGGCCCTGCCGCCCCACTGTGGATTGCGTGACGAAACTACAGGGAGGCGTCCAGAGTCTTTGCCGTGCCAACAAAAAGCGGAATACCAAGAATGCCGCACACATAAGGGCTTCCTTCGCATTCACATGCATTTCACCAGGAAGCGAAGAGGCTCCCGCGTCCGGGTGGTTCGTGGACCTCCCGAAATGCATCCTAACGCAGTGACGTTTCGCTCTCCCGCCCCGACCTCAGGCATACCGCACGAACGCAGTGACACGATTAAGGAGCCCTTGCATGGCCTTTGAACTTCTGCCCCTCCCCTATGACTACGCGGCGCTCGAGCCCACCATCGACGAAGCCACGATGAAGTTGCACCACGACAAGCACCATCAGACCTATGTCACCAATCTGAACGGCGCCGCTGAGAAACATCCGGATTTAAGCAAGAAGACGCCTGCCGAACTGATCAGGGACCTGGCGGGCGTTCCTGAAGAGGTGCGAACGGTCGTGCGCAACAACGGTGGCGGGGATGTGAACCACACCATGTTTTGGCAGATCATGAAGCCGGGCGGCGGCGGCGAGCCCATCGGCGCCATCGCCGAGCAGATTCGTGGCGACTTCGGTAGCTTCGACGATTTCAAGAAGCAGTTCAACGAAGCCACCGCCAAGCAGTTCGGATCCGGTTGGGGATGGCTCGTTTATAAAGAGAACAAGCTTGCCATCATCACCACCCCCAACCAGGACAACCCGCTTATGCAGGGTCTTTACCCAATCCTTGGAAATGATGTGTGGGAGCATGCCTACTACCTGAAGTACAACAATCGCCGCCCCGAGTACCTGGCCGCCTGGTGGAACGTTGTGAATTGGGAAGAGGTCAATAAACGTTTCGCCGAAGCACAAAAGAACGCGTAGGCGAATTCATTGTGTTTGAACGGGACGGCAAGTGGACGTGACCACCACGCCCGCTTGCCGCTCTCACCCGTTAACAACTTATGGAACCTTGACCGTAAGAGTCCCAGCCCGTATCTGGCGCGTCCTATACAGAACCGATCGCATACAGAATCGATCGCAGCACCGATCACAGATTGTCCCTGAGGCTTTGGCATGTGGATTGTCCGGCTGGCGCTTCGTCGTCCGTATACGTTTGTTGTTGTCTCGCTGTTGATCTTGTTGCTGGGGATTGCGTCGACCATTCAGGCGCCCAAGGATATTTTCCCGTACATCAACATTCCCGTCGTAACCGTGGTCTGGACCTACGCCGGCCTAACTCCGACAGAGATGGAAGGGCGTGTGGTAACGCCCTGCGAACGAGGCCTCACCACTACCGTCAATGACATCGAGCACCTCGAGAGTGAGAGCTACCAGGGCGTCGCCGTCATCCGGATCTACTTTCAGCCGACTGCCAAGGTCGAGCTCGCCGTGGCGCAGGTGACCGCGCTGGTGCAGACGATTTTGCGCATCCTGCCCCCCGGCACCTTTGCTCCCAACATCGTGAAGTACGATGCCTCGTCCGTGCCGATCGTGCAATTGGCTCTGAGCGGGCAAGGCGTCAGCGAAGCCGATCTTTATGATGACGGCACCTCGTTCGTCCGGCCACGCCTGGCTACGGTACGCGGCGCCAGCGTGCCTTTGCCCTATGGCGGCAAAGTGAAGCAGGTGATGGTCGATGCCGACCCGAACCTGATGTTTGCGCACCACGTTTCCGCGGAAGACGTTTCAGTCGCCATCAATCAGCAAAATCTAGTTTTGCCGGCCGGCACCGCGCGCATGGGCGATAAAGAATTTGTCGTCAAACTGAACTCCAGCCCTTCTGACATCGCTGCTCTGAACGATCTGCCAATGCGCGCCGCCAACGGCGCCGTGGTGTCGATCAAGGATGTCGCCTCGGTTCATATGGGCTATGCCGTGCAGACCAACATTGTGCGCGAAAACGGCAAACGCTCCGCCTTGCTGACCGTCCTCAAGAACGGCGAAACTTCCACGCTGAGCATCGTTTCCGGAACCATCAAGCTGATCCCGCGACTCAAAGCAGGCCTTGGTGATCTAACCATCACGCCCCTGTTCGATCAGTCGATTTTTGTGCGTGATTCCATCAACGAGGTGGCGCGTGAAGCCGGCATTGCGGCCGTACTGACGGGCTTGATGGTCTTGCTGTTTCTCGGCTCCTGGCGCTCCACACTCATCGTCTGCACGTCGATTCCGCTGTCGATCGCCACGTCGTTGGTTATCCTTACGGCGTTCGGCGAAACCATCAATACGATGACGCTCGGTGGATTGGCGCTCGCAGTGGGTATTCTCGTCGACGATGCGACGGTAGAGATCGAAAACACGCATCGCAACATGGCGGAACGAAAGCCGCTCACACGTGCCATCCTCGATTCCGCACAGCAGGTGGCCGCGCCTGCCTTCGTTTCCACACTATCGATCTGCATCGTGTTTCTGCCTGTTGTGCTGCTGGTGGGCGTTGCGAAATACCTATTCACGCCGCTGGCGCTGGCCGTGGTCTTCGCCATGATGGCCAGCTACTCCCTATCGCGCACCCTGGTGCCGACGATGATGCACTTCCTGCTAGGGTCTGAGATCGGTCTCTACCAGGATCCCGCGGCGAGCGAAAAAGAAGAGCGGGACAACTTCCTGTGGCGTTGGCATTCGCGCTTCGACCGTCAGTTTGAACGCATGCAGCATGCCTACAAACGGGCTCTCGGCTGGTGCATCGAAAACTCTGTCATCACACTGGCGCTGTTTGTTTTGCTGGTGCTGTGCTCGTTACCGCTGGCCCTGTTTATCGGGCGCGACTTCTTTCCCTATGTCGACTCCGGACAGATGACCCTGCATGTCAATCCACCGGCGGGCATGCGCATCGAGGACTCTGAACAATACTTCGCGGCGATTGAGAAAGAGATTCGTACGCAGATTCCGGCCTCGCGCCTGCACCTCATTCTGGACAACATCGGCCTGCCCGCAGGCGGCATTAATCTTGCCTTCGTGCAATCGGCAACCATCTCCAACTCCGATGGCGACATCCTCATCGCCCTGAATCCCGGCCCCAAAGACACAATGATGTACACGCGGAAATTGCGTGCCGATCTTGGGAGAAAGTTTCCGGGCGCCACCTTATTTTTCACTCCGGCGAACATCACGAATCAGATCCTCGACTTCGGCCTGCCTTCGCCAATCGATCTGCAAGTCATCGGTCGCGGGCCGCAGAACTACGTGCTCGCGCAGAAGCTGATGAAGGAAGTCGCGGCGATTCCAGGCGCGGTGGATGTGCATATTCATGAGCAGGTTTCGTATCCAACAATGCTGGTCAACGCCGACCGCATCAAGGCTGAGCAGATCGGCCTGACGCAGGCCGATGTCGCCAACTCGACGCTGGTCTCGCTCAGCGGCACGGGTCAGACCGCGCCCAATGAGTGGCTGAATCCGAAGAACGGCGTCAACTATCAGGTCGTGGTGCAGACGCCCATCTACCGCAACAGCTCGCTGCAGCAGTTTTCGCGCACACCGATCAGCACGGCGCAGGGAGATGCCGAACAGCTGCTGGGCAATCTGGCGACCTTTCGTCGCGACGCCTCGCCCATCGTCATTGATCACTACCAGATCCAGCCGGTCTATGACATCTACGCCGATGTGGATCAACGCGATCTCGGCGGCGTCGCCAGTCAGATCGATAAGATCATGCAAAAGGAGCAGGCTGGCTTGTCGCAGACCACGCAGCTCGCCTTACGTGGCGAGGTGGCGACGATGAACGATTCCTTTCTGCGGCTCGGTATCGGGATCGTCTTTGCCATTGGCCTGGTGTACTTGCTGATGGCGGTGAACTTTCAATCCTGGCTGGACCCGCTGATCATCTTGATGGCCATTCCCTGTGCGTTTTCAGGCATCTTGTGGATGCTGTTCCTCACGCAGACAACATTCAGCGTGCCGTCGTTGATGGGCGCCATCATGACGATCGGGGTAGCTACCTCAAATTCGATCCTGATGGTGGTCTTTGCCAACGACGAACGTATCGCTGGTAAAGATCAGCATGAAGCCGCACTCAACGCGGGCCACACCCGTCTGCGGCCAGTGATCATGACCGCGTTGGCGATGATCATCGGCATGCTGCCCATGGCGTTGGCCTTTGGTGAGGGCGGCGAACAAAATGCACCGCTGGGCCGCGCCGTCATTGGTGGCCTGCTCTTTGCCACGCTGGGCACACTGTTTCTTGTGCCGACGATTTACTCGCTGCTGAAGAAAACGCCACCCGTGGATTACGCCCAGGAGATCGCCGACGAGTCCGGCTTGTCCGAGGGCGGCAAGGTGCCAAAGCAACAGGGCGGCCATCCCGCCCCGCAGACACAGGAGCAACCGGCCTAATGGCTGACCACACAACCAAGCCGACCAACGAGAGCGATGCAAACGCCCCGCAGTTTCCGCACACCGATCCCATTGGCAGCCACACGCTGCCGCAGCCGGAAGGCGCAGACCCTGCCCATCGTCTTCCGGCGCCGGATCACACAGCCGGCGCGCGGCAACCGGGCGAGCGTCTCGAATACGTCCCGTGGCAAAGCGACACAAGCGAACGGTCCGCGGTGGATCACTCGCTGCGGATCAGCCCTCGCAGCGCCGGTCAGGGGACTCCCGGTCAGCAAAGTACTGCTCCGCGCTTGGACGGGTCACATTTTGTAGATTCACACTCTGCCGATCCACATTCTCCAGATGCAAGCGCTAGGGACTCACGTGATAGGAACCCACGCGCCGGCGATGCCCAGCGGCTTGCCCAAAGCTTTACCGACCCAAACGCGCAGGATGATGCCCGCGTTGGCAAGAGCTTTGAAGAAACCAACTTCAGCGGCAAGAAGAAAAAAGAACCCATCGCCGAACGGGTGCATAAACCCGGAAGCTGGCGCCCCGCGATCATCGTGGTGGCTTGCATCCTTTTGCTGGCGCTGATTGGCGGGCTGGCCGGGTATCTGCCGCGACACAATCGCGAGAAGAAGATCGACACCCAGGCGCAGACCGAGGCCAGCGCAAAACCCATCGTTGAGGTGCAAACGGCACGGCAGGTGCAATCGCAACAGGGGCTGGTGCTGCCCGGCACCACGCTTCCGCTCACGGAGGCTTTCATCTACGCCCGGGCAAACGGCTATCTGAAGAAACGTTACGCCGATATCGGCGACCACGTGATCAAAGGCCAGCTGCTCGGCACCATCGACGCACCCGATCTCGACGCGCAGGTGGCCCAGGCGCGTCAGCAGCTCGACCAGGCTGAACAGCAGTTGCTGCAGCAGCGCTCGCAGCTTGCGCTGGCTTCGGTGACGGTGAACCGGTATCGCGTGCTGGTGGCCAAGGGCGTGTTTTCGCGCCAGGATGGCGACACGCAGGAGACCAACTACTCCTCCAACGTGGCCAATGTTGCCGCGGCGCAGCGCAACGTGGACGCCTACCGCGCCAACCTGCAGCGGAATATCGCGCTGCAGGGGTATGAACAGGTTCGCTCCCCCTTCACAGGCATCATCACGCAGCGCAACGTGGATGTGGGCGCGCTGATCTCGGGTGCAGGCAGTGCCGGCGGCCCGATCAGCGGACCCGCGCCGGAGGGGCAAACCTCCGCAACGGGCGGCACGCAACAGGCCAGCCAGGCCAACACCGGCGGCACCGCAGGCACGACCAGTTCAGCAGCCACGCCGGGGCAATCGCCCGGGCAGGGCGGACCGCTCTTCGGTGTGGCGCAGGTGCAGCGGCTGCGCATCCTGGTTTCCGTGCCGGAAGGGTACAGCACGGTCATCCACCCCGGGGGTCATGCGCAGCTCAATTTTCAGGAGTATCCCGGCGCACAATTTCAGGGCGATGTGACCCGCACCGCCGACTCGGTCGATCCCAACACCCGCACCATGCTTACGGAGGTGCAGGTTGACAACAGGCAAGGCAAACTCAAGAGCGGCATGTATGCGGTGGCGACCTTTCCACCCGCCGCAGGCCTGGGTGGACCGCTGCTGATCTCCGGTGATGCGGTCGTCATCCGGGGCGACCAAAGCTCCGTCGCCAAGGTCGTCAATGGGAAGATCGAGATTGCGCCGGTAGTGGTTGGCCGCGATTTCGGCAACGTGATTGAAGTGGTCAGCGGCGTGAAAGCAGGGGACCTGATCGTCACGCAGGTGACCGACGACGTGGTGGCCGGGGTCGCCGTACAAACCCACATGGCCACGATGGCCGAAGATCAGCCAATGAAACCGCCGCCGCAAAATACGCCGCCGGGCGCCACCTCACGCTACGGCAACATCGGCATCACCGACGAAGCTATGCAGGGCCAGGCGGCCCAGCAAAACCAGCAGGGCGGGCAGCACGGCAAGGCCGGCGGGAGCGGCGCCAAAGCATCGACGAGTCAAAGCAAACCATGAAGATCGCTACCCTCCAAGGCGTGTGCGTGCGCGGGCTTCGTCGTATCGTTGCTCCCATGAGCGCCTTACGCTCAGCGCACGTGGACCAACGCCGCCTGTCGCAACTTGCCGGCTTTGCAAGCCGCACCGGCATGGCATTCACCTTCCTGTTGGCAGCAAACCGTGCTGCGGCGCAGGTACCCTCCACGGTGCCGACGCCTTCGCCCGCACTGCCCGCCACCCAAACCAACAGCCCGAATACACAGCAACCCACACCGCAGCAAAATCCGTCGCCCTCCCCCGCGCTGCCGCCCGACCTTCCACTCCCGGCGCTGAGTCCCGTGCCGGACCAGCGTTCGGAGCCGATCGGGCCTACCCCGTCCACCGGCCCTGCAAGCGGGATCCGATCGCCTATCGTCACTTCGCTCGATGGGCACGTCGAGCCGCCCAGCGCACCCGCGCCGCAAATCACAGCCGCGCAGGCCAACACCCTGCGGCCGCCGCGCGAAGACGCCCACGGGCTCACGCCGGACTTCCTCGGCTTTCTCGGGCCGTACCGACGGCCGACGATCCCTGCCCTGTTCCCGGGCGATCAAACAAGACTGACGCGTCTCATCCGCGACGGCAAACTGTATCTCACCCTGCAGGATGCACTTGCGCTGGTGCTCGAAAACAATTTGGACGTGGAAGCGGAGCGCTACGACCTCACCATTGCCCGCACCGACCAGACCCGGGCGGCGGGCGGCGGCAATCTGCGCGGGATCGATTACGGGATCACCGAACCACCGGCAGGGGTAGGCGGCCCGGGTTCGCCGCTGCTCAATGCGGCCATTTCGAACTCCAACCCGACGACCCCGACCGTCACGGATCTCACCTCACTGAACTCCACAACACAGGCACAGACGAACCTAGGCCAACTCGGCGTCGGTTTCACCTATGCCACGGGCCCCAACCTGCCGATCTTCGATCCGCAGCTGATCGGCACCATCGGCTACCTCCGCCGCTCCGATACCGTTACCCTCACCGGTACCACGGACACGACCGGCACCGGCACAGGCACCGGTACCGGTACCAATGGGGCCGGAGCCACGGCCACCACCTTGCAGCCACTCGACTTCATCGCGGTAAATCTTTCCTATCTGCAGGGCTTTTCCTCCGGCGCGCAGCTGGAGGCCGTGGCGAACAATGCCCCCGTGGTGATCTACGGCTCTGCCGGGCAGCTCGATCCGTTTTCGCGGCCAAGCACCTCGATTACGCTCACGCAGCCTCTGCTGCGGGGTCGTGGCCGCGAGGTTAACCTGCGCTTTCTCCGCATTGCGCGCACCGACCAGCGCATTTCCCGCCTGCTTTTCGAGCAACAGGTCCTGGAAACCGTCTACGGCACCTCGCGGCTGTATTACGATCTCGTTTCTCTGGGCGAAAACGTGCTCGTGAAAGAAGAGTCGCTCCGGGCATCCGCCAAGCAGCGCCAGGACGATCAGGATCAGGTGACCGAGGGCACCCTGGCGCCCATTGAACTCACCCGCGCGCAGGCTTTGGAAAGCTCCAGCCGCTTCGATCTCACGCAGGCGCAGGGCCTGTACAAGCAGGAGGAGATCATCCTGCGCAACCAGTTGCTGCGCACCGCTTCGCCTGCCTTTACGGCACAGTTCGATGAGATCGTCCCCACCGATCACATCTCGGTGCCCACGGAACTCGAGCCGTTGAACCTGCCCACCCTTATTCAACAAGGTCTAGGCAGGCGGCCGGATCTTGCCCAGGCACAACTGCAGGTGGAAACCGGCCAAATCCAGGCCGTAGGCAGCCGCAGCGCTGCCCTGCCACAGTTGAATCTTTACGCCAACATCGAAACGCGCGGCTCCAGTGAACAGCCCTACGAGGTGCAGGGCTCTATCGGTACCGGCCTGCCGCTGATTCCGCAGGAGCTCGGGGTTGGCGGGCTGCGTGTGTCCACCATCTACCAGGCCGGCATTCAACTCACGCTGCCTTTACGCAACCGGGTTGCCGAAGCCGATGCCGCGCGCGATACCGTCCAGGTACGCCAGGTCCAGGCCCGCACCGAGAAGCTCGCGCAGGGCGTGCGGCAGGATGTGGAAACGGCCGTGGTAGCGCTCGAAACCGCCGACGCCGCCTACCGCGCTGCCGTTTCGAGCCGCGATTACCAGGTGGCGTTGCTCGACGCCGAGCGCGACCGGCTCTCCGTCGGTCAATCTACCGATCTGGCTGTTCTGCAGGATGAGGCCTACCTGGCGCAGGCCCGCTCCACTGAAATTGCCGCACGCTCGAATTACATGAAGGCTCGTATCGAACTCGACCACGCTCTGGGCGACCTGCTCGAAAAAAACCACATCGTGCTGGACGACGCCATCCGCGGGCAGTTACCCCAGTAGCGCGTAGCGATGAGCCATGGGTGTGCTTTGCGCGAAGAAGCCCTCCTGAAACGCAATTGCATTCAGCGTACGCTGAATGCAATTGGCCGTTCGGAGGGCTTTTCAACGGGAGACTACTCCACCGGCTGATTTTTCTTCGGCCGGCGGTTCGCTTGCAGTACCTTCTTGCGCATGCGCAGGCTCTTGGGCGTTACCTCAACCAGCTCGTCATCGGCGATGAACTCGATGGACTGTTCCAATGTGAGCACTTTGAACGGGACCAGACGCACGGCATCGTCGGAACCGGAAGCGCGCATGTTGGTGAGCTTCTTTTCGCGCACGCAGTTCACGTCGAGGTCGTTATCGCGCGAGTGCTCGCCGATGATCATGCCCTCATATACCTCCACGCCATCGCCGAGGAAGAGGATGCCGCGGTCCTGGATGCCGTCAAGCGCATACAGGGTCGTCGTGCCTTGACGATCGGAGATGAGCGCACCCGACGGACGCTGCGGGATCTCGCCGGTGTAGGGGATGTATTCGCCCGCAATCGAATTCATGACGATGGTGCCGCGCGTCTCGGTAAGCATTTCGTTGCGCAGACCAATGAGCCCGCGTGACGGCACTTTGAACTCCATGCGCACACGGCCGGAGCCGTGGTTGGCCATCTTCACCATCTCGCCTTTTCTGGGTCCGAGACGCTCGATCACGGTGCCGACAAAGTTGTCGGGAACGTCAATGGTGAGTATCTCGGAAGGCTCCATGAGCTTATCGTCGATGCGCTTGGTCACGATCTGCGGACGCGAGACCATGAGTTCAAACCCCTCGCGACGCATCATCTCGATCAGCACGGAAAGCTGCAGCTCGCCGCGGCCGAGCACCTTGAAGGTATCGGGTGAGCCGGTGTCTTCGACGCGGATGGACACATTGGTGAGCAGCTCGCGTTCGAGCCGTTCCTTGATGTTGCGCGAGGTGACCAGCTTGCCTTCACGGCCGGCAAAAGGGCCGTTATTCACCGCGAATTGGATGGCGATGGTCGGCTCGTCGATCTTGATATTGGGCAACGGCTTGGGGTCTTCCAGGGCGCAGAAGCTTTCGCCGATGGTGATCCCCGGGATGCCCGCGACCGCGATGATATCGCCCACGGTGGTTTCGTCGGTGTCAATGCGCTTGAGACCGTCGAAGGTGAAAAGCTTGGTGACCTTCACGGTTTCGAGCTTGCCGTCCACGCGTGAAAGATTGACCTCCTGGCCGTTCTTCAATGTGCCGTTGAAGACCCGCGCGATGGCAAGGCGGCCCAGATAGTCGGAGTAATCGAGGTTGGTGACGAGCACTTGCAGATCGCCGGCAGCGGTGCCGGGAGCGGCAGGAATGGTCTTGAAGATGAGCTCAAAGAGGGGCTGTAGATCGGTTCCCGGCTGATTGAGGTCCATGGTCGCCGTACCGGCTTTCCCGTTGGTATAAATCACCGGGAATTCGAGCACAGACTCATCGGCATCGAGGTCGATGAAAAGGTCATACACCTCATTCAGCACCTCCTGCGGACGTGCATCGGGGCGGTCAATCTTGTTGACCACGACGATGGGCGTCAGCTTGGCCTCGAGCGCCTTTGAAAGCACATAACGCGTCTGCGGCAACGGGCCTTCAGAGGCATCGACGAGCAGCACAACGCCGTCGACCATCTTCAATGCACGCTCCACCTCGCCGCCGAAGTCGGCGTGGCCGGGCGTGTCGACGATGTTGATCTTTGAATCTTTGTAGTGGATCGCGGTGTTCTTCGCGAGAATCGTGATGCCTCGCTCTTTTTCGAGATCGTTGGAGTCCATGACGCGCTCGACAACGGCCTCATTGGAACGAAAGGTGCCGGACTGACGCAGCATGGCGTCGACCAGCGTGGTTTTGCCGTGATCGACGTGCGCGATGATGGCGATATTGCGAATGGGCTGAACGGCAATGGCGGTAGCGGAACTCACGGAGGGAATCTTCCTATTCTGGGGCGCGGTCCGCAGAGGCTCGACCGGCACTGGGTCATTGACTTGATTGGCTGGAGCGACTTGCTAGATACGGTGAAAACTCTGGGGCGCGCGGATCGGAAAAGATCGTAACCTGCTTATTTTACCGCACAGGAAAGGCGCGCCTCAGGTGGCCCTCTATACTGGGGCAACATGGACCCGCTCGCTCCGGAAGGCTTGCCGCTGCACCCGCAGCTCGCGGCGTTGCGCAATTACATGCTGGACCACGCCTTCGATGAAATGTTCGCCGAAAAAGACGTGCTGCATGCCCACTATGAACCGCTTCTGGGACACTTCGCTGCCTTGCCCTCAACCGAGGTGCAACGCCGCAAGCAGGCGGCCGACCTCGCTTTCTTGAACCAGGGCATCACCTTCACCGTGTATGGCCGCGAAGAAGGTACGGAGCGCATCTTCCCCTACGATCTGCTGCCACGCATTATTACGGCGGCTGAGTGGGGAAAGGTCGAGCGCGGCCTTACCCAGCGCATCACCGCGTTGAACCTGTTTCTGAAAGACATCTATAACGAAGGCCGCATTCTGAAAGACGGTGTCGTGCCGCGCGAGCTGGTCTACAGCTGCCCGCAATTTCGGCGCCAGATGCAGGGTTTGCCCGTGCCGCGCAATGTATATGTGGCCATCTGCGGCACGGACCTGATCCGGCTGGAAAACGGCGACTTCGTTGTGCTGGAAGATAACCTGCGCGTGCCTTCGGGCGTGAGCTACATGCTTACCAATCGCCGTGTCATGAAGCGCATCTTTCCGCAGCTGTTTCGCAATTACAACGTGCGCCCCATCGAACACTACACGCAGGTGCTGCTCAGCACGCTGCGCTCGCTTGCGCCCGAAGGCCGGCCTGAACCGAACATTGTGTTGCTTTCGCCGGGCGTCTTCAACTCCGTCTACTTCGAGCACGCGTATCTGGCGCGCCAAATGGGCATTGAGCTTGTGGAAGGCCGCGACCTCGTCGTGCACGACAACGTCTGCTATATGCGGACGACCAGCGGCCTTCGGCGCGTGGATGTGATCTATCGGCGTGTGGACGACGACTTTATCGATCCGCTCGCCTTCCGCATGGACTCGATTCTCGGCTCGGCAGGCTTATTCAATGCGTATCGTGCCGGCAACGTCACACTCGCGAACGCATTCGGTACAGGCGTCGCAGACGATAAGGCGATCTACGCCTTTGTGCCCGACATCATCAAGTACTACCTTGGCGAAGATCCCATTCTGCCGAACGTAAAGACGTTTCTGTGTTCGGTCGATAAGGAAAGGGAGCATGTTCTCGCCAACCTGGACAAGCTGGTCGTGAAAGCAGTCGGTGAATCCGGCGGCTATGGCATGCTGATCGGGCCACAATCGTCGATCAAAGAGCGGACGGAGTTTGCCGATAAGATCAAGGCCAATCCTCGCAACTACATCGCACAGCCGACCATCAATTTTTCGCGCGCTCCCTGCCTGATCGGCGATGAACTCGAGCCGCGCCACGTCGATCTGCGCCCTTATGTGCTCTATGGCGATAAGGTGACGATTGTGCCTGGTGGCCTGACGCGCGTCGCGTTGAACCGTGGTTCGCTGGTGGTGAACAGCTCGCAAGGTGGCGGGTCTAAAGACACCTGGGTGTTGAGCTAGTGTCTAGCTTGAAAGCGACCGCTTACTTTCGAGAGCAGGTCTTGCGAAAACGGGCATAACTGCAAGAAACTTGGTGTATGCGGGTCATTGCGGATCCGGTGACAAAGTCGTGCAAGAGGACGGGCGTATTCGTTTTTGGGGATACATTACAGAGCTTGGCGGTAAAGCTTTGCGGGTTGTTACTCTGGAAGACGGTGAAACGGTTCACAAACGCATTTCCGGATAGCGGATCCTCGGAGGCAACCATGAAATTGCATTACTACTCAGAGACGGATTCTCTGTATATCGACCTATCCGCCTCCCCCAGCGCAGATTCAAGAGAAATCGCAGACGGCCTTGTTGTCGATTTCGATGAAGAAGGGCACATCGTTGGCCTTGATATCCAGAATGCCTCCGAGCGTCTCGACCTTTCGGAAGTGGCCATCGATCATCTTCCTCTAGCGGCCAGTGCGTAAGAGATGCCGCGTCACACGCGTGCTCGCCGCCTTCCTCATGAGTTTGCTGCCGAATGTGAGTCAGCTTGCGCACGCTCAACGCCTCATCCTCATCGACCAGGACGGCTCCGGCCCGGCCGGCTCCAACCAGATGGCCATGATGGCGCTGTTGCAAGCGCCCGAGGTGCGTGTGCTGGGCATCACGGTCGTCTCGGGCAACGCCTGGGAGCCGGAAGAGGTTGCGCATACGCTGCGCATGCTTGAGTTGATCCACCGCCCCGATGTGCCTGTCGTGCCCGGTGCCGTCTATCCGCTGCTGCACACGCGCGACGAAGCTCTGGCCGATCGCGCGGCCAACGGCAGCTTCTCCTGGTATGGCGCCTGGGGCGACCTTGCCGAGCACACCGCGAACGGAACGTATCACCCACCGGAGGTCATTCCACCACTGGCCGAGGGTGTGCCTATGACGGCACCGCTGACCGAAGATGCCGCGCATTTCCTCATCCGCCAGGTGCACGCGCATCCGCATCAGGTCACGATCTATGCCGCCGGTCCGCTCACCAATATTGCGCTCGCCCTGGCGCTCGATCCGCATCTCGCCGAGCTCACGCAGGGCATCATCCTCATGGGCGGCAGCCTATCGCCGCAGACCGATGATCCGGAATTTGCTCTACATCCGCGCCACGAGTTCAACTTCTGGTTCGACCCCGAAGCCGCGCACCTCGTACTGCGTGCCCCGTGGCCACGCATCGACCTCACCACGGCCGATATCTCCTTGAAGACCCGCTTCACGCCCCAGCTTCTGGCGCAGATCGTCAAATCCAAACAGCCCGCGGCCATCTACCTCGCTCGTTACACCGGGCAGGAGTTTTATTACATGTGGGACGAACTCGCGGCCTGTGCCTGGCTCGATCCCAAGATCGTTACGAAAGAACAGTCACTTTACACCGATGTGGACCTTATCCGTGGTCCCAACTACGGCGATACGCTGACCTGGGATGCCGCCCACAAACCCGCCCGTGCCGACCTGCGTCTTGTACACGTGCAACAGGAACTCGACACCGCGCATTTCTACAAACTTTTCGTACACCTGATGCAGTTGCCGCCGCACAGCCCCTGAGTCATGCTACGTTGCAGGTACGTGTTTTTAACTTTGGTCTGGGTGCAGGAAAGGAGATTCGTATGCTTTCCCGCGTCGCCGATTCGCTTTACTGGATGTCCCGTTATCTCGAGCGCGCCGAACACACTACGCGCCTGCTCGAAGTGAACCTCAACCTCATGCTGGATGAGAGCGCTTCCAGCGCCGACCATCGCTGGCCGCGCCTGCTGCAGTGCCTGTCCAAGCCGCGGCGCATTCCATGGGAGGGCAACCCCTATGTGCTTGCCGGCAAACTGACCTTCGATATGGAGCTGAAGTCCTCCGTACTCGCCTGCATCGTGCAAGCCCGCGAAAATGCGCGCCATGTGCGCGAGCAGATCTCGACCGAACAGTGGCAACGCCTCAACTCGCTTTACCATGAGGTGACGCGGCCTGAGCACCGGCATGTTTTGCAGATCGAATCGCCTGAGGCCTCCAGCGAAGCCCCCTCCACCTTTCTACAGCAGGTGCTTGAAGCCATTCATCAGTTCCAGGGCATCACCGACTCCACCATGAGCCACGGGGAAGGCTGGCAATTCATTCAAGTAGGCCGGTTTCTTGAGCGCGCTTCCGCCACGGCCAAGCTGCTCGAAGCCTACTACGAAGACCTCTGGGCAAAGCCCGACCGCGCCGTCGAAAACAACGAGTACCTGGAGTGGATGGGCCTGTTGCGCAGTGCAACCGCCTTCGAGGCCTATTGCAAGGTGTACACTGCCGACCTTACGCCCGAACGCATCCTCGAGTTCCTTTTGCTTGACCCCGAGTTCCCCCATTCCTTGCGGTTTTCGATCGAAAGCGTGGAGGTCGCGCTCGGCAAAATCTACTCAAAAAGCGGCCCCAAGGACCCGAAAGGGCGTAGCGATCAACTGCACCGCATTGCCGGCCGTCTGAGCGCGCAACTTAGCTTTTCCGGCATCGACGAACTCTTAAGCAGCAATGTCATCGAGTATCTGCACTCCATCCAGAAGCAGTGCCAGGCCATCCACGAAAGCATTTACGAACTCTACGTCGACTACCCGATTCAGGTAGCTTTGGCAGGGTAGATCCGCCCTTGCATGAGGTTCCATGTACTACTCCATCCGCCACCTCACGAAATTTCGTTATGAAAAGCCGGTCTCGGAAAGCATCATGGAAACGCGCATGCATCCGCGCTCCGACACCTACCAGCGCTGCCTCACCTTTCAGCTTTCCGTAACCCCGCGCTGCCGTGCGTTCAGCTACCGCGACCACCTCGCCAACCATGTGCATCACTTCGATATTCCCGGCCAGCACGGCCAACTGGTCATCGTCGCGGAAGCGCTGGTGGAGATGCAGCCTCACACGCCTGTCCCCGCGTCGCTGTCAGCCTCTGCCTGGGACGAGCTCGATCGCACCGTGCATGCGGGTGATTTTTGGGAGTGGCTGCTGCCGAGTGAGTTTGCGACGCCCACAGCCGGGCTCGACGCCCTCGCCGCACACCTCAACCTCCACCGGACCGAGGATCCCCTCACCATCCTGCACCGCTTGAATGACCAGCTTTACCATTACTTTGCCTACAAACCGAAGTCCACCCGTGCGGATTCGCCCATCGACCAGGCCCTCACCGCGCGCGCCGGCGTTTGCCAGGATTTCGCGCACATCATGACCGCCCTTGTCCGCACCAGGCTGCAAATTCCCTGCCGCTACGTCAGCGGGTATCTCTACCACGGTGACAAATGGAAGGATCGCTCCGACGACTCCGCCACGCATGCCTGGGTCGAGTGCCTCCTACCAGAGCTCGGCTGGGTCGGCTTCGATCCCACTAACTGCCTGATCGCCGGCGACCGCCACATCCGCACCGCCATTGGCCGCGACTATGCCGACGTGCCGCCCACGCACGGCATGTTCCGCGGTCGCACCAAGAGCGAGCTCACCGTAGCCGTGCGCGTTACCCCCAGCGAAGGCACCCCGTCCCTCGACCGCGAACTCCCGGTCCCGGAGGACTGGTCCATCCTGGTCGAAAAAGCCACCGCCCTCCCCGAACAACCCCCACCGCCCCGCCGCCAACACCAGCAGGCGCAGCAATAGCAATGTCGCTGCCAGTTTTGCGACGATTGCTTATCGTCAGCATAGGAGCAAACAGAGGGGAAGCTAAGAATTCCTCTTGTTGTTCACGTCCTCCGGTTCGGCTCTGACGTTTACCTCTGATTACTAGACCAGATTAGGTCTTTTACAACAAACTGAGTCTCCACTTGGAAAAGGAAAAGCCGGGCAAATGCCCGGCTTTTCTCGTGCTGGATTACGGATTAGAACTCGAATCGCGCGGCGAGCTGAATATTGCGGCGCTCGTCCTGCGATCCAGTTGTCCCGAGATTGCCGGGGGTGCTGGTTCCCTTGGAGGTCTGGATGTAGCCGGGTGTAAGTGCGCCGTTTTGCGTGGTCGTGACAGCGGCGTAGTCGGCCGCCGCGCCCGAAAGAACATACTGATTTGCGTGGTTGAACAAGTTATAGAACTCACCACGGAACTGCAGGCGGTAGCGCTCAAAGACGGTGAACGTCTTATAGGCGCCTAGATTCACGCTATAGTTAAGCGGACCGTAGAACTGATTGCGATCCATGCCGTTGGTGAAGGTACAACCGTTCGCGCCTGGGGTGCAGGGTAGGTCGGACTTACCGTTGACCGGGTTGACGCCCAAGTTCTTGGCCGCCAGTGGAATTTGGATGTAGTTGTACGTGTTGGTGCCGCCGTTCAGGACCGAGGTGCCGTGATACTTTAGCCCTGCCGCCGGCACGATGTTGGGCGTAGCCTGGCCGTCGGTATTGCTGTTGTCGAAAACGGTAAACGGTGCACCACTGCGGGCGACAATGATGGGCGCGAAGTTGAAGCCGCCGAGGGTCTCTTTCAGCAACGCTCCGTGGCGTTCCAGAATGCGCGGGGTGTAGATGGCCGAGAGGGCGAGGCGATGGCGAACGTCAAAATCCGAGTTGCCGAAGCTCGAGCGGGGATTGAAGGGATCAAGGTAACCCAGGAAGCCCGTCGGGCTGCTGCTGCCATTTCCGGTATCGAAGGTGGAGCTGTTGTCATCTAGCGAGCGGGCCAGCGTATAGTTTGCGGTGAAATGGAGACCGTTCGCGGCAAAACGATCGTACTCGGTGCGGATGTTCACCGAGTTGTAGTAGCTGTCGCCGTTAGCGCCGCGAAGGTTCGCGGTGGTGTACTGCGGCTGCAGCCGGTTCGCGATGCGGGCGTCACCCAGATAGTTCCCGCCGAAGTAGGATCGGTTGACGTTCGCAATGGAATAAAGGTGAACGCCGCGTGCACCGGCATAGGTGACTTCTACCAGCGCGCCGCGTGCAAGGCTGTGGGCCACGGAGAGGTTATAGTTCTGCTGGTAGGCGGTCGGAATATTCTGCTGCACCGGACGCAGGCTAGTGGCCGGAAAGGCCTTGGTGCCGCTCGTCCCGGCTAAGGGACCAAAGTTGCTGTTCGTGATGGGCAGGGTGGGCACATCGGTTCCACCGGCGGTGTCCTGGGCGGTCAGCGAAACGACAGCATAATTGGGTGGATTCTGGATGACATTATAAGTCACGTTTCCATAGTTCCGCTCGTAGCTGATGCCGTAACCGCCGCGTACTGTATCCCTGCCGTTACCGAAGACGTCATAGGCAAAGCCAAGGCGCGGGCTGAAATTATGAAATTGCTTCGCATACAAGCCGCCCACGGGGCTGTTGGGGGTGGTGAGCAGGTTGCCAGCGCGGAACTGCGCCTGGAACGTGCTGCCGGAGCCCAGGAAGAAGTTCGATTCCAGATTGGGATTGTGATTATGCTGAACGCCGAAATACTCCCAGCGCAGACCGCCGGTAACGGTCAGGTTCTTGGTGACCTTGAGTGAGTCCTGCCCGTAGGCGCTGCCATCGTTGAAGGTATTTTCGCGCTCGAAGTTGGGCAGGCTGAGCGGCAGTTGGAGCGTGCAGGCCGCGGTCACCACAGGCTTGCCAGTCGCTAGGCTGTTGGCACAGGGCAGTTCGCCCTGCGGATAGATGGCCGCAGAAAAACTGTATACGTGACCGATGGCCAGGTTGTTGAAGGCGTCGCCAAGGTTTTGAGAGCTGAGCGTATTGACCGAGTTCTCATAAGCGCCAAAGGTCCGGTTATCGCGGAGCTGATCGAACTCACCACCGAAGTGGAAGTCGTTCCGACCCTTGAGGTATTCGAGATCGTTGTCGAACTGGTAAAAGTTCTGCGGACCGCCAAAAGGGATGGCGCTGCCCGGATTGAAGGGCAGGTACCCCGGCATAGCGAGCTGCAGCCCATTGATGGTGGCCGCGGAGCCGAGCGCGTAGAGCGTGGGGCCGGCGGGGTTGGCCCCAAGTGGCTGCTGCTCGTTGTCACGCGAGTAGGACACCTTGGAAACATCGATCAGGTTCGCCCCAAAGATGTGCGTAAGGGAGAACAGACCCGCCTGATCGTAAGCGGTCGAGCCGGTATCAAAACCGGCATAGGGACTGTAGGCATTTGAACCCGCAAAGGCGTTTTGGCTGTACAGGCCGTACCGGAAGTACATGTTGGTCTTTTGCGACAGAGTGTAATCGACGCGGTCCAGCGTGAAATAGGTATTCTGCGGGGTGCCGGCCGTGGTGGTTGCGGGCAGCACATAGGTTACCTGCTGGATCGCGTTGGGGAAGACGACCGAGGGGCCGGTAGGCGGCTTGTAGTTGATATTCGCGGTGGTGCCAAGCACGGCTCCGGGGCGTAAAGTCCCATATTGCTTGAAGAAGGCCTGCGTCTGTGTGGACGTAGTAGCCAAAAAACTGCCGGTCGGGACGTAGTTGTTCTGGGTGGCGGAGCTGCGAATGCGTATCCACTCTGTATTTGAGAAGAAGAAGAACTTGTTCTTGAAGACCGGACCGCCGACGGAGTAGCCAAACTGGTTACGCACGAAGTGATCGGCAGGATTATTCGGCAGACCGGCGGCGCGGCGGACGTAGTTGGTGGCGTCTTCATAGTGGGTGTTGGAAGCCAGCGCGGAGATCCGGTTGTATTCATAGGCGGAGCCGTGGAAGGTGTTAGTGCCGGTCTTGGTGGTGAGATTGACGACGCCGCCGGTGGCGCGGCCGTAGCGTGCGTCGAAGCCACTGGTGATGATGCGGTACTCCTGCACGGAGTCGAGTGGAATGGTCTGACCGACAGTCTGTGAATAAAGGTTCAGGTTCTCGACACCGTCAAGCAGAACTTCGGTGCCGGAGGCGCGTCCGCCACCGAGCGAGGCTCCGACACCCTGCTGCGTGGAGCCGCCCGGGTCGCTCGATACGTTGCCGGAAAGGGCGACAAAGTCATACGGGTTACGGGTGAGGCTAGGCAGATTGATGATCTGCTCCGGCGTGATGACTTGAGAAACCTCGTTGGTGGAGGTGTTCAAGGTAGCTGTGTCGGTCTGCGCGCCCACGGAGATCACCGTAGTGTCGACAACGCCCAGCTTGGCATTGAGGGTGAACGGCTCACCGACGGTGAGTACAACCTTCTGCTCAAAGCTGCCGAAGGTGGGTGCGGTGATTTTCAGGGTGTAGGTACCGGCGGGCAGCTCCACCGCGGAGTAGAGGCCTGTGCCATTGGTGGTGACGGTGCGCTGGAAGCCTGTATCGGCGTTCCGGACCACAACGGTAGCGTTAGGAATGATTGCGCCAGATTGATCCGAAACGGTACCGGCCACGGTGGCCGTTTCAACTTGCCCGAAGGCGTAGGTGACTGGAGTACCAAGAACCGCAAGCAGCGCCAAGGCGCGCAGGCTATGTTGCAACTTCATGCAAAATCTTCCCCGGAAAAAGATTTCTCAGCGCCGATTCGACATCTCTCACTGCTGATCTGAGCTGATATTCGCGGAGTATGCAATTGATGTGCCAAAGAAGGTTTGCGCGCGGTTTCCACTGCATTGAAGCAATTACCCCAATTTTGACGTTTCGAACAGTCGTCTCAATCAAGCAACTCGGCTAGGAACTGGAGAAGGCTGCAATCTTATGGAGCGACATATTGCATTTCATAGAGCATCGCGGCGCGACTTCGGTCCAGAGGCGAGGCGCACCACCTCGCCGGTCCCCGATCTATAAATCCATGGACTTGAACTTCCATTCGGGAATCGCGCGGATCACGCCCATGATGATCCGCCAGATGCCCGGCACGTAAAGAACATCCGCGCCTTTAGGGCCCTTGTCGATGGCAGTGACAATGGTCGCGGCGACCTTGTTCACGTCGGCGAACTTGCCTTCGCCCTTCATGCCTTCGGTCATGGCGGTTTTTACCGGGCCGGGCTTGATGGTCAGCACGCGGACGCCTTCACGGTCTACGCGGTTGCGCAGTCCGTCAACGAAGGCGGTGAGCCCGGCTTTTGAAGAGCCATAAATATAGTTCGACCTGCGGCCGCGCTCGCCCGCGACAGAGCTCAGGACCGCCAGCGTGCCGCCGTGGCGCTGTGCGCAATGGTTGGCAAGCCAGGTGAGCAGACTGGCCGGCACCACGAAGTTGGTGTGCAGAATCTGTCCGGTTTCAGCAAAGCTGCGCTCGGCGCGGGATTGCTCGCCCAACAGCCCCACGGCGATATAGGCGATGTCCAAACCGCCCAACGCATTGACGGCATGCGCCAGCAACTCCGGATGGGTGGCCGTGTGATCGAGGTCGGTGACCGCTGTTTCGACCAGGTGCGCCCCGCGGGTACGCGCATCGGCAGCGACCGCGGACAGACGGTCGGCGTTGCGCCCCACTAGAAAGAGGCTTTCCCCGTGCGAAGCCCAGATGCGGATGGTCGCTTCGGCGATGCCGGAGGTTGCGCCGAGCACAAGAATGCGCTTCGGCGGCATGCGCGCGACGGATGTACCGGCAAACGCCATGCGGCCCTGTGCGTCCGGCTGCCGTGGGTCACGCCGCAGCGCCGCCGGCGGTTCAGCCGTGGTATCCGCGCCCGGCAGTGTGGGAATGGGTGCGGGACTCAACGCGACAGACCCCGTTCGCCGACGACACGCTCCCAGAAGCTGGAGGTAATTGCCGGATCCTTGTAGCGCGCGAAACGCTCCCATTGCGGATAGAAAGCCTGGTACTGCGGCGCGGTCATGCGCGCATCTTTGGCAGGGTACAAGCGGCCGCCAAACTCATGCGTCATCTGCGCCAGGCGGTCGAAGAGTTCGAAGCTCTTACCCGGCTTGATGGGAAAATCGAGCGCGAGCGTGATGCCCGGCTTGGGAAAGCTCATCATGCCGGGGGAGGGCACATCCCCGAAGGCCTTCAGCACGGCGAGAAAGCTCGCCAAGCCCGACTTCGATACCTCGCGCAGGATCGCCACGGTGCCCTGCCGGGCGTTTTCCCATGGAATCACGTATTGAAACTGCAACAGACCGGATTTGCCGTACATCCGATTCCACTTCAGCATAATGTCGAGCGGATAGAAGAAGGGCTCATAGTCCTGGAGCGCGGTGACGCGGCTTTTGATCTGCTTATGGAAGAAAAGCGTATTGAACATGCCCACGGTGGTGCTATTCAACGCCCAACCGGGAGCCTCCATCGGAAAGACCAGCTTTGGTTCGGCGGAGGGTTTCAGAGGCGCGGGGATCTGCGAGTGATCGCCCTGCATGAAGATGCCGCGGCAGAAGTTCTTGCCGGTCGAGTTCACATCGACCCAGCTGACGGTGTACTCCACGTGCTGCGACCTCTCGGTCAGGTCAAGGAACTCGTCAATGCCGTGGAACTGGATGCCCTCATAGTCGACCATGCGGCTGACGATCGGCTTCAAGCGCAGCTGCGCCCAGGTAATCACTCCAGTGAGGCCCATCCCGCCGATGGTTGCGGAAAACAGGTCGGGGTTTTCAGTCGGTGAGCAGTGAATCTGGGCGCCGTCGGACCGCACAAGCTCAAATTGGGTAACGTGACTGCCAAAGGTTCCGGCGATGTGATGATTTTTGCCGTGGATGTCGTTCGCGATGGCACCGCCCATCGTGACATATTTCGTACCCGGGGTCACGGGAAGAAAGAACCCGCGCGGTACGGAAAAGTCCAGAATTTGCGCCAGGGTCACGCCCGCTTCGGCAGTCAGCAGACCGGTCTCCGGATCGAAGTTGAGCAAGCGGTTCATGCCGGTCGTTTTCAGCAGGGTGCCGTCTTTCAGCAGGCAAACGTCGCCGTAGCTGCGGCCCATGCCCACCGGCAGCGCCCCATGGTGCACACCGGCGATGGCGCGCGGGAAGTCGCCCTGCCAGTGCAGGTTGTGCACCTCAGCCTCATACACCGGATAGCGGCCCCAGGATTCAAAGGCGTCCGACGGCGCTGAACGCTTCGTCGAGGGCTCGGCGGCGGGGGGCACGGGGTTGGCGAGGCGTGGTTCTGCGGCAGCCGGCATACCTTCAGGATAGCCTATGAGTTGCGCTTCCCCGCGCAGGAAACGGCGGCACACTGTACCGTTATGAGCCAGCTTTCACCGAACGAGAAATCTCCATCCAGCACTGTGGACGCTACCTATACGGACCGCCTTGCCGCCTGCCGCCTGGAAGCAGCCCAGCGGCGGCGGCAGCATGTGCTGCTGGGGTATCTGCGGCTGCTTTGGGCGGTGGCGGTGCTTGCCGCGGCATGGTTCGCGTTCGTGCGGCATCTGTTCGCCTGGGAGTGGGTTTTGCTGCCCTGCCTCGGGTTCGCGGTGACGGCCCGGTTTCATGCGAGGGTGCTGGCAGCGGGTGCACGCAGTGAACGTGCCGCTGCGTGGTACGAGCATGGCCTCGCCCGCATAGAAGACCGCTGGGCAGGCAAACGAACGCGTACGCTATCGCCGGAGCTGCAGGCGGGGGTGGACGCCAGCCTCTTCGCAGGCGATCTGGACCTGTTCGGCGCGGGGAGCCTCTTCGAACTGCTCTGCACCGCCCGCACCACGCTCGGCGAGGAGACTCTGGGCGCCTTTCTGCTCGAAGGCGCCACCACGGCCGCAGTGCACGAACGCCAGCAGGCCGTGCAGGAGATGGGCTCGCACCTCCGTCTGCGCGAGCGGATCGCCAGCCTGCCGGGGCCGGCGGTGGCGCGGTTGCCGCGGTTGCCCCTGGTGCAATGGGCAAAGGCGCAGCGAACGTTCCCGAACGCACTGCGCTGGATGGCGCCGCTTCTGGCTCTGCTGACGGTCGCCGCCGGGCTGCGCTGGCTCAGTGGGCACTCCCCTATCGTGCTACTGCCGCTTCTACTTATCGATGCGGGAGTCAATCTTTTCTGGCAGCGCCGGTTACGTCCGCTCTTCGACGAGGCCCAGCATACGGCGGCCCAGCTTGGGCTGGTGGCGGAACTGCTCGAGGAACTCGAACGCGAGCGCTTTACGACGTCCGGCCTGCAAGCGTTGCAGGCAGCGCTGCTTGCCGGTCCCCGGTCCGCCTCGGCGTCTCTGCGACAATTGGCTCGGTTTTCCACGGCGATCGACCAGCGGGGGGCGGTCGCGTTGTTCAATGTACCCCTGCTGTATTCCGTTCAGCTGGGCCTGCTGGTCGAAGCCTGGCGGCAACGGCATGGTGCCCAGCTGGCCGGCTGGCTCGCGGCGCTTGGGGAGCTGGAAGCACTGCTCTCGCTTTCGGCATACCACTTTGAACATCCTGCGGACCCTTTTCCGGAGCTTGTCGCTTTAGCCCCCGGAGAAGCAACCTTCAGCGCGGAAGCGCTTGGTCATCCGCTGCTGCCTGCAGGCGCCTGTGTTCGTAACGATGTCACGCTGGACAGCACCACGCGTCTGCTGCTGATCAGCGGCTCCAATATGAGCGGCAAAAGCACGCTGCTGCGGTCAGTGGGAACGGCGGCGGTGATGGCCATAGCCGGGGCTCCCGTGCGTGCCGATCGCCTTCGCTTGAGCGCAGTCACAATCGCAGCCAGCATTCAGGTCAACGACTCCCTGCAAAGCGGTCGTTCGCGTTTTTACGCCGAAATCTTGCGATTACACGCCGTCTGCGAGGCCGCCCGCACGCATCCGCCTGTGCTGTTTTTGCTGGATGAACTGCTTGCAGGCACCAACTCGCACGACCGACTGGCCGGGGCCACCGGTATCGTCAAGGCGCTGCTGGAGGCGAATGCCATGGGGCTGCTCAGCACACACGATCTTTCCCTCACCTCCATCAGCGGTCCCGAGGCAGCGCTCATCCACAATGCGCATTTCGAAGACAGCATCGCCGACGGTATGCTCCGGTTTGATTACACCCTGCGTGAGGGCGTAATCACGCGCAGCAACGGTTTAGCACTCATGAGGATGATTGGGCTCAACGTCTGAGCATTTCAGACAAACAGCTCATACATAAAATGCGTATCGGCGAGGGAGATAGCAGTACATGATGCAGCAACATAAATGCCGCCATTGCTGGCGGCATTTATGTTGCTGCGGTCGAGCACTGGACTACGTGCTGAAGATAGTTCCGTTGAAGCCACTCGGGAAGAAACCACCCTTGGTAATGCCTGTAGCCGGAGTTGTGATTGACGCGTTTGGCATACCGGCGTAGACGATGCCGAGAACCTGCGAAATAGTACGTGCGAGGGCCAGGCCGGTGGTGTTGCTGGTATTGAAGAATTCGGTTGCCGTTGGGGGTGTGTCCAACGCATCAGCAGCCGGCGATGTGATAGCTCCGGTTGGGAAATAGATGCACGCCTGTCGCAGAGCGCCTTCGTGCTGTGCCTCGGTCGACAGGATCTGCGCGGCGTAATCCAATGCCACGACATTAGAAGTAAGATACTGCGCGCCACCGGCATATGCACTTACGCCGACGCCCTCGATGGTACGAGAGGTTGTAACGAAGGTAGCATCGTTTGTTACGGCACCGGCGGCAGCAAGGTTCAGATTCGGCATGGAGATTGCCGATCCAGCACCAAAAACGCCGTTAATCGTGGCGATGAGCAACTGCACATGCTCCACCTCTTCCGTCATCAGGTTAGCGGCGATATTTGCGATCGCACTGTACTGGAAGGTGACCTGCGCACCACCTGCTACCGTTCCTGGATTGGTGCCCGTGAGTGAGGCCGAAAGGCCCGTCCCCGTGACGATGTAGGAGTAGTAGCTCGCCTCAAAATACTCCAGGTTCAGAGCAAAGTTCAGGATGTCCAGCACGGTAGGGGTAGTATTCCCAAGCGGCGCGGTTGCCGGACCGGCATTGCTGCAACCAGCCACGCCGAGCATCCCGGCCGCACCGGCGGCCATGGAAAGATTGGTGATCAGCTTCCGGCGATCGAAACGGGAACCGGCCCGCGCATTTTGATATTGTGTAGCCTCTTGCACGAGCTGCTCCTCGGAGCGTTCGGCGACGGCGGTATTGGACTCATTCGAAAACTTAGACACTTGGTATTTCCTCCTGAAGCACTGCGAAAGTGAATCTCATAAGCCGACGGGCGGCTCAGGTGTGCAGACAGCGCTTCAGCGCTAGGTGGATTTGATGTTGCCGTTGAGCCCGGACGGGAAGAAGCCACCCGAAGTTTGACCTGTCGGCGGAGTGAGCGTGGCCGCTGACGAAAGGGCGTACACCGCGCCTAAAACCTGTGCTGGGGTGCGTAAAGGTGAAAAACCAAGCAGTGCGGTAGAAGCGGCACTACCGGTGGTAAAGACAGTGAAATACTGCGTCGGCGCGGGCGGTTGGTCCTGAAGGTCAATCATGGCCGTAGCGCTGCCGGCGAGCGCCGCAGTTACGCCTTGCGTGATGCATTGATAATTTACCGCGCCCATGTGCTGACCTTCCGCACCGGTGATCTGCGCTGCCGCTGTAAGCACCGTGGGATTGCTGACGAGAAACTGTGCTGCACCGTTATAGGCGCTATCACCGACCGAGGTAAATTGCCGGGTCGTCGCCAGGAACTGCGCCGCCGTCGTGAGAGCCCCCTTGGCGGCGTAATTCAAAACCGGAGCCGTGACAGGAGTGCCGCCCAAGCTGGTAATGGTGCTCTGCAATAGGGCGATGTGGTTCATCTCGTCCCTTGCTAAGGCAGCGGCAAGCGCCGCTGTGGGAGCATCGGCCTGCACAGCAGTATAAAGCGCAGTCGAAGGTAGGGTGGTACCGGTAGCAAGGCCTGGAAGAGCCGATCCCGTCGAGACGAAGTGGTAAAGACCAGCCTCAAGGAACTCGAGGTTCAACGCGAAGTTCAGCACATCGGGAATAGGCGGCATGATGGATTGGCCGAAACTCTTTGGCACCTCAAAAAAACCGGCACCGGCAACCAGAGCAGCTGCTCCGGTAAGGCCGCCCATGAATTTACGGCGGCTAAGTCCTTCCACTTCGCGCTCGAAAGCGATGATCTCTCGGTCTGCCCGAAGTTGTTCCGCGGTGACCTTTGTGCCTGGACTAAGTAGCGATCTGAACTTCGCATGAACCATTGATGCAATCTCCTGAAAAGGAACCCCACGCCGTCTGAAGCGGCGATTTAAAAAGATGCGGAACTGAAGTCAGCCTGTACAAGGGCAAGTGATTTGCCACGACGGATTGAACGGACCAGGGATCCACAAGTTGCCAGTCGCATAGCGACAACGACTGGTATGAGCGTGCAATGACTACTGTGATGCCAGCTTTGCGTGGCAAGGATGCTCCCCTGGCGGTCGTGCTCTGTACCACCATTGTTGTAGCGTCAATCGCCCACGCAAGCCTTACAGCCCACTGAAGCGGTTTTGAACAGCCCATTGGGGCGCAATGTAGGCGGTACGCAGGTCATCGCTGAAGCCTTCGGGGGTTCTTGCACCAACGGTGTTTACCTACACAACCGGTCGAGCAGTTTGTCCGGTTCCTGCCCATCCGGGACCGTAACGTGGCGTTCCCCGGCGACCAGTTCGTTAAAGGTCGTGCCCCCTGGCGAGGGCACCGCCGGATCGGCGGCGTAAACCGGATCGGCCATCGCTGTCTCCAGCGTCGTAAAGGTGAAGCCCCGCTCCCGAAACAGCGCAATCAACTCGGGCAGCATGCGCGCATCGAACGCACCGACATGCATCAACAGAACGTAGGGCACATCGCGCCCGTACAACCGGTGCGAGAGCTCGCGATACACCCCGATATACTCGTCGGCGGTCGCGAGATAGGTGTTATGCAGCGTGCGGATGGCCGCTTCGTCATGCCTGGCCGCGCAGCGTGCGTACGGTTCGTTCCAAAGGTAATCCTGGAAGTCCATGGAGACTTCCGCTATGCGGTACCCGTGCGCCGCGAGGGCGGTGCGTACCGCTTCGCGCTTGGCGACTGTGTCTCCTTCTTCAAGGAAAGGGTAACGAAACCAGTGCCAGTTTCTTTTCGGGTCGACGCGCTGCAACAGTGCTTCGTTCTTTAGGATGTTTGCTTCGTAATCCGCGGCGGAAAGCTTATCGAGCTCCGGATGCGACCACGTATGGTTGCCCAATGGTTCCCCAGCCGCCCGCCACGCCTGCACTATATGGATTTGGTACGGAAAGCGTGCCACGCGAAAGCCGTTTACAAAACCATAGACTGGCGGCAGCCGCTCCCGCTGCAACGTGCGCAGGATGCTGGCCACCACCGCAGGCCTGGCCATCCCCGGCGGCAACGGCCCGTGCGCCGGCAGATCGTCGAAGGTGAAGGCCACCTGCAGTGACGGCTTATGTGGCGGGGACTTCTGTGACAGCGGCTCCTGTGCTGCGGCTCGGTCTGCCCCCATACCGCCGCAAAGCGCGGCTGCCAGCAAGGCACATTCACTCCAAAACCTCATACCGCCAGTGTATGGGTCCGGTCTGTTCTGTATCGACCGGTCTGTGGAAGGACGCGCTTCCTGCATCGGCTGAAGCTTTGACCGCATACTGTGAGCACCATGCTTGAAAATTTCCGCCTGCGCGTCTTTCGCGAGGTTGCCCGGCAGCGCAGTTTTCGGAAAACGGCCGAAGTGCTGTACATCTCGCAGCCGGCGGTGACGCAACAGATCAAGGCCCTGGAGGAGGAGCTTGGCCGACGGCTGCTCGACCGCACCGGCGGTACCGTGCGTTTGACCGCCGCCGGTGAGATTCTGCTGGCTTCGGCAAAGGCGTCCGAGGCATTGCTGCAACAGGCCACGGAGGCAATGTCAGCCGTCGACGGCGAGCCGGGCGGGACCCTGCGGCTGGCAGCATCCACGACCATTGCACAATACCTGTTGCCACGGCTGCTGGCCTCCTTCCGCCGCCGGCACCCGGGTGTCGCGCTTGAGTTGGAAAGCGCCAACACGACGGGGGTCGTCGCGCGTGTCGTCGAAGGCTCGGTGGCGTTAGGACTGATCGAGGGTCCCGCCCATCGGGCGGATCTGGTGATGGAACCGTGGATCGACGATGAACTTGTGCTTGTGGTCCCGGGTAGCCATGAGTGGGCAGGGCAAGAAGTCGATCTTTCTGCGCTGCGAGTGGTTCCGCTGCTCCTGCGTGAGCACGGGTCGGGAACACGAGCCGTGTTGGAAACGGCTCTGCAACATGCAGGCCTGGCTTTCGATTCCCTGCAGGTCTCCATGCTGCTCGGGTCGACTGAAGCGCTGCTGGCTTGTGTCGAGGCCGGCCTGGGTGTCGGTTTTGCCTCCCGGTTCGCCCTGCGTCGCCAGCGCCGGCTTGGGACCCTGGCCACAGTCCGCGTAAATGGACTGCACATTCATCGTACCCTGCACTTCTTGCGCCAGCGCGGCCCGCAGTCAACCGGTATCGATGAGTCCTTCGCGGTCTTTCTACGCGACTATGCGCTGCGGCGACAGGCAAAACAGGCCGTTCAGTCCAACGTGGCCTCACAGGCCTGATAAGGGCAGCTTATCGGCCCTCACGATTTCTACTTGGACGGCGCGGGGACAATGCTTCCACACTACGGGTAGAGGCTTTCTTGAACCCCACATTACTTTTTCTCCTCGGTCTCGTGTTCTCCGCTACCGGCCTAATCTCCTCCCCGGTCGCGCTTTTGGGTGGCATCGCGTTCGCGCTGTTTCTGCCGCACCCCTTTGCGGCCGCCAGCCGATCCCTCACGCATTTTCTGCTGCAGGCTTCGGTCGTGCTTCTGGGTTTTGGCATGAATCTGCATGAGGTGCTGCGCGCCGGCGGTCATGGTTTTGCCTATACCGCCCTCAGCATCGCCCTGGCGCTTGCTCTCGGTTGGGCGCTGGGCCGGGTCTTGCGGGTACGACCCAAGGCCGCGTTTCTGATTACCTGTGGAACTGCCATCTGCGGCGGCAGCGCCATCGCCGCATTAGCGCCCGTCACCGGTGCCGGTGAGGAGGACATGGCCGTATCGCTAGGCACTGTATTCAGCCTGAACGCTCTCGCCCTTCTGCTCTTTCCAGCAATCGGCTGGCACTTTCACCTGTCGCAAACGCAATTCGGTCTTTGGGCCGCTCTCGCCGTTCACGATACCAGTTCCGTGGTGAGCGCTACCGCCCGCTACGGGACGCAGGCACTTGCCGTCGGTACCGCTGTGAAGCTTGCGCGTGCACTCTGGATTGTGCCGGTCGCGCTTGTTACGGCTGCGTTGCTGCGCAATCGCCCAACGGCGTTTGCAGGCCCGGTAGACCCTCCGGATCGGGACGCGGCCACGGCAGGGAGCGCCTCGGCGGCGCGTGTCCAGATACCCTGGTTCATTGCCCTCTTCGTTCTCGCGGCCGCCTGCCGCACCCTGCTTCCAGGACTGCTGCCGGTCTACGCGCCTTTAACCGTTGCCGGCAAGGACGGATTGACCGTCGTACTGTATCTGATCGGCACCGGACTTTCGCGAGAACTGTTGCGTAAGGTCGGGCTCCGCCCCATGGTGCAAGGCGTGGTTCTGTGGATCGTCGTAGCGGGCCTCTCCTTCACAGCCATACGCGCCGGATGGATCGCCCTTTGACCCAGTCTGTGTCACAAAACTGAATGGCGGCAGAGAAGAGTTCTCTGCCGCCATTCAGCATACTTTCGTTCCACTCATGCGTTGTAAGCGGCGGGCGTAAGGCTAGTGCCCCGCTTCCACCTGCGGTGTAATGATGCCGATGTTGGTCACCTCGGCCGAGTGCCCAAAACCAATTACCTGAGCGATGGGACCAAAATCGAGCTTCGGATCACCTTTCACGAACATGATCTTCTCTTGCCGGATCGCAAAGATCTGCTGCAACCGCGACGTAATATCCTGTTTCGCGATGGCCTCGTCATTGATCTTGTACGAGAGCTGACCGTTACCCGCCGGCTGCACAATTACTTCAATCGTGCGCTGGTTCGGTATATCCGGAGCTTTGGTTTTCGGCGGCTGCGGCACCAGAGCCTCCAGGCCCTTCGGATTGTTCGGCACAATTACCATGAAGATGATCAGCAACACCAGAAGTACATCAATCAGCGGCGTCACATTGATATTTGCACCGACGCCACCACCACCACCTGCACTCATTCCCATAGTCGTACCTCCTTCGATCGCAGTAGGCGCTGTGCGCCCCCTACGTTCGCTTTAGTGGTTTTCGTTGACGGAATCCGTCAGCAGGTTGAGTTGGCTAACACCACCGGTGCGCAAGCCGTCAATCGCATCCATCACCGTGCCGTAGTTCGCACGCGTGTCGGCGCGGAAGTACACAGATTTGTCATCGCCGGGGTTGGTCTTCTTGGCTTCCAAATCAGCTACCTTCTGGCCGAGGGTGTCTTTCGTCACCTTATCGCCGCCAACAAAGATGCCGCCGTCCCGGGTGACCGCCACGTTGATTGCATCTTCCTTGTTTGCGTTGTCCATGATGGTTGCCGCCGAGACCACAGGCAGATCCACGTTCACCTTGTTATTCAACATCGGGGTGACGACCATGAAGATGATCAACAGCACCAGCATCACGTCCACCATCGGCGTGACGTTGATGTCGGAGTTGACCTTTTTGCCTTCATTCCGCTTTGCCATTGCCATAACGTCTACTCCGTCCGGGATCCATCTCCCGGTAGATGCCGCTCCGTGCGGCGTGTCGCTCTTCCGCCGGATGTGAGACCACACTGTGCCTCACATCCGACGGCGGCTCCGCTGTTACAGGAATCGCTGTTTAGCGGTGTGCCTGCTTGATGAAATAATCCAGCAACTCCGACGAGCTGTTGTCCATTTCCACGTCAAAGGCTTCAACCTTATTGGTGAAATAGTTGAACAACATCACGGCAGGGATGGCGACCAGCAAACCGAAGGCCGTCGTGACCAGCGCTTCCGAGATACCGCCGGCGACCGCGCCGATGCCGGTTGCCTTGGAGCTGGCGATCGATTGGAAGGCATTCAAAATACCGACCACCGTGCCGAACAGACCGATAAAGGGGGCCGTGGAACCGATGGTGGCGAGACCACCAAGGCCCTTCTTCAGCTTGGCATGCACGATCGCCTCTGAACGCTCCAATGCTCGCTTGGAGCTTTCCACCTGCTCTTCCGTGATCGCGCCGCCCGAACCGAAGGAGCGGAACTCGGTGAGACCGGCGGTGACGACTTCGGCCAGGTGCGACTTCTTGGACTTGTCGGCAACCTTGATCGCCTCGTCCAAGCGGCCTTCCTTCAATGCATTAGCCACACGGGGTGCAAACTCACGCGACTGCTTCCGCGCGGCCGAGAAGTAGATGGCGCGGTCGATGATCACGGCCAACGACCAGATCGACATGATGAAGAGAATCAAAACGACGCCCTTGGCAGGGATGCCCATGTTGCCCCAGAGTTGCATGGGGCTGAAGCCCACCTGGGGGCCGGCTGCTGCGTTGTCCTGCAGAAGCAGAGCGAGCGAGGCGAGGGAGACGTGGGCGGACTGTGCGAGATGAGCGAGAATCACGATGTTTCTTTCCTCCTGAAGCTGAGTACTGAAGCTGAGTGCGAAGGGAGTGCCATGGTGCGGTTCGCGCCAAAGCGGACGGGAACGGGAGGTCGGGGCGAGGCGGCAAAAACGATTGCCACGGCGGTTGCAAGAAATGAAAACTTTGAAGTCGGCCCAGGCGCCAAAGCGTGCTGGAACAACACTACCCTGCCCGTGGGGGTTATCCCATCCCACGGGCAGGGTAGCCGATTCACGCGTTGGGCTTACCCACCGCTGTTCAGATTGAAGTTCACGGTCACTGTGGTGTTTACTTCGGTCGGCTCGCCGTTCAGCATGTATGGCTTGTACCGCCACTGCTTCACCGCATCAATGGCTGCGCCGGTCAACATCGCCGGACCACTGATGACGCTCAGATTCTCGATGGTGCCTGTCTTCGAGATCTGCGCGCTCAAGACAACGGTGCCACTGAGACGGGCGGAACGGGCGATTGCTGGGTAGGTGGGATTCACCCGATTGGTGATCTGCCCTTGCATGACACCGCCCGAAATACGCACCGGACCGCTGGGCTTTTTGACAGCCACAACCGGACCACTGCTTGCCGATCCGGTTCCATCCGGGCTACCGAAGAGGGAGGTCGGGTTTCCACCCCCGGCGCTCGCAAAGCTGGCACCCGCCGAGTTCGGCGGCGGCGGCGGCCCTGTGTCCTTGATCATGTTGATCTTCGGAATCTTGGTCGGCGCGTGCAGGGTCTGGTCCATCTCCGAGGGCGCCGCCGCAGCGGTATGCGGTACAGATGGCGTTGGCGGGGGCGGCGGGGGAGGCGGCGGGGGTGGCGGAGGCGGAGGCGGTGGTGCCGTCAGGGAGGCAGCCATCATGTTCTTCGGCAACGCCTCCGGATTGATCAACGGAATAATGATCAGCAGGGCCAAGATGGCGCCGTTGATACCGAACGTAGCAATCATCCAGTATTTCGACTTCGTCTTGATCCGGCCGCTCGATTCGAGCATGGAATCTTCAAACATGGGAGCAACCTCGGGGCTTGCGAGCGCAGCTTGTTTGCTTAGACACCGGGGTATTCGGATTTGTTCCCGGTGTGCCCGATCTTCTAAAAGTTTTTACAATCCCCCATGCGGGGGAGACAAAGGCGGCCATAGAAGATCGATCTCGCGTGGTTGCGTTTGGGCCCGAAAAGCAGGTTCCCTGAGGAATGACAGAAAGAACGATAGGAGCGCTCATTCGGAACGTCGTAGCCTACCCCTGCCGCCGCACCGCACGCGCCGCCGGCAGCGCCACGCGCCGGCCCTGGCTCGCGCGCCAGTCCTGGTAGGCGACCAGCATCGGCGCGGCGACCGCAATCGACGAGTACGTCCCGATCAGAATGCCCACCACGAGTGCAAACGAGAACCCATTCAGCACTTCGCCGCCGAAGAGATACAGGCTCAGCACTGTAAGGAAGGTCAGCCCCGAGGTCAGCACCGTCCGGCTCAGCGTCTGATTGATCGAGCGGTTTACCACCTGCGACAGCGTTTCCCGCCGGCTCAGCGCAAGGTTTTCACGGATGCGGTCAAAGACCACAATCGTGTCGTTCATCGAGTATCCGATCAGCGTCAGGATCGCCGCGATGACGGTCAGCGTGATCTCTTTGTTCACGAGCGAGAAGAAGCCCACCGTAATCAAGGTGTCGTGGAAGACGGCCACCACCGCAGCGACGCCGTAGATCAGCTCAAAGCGGAACCAAAGATAGATCAACATGCCGATGAGCGAGTAAATCGTCGCCAGCCATGCCTGGCGCTGTAGTTGCTTACCGGCGGTGGGACCCACGATGTCTACCTGCTGCACCGAAAAGCCGGAGTCGTGGTAACGCGCACGCAGCGCGTTCTCGACCGCCGAGCGGCCCTGATCGTGTGCCGTATCTTGCGCCGTGCTCTGGGGCAGGCGCAAGATGACATCGTTGGCCGCCTGGCTGGTTGAAGCGTTCTGCGCTGCGCCGATGCGCTGGATGCTGGCATCCCGCACGCCGGCTTCGGCCATCGCCGCGCGGATGTGGTCCTCATTGGGCGGCGCGTCGAAATGCACCGTCACCTGCGTACCGCCGCGAAAGTCCACGCCCAACGGAATGCCATGCCAGAACAGCATGCTGCCCACGCCGGCTACCGAAAACAGCAGCGAAAACGCCAGGAAATACCACTTGCGTCCCAGCCAGTCGATCTTTACTTCCCGAAACAATTCCACGTTTTGCTCTTCCCTTGAAGAGCAGCTTCTAGCTGTCAGCTCTTAGCTTTTAGCTCTGGGCTGCCCTGTTCTTTTGTTCTTTACGGCTTGCACCAAGGCATATCCCTTACTGCATGTACGGTGAATCCGCGCGCTCCTAAGCTAGCAGCTAACAGCTAGAAGCTCGCCTCTCAGATCGAAAGCGCCGCCCCACGTTCCCGCCTTGTCAGTAGCCAGTCGAAGATCACCCGCGACACAAACACCGCCGTAAACAGGTTCGCCAGCAGGCCGAAGACCAGCGTGACCGCGAACCCCTGCACCGGACCGGTGCCGAAGATAAACAGGATGCCCGCCGAAACGATGGTGGTGATGTGAGTGTCGATAATGGTGATCCAGGCGTGCGCGAAGCCGTCCTGCACGGCCGCTGAGGAGCTCTTGCCGAGCCGCAGTTCTTCCCGAATACGCTCAAAGATCAGTACGTTGGAGTCAACACCCATACCAATCGTCAGGATCACGCCCGCAATCCCCGGCAACGTCAGCGTGGCGTGGCTGAAGCCCATGAAGCCGAGCAAAATCACCAGGTTCAACAACAATGCGAGGTCGGCGTTGATCCCGGCGCCGCGGTAGTAGATCAGCATAAACGCCATCACGGCCAGCATGCCCGCGACTGCCGCCACGATGCCCTGATGAATGCTGGTTGCTCCCAACGAGGGGCCGACCGTCCGCGTTTCCAGATACGAGATCGACGCCGGCAGCGAGCCCGTGCGCAGCATCATGCTCAGGTCCTGCGCCTGCTGTTGCGTAAAGCCGCCCGTGATCTCGCCCGTATCGCGAATGGCTGATTGGATCGTGGCCACTTCGCGCACCTGGTTTTGCAGCACAATGGCCATCTGCCCGGTGCCCTTATTGGCATCGGTGTACTTGTAAAAACGGTCACCTGCTTCGGTGGTCAGATTGAAGGTCAGGTCCGGCCGGCCGTTCTGATCGGTCGAGGGCTGCGCGTCGCGGAAGTCCTGACCGGCGACGATGGCGGCGCGCTTCAGTACCCACTCACGGTCGCCGGTGCCGGGCGCGCCCGAACCCTTTACCAGTACCTGATCCGGCGGCACCGCGCCGCCCAGCGCTGTTAGCGCTTGCGCCTCATCTGGATAGCTGCTGACGACCTCGTGTATTTCGAGCTTGGCGGTGGACTGGATGATGTCTTCCACCCGGCCGGGGTCGCTAACGTCCGGCAATTGCACCAAAATCTGGTTTTCGCCCAGCCCATATTGGGAGATTTCGGGCTCGGAAAGCCCAAGCGTGTCGACCCGGCTGCGGATCGTCTCGATGGACTGTTGCAATGTGCGCGCTTCGAGGTCGCGCACTGCCGCCTGCTTCATCGTAAGCGTAAGCGCATTGGAGGGCGCCGTCGCCAGGTCGTAGCCCGCATACGATGTGCCGTTCAGCACCGCGCGTACGGCAGTTGCCTGCGCGGCCTGCACATTCGCGATCGTGATTGTACCCTGGTGCGCCGGGTCCAGCTTGGCTGCGGTTGCGCCCGTGGCCGCGAGCTCGGTGTTCAGCCGTTGCACATCGGTATCGGTGGCGGCGTTGACGGCCTCGGCGACATGCACCTGCAGCACCAGATGCGTCCCGCCGCGCAGATCCAGGCCCAGGTGGATGCGATCCGTGAGCGACTGCTTCAGCCCCCCATGCGGTATCCCGAAGATCCCATAGATGAAGATCACCAGCACTGCAACGATGAAGCCCGCTTTTCCAGCTAAATTCTTGCCCATCTCTCTCGTTCCAACCCTTTGCGCTTCCGCGGAGACCCCCGCGGTACGGCTTTAAGTCTTGACCACTTCTTCTGTCGTAACGGCCGCGATGGCACTCTTGACGATCTCAAACTTCACGCCGTCCGGCTGGGTACGCACGATAAATACATCATCTTTAATGCTGACCACCGTTCCCCGCAGACCGCCGGTGGTGGTCACGCGATCGCCGGTTTTCAGGGCGGCCAGCTGTGTTTGCCATTGCCGCTGCTTCTTCTGGTTGGGGGCAATCAGCAGAAAGTACATCGCTGCAAACATCAACAAAATCAGCGGCAACCCGGTAAACGAGGCCAACCCACCGCCCCCGGCCGCTGCCATCATCCAACCCAACGCACTCAAACTTACGGTCACTGCACTATCACTCCGGCACGGAAGGGCATGCTGCTTTCCCGTGCATATTCTGCGGGCACGTTTGGCCTCTGCCTAACCCGTCCGGCTGACTGGGGAAACGCGAACGCGGCAACTTCCCTGCGCTGCAAAATACATGCCAGACGGGCAACGCGCACCCAAGCCTCCAGCATCCTTTGCCGGGCGTCTCATGTCAAGCGACACCGGACCGAAGGTGACCGGGAGTGCACCTTAAATCTTCATAGCGGTTCAGTGTTGCCGCCCCGCTATGGCGTTCCACTCGCGACCGTAACCGTCAACGCTACGCCGGTGACATCGCCATCCGCCACCGTCACCGCCGCCCGCAGGGGTTGGAAACGAACCGCATCCGTTGGCGCCGGTGTGCTTGGGCCGCCGCGGCCACCCTGACCCTGCCTTTGCGCACTCGCATTCACCCGCAGGGCATAATTGCCTGCCGGTAGGTAGGGAACAAGAAAGCTACCGTCCGCATTGATAACGCCCGTCCGGGTCAGCGTTGCATCGGCCTGATCGGTAAAGGTCACAGAGCCGGAACGCACCGCCGCACCGGTGGCGCTCACCGTGCCGGAAACCGTGTGCAGCGCCGCCAGGCCCAGGATCACCGCCACGTCGTCCCGCTCTTCCCCGGCAGCCAGCGATATGGCCGCGGCATCGGCGCGACGCATCTTGTCCGGTGCATACACGTAAATGTTGAGATTGCGGGCGAAGGCTTGACCTTCTCCGCGCTGCGGTGCCGGCGCCAGCACGTTGGCCCGTACGACGTAGCTGCCCGACGCCAAGCCGGTAAGCCGAAAGACGCCGCGGTCGTCGGTCTGCGTGCCGGACCCGAAAAAGCCGCCACCGGGCCGTCCCTGCCCATTTGCCTGCCCCGAGGTGCTATCGCTGGACGGCTGGGCGGACACCTGCACTCCCGCGGCCGGGCTCCCATCATCCCACTGAATTCTCCCGGCGATTACACTGCCACGCTGCAAACTCAACTGCGCTGAAGCACCCCCGGCGCTCACATGCACCACAGGCACGCCGGTTAATGCAGCGCTGTTACTTTGCGGGGAGTTCGCCGCCGCTTGCACATCGATCGTCTTATTCACATAGCCGGTGAGTTGGCCGGTGACGTAGTAATCCCCCGCCTGCACCCCGGCGATGCTGTAATTGCCGTCCAGATCGGTGCGTCCCGAATATCGGCCAAATCCACGACCGCCCTCACCTTCATTTGCTTCCGTTGAGGTCGGTACCAGCACAACCTGTGCAAATCGCGCCGCCCGCTGTGTGTCCGCGCACACGACACGGCCCGTTACCATCGCCCCGGTGGGGGGATTCGGCGAACCGGCGAGCGACGGAGGAACGTTCGCCACGACCTGCCCCCATCCAAGACCCGCGCCTCCGGCGAACAGGAGCAGGCCTATTGCCAGGTAGAAACGAACCAGTTTCGCCTGACTCACCCCCGCGTAGCCACGGTCCACTCGGGTGCCCCTCGCATCCTGCAGAGGCTTCCCTTTGACCCTGCGCTCTTGCCCCATCGAAAGAACGTGCACACACCTCATGATCATTGGACGCAACCAGATCCTCGAACGCCGCCATGTGCTCTATGGCGCTTTCGCCGCGCCGCCCTCATACCGGCGAATCCGCTGTTTGATCTCGGCGATGGTTTCCGTAGGCCGCTTTTCCTGCCCCAACTTGTCTTCCAGACCTTTGTTTGGAGCATAGCGTCCACTCCCTCCATCCCAATCCAACACGCGCACATCATGGAAGGTATCCGGGGGCACGCCTAACCGCGGCGGACCGGAGGCCAGCAATACCAGCAACAAACGCGGCGGCGTCCCCTGGGCCGTCGCCATAAACCCCAACGCCGTCACCCCGCCGCATTGCATCTCCGGAAACAGATTGCTCCCATACGTCTCCAGAAACCCTAGCGCACCCGCAGCACGCAGCGTCACAAGCCCGCAGCGCTGCCAGGCACCCTCCGCGTTCTTGCCTAAATACTTCACCGGCACGATCCACAAAGGTCCGCCGCCCGGGCCGGCAACGGCAAACTCCTGCTTCGTTTCCAGCCGAAGATCCCCCGCATACTCCGGAATGGTGCCAGGCGTGATCTTGCCTTGAGCGACTGCTTGTTCGTTCGCCGTTAGGGGTTTGGATAGGCTTTGTGCCGATAGCGGTACCACTAAAAGATAGAAGGCGATGATCGCTCTTGGTGCCAAGAAGCGATGCCCGCAGCACTTCGTTAGTGTTTTGAGGACCGGCATCATTTCACAATTCTTGAACAGTCTTTGTATATTTAGGGCGCTTTCACGCCCACATCGTACGACTGGATGACGCGCTTCGCTTCCGGGATGGTTTTTGTAGGACGCTTCTCCTTCCTGAGCCGGTCCTCAATCGCCTCATTTAATACATACCGACCAGCTGCCTCGTCCCAATCAAAAACGAAAAAACCTTTCGCTCTTTGCGTGTCTCCCATTGCGATCAAAGCCGCTCCCTCATACTGCACGAGCACACGAGGCGGCTTACCCGTGCTCGTTTGCATAAAACCCAATGCTTCAACCCCGTTACACTCCCAAGGCCAATAAATATCAGGACCGAAAGTTTCAACAAAACTAGTCTGTCCGCTAGGAGCAAGCGTAAAGATGCCGCAGCGCTGGCCGGTGCCCTCCTGGAACTTTCCTTGGTAGGTCACCGGCAATATCCACAACATGCTCGATGCTTTCCCAGGCACAGCGAATGCCTGCTTCGGCTCGATCTCCAAATATCCCGAGTACTGCGGAATGGCACTGGGTATCAGCTTGCTCTTCGCTACGGCGAGCTCCGCCGCTGTCAGGGGACGGGAAGGAACCTGCGCGATGGTCGAAAACGCCCAGCAAACGAATACAATCGCAATAAAGAATCTCTTTCTGGTTTTCGCGAAGGTTCTTTCATTTCCTAGTGTAAAGTTCGTACTGCTGCTCCAGCTTTTGATCGTAGTGCCTCCTTTTGTAATCGCTTCCGTTGTGATGTTCGGCGAGTGTTGCCCAGTCTTTCATCTGAAAGGCCCCAAGCAGGCGCGTGTCATGTTGAACTAAGCTAACAAACGCCCCTAATTGCGCCGCAATAGAACGACGCATGGCCGCCACCATATTCTGAGGAGAAGTAAACCTGCTTTCTTACGATTGAATCCCATGATCTGAAATTCCCCAAGATGCCGCTTGTAGAGCAGCGTCGGCGTCCAAACGGTACGCTTCGCCCAAACGGGGATACTGCAGGCTGGTGGGTCCATACTCCTCATCGAAACAGTTCATTTCCCTTAGAATCATGTAAATGCTTCGGGAGCGAAAGATTTGGATTCGTTTTATCCCAGACGTGATGGGTCAGCTTACTGAACCAAACTCTTTAGAATAAGATCACCGCTCTCCCGAGTGAGTCGAACGCAGGCCCATGACACTCGACGGCCGTCAAAGCCTTCACCACCGCAGCCTCACAGCCAAGCTGCGCCGCCGCAGATTTATATTCCGCATCCGTCAGATCGCCAACCATTTGGCCGCCAGGGTCGATGGGTGATGCTCCTCCCAAGCTCGACGATCCCGCACTTAACCCTGGTGGAAGATGGGGAGCCTTCACAAACGGTACAGGCGGAAACCGAGGCGCAACCGGCTCCAACAGCTTGCGCAACGTCGGCCCCATCACGCTCACCACGCCATCGGGAAACGACATCTTCAGCGTGTGCATCTGGTATCGCTCGATGGCGCTTGCCGTTTCATACCCGAAGATGCCATCGATCCGCAAAGCACGGTAGGCGCCATGGGCATGCTCATTGAGCAGCCTCTGCACAAAGGCCACATCATCCTCCCGATTCGGCTGTCTCGGGCCCACACTGAACACCAGGTCGCGCTTCATAAAGCCTCCACCCTTTAATCTCCTGCAGTGTCCTTATCGGTACTAACGCCTAGACGACCGATGCGTCAATCCCCGCATGCCGAAGAGCCACCCAGTATGTCGGTCGCCGCAGGATCACTCGACTTCCTCGCTAAATCCTTTCGCACCCGCTCCATCGTTTCCAGGTAAAACGCCAGATTGTGTATCGAGTTCAGCATCGCCCCCAACGGTTCGCCGCTGGCGTACAAATGCCGCAGATACGCCCGGGTATACCGTCTGCATACCGGGCAGCCGCAACCCTCATCCGGCGGCCGCTGGTCTTCCGCATTATCACCCCGTTTTACATTTAGGCGGATCACCGCACTCGCGCGATCCTTCGGGTCTTCGCGCACAAACAGCAGTCCATGCCGCCCGGCCCGCGTGGGCAGCACACAATCCATCATGTCCACCCCCATGCGCGCATATTCCTCAATCTCGTCGGGATACCCAACCCCCATCACATAGCGCGGTTTGTCCTTCGGCAGCAGGGCGAGCGTGTGGGCTATGATTTCGCGGGTCACCTCCCGCGGCTCGCCGACAGCCAACCCGCCGATGGCGTAGCCCGGAAACCCCATCGCCACAAGCCGCTCCGCCGATTCCGTCCGCAGATCCTTGTACATCCCACCTTGCACGATGCCGAACAGCGCCTGATGCTGACCCCCAGGGCGTTCGCCCCCGCTTCTTCTGTTGTCCTCTCCGTTGGGGATCTGCGTCTCGTTAGCATCGGTGCTGGGTTCCTCATGCATCGCGGCTTGCTGGCGATGCGTGGGCTCGCCTTCGCTTCGCCCCGCCCACGGCACCTCGTGCCGGTGCGCCTTCCAATACGCCAACGACCGGGCCGCCCAGGCATGCGTCAACCCCATCGATGCCCGGGTACGCTCCCAGCTCGCGGGCGTTTCCACACATTCATCGAAGGCCATCATCACGTCCGCCCCAAGCGCGATCTGCACTGCCATCGAGTGTTCCGGTGAAAAGAAGTGCTTCGACCCATCGAGGTGCGAGCGAAACTCCACACCGTCCTCGGTAATCTTGCGCAGCTTGGCGAGAGAAAACACCTGGAATCCGCCCGAATCGGTCAGCATCGGCCGCGGCCAGCTCATAAAGCGATGCACCCCGCCCATGCGCCGGATCAGCTCGTGGCCCGGCCGTAGATACAGGTGGTACGTGTTCGCCAGAATGATCTCGGCACCGCGGTCTTCTGGACCCAGCCTTTCCAACACACCCTGTTCCACGGTCTTCACTGTAGCCGCGGTCCCCACGGGCATAAACACCGGCGTTTGTACGTCGCCGTGCGGCAAATGCAAGACACCGCGCCGGTCACCGGACGCCCCCTCGGCTTTCACCTCAAACGCAAGCGACATCGCCTCATTCTAGTGTCCTCACGGGTTGGAGCGCCGGCAGACCGCGCGTTCGCAGTGTTGATCGTGTGCCCGTTGTCTTGTTATGCATTCTATTACTTCAGTACTGGTACAGTCGTGACTTACCAACAATTCAGCTAGGTTACTAACTTATTGTGCCAGGCCATCTTCCAGTGTCTACAGTAAGCAGATACCGGAAGCGAGACTCGCACACTTTCTGGACCCTGTTCGTGCACCTTCTCGCCTCTGCGAATATTTATCGCCGAGGAGCGCTCCATGCGCCTGAAACACTTTGCCCTTATCGCGGCTTCTGTCCTTGCATCTTTTGTCGCCCGCCAGAGTACTGCGGAAACCCTAACCTTACTGAGTGTCGGTGGTCAAAATGCCGGTGGTGTCTATGTATATCCCTATAACTTCAGTGTGGATGGCGCTGCCAAAACTACAGCGCTCATGTGCATCGACCTGAACCGCGAGGTGACTATCGGGGAGAGCTGGAATGCCACAACGCAGGGAATCAGCAACTCTGCTTCAGACACGGCCTTCCGTGAGGATGCTTGGCTGTTTTCGCAGTTCGGCAACATCGATCCGCAAACACACACCGCGTACACCAACGCCGAGATCCAATTTGCCGCCTGGGATGTTCTTGATGCGAGCGGGATCAGCGCCAATGCGGCATATGCGTCGGCCTTCGACAGCACTTCCTCGTTCCTGGTGAGTCAGGCAATGGCTGCTGCCAACAACAACTCGCTGTACGCGTCTGGCTTCTTCAATCAGTTCGCAGTTTATGCGCCGACGAGCAACCCCGCCGGCTGGACAGATGGAACGCCACAGCGGTTTATCGGCGAGTCCGCCGCGGTCACACCGGAGCCTTCCGCGCTGCTGCTCTTCGGAACGGGTCTCTTTGGAGCCGCGGTCCTGGCTCTTCGCCGGAAATCCGCGGCCACTCCTGTGTACTGACGCAGAAGCGGTACGGACGAAAAGCATATGCACCAGGCAGAAGCAGCGGCAAAGCCGCTCTCTCTACCTGGTGCATATGCGGATATATTCTGAAGTTGTCGGGGCCTACTCTGAGTACCCTGCGGCTATAGATTGCTTGCGCGATTACCCGTGACAAGCCGCAGAAGGAAGGTGAGCAATACCGCGCCGATGACTGCGACGATGATGGAATAAATCAGGCCACCCGACGCTGCCAAACCGAAGAGGTGCGACATGAGGAAGCCGCCGATGATGGCCCCTACAATGCCTACAATGATGTCCATGAGTGCTCCGAAACCTGAGCCCTTCATGATCTTGCCGGTGATAAAGCCGGCAATTAGTCCGATGATGATCCAAGCGATGAAACCATGCGCCATGGCTAGTGCCTCCTGCTGATGTGGGGTCCCATCGACATCAGAGTCTATGAACAGGCATAAGGTTTGCTGGCGGCAACGACAACTTAGGATGTGGGCAGGCACCCGGCACTTGGGACACGCTCTCATCGTAGAAAACGAGCGGAAAGGCGAAGCGAGACCCAGCCAATGTATGCTGAAAGCTCACTGTAATGAGCCCTTCCACGACACGCACCACCCCACGACCGCGCGTTCTCAGCGGGATGCGGCCCACCGGGCGGTTACACCTCGGCAACTACATGGGTGCGCTCCACAATTGGGTGCAGCTGCAAAATCAATACGACTGCTTCTTTTTCATCGCCGATCTTCATGCCCTCACGACGGATTACGCCGATCCGGAGATGCTGAACGAGAACACACGGCAGATCGCACTCGACTTTCTCGCTGCCGGGCTCGATCCAGGCCGCTGCGTCATCTTTCGCCAGAGCGACATCATGCTCCACGACCGGCTCAACACCCTGTTCGGCATGATCACCCCTGTACCTTGGCTGGAGCGCGTGCCGACCTACAAGGACCAGCAGGAGCAACTGGCAGAAAAAGAGCTCAATACCTACGGTTTTTTAGGCTATCCCCTGCTGCAATCGGCGGACATCTTGCTGTATAAACCGCATTTTGTTCCCGTCGGGGCCGATCAGGTGGCGCACGTGGAGTTGACCCGCGAGGTCGCCCGGCGCTTCAATCAGCTCTACCCGGGTGCGTTCTTTCTTGCGCCTGAGGCGAGATCGTGGGAGATGCCCGCCATCCTTGAAAGAGCGCGCAAAAATGCGGGCGAACTGAAGGACTCCCCGCGCGTGCAGTTCACCCCCCACCAGCTCTTTGAAGCAGCACAGAATACCAAGAAGCTCACGGGCTACGGCCGGAACGCGATTCTGCCTGAGCCCGAAGCGTTGCTCACGCCCAGCCCCAAATTACCGGGTTTGGACGGACGGAAGATGTCCAAGAGCTATGGCAATTTCCTTATGCTTTCCGAGCCGGAAGCGGAGTTGCGGGCCAAACTGAAGACCATGGTCACCGATCCGGCTCGAGTTCGCCGCGATGACCCGGGCAACCCCGACATTTGCCCCGTCGGCGACCTGCACAAGGTGTTTTCCAACCAGGAAACCTTGGCCAAGGTTTACGACGGCTGCACGACCGCCGGCATCGGCTGTATTGAGTGCAAGAGTTGGTGTGCCGATTCGATTCTGCACACCATTGCTCCCATCCAGGCGCACCGCCGCGATCTGGAACAACGTCCTGATGTGATCGACGATGTGCTCGCGAACGGCCGCGAACGCGCCACTAGGCGTGCCCAGCAGACACTGGATGAGGTGCAGCACGCCATGGGCCTTCGCCCGCTGGGGCGCTAGCGACCGTGGTGGAAGATCGTAAAGCGGTGGAAGATCATGAAACGGTGACGCCGAATGCGGAGGCGCAGCGACCGGAACCCGCGCGGAGGGACCTGAAGCGCGATGAAGCTGCGGGAAGTTCGCAGTCTCCATTTTTGGTTGCCATCGGCCATGTCTATGACGGTCCATTCGATCTGTTATTAGACCTGATCCGCAAGCAGAACCTCGACATCTACGACATCCCCATGGCGCGCATCACGGCGCAGTTTTTGGAGTACACGCGCCACCTGCAAGCAGTCGACATCGATGCCGCAGGCGAATTTGTCTACACGGCTTCCTTGCTGATTCATATCAAGAGCCGCACCTTGCTGCCTCGTGAGCCGGCAGGGCGACAGGGTCTACTTGAGGCGGAAGACCCGCGACGCGAACTGGTCGAAAAGCTGCTCGAACATGAGCGCTTCAAGGCTGCCGCGCAGATGCTGCAGCAAAAACAGCAGATCGAGGCCGCGACGTGGACTCGGCCAGGGCTGCGGCGCTTTCTCAACGATGAAGGTGTCCCCGATCTTGGGAGCGAGCGCGAAATCGCCGCCGACACCGTGGACCTTGTACGCGTCTTTCGCGAGGTGATGGAGCGCCTGCGCGAGCGGCCTGTGCACCGCATCGATGAGGACGCCGTGACCGTTGGGCAAATGATCGACTTCGTGAAAGGCCGCTTGCTGATGGACGAGAAACCCGTCAATCTGCGCCGGTTGTTGCGGAATTTGCACTCGGAACGTGCCCTGATTTGCACCTTTTTAGCGATGTTGGAGCTGGTCCGGCTGCAGGCTATTGTGTTGCACCAGCGCGAGCAGATGGGCGATATCCTTTTGAAAAAGACGGACACCTTCGAACAGGTGCTCAATGATGCGGCGCGGGTGCGGGACGATTGGGCCTGAACACCCCAGTGTTCTTGTCCTATTCTGCGCCATGTCTCGACTTGGGACAGTAAAGCACGCATTTTGAGACCTTCGCGCCATGGTAAATGCGGGTAACCCCAACGCATGCTGGAAATATGTTCAAAGCGCTTCTTTCACGTTATCGACCCATCGAAGAATTGGCTTCGAGGAGGATGCCTGTGGGTCTCCTCCTCTTCACCGGAGCCGCAGTGCCGGCATTGTCGTTTCTGCCACCCGGAGTCAAGCATCTCCTGCATACGCGAGGGATACTTCACCCCTGGTATCACCTCGTCGCCTTTGCGGCGCTTACCTTTATCTTCCTGCGCAATGCGAAAACGCTATATACACGGCTGCTTTGCATTGCCGGGGCGGTGTTGATGGGATGCGGTACGGAGATTGCTCAAAGCATCGTGTACCACTATCCGGTCGAGCGACTGGATATCATTGCGGACACCATTGGCGTCGTGTGCAGTGCCGTGATGATGCTTGTACCCGCCTCGCGAATGCCTTATACAGCGCGCGATTTTTTCGGAAGGTGGATCAACTTGGGGCTTCTTGCTAATAACCCAACGCGATGAGCCGCCATCAACGGGTGCCGAGCTTTGTATCTGTCTCGGCATGCGTAGTGTCCGATCAGGCTTCGCCGAGTTCCCGTTCATAGGTCATGGCGGTCGCTTCGTCAAAGCAGACGAAGTGAATGGCTTCTACACCGCAGCTATCGGCCAACTCGCGGCAGACGCGAATGGCAATCTGCGCGGCGGGGCCTTTGGGGTAGTGGTAAATGCCGGTCGAAATCGCCGGGAATGCGAGGCTTGTGACCCCGTGCTCGCGCGCCAACTCCAGCGAGCGCCGATAGCAGCCCGCAAGTTTCTCGGGTTCACCGCGGTCACCACCGTTCCATACCGGACCAACCGCGTGGAAGATCCATTTCGCGGGCAAGCGGAAGCCGGGGGTGGCTTTGGCATCGCCGGTAGGGCAGCTACCCAGAGCGCGGCAGGCGTCGAGCAACTCGGGGCCGGCGGCGCGATGGATCGCCCCATCCACGCCACCGCCACCCAGAAGCGAGCTGTTAGCAGCATTGACGATCGCGTCGACGTGCTGTTTGGTGATGTCTCCACGAACGACGGTGAGTTTAGTCATGAGGAATTGGATGCGCATGCTAGTACGCCAGCGCGACGCCATCGGCGCGCATCTCGCTGGCGGCAGCGTAGACGCGATCGGTGTGGCCGTCGAAGTGGGAGGTAATCACCTCGATGCACTCGTAGCGGCCAAAGCCGCCGTCACTGGCGGCCATGGGCCAGCCCAGCGCTTTCAGGGCGTTCTGCGTGCTTTGCGGGATGCCGGCTTCGAGGCGCAAGATGCCTTTGGGCCCAAGCCCGGCCGGGTCTTCGCCCATGCTTTGCGAAGAACCTTCGTGATGCCAGCGCGGGCTGTCGCCGGCCGCTTGCACGTCGAGGCCGTAATCGACGCGGTTGACGATGATCTGTGTTTGGCCCTGGGGCTGCATGTCGCCGCCCATCACACCGAAGCTGAGCCAGGGCTTGCCGTCCTTGGCGGCGAAGCCGGGGATGATGGTCTGGAATGGCCGCTTGCCGGGGGCGTAGACGTTCGGGTGGCCGTCTTGGAGAGAAAATAGTTCGCCACGATCCTGAAACATGAAGCCGAGCCCGTCGGCCACCAGCCCCGAACCCATGCCGCGGAAGTTCGACTGGATGACCGACACCATCATGCCGTCCCTGTCGGCGATGCTGAAATAGGTGGTGTCGCCGTGCGATGGTGCCTGGCCGGGGTGGACCGGGGTGAGAATCTTGCGTGGGTCGATCAGCTTCGCGCGTTCCGCGGCGTAGGCCTTGGAGTTGAGCCAGTCGATCGGGATTTTGCTGAAGTGCGGGTCTGCGTAGAAGCGAGCGCGGTCCTCATAGGCGAGGCGTTTGGCCTCGATCTGCACGTGCAGGCTTTCGGGCGATTGGAAGCCAAAGCCGCGCATATCGAAGTGTTCGATCATCGACAGCATTTGCAGGGTAGCCAGCCCCTGGGTGTTGGCGCCCATCGCGTAGACAGTGGTGCCGCGGTAGTCGGTTTGGAGCGGCGTGGGCCACTCGGCCTGGTGCGCGCGCAGGTCGGCGCGGGTCATCCAGCCGCCGATGCGCTTGAAATAGGCTTCGATGGTGTCGGCGATCGGCCCGTCGTAAAACGCGTCGCGGCCTCCTTGCGCGATGAGGCTATAGGTCCGCGCAAGATCGGGGTTGCGGCGCACGTCGTTTTCGTTCGGCGCGCGGCCGCCGGGGGCGTAGGTGTGCAGCGCATTGACGGTCTCTTCCACGCCGGAGCCAGCTTTGGTGAAGGCAGCGAGGTTGCGCTTGATGTACCAGCCGATGATCTGGGGGGTGGGCGAACCTTCTCGACAGTAATGGATGGCAGGCTCAAAGAGCGTCGCCCAGGGGAGCTTGCCGTAGCGTTGGTGCAGGGCCCACCAGCCGCCGAGGGCGCCGGGAACGGAGACTGTGATCGCGCCCAGGCGGGGCAGTACGTGCCTGCCGTCGATGGGTTGCGACCGTGCCCTTGCCGTGGCCAGGCTCAGATCCATGGGCGAACGGCCAGAGCTGGCCATGCCTTCGAGCTTGGCGGTCTTCGGGTCCCAGACAAAGGCGTAGCAGTCGCCGCCCAGGCCGGAGCTGGTCGGTTCGACGAAGCCGAGCACGGCGTTGGCTGCGACGGCCGCGTCGGCCGCCGAGCCGCCGCGCTTGAGGGTGTCGATGGCCACCTGCGTGGCCAACGGATGCGCGGTGCCGGCCGCACCGTTGCAGCCGAGCGCGGGGGATCGCGAAGCAAAGCTCGCGCCTGAAGGCCGGTCGCCGGCGTGGACATCCGGGCGCTCAAAGCGCTCCTGGCCGGCAGCCTGAAATTTCGGGTGCTCCGGCCCGGTGAGAGGCGCGCCGCCCTGCCCTGGGCCTGCCGTGGTGCCTGGGCTGCCTGTCTGGTTCTGTGCGAACGCGAAGCCACCGGCGGCGGCGGGGAGTGTAGCAAGAAAGGTGCGGCGTCGCATGGGCTTGGGTCCTGTAGGTTGATTGGCTTCGAGCTGCAGGATAACGGATGTTTGCAGGGAGGTGCGGGTGCCCTCCTCATACTTTCGCGGGTAAAGTCTTCGAAAGATGGAGGTTAGGTCCGGACTTCCAGAGTGTGTCGTTGGTCCAGAAGTCGGGCGGCTTGCTCTATGGTGATCCCGACGCCGGGCAGATCGTTCGACTTCCTGATCCAGACTAGCGGATGTGGGGAAACATGATGCAATTTCAGATTCCAGTCGATCTCTATGGTGTTTTCCGCATCGGTATGGCCCTGACCTTTGTGTCGGGCTTTCACCCCTCCGGGGTCTGTCTTGCATTTTCATGGGGGGCTTCGCCCCAGGCTATGATGTGCCGGGCCTTCAGCCTGGAAACGAAAGCTATACCTAGAACTGCAGGTCTCTCCACTGCGCAGAACGGTGAAACTGTTCTGCTTCGGTCGAGATGACACTCCCTGGCCATAGGAGATTTGCTCTAAAGGCCAGTGGTTCAAGCGGTCGGGCGTCCAAAGCAGGCAGCGTTGTAGGATGGGCGGACAGGAGAACTCATGCGTCCTTTGATTCGTATCGGGATTCGTATGGAGGGGTTTGCCCTCGCGGCGACTGCGCTTTTTTGCTGTTTGTCAGGGGGTGGCATGTCTGCGTTGGCGCAGCAGCCGGTCGCGGTACCCGTTCCTGCGGTGATGCCGCTTGCGAAGATGCCGTACTCGCCTTCGCTCGACGTGACGAGCCTGGACCGCAGCGTGAACCCTTGTACGGACTTTTACAAATTTTCCTGCGGGGGATGGATGGCGAAGAACCCGATCCCGGCGGATCAGGCCGGGTGGAGCGTTTACGCCAAGCTGGGCAACGACAACGAGCAGTTTCTGTGGGGCATTCTGGCCGACGACGCCAAAGCCGCGAACCGCACAGCGGTGCAGCAGAAGGTGGGCGACTATTTCGAGAGTTGCATGAATACGGCGGCAATCGATGGCGTTGGCCTGGGGACTCTGCAGCCTGTTCTGCAAGCGACGAACGATCTCCAAACGCGGGCCGAGGTGTTCCAGTCCATCCCGTATTTAACACGCAAGTATCCAGGCAGTTTTTTCTTCAACAGCGGTACCGAACAGGATGCGGCCGACGCTTCGAAGATCATCGCCGGGGTGAATGCGGGTGGGCTAGGCTTGCCGGACAGGGACTACTACCTAAAGAGCGATCCCGCGAGCGTAAAACTTCTTGGGCAATACAGCGCATACATCCAGCACGTATTCGCGCTTGCGGGTGAGTCGCCGGAAGCGGCGAAGACAGATGCGGAATCCATTCTGCACATCGAGACCACGTTGGCGGGGGCGCAACTCACCCGTGTGGAGATGCGCGACCCACACAAGATCTATCACCCGATGAAGGTGAGTGGACTTGCCCAGTTAACGCCTGCGATCGAGTGGGTAAAGTTCTTCGACAAGGAAGGCGCGCCGCACAGCGGAACGCTGAATGTATCGCAGCCGGCGTACATGAAGTTGGTGCAGGCTGAGCTGGCGACGGAGCCGTTACCGGCGCTGAAGGCGTATCTACGCTTTCACCTGCTGAATGGGTCGGCAAACTATCTCGCAACGCCGTTTCGCGAAGCCAGCTTCGATTTTTATGGAAAGACCTTGCGGGGGATCGATCAGAAGTCGCCGCGCTGGAAGACCTGCGTGCGGGCCGTGGATACCAACCTGGGCGAGGCGCTGGGGCAGGAGTTTGTGGCGCGTACGTTCACGGCCGACATGAAGGCGCGCACGGAGCTGATGACCGGCCAGATCGAACAGGAGATGGGCCGGGAGATCGAGGGGCTGGACTGGATGAGCCCGGCGACGAAGGCCGAGGCGCTGCGGAAACTGCATGCGATTCGCAACAAGGTGGGGTATCCGGCGCACTGGCGGGATTACAAGGCGTTGACCGTGAAGCGGGACGACTACTTCGGCGATGCGATGCGGGCGTTTGCGTTCGAGCGAGCGCGGCAGTGGGCGAAGCTGGGCAAGCCGGTCGATTTGAACGAGTGGGGGATGACGCCGCCGACGGTGAACGCGTACTTCAACCCGCAGATGAACGACATAAATTTTCCGGCCGGGGTGTTACAGCCGCCGCTGTACGATCCGTCGCTCGATGACGCGCCAAATTACGGCAACACCGGCGCAACGATCGGCCATGAGTTGACGCATGCGTTCGACGACGAAGGCCGGCAGTTCGATGCCAAGGGCAACCTGCGCGACTGGTGGACGCCCGCGGATGCAAAGGGTTTTGAGGATCGCATCAACTGCGTGCGGCAGCAGTATGCGGGCTATGTGGTGGTCGATGACATCCACATCAACTCGAAGTTGACCAGCGGGGAGGATGTGGCCGATCTGGGCGGCACGTTGCTGGCCTATCTGGCGTCGGGCATGCAGGAGAACGGCAAGACGCCCGAGAGCAAGGATGGGTTCACGCCCGACCAGCGCTTCTTTGTGGGCATGGCGCAATGGGCCTGCGAAAACAACCGGCCCGAGGCGCAGCGGGTGCAGGCGATCACGGACCCGCACTCGCCGGGCTTCGCGCGCATCAACGGTGTGGTGAGCAACCTGCCGCAGTTTGCAAAGGCGTTCGGGTGCAAGGCAGGGCAACCGATGGTGCATGCGCCGACTTGCCGGGTGTGGTGAGCTGGGTTGTTAGTTGTCAGTTGATCAGTTGTCAGTTGTTGGCTGTTAGCTGTTAGCTGCTAGCTACTAGCTACTAGCTACTAGCTACTAGCTACTAGCTACTAGCTGTTAGCTGTTAGCTGTTAGCTGCTGTTATACCTTGGCGGGCGTAAGTCTTTCGTTTGATTGTTATTCCGCAGCGTCGCGAAGGAATCTGCTGTTTCGCTTGTTGAAGCAGCGGCGTCACCCGCTCACGTGGAGCCGGCGACCGCCTCGGCGTTTCCTGCCACTTGAGTGGACGAATGAGATACTGCGGCACAGCCCCGATCATGTTGACCATCTCGCAGAGCCAACTCGCCGCCCTTGATGAAAAGGCAGATCGCAGCTTGTGCGAAAGAATCGTGAAGCAGCTGCGCTCGCAGGTTCGTATTCCCCTTCCACCCGAGGATGCAGAGCTCGGCAAAGAGGTCGCGGAGCGCATACGCGATGCCCGCATCTGGGGCCTGCGAAGCGATGCTTCGGTGACCCGGTATGTGGTCTCCTGCCTTACCCATCTCGGTCCAAAAGAGGATCTGGCCTCGCGTCTGGAAGTCTACCTGCGTCTCTATCAAGAGCCTTTGACCCAGGGCATCAACCTCCCCGAGTTCTGCCGCGGTACCGTCACCTTTGCAGAGGCACACAACGTGTTAGCCGATGAGGGTGCCGCCTGGCTCGCTACCCTCGTTCTTGCTGGGCACAGCCGGGGCGCCTCGGATCTCAGTTGGATTGCCCCGTTGCTCGATCAGGCCGGCCTTGATGAAGAGCTCCGCATGCATGCCGTCCACCAGGGCGCAGAAGCGCGAGGCTGGCTCGCTCAGGAGCAGCGCTGATGGGCGCCGCCACCCAGAACTGTCCCGACCCATGCAAGGATTTGCTGGCAGAGATTCTGCGTTTTATGGCCAATATCCAGAAACGCGACCTGGATTTGCGCGAAAACAAAGGCAATCTTCCCGAAACGAGACCGGCCCAGCCTGATCCGCGTTACGGAAACCGTTCGCTGCAAGGTGAGCGACAGCAGTATGAGGACCAGCAAAGAGGTCTTCGCAAGCTACTACGAAAATGGGACGATAATCAGTGCGGTGACCCGCCCGAGGGGCAGAGGATTTGGCAACGCGGCCCGTGCCTGCCGCAGACCCGAAATCTGAAAACCAAGCTCTTAAGCGGACCGCTGAAGTAGGGGGCGCCATTGGGGCCGGGTACATCACCTACCGTGTCATTCGCATGATCCCTTCACTCTTTCCCCCGCTCTGGTGGACGATTCCCGAAAATGCCGTTATCCCCTAGTTCCACTACGAGAGCAAACATGCCCGAGCTTGTATTTGAAATTGAAAATTGGGAAGAAATTTTTCAAACCTTGAGCCTAGACGTAGCTGCGCCGTATTTCGGGCGCATGGGCCTGGTTGTGCCGGAAGGCTTTGTGGAAGGCGTGCGGAGGCACCTCGCCGCATTTCGCCAACGAGAACTCGAAGGTAGCGGTGCGCTGGACGCAATCCCCCATATCGCAGGGTGGATGGGTGACGCCTTTGACCCGGCATTTGTCGAGTATCTGCATCGCTGGGGCAAGGACATTTTTCGCTTGCCTGATGGCGTGGCACTTCATCTTTGGAGCAGCATTGCGCGCTATCGAGGCTCGCCGCGCCACGAACCGCTCCCGCAGCCGCCCGCCTTTCTTCTGCGACTTCGCGAGACTTTGGCCCAGATGCCTTCTTTGGACGTTTACGACCTCGGTCCTGTGAGCCCGTGGGATCGCTTTATCTATGCGTGGCGGGAAAGCACGGACTACATCAACCCTATGGTGCTCGTAGATAGCACGATTGACAATTATGAGTTTCGCCTTGCCTGGATGCTTACGTCCCGCGAGCTGCCCGGCCCTGAAAATATGGCTGAGGTCAAAGCGTGGGGGTGGCTCGCAGCACAGCAGATGCGCCTGCCGCTAGAACGCCTCGGCGACCCCGGCTCCTGGTCCCCGCTGCCGCCTCCCTGGGCTCCGGTTTAGCCTCAATATGTCGGCAACTCTTCAGCGCTCGCATGCCCCAAGCACAGCCAGGCGCCTTATCTCCCGGCGCAAACCGCGCAAAACGGCTTTGCTGCCTCTGCAGCTGACAGTAACGACAGTGCCTGAGGGCTAGGCCCTGCACCAATCAAGACCGTAGGACAGCCCCACACAATCGGATTTACCGCGCCCATCGCCGCCCCTGGCACCTCTGTCACGATGTCGCCCATGCGCACGGCCATCATGCCATTGATCCGCACGGTGGGGCTGCCCAGCAGCACCGTCCCTACCCCGTCGGGTATGGCGGCACACAGATGTTTGTCGAGGAGCGCACGCCATGCAGGAAGTTCACCAATGGATACGTTGGGACTTCCTGTACCCGGAAACAGGGGGCTTCCATGCGCTGTCGCGTCCGTGACTCTCGCCGCAGGATGCATATCGCTATCCTACTCGCTCAGGAAGAACAGCAAGAACAGCCAAAACTCGTTTTCTAAGCCGTCTAAGCCGTCTAGGCACACGAAGGGATCGCCTGCTGCGCCATAGAAGCGGGGCGCGGAGCGGTGGAGACGCTTTCATCAGGTGTGCCCCCTTGGTAGCATGGCCGAGGCTCTGGACGAGACCACCTCACAGCCGGCGCAGCCGCGATGGGGAGCCGAAGGGAGTCACCGCGAACGCTATGAGCCTAAGAGGAAAGATCGAAGCCGTCATCTATGCCGCGGAGGAGCCGGTGACGCTGCCGCAGCTCATCGCTCTGCTCGGGGAGGAGACGCGGGCCGAACTGGTCGCGGACAGCTCGCAGGGGGAGTTAGCGCTCGAAAGCGGCCAGGAGGGCGAGGAGACCAAGATGCCGTCCAGAGAGGCGCTTATGGTCGGAGGGGTGCCTTCGGATGCTGGAGCGGACCTACCCACACCGGCGGCGCTGCGTGCCCGTGAGCGCCGGGTGCGCGACCACCTGCGTTCCGTGCTGGATGCGCTCATTGCCGAGTACCGTGATGGGGACCGCGGACTGGAGATCCGGGAGATTGCCGGAGGCTTCCGTTTTGCGACCAAGCCCGAGTACCACGATGCCGTGCGCGGCTTCGTGCGCTCGCTGAAACCGCCGCTGAAGCTTAGCCTGCAGGCGCTTGAGACGCTGGCCGTGATCGCCTACAAACAACCGGTAACGGCGCCCGAGATCTCGGAGATCCGCGGCGTGGACTCGGGGGGCGTTCTGGGCAGCCTTTTGACGCGCAAGCTGGTGACGGCCGCCGGTCGCAAGCAGGTCATCGGCCGCCCGCTGTTGTACAAGACCAGCAAGGAATTTCTGCTGCGCTTCGGCTTGAAAGACCTGAATGAGCTTCCGGGCATCGAAGAGTTTGAACGCATGGCCTCGGACCTGAACGAGGCTGGCGAAGAGATGGAAGAGGAGATACACATGCCGGACATGGGCAACAGACAGGAGCCCCTCACAGGCCGGGAAACGCCCGTGGTGCCGACCGCGGTTGCTGCCGAAACGGAGCCTCTTTCCCCTGCCGACGTCGCTCGGGAGGTGGAGCCGAGCCGGGAGGAACACGCAGCCCAGGCCGACGGCGACCCGAATGCCCCGGTGCTTGCCCAAAAGGCGGCTCGCGAGGGGACGCCTCCCTTGACGGCAGCAGAAGCCGATAGGGAGCACCTCACCCCGGCCCCAGACGGTCCGGGAGAGTTTACGGGCAATGAGACGGCACCGCCGGTCGACAATGTGGAGGTCGACGGCCGGATATCGGGCCTGCCGCCCACGTATGACGATCGCGGCGACGAGATGACGGATTCCCCGGCAAACGACGCGGCTGTGCAGTCAGCTCAAGCTGAGCAGATGGGAAATGGGGGGAGTGACGACTAATGGCTGATTTTCCAGTAAGTCCCGTTGAGGTGAACGACACCGTTCCGGAGAATACCTCCGACATCGAAGCCACGCCGGAGGGCGACAACGAATTTGCTCCCGATCAACCCCTGCCTGGCCCGGGGGCGATGCCCGCACCGGTCCAACGGCCTCGCGGCAATGAGCCGCATCCGGATGCAGAGATCCGGCCGGCGCTGGGGACGTAGGGTCTTTTCGCCGGTGGTTGTCATCCTGAGCGCGGTGAGGGATCTTCGCGTTCTATGGGCGTATAAACGGCCGGCGAAATACGGAGGTCCTTCACTGCGTTCAGGATGACGAGCTGTGGTGATTGCGTTCAGGATGACAAACGAGTGGGTGAATTCCGTCTACCCTGTCACTTCCATTCCACCCGTAGCGCCATACACCTCACCGGTCACGTAGCTCGACTCCTGGGAAGCCAGCAGCACATACAGGGGCGCCATTTCGACGGGCTGTGCGGGACGCTTCATCGGAGCTTGCGCGCCAAGCTGCGGGATCTTCTTGTCCGGTTGTCCACCTGAGGTCTGGAGCGGCGTCCACACCGGCCCGGGCGCAACGCAGTTCACGCGAATGCCTTTTTCGACGACCTGCTTGGCTAGCCCGCGCGTGAAGTTCAGGATGGCGGCCTTGGTCGGCGCGTAGTCGAGCAGCGACGGGCTTGGCTGCGTGGCCTGGATGGACGCCGTGGTGACGATCGTAGCGCCCGGCGGCAACAGCGGCAACGCGGCTTTCACGGTCCAGAACAGTGAAAACACATTGGTCTGGTAGGTTTCTTCCAATTGCTGGGTGGATACATCCGCGATCGCTTCGACCGCGTGCTGCTTGCCGGCAACCAGCGCCAGCACATCGAGCCCGCCGAGCTTTTCGTGCGCCTCTGCAACCATCTTGTAGTTGAAGGCTTCATCCTTCAGGTCGCCCGGAATGGCGAACGCTTTGCGACCGGCGGCCTCGATCAGCTTGACCGTCTCCTGCGCGTCTTTTTCTTCACCCGGCAGGTAGTTAATCGCCACATCGGCGCCTTCGCGCGCAAACGCAATCGCCACGGCCTTGCCGATGCCGGAGTCGCCGCCCGTGACCAGGGCCTTGCGATTGGGCAAGCGGCCTGAACCGACATAGGTGGTCTCGCCGTGGTCGGCCTTGGGCGTCATCTCCCCTTCCAAGCCGGGCACGGGCTGCGGCTGATGCGGGAAGGGGGGTTGCGGGTACTGCTTGGTGGGATCCTGCATGGTGTACAAGCTGGTCGGCACGGCATCATCTCCAGGCGCTCGCGTGTGTCCAGCGAGGCTCACGGGGTGAGATGCAGAATCAAATGGCGGCTGCCGGACTCCGGCGTTTCACCTCCACCAGCACCGAGTAAAAGGTCGCACTGCCGCCGAGATCCGAAAGGCGCTGGCTGGTCAATGCGTTCACATTGGCGCCGGTGGGCGAAAGCTTTTGCCAGTCCAAACGCGTGGCCACCACGCCTTCGGCGACGCTTGCTCCCACGCGAGCGATCAACTCGATCCGCCCACGTGCATTCCATACGTCCACGGCATCCCCGGTTGCAATGCCACGCGGCAGGGCGTCCGCGGGGTGCACTTCGAGAATGCCTGCCGTGCGCCGTTCCATGGCCTGGTGTCCGGGCAGGTTGGCGAAGGTCGTGTTCATGTAGTTGTCGGCCTTGCGGGAGAGAAATTCGAGCGGAAACGGTGCAGCCGCTGGTTGATCTGCCGAAGAACCGTGCCCATTCCGGGATTCGGCGGGTGCTTGCCAGACCGGCACCGGCAGCAGGGCGGCTTTGCCGTTCGGCGTGCCGAACCAGCTTGCATCGCTGAACGGCAAGGTCTCGCCGCGCTCGTTCTGTGGCAGGGCAAGCGGCATCTGCTTGGCGCCGGCCAGCGCTGCCGGCGTGATCCCGGCCATCCACGGATGCGGCGTGTCGAGCGCCTGCGCGATCAGATCCTCGTCAGTGTCTTCGAACGCGGGTTCCTCGAAGCCCATCAGCCCACCCATGCGCCGGCCCAACGCAGCAAAAATCCACGGGTTTGGCCGCGCTTCGCCCAGCGGCGCGATGGCTTGCTCGGAGAGCTGCACGGTGTAGTGCCCGTAGGCCCCCATCAGCTCACGATGTTCCAGAAAGGTCGTGGCGGGCAGCACGACGTCGGCGTAGTCGGTGGTGTCGGTGAAGAACTGGTCGTGCACGACCGTGAACAGATCGTCCCGCCGCAGCCCGGCGAGCACGCGGTTGGCGTCGGGCGCCACCGCCGCGGCGTTGCAGTTGTAGACAAACAGCGCCTTCACGGGCGGGTCGGTGAACGCGGTCAACGCATCACCGAGCTGGTTCATGTTGACGGTGCGCGCCGGCCGACGGAGGGAGCTTTGCAGCATGAGCTCCGGCCGGTGCAGCTTTTTGGTGTTGAACGGAAAGGCCCCCGAGGTCGAAAGCAACAGGCCACCGCCGCGTTGCTGCCACGCACCGGTCACCAGCGGCAACATGGCGACCGCACGCACCGCGGTGCCGCCGTTTTCGCTGCGCTGGATGCCGTAATTGAGCCGGATGGCCGCCGGTCCGCGGCCCTCGTGCCCGGCCTGCCCGTAGGCCTGTGCGAGGCGCTCCAGGACCACGGCATCGATCCCGGTGATGGCGGCTGCCTGCGCGGGCGCGTGCTCCGGCCGCAGGACATGGTCGCGCAGGTCGCGCCAGCCCTCCGTGCAGGCGTCGAGATACGCTTCATCCGCATAGCCATCGCGGAACAGGACATGCAGCATCGCCAGGGCGAGCAGCCCATCGGTGCCGGGACGAATGGCCAGCCATTCGTCAGCCAATGCGGCGGTGCGGGTGCGGTACGGATCGATGACCACCAGCCTGGCCCCATTGCGCCGGGCCTGCTCAATGAAGGGCCACAGGTGGATGTTGTTGCCGTGGATGTTGGCGCCCCAGGCGAGGATCAGACCCGCATGCGCGAAGTCCTGTGGCGGGGTGCCGAGCCGCGTGCCGTATACGGCATTCAGCGCGGCCGTGCCCGCACTCGCGCAGATGGTGCGGTCGAGCTGCGAAGCCCCCAAGCGATGAAAAAACCGCCGGTCCATGGAGCCATACCCGAGCTGCCCGATGGTGCCTGCGTAGCTGTAGGGCAGGATGCTCTCGGGGCCGTGCTCGGTGCTGATGGCGTGCAGTTGCGCGGCGATGGCGTCCAGCGCCTCGTTCCACGAGATGCGTTCGAAGGCTTCGGCCTCGCGACCCTGCGGCAGCGGTCCTTTGGGCACGCCGGCACGCCGGCGCATGGGGTACAGCAGGCGTTGGGGCGAATACACCCGGTCCAGATACTTGGCCACCTTGCCGCACAGAAATCCACGCGTGACCGGATGCGCGGGATCGCCCCCCACCTTCACGGCACGGCCGGTGAGCTCGTCTACCGTGACCAGCACACCGCAGGAATCGGGGCAGTCCAGCGTGCAAACCGCGTGCACTTCGCGCGTGGGCATAGCTTCATTGTAGGCGTGGCGTCCGTGCGGGGTTGTAGCTTTTGGGTTGTACGTTCTAGGTTGTACGTTCTAGGTTGTACGTTGTACGTTTTGGCTGTCAGGAGTTTCCGAATGGGTCTTTTCCGCCTCGCCGCTTTCTGCCCGCTTTTGCTGTTCGCCATGGCTGTTCCTGCGGGGGCGCAAGGGCGCGATAGCACCGCCGCCATCACCGCGCTTCTGCAGCACCAGGCCGCCGATTGGAACCGCGGGGATCTGGACGCGTTCGCTACGGGCTACAAGAATGCACCCGACATCCTGTTTATCGGCCGCACGGTCGAACACGGCTACTCCGGCATGCTGGCGGGCTACAAGGCGCGCTATCCCACCCGCGAGAAGATGGGCACACTTACCTTTTCGCAGCTCGCCGTGCAGCCCTTGGACGCGCAGTTTGCCACGGCTACGGGCCACTTTCACCTGGAACGGACGGTTGCCGGCGGCGGCAATGCCGATGGCTTCTTCCTGCTTGTGCTGGAACAGACCGCGGCCGGCTGGAAGATTGTGCGGGACGATACCACCGGCACGCCCCAGGCGCCGATGGCAGGTGGGCGCTAGCCCAGGCGCGGACGATATTTCCGTGCGCTCAATATCATCCCCTCATCCGTCTTTTATGATGAGACGCGAGACGATCTCCCCATGCGCTGTTTCCCGGTCTTTTCCCTGTCGCTTGTGTTGTCCTGCTCCCCCCTGTTGTGTCCCATGCTCGTTGCGCAGGCGCCCGATCAGCTGTACACGGCCAGCCGCATCCAGCTGGATGTCACCAAAGTGGTGATTGCGCAGGAAAAGGCGTGGAACAACGGCGATCTCGATGTCTACCTCTCGCATTTCAAAGATGCCAGGGACACCGAAGCCGTCTTGAATGGGCCGGTGCGCGGCCTGTCGAATATTCGCTCGGCCTACCACATCGCTTTTGCGGGCAAGGAAGCCATGGGCCATCTCGACCAGACGGAGGTGCAGGTACGCGAGCTGGGACCGGCCTTTGCCCTCGCCACCGGGCACTACCACCTGCAGCGCACAAAGAAGAATGGCGGCGATGCGGAAGGGACGTTTACGGAAATCTTCGAGAAGACTGCCGTCGGTTGGGAGTTGATCTTCAGTGAGACGAGTTAGTTGAGGGCGCTTTGCTACGCCAACTCTGTCATTCGACCCGACCAGCTTAGTTCTGTGAATGTAGTTGCAAAAAGTCATCCTGTTTGACCTGGCGTACGTTGGACACCGATCGAGCGCGCCATCCTCTACTCTGGTATCGTGAACCCGTCCATATCTGCCACCCAGGACCTTCCGATGCTCGAAGCGCGCGGCCTGGTGAAGATTTACGGCAACACGCGGGTCGTCGATGGCGTTTCCCTGGCCCTGCGGCGCGGTGAAACGCTGGGGCTGGTGGGTGAATCAGGCTCCGGCAAAAGCACCGTGGCGCGCATGCTGCTGCGGCTGATTGAACCGACGGCCGGCGAGATTACCTACCGGACGACACTGGACGCCGGCGACGCACATAGCCCGCCCCAAACCCTGGATCTATTGCAGGTACGCCCGCGCGCCCTGCGCCGGTTGCGGCGGCGGCTTGCTTTTGTCTTTCAGGACCCGTACGCCGCGCTCGACCCGCGCATGACCGTCCGGCAGTCGCTCGCCGAACCCTTCCACATCCACAACGAACGTCCACCGGAGGGCCTGGAGGCGCGGCTTACGGCTCTGCTGGCCGAGGTCGGACTCGAAGCCAATGCCCTGCCGCGTCACCCCCATGCGTTTTCGGGTGGCCAGCGGCAGCGGATCAACATTGCCCGTGCGCTGGCGCTGCGGCCGGAGCTCCTGGTGCTCGATGAACCGGTGAGCGCGCTCGATGTTTCGGTTGGTGCGCAGGTGATCAATCTGCTGCGCGACCTGCAGGTGCGCCATGGGCTGACCTGCCTGTTCATCTCGCACTCCATGCCGCTGGTGCGGTATCTTTGCCACCGCGTGGCGGTGTTGCAGCGCGGCCAACTGGTGGAGGAGGGCACGTGGCAACAGGTGTGCGAACATCCGCGCGAAGCCTATACGCAGGAGCTGCTGGCGGCCACGCCGGAGCTGCCGGAGCTGGTAAAGCTATAGTTCTGGCCTGACATCCATTCCCTTGTCATCCTGAGCGTAGCGAAGGACCTCGGTATTCTGCTTGGCGCGGCAGGCACCTCGTGATTTGTGTAGCGCCAACGGCGCGTTCTATACCAGCCTGGGCCGCGAGGCCCAGGAATGCGTGCCGATTCATGACGAGGGCTGAAGGCCCGCCCGATAAGCTCGGCAAGCACTGTAGGTCGGGCCTTCAGCCCTCGCCTGCACGCAATCCATCACCTGGGCCTTGCGGCCCAGGCTGGTATAGGGCGCGCTTTCAGCGCTGGGACTACATTCGAATCTTCTATGGATTGCCTTGTCGCTGCGCCCCATCGTCGCAAACATTGCGCAGATAATCCCACGAATACAGCCCTGATTCGTGCCCGTCATTCCAGCGGAAACGCAGGGCATATTTGCCGACTGGCTCGACATCGAGCGGCCGGACTGGTGCTTCGTACATCGGCAACAGGGACGCGGGTTTCGCTTTGGGGACACCCGCCGGACGGCCCTCCTTCTCGCGCGCTTCATGGCAGGTCGCGCAGGGGCAGGCGTCGCGCAGCCAGCGAAAGTTCCAGTGGCTTTGGTGGCCGTCGCGCCAGTCGATGGTGACGCCGGTGCCGCCGGTTTTATCGACCCGCACCTTGGCCGGCCGGATGGCCTCGCCTGTCAGGCGGCGACGTTCCCGCTCCGCATCGGCTGCGGCTTCTTCGGCACTGATAAATTGCACACCGTCGTGACTCATGTGGCTTTCCTTTCGTTGGCGTCAGCGCGGCGCATCGCCGGGTTGCTGAGGGCGCGTTGCATTGCGGTCGAAGCGCAGTTTAAGAAAAAGGATGGCGCCGGATAGCAGCAACGTCACGCCATTGGCAAGAAACACCGGCACGGCGTGCAGAAGCAGGCCATAGAGGAGCCAGCAAAGCGTGCCCAGCGTAAAGATGGAAAACATGCCGAGCGAGATATCCCGCGCGGACCGTGTCTTGAGCACGCGCAGGAGTTGGGGCAGAAAGGAGATCGTCGTGAGACAGGCGGCACAGTAGCCGATGGCGTCGATGACGGGCCTGCGCATTGGATGCGTCGCCGTTTGGGTGATCCTCTGCGCATCCATCACGCGTGCGCCTGCCTGTAGAAGAAATATCCTGCGATGACACAGCCGATGCCCACGACCATGGCGCGCAGCACGCCGCCATTCACGCGCCGGGCAAAGCGCGCGCCGAGCCAGCCGCCCAGCGCCGCAAATAACATGCTGAGCAGGCAGTAGCGCCACTCAACGGCACCCTGGAAGATGAACGTGAAGATCGCACAAAGATTCGACACGCATGCCGCGACCACCTTCATCGCATTCAACGCGTGCATCTCTTCCATGCCAAACAGCGCGAGTACGGTCATCACCATGAAGCCGCCGCCCGCACCGAAGTAGCCGATGTAGAACGTGATCGGCAGCAGGCAAAGGCCCAGAGGCAGCCAGGAGATCGGCCTTGCGGCATAGCTGTCGGGGGTACCGGCACGCGCGCGCAGCCAGCGTGAGACAGGAGCGGAGATGCCGAAGATGCCGGTGCCGCCGAGGATCAGCCAGGGAATCAGTCGCAGAAATGTCGTTTGCCGCGTATGCAGCAGCACCTCCGCGCCGGACACGCCGCCAAGCACACAGGTGACCAGCACCGTCGGCAGCAGATCGCGCCGCACATCGCCGCGCAGGGTGGCAAGGGACGTGAGCTGGCCCGGCCAGAGGGCGACCGTGTTGGTGGCGTTGGCCTGCACAGGCGCCACACCCATGCCCAACATGGCGGGAAAGGAGAGAAATGAACCCCCACCGGCCATGGCGTTCATGACGCCCGCAATTGTCGAGGCGGCTACGAGCCAGATGAAACGAAAGGGCAGCGAAGCCGGCAACGACATCTTCCCATTCTAAGGGGGCGTGGACTTTTCGTACTCGACCGAGGTTGGTCATAGAGCGGCTTGTCAACGAGGGCGGTCTTTTCGATCGAAAGTGCGTACTCAAACAGCCGGGGCCGCAACGCCCAGATTTGGGGAGGTTATGCCGGTGAGGAGGGGAAAACCCGACCTGGAGACGATCGGCCTGAATGTAGATCGGGCCTTCAGCCCTGAACATGCTTGGCATGCAGACCTGGGCCTTGCGGCCCAGGCTGGTATTGAACGCGGCGTTGGCGCTAAGTGACCGGAAAGGTCCGGGCTTCAGGATCACAGGCGGAACAGGGAAAACCGTACCTCGCTCTATGGTTAAGAGGCTATGGCTCTAGCTTCCTACCTCCCCATCCCTAATCTGGCTTTCCGCCTCTAGCTTTCCGTCTTTTCCTCCTGGTAATGGCCGATGTGGCTGTAGGTTTGCTTCGGGAAGCGGAGGCTCTTGTAGACGTTGCCGCAATCGGGATCGTGCCGGTCGGGAATGATGGAGAACTCCTGCTCGGCCTGCCATTCGAGAATGCGCTCGCGGCGCGGTGGGGAGTAATCCCGGCCCTCGACCTGGACCAGCATCTGCCGAGCCTGTTCTTCTGAAAAATCACCATCACGCGTCAACTCGGCGAGTACTTCGGCGTCACTCAGGAAGTGCCGCGCGATCATGGCAAACGTGAGCCGGCCGTAATGGCCGATATCTTCACCGCGCCCCAGAGCATCGAGCAGATGCGCCATCATAGTGTCTTCACGCAGGGCTTCGATGCCGTGCGTTTCCGGCTCGCCGACAGCATGACCTTCGGGCGACTGGGACGCCGGCTGCTTGCGCGCGTCCATTGAGCCGGGCTCGACAAGATGCTTGCCGGTGGGGTCTGGGCGGGCTGTGCTGCTGGTGCCCTTTGGCGCAATCGCTTCGGCAGCATCGGTGTCAGCCCCTGCGGCTTTTGCGCGGCCTGCGGATGCGGACGACGATGCATGGCTCGCAGAAGACGCATGGCTTGCGGACGATGCATGGCTCCCAGAAGACGTCTGATCTTTCTTTGCCGAGGCCGATGCTCCCGTCTGGGTGCCCTTCGTCTTCAGCTTCGCCAACTCGGCCTCGGCGCGCTCGGCACGCTCCACGGCGTTTTGCAAGGCCTGGCTTTGCTCATCCATGATCGGTTCATCGAGTTCTACGGTACGCTCGCTCATTGGTCCCTCGGCTGCCGGACGCATCCAGCTATTCGCTTTCTCTTCGCTTCTTAGGACGTTGCCTCAGGCTCCCGTGTTGCCTCTGCAACACGCCTTCTCGCTGTGGAAATGTCGCGAGCCGGGGATTATGTCCTGTCAGATGCCAGGCAGAGACAGCGCAAGCGCTTCTTCCACGCTCCCAGCCACCAGCAGCGCGCCGCGATTGCCGCGCAGCATGCCTTCGCGCTCGCAAACATCAAGAAAGGTCAGAAGCGTGTCGTAAAAACCGGCCACGTTGAGCAGCACCACAGGTTTGGCGTGCAGTTTGAGCGTTTGCCAGGCCAGAACCTCGAAAAGCTCTTCAAGGGTGCCAAAGCCGCCGGGCATCACTAAGAATCCGTCGGCGAACTCACCCATCAGGCGTTTGCGGGTGTGCATCGTGTCCACCACGTGGAGCTCGCGTACGCCCCCGTGGACGACCTCCATGTCGACCAGCACCTGGGGGATCACGCCCACCACGCGGCCGCGGGCTGCCAGTGCCGCGTCCGCGACGGCACCCATCAGGCCGACGGCGGCCCCGCCGTAGATCAAACCGACGCCGCGTGCGGCCATCGCGTGGCCGAGCTCCCTGGCCACGGTGCGGTACACCGGCTGGAGGCCATCGGCGGCGGCACAGAAAACTGCCAGCTCTTTGCCATGGGGCTTTCTGCTGCTTCCGGCGGGCGGCTGTGTGCTCTCCATCGGCAAAGCATACACAGTCTCGGCAAAGCATACACAGCCGCAAGGTCACGCATCACAACGAGGAGGTGCGGAAGAATTGTCCCTCCGTGCCCTTCCGAGTTCATACCCATGCGTTGGTCTGCTTCCACTTTCGTTTTGCTGACGGTCGTGAGCGCCGTTTGCCTTCACGCGCAATCGCCCGCGGCGATGGATGCGCATGGGCAAAACACTCGGGCGGCGTCGGCCGTGAACACACCCGGCCAGTTCGACTATTTTCTGCTCGACATGGCCTGGGGGCCGTCCTTCTGTTCGTCGATCAAGGATGTCTCGGCGAGTTGCCGGCCGCAAGCCGGGTTTGCAGTGCACGGACTGTGGCCGCAAAACAACAACGGCACCTGGCCGCAGTTTTGCGCACAAACGCCGGCCTCAGGAGACCTTGCCCGCAATCTCGACATCACCCCCGACATGGACCTCATCCAGCACGAGTGGAGCAAGCACGGAACCTGCTCCGGCCTGGCGGTGGCTTCCTACTTTCAGGCGGCGCACCAGGCCTTTGCGCAGTTCACCATGCCGCTGCCGCTAATCGGCATGCACAGCAGCCGTACCTACACCACCCTGTACACGATGAACATGCTGTACCTGGCCAACCCTGCCTTTCCAAGGGGCAGCCTGTCCTTAAGCTGCAATGCGAGCCATGTGACCGCTGTTGAAGCATGCTTCAACAAAGCACTCGAGCCGATCCGCTGCCAGGGGTTGAAGGGTTGCGACGCGCAAGTCGTTACCTTTGATCCGCTGTAAAGGCTCACAGCACAGCCGCGACAAAGGCGGGGTCGAGCGGACGGCTTGCGCCGAGGTGCGTTTCTGTCAGCCGCAGTGCGGCAGCTTCCCGGGCGCGGCGCCCGGCTGCGTTTGTGAGCAGGTGAACGATGGCCGCCGCGAACGTGGCTGCATCGTCGGCTACCTCCATCGCTTCGTGCGCCCAGGCTTCAAGGCCCTGTACCCCGATGGGGGTCGAAACGACGGCCTTCCCGAAGGCCAATGCTTCCAAGAGCTTAATTTTGATGCCGCTGCCCACTAACAAAGGCACAAGGCAGACGGCGGCTCGCGCGTATTCAGCCTCAAGGGACGGCACCAGGCCGAGTGTCTCGATGCCCAACGAGGCAAGCCGGGCAGCATCCCAAGACCCGAGCCGCTGCCCGATGCCGCCCGCGACGGCAAGCGTTGCCCCGGGCACGGCGGCACGCACCTGCGGCCAGACGGCATCGAGCAAAAACGAGAGCCCTGTTTGATTCGGGACAATGTTGGAGCCGACGAACAAGCAGCGGCCGGCGATGATCTGCTTTTGGTCCAAGGAACGGGGCGTAAGCGCTACCGGGGTGACCAGCACGGGGGAGGAGACCGCCGCACGGATCGTCTCGGCCTCGCGCTCCTGGGCGGCAAGCACGGTGTGCGTGGAGGAGAGCCAGCGCATCTCCTCGGCTGTCTCGATCGGCGGGCAATCGAGCGGCAAACCGGCTTCCAGAAAACGATGCGCCCGTGCGGACAGCAGATCATGCATCAGGATGGCGGTGCGGCGCCGGCCAAGGCTGCCATGCCCGAGCAAAGGCCCCCAGAAGGCGTAATTTGCCACAACGACGGTAGCTCCTGCCAGTTGGGCTTCACGCGAGGCGATCCTGCCCTCGGCGACCGTGGGTATGGTGAGGTCCCAGGCGCCGGTGTAGAGCGCGGGACCGTACAGCGTTTCCAGCCAACCGCGTACAAAGAGGAGCCGGGGCCAGCGTGCCCCCAGGCGAGGCGCCGCACGCGCCAGCAGCCGCGCCCATGCCTTCGGACGCCAAGGGCAGAGATACCAGGTGCCGAGCCGGAGATAGCCGGGAAAGCACAGCGCCACGCCCGGCGGCGGCGCGGCACGCAGGCGGAAGAATAAACGCGGCGAACGGCTGTAGGCCGAGGTCGCTACCAGGGTCACCTGCGCGCCCTGCGCTCGCAACAGACCGAGCAGGCCGAGTGCGTACGTTGTGCTGCCGCCCTGCTGATGCACCACGGGATCGCGCGTGAGGAAGACCACACGTGCAGCCGATGCGGGAGGGGCCTTGGCCGGGGCAGAGCGAACCATGCGTCCCCGATTCTAGGGCGCGCCCGGCGTACTGCCGATGCATCTTTCGCGCGGAGCAGGGTACCGTTCTGGGGATGGTGGGCGCGAAAGGTGATAGGTAGGCCGAATCGCTGTAGCGAACTGCAACAGACGGCAAGGCACCATGGTGGAGCCCTGCCGTCCGCGTCACAGAAGCGCCGGAAGGAATCGTGCACTAACCGGCGCTGCAGTACACAGTGTTAGCTGATCGCCAGCGTGTTGCCCTGGAGCGTGCTCGAAACCGTGGTCAGGATGCCACCCGCCGCGGCGTGCGCGGTTGCGTTCACGGTTGTGATGGTGATGCCCTCCTGCAGTTTCAGCACGAGCGATTTGCCGGGCTGCACGGTGAACTGCTGGTCGCCGGCGGCGACGGTCAACGGCGTTCCTGCATCGTTCCGCAGGGTAAAGCTGACCGTTTTTACCTTCACGGGCTTGCCGGTGGAGGTGCGCGCTGCGCTGGTGGTGCCAGCGGCGGGAGCAACAAGATTCTGCGCGGCGGGGCTTTGTGCGGCCAACAAGCTGGGCGTTCCAAGCACGGAGATAGATGTAGCCATGGCGGCTGCAATAAGACGATGATTCATATACTGCCTCTTTTCCTTTGTGAAACAGTGCCGATGTTCCTCTGCCATGGTTCAGAAGAAAACAGGCACCTCTTGCTATACGCAGCGGCGAGGGAAAGGTTCTGTTGTTTTTTAGCTTTTCTTTTCAGATGTTTACCGCATTTCCATTTTGGAACTCGGGCTCTCCCAGAACCGAGGCAGGGCGGTGGAGAAACGCTGCAGACTCCCCGCCGTAGAATGGAAGGGTGGGCGATCTTCTTGCCAATATGAATCCGCAGCAGCAGGAGGGCATTGTCTCCGTGGACGGCCCGGTGCTGCTGCTGGCGGGCGCCGGTTCGGGCAAAACCCGCGTCATCACGCATCGCATCGCTTATCTGATCGAGCAGCGCGGCGTGAGCCCGGACGCCATTCTGGCGGTGACGTTCACCAACAAGGCAGCCAAGGAGATGCAGGAGCGCGTCGACAAGATCCTGGGCCACAGTTCCCTTGCCAAACCGACGCTGGCGACATTTCACAGCTTCTGCGTGCGGGCGCTGCGGCGCGATATTGAAGCCCTGCGCGTGAACGGCAAAGGCTTGACCCGCACCTTTGCCATCTATGACGAGAACGATCAGCAGGCGGTCGTGAAATCCGCGCTGAAACGGCTGGGCATCGACGACAAACAGCTGAAACCGCGCGTGGCGCTGGGCCGCATCTCGTGGGCGAAGAACCACATGATCGACCCGCAGGAGTACTTCCTCGCCTCCACAAACCCTCTGGAAGAAAAGATCGCGCACATCTTCAAGATCTACCGCGACGAGCTTTTCAAGGCCAACGCACTGGATTTCGACGATCTGCTGCTGGAGGCGGTGCGGCTGCTGAAGAGCTCGGCCGAGGTGCGCGAGCGGTACAACCGCAAGTACCGTTACCTGCTCATCGACGAGTACCAGGACACCAACCGCCCGCAGTATGAGCTGATGAAGCTGCTCGGCTCGCACGGCAATGTGTGCGTGGTGGGCGATGAGGATCAGTCGATTTACTCCTGGCGCGGCGCGGATATCCGCAACATCCTGGAGTTTGAAAAGGACTTCCCGGCCGCGCAGACGATTCGCTTGGAGCAGAACTACCGTTCGACGCAGGTGATTTTGGAAGGCGCGAGCGCGGTGGTGGCGCAAAATACGCAGCGCAAGGGCAAAAACCTGTGGACCTCGCGTGAGGGTGGATCGCTGATCGGGCTGTATGAGGCTCCGGATGGCGAAGGTGAAGCCATTTTCATCGCCGACAAGGTGAATCGATACCTGAAGACCGCAGGTGAAACCGAGGATCTGCCGCGGTGCGCGGTGCTGTACCGCACCAACTCGCAGTCGCGCCTGGTGGAAGAAGCGCTGCGCCGTTACGGCATCCAGTACCACATGGTGGGGGGGTTCAGCTTCTATGATCGCGCGGAGGTCAAGGACCTGCTCAGCTATCTGAAGCTGGTGCAAAATCCGCATGACTCGGTGGCGCTGGGCCGGGTGGTGAACTCGCCGCCGCGCGGCATCGGCAAAACCACGATGGAGACGCTGGAGCGCATGGCGCTCGGCACCGGGATGAGCACGTGGGACGCCGTCGAGCGTGCCATCGCGGACAAACTGCTGCCCGCGCGCGCGCTGACGGCGCTGGCCGGCTTTCGCAAGCTGATCGAAGATGCCAGGGCGATGCTGGGGCCTGACTTTGCGGAGAAGCTGGCGGCCGATGTGCAACCGGAGTTCGCCGCGGGAGACGCAGCAGATTTACAGTCTGCTGCCATTGAACTAGACGTGTTATCTCGACTGAAGGACAACGGCGGAAGCGGAGAGCCCCCTGTACTTCGCGAAGCCGATCAGGCGCCGGAAGACGACTCTTTCAACTTCGGCTTCGATTTCGGCGCGAATGAGCCCGCGCCGCCGACGGTCACGGCCAACGACGCCAACTCCGACTTCGATACCAGCTTCAACTTCGGCTTCGACTTCGGTCCCAGCGAAGAGATCAGCACGATTGCGGCGGAAAATACCGAACTTGCCAAGGGGCATTCCACCGCGGCGAACCAACAGCAAATCCGTCGCTCCGCTCAGGATGACAATCTGAAGCGGGAAAGCGCGACAGAAGACGGTCTCGCCAGCTTCAACCCGTTCGCCCCCGTCCCCCTGAAGCAATCTGCCTCCGACCGCATTCGCGAACAGAACAAGGCCCGGCTCGACCGCATCGTTGCCGCACAGGAGGGCGATCACGAAGCTGCCAACGAAGCCGACGCCCGCGCCTTCCGCAAACCCGGCGACCCGGCCACCTTGCCGGAGCTGATCAAGTTTCTCAATGAGCGCTCCGGCTATCTGCGCGCACTTGAAGAAGAGGGCACGCCCGAGGCCTTCAGCCGCATTGAAAACCTGAAGGAACTCGCCAATGCTGCGCAGGATGCGACCAGCCGCGGCGAGACTCTGCATGAGTTTCTCGATCATGCGGCGCTGGTTTCGGATGCGGATCAGTACTCGGCCGAGGCCCGCGTGACGCTGATGACGCTGCATGCAGCCAAGGGCCTGGAGTTTCCGCTCGTGTTTCTCGCCGGCATGGAGGAGGGCCTGTTTCCGCACTCGCGCTCCATCACCGATCCGACGCAGATGGAAGAAGAACGCCGGCTTTGCTATGTCGGCATGACGCGCGCCATGGACACGCTGCTGATGACGCGGGCGCGCTATCGCCGCCGCTATGGCAACGACATGCCCGAGACCACGGTGGCTTCACGGTTCCTCGAAGAGGTGCCCTCGAAGCTATGTGAAGACCTCGGTTCGCCCGGCTTCGGCCAGGGCGAGGGCGGCGCGCTGAGCTATGGCAACGCGTATGCGACGCCGTATCCGCAGCGCGGTGATGGGCGACGGCGGTTTGGCCAGGGTGGCGAGGAGAACGGCGAGCGCCACTACAGCTATGAGGACGAATCGCAGGAGTCCGGCAAAGCCGGAGCCGCCCGTCAGTACGCCTCGCAGCGCTTCGGTGCAGCCGCGCCCCGCGCTGGCTCCGGGCCGCTGGACAACACCGCTGCTTTTTTCGGCAAGGGTGGCAAGGGACCCACCGGCGGGGGAAACGGCTATGCGCTCGGCGAAAAACGCTACCCCGGCCGCCCCAAGATGGATATCCCCGCCCCCACTGGGCGCACCGGCCTGGGGAAAAATACGCGCGTGCGGCACCCCAAATATGGGGAAGGCATGATCGTGGGGCGCGAAGGCGACGGCGAAGACGCCAAGATTACGGTATCCTTTACAGGGCACGGCGTAAAAAAGCTGGTGGAAAAGTTCGCCCAGCTTGAACGGCTGTCGTAAAGGCAGACCGCCGCCACAGGATTCGCTACAGTACGACCCGGGTGCCCGATCTTCGCGACAGTTTTAAGGTCCCAAAGATGGGTTTACCGACCAATTCAGTTTCCAGGAAGAGCACATGGCAAATACCACCAAGATCACCGACCGCACGGAGCGCAAGAAGATCAAGCGCGCTGCCCGCAAAAAGGCCACCCCCAAAACCGCCCGTACCTGGGCTCGCGGCGAGCACAAGCAGAAGATGAAGAAGGCCACCCGCGGCGCATCGAAGCGTTAATCGCAGCAGGATAAGTCCGAAATAGCAAAGAGCGGAAAGGGTGGGGCCTGAGCCTCACCCTTTCTGTGCTCGGCCTGCCTGTGCTCGGCCTTTCTGCGGACGCCACGCCACGGCCGCCATATTTTCTGTCGGCTCACTGAGCCACGAGGTACCGGGGCGCGGGTTGGCCGATCTGTGACGCGGCCAGTACATTCATGCCTGCCGCCTCATAGTGGGCGAGCAGTTGCGCGTCATGGAGTGACGGCAGGGTCATGGCCTCGCCCATATCTAAACCCTGCAACGATGCCTTGACGCAAGCATCCGTGGTCATTACGACCTCCGGCGGCAGATTGGACAGCGGCATGCCGCCGACCTCCCAGATCTCCGACTCCGTCGCGGCCGGCGCGACGAACTGGACAATGATTTTGCTGCCTGCAAGCTCAGCCTGCAAACCCCGCGTGAAGTTGAGTACAAAAGCCTTTGTTCCGCTATAGGTCGTGACGCCGGGGTAGCTGTAGAAGCTCACAACCGAGCCGATATTGATGATGGCGCCCCGGTCGCGCGCCTTGAAACCGGGCAGCACGGCTACCGTGAGACGGGCCAACGCAACCACATTGACCTGGATCATGGCCGCCTGCTCCGGCCAATTGGCCTCCGCGAGCATGCCGGCCTTGTTGGTGCCGGCGTTGTTGACCAACAGGGTGATTCCTGGGTCGTTCGCGATCGCGTCCGCGACGGTTTCGAGCTCGCCCGTATGGGCGAGATCGGCGGCCAACGTGCGTACCGTTACCCCTGCGCGTTCACGAAGTTCCTTGGCGAGCGCCTCAAGCCTGTCCGCCCGGCGGGCCACCAGCAGGAGGTCGTATCCCCGCTGTGCCAGGTGCTCTGCATACACTTTGCCGATCCCGGAAGAAGCTCCCGTCACCACTGCCGTTCCCAGCCCTGCCTTGCCGTTTGCGCTGATACTTGCCTCGCTTCGGTGCTCGCTCATGCCTTCTCCTTCGATTCGTTGCCGTTACTGGACGCTCTGAGCCGATCGCACCATGCGACTGCCGCCGGCAGTACCATTAAGCCTTATGGTCATCAGGCATCCTGTTAAGGCAAGCATGTTATGGATCAGGTTTCTTGTCAAGAGAGATCGTCGTGAAGCCGTTTCCTCGTAAGATATGGCTATGCGCTATCCAGCATCCGAAACGGCGGAAAAGCACACGCGGGCGCTTCAATCGGCGGCGCGTTTGTTTCGCGAACGCGGCTTTTCCGGCGCGAGCATCAGTGAAATCATGACCGCAACCGGCCTCACCCACGGCTCCTTCTATAACCACTTCGATTCGAAAGAGGAGCTGCTGGCGGAGGCGTTGGAACATGCCTCGCAAAGCACGCTGGCGGAGGTGGACCGCTACGAGGCTTCGCCGGAAGGCAAGCAAACAATGTATCGGGAGTATCTAAGTTCGCTGCATCGCGACAATCCCGGAGCGGGCTGCATTATGGCCTCGCTCGCAACGGATTTTCGTGGTGTTCCCAAAGCCCGCGCGGTGGTGACGAGCTATGTACGCGACCTTATCGGCAAAATGAGCGAGCATTTCCCCTGGTCGCCGCGACGCCGTGCGCGCAAACAGGCCATCCACGCGTTGGCCGCCCTGGTTGGCGCCGTGCTGCTGGCGCGGGTGGTGGATGACCAGGAGCTTTCCGACGAGATTCTGCGTGAGGTGCTCGAAGGGCTTTGATTCTTCGAACCGCGAAGCGCTAGCGATCTAGCTACTGGGGCCCTTTGTTGTCATCCCGAAGGGAATCTGCGTTTGCTTTCGCTCCTCTCGGCTCGACACCACCAGCAAATCCGCTCTAGTTTGACGTTTCCATGAGGTGAGGATTCAAGGGGGATGATCCATGACCGTGTCCTCGGGAGCCTTTTTGGGCAGCCGGCCGGCGTCACGCAAGCAAAATCGCGGTTGTCCCATACAATCCCTGTAACCGATCCATGCAGATGCACCACGGGAAGGACAGCACCGCCCTGCCGCGACAAATCTTTGCCACCAAATCCATCGACAAGCTGATCCACGAGAGCGAGCGCCCGGAACACGCGCTGCGCAAGACCCTGGGGCCGGTGTCGTTGACGGCGCTGGGCATCGGGGCGGTCATCGGGGCCGGCATTTTTACCGTCATCGGCACGGCTATTGGCGGCAATCCCGTCAAGTCAGCCCAGTGGACGGAATCGCCCGTGGTGGATCTTGCCTGGGGGTTGCTCCATGGCAGCGCAGGGCACGTGGCGGGCCGGCCGGGCGCGGGGCCCGCGTTGGCGCTTTCGATGATGCTGGTCGCGGTCGTCTGCTGCTGCACGGGCCTTTGTTATGCCGAGCTCGCGAGCATGATTCCGATCGCCGGTTCCGCGTACACCTACACCTACGCCACGCTGGGCGAGCTTGTGGCATGGATTATCGGCTGGGACCTCATTCTGGAGTATGCGTTCTCCAACATGAGCGTCAGCGTGGGATTTGCGGCGCATCTGGTCGATCTGCTCGACTGGCTGGGGCTGCGTTTGAGCCCGAAATGGCTTTCCCCGGCATTTCTGCCGCAAGGGCTGCAGGACCTCGGCGGGCGGGATATCTACGCGCCCGGATGGCACTTCGGCTTCAATATCCCGGCGTTTCTCATCGTGATTTTGCTCACGATGGTGCTGGTACGCGGCATCCGCGAGTCGGCCCGCACCAACAACATCATGGTGTTGATCAAGCTGGTCGCGATCCTGGTCTTTGTTTTCGTGGGCCTGCGCTTCATTCACCCCACCAACTACCATCCGTTTTCGCCGAACGGCTGGTCGGGGGTGCTGGCCGGCGGTTCCATCATTTTTTTTACGTATATCGGCTTCGATTCGGTGTCGACCGCGAGCGAAGAGTGCAAAAATCCGCAGCGCGACGTGCCGGTCGGTATTATCGCCACGCTCATTGTTTGTACGATCCTCTACACCAGCGTGGCATTGGTGCTGACGGGCATCGTGCCCTGGCGCACGGTGATCGGCGACGCCGCGCCTGTGGTCAACGCGCTGAAGCGTCTGACGCTCGCCACCGGTTCGCCATTGCTGCGCTGGACGCGGCTGGTGGTGCTGCTGGGCGCCCTGATCGGCATGATCTCGTCGATTTTGGTCTTTCAGCTTGGGCAGGCCCGCGTGTGGTTCGCGATGAGCCGCGACCGCCTGCTGCCCGACGCTTTTTCGAAGCTGCACCCACGCTTCCGCACCCCGGCTTTCGCCACATGGTTTGCGGGTGTGCTCGTCGCCATTCCCGCCGGGCTGTTCGATGTGGGCACCCTGGCGGATCTGTCCAATATCGGCACGTTGTTTGCCTTTGTGCTCGTCTCCATTGGCGTGATGGTGCTGCGTCACAAACAACCGGAACGGCGCCGCGGCTTTCGCGTCCCCGGCGGCCCGCTCTTCCCGTGCCTCAGCGTGATCTTCTGTGTGCTGCTGATGTCCGGCCTGCCGATGATCACCTGGCTGCGCTTTTTCGTCTGGCTGGTCGTGGGTTTGTGCGTGTACTTCAGCTACAGCCGCAAGCGCAGTGAGTTTTACCGGGGCTAATCGACTCACCGAAACAGCCGTGCGTCGAGGAGAAACGGTTTCGCAGGCTCATCGATGAGCTTTGCCATGTCCGGATGCGTGGGATTGCGCTCCACGGAGAGCTCCCCGGCAAGCACCGGCAGGGTGCCGATGGGCAAGCCGTCACGCGTCAACGAGCACAGATCGGCCTCCGTAGCCACGGCACGCCTGAGAATCGGCGCACCTCCCAAGAGCAGCGGCTACAGTCAAAGCGCTCATAAGCCAAGTGTCTTCCTCTCGGACGTCATTTGGCAGGTATAAACCTGAGTTTTCTCTAATGTGCATCCAAGAGCATGATGTCGTTTACGTTCCTTTCCGCAGAATGGCGCAAGATTCTCATGGCGCAGTATGAGGTCGACCCGGAGATCTTGGCGCGCAGATTGCCGCCCGGGCTTGAGCTCGATCTCTTTGAAGGCCGCTGCTTTGTCTCGCTGGTCGGTTTTCTGTTTGACCGCGTCCGTCTGTTAAGGGTTCCTCCCCCGTTCCATACGCGGTTTGAGGAGATCAACCTGCGCTACTATGTGCGGCGGCCCATGCCGGACGGCTCGTCGCGCCGCGGGGTGATCTTTCTTAGCGAGCTCGTGCCCAAACCCGCTATTGCGTTGCTGGCACGGGCGCTCTACGGCGAAGCCTACGCGACCGCGCCGACGGACCACTATTGGTCCAGTCAGGGTCCGGACGCGCGCGCAGTGCGTCACGGGGAAAAGCCGCTGGTGGTGCGTTATGACTGGCGCGGACCGCGGCTGAAACAGAACGGGTATCGCAGCCTGCCGCAGCACGTGGCGGTTGAGGCCGGCAGCAGGGCCCAGCCGATTGAGTCCGGATCGCTCACCGAGTTCATCACGGAGCACTATTGGGGCTATACACCCACGCGCTCGGGCGGAACGGATGAATATGGGGTGGAACACCCGCAATGGGAGGTGTACCCAATCCGTGCCCATGACATTGTGTGCGATTTCGGTGCGGGGTATGGGCCGGAGTTCGCAAATCTAACGGCTCACGAACCCGATCACGTTCTTTTGGCGGAAGGGGCGCCCGTGCGGATTCGCTGGGGTGGCCGGATCGCCTGACCGAGGTTGATCATTGCCATTTCGATAGAGAGATACAGAGCCGCATCGCGCAGCGAAATGAAGCGACCACGAGCCAAGTTGAGCGTCTAATACTCAGGTGTTGATACTGGCTCGACAGCCTTCGCAGCGAAGCGGGCACCCGAGGTAGGATCGTTTCATGAGAACTATTGACGTTTCACAGGGCGGGGTACGCGTCCTGGACAGCCGCTCCACCGCCAGCCTTCTCAGCAAGGTGTTGTGGATTACGACGGTTGGGTTTCTGTTCACCGCCTTTGGCGCGCGCATCGCCCCGGATTTCATTGGCGGCGGCATCTTCTTCATTTTCATCATCAACATGGGCCTGATCTTTGCGATCAACGCCGCGAGCCGCCGTTCGTCGAGCCTTGCGCTGGTGTTGTTTTATGCCTTTGCGACCCTGATGGGCGTCGAGATCGGCCCCCTGCTGCATGCCTATATGCGCTTCCCGGGCGGCCAGACGGTCGTCTTCCAAGCCGCGCTCACTACGGCGGTAGGCATGGGCGCGATGGGCTTGATCGCGCAGGTTGTCCGCTTCGACTATCGCCGCGTCGCGAACTATGCCTTTGGGGCGCTGCTTGTGTTGATCGTGGTCGGGCTGCTCAGCAGTTTCGTTCACTTCGTCAGCCCCGGTCTCTACGCCTGGGCGACGCTGGCGATCTTCTCCGTCCTTCTGCTGGTTGACTTCATGCGCCTGCGCGATGGCGGCCAGGGCCTTTCGCCCGTGCAGCTTTCGCTCAGCATCTATCTCGATGCATTGAATATCTTCATCGCTCTGCTGCAGATCTTCGGCAATGGCAATGGCGGCCGCCGCAGAGGCAGCTGGAGCTAACGGTTTCGGTGTAGACGCACCAAGGCTCGGCGAAACTGCCGGGCCTTTGCTGTTGCTCGGCAAAAAGGCGGGCTCCCTTCCGCTCCGCTATGCTTGCAGGATGCCCCGTACTCCCCTCAGGGTCGACCCTGACGACCTCCGGACTGAAACCCGCGCCTGGTTGCAGGGCCTTCCCAAAGCCGAACTACACTTGCACCTCGAAGGCTCCATCACACCGGAAACCCTGGTTGCCTTATCCTACGCCAACGACCCTGTGCCGCTCACCCTCGAACAGGCCCGCGGCGTCTATCGTTACCATGATTTTCCCAGCTTTCTGATGAGCTTCAAGGCAGTCACCGAGCGGCTGCACACGCCCGCGGATTACGAAACGATCACCTACAACATGGTGCGCGAACTTGCCGCGCAGGGCATTCGCCATGCCGAGGTGTACCTGTCCATCGGCATTCTGTACCACTTCGCACGGCTGGAGGTGGATGCCGTGATGGCCGCCGCCGAGCGCGGCCGTAGGCGTGGGGAGCGCGACTTCGGCGTGAGCCTACTTTGGCTCATCGACGCGGTACGGCACTTTGGTACAACCGAAGCCGAGCGCGTCTTCTGCAAAGCCGCCATGCTCCAGGCCGAGTACCCGTCCGTGGTCGGTATCGGCATCGGCGGGGACGAGGTGCGCGGCCCCGCCCCAGCCTTTCGCGAGCTCTACGCCGAGGCCAAAGCCGGCGGCCTGCACCTCACCTGCCATGCCGGCGAGTCCGCCGGCCCGGAAAGCATCTGGGCGGCACTGAACATCGGCGCGGAACGGATTGGCCACGCACTGACGGCGGGAGACGATTCGGAACTGATCGAGGTGCTCTCGCTACGGCAGATTCCGCTGGAACTGAACATTACCAGCAATCTGCGGACCGGTTGTTGCCCCACCCTGGCCGCGCACCCGGTGCGGCGCTATTTCGAAGAGGGCTTGATGGTTACATTGAATTCCGACGATCCGCCTTTTTTCGGAGCCAACCTGCTGGATGAGTATGAGCTGGCGCACGGGGAGTTTGCCTTCTCGCTGGACCAGATGCGCGAACTGGCGGCGAACTCGGTGGAGGCTAGTTTCTTGCCGCCGGAACGGAAATTAAGGCTGCTGGGTGAGGTGGAGCGGTATGGGTGGTGAGGTTGTGAAGCGATGACCTGTCTGGGTGATGGTGGACTACATTCGCGAGTGTCACCCTTCTTGAGTTGTCATCCCGCAGCGCAGCGGAGGGATCTGCTGTTTGCGCACAGGGTCACGATTCACCAGTCCTTCGCAAGATCCTCCCAAGTTGGGTTCCCGCTTTCAATCAAAGCAATCTTCCGCGCACGGTTCCAGTCTTTTAATGCTTTCTCTCGCGCGATCGCGTTCTGGATGTATTGGAACTGTTCTACATGCACAAGCCGTCCGATAGTGTATCTGGCCGTGAAGTAACCTGAAATGCGCTCTCGATGTTGTGCTACTCGCGAACGTAAGGCATTTGTCACGCCTATGTAGAGGGTTCGGGTTCGGGAACGGCTGGCAAGAATGTAGACGAAGTACTGATGTTCTCGGCCCTGCATACCGGAAGCGTATGCCGCCACGAGCAAACAGCAGATCCCTCCGCTGCGCTGCGGGATGACAATTCTGTGGGATGTGCGGACGACTAGCAGTTGATACGGTATTGGAGTCGGTCTGACAGTGAGCGTTACTATCCCGCATACACCCAGCTCAGACCACCTTACCGTCCCGGCGGTGCGGGCACCATCACCGCATCGGGATCGACCTTTGGAATCCCGAAGTGCCCGCCCAGGTGCAGCAGATCCAAGGGCCGCATCATGCCCGAAACCTCAATGAGGTTCATCTGCTTCGGCGCGCGGATCAAAACGGCTACGTCGTCAATCTCCGCCCCGTGAAAGTGCAGCCAGAGATCGGTGATCGGCCTCAGCGGCGTGACCTGCTCGCGGGGGCTCACGTGCGCTTCTACGAGGTGCTTCCAACCGGCGATGCTGTAGGCCTGGGTCAGCGCCGCAAGCGCTTCGGGCACGTAAAACGCCGGTTCGCGGTAGCGATAATTCGTCACCGTCACGGCATTGAGCGCAAAGGGTTGCGCGCCGAACATGCTTTGCAGCATGTCGCGGTCAAAGGTAAAGGCGGTATGCGTGGCCGGTTGTGAGGTCAGCCCGGCGATGGCATCCGCAGCCCCCGGGGGCTCGGCGTAGGGTGCCGTAACTGCAGAGGGTACTGTCAGCGCTGAGGGCGGCAAGGGTGCGCCCGCGGGCGGTGGTACACGCTCCACGGGGGCCTGTGCCCCTGACGCGCCTGTGAGAGCGACAGCAGCGATCCCAAAAGCAATTTTGGCGGTAAGCGTTGACGGTACTCCCTTGGCCCACATAACGGATTAGACCCGCACCACCGGCAAGGAGTTTCGTGCCTTCCAGAGAAAAGCGAGGAGGCGAAACCTTGCGCGTGGGCTACTGCGGGGCGCGGGGGGCAAAATACCCTTTGCGGGCATGCACCTGGTATCGCTGATCGAGCGAAACGAGATAAATCGTGCGGAACGACCCATCCTGCTTGAAGTCTGCGGGCACGTATTCGAGTGCATACTGCGAACGCAGCTCCTGCTCGATATTGCTGAACCCCGTCGACATGTCTTCGATCTTTGTCGGGAAGAAGGCACGTCCGCCGGTGGCATCGGCGATGTGCTGCAGCACATCGTCGCCCTTGTCCTTGCTAGGCCCGACATTGGTGCTGATCGCGTACACGATGGTTTCGGCGCGCTGGCACATCTTGATCGCGTCAGCCTCCTGCGAGCGGCTGTAGTCGTCATCGCCGTCCGAGACGAGCACCAGCGCGCGGCGCACGGCCTGTTTGTCACGCAGCGTCAGCATCTGATCACGGCAAGTCTTATAGAGCCCATCGAAAAGCGAGGTGCCACCGCCCGGCCGCAGCTTATGAATGCCCGTATCAAGCAGATCGATGCGGTTCGTGTAATCCTGCGCGATATCGGTTTGCACATCGAAGCCTTCGACAAAGGCACGGTCGGCAGGGCGCAGGATTTGCAGCAAAAAGTCGATGGCGGCCTGCTGCTCGAAATCGAAGCGCGAACGAATCGAGTTGGAGGTATCGAGCATAATGCCGACACGCAGCGGCAGATTGCTTTGCTGCTGAAACCGCACCACACGCGAGGGCGCGCGGCCATCGTCGAGCAGCCCAAACTGCTGTTGCGGCAGATTGGTGACAAAATGCCCCTTGCCGTCCGTCACGGTAAAGACAAGATTGACTTCGCGCGAAAACACAGTGATGGTGGTCGTGTCCGCCGCGGGCGGGGCGGATTCGTCGCGCGGCTGCAACCCTGGATTTTGCGCCGATGCCGGTGCGGCGACACCTCCAGGTGTCTGGGTGGTCGTAGCCGGCGATGCACCGGCCGGGGCTGCGCTGGGTGCCGTTGCCGGCGAGGGTGCCTGTGCCGGTGACTGCGCCAAAGCACAGGCTCCGCTGCATAACAGGACACACAGGGCAATCAAGATCTGCGAAATTTGCGAACCTTGCGGAACTTGCGAAAACATGGCCCGTCGAACGCGTCCAAACATCAGCTTCATCTCGCTTCTATGGTACTGCGATTTCTGATTCCTCGATTGGCTTCGGGATCCTTGCGTTACCGTGAAGCAGCGCGAGAAACGTCACTAATGCCGGCGGCAGGGCAGCCTGGAGGTGCATTGGACGGCCGTTGCGAGGGTGCGTGAATTGTAGTTCGGCCGCATGCAGGAAGTTCCGGTCCAATGTCGGTGAGGACTCAGGCTCGGGTTTTCGGGCTCGTGTGCTGTGGGCGTCAGGTCCCGGGGCACGCAACCGCGCCGGTGCGCCGTACAGTGTATCGCCCACCACCGGGTGGCCGAGCGCGGCCAGGTGCACGCGAATCTGGTGCGTGCGACCAGTCTCGATGCGTACCTCCACGAGGGTAAAGTTGCCCAACGGTCCGGGCTGCGTGACGGAACCGATATGCTCCAACACACGCCAGTGGCTGACGGCCGCCCGCGCTCCAGCCTCCAGGCCCAGCCGCGTCGTCATGCGGATGCGCCGCACGGGATCGCGGCCGACCGGCAGCGTGACGGTGCCTTCGGCCTTCGCCAGCGTGCCATGCACCAGCGCCAAATACGTTTTTTCGACCTCGCGGGCGGCAAACATCTCGCTGAGCTTCGCGTGCGTGCGATCGTTCTTCGCGACCAGCAACAGCCCGCTGGTTTCTTTATCCAACCGATGCACGATGCCCGGGCGCAGCGCCCCACCCGTCGCGGAGAGCTGCTTGCCAAGGTGAAATAACAGCGCATTGACCAGCGTGCCGCGGTTGTGCGCCGCGTCCCCGGAACCGGCATGCACGGTCATGCCGGCCGGCTTATCGATCACCGCGAGGTCCTCGTCTTCGTACGCAATGGTGAGCGGAATGTCCTCGGGTTCAGCCCGCAAGGGCGCGGGTTGCGGGTCGCCGTCGATCTCCAGGCGTTCGCCGCCGGCAAGCTTCAAGCTCGCCTTTTCCGCGGCCCCGTTCACGCGCACCTGGCCATGGTCGATCAGCAGCTGCACCCGGGCGCGGCTGATCTCGGGCAGCGCTTTCGCGAGATACGCATCGAGGCGCTTGCCCTTGGCGGCGGCACTCGCGGTGAAGCTCCGAACCTCGTCTTCTATCTCGAAGGCAAGCGGATCGTCCGCCTCGGCAGAGTCCAGGAGCGGCGTCGCAGCACCGAACTGGCCGGACACCTGGAGGGAGGGCGCGGCACTTTCGCCCCCCAGCGCATCCGCGGCCGCAGCCTCCTCGGCATCCCGCTCGGCCTGACGGTGGGCACGATAGGCCGGCTTCACCGTCTGGCGACGCTTGCCCTTGGGAATCATGTTCTTCGAAGGCATCAGCGCACCTCCGCAGGCTGCAACTCTGCCGAAGCTGCCGTGAACTGCCCCGATCGCGCCAAACATTCCAAGTCGGCTCCGGGCACGGAAGGAGCTTGCGGGTGAAAGCTCCATAGGAGCGAGCCGGCCAGCATCGCGCCAAGCGCCGTCCACTGGCCGGGCTCAAGCCATGGGGTCACGACATACGGCAGTGGCTGCGCGCAAAAACTGAGGCCAACCGCCAGGGCCCCGCCCGCTATGAGCGCCGCTGCCGCGAGCCGGCCCGGTATCCCTGGCGACCGCCCGCGGTTCTGCCGGCGTTCGCTAAACCAGAGCGCGCATGCCAAGATCAACGCGGTGAGAGCTCCATACAGTGCCACCGGATGTACCGGCAGGTCGGAGGCCCAGGGCTGATGTACCCCCCAGCGCCGCGTCGTCGGCATGCCCGCCTCCGAGCCCTCCAGCCAATGGCCGAGTTCCAGCCAGGCTGCCAAGATCACAGCGGGTATCGCGAAAAGATCCAGCATTGGCAGCAGCGCGAGACGCTTCCGCCGCAGGTGCGCCCAAACCATCAATGTAGCCACCGCAATCCCGCCATAGGTGAGGGAAGGCAGGGCCAGCACCAGCAGAGGGTAGTGCAGAAACGTGATGGGATCGCGAACGATTAGAAGAAACCGCGACGCAAGGAAGCAGCTGATGATGGCCACCAGCCCAGCGTCCCACACGGCTTCGTGGTCAAGAAAGGTAAGGGAATCGTTTGGTCGCCGGCGCGCGAGTCGCCGGGCGAGCGCCATGCTCATCACCATCCCCACCGCTGCACACAGGCCATACGCGGTTATCCGCAGCATGCCGAAGCGCAAACCTGGCCAGACAAAAACCACGGCAGCGGCAGAGGAAAATGGCATGAGGGGCAAAAGGCTTAAGCAGAAAAGACCGACCCACGGGGCCGTAAAGCGAAGCGCCGGTGAACCCGTCCTAAGACGGCGGGACCCAGCCGTGGCTCTTTAGGCATTCCGGACTGGCGGACGCTGCACACCGAGCCATATCTACGAGCGAGATCCCTGTTCAATGAATGTTGGTTCAACCAGCGTGGATCACCTTACCTGCTTTGCAGGCCGGTCCCTCTGCATCGGATGCTACCGGGCATGGCGCGGATGCGCAAGGGCTCCCGCATCACCCATGCGTTGCACCCCCGGGTGTACCTGCCTTCACATCTTCCGGTATGGCGATGCGCTCAAAATCATCGGCCAGTTTTGTAAGTGCCGCGGCGACTTCCACACCAGCCAGCGGCTTGCCATGCCCCGGCGCCACGGTTGCGGGAGCAAGCCCCGCCAGTTTGCGCACGGAACGCTTGGCCGCACCCCAGTCCGAAGTGAAATAGGCCGGCGGCCCGTGCAATTCAGCCGGTTGGGAGAAGTTTGCGGCGAAAAAACTCTCGGGCTTGGTTGTGCAGAACGCATCGCCCACCAGCAATGTCTTATCGCTTTCGCGGAAGAAACTGACGTGTCCCGGCGTATGGCCGGGGGTGTGCAGCAGCGTCCAGCCGGGTAGTTCCGCCAAACTCAACTCCACGCCTTCGCCCGGCAAAGGCTTCAGCCGTGAACCGAGATCGATGGGACCGCGCGGCAGCGTCGGTGAAAGCAAGGGCATCACCCCGCCCCCCGCCTTCCAGTCCGGCGCCGGATATTCTTTTTGCCCGGCCAGGTAGGGAAACTCCAGGGGATGCGCATAGATCGGCACATCCCATGCCTCTGCGAGCTCCTTGGCTGTGCCGGCATGGTCAAAGTGCCCATGCGTCAGCACGATGGCGTTTGGCGGGCGGCCGAAGGTCGTCTCCGTCCAAAGCCGTATGCGACTCGCCGAAAATGGGATCGCCGCATCGATCAGCGTCCAGCTCCCGTCCTCGTGCGTGACGCCAAACACGTTCACAAAGGTAATCTTCAGCCCCTGCAGCCCCGGCGCAATCGCCCCCATGGGCACCACTTGATCGTCCGCAATCTCCACCTTGTCCACAGTGCGATCTCCCTTCAGCTAGGACGCCATTTGCCCAGGCGCGGCTGCACTGCGAGTGTACGAAGGCGCGGAGTCGCCGGACTGACTGGATCTGCACTGACTGGATGGAGCGGCACCCGCTGCAATCCCCGCTCAGTTTCCCGGTGCCGGCAAAGTTGCCTGTGTGGCTGCCGTGGCTGTCTCCTTCCGGGATTCCCGTGCTTTGGCGAGCAGCTTTTTCAGTTTGCCCTCCACATCCGACCCTGAACCCATCATCTCCGCCGTCAACACCCCATCGGAATCGATGGTGAAGTAGTGCGGAATGGCCTGCACCCCGAACTGCTCGCTCAGCTTGTGGTCGGCATCGCGGTACTGCACCCAGGTCATTTCGTTCTTTGCCAGAAATGCCTTCCATTTGGCCTCATCCGCGTCCCAACTCACGCTGATGATGACCAACGGTTGGCCCGCGAACTCCTGAGCGATCTTCTTCATGTGCGGCAGCTCGGCATTGCACGGGCCGCACCACGTCGCCCAAAAATCGATCAAGACCACACGACCGCCCATGGCATCCAGGTTGAATTGCGAGCCGTCGAGCGCAGTGACTTCGAAGGACGGCGCCATCTTGTGCAAAGAAAGCTCCGGATCCGCGGCGAAGTGCTCCGCCCGCAGATGGGCCGGGTCTTGCGCGCTGGCACATTGCACGCATTGCGTGAACGCCGTTTTGGCCTCGTCCATCCTGCCGAGCTGGGCAAGGACCTTGCCGTCCAAAAACAGTGCCGCCGCGTTCTTCGGATAGTTGCCGAGGGCCTCCTGAAGCAATCCATGGGCGGCTTGCAGCTTGTCCGGTTTGGGCTTGCTCCCCGCACCCTCATAGACCGCCATGGCGTGCCGGTATTCCGCGGCGGATTTGCTATCCGGCGTGGCCGCGATCGCTTCCATCGCGGACGCGGCGTTGGCGGCGTCTTTGTAGCTGCCGCCATCCATCAAGGCCGTGTACATCCCTCTGAGGCAGTCCACGCACTTGCCGTCGGCAAGCTTGTTCGCCTTCTTGTAACTATCCGCCGCAAACGCAAACTGATGATGCGTGACGAGCTTCTTCGCCTGCGCCATCGCGTCGATGAACTGCGGGTCAGCGGTATACCCAGGCGCATTTGCCGGCGGGGCCACAACAGCCTGCCCACGCAACGGAACACGGGTGGCCAGGGACAAAGACAACAACAACAGGACGACAAAGAACACACGCGATCGCATGGAGCCCTCCATGGAGACGGCCCATCATCCCAGGACCAAGACAAGGGAAGCAAGCGAAAAGATGCCTATGTCGCGACTTAGGACAGCGGATGAGTCCCGTTTTGGAATTCCATGGATGGGGCGCGCAATCCGGGAAATATTCTGGAGTCCTCGAACCGCGCCGTGGACACTGCAGGGGAATGACGCGTTTGAAAAGACGCGTTTGATAAGATATTTCTGATCTCGAGTACCTCATTGGAATCGGCCTTTCCGTTGATCGACCAGAATCCAGCTCCTTTTCCTGGCTCCCCGCCGGCTTCCCGCCTCATTCATGGCGAGTCACAGATGGCGGAGTTGATTCGCGCGTTCGACTGGAACACCACCCCGGTCGGTTCGATCGAGCACTGGCCGGAAAGCCTGCGGAGTGCTGTAAACCTGATGCTCGGCTGCGGCTTTCCAACGGCAATCTGGTGGGAGGGCGACGGTCTCCAGTTTTACAACGACGGTTACCGGCCGTTGATGGCAAACAAGCATCCAGGGGGCCTCGGACAGCTCGCGAAAGAGTGCTGGCGGGAGGCCTGGGATCTCGTCGGAGCCCAGGTTCGTACCGTCATGGAGCAGGGACGATCGCTATTCTTCGAAAATTGGCTGGTACCCGTCGAGCGAAATGGCGTTTTAGAAGACGTTTACTGGACTTATAGCTACAGTCCCATCTTCGGGGCGTCCGGCCGTACCGAAGGCGTCCTGGTGACAGGCCAGGATGTCACGAATGCTTTTGTTTCCGCCAGGAAGTTGGCAGAAAGCACCGAAGAGCTGAGGCAGGTGCTTGAAGCCACAAACGACGCCGTGGTCAGCGTGGACCGGGACTGGAAATTTACGTACTTCAATCCAAAGGCCGAGGCCATGTATGGTCCGAGCCGGGAGCGAGCGAAACAAACGGTGTGGGAAGCTTTTCCAGATGCTCTGTATGAGGGTTCCCCCTTTGTGGAGCACTACTACCGGGCGATGGATGAGGGCATTCCCGGTCATTTTGAAGCCCACTACCCTGACCCGCTCAATATCTGGCTTGCCCTGGACGTGTACCCGACGAAAAGCGGCATCGTGACGTTTTCACGAGATATCTCAGAGCTCAAGCGCTCAACAGCAGCGCTGATGCAAACGGAAAAGCTGGCTGCCGTTGGCCGTTTGGCTGCTTCCATCGCCCATGAGATCAACAATCCGCTCGAATCGGTAACCAACCTGCTCTACCTTGCACGGCGCAGCCAAAATGTCGAGGAGACGCAAAGCTACCTCGAAACAGCCGAGCGTGAGTTGCGCCGTGTTTCTGTGATCAGCAATCAAACTCTGCGTTTTTACAAGCAATCCACCGATGCCACTGCCGTTACGTGCCTGGAACTGTTCTCCGGTGTGCTTTCCATCTACCAGGGACGTTTGGTCAACTCCCGCATCCGCGTGGAAAAACGGAAGCGGGCCTGCTATCCGGTCGAGTGTTTTGAAGGCGAAATCCGGCAGGTGCTGAGCAATCTGGTCGGCAATGCCATCGACGCCATGCATCCGGACGGCGGGCGCATGCTGCTTCGGAGCCGCGACGCCCATAACTGGAAAACCGGCCAAAGAGGTATCACGCTGACGGTCGCCGACACGGGCCACGGTATGTCTGCCCAAACGCTGGCGAAGGTCTTTGAAGCGTTTTACACCACAAAGGGCATCGGCGGCACGGGTCTGGGGCTGTGGGTCAGCAAAGAGATCGTGGACCGGCACAACGGCACCCTACGCGTGCGCAGCTCCCGCCGCGAAGGTCATCACGGCACGGTGTTCGCGCTCTTTTTGCCCTTCGATGCGGTACGCCGTTAGCGAACCGTGATGCGTCGGGGAAGACAGGCATGAGCTTAGCCAGCCTTGCGCTCTGCCAGCACCTCATCCAGCATGCCCGCGAGCGAGCCCGTCCGCGTGCGCACGTTGCTTTGCGCCTGGTTCAGGCTGCCGTTCAGCGTCTCGAAATGGGCCCGCAGCGCGACCAACTCGTCTGCGATGTTCAACGCCGCCAACACGGCGACACGCAGCGAATCGACGGTCGCGCCATGGGCGGAGACGGCACGCATCTTTTTATCCACCAGAGCCGCCAGCCGCTCAATGTACGCGGGGTCGGTGCCGCGCAACTGGTATACCTGGTCGTAAATTTCCACCACCACCGCGCCTGCTTCGCGCGCCGCCAACTCTGCCCGCGACAACTCGGCCGCGGTCTTTCCTGCATTCCCTTGCTCTGCCACGCGTCTCCCTTACCTATCCCCAAAACCGGCATCCGCACACCGGCAAGTCGAACAAACCCTGCAGCTTATAAAAGCTCATCTATCTGCGCGAGCATGCGCTCGACGCCCTTGCGTACGGCATCGCGCTCGCGATGAAAGCCTTCCAGCTCCGTACGCGCCGTGCTGTTGGCCTCTTCGAGGGAAGCCAGCCGCTCGTGCAGCACGGCGACCTCCGCCTGGGCGGCATTGCGCTCGGCTTCCACGGCGGAGCGCGCATCCCGCTCCCGCCGAATCATCTCCACCGCCTGCAGCACCTTGCCTTCAAGGGCCTGAAACTCATCCGCACTGATGCCGGAGCCGCCACCCGAACCGCCGGGTGATCCGTTCTCTCCCCTTTGTGCGGCGTCGCTTCGACCCTCGCTGTCCACTTGCGCCCCTCCGGCGGTTCCCCCATCTGTGATCCCAGCTATGATCCCAGCTATGTGACCCTTGAAACGATGTCCCCGAATCCAGTTTCCGAATCCGGTTGCAGTATAGCGATTTCTGCCGTGGATTCGTGGACGGTATTCCCAACGAACCGTTGCGAATGCCTCAACAAACCTACTAGACCCTAAGAAGCCCGAAAACACGCCCGGGGTGCTCAGGGTTGCAAATCATGCAATCATTCCGGCGCGCGCTGGATGCCTCCCAGCTCCGTCCACGCGGTTACCACCCGCGCCGACCAGCCGCTCAGGTCTTCGTCGGTGAGCGTGCGGTGGGGGGATTGGAAGACGAGCCGCATCAGCAGCGAATAGCTGCCCGCCGGCACGGCTTTGCCCTTCGGATCGCGGAAGATCTCCAGCGGCGCGAGCCGCTGCAGTTCTGCAATCGCCAGGGCGCGTGCCGCGCCTTCGACGGCGCTCCACGAGATCCCATCGGGAAAGATGAAGGAAAGATCACGCTCGGCCGCCTGAAAACGGGAAAGCTCGCGCAGGGCGGGCTGGCGCAGCGGCGTGCGGAAGAGCAGCGCGGCGTCGATCGCGGCAAATGTGGCGGATTCCCGTAGCTTCCGCGCCTCCCGCTCCGCGGCACGCAATTCGCCGAAAACAGCCACGGCCTCTCCGTTCAGGGTGGCGCGCGCCCCGCGGCCGGGCTCAACCCACCGCGGCAAGGGATTTTCCGCTGTGCCGGGCTCAAAGCGCAGATCGCCGGCGAAGCGGGACAGCAGCCCCTCGAGCGCGCCTTTCATCTCGAAAAAGAGGGCATCTGCAGGGCGGTGCAGCGTTCCCGCCTCCCCGCCGCCCAGCGCGCCCAGCGCCAGGGCCGGCTGCTCGAAGACCTCCGCCGGTGATCCCGTGAAGACGGTCCCCAGCTCAAACAGACGCACCGTAGCCAACCCGCGGGCCAGGTTGCGCGCGAGCATGCCCGCCATGCCGGGCACCAGCGACGGCCGCAGGCTGCCGGCCTCTTCGCTAAGCGGATTGCCGAGCGCCACCGCCCCACCGGCATGCCCGGGAAGGAAGAAATCCGCCTCGGCCGCCGAAACGAAGGTGGAGGAGATGGCCTCCGTGTACCCCAGCGCGCGCAGGGTGCCGCGGATCGCCTGCTCCTGCCGCTTGTGGGGCTGCTCCCCCACCTCGCCCGCCCAGCCAGGCAGCGTGTTCGCGAAACGGTTGTACCCGTACACGCGGGCGATCTCCTCGATCAGGTCGATCTCACGCTGGAGGTCCAGCCGCCAACTGGGCAGCCGCACGGCAAACTCGCCGGTGGTTTCGCCGATCGGCTCCAGGGCGCAACCGAGAGCGGTCAGGTACTGGGCCACAATCGCCTCATTCAGCCCTGAGGTGCGCTCGCCGGTCGCGATCACCGCGTCTTCGAGCGTTGTGCCGAGGAGCCGTTGCACCTCGCGCACGCGCAGCACGATGCGGTCACGGCCGGCGGTCGCCGCCGCGATCTCCGGCACGACGGCATCGGTCAGCGGCCCGGTCACGATGCCCCCGGCCTGCTCGATCACAAGCCCGGTGACGAAATCATTCGCGGAGGGCGCGGCGTTGAAGTCTGCCCCGCGCTCGAAGCGGTGCGAGGCGTCCGTGTGCAGGCCGTGGCGCCGCGAGCTGGCGCGGATAGCTGCGGGATCGAACCACGCGGCTTCGACCAGGATGTTCTTCGTCGCGGCGGTCACCCGCGAATCCCAACCGCCCATCACCCCTGCCAAACTAAGCGCCTTGCGTGCGTCGGCCACGACAAGATCGTCTGCCGTCAAGGTGCGTTCGGTGCCGTCGAGCAGCCGCAGCCGCTCGCCCGCCTGCGCCCGCCGTACGACGATCCCGCCTTCGAGGGTGTCCAGATCGAAAACATGCGTCGGCTGCCCCATCGCGAGCCAGCCGAAGTTGGTCGCATCCACCGGCCCGGAGATCGGCTTTTGCCCCAGAGACGCAAAGTATTCAGCGATCTGCCCGGAAGCCGGTTTCACCGCAACGTCGCGAATGACCCGTGCCGTGAAGCGCCCGCAAAGATCCGGCGCCTCGATCCGGACTGGAAATGGGTCGCCGGCGGCAGCTTCCATGCCGATCAGCGGCAAATCACGCAGCGCCAGATCACGTAACTCCAGATCACGTAACTCCAGATCATAGATCGCCGCTGCCTCGCGGGCCACGCCGTAGTGGTTCATCGCATCGACGCGGTTGGTGGTGATGTCCATTTCGAACCGCGAACCACCGCATGCTGCCGGAAAGATGCCCTCGACCGCGATGCCGCGCAGGGTCAGGTCTTCGGCCAGCTGTGCGTCCTCGACCGGCAGCGCGGGCAGGTAGCTGCGCAGCCATTTCGTTAAAATCTCCAAAGCTCAAACCCCACACTTCATCCCACCGTTATGCCCCGCTGAACACAGAGGCTAGCCAAGCACCGACTGCGGTCCGCTCCCCGCGCCGGAACGGTCTGTGCGCCGGGAGGACGAACTCCTGCCCGATGGGCGCGGAGCGGAGGTGCACCCGGCCACTATCCTCCCGGCAGCGAGGGCCATCCACCTGATTGTATGTAAGTCCGGTGCGCCGGAAAAAGTTTGGCAAACACCAATCGCTGCGCCTGCCCCCGGCGCTGGTCCCGGCGCGGGCATCATCCGTGCAGCGCGCGGTGAGTGTCAGCCCCGGGTGCCAGCGAAACACCCCAGCCCCAGGCAAGGCCGGCGCAAAGCTCAGCCGTTCGCGAGCGCGGTACAGCCGGTTGTGGCGATCGTAGCGGTCCCAATGTGCCACGTGCGGATGGTGCGCCGCCCAGGGCAGCGCCGCTGCGGCCGCCGCGCTCGTCACCGGATAGCTTTCTTCAATCTGCAGCCAGCCCCACAGGCAGTGCTCGTCGGGTCCGATGCGCTGCCATTTGGCTTCGCGCTGCTTGTCGTTGCACAGTTCGGATTCGCGGAACCAGCCGAAAAAGAGAAACAGGTCCCCAGGCCCAACTGCCTGGTTGCGCAAATGCCGCTCCGCCGCGCCCACCTGGCCAAAGAGGCCCTCGACGCGGGCGGTCTGCCGGTCGAGCGGCGTCGATTTGTGAAGCAGCTCTGGACGCGGGTTTGGGCGCAGCTCTGGACGCAGGGCGGGGCGCAGGTCGGGGTCAAGATGGACATAGTGGTCCGCGTCAATGCCTCGCAGGTGCGTGTGTAGCGCGCCCACGCGGGGGTGCGGCGGCAGATCGCGGTAGCGCACACCCACCCCGGCGATTGCAGCCGCCGCTGCGCGCGAGGCGCTTTCCGGGATCGGCAGGCTGATGAGCTCGTCGCCCACCCGCAGGCTGGGCCGCCCACCCCACGTCGCGTCCGCGCCCTTGCGACTCAGGATGATGCGCCGGGGTAGATGATCGGGATGGAAGGCGGTGCTCATGCGGTAACGGTGAAGAACGCTCAAAGGACAGGGCTTGAGTTGTCATCCTGAGCGAAGCGAAGGACCTCTGTAGTCTGCCAAGCTCGTTCCGGCACATCGAGGAACACCGTCATCCTTCGCTTCGCTCAGGATGACGGCAGGTAGAGGCGTAATTACAAACAAAGCGCTACGGCGCTTTCGCAAACCCACTGCCGGGCAGCATGCGCGGGCGCTCCGGGTCATCCGCTACCGTTTCCACCAGCCGATAGAAGAACACATTGAAGCGCCCAGCCGCCGTGAAGTCGATCGGCTGGGTCAGATCGTCCTGCGGACGATGGTATTGCACCTCGTACCAGTGCCGGTAGCGTGTTTCCGCGTCCGTGCCGGGATCGAAGCCGAAGACAAACCCGATGGCCGGCACACCCGCCCGTAGAAACGGAAAGTGATCGGCGCGGCGCAGCAGACCGCGTTCCGGCTCGCGATCTTCGCGCAGCTCGATCCCTTCCCCCGCCCCGACCGCCGTCGCGGTCGCGCCCAGGGTCGTATCGTGAATGGCGATCGCCGTCAGGATCTTCAGCGGAAACAGGGGCCGCAGTTGATCCAGATTGATGTCCGCCGCCAGCTGCGCCAAGGGAACGGTAGGGTGCTCGACAAACCAGGTGGAGCCGAGCAGGCCCTTTTCTTCCCCGGTGAACGCACAGAACAGGATGGATCGCTTGGGGGGAGCGAGCGCTACTCCGGTCACCTGCTGCTGCCCCGGCAACGGTCCAGCGAATTGGTCCCGCCTCGGCTTCGGACTCGCGTCGGGTTGGAAGGCTTTGCCGTCCCGGAGATCGTCCGCCATCTGAATGAGCAGGGCGACATAGGCCGCGTCGTCTAGCGCGCCGTTGTACAGGTTGTCGCCAAGCACCGGCGTGCCGAAGCCGTACCCGTCCAGATGCGCCGCGACCACCACATACTGGTCGCGCAACGCGCGGTCGGCGCCGGGCAGCACGGCCACGACGTTGGGCGAGGCGATGTCCTTTTCCGTTGTATGAAATTTGGCTTCAAGTCGGTCAGGAAGATCGAAGCTGGCCAACGGCTGTTGAGCGCCGCCCGTCCTCAAGATCGCCTGCGCATCCTGCCCCGAGCCTTCGAGCATCTTCACAAAAGCCGCCGCGCTGAGGCGCATGGGCGGCAGCATGTCTGTCGCCAACGGACCCTGCGCCACGGAACCCTGCGCCACGGAACCCCGCGCTGCCTGGGTCACCTGGGTCGCAATGGCGTTCGGCCCGTTCTGCGGCTCACGCAGCGTCACGCTGCGCGCGTAGGCGTAGGGCCAGCGCGGCGGCTCGATGGTGAAGTATGGGTCATCCACGGTAAGAACGCCGCGTGCGCCGCCTTTGCGGGCGTTCGCCAGGCGCTCACCCGCGCTCGGCAACCCATGGCGCTGCGTGCCGAAACAGACGACCATCTTCCCGGCAACCCCTTGCATGGCCTCGCTGCCGCAGTAGCCGCGAAAGACCAGCGCACCGCCGGCCTGCATTGCCGCCGCGCGTGCGGGCATTGCCGTGATCTCATACAAAAACTTCAACGCCATTCGCTGGCTGTTCCCGCGCACGACCGTGAAGCTGGTGCCTTCCGGCGTGAGGTCGACTTCGTGCATGGGCACGGTCTGAAAGAAGCTGCCACCCTCGCCGGCGGGCTGCAACCCGGCCGCGGCAAAGCGCTTGGCCACGTAGTCCGCCGCCTGCTGATAGGCTGCCGTCCCCGTGTCGCGGCCCTGCATGGCATCGCCGGAGAGTGCCTCGGTCGTGTGCCACCAGGCCAGCGTGTCCGGCCCCTCAATCTCAGCGTCGCGTGGGTGCTGCGCCGCCGCAACGGTGCTGCCGGCGAGCAGGGCTGCCAGACAAATCCGCAGAAGCCTTCTCATTCTTCTCTCCACTCCTCGCCCGGCATGATGCGCTTCATAAATGCGTCAAAAAGCGGCACCGTGAAGGCCGTATCGCCATGGCTCGGGCTCCAGATCATGCCTTTGGCGATCATTCGTTCGCGCAACGGTCCCAGGGCACTCACCTTCTTGCCCACAACATTGGCGATGTCTCCCGAACGGTGCGGTCCGGAACCAAGTTCTGCCATGGCGCGTAGATACCGCCGCTCCGCCGGGGTCACCCGATCGAAACGGACCAGAAAAAAGCTGTCATCGAGCGCCGCAATGGCGGCCTCCGAGGCAATCAGGACATCCTCATACGTGATCGGCGACCGCGCGGCCACGTCCCAGGAGTGCTTTCCCCATTCCTGCAGAAAATATGGATACCCCTGCGTGCGAGCGAGTATCTCCGCCATGGCCTCGTCGGTATACGCCGCGCCTTCCTCCGCCGCCGGCTTGCGAATCGCTTCCTCCGCCTCGGCTGCCGGTAGCGGGCCGATGGGCGAAAAGTCGAACATCCGTTCCGCATAGGATTTCGCATTGCCCGCCAGCGCGCGCAGTTGCGGCAGCCCCGCACCGACGATCCCAATGGGAAGTTTGCGCTGCGTGCACCGGTGCAGGGCGGAGATGAGCGCAGCAAACTGCACCTCCTCCAAATACTGGATCTCGTCGATAAACAGGATGACTGCCGTGGCGGCAGCTTTCGCCGCCTCGCCCACCCGCTCCATCAGGGCGGTAAGGTCCACCTCGAGATTGCCGCTATCCGCCTCGCCCGGCGTCGGTTCCACGTCGTAACTCAGTTCCAGGTCGTGGTACTTCACTTTGAGACCCCGGGCAAAGCCCGACAGGGCGCTCAAGCCTCGCTGCGCAAAGGACTTCGCGGCTTCCGAACGCGACAGCTTGAGCAGAGCGGACCGTAGTTGCGGAGCAAGCAGTGCCGGTAGTGACCGTCGCTCCGGCGTTTCGGCATGGACCGTGATGATGCCCTCATTCTCCACATCCTGGCGCATCTGCTCCAGCAGCACCGTTTTGCCGACCCCGCGTAACCCCACCAGCAGCGTGCTTTTTGCACTACGGCCCAACCGCAAGCGCCCAACCGAAAGGGTGACCTCTTTGCGCAAGGCGTCACGGCCGACGAGGTCTGGCGGGGAAGCCCCAGCCCCGGGAGCGTATGGGTTCTCAAGCCGGTTCATGGAGATATTTATAACAAAATTAGCTAAATTATCAAATGATGATAACTTTGCTAATCTCGTCAATTACGCAAACTGCTCCAGAAACCGTACATCGCCTCCATACAGCAGGCCGATATCGGCGATGCCGTACTGCATCATCGCAATCCGGTCGACGCCCATGCCGAACGCGAAGCCGGCGATGCGGCGTGTGTCGTACATCGGCTCGCGGCCGAGCGCGATTCGTTGCCGATCGACCGCCGCAAACACATGCGGATCGACCATGCCGCAACCTAATAGCTCGATCCAGCCGGAGTGCTTGCACTTGCGGCAGCCCCGTCCCGCACAAAAGGGGCAGGAGATCTGCACATCGGCGCTGGGCTCCGTAAACGGAAAGAAGGAGGGAAAAAACCGCGTCTTCACCGCCGAGCCGAAGAGCGCCTTCATCGCATGGTCGAGCGTTCCTTTCAGGTCGGAGAAGGTAATGTTTGTATCCACGCACAAGCCTTCGACCTGATGAAAGACGGGCGAGTGCGTCGCGTCGGCAGCATCGTTGCGGTGCACCTTGCCGGGAATGACCACGCGCAGGGGCGGAGCCTGGGCCAGCATGGAGCGAATCTGTACCGGCGATGTGTGGGTGCGCATCAAGAGACGGTCGCGCGAAGGTTTTGCTTCCTGCCCGGCAACCACGAGGGTGTCCTGGGTATCGCGCGCCGGATGGTTGGGTGGAAAATTCAGTGACTCGAAGTTATAAAAGTCCGATTCCACCTCCGGCCCCAGCGCGACCGAGTAGCCGAGGCGCTCAAAGACCGCAACAATCCCAGCCATCGTGCGGATCAACGGGTGCTCGGCACCAATCCGGGGCGCGGTGCCGGGCAGAGATACGTCGAGCACCGTGCCTGTTGCTGGGCGTGCAGTCTCCGGCTTGGCCGCTTCGGCGACCAGCGCCTCGATCTCCTCCTTGAGCGCGTTAAAACGCTGCCCGATCAGCCGCTTCGCATCGGCTGGAGCCGCTTTCAACCATGCATCGGCGATGGCTTTCAGACGACCCTGCTTGCGGCCCAGCCATTCCAAACGAAACACTTCCGGTTCGACCGCGGCGGCCATCGAAGCACGAGCCTCGGCGAGCACCGCGGCGAAAGCGGCGTCCAGCGAGGCTTCAGCAAAGTCGAGCAGTTGCGGGATGTGCGTTACGTCCATCAATCTCAGTCAGCGAGCCTGTTCCCGCTCGCCTCAGCATACTATCGTCCCGGCCTGCAAGAGGCAGGGAGCCGTGCAGACCTTTGCCGCACGGCACCCCGTCCGTTTTCTGGACATGATCCCTGATTCCATGATTAGGAACATGACCAGGAAGTTGTACCTGTCGCGCGGCAGTCATACCGCGAAAGGGGCATCGCTGCTGCATACTGGACAGTACGGCTGCATGCTTCCCTGCGGCCGGAGGCTCCGCATGCGTTTTCGATCTGCTTTGCTGTCATTTCTGATGTTCGCCCTTGTTCTCGTGCCCATCGGTTGCAGCAACAGTTCCACAGCATCCCCGGGCCTTCCGCCCGACTTCAATCTCAGCCTGACCCCGGCCACCCTGTCTCTCGGCGCCGGCACGACGGCGACGCTCACCGTTACGATGACGAGCCTGAATGGCTTTCAAGGCACGATCACCGCCGCCCTGGCAGGGCTGCCGGCCGGCGTTTCCGCCGCGCCGTCCACGCTTGCGCTGGTACCCGGCACGCCGCAAACCCTAACGCTCACGGCTCTCAACACCGCCCCAGCGGCCACCGCGACGCTGACCCTCACAGGAACTGCAGGCACTCTTTCCCATAACGCCACTACGGCTTTGACCGTCACCGCCGCGCCACCGCCGCCCGCAGACTTCAGCCTCAGCGTCACGCCTTCAAGCCAGACACTCACCGGCGGCGGAACGGGCGCGCAGATTGCCGTGCTCGCCACGCCGGCCAACGGCTTTGCCGGCACGGTCAGCGTCACACTGACCGGCCTGCCCTCCGGCGTTACTGCTTCCCCAGCCTCGCTCACGCTCACGCCGGGAACGCCCCAAACGGTAAGCCTGCTTGCAGCGGCCTCGGCTGCGGCCGGCTCGGCCACCCTCTCCTTTACCGGCACGGCGGGCACCCTGACGCATGCGGCCAACCTGGCGCTCGCCGTCATCGCCGCCGCACCGCCCAAGCCGACAGGGATCGATATCACCACCTACCACTACGACAACACCCGCGCCGGCTTGAACGCGCAGGAGACTCTCCTCACCCTCAAGAATGTGAACAGCAGCACCTTCGGCCTGCTTGGGGTTTACCCGGTTGACGGAAAAGTGGACGCGCAGCCGCTGTATGTGGGCGGCTTGCAGCTCGGAAACGGCACCGCGAACGTCCTGTATGTCGTTACCGAACACGACAGCGTATACGCGCTCGATGCCGCAACCGGTGCGCAGGAGTGGAAGACCTCTGTGCTCGGCACAAACGAAAACCCCAGCGATCCACACAACTGCAACCAGATCATCCCTGAAATCGGCATCACCGCGACGCCCGTGATCGACCGGACGCACGGCCCGCATGGCGCGATCTTCGTCGTCGGCATGAGCCGGGAGGCGAGCGGCGCGTACCACCAGCGCTTGCACGCGCTCGACCTCACCACCGGTGCTGAACTCGCGGGCAGCCCCACCGAGATTACCGGGAGCTACCCCGGCACCGGTGCCGCCAGCCAAAATAGCATCGTCCCCTTCGATCCTGCCCAATATGCCGAGCGGGCCGGCCTGCTCCTGCTGAACGGCACCCTCTACACTACCTGGACCAGCCACTGCGACATCGCACCCTATACGGGCTGGGTAATGGGGTACAGCGAAGCGACCTTGCAGCAGACCGCCCTCCTGAACCTGACGCCCAATGGCAGCGATGGCTCGGTCTGGATGAGCGGCTACGGGCCGAGTGCGGATGCGGCCGGCAACATCTATCTGCTGGACGCGAACGGCACGCTGGATAACGGCTTCACGCCCAATGGCTTCCCCAGCCAGGGCGATTTCGGCAACGCCATCGTGAAGCTAAGCACCGGGAGCGGCTTGGCCGTGAACGACTTCTTCGAACCCTACAACACCGTCGCCGAGTCCAACGCCGATGTCGATCTCGGCTCCGGCGGCGCCATGCTGCTGCCCGACCAGACCGATAGCAGCGGCACCGTGCGCCATCTGCTGGTCGGCGCCGGCAAGGATGGCCACATCTATGTCGGCAACCGTGACAATCTCGGCAAGTTCAATGCCGGTGCCTCGAACAACAGCAACCTGTATCAGGATTTGCCGAACGCCCTGCCGAACGGGGCCTGGTCCGGGCCGGCGTTCTTCAACAACACGGTCTTCTACGCCGGTGTGGGCGATGCGCTCAAGGCCTACCCCATCACCAACGCCCTGCTCAGCACCGCGCCTGCAAGCCGCTCTGCCATCACCTTCGGCTACCCCGGCGCCACACCGGCAGTGTCCGCCAACGGCACAACAAACGGCATCGTGTGGGCGCTCGAAAGCGGAACCGGGAGCGCCGCCGTTCTCCATGCCTACGACGCCACGAACCTCAGCCACGAGCTTTACAACAGCAACCAGGCCCCCAACAACCGCGACGCCTTCGGCCTGGGGAACAAATTCATCACGCCGGCCATCAGCAACGGCATGGTCTTTGTCGGTACCCCGAGCGGGGTGGCAGTCTTCGGGTTGCTGCATTAAATCTCAATCTTCCTTTGACTCACCCGGCGTTCCCGGATCCTGCTCCGCCTCTACGATGGCATCCCTCGGCGCCGTCGACTCACGCGCGCCGCTCTCGGTGATCTGCGCCGGGGCAAACGGGTGGGGAGCACTTGGAACTTCGCCAAGACCCTCGCCCAGCCCCTCACCGGCAGCCTGCATCGTTTTGCCGCCGAGCGCCCCCGTAACCGCGGTATCCATCATCAGCTCGGCCAACCGGCGGGTGTATTTATCGAGCTGCTCGATTGCCTGCCGAATGACCCGATGATCGTCGCTCTTCAGCGAGGCGCTCAGTTCCAGCGATGCAGCCTTGATGTTTTCGTGCTCGACGGAGGTGAGCTGCTGCCAGATTGACTGCTTTTCGGCTTTTTCCACGGCGTCCAGGATCGTCTGGCCCTCGTTCCGCGCTTCAATCACCTGGCGCTCGTGGATATCCTGTTCCGCGTTGTCAAAGCTCGCCAAGATCATCTCCTCCACCTGCTCGTCGGTAAGCCCATAGGTCGGTCTCACCTCCACCGCCGCCGCCTGCCCGGAGCGCTGTTCGCGCGCGCTGACCTGCAGGATGCCGTTGGCATCGATTAAAAACTTGACCTCGATGCGCGGCAGCCCGGCGACCATCGGCGGAATGCCTTTGAGGTCGAAACGTGCCAGCGAGCGACAGTCCTTGGCCATCTCGCGCTCGCCCTGCAGCACATGAATGGCCACGTTGGTCTGGCCGTCGACGCCCGTGGTGAAGTGCTCCGTCGCGCTCGCCGGGACCGTCGAATTCCGCTGGATCACCTTCGCCACAACGCCGCCCAGCGCCTCGATGCCCAACGATAGCGGTGTCACATCGAGCAGCAACAGATCGTCGGTGGCCAGATTGCCGGCACCGGAAAGGATCTGCGCCTGCACCGCCGCACCCAGCGCCACCACCTCATCCGGGTTCAACTCCGTGTGCAGCTTCTTTCCGCGCGCGTCGAGGTCGAACAGCTTTGTCACCAGGGCCCGCACTGCGGGAATGCGCGTGGAGCCGCCCACCATCACCACTTCGTCGATGCCCTCAGGCGTCAGTTGCGCATCTTTGAGCGCCTGCCGCACTGGCCCCGCCGTTCGCTCAATGACCCCGGCAATCAGCTGCTCAAACTGAGCCCGCGTGATCTCCCGCAGGTATTGCCGGGATTCGCTTTTTTGGTTGTCATCCGCCCTAAGCGTAGCCGAATGGGAGGGGATCTGCGTTTCGCTCACCCCCGCAGGGATCTCCAGCTGGATCCGAGCCGTCGCCTCCGACGAAAGCGCGATCTTCGCCTCGATGACCGCCTTGCGCAGCGCCTGGATCACGGCCGGGCTGCCGGAAATGTCGATCCCAAGATCACCCTTGATATCGTCGACCGCCACCGCGAGCAGGAGGTTGTCGATATCGTCCCCACCCAGGTGCGTATCGCCGCCAGTGGCAATTACCTCAAAGATGCCCTCGTGGAGCTTCAAAACGGAAACATCAAAGGTGCCGCCGCCGAAGTCATACACGGCAATCACGCCGTCCGTGCCGCCGTGCAGCTTGTCGAGCCCATAGGCGAGCGCCGCCGCAGTCGGCTCGTTCACCAGCCGCAACACCTCCAGCCCGGCGATGCGGCCGGCATCCTTGGTCGCCTGCCGCTGCGCGTCGTTGAAGTAGGCCGGCACCGTGATCACGGCCTGCGTGACCGGCGCGCCAAAAAACCGCTCCGCATTCCGCTTCAGCTGCTGCAGGATGTAGGCCGAAACCTCCGGCGGGGTCAGCGTCAACCCGCCGACGCTCAGCTTCAACACCTCGCCGGGTTGCAAACCTTCCGCCAGTTTGAAGGGAAATAGGCGCAGCTCCGGTGCCACATCGGCGAGGTCGCGCCCCATCAGCCGCTTTACGGAATACACCGCATTGCCGGGCTGCGTCAGCAACACCGCACGCGCCGCATTGCCGACCGCAAAGCCCTGCGCCGAGTCCCCATCGAACGCCACCACCGACGGCACAATCGGCGATCCATCCTCGCCCGGGATCACCGTCGGCGTTTCGCCCTGCATGTACGCCACGAGCGAGTTGGTAGTGCCCAGATCGATGCCGACGACGCGCTGCTGTTCCGCCACGATGCTTCTCCCGTCGAGCGCCTCAAAGCGCTCTGCCCCTATTGTCTGCTATTGGCAGAGAACTCATCTTCAGAGATGCGACGGCATCTTGCCAGCTTCCATGCACAGCGGACCCAGGGCAAAGTTATGGGCGCATTCTACGTAGTCATCCTGAGCGCAGCGAAGGACCTCGGTATTCCTTCGAGGCGCCCACGATGCCTGACAAGGTACCGGGTCTTTCGCTCCGCTCAGGACGCAGTTCCTCGCTTCAAACCGCAGCCTTTACTGCACAACTACCGGCAAATTGATCGTGAGAGGCATACCCGATGTGGCCGCGGCGGGAGTGACAATGATCGAAACGTTGTAACTTCCCGTGGCGGCATTGTTGTTCGTCGACCCACCGCAACCCGACAGCCCCAACATCGCCCCGAGCGACAGGAACGCCGCCAAGACTGCCAGTTGCAGCCCGCGCAACCTGCCCGCCATCCGCCGCTTGCGCAGCCCGAACCACAACAGCCCCGCGCAGCCGGGCCACAACAGCGTGGCCGCAAGGGTGGCCGGCGCGCTCCAACTGCCTGGGCGAGGGGGCGTCAGCAGCGCGGCCGAAGCGTTCGTGGCAATGGTTAATGTGCTGCTCACGGCGGTTGTTCCCGTAAGCGCCAGGCTAGTCGGCGAAAAGGTGCAGGACAAATGCGCCGGTAGTGATCCGCAGGTGAGGTTCAGCGTTCCGGTGTACCCACCCGTGGCTGTCGCTGTCAGCGTTGTTGTGCCGGAACTGCCGGCCGTGATCGTGAGTGAGGTGGGCGAAGCTGCCGCTGTGAAGCCCGGCGTCACGATCGTCTCCGTCACCGGACCCGAAACCGAACCCGCGAAGAGACCCGCGGCCGCATAATTGGCCGTGATCGTGTGGGTCCCGGCTGCCAAGGAGGATGTGCTAAACGTCGCCACACCATTGGTCAGCGTCCCCGTGCCGAGGCTGGTCGTACCGTCCAGAAAGGTCACCGTGCCGGTTGGACTCCCGTAGCTCGTCGAAGCGGGCGTCACCGTCGCCGTGAAGGTGATCTGGCTGCCGGTCCCGGCATTGGCATTGCTTGTGCTCAGGGTCGTCGTCGTTCCCACCAGCGCCGGAAGCACCGTCAAAGGCTGCACGGCGGAGGCGCTCACGTTATAGGTCGTATCGCCGGCATACACCGCAGCGAGGTTGTAGGCACCGGCCGCCAGGGCGCTCGCCGGAATTGTCGCAGTTCCCGCTCCGCTGACCAGCGGCGTGGAACCGATGAAGTTTGTCCCGGAAAAGAAGGTCACCAGGCCCGTTGGGGTCGCCCCTGCACTCGAACCCGAGGCGGCCACCTTCACGCTGACCGTCGCAGGCTGGCCTGCAATGACGACACTTGGCGACGTCAGCGCGGTCGTGCTGCCCACCAGCGGCGTGAACAGGTTCGCCGCCGTCGCCGCCACATAGTGGTGCCCCGTGGTGGTGGGGTGCAGGCCGTCCCAGATCAGGTACGGGTCCGGGCTGCCGCTGGTCAGCTTCTGCGCGACCCCGGTCACGTTGCCCAGCCCGACCGACATCGGGTTCATGGCCAGGTTCGCGAAGAGCGTCAGTACATCCGGCTGGTACACATGCAGGGTAATGCCCTGTGTCGCATAGCTCGCCTTCAGTGTGGTTAAGCCCCCCGCCAGGGCCTGCGCAAAGACCGCCGCGCCGTTGTTCAGAGCCACGCTGGCCGCGCTGGTCGCGTAGTTTGGCACCCCGCCCAGCGGCGGCAGATTGGGCACGATGAAGTTCGTCGCACCTGCGCTGATGAGCTGCTGCATCAGCGCGATCTCGTTGCCGGCCGCCGTCGTTGCAGCGGCTGTCGCGGCCGCGTTCAGGTCCGTTCCATTGTTCGCCGCCGTGTCCACCGCGGCGTAGACATCGTTGGCGCCGCCCCACAGGCTGTACAGCGTTTGCGCGTTCGGCTTGGGCGCCGTCGTGCTGCCCAGGTAATCGGCGACCTGCTGCCCCATATTGTGGAGGGTGATGGAGATTGGCCCTTCGGCAAGCGTGGTGCTGCTGGTCGCCGTCGTTGCATCCCCATAGGCATAGTTGGTGCCGCCATCGAGCGAATCCACCACGGCCGGCCTGGCGGGGAACGAGGCCGCCAGCTGCTCGATCCAGACGCCGAAGTAGGCCTGGGCGGCCGGTTGGGTGTCCTTGCCGTCGGTAAAGCGTCCGTCCGTGTAGTCGAAGCCGAACACCGGGTTGAACGCGGGGTAGCGCACCCTTCCGATGTTGGCAGTGGCATTTTCGACGAGGTTGGCGATATTGCCCGTATCGGAAAGCGAATCCCCGAAGGCGACTACCGTGGAGAAGGTCGTTTGCGCGCCAGCGGACGCGAGGTGGCTGATGAGCGTGAACGCGGCCACGAGACAGAGTGAGAAACGGCGAAGCGAGCGCATAAAGCCCCTGAGACGTGCTTGTTCTTTGCGAAAACTTTACCACTCCAAGCAGTCAATGCAACAACGCAGGTTGCGGGGAATGCACTCCCTGCGCGTAGACGCCGATACATCGACCTTTCGCACCGAATCGGTCCGCGTTATCATCAGACATACGAGGAGTCCCCCCATGGCATACAGTGACAAGGTTGTCGACCACTATGAAAATCCGCGCAACGTCGGTACCCTCGACAAAAGCTCCAGTGAAGTCGGAACGGGCCTGGTAGGCGCGCCGGAGTGCGGCGATGTCATGCGCCTGCAGATCAAGGTCAACCCCGACACCCAAGTGATTGAGGACGCGAAGTTTAAGACCTTCGGCTGTGGCTCGGCCATTGCCAGCTCGTCGCTGGCCACCGAGTGGGTCAAAGGCAAAACCGTATCCGAAGCGCTGACCATCTCCAACACGGACATTGTGAAGGAGCTTGCCCTGCCGCCGGTAAAGATCCACTGCTCCGTGCTCGCCGAAGATGCCATCCGCGCCGCTATCGGCGATTGGAAGAAGAAGAACGGCGTTGCCGAAGAAGCCGGCGTTGCCGTCGCCGCGCATTAAAGAAAGATCCTACTTCGGGGCCGATGGATCACATAGCTGATCCATCGGCTTCCTTCATTTACGCCTGTTCTTAAGGAATCCATGATGGCGACGACTTTGCTGCAGCCCGGCACAAGTGCTCCGAAACCGGGGGCGTCCAGCGAGCACAAAAATCCCCTCGCGGGTATGGTCCTGCTCACCGCCGAGGGTCAGCAGCCCCGCGCCAAAGCGGCAGTCGAGATTACGAAAAACGCCCTGAAGCGCATCCGTGTTGCGATGGCGAAGGAGGGTATCTCCCCCGATGCCGGCGGTTTACGCCTGGGCGTGCAGGGCGGCGGCTGCTCCGGTCTCAGCTACAACATCCGCTTTGATACCGAGCCGCGCCAACGCGACCGCGTCTTCGTCTTCGGCGCAGGGCTGGAAACGCCCAACGACCCGAGCGGCGCCAGGCCGGTTCGCCTTTTTGTGGACCCGAAAAGCTTTCTCTACCTGGCGGGTATGGTGCTCGACTTCGAAGAAACCCTGATGCGGCAAGGGTTTAACTTCATCAATCCAAACTCGACCAAAAGCTGCGGCTGCGGTTCCAGTTTCTCTGCGTGAAGCGAGATCCGAAGGATGTTATGGAGCGTGTGCTTTATACCTCCACGACCACCGCTTCCCGCAGTTCCACCCGGTTTCGTCCCAACTGCTTCGCCAGATACAGCGCCATATCGGCGTCATACAGGATGTCGCCTGAGGTTTCACCGAGGCGGGGCGTCCGGCTGCACACCCCGATCGAGGTCGTCACCCATGGACCCACCTTGGAATCCGGGTGCGGCATCTGCTGCCCCTCCACCGAGCGCCGGATGTTTTCCGCGATGCCCAACGCCCCGGCGGCGTCCGAGCCGGGGAGCAGCACCACAAATTCTTCCCCGCCGAAACGCGCGACCATGTCGTGCTTTCGGCGCGGTTGATCCTCCAGAATGCGGGCAATTTCGCGCAAACATTCATCCCCGCGCAGATGCCCCTGATGATCGTTCAGCGATTTGAAGCAATCCACATCGATCATGAGCAAAGCGAGGGGCCGCTGGCTGCGCAGCGACCGCCGCCATTCCGTGTCGAACACCTCGTCAAAGCGGCGCCGATTGTACAGACCCGTTAAGCTGTCGCGGATGGAAAGTTCGCTGAGCAGGCCGTTGGCCTCGCGCAACTGGGCTTCGCTGCGCAGGAGTGCCTGTTGCGAGGCGGCCAGTGCCTGATGCAGCTGGCTCAACTCCCGGAAGCGTTGCTTATCGACAGCGGCCGTTCCCAGGGTAACCAGCAACACCAGGCCGATGGTCACCAGCAGCGCCGTTTCGCCCACAACACTGCCACTGATGCCACCCCATACCGACACCGGCAAGGACACGGATCGCAGCACAAAGGCACGCGAAGCCAGCGATTGCCCCACGGTGATGCCGGCACCCACCAGCGCACTGCCGCCCATCCTGCGCCACTCGGTGCGCCGGTTTCCTGAACGATGGCTGAACACGGTCCAGACACCGAGCGTCACCAGCAACCATCCGGTCACCGCCGCTATGGCTAGCGACACCGGCCGCACCTCGGCGACATAGGCCGACCGCAACGCCCTTTCGCCAAGAAGGTGCACCGCTGCCAGGCCGCCGGTAATTACAAGACTGCCCAGCAGGAGCCGCCCCCACTGGGCCGGCCGCCAAACGACCAGCCGCAGGCCGACCCAACAGGCGCTGATGGCTGCCAGGAGGCAAAGAACAACCAATCCCCCCTGGTATACCGCGGCCGCGGGTGCCGGGTCTTCCAGCGCCCCAAAGAAGTGCATCGACCACATGCTCAGCGCAAGCACCGTAGCCGCGGCTGTCAGCCAGACGCGGCGGTGCCAGAAATCTTCCGTGCGTTCAATCCGTTCCGCGAGCAGAAATGCCGCATAGGCAGCCAGAATGGACGCGGTCACGGCCAGGGCGCGCAGAGCGTTGGAGCTTTGGATGGTCAGCGGATGCATCGCAGGCGTTTATCGAATCAGTGTATCTCTCAGGGCCCAGAAAGCTTGTGGGGATGTTGTGGGACGCTCATTAGAATGAGTGCTATGGACTATTTCACGCTGTTTTCCCTGCCGCGGCATCTCCATTTGGACGTTTCGGCGCTGGAAAAAGCTTTCTACGCCCAGTCGCGACGATGGCACCCCGATCGCTTCGCGGCCCGTTCGGCTTCGGAACAGGCCGGAGCGCTCGAACGCTCGTCCGCCCTGAACGATGCCTACCGTACGCTACGCGAGCCCATCGCCCGCACGGAATACCTCTTGTCCCTGGAGGGCGTACAACTTGAGGAGCAGTCGCGGCAAGCCACAGACCAGGCGCGCGCCGCCGGTACAGCCAAAAAACAGGTGGCTCCGCCGGACCTTCTGGAAGAGGCGTTTGAACTGAATATGCAACTGGAAGAGATGCAGTTTGCTCGTAGCGCGGGCGAAAAAGATGAAGCCGCGGAACGCGATCTGCAGGCGGCCCGGGAGCGCTACAACGGTTTGCTGCAAGACATGCAAACGCAGCTGGAAATCCTTTGGACGCGGTGGGACGCCGCCGAGGAGGCGACGGACGAGCCCGGCAAAGGGAGTGCCAAAGAAGCCATGGTGGCCCTGCTCAACCGCCGGGGCTACATCCGCAATCTGGTGCGGGACGTGAACGCGGCGCTTGAGTAGCGCACCCTACTCCATAAAAGCCGTCGTCCACAGGAGTTGCCCATGAACTGGATCGCCTGGTCTCTGCTTTCCGCCCTCTTCGCCGCCGTCACCGCGCTGCTGGCAAAGCTCGGCGTAAATCACGTCGACCCCAACCTGGCGACAGCGGTGCGCACCACGGTGGTCGTCTTATTTGCATGGATGATCGCGCTGAGCCTGGGAGCGCATGGCGGCCTCGTCCACATCGACCGCCGCAGCTGGATGTTTTTGATCGCTTCCGGCATTGCCACGGGGCTCTCATGGATTTGCTATTTTCGCGCACTTTCGTTGGGACAGGCCTCGAAAGTCGCCCCCATCGACAAGCTGAGCGTGGTCTTTGTCATCGCACTCGCCGCGCCCATCCTCGGGGAAGCGATCACCGCGCGCAAGGTGCTGGGCGGAGCGCTGATTGCCGCGGGCGCCATTGTGCTCGCCTTTGCGTGAAGGCTGATGAGCAAGTGATCCTGGTGCGCCCCAGTGCTCTTCGTTCGTCATCCTGAGCGTAGCGAAGGACCTCGGCATTCTGCCTGAACTGTATAGCGCCTCGTAGGAATACAGAAGTTCTTCGCCGCGCTCAGGATGACAGGCGCGGAATGCCGCACTGTGTGAATTCAGCCCGCGTTCAGTCCTCTTTCGACACCAACGCCGTCGAGCCTTCTTCCCCATACCCATGCTTGCTCAGCCCTCGGCGCTGGGACCCGTAAATGCCCGCATCTCCGGACAAAAGGTAGCTGAAGACGCAAGCAACGGCGGCATAGGCCCCCGCCTCCGCACCGAAGAGCTCCACGGCCATCAGCGTCGAAGCGATCGGGGTGTTCGCCGCGCCTGCAAAGACGGCCACAAACCCCATGCCGGCCAGCAGCGACGGCGGCAACGGCAGCACCGCCGACAGGGCATTACCCAGGGTCGCACCGATGAAGAACAACGGCGTGACCTCACCCCCCTTGAACCCTGCCCCCAGCGTCACCACGGTGAACAAGAACTTCCAGGCAAACTGAAACGGCGGTTCCCGCCCGTCGAAGGCAGCCAGGATGGTTGGGACGCCAAGGCCGATGTACTTTGTCGTTCCGAGCGCAAAGACTCCGCTAGCCACCAGCACGCCCCCCGTGAACGGCCGCAGCGGCGCCCAGGCGATGTGCTGCTTGAACAGCGCCCCAACGGCATGCGTCGTCTTGGCAAATGCCATGGCGGCCAACCCGAAAATCATCCCCGCAAAAGCCGCACAGGTGAGCCCGCGCACACCGAGCGCCGGCGTTTCCGTGACCCTGTAGATCGTATGGTGGATCCCCCAGGCGCTTGTGGTGAGGTCGCCTGCGAAAGCCGCCACAACGCATGGCAACAGGGCTGCGTAACTCAATGTGCCGACAGCCAACACCTCCAAGCCGAAGATCGCCCCGGCCAGCGGCGTTCCGAATACCGAGGCAAACCCGGCGCTGATGCCGCACATCAGCAGAATGCGGCGATCCGGGCCATGGAGCCCGAACGGCTTCGCGAGTTGATCGGCGAGGGACGCGCCGGTCTGGATCGCTGTCCCTTCCCGCCCGGCCGAGCCCCCAAATAGGTGCGTCATGAACGTGCCGATCAGGATCAGCGGCGTCATGCGAAGCGGGATGGTGCGCTGGGGATCGTGAATCTCGTCCAAAATGAGATTGTTGCCTGCCTCGACCGCCGTGCCCAGGTACCGGTACAGACACCCAACGGCCAAACCGGCCAGCGGCAGCAGCGCGATCAGCCACCGGTGCGCTTCCCTTGTCGCCGTCGCGACATTGAGCGACCACAACAGCAAAGCCGATGCACTGCCGCCCAGCACACCCGCCAAGGCGGCAATCGGCACCCAGCGCAGCAGATACCGCAGGGTATGCCGAAGATCCGTGATGTGCGCCAGACTCGTGCGAGAAACAAAACGTCGTACAGCCATGGGGCCTCCTACTCGATGTAGGAGTTATCAGCAGCGGCCCGGAGCCACGATGCGGTTCTGGCGAACCCCATCGCCAAAGCGTTGTCTGAGAAAAAGGTAGCATTCGCAACGGAACGGGGCAAGCCAGAACACGGATCGCGTATCCACAAACGAACTTCCATCGCCAAGGCGCGCATGTTCTTCTGTGGCGAGATGCCCACCCGTTGCGCTCTCTTTTCGACCCTTGTCCTTCTGCTGCTCCGCCTCCCCGCACACGCCGCCGTGCCCGCGGACTGGACGACGCCGATCGCCCCCTTTCAGATCGCCGACAACCTGTATCACGTCGGCAGCCGCGATCTGGCGGCCTATCTTGTGGTCACGCCGGCCGGCGACATCCTCATCAATGCGAACTACACCAGCTCGCCCGCGCTCATTCGTCACAGTGTGGAACAGCTCGGGTTTCATTGGAACGAGATCAAACTCCTGCTGATCAGCCACGCGCATGTCGATCATGCGGGCGGCGCGGCCGCCATCCTCAAGCAAACCGGCGCGCATTACGAAGTGATGGACGGCGATGTCGACGTGGTCGAAAGCGGCGGCCAAAGCGACTTCGCCTTCGGTCATCAGGGCACCATGCAGTTCCCGCGCGCCCACGTTCAGCGCACGCTGCACGACGGCGACACCGTCACCCTGGGCGGCACCACCCTCACCGCGCACCGCACGCCCGGCCACACCAGGGGCTGCACCACCTGGACGCTGCGCACGCACCTGCCCGGCGACCCCGCGGGCGTGCTGCGCGATGCAGTCATCGTCGGCAGTTGGTACGCCCTGCCGAGCTACCGGATGACGGACCGGCCCGGCAAACCCGCGTCCTACCCCGGCATTGCCGCCGATTTCAGAAAGGGCTTTGCCCTCCTGCACGCCTTGCCGTGTGACGTCTTTTTGGGCGCCCACGGCAGCTACTTCGACATGCTCGCCAAGCTCAAACGCCTGCCCACCGAAGGCGCCCACGTGTGGATCGACCCCCAAGGCTACCGCCGCGCCCTCGCTGCCGCGGAGGCGGAGTTTCAGGCAAAGTACAGCCGGGAAGTGGCTGCGGGCGGCAAGAGCTCTTAGCCGCTTGAAAGGATCTAAGTCGTGACTAGATCGCTGGGTCGATCCTAGCTTGGAGATCAATGGGCAGTCCCCCTTTTTCGAAAGACACTTGGTCACGCAGCAACAGAAAGGGCCGTTCCACGCAGCCATACAGCAGGGCAGCCACGGCAAGACAGCATGCCGCATACGTCGGCAGCGCCAACAACGGCCTATCTACAATTGCAGGAACGTATCGCTGTACCAGGTGAACCACCTCCTTATGCGTTAAATACAAGCTGAAAGCCAACGTAGCAAAGATCCGCGCTCCCGGAACAGCATGAAGACTTAGAAATCCGTTAACACTGACCGCCGAAGCCACAAGCAGCGCCAATCCTAACGCCAGCAGCGGATAGCCGAAAACAGTACCGAAGGCAGCTACACCGCTTACCGAGTTGCCGCGTTCTGCGAGCGACCAGGCGGCGGTCGCTGCTAGGAGTAGACCGCTGATCGCCAAGGCGTGTCCACGGCGCTCCAATGCAGACCACCATAGAGGCCGAAAGGTACGCAGCATCGCCAGTGACACACCCGCGAGCAACCCATCCAGACGGCTGTAAGTCGGGTAATAGATTTTTTCGATATACGCTAGCCCGAACGCCTCGTTCTCGGGCCCAATGGGGCGAAGGATGTGCAGCAGGATGTAGCCGCGCACCCCCATTCCGGCAAGTACCAATCCTAGAACAAGGGTGACCGGTTTCCACATCGCTGGCTTATGCAGAATCAGGTACGCGGTCACTGGAAAGAGCAGGTAAAAATGCTCTTCCACGCAAAGCGACCAAACATGCGAGAAGGCGTGGTTCTTGCTGTAATCCACGAAGAGATTTTCTGTAAAAGTGAGGAACTCCCACCTCGGCGACATACCCGGAGCCTCACGCCATACTGGAACAAACCAATAAAGCAACAAAACAAGACTGTAGGCGGGCAGGATGCGGAACGCACGCTGACGATAAAAGCGGCCAAGGCTGGGTGTTGTTCCCTGCAGATACGACCGGAAGAACTGGGAGGCGATCAGAAAGCCGCTAAGGGCGAAGAACAGGTCCACCCCCACCCATCCAAAGCGCGCCACCTGTTGCGCAAACGGTGGCAGCTCCGATTGGAAGTGGTAGGACATCACGGCGAGAATGGCGCAGGTCCGCAGGGTGTCCAGGCCCGGCAGCCGTGTCTTCATAGATTGCAAGAGGCCTCGGAGATACAGGAGCACCTCCAGTTTGCTTTATGAACCCTAGGCGTAATCGCACCTGACTCAAAAGGAACAATAGCCCAATAGCGATGCTGCAGTCTTTATTGCAGCTTACGAAGCGCTCGCCATCGACCCGGCCAGCTTTTCCAGATTTGCCAGATGGTGCACATCATGGCCCGCGGCGATCTCTACGACGCTCCACAAGGTGATCTCGCCCAGCTCTGGATGCTTGGCGGGACGCGCTTTATCGGCCTCCGACAAGCCTTCGATCAACGCCAGATTCCACTGCCGGACCGCGGTCCAGGTGGCGCGGGCCGCCGCTGTCGTGTACCCGACGCCGTCGTAGGCACGGGCCCAGGGGTCCTGGTCGAAGGGCTGCAACACCGGTGACTCTTCACCGTAAATAGAGCGTAAGCGCCACGCCCAGGCGATCTCGCAATCGGCGAGATGGCACAAGATCTCGCGAACACTCCACTTACCGGGGGCGGGCTTGTGTTCGATCGATTCGGCGCTCATCGTCTTCAACAGGTCCGTGAGACGGCCGGGCGTGCCGCGCATGATCTCGGCAGGATCGCGGCCGTCAAGCAGATCGACATATGGGCGGGCTAACGAGGCTTCTTCGCTCATGCGCTGATAGGATGCGCGCGCCGCGCCTGCCGCCGCTTGCTCGTTGCCGGAGCCGCGATTTCTCCGCAAATCGAGCAAACTTCACGAAGACCCGCTTCCCCCGCCGTTGGATAGGTGGAATATGGGACCATAGGGGATGGCAGCAAACGCAGGGGCGGCGCGCGACCCCACAGACCATCGCCCCGCCACGGTCGCCTGGCAGCACCGCGATTTCCGGCTGTACTCGGCGGCGCGCCTGCTGGGCGTCATGGGCGCGGAAGCGCAGTCGGTCGGCGTGGCGTGGCAGGTGTACCAGCTCACGCACTCCCCGCTCGCGCTCGGCTATACCGGCCTTGCCCTGTTTCTGCCCGGAATCCTGTTCACCTTACCCGCCGGCCACGTCGCCGACCTCTACGACCGTCGCACGGTCATTTTGCTCTGCTATACGCTGCAACTCGTGGCCACCCTGGCCCTGTTGCTGCTCACGCTGCACGGCATTGGCAGCGTGTGGGCGGTGTACGGCATTCTGTTCCTGATTGGCCTGGGACGCTGTTTTTCGGGGCCGGCCGCTTCGGCACTTGTCCCCACGCTGGTCCCCAAGGAACACTTCGTGAACGCCGTCACCTGGGGGGCCAGCATCTTCCAGTTCGCCAACGCGCTCGGCCCGTTGGTGGGCGGTTTGCTCTTCACTTTCGCGCTCACCGGCAGGTTTCACCCCTTCAACGGCGCGCCGCTCGTCTATCTGTTCAGCGCTGTGGCCATCAGCGCCTTTCTCGTCCTGGTCAGCCAGGTAAAACCGCGCGGCGCCGCAGAAAAAAAGGGCTTCACCGTGCAAACGATGCTGGCGGGCCTGCGCTATGTGCTGAGGACGCGGCTGTTGCTCGGCTCCATTTCGCTCGATCTTTTCGCCGTGCTGCTGGGCGGCGCCGTCAGCCTGCTGCCCATCTTCGCGCAGGAGATCCTGCACCGCGGACCGCACGCGCTGGGCCTGCTGCGCGCCATGCCGGCACTCGGCGCCCTCGCGGTCTCGCTCACGCTCAGCATCTTCCCGCTGCGGCGCAATGCCGGCAAAACGATGCTGGCCTGCGTCGCCGGCTTTGGCGCGGCGACGGTCGTCTTCGGCCTCAGCCGCAGCTTGTGGCTCAGCTGCGTCGCCCTGGTCATTACCGGTGCCACGGACATGGTCTCGGTCGTGGTGCGTTCAAGCATCCTGCAACTGGCCACCCCGCCCGAGATGCGCGGCCGCGTGTCCAGCGTCAACTGGCTCTTTCTGGGCGCTTCCAACGAGTTCGGCGAGTACGAAAGCGGTCTCACCGCGCATTGGTTTGGCGCCGTGCGCGCCGTGGTGCTGGGCGGCGTCGGCAGCCTGGTCGTCACCGGCCTGTGGAGCGTCTTCTTCCCCGCACTGCGCCGCGCCGACCGCCTCAACGCCGAAGACCTCATCGCGCTCGAGCAGTCCTTGAGTGCGAGCGAGCCCGTGACGTAGATTCGAACGCTACCCACGCTCGATCTCCTTCAATCCGAGGCCGTTGCCCAAGCAATCCTGCCGTCATAGTTGTCATCCCGTAGTGCAGCGGAGGGATCTGCTTTCCTTGTGTGTTGTTGCCGCGCTTAAGGAAAAGCGGATCCCTTCGCTGCGCTACGGGATGACAAGTTAGAAGTTGCTTCAACATGTGCAAAGCAGCCCCAGCCCAGCCTTACAGCACCCGATTGGCGGCAATGACCTGCTTGTAATACATCGCGCTCAGCTTCGGCGTCCGCTGTTCCGTCTTGAAGTCGACATACACCACACCGAAGCGCTTGTCGTAGCCATCGGCCCACTCGTAGTTATCCAGCAGGCTCCACAGGAAATAGCCTTTCACCGGGACACCTTCGGCGACCGCACGCTGCAGTTGCGTGAGATAGCTGCGGAAAAACATCACGCGGTCGGTGTCGTAAATGTGTCCGTCCGACGCGACCTGGTCAGCGGAGGAGCAGCCGTTTTCTGTGATGAAGATCGTCTTTACACCCCAAAGCTCATGCGTCAGCTTCGGCACCCAGTACAGCGCCTCCGGCACGACATCGAGCCATGAACTGTACATGTGCGGATAGGAGGACGGGCGAGGCACAATCGCATACCCGGCTTCGTTCGCCTCGGCGCGCACATAGCTCCCCTGGTACACATTGGTGCCTACAAAATCAAGCGGCGAGGCAATCGTCGCCAGCTCTTCCGGCGTGAACTGCGGTGCATCCGCGCCCAGACCCTTCAGATACAGATCCGTGTAGCGGCCGCTGAGGATGACGCCGAGATATTTCGCATTTTCCTCACGCATGGCGGTGCGCGCGGCCGCGATATGCTCCGGCGTCTCCATCACCGGCACCACCGCATGGGGGTTTTCGGCCAGGCCCACCCGCACACCCGGCGCGCTCGCACGGATGGCCCGCACCGCCATCCCATGGCCGAGCACCACGTAGTGCGTCAGTTGCGCGAGCCGCTTGCGGCCCACCTGCAGACCCGGCGCATGCGTTCCGTTGCCGTAGCCGAGCTCGGTAAAGGTGCTGATCTCATTCATGGTCATGTAGTGCTTGCAATGGTCCTGCAGCTTGCCGGCGATGAAACCGGCGTAGTCGCCAAAGGCCTTGGCGGTATCGCGATTTTCCCAACCGCCGCGGTCCTGCAGCGGTTGCGGCAGATCCCAATGGTAGAGCGTCGCGTAGGGCTCAACGCCGCTCTGGAGCAGCGCTTCGGTCAGCCGTCGGTAGAAGTCGATGCCGGCCTGGTTCGGCTGTCCGGTACCAGTCGGAAAGATGCGGCTCCACGCGACAGAAAAACGGCAGGTCTTCAGCCCCAGGTCGCGCATGATGCCGATATCGCTCTTGTAGCGGTGAAAGAAGTCATCGGCCACGTCGCCCGTATCGCCATCGTGGGTTTTGCCGGGCGTGTGCGAGAAGGTGTCCCAGATCGTTGGGCCGCGTCCACCCTCATGCACCGCGCCTTCCACCTGGTAGGAGGCCGTCGCCGAACCCCATAGGAAGTCGGCAGGGAAGCTGCGCTGCCCAGCCTGTGCGGCAGAGGATTGCGCCCCCGCGGTTGCGGGCAGCAAGCCGGCAACAGGGAGGGCGGCCGCGGAGGTACCCGCGAGCTGCAGAAACGTACGGCGCGACGGCTTTGGCTTGGGACTCGAACTGGAACGAAACTCGGACATGAAGTGGGATGAACTCCTGACGGCAACAACGCGCTACGCTGGTGCAAGGGAAGACTATCCCACCGGAGAGAGCTTCGTCTCGCCTGGAAGTCGGGTGCCCCCTTCATCGCAGTTTCAACGCGATGAAGGGGTCTAGTCGAGTCCCTCCCCCGCAGCCTTATCGCGATCACTTGACCGACAGTGATACCCTGCTGCTTTCCTACAGGGGGCATGATGTCGGTACCTTTGCGTTGTTTGGCTATGTTTGGATCGCTATGCGCCGGGTCTGCCGCAGCGCAGGGAGGAACCGCGTCTGTGTCTACCCTGAGCTCCCCAGCCGCGGCGCCGGATCTCACGATGCCCGCCGCCCAACTCACGCCCGGGCAGATCGTCTCGATGCAGAGCAAGCTGGCGGATTGGCCCCAACTGGACCGCTACCGCGCCGACAATGCAAAGCTCGGGCCGCCGGCTGCGGGCGAGCGCCGCGTCGTGTTTCTGGGCGATTCCATCACCGACTTCTGGGGACGTGGACGCGGCAAGTTCTTTCCCGGCAAGCCATGGATCAATCGCGGCATCAGCGGCCAAACCACCCCGCAGATGCTCGTTCGCTTTCACCAGGATGTGCTTGCGCTGCACCCGGAGGCGGTGGTGATCCTCGCCGGCATCAACGACATTGCCGGAAATACCGGCACCGAAAGTCTAAACGCGATCGAAGATAACTTCCGCTCCATGGTGATGCTGGCCAAAGCCGCGCATGTCCGCGTGGTGCTCAGTTCCGTGCTGCCGGCGGCGCGTTTCCCCTGGCACCCCGGGATCGATCCCCGCGACGAAGTGGCCGCACTGAATACCTGGCTGCAGGGGTACGCGGCGGAACAACAGCTCGTGTACCTGAACTACTTCCCGGCGCTGGCGGGCCCCGACCGCGGCATGCGCCCCGAGTTTGCGCAGGACGGCATCCACCCGACCGACGCCGGATACGCGGTCATGGAACCGCTCGCGCAGGCAGCCGTGGGGAAGGCCCTGGCCCGCCCCCGGCCATAATCGCCCAAGGGCCCGGGGTGCCCCATTTCGTCATTCCTGCGACTCATCGTGGCTCAGCATCCACATCACGCCAAATTTGTCCTCGATCATGCCGAAGTACGCCTCCCAGAACGTCCGCTGGAGCGGCTGCAACACCCTGCCGCCCACGCCCAGCGCGGCAAAGAGGCGCTCTTCTTCGACGCGGCTGTCGCAGGCGATCGAAAGCGCGAAGTTCCGGCTTGTGGGCATGGGTTGGTTCGGCGGCGGATCGCTCGCCAGCAGCACCACCGCGCCGCCCGAAAGCTTCGCATGCATGATCAGGTGCGAGCCCTCATCCGGCGGATTGGGACCCTGTCCGTAGGTGATCATGCCCAGCTTGCCGCCGAGCACCTCGGCATAGAACTCCATCGCTTCACGGCAGTTTCCGTTGAAGAACAGATATGGCTGTATGGCCTGCAAAAGGGCCTCCTTGCGTGGTTTGCGTTCGTGAGCCGTGCCAATAGAGCAGTAGTTCTATAAGCAGTCCTGGAATGAGCTCGGTCGAAATGAGGTCCGCTATGAATTCGAAAATCATGCCCATTTGGCAGACCTACCGGAACAGCAGCGGCGCAAACGTCAGCAGATTCCCGCGCCACACCAGCCACGTGTGCTGCCCCGGCGTTTCCACCGGCGTCACAGGCAAACCCTTGCTCTTGGCCCATGCCACAAATTTGCGGTTGGGTGTGATCAGACCGTCCTCCGTACCGCACGCCACCCACAGCAGCTTCAGGTTCGTGCCGCTGCCGGCGTTGCCGGGTGCCAGTGCCGGAAAGTGCCGGTCGAACTGCTCGCCCTGCACCGCGGAGCTCATACCGACCACGTAGCTGAACAGCTCGTGGTGCGTCAGCCCGACGGTCAGCGACTCCAACCCACCCATCGACAAGCCGGCAATCGCCCGCTGGTTGCGGCCTTTTGCGACGTTGTAGTCGCGCTCCACTGCGGGCAGAATCTCCTCGACCAGCATTTCGGAATAGAGCCCCGTGTTGTCGTCCACTTTGGCCTGATCGTTCCATCCGCCGTGCCCGTCCGACACGAAGGTGTAGTCGCCGTAGCCCATCGGCATCACCACAATCATGGGCACGATCTTGCCCTGATTCAGCAAGGCGTCCAGGATCAGCTGCGCCTGCCCCACAGCCGTCCAACCGACCTCCGTATCGCTCCAGCCGTGCAGCAGATACAGCGTCGGATAGCCGCCCTTACGCTTCGGATCGTAGCCCGGCGGTGTGTAGACCAGATACGGCTCCTGGTTCTGCGGCAGGTTTTTTGCGATGTGGGTCGTGTACGCGAAGCGAGTCACCGCCCCATGCGGAATTGCCGTCAGCTCCCATGGCTGCGGCGTCGAGCCGGGCACGAGAATGTCGCTCGAAAGCCCGACAATGTTGGGCCGCAGCGTACGGTTTTGCGGATCCAGCATGGCCGGTCCGCCATCCACGCGAAAGCTGTAGCCGTAGTGCTCCGGCGGCAGCGGAGGCGTGGTCGCCGACCACAGCCCCTTCGCATCCTTTTGCATCGGCAGCGGCTTGGGCACGGCGTCCGACTCCACGGTCACCGCGGTCGCGCCGGCATTGTTCAGCCGAAAGGTAATCGAGCCGTCCGGATTTACCGCGGTGGCCATACCGGGCGCGGGCTGCTGCGCGGCGGCAGCCAAGGGAAGCAGGGCTGCAAGTAGGGTTTTCAAGAGGAAGAGAGGACGTTGCATCGCGTCGCCAGTGTACGCCGCCGAGCGTTCGTCTGTGTCCGCGCCCAATTTTAGGATGCATGCGTTTGTCGCTGTCAGCGCCAACGGCGCGTTCTATACCAGCCTGGGCCGCAAGGCCCAGGGATGTGCGGAGAATGTGTCTGAGGGCTGAAAGCCCGTCCTATAAACCGCCTAACCTTTCATAGGTCGGGCCTTCAGCCCTCACCTGCACAAACTTCGTGACCTGGGCCTTGCGGCCCAGGCTGGTATCGAACGCGCTTTCAGCGCTGAAGAGAGGGTACCGAGCGTGCGTAACGAGAACACTTTGGTTCGGTTGCGTTCACTTTCTATTGCGAAGGACGCTCAAGCAAGATGGAGCATGGACGCGTGCAGTGACTCGGAGCGCATCAGCCCGTATTCCGCAGCCCGGCACTGATGCCATTGATGGTCGCCGTAATGGCGCGATCCAAGATCTCACCCGCTCCGCCCACCTCACCCGCTTCCCCCCTGCGCTTGCGGCGCAGCAGCTCCAGCTGCAGCAGGCTCATGGGGTCGACATACGGGTTGCGCAGCCGGATGGAGTTGGTCAGCACCGGGTTGCGCTCCAGCAGCTCCGTCTGGCCGGTAACCGCAAGGATCATGCGGCGCGTGCGTTCGAACTCCGCCTGCAGCGTGGCGAAGACGCGCGTGCGCAAGGCCTCGTCCGGAACCAGCGTGCTGTACAGCGCCGCGATGCCGAAATCCGCCTTGGCCAGCGCGACCTCCACGTTGCGCACGATATCGAGAAACAGCGGAAAGCTTTTGGCCATGGTTTGCAGCAGCGCCAGGCCATCGGCATGCGTATTCGCGAAGGCTTCGAGCGCGTGGCCCACGCCGAAATAGGCCGGCACCACGATGCGTGATTGCATCCAGCCGAAGACCCAGGGAATGGCGCGCAGATCAGCCATGGAGCGCTGCCGCGTCGCACTCGCATCGGCGCGCTTCGCGGGCCGCGAGCCGATGTGCGCGTGCTCCAGCTCCGCCACGGGCGTGCCCTGCTCAAAGAAGCGAAACACCTCGGGATTGCCGACAATTTCGTTCTGATAATAAGCAAGCGAACTGGCCGAAAGTTCATCCATCGCCGCCTCCCACGCCGGTTCCGTAGCGCCGGTCAGATGCGTCTTCCCTCCCTGCGCCGCACTGCCTGTCCCCTGATCCCTAGCACTCTGCTCCAGGTCCGGCCGCGCGAGCGCATCGAGCGACGCCGCAATCATCAGCTCCAGATTGCGCTCCGCCAGCACCACATCGCTGTACTTCCAGTTCAGCACCTCGCCCTGCTCGGTCAGGCGGAACGAGCCGGTGAAGCTGTCGAGCGGCTGCGCAAAGAGTGCGCGGTGCGTCGGCCCCCCACCGCGGCCCACAGCGCCCCCGCGGCCGTGAAAGAGCCGCAGCGCCACGCCGCACTCCCGCGCGACCGCGTGCAAGGCACGATGCGCCTTCCACACCTCCCAGGTCGAGGCGATCATGCCGCCGTCCTTGTTCGAATCCGAGTAGCCGAGCATTACCTCCTGCCGGCCGCCCCACGACGCCAGCAACGGCCGGTACACCTCGCTCGTCCACAACGCACGGCAGATCGCAGGCGCGTGTTGCAGATCCTCGATCGACTCAAACAGCGGCACCGGCTGCAGCCCCGGATCGGGCTCTGTCTGGGGCTTTGCCTCGGGGGCACCGGCACCCTCCACCGGCACGCCGGCCATCCGCGCCAGCCACAGGACGCGCAACGCGTCCTCCGGCGAACTCGCACCCGAGATCACGTATTGCGCGATCGAGGCGGGCTCCTGCGCCTTCAGCTTCGCGACCCCGCGCAGGCTGGAAAGCACCTCCGCGGTCTGCGGGGAAGGCGCCATGGGCAGTTGCAGGCCGTCGGCACCGGTGCCCCACGCCGAAAGCTCCTCCACCGCCGCCGCGTGCACACGCGCGTGCTGGCGCACATCCATCGTGTGGAGATGCAGCCCAAAGGTGCGCACCGTAACCAGCAGCGGATCGAGGTAAAGCTCCGCCAGGCGCCGGCCACGGTTCTCCGCCAGTGACGCCCGCAAAACCATGAGATCGTCAAGCAATGCCGATGCGTTCTCATAGGGCGGCAGCGTCGCGGCATCGGAAAGCGCCAGGTTGCGATGCATGCTGACGGGTGGTTTGCCGCCGAGCCGCAGCGTGATGCAGGCAATGGCCAGCCGCACCGCCTCATGCGGAAAACGCTCGGCAAACGCCGTGTGCCCCGAGGCCTGCAGCTGCTCCAGATAGCCTCCCAGCCGCTCCGCCAAAGCAGCGGAGATGGGGGCCTGCTGCGTCGAGGACGCCAGTTGATCGAAGATGGCATGCAGCTGGTGGAGGTAGTGCCCGCGCAGCAGATCGCGCGCCATCCCAACCGCCTCGGCCGTCGTCTCCGCGGTCACAAAGGGGTTGCCATCGCGGTCTCCGCCAATCCAGGAACCAAACCGCACCACGATCGGCAGCTCGGCGATGGAAGTCTTGGCAGGGCTGTCACTCGCTTCTCTACTTGTCATCTCCGCAGGGGATCTGCGTTTTATATCTCCATCCACGACCTCTAACGGAAACTCGGCATCGAGCGCGGCCGCAATCTCCGCGTACAGCACGGGAATCGTGTTGAACAGCGAAACCTCGTAGTAATCCAGCCCCATGCGGATTTCATCGCGTACGGTGGGCCGGGCGGCGCGCACATCGTCGGTCTGCCACAGCGCCGTGATCTCGGCGAGCAGCTCCCCTTCGAGCGCGTCCAACGCACTCGGCGGCGTGCCGATCGCGTCCAGCTGTTCCAGCAATTCGGCGATGCGGCGGCGCTTGAACATCACGCTGCGCCGCGCCACCTCGGTCGGATGCGCCGTAAACACCGGCACCACACAGATCTTCTGCAACAGGGCCAGCACGCTTGCGCGCGTGTACCCCGCCTCGCACAGCCGCCGCAGCGTGCCGCGCAGGCTGCCGCGCTGCGGTGCCGCGGTCTCCTCGAGCAACGACGACCGCCGCCGCCGTTTGCGGTGGTTGGTCTCCGCGAGATTGATGAGCTCGAAGTAGAACGCAAAGGCCCGCGCCAGTTCGTACGCCCGCTGCGGGTCGGCTGCGGCCTCGCGGGTCAGCTCCTGCGCCCGCTCCAAATGCCCCTGAGCGGCAGCCGTATCGCCGGCCGCCTCGGCCTCACGCCGGGCGATGGCGATGCGCCGCAAGGCCTCCACCGTGGCGAACAGGGCCTCCCCTGCCTGCTCGCGCAACACCTGTCCCAGCAGCGCGCCCAGCGAACGCACATCGCGCCGCAAGGGCACCTGTTTCAACTCGCCAGTGCGGGCTTCCAGTTCGGCAAGACGGTCGGACCAGTGGGCGGGCTGCCAGGAAGAGGACATACCAACACTCTACCGCTCCGCATGCCCTACCATCGATTGCATGCACCGCGTCGGCACCGTCGTTGCACTCTGGCGGTACCCGGTGAAGAGCATGCGCGGCGAGCCGCTGCAGACCGCCGGTTTCGACGCGCAGGGCATCGTTGGGGATCGCCGATTTGCCTTCGCTTCCACGGCCGCGCCTGCGGGCAAACCGCTCCTCAGCAGCCGGGAACGGACTGCCATGCTGCGCTATGCGCCGCGCCTGCAGCCGACGCCTTCTGTAGCGACGCCCGATGGGCGCAGCTTCAAGCTCCCTTCACCGGAGCTTGTCGCTACGCTGGAAGGGGCCCTCCACTCAGCGGCGGCCGGCACAACAGACTCTGGCGCAGCACTCACCCTGCTCGCCTCGCCCGCGCGTCCCCTCACCGACGTTCGGCCTGTCTCCCTGGTTTCGATGGCGACGCTGCAGGCCGTCGCGGCTGAGCTGCAAACCACCCTCGATCCACAAAGATTCCGCTCCAACCTGATGCTGGCTTTGGACAGCGGCGAACCCTTCGCCGAGGATGGATGGGCTGCCGCAACGCTTGGTTTCGGCAGTGCCGACGCGCAGGGTGTCCCGTGCGGGTTGGATACGCGTCCGGCGCTCTTTGTGCAGGAAAGGATTCCTCGTTGCCGGATGGTCTCGCTCGACCCCGAAACCACCGCGCCGGATGCGGCGTTGCTGCGGCTGCTCGCCCAGCGGCACGGGGGCCGCCTGGGCATGTACGCCAGGGTGGCGCGCCCCGGTACGCTGCAGGTCGGGGATGCGATCTTTCTGCAACGCTGATGTGTTCTGAGACGTTAACGCAGATGCTGCTGCAACACCTTCGCCAACAGCAGCGACGATTGCGCGGCAAACGGCGGAAGGATGTGCGCGTAGTAGCGATCCCCGGCGAAGCATCTTGCCGGCAGCAACGCGGGCGGCGCCGCCTGCAAATCGGCAAACGATTGCCCGCGCAGGGGCGCGCTGTTGCGGCATTGGGGAAGTGGGGCGAGGTACACGAGGACGCTCGTTTCTGCGGTGCGATAGCGGTCGGCGAGCTCCCGCACCGATCCGTCCTCCCGTTGCGCGAGAAACGCCTGCGGCAACATACATCCATCGTCAAGCGGTGGCAGACGTTCCGCAAAATCGGCATGGCCGCGTGCTTCCGTCGTGTTTGCTTCGCGGTTCACGTGATGCCATGCGGCCCGTACGATCTTCGGCCCAAAGGTGCTGAACAACCGGAACGGAAACTCGAGCAGCTCCGTCGGATGGCGGGCGGCAAAGGCGGCGATCTCGCGAAAACGCATGTGGCGCAACAGCATTTCTTCGCCTTCGAAGAGCCGCGCCGGGGCCATGTGCTCGAAATCCAGATTCCAGGGGGAAAAATACAACACGATCAGCTTCGGAGCGCGATTGTGCGCCAGATAGCTGCGTAAAGGCGCATCGCCCGTCACCGGCAGGCTACCTACCGTGTCCGGCAAAACCACGCTGCGAATCCCTAACTGCGCATCCACTATGCGGGGGTCGATGCCCAGAAAAGCGCTGGAATCGCCGAAGATCACGACATCGGCATCCGCACGGCTGTCGAACGGATATTCCAGCATCGGGCCATACTGCGACGTGGACCAACGCTCATACGAGGGCAGCAGCACGATGAAAAACGCCAAGGGGTACAACAGGGCCGGGATGAGCAGAACGCGCCAAAGATAGCCTGCGAATCCCTTCTGCCGGCTGTCGTTTTCCGTTCCTTCGTCGGTCTCGTCTATCGCCATCGGGGGCCGCTGTGGGGCACTCATCTGTTCTTTATTGTGTCAGAACCCACGGGAACTCCTCACCCCTGAAACCCTCACCCCTCAACCCTGAATGAATAAAAGCCCACTGCAAAATACGCCTGATAGATCGTCGTTCCCTGCTCGATTGCTCTGGGCCAGTGAGTTTAGATTGTGAAATCTTAGAACTGAAAATAGAGAAAGCTGGTGGGGTTTTCCATCCTCACGAGCGCCACAAAGAAGATCAGGCCCAGCACAGCACTCCATAAGAACGTCGGGCGCCAGAACAACCGCAGAGACCCCTCGTGCCGGTCGGCTGCGGTGACCTCCAAGGCCGGCTTGAACCGCAATAAAATTTGCTGCGTGTTCGGCAAGCCCCACACAATCGCCAGGCCAACCAGCGCCAGCAGCAGATCGCTCCACGCGGGTACATACACAGCGGCAGCAGGCGCATGATGGCGATGCAGACTCACCGCCCCGGCCAGCATCGACAGGGCCGCGCCTACACCTGCCGCCCGGAAGAACACCTGCGCGATCAGCACGGCCGTGAAGGTGAGCAACACGCGTCCGGCGAACGCCAAGCCGCGCAGAAGTTGGGTGCGTGCAAAGAACGGCACCGGCTTGCCGCCTTGGAAGACGCGCCACCCATGATTGGCCGTCAGGTACACGCCGTGCAGTGCGCCGAAGACCAGGAATTGCAATCCTGCGCCGTGCCAAAGCCCCGCCAGCAACAGCGAGACCGCCGTCGGCATCGCAATCATGCTGCTGAAACCGGCAGGGGTCGCCATCGCTTTGCGCGTAATCTTTTTGCCCTGCCCGGCGCGGCGCCGGCTCACCGCCAGCGAGAGCGGGTTATACAAATACGTGTTGATGTAGCGCGTCAACGTCATGTGCCAGCGCTGCCAGAAGTCGATGATGCTGCCTGCTTTATAGGGCGAGCTGAAGTTCAGCGGAAAGTCGATCGAAAACATGCGCGCCAGGCCCAGCGCCATGTCGGAATAGCCGGAAAAATCAAAGTAAAGCTGCAACGCGTACGACAGAATGCCGACCCATGCGCCAAAGGTGGTGACACTCGCCGCCGCCCCAAACGCCGGGTCGGCCACCAACGCGAAACGGTCCGCCAGCAGCACCTTTTTCGCCAGCCCAAGCAGGAACCAGGTGAAGCCAACCGTGACATCGTCGAGCCGCAAACGATAGTCGCGATCGGTTTGGAACTGCGGCATGATCTCTGCGTGGTGCAGGATGGGGCCGGCGATCAGATGGGGGAAAAAGGTGGCAAAGAGCGTGTAGCTGCCAAGGTCCTGTTGGATTGCCTCGCCCTGCTCAAGGTCCACAAGATAGGCGATCTGTGTGAAGGTGAAGAACGAAATGCCGAGCGGTAAAAAGACGTTCTCCCAATGACTGGGCCGATGCGCCACCGCCGCTGCAAAGTTTGCAAACGGGATCAGGTATTTGTAAAAGCACAGTGTCGCCAGATTGACGGATATCGCTGCAATGAGCAGCACACGCGGCGAAAGGGGATTGGGGATGCGCCGGCTGATCAGCGCGCCCGCGGTGTAGTTGAAGAGGATAGAGCCGCATAGCAGCAGCAGATATTGCGGCCGCCAATACGCGTAAAACGCGAGCGACGCCACCGATAACCAGATCACCACCGCACGCCGGTGCCAATGCGCGGCGATCTGATAACCGAGCAGCGCGATGGGTAGAAACCCGAAAAGAAAGGCGTAGGAATTAAAGAGCATTTTGCGAATACCGCAACTGGTTCAACTAATTCAATTCTGCGGGCACGCCTTTGGCCTGCAATTTCTGTTCCACGAGCGCGGCAAGGTGCCCCACATTGTGCAGCGATTCAAGCTCAAAGGTCTTGAATCGAATCTTGAGTCGCGTTTCGATCGAAACCACCAGCGTGACATGGTTGGCCGAGTCCCAATCGCGTACATCGGCCGCCGTCGTTTCTGGCGTCAACACGATCGACTCGTCATCGAAGACCTCACGAAAGATCCCGGTCAGCTCGCGGTAGACATGGACGGTTTGCATGCATCTCCATTCACCACGCGCATCGGCGCGTGGTGTTCCGTGACGTTCTCTAAAGCGAGCACCCATTGCGTGCTGCCGTTTTCATGTTGCTCCCGCAAAGCGAAGCCGAGCCGAGGGTAGTGCTCGCGCACCATGCCGTTTTTTGCCGTGGGCGCATAGCTGCCAACGAGCTTGTCGTAGCCCATCTCCTTCGCGCACGCGGCAAGCAGATTCAGCGTGGCCGCTTCCACACCGCGGCCCAGCACACGGCAGCTCATCAGCCACGTATCGATCGCAAGCGCACCGCGTTCCCCGGGCGTGCCGGGCTTTCCGATCACCACGCCGATCATGCCATTGTCGCCGTGGGCATCCGTCAACCGCAGTTGCAGGGTGAGCGCGGCGGGATCGTCCATCACCGCGCGCACCTCGGCTTCCGTGTAACGCCGCGTCGTCAGGTTGAATTGATTGGTCTTGTTGATCAGCTGCACGATGCGCTTCAACCCAAGCTCATCAAAGCGGCTCCACACAAGTTCCATGTGTAGAGCGTCTAGGTAGCCTGCAAGATCCGTCGTCGCAGCTCGCAACGCTTCGCGATCGGTGTCGGCGCGATACAGCTCCGTTCGCTGTTGGTCTTCGGCAGTCAGCGCCACGGCCTCAAAGTACCCTGCAGCGGCAAGGCACCCCACGTAGCCTTCAGGCTCATCGGGCAGTTCCGGCACCGCGACCATGGGCAGTTCGCGGCGGACCAGCTGCCGTTCCGCGGGATTGTCATCCACGAACACCAAGGCATCTAGCCCGATGTTCAGTGTTTCGGCAATCGTGCGCAGGTTGGTCGCCTTGTCCTGCCAGTTCGCCACGAAGCAGGCAATGTCTTTGCGCCGCAACACCATCTCCGGATGGGTCTCAAAGGGCGCAACGGCGTTCGCGTACTCGTTCTTCGAACACACCGCCAGCAGCACGCCCCGTTCCACGAGTTGCAATGCGTACCCCTGAATCGCCAGGAATGCTTCGCCGGTAGGGTTGCCCTGGCCCAGCACCAGGCCCTCGACGCCATCATCGCCGACCACGCCGCCCCAGAGCGTGTTGTCCAGGTCAAGCACAAGGCACTTGGCGCTGCGGCCGCGCAGTGCGGAGAGCAGACGCCCCAGCTGGTCGCCATACACCACCGTGGCGCGCGGATGCACCTCCTGCTTGGCCGTGTACCAAAGCGCGGGGTCGAACCACTCCGCAATGCCGTCCTCCGCAGCCCAGGCATCGAGGCTCAAAAGCGAAATCCTGCTGTCCTGCGCACGCTCTCGCAGCCCCTCGTTCAACTTGGCGACCAGGTGCGCCTGTGACCCCGGCGAACGCTGCTCGTTGTTGCCCATCAGCCGAGGGAAGCGGGGCAGGGCCGTTTGCTGGATCACCTCACAGGGCCACGCTTCCCGCGCCAACGACCAGCAGCGCTCCAAATGCGCCAGCGTTTCGCGCACGTCTAGCCCCGCACGCGGTACAAGGTGCGCGGCGTCCAGGAGGAAGCAGACGAACTCCGGACGAAAGCGGTGCAGGCCGGAGTCCGCGTCCGTCAGTTCCTGCAGATACATGCCATACGGACCGGTGTAGAGCTCGAGCAGAAAGCCGCGTCGCAGCGCCCCGAGCCGAATGCCGGGCAGCAGATGGCTGAGCGTGGACGAACCGAGCAGAGCGACGCGCAGCACCGGCCATGCCGGCAGCTCCTTGCTCTCCGCGTGCTCGGCGAGATAGCGCTGCACCGCCTTGTCGAGCTGGCCCGCGCGCACGAAGTCCATGCGGGTGTCCGCAAGCCGCCGGAAGCTCGCCAGAGCCTCCGCAGGGGGCTGCTGCCGAGCCGCGTCCAGCTCTTCTTTCCAGGCCGCGGCCGGTAGCAGCCACACGAGATCAAGGGACACGGTCAGGGCGCTCCACGGGCATGATGCGGAAAGGGCGGCGCGGGTTCCCGCAGGCCCACGTCGAGGGGCTCCGTTGGCGGGATCTACGCGCGACGCAACCCCGACAAAACGGTTGTGCCGAGTCTACCGGAGCCGTAAAAAAAATGCATGTCCCACCGTCGTTCCCTCGCCAAACTATCGGGGATGTCGGCAAACCATGACGCAACGCTTCGAGCGGAAGTCCAGCTTAGAAAGCGAGGCTGTCGAGGTCTCGACCGCCGTTCGGTGATGGGTCCTGTTTCGCTGATTTGTTTAGGCCAGTGTTGAGCGATAAAATCCTGAGTTTCAGGCATTCATCATGTTCAGCGCGCTTTCCCTCGACGGCTTTTTACGACAGCGACACAGGATGGATCGCTCGCAGAACTCTGCAAAGCCTGGAACGCGAGCGAGGCATCACCCGCGCTTTCCAAGCTGCTGCCTGATTCTTTTTGTCACTCTGCGCATAGCCGCCGGGCAGCGCCCACTTGACGCACCCGTGCTCCAAGCCGCTGAAACGGCTGCCGCACAACAGGCTTTTCACGATAAGCACTACCGCGAAGCTGCAGAGATGTTCGCAAAGATAGCGGAGGCGGCAACTGGGCATGACCCGGCCGCGTCGGGCCGCGCGCGGTTGATGCAAGCGAAGTGCCTCGTCAACCTGAACGCGTGGGCGGGCGCGGAAGCGGCGCTGCGCGCTTCGTTAGAGACAGAGGGGCGACAGGCCGAGGGGCGACAGACGCAGCCGCGCTCAGCGGAGGCCCTGTACCTGCTTGGCTTTGTGTTGCAGCGCGAAAACGAGCCCGCGGCCTCGCTGCGCATCTACACGCAAGCCGCGGCGATCACCCCGCCGTTGCCGAACGATTTAAAGCTGGTAGCGCTCGACTATGTGCTGCTGAACGACTACCCCGACGCCCTGCACTGGCTCGCGCGCGCCGTGGCTGCCGACCCGCAAAACGCCGAAGGATGGTACGACCTTGGCCGTGCCCAGATGCATCAGGGGCACTTCGAAGAAGCCGTGAACGCCTTTCGCCGGAACCTCAGCCTCCAGCCGAAAAGCGCCAAAGCCTGGGATAACCTCGGCCTCTCGCTGGAAGCGCAGAACAAGCCCGACGCCGCCCTGAAAGCCTATGCCAATGCGGTAGAAAGCAACAGCACGGCGGCGAAACCCAGCGAACGGCCGTTGCTCGATGATGCGGCGCTGCTGAACAACCATCGCGAATATGCGCAGGCAATCCCGCTGCTGCTGCGCGCCACCGAACTGGCCCCGGGCAGCAGCCGTTGTTTTGAGGAGCTCGCCCGCGCGTACACCGGACAGGAGCAACCGAAGCTCGCCCAGGCAGCCCTGGCGCAGGCCGTGGCGCTCGATCCCAAGAACCCTCGCTTGCACTTCCAGCTTGGTCGTCTCGATCGCAGCCTCGGCCTCCTCGCCGAAGCGAAGGCGGAATTTGAGCGCAGCGCCGCACTCTACGGCACCCACTCGGTCACGACGGAGGAGTAGTGCACCCCTCCTCTTTGCGCCGTCCGCGCCATCGCATCGTCTGCACCGGGCAAAGCCCCTCCCGCGCCTGCGCTTTGTTGCTGCTTACCTTGTTTGGAGGACTGAACGGCGCCTCTGCGCAGGAAAATCGTCAAAGCACCGCTGCCTTGAGTCCGGCGCTGCAGGGGGCGGCAGAGGCGCTTGACCGGCACCAGTACCAAGCGGCCATGTACGGCTTCGAAGCTGCGCTTAACGAAGGCGCGGCTTCCCAAATCCAAAAAACAGCCGCGGAACAGGGCGAAGCGCAAGCCGCCATCGCCCTGGCGCTGCAAGAGCGCAATGCCGGTAACGGCGAGGCCGCGCTGCAGACCCTGGAACACGCCTGCAGCGTAGTGCCGCGAGATGTGCCCTTGCTTACCGATCTCGGCATCCAGGCCGAAAGCCTGCACCGGTTTGCCAAAGCCGCCGAAGCCCTCGGGACCGCGCTTGCCTTGAAGCCGGACGACCTGACGGCGCTGTATGCCCTTGCGCATGTGGAGCTGGACCAGGGGCAGTTCCCGGCCGCGGAAACGCATCTGGAAACGTATTTGCAACAACGCCCGGACGACGCGACGGCCCATTACGGCCTCGGACACCTCTACCAGATGCAACAACGCACGGACGAGGCCGCAGGGCAGTTTCACCGCTCGATCGAACTGAAGCCGGTGCAAACGGAGTCGTACTATCAGCTTGGACAAATGGCGCTCGATGCGCACCGGGACACCGAAGCCGCCGCCCAGTTCGAAAAGACGCTCAGCCGCATGCCGGCCCACGGCGGCGCACTCACCGGCATGGGCATTCTGGCGTTTCGCGCGAAGGACTTTTCGCATGCACAGGACTTCCTTCACCGCGCCGTGGGTGCCTCGCCGGATTACCAGCCCGCGCACTACTACCTGGGGCTCACGGAAGCGCGACTCGGCGACAGAACCGCCGCGGCGCAGGAACTGAAGACCGCGACCGATCTCGCCGCCAAGCAGCAGGGCAAGGGGCAGCCGGTACAGCGAGATCCATAGGCTGCCAACTCACGAAACGGCACCGCCTTACAAACGCAGCCTAAATAGTGAGATGCAGTAGCGGGCCCTCTGTGCAAGCGCTTACAATTTCCTGACCTCAGGAGAACCCCCTCATGCCCTCGCTCCCAGGATGCCGCGTGCGCCCAATGTCGTCTGCCCTCCACACGGGCGTCGTTCTGCTCGCACTGGCCAGCCCGATGCTGCCGTCCGCGGCAGCCCAGCTCACGGAATCGCCCTCCGGCCCCGCGGCCACCGCCCATCTTCGCGTCACCGTACCGGCCACGCCGCAGGTCATTCCCAAAACGCTCTTCGGCAGCTTTCTTGAGCCGATCGGCCATTCCACCTACGGCGGGCTTTGGGCGCAGATCGTCGAAAATCCTTCGTTTGAAGATGGGTTGTGGTCAGCCAACCACGTGAGCGACATGCTGCATACGCACCCTGAGCTGCATCGCGCTTCCGATCTCGGCCTGCCACTGCCCTGGCAGCCGCTTGACGGCAGCCAAGGCAATCGCTACCTCGTCGTTCGTGGAGACGCCGGCAATTCCAATCAGTCCTTACTCGTGATGTCTCTGCCGCACAAGGAAGTCGGCATTTTGCAGGAGGTCGACCTGCCCGTGCAACGGGAACTCACGTACCGGGGCAGCCTGATGCTGAAGCACGTTCGCGGGCCCGGGGAGATCAGCATCTCCCTGCGGCGGCATGCGCATCCGGAGCAGGTGCTCGCGCACACGGCCGTGCAGGCCACGGCCGAAACGTGGACAACGTACCCATTCACCCTCACCCTCGCCGCCGGCGCGGTTGCCCGGCTGGAGCCGGCGGACCTGGTGATCTCGCTCGAAAACGATGCCCGCGCCGAGGTGGACAACGTCACGTTGAACCCTGCGGATGCGGTCGACGGCATGGACCCTGACGTGCTCGCCATGGCGCGGGAGCTGGGAAGCCCGGTGGTGCGCTTTGGGGGCAACTTCACCTCCGCCTACCATTGGCGCGACGGCATCGGGCCCCTGGACAAGCGGGTTTCGATGATCAACCCATCGTGGGGCATCCCTGAGTACAACACCTTCGGCACCGACGAATTTTTGCGTTTTTGCGAGCTCATACACACCGAACCGCAGATCGCCCTCAATCTCGGCACCGGCACGCCGGCAGAAGCCGCCGACTGGGTCCGCTACGTGGATGCTCACTGGAGTAACCGCCAGGGCGGCTTGTTATGGGAGATGGGCAACGAGCTTTGGGGCGACTTCCAGATCGGCTATCCGTTCCGCGAGCGCATCGCGGAGGTGACCAAGGCGAACAGCCAGGCGATTCGTACCGTCGATCCAAAGGCGCGGCTGATTGCCACCGGCGGCGACGAAGACTCCTTCCACGACTGGAATGCGCAACAGCTTTCCAACCCATCCGGCACCTTTGATTTTCTGTCCACGCATTTCGTGGTGGAAGACCATGTGCAACTGGCGAATGCCTCGAACGATTTCAGGACCATGGCCGCGCTGGCGCTCCCGTGGGGGCTCGCGGAGCGCATGCATGCCATCGAGCAGCAGGCCGCCGCGGCAGGCCAACCCGCGGTCCGCGTCGCCTTCACGGAGTGGCTGATGGTTTCGCCCGGGCACAATGGGCCGCACTTCACCAACCTTGGCGGCGCGCTCTTCGCCGGCGGCTTCCTGAACATGGCGATGCGGAACAGCGACGCGGTCGCGATCTCCGACATGACCGGCATCTTGGAGTTTGGGGGCATCTGGAAGAAGCATGCGCAGGTCTATGGCGCACCCGCCTATTGGGTGTTGCGCGAATACAGCCGCACGCATCCGCACCTGCTGCTGGAGGTCACCTCCGACGGGCCGACGTACTCCATCGCCCGGGGGATTACCCGCCTGCCGGAGATCCAGGGTGTGCCCTATCTGGACTGCGTCGCCAGCGAACCCGAAGACCGCAAGACGCTTGTGCTGACGTGCGTGAACCGGCACCTGACGCGCCCGCAACACGCAGAGATCGATCTCGGCGGGTTGCCGGTCGCCACGTCCGCTGAGGCCCGTAGCGCGTCGATTACGGGAGACAACATCCTCGAAGAAAATGATGAAACCGACCCGGAGCGGATCGTGCCGGCGCATAGCGCAGCGAAGCTGCATGGCAAGACACTCGCGTACACCTTTCCGAGCGGCAGCGTCACCGTTCTGGAGGTGCCGCTGGCGCGCTAAGGCTGGGCCGGCTTCACGCCGGCCGTCGCTTGCCGCGACGCCGCATCGATCGGCAAGCCTCCTGTTTTCCGGGCCCATTGGGCGGCACGACCCTGATTCGCAAACCCCTGTCTCATCATTTTGATTGACAGCAGCTATCCCATTCTTCTACCTTTCTCTCGCTGCAAGCGCTTACATAAGAAGAACCCCGAGTTCCCAGGTGAAGCCCGGCGAGCTCGACGGCAAAACGCCCACACCGGCCAATGCAGCCGGTGCGGGCAGCCAGCAGTACCTTGAGCAGTACCCTTTGGAGGAAGAAAACGGTATGCAACGCATTCTTTATCATGGCCGGCACCTCGTCGCGCTCGTCGCCCTGCTCTTGATGGCGACCTTCGCCCGTGCCCAAACCAATCAGGGCCAGATCGCCGGCAACGTCCTGGACGCCACCGGCGCCGCCGTCCCCAACGCCCACATTACCGCCAAAAGCGAGTCGACCGGCTCGGTCTATGACGCCACCTCTACCAGTTCCGGCGCCTACCGCTTTCCCTCCATCGAGCTGGGCCGTTACACCATTACGGTGAACGCCCCAGGCTTCCGGCAGGAGGTCGCCAGTGGCGTCGAGGTCCGTGTCGAAACCACCAGCAGTTTCGATGTGAAGCTCACGGCCGGCGGCGCGAATGAAACCATCACGGTCGACGCGACCGCACCCACCGTGGAAGCTGATTCCTCCGACGTCGGCGGTACGGTGACGAACCAGCAGATCATCGAGCTGCCGCTTTCACTTGCAAATGGTGTCGGCAACCTGCGCTCCCCCGAGTCCTTTGTGTTTTTGATACCTGGCACGGCCGGCCCGGGCACCGGCAACAATGCCAACGGCGTCTTCCTTTCCAAGATCGGCGGCGGCCAGAACTTCGGCAACGAGGTTCTCCTCGACGGCGCCTCGCAGACCCGCTCCGAAAACGGTTCTTCCTTCGACGAAGAAGCGCCGTCCGTGGAAGCTATCTCTGAGTTCAAGGTGACCACCTCCACCCCTGCCGCCGAGTTCGGCCGCACCACCGGCGGTCTGGAAAACTTCGTCACCAAATCCGGCACCAACGCTTATCACGGCAGCCTGTTCGGCATTTTCCGCAACGAATACCTTGACGCCAACGACTACTTCAACAACGGTCAAAAGGCCTTTTACCAATCAGTAGGCGACCCGCGTGCCTCGAACTTCAATCGGCCTCCGGACAAGCAGTATGACTTCGGCATCAACGTCGGCGGTCCCGCCAGCATTCCCCACCTGTACAACGCGAAAGACCGCACCTTCGCTTTCTTCTCATGGGAGCAGTACCGACTCACGCTGGGTGGCCCCTTCACCAGCACCGTGCCTACGCTAGCGGAACGCACCGGCGATTTCTCCGATCAGCTGATTAACGGCGCAAGCGGCCAAATTAATCCATGCGACGGTACACCGATTCTGAATGGTCAAATCTTCGACCCCGCCACGACAAGGACTGTGCAAACGACCACCGGTGCCATCCGCTGCCGTACCGCTTTTCCTGGCAATCAAATTCCGGCGACCCGCTTCAGCCCGACAGGGCAGAAGATTGCGGCCTTTTACCCCACGCCCACCTCGGGCGCGCTCGTCAACAACTACACGCTTACCACCTCCTCTCCCCTTACCAACACGACCTACTCCATCCGCGTAGATCAATCGATCGGCACCAAGGACAAGCTCTTCGGGTCGTACAGCGCCCGCGAGAACACGCGCGACAGTCCGCAAAACCTATCCTTCCCCTCGCCAGTGGACTACAACACCCAGACTCAGGACTTCATCACGCATTTCGCACGCGCTGGCTGGGACCACATTCTCACGCCCAACATCCTTAACCACGTCAACCTTGGCTTCAATCGTTCCAACTCCATCAATGGTTCAATCGAAGCTTTGGCGAACGTCAACTACTCCACCCAGTTGGGCTTGCCGTTTCAGTGCTGCTTCCCCAACGTCAACGTGGGAGGGTATTCACCGCTTAGCCGCAATCAACTCGGCGATAACGTGGATAATGGAATTCGGGTCGACGACAACGTCAGCTGGCAACGGGGCCGCAACAGCTTCAAGTTTGGCTTTGACTATCGCTACCAGCAGTACTCCTCGCTGGCGCTAGGCCAGATCAACGGTCAGTTGAACTTCGAGGGAAGCGAAACCAAGGCCACGCAGACCGGCGTCTTTCAAAATGGCACCGGCAACGGCTTTGCCAGCATGCTGCTCGGGGAGGGCGATTACGCCGCTTCCACCGTGCCTGCACACCAACCGCGCTGGATTTCGAATTACTGGGCCGGCTTCGCCCAGGATGACTTCAAGGTCTCCAATAGCCTTGTGCTCAATCTCGGCATCCGGTACGACATCGACCAGCCGCGCCGCGAAGCGCAGAACAACACCTCTAACTTCAGCACGACCGCCATTGATCCGAAGAATGGCCTGCCCGGCGCCATGGTCTTCGGGACAACCTGCCAACCGAACTGCAACACACGCTGGGCGGACACCTGGTTCAAAGACGTCGCTCCCCGTGTGGGCTTCGCCTACTCACCGGCCTCCCGCAACAATACGTTTGTGGTTCGCGGCGGCTTTTCTACGCTGTACGGTCCGTTGCTGTATTCCGACTTCGGCGGCAGCACGATCGCCGGCTACAGCGTGCAGACGCAACAGCTCTCCAACGGCTTCGATCCGGCGTTCTCCGTTGATGGCGGCGTCTCCCCCATCAACGCCGGAACCAACCTTAATCCCGCCTATTTCGATAACGGCAATGCCAACGCTCCCGAGGCTGTGGCTGGCAGCTACATCAGTGCAGGCCAGGGCCGTCCGCCTCAGATCAACCAGTGGAACCTGCAGGTACAGCAGGAGATCGCAAAGGACTTAATCTTCACGCTTGGCTACATTGGCTCGTCAGGGTCGCATCTGCGCTCGAGCCTTCAAAATATCAATAATATCCAACCATCGAACTTCAGCCGCGGAGATGCACTCGTCGATTACAACCTGGCCTCCAACGGTGTCACAACGCCATACACTGGTTTCAATGGCAACGTGCAGCAGGCTCTGCGGCCTTTCCCGCAGTATGCTTACATCGCCACGGACTGCTGCCTGCAGAACGTGGGCCACTCCTCCTACGAGGCCCTGATCTCCAGCCTGGAACGGCGCTTCCGCGCCGGCCTGAACCTCCAAGCCTCCTACACATGGTCAAAGGACATCACCAACGCCGATTCGTCCTTGCCGGGAACCAACGCGGGCGTCAATCAGGTACAAAACCCCTTCGATCCCAAGAGCACCAAATCGCTTTCCATTCAGGACATCCCGAACACCTTTGTCGTGAGCTACCTCTACGAGTTGCCCTTCGGTAAAGACAAAGCATTTCTGAACGTGCACAATGCCGTTGTGCGCTCCCTCATCAGCGGCTTTGAGATCGGCGGCGTGCAACGCTACCAGTCCGGCCAACCTATCTCCTTCGGCGGCGCCACCGGCATCCCCGGATGGGATAACTTTATCGAGTTCACCCGCATTCCGACCGCAAGCTTGGCTAGCAACGCGCGCCGGGGTCATATCGACCCCTTCCGCGAGTTGAGGCTTGGCTATGCACCCGCCGGTCAGAAACCCTCCAGCCCGCCCTTGGGTCCCGATCCCAATGTCGACTCAGAGTTCAACGGCCTTGCGGTTCCCTTCAGCCGCGCTACAGGACAGTCCGATAATGCCGGTTATGCTGCCCTGCAAACCTCGCCGGCTTTTCTGGATCAGAACACCGCCGATGTTCGCGGGCTCAGGACGGTCCAGGCGGCTAATTGCGGCGATACTTGCAGCAACGGAGGTTTCCTCTTCGGCAACGTCCCGCGCGTTACGGGTGAGATCCGTAATTACCGGTACATCAACGAGGATTTCAGCTTTCTGAAAAAGACGCCCCTCACCGAAAGGACGACTCTGTTCCTGAAGCTCGAGATGCTCAATGCCTTTAACCGGCACATCTTCGCTAACCCCGACACGAACCCCGGCGACCTCAACTTCGGCGTACCTGGCGGCGACATCGACGGGCCACGGAAGCTGCAACTCACCGGCCGTATTCAGTTCTAACCAAACGACGTCTCCTACCGCGGCAGGACGGCTCTCACGAGCCAGCCTGCCGCTTCTTTTTTGCCCAGCGCTCTTCCTCAATCGGGTCGTCCATGACAAGAACGCTCCAGATCATCGCCCTCTGTGCCAGGCCTTGCCGCGTCCGTTGCCTCGTAGCTTTACTCCTGATCGGGCTTTGCTCGACAGCCTGCGGCGCGCAGAACGGCGCCTCCCTCGGGGACGGCACGGCGTTGTATGCCCGGGTCGTCCGGCTCGCGCATCAGCGGCAACCGCGCTTGAAAGGCAAGATCATCGTGAGTGTGACGGCGATCACCGGCACGCATGCCGAAGAGGACTTCTATACCGGCGACGCCGAACACGGCTTCCATCGCCTCAGTGCGATTGACACCCCAAGCTTTCACGACGGTCTTTGCTGCGGCGCCCTGTATGAACTGCCGCGCGCCGTTGGCAAGCTCCACGAGGGCACATTACTTTGGGCGGGCTCGGTGGGGCTGTCCTCGGCGACGGTGCCCATGCGCCTCGCCATCTATGCGAGCAGGGATGGCGGCGCCTCCTGGCAGTATCTATCCGATTGCGCCCAGGCCAAGGTGCCGCGGTCGGCAGGCGGCCTGTGGGAGCCGGAGTTCACGCTCGCTGCGGATGGCAACCTCGTCTGCTTCTACTCGGATGAAACTCAGCCGCACCATAGCCAGGTACTGCAGCAGGTCCGCTCCCGCGACGGCGTGCACTGGAGCGCGCCGGTGAACACCGTCGCCGTGCCGAACCCCGCAGGACGGCCGGGGATGCCGGTCGTCACGCGGGTGCCTGGCGGACGGTATTTCATGACCTATGAGCTTTGTGGCACGGCGGCCTGTGCGGTGTATGCCAGAACCTCCGTAGATGGATGGCGTTGGGGCGATCCGGCGGTGGACGGCAGCCGCATCACCACCGCTGAGGGCGGCTATCTGGCACATGCTCCCACAAATACCTGGAGCTCTGCCGGGAGAACCGAGGGCACGGAGGGCACGTTGCTGCTGGCGAGTCAGATGGCTCTGACGCCGGATGGTGAGATTTCGGGAGGGAATGGACAGTCGCTGTGGATGAACCGCAACAAAGATGGAAGCGGCCCCTGGCAGCGTGTGACGGCGCCTGTGCCGGTGCCCGAGGCGTTCGATAACTACTGCCCAAACTATTCGTCGCCCCTGCTGCCGATGGCGGACGGACAGTCCCTCCTCGAGTTTGCCTCGGCGTATGTGGGCAAAACATGCCGCATGTTTTACGCGATGGGTCCTTTGGCGCAATGATAGGCAAACTTGGATGCGAGGCACGCATGCAGTAAACGCCTGGACTGGGCATGCACAATCATTCGGGGATGGCCGTCGCCGGGGGCGCGGGAGCCGTTTTAGCCAGCCCGCCGGGCCACCAGTTCCAATCGCCCGCTACCCGCAGCAGTGCCGGGCCGATCACCATCCGCACCAGCGTTGCATCGATGAACACGGCGACCGCCAGGGTGAACCCGATCATCTTGACCACCAAAAACTCTCCGAAGGTGAACGCCGTGAAGACGGCGATCATGATGGCGGCGGCGCTCGTGATGAGGCCTGCGGTCCGTGCCAGCCCTTCCGTGATGGCCTCTGTTTCACCAAGACCGCTCTTGCGGCCCTCGCGAACGCGGGCGACGAGGAAGACCTCATAATCCATGCTCAGGCCGAAGACGATCGCAAAGGCAACAATCGGGACAAGGGGAAAGATGCTGCCGGTTGCTTCGCGCACGCCGAGCAGGCGGCTGCCGTGCCCGTCCTGGAAGACGAGAACCAGTGCGCCGAAAGAAGCCATCACCGATAGCAGGTTCAGCGCGACCGCCTTCACCGGCGCGACCAACGATCGGAAGCCCAGCAGCAGAGCCAGCAGTGTGCCGCCCACCACCAGCGCCGTAACCGGAGCAAAGCTGCGTTTTACGAGGGTCTGGTAATCGGCGTTGAGCGCGGGGATGCCGCCAATGAGCAAGGTAGACCCGGGCACCCCCGTGAGCGCCGTCGCTCCGGTCTGCCGCAGGGCGCGCACCCAGTCCACCTGTTCCCGCAGCGTAACCGATCCCTTGGGTAGCACCTCAATCAGCGTCGTCCGTCCATCGGCACTGAGGAAGGTGCGGCGGGTCTCGCGAGAAAAGCTGTCCAGCAGCGAGCGATTGCCGTCGGCGACCGTAGTGATGGAGATGACCCGCTGTGTACGGGGATCGCTCGCCAACCGCTTGGAAAGCGTGTCGATGACGTTCCAGCCCGCATCCGTATGGGCGACCGAGTCCGTCGGCAGTTCGATCATGACGCGCATGGTTTGCACAACCCCGGCACGATCCATGTGCTCGAGGGAATGGAGGGCCTGCACCGATTCCGCAGCCGGCGGCAGCCAGTCGCCTTGCGGAACGCTGGTATCCAGCCGTATCGCTTGCCACGCGAGCAGAAGCAACGGCACGCCCGCCAGAAAAATCGCTCGCCACGGGTGCGCCACAATGATGTTTCCCCAGCGTCGCCAGCGCATGCCCGTGCGTTCGCTGCTGCGTGCGTCCAGCTTGGGCGCGAAGGGCATCCGGCCGAGATCGATGCGCGGCCCGAGCCACGAAAGCAATGCCGGCACAAGCGTGTTCGTCAGCAGCACACTGATGCCCGCCACCAAACATCCCGCCACCCCGATGGAGCGAATTTCACTGATGGGCACGATGAGGAGCGCAAGGAACCCGATGGCTACCGTGGAAGCGGAGATCATCAGCGTGCGGCCTGCCTGGCGCGCGGCGATATTCGCAGCGGTCGGGCCGTCGTGCCCGGCAGCAATGGCCTCGCGAAAGCGGCTGACCATCAGCAGCGCGTAGTCGATGCCGAGACCCAATCCCAGCATGGTTGCCAGATTCTGCACCAGAATCGAGAGATGGAAGCGCTGCGCCAGGAACCCGGCGATGGCTAACGTGGTGGCAATGGCAAGCTGGCCGACGGCCAAAGGAATCAGGGCGGCGACCAGGCTGCCGAACGCCAGCAGCAGCAGCGCGAGCGTCACGGGAATGATGAGGCTTTCTCCCCGCCGCACGTCGTTTGCACTGGCCTGGCGGATGTCGAAATTGAGCGGCGTTTCCCCGGTCAGGGCGATCTTCACGGCTGGATAATGGGGGCGCAATTGATCTTCGAGGGAGTGTTCCAGCGTGTGCAGCCTGGGCACGAGCAGTTCAACGGGACCGTCGACCGCCGAAAGTCCAACCAGGACGAAGGTGCCGCCCCCTTTGCCTAAAAAAATGGGATCGCGAAGTTCCAGATAAGAGACCACGCCGGAGACGCCGCGCTGCTCCCGGAGAGCCGCCACAATGAGCGATAGTGCTTGGCCGCCTTCGGTTGAATCCGCCGCTGGAAGGCCCTGAATCACCAGAGCGACGCGGTTCACAAAGGGGGAATGAAAGCCGGTGTTCAACTCCCCGTTGACAACCTCTGCTTCGCTGCCCTCGACACGGGTGGCTGTTTCCAGACGACGCTCGGTATGAAAGGAAAACGGAAGCAGTGCGAGGACGGCAATCAGAACCGCCAAAGCCGCCCAGGACCGGCGCAGATGCATGGAACCCATGATGTTACAGATGTTAAAAGACCGGACCGCGGCAGCGGCCGCAAGAGGTGGTGTGTTTTTGACCACAGCAGCCGGGGGGAAGCAGAGCGGTACGACAAGGCATGCGAGCGGCCCGTGTGCCGTGCTTCGGCATCTATCAAGTCGACGACGAGATCGACTAGATTGATCAAATTTGATTCTGCTCGTTCAGGAGATGCAATGCCTTTCTTCGCCATGTTCGTGCTGGCCGCCGCCGCGATGCCGGCGGCAAATCCCGATCCACGTATCGGCTCCTGGACGCTCGTCTCCGCCCAGTCTGCCCTGGACCCGCCGAACAGGCTCTCCATCCTTCCTGTCCCTAACGGTGTGCACCTGGTCATGTCAGGCGAGACCCACCTGGACTTTACCGCGCGCTCGGATGGGCACGGGAGCTCCGTTGCGGGTAACCCGGCCTTCAACCAGATCGAGCTGCACAGAATCAATAAGCGCCAATCCGAGGTGAAGGAAGAGAAAGATGGAGCCCTGGTCGCGACAGTGCGCGAGAAGATCTCCAATGATGGCAAGGAACTGGCGATCACCACCACGGCCCAGGGGCAGCCCGATCAGAGTACCGTTTGGACGCGAACCGGAGGGGCTGCGGTCGGAAAAGATCTCTTTGCCGGCGAGTGGACGCAGGACCTCAGCAAAACGCGTCTGCGCCAGGGGCAGAGCCTGAAAATCGAGCCGGACGGCAGCGACGGGATACGCTTCGCGGGCGGCTACAGCTTTACCGGCCGCTTCGACGGAAAGCAGTACGATCTGCGGAACTCACGCAACGATACCGTGCAGCTCTCCCTTGTCGACGCCCACACCGTAGATGCGGTCTACCGGCGCGACGAGCAGATCGCGCAGAAGGATCGCTGGGTCGTCTCCGCCGATGGGCACACGCTGACGCTGACGAGCAAAGGCACGTTGCAAACCGGCCAGCATGTCTCTGAAAATCTCGTATTTCAGAAACAGTAAGAGCCTGATCGACCGGGGAGTCGATTGATACACGCTAGATCGCCGGCCCGTAAAGGATGCGGAGCTGCTCGTCGTACCGTTCCCGGGCGCGGTCATACCCGGACCGCAACGCCGGACGCGGTTGCTTCGTGGCACGTTCCTCCAGGTGAACCACGCGTTGGCACACCTCGGCGAAGGACGCGGGTGTGCCCTGCAGCTTCGCCTGAGCTACCATCGCCTGGATTGCCGCGCCCAGGCAGCCCGACTCCCCCTCTGCAGGAAGCCGGATCGCGATACCCGTAGCATCGGCCAGCAACTGCCGCCATGCTTCCGAGCGGGCACCGCCCCCGATGACCTGAATGGCCTCCACCGTTTTGCCTCCCAGAACGCGGTCGAGCCCGTTCAGGATGCCAAAGCTGACCCCCTCGACGGCGGCCCGGATGAGGTGATGCGCCGTGAGGTTATTCGCCGAAAGACCCAGAAGAGAGCCGCGCGCCCCCGGCAGGTCGGGCGTACGCTCGCCGTTCAGGAAAGGCAGAAAAAGGAGACCGTCCGCGCCTGGGCTCGTCTTCTCCAGAGCCTCTTCGATGTCGCCGACGCTCTTGCCGAGCATGGCGGCGGTGGCGGTCACCACGTTCGTGGCGTTCATCGTGCAGACCAGGGGCAGCCAGCCGCCGGATGAGGAGCAGAACGGCGCGACGTTGCCGGTCGGATCCTCCACGGGACGTTCGCTGAAGGAATATACGGTCGAAGACGTCCCCAGGCTGAGGGTCACCATGCCTTCGCGCACATTGCCCGTGCCGATGGCGCCCATCATGTTGTCTCCTCCTCCAGCGGAAACGAGGCAGTCCGGGGGCAACCCCAGCGTCCGGGCCACCTCCGGCCGCAGCCTCCCGACGATGCTGTCGGCCGCCACCAACGGCGGCAACGCCCGGAACAGCTGCCCTGTCCCCCTGTCGATCGCATCCAGCACCTCACGCTGCCAGGTGCGTGTTCTCGCGTCGAAATAGGCCGTGCCCGAGGCATCGCCCGCCTCCGCGCGCAGTTCGCCCGTGAGCCAGAAGTTCAGGTACTCGTGGGGAAGAAGGATGTGCCGGATGCGGGCAAAATGAGCCGGTTCGTTTTGCTGTATCCAGAGCAGTTTAGACACGGTGTACCCGGTCAGCGGCACGGTGCCGAAGCGGCGGAACCAGGCCTCACGGCCGCCAAGCCGCTGAAGGAGCTCCGCGTTTTGCGGCGCCGTTTCCGTGTCGTTCCAAAGCTTTGCCGGACGAATCACCGCGAAGTGTTCGTCCAGCACCACAAGCCCGTGCTGCTGGCCCGAGACACCGATCGCCTCCATCGCGGCGGCCCTGGGTACGGTCGCCAGCGCCTCCTTTACGGAGGCAATCAGAGCTTCGACCCACCAGGAAGGCTCCTGCTCGCGCGCTCCCGAAGAGCGTTCGATCAGAGCATGCGGAGCAAAGCCCCGCCCCAGCGGGGCACCGCCCCCGTCCACCACCAAAGCTTTCGTGCCCTGCGTTCCGCAATCGATGCCGAGATACATGATCGTCTGAGTCTAATTGCCTAAATGTAGGCGAGTTCCTTCAGGACTCGCATCCGGAAAAGCAAGCCGCGACGTTTGCTCAGAAAGACGGATCATACAGTTCCGCGCAAACGAGAGAGCATCCGCGACTGAGGCTGGCAGCCCCGCAACCTCAGTCGTGCTGATGCTGCGGGGCACCGCGTGTGCCCGGGTACCTGTGTGCTCAGGCGATTACCCGGGAAGAAGATCGTTCTTCGTTTGGGGAGCGCTCCGTATGGTTTTTAGTGGAATGCGCAGGTGGGCTTCCGCCATCTTGTCAGGCATGCGCGCCATCCATTGGTTCAGGGAGACGTCCTCGAAACGGGAACTCTTAAACATCTCCAGAAAGATGATGTCTTCCGTGCCGGTGTTTTCGATCGTGTGGCCCGCCATGCTGGGCACGTATCCCACATCGTTTGGATTGAAGTCGACCGTTCTGGCCTTGGCATCGGTCGTCACCACGGTCATGCGGCCCTTCCCTTGCATCCAGTACTGCCATTCGCTGGCGTTCGGGTGCCAGTGCATCTCCCGTATCCCGCCGGGCTTGATGGTGACCATCGCCCCGGCAATCGCGGAGGAAACCTTGAAGTTGGTCGAGTCGACGACGCGCACCTCGCCTCCGGCCGTCTTGTGCGTCGGCTTCATGCTCGCCATCCGGAACGTGTAGCTGTTCTCCGTTTCGAGGTTGTCGCCCATGAAACGCCGATCTTCCGCCAGCGTTCCCGGAAGGGCAGCCTCGAAGATGTACTCCTCGGTCTTCGGCAACTGATCGAAGACCTGGCGATTCCAACTCGTGTTCTTCTCGACGATCTCCGGCGAGGTGTGGGCGAGGAACTCCGACAGCAGAAAGGTGTCGTCCTCCGAAAAATCTCCCTCATCAAACACCAGCAAAAATTCGCAGCCGTCGCCCTCCAACCCCTGAATGGAATGCGGATAGCCCGCGGGAAAGTACCATAGATCGCCCGCCGCCACATCGTCGAGGAACATCTTTCCATTCGGTTGCATGATTGAGACACGCGCCTTGCCGGTCAGCATAATCGCCCACTCGTTGGCTGTATGCCAGTGCAGCTCGCGAAAGGAGCCCGCGGTCAGTCGCATATTTACCCCAGCCAGATCCCGGGACGGTGGCAACTCCCGCTGCGTCACCTGCCGCGTCCAACCGCCGCCCTGGAGGCGCTTCGGAACAAGATCGAACGAATGCCAGATGGGGCCTGGATTGCCATGGTCGGTGAAGGGCGGAATGTCCGAATCGGGGTTTTCAGCCTGCAACGGACGGTTTTCCGGCCCGGGATTGCCCCTGCTGTTTCCCGTTCTTCCCGCAAGCTGCTCCTGACGGTTCTGCGCCATCGCCGCCACATTCAGGAACCCTGCGCCCGCCAGCGCGGCGGCGCCTACGAAGCGACGTCGTGACAGTGCGGTATTTTCTGACAGGGGTTTACAGAGGCTCGAAGGTATAACGGGGATCTCGGTGGGCGATGTTGCCATGACGTTTCTCCTCTTGCTTTTACGCGATGTCTTCCGGCCGCTCGAGTTGGGTCAACCGATCCCCGAACTGCCCTACACCTCGATTAGAGCTCGGGGAGCGCTATAGCGATCACTGTATGTTTGCATCTCAGTGATTGCCTGCGGTTATCACTCGCGACAGCCATCCTGCATTGCCGATGCCCTCTCAGCGATGCCCTATCTGCCTGGCAACCTCGACCAGACGCGTGATCAGCGGCGTTTCGCGTTCTTTCAAGAACGCCACGCCGATCTCGGAATAGGTGTCATGGTTGTCGAGTACTTTTGTGGCCAGGAGACCGCGGTGACGCTGCGTGATGCCGCGCGGAAGAATCGCAACCCCGAGCCCGGCTGCCACCAGGGCCGCGGCCGTATCCATTTCGCCGGTTTCCTGCACCACATGGGGTGTATATCCCGCGGCGCGACAGAGGCCGGTCCAGGTCTGGTAAAAAGCCGGCGCCCATCGTTCGCCATACGCGATGAACTCTTCCCCCGCCAGATCGCTCACCTGCAGATCCTTTTTCCTCGCCAGCCTGTGATCTTTGGAGAGAGCAATGGCAAAGGGCTCGCGATGCACGAGCTGCATCGCGAGCCCCGCCTCGTCCAGGGGCAAACGCAAGAACCCCACATCGATCGATCCATTGCGAAGGGCGTCCACCTGCCCCACGGTGGGCAGGTTCTTCAGCTCATAGCTGATCTTCGGATAGAGCTTGCGGAAGGCAAGGGCGACCGCGGGAACGATGTCCAGCGTGGCGGAGGCGACGAAGCCGATGCGGAGGTGGCCGGCATCGCCGGCCGCGATGCGGCTCACCCGAAGCTCCATCTCTGCGATGAAATGCAGCAGGGTTTCGGCATCGGCAAGAAAGGCCTGACCGGCCGGGGTAAGACTGACCTTGCGTCGATTGCGAAGAAACAGTGCGGCGCCCAGGCTCGCCTCCAACCCGGCGATCTGCGTGCTCAGCGCGGGCTGGGACAGGTGCAGCGCGCGCGCCGCACGGCTGAAGTTGAGCGACTTCGCCACCGCCAGAAACGACTTCACATGCTTGATTTCCATGGCAGCCTCGTCGAAGTGGCTGTACAGGGTCTGTAAAGGGCCCGAGCGAAATCGCCGTAGCACCCCAAACGCAAAAGTACCCCGCCCTTTGTCAACGTCGACAAAGAACGGGGCACCCATTCTTCTTCGTCTTCTCTACGAGGATACCTAGGCCATCCACCGCCGCCGTAGCACACCCATCCCGCCGAGCAAGCCCGTCCCGAGCAGCAGGAAAGAGGACGGTTCGGGAGTCACGGACGAAGAGGTCGCCACCGCGCTCACCGAGTCCAGGTCGAAGTCGCCCTGGTCGTTGCGACTGGTGAAGGAAAGCGTGGTGGACGGGCCGGCCGCCGTTCCCGAAAAGCTGTACAGCGTATACGCATCCGCTGCCACGTCCGTCTCGGAAAACAGGGTCGCACCGTTAAACATCACGCTGAAGGAATTGGTGTACGGGGTCAGCTGGGTGGTGTCGTTCAGCAGCGCGAACTCGATGTTGTAGGTGCCCCCGGCCGTGGTGGCCAGGGTTTGGGAGAGCGTGGTGGACGCGCCCACACTGCCCAGAAAGGCCTCGAGATTTCCCTCATACGGCGTGGTGCCGATGGCAAAAGGATTGCCGTTATCCACACCGGAAAACAGGTCCGTGGTGGTCGTGCCGGTCCAGCCGGTGAAGTCCCCGGTCTCGAACCCGCAGTTCGAGACCAGGTTGTTAGCGGCCCCGTTGCAAACCTCCGCCTTTGCCGCAAGAGCGCCGGGCAGGGCAACGAGAAAAAGAGAACAGAGAGAAATCAGTTTCCGCATGGGTTTCGTCCTTGGGTTGGGTCCTTATTCTTTGGTGCTCATCTTGTTGCGACAGATCTTGTTGCGGCGAAAATTTGTTGCGGCGAAGACATCGCCCGGTCCCGCTTACCGCCCTCTCGATCGAGGCCGGCATCAGCGAGCCGTGGCGAGTACCGTCACATAGCGCGTCCACGCGTTCACGAGGTTGGTGGTGTTGGTGGTGCCGATACCCGTGGCGAAATCATAGCCCACGGTCGTGCGATAGGCCGGCGCCAGCGTGGTGTCGCTGGTCGAAAGCACGCCATAGGTGCCACCGCTGATGTAGCAGTTGAACGAACCCGTGCAATTAACCGCCATGTCCCCCTGCGTTACATCGTAAAACACGCAATTGGAGCCCACCTGGTTGCCGAGCGACGAGTTGCAGCTCGCGTTACCGGTATCGCCATAGGCCTGGTTCGCCAGCGCATACAGCACCGTGTTCGAGTTGCCCCAGATTGTTCCGGTCGATTGATTGACCAGCGCCTGAATGCCCGCCCAGATCGGGCTCGAGATCGACGTGCCGCCAAAGCCCGCCCAGGAGGACGGATCGCCCGTGCACGGCGTAAAGCTGCCGGCGGGGTCCGAGATGCAGGTCGCATAGTACTCACCCCAGAAGCCGTTGGAGGCCATCAGCGATACATCGGGAACATCGCGAACGCCGTCGCTCGGCACGCCGACCAGCTGCTGCCACAAGGGTTTCGTGTAGCCCTTGCAGGTGCCGCTCACCACGTCGCGCGTCGCGGTTGCACCCGTCGCGCAGCCGCTGGGACCACCGCTGCCGCTGGCCGTCGTGTGCAGCGATGAGGTCGCGTTGCAGATGCTGCCCGGACCCGTGCGCGGATAGCCATAGTAGTCGGTCAGCAGTTCGCCGGCACAGGAATCATTCCATGGGATCTCCGGAATATAGGAGAGCGCCGTCCGGAAGTTGGGCAGGTTGGTGTCGCTGAAGTATGTGCCCTGGCTGTGCAACGCAATGTTGCCGTAATCGGTGCCGCCCACGGAGATGTTATAGGGCGTGGAGGTGAAGCCGCTCACCTGGATGCCGTGCGTGGCCACGCTGCGGTTGGCATCCGCGCTCGCCGCACCCTCGTCTCCCGAAGAAACGAACACGGAAACGCCTTCGGCCGCCGCCGTCGCATACAGGTTTCTGATGTACAGGTTCTCCGTCGCGCCCAGCGCCGTTTCGGTTTCGCCATAGCTGATGCTGACGATCCTGGGCGGATTGGCGCTCTGGAGCAGGTTCGCCAACGCTAAAAAGCCGCCGAATTGTGCGGTGTCGGCGCAGGCCGCGTTGATCAACGCCGCGTTGGGCGCGGCCGCGGTAGCCCAGTCGACATCGATCGCCGCTTCGGCATCATCGCCATTGGCGCCCGGCGCGGTGCAGGTGTTGGAGCCTGCCGGGTGAGCCTGCGTCAGCGTGCCATATGGGTACGCCTTGTTCAGCCCGAACACTTTGCGAAACACCTGCCAGTCGCCGAGGCTGTACTGGTCCGTGTCCTCGATCAGGACAACCGTCTGCCCCTTGCCGGTGATGCCGGAAGCGAGCAGCGGATTGAAGTTATAGATCGTCTGGAGGTCGGCTGCCGAAAGGTAGTTATAGCCGCTGCCGCCATTGCCTTGGCGGATGCCCTGCACCGCAGCCTGCGTGCGCGGGTGTGAAAGCGCGTGCGGCATGAAGTTGTGGAGCGAAGCAATGCCCGAAACCACGGGGGCCAGCCCCTCCGGAATCTCCGGATCGCTCACATTGGCAAAATGCGCTTTGCCGTTCACAACGAGGTCGTGGATCGCCGTATGAAACGTCTGATGTACCAAGCCGGCGGTGCCGTTGAACTCCACAACAAGCCCATCGGGCGAGACCGAATTTACGGAAAAGCCCTTATCCGTGAGCCACTGACTGACGTGGGCCAGATCGCTCGCGGACGGCCCGAAGTTGGTGCCGATCTCCGCATTACTGAGCCATTTGTGGAAGTTTGGCGACTGCGGATTGTGCAGATCGGCAAGGTAACTTTCAAATGCAGCCTGGTTCTCGTCCGAGCGGTGCAACACCAGCTGCAACCCCGTCATGGGAGCAGAGTCGGCACGGGGACCCCGATCGTTCTCCGCTGTTACCTCCGGCCGCACGTTGCCGGTCACCTTCACCGTGTGCGCCTCGTTGATGGTTCCCGAAAGAAAACTCTGTTTGTGGGCCTGGGCAACACAGACATTTGCGGCAAGCCCGGCAGCCAGGGCAAGCGCAGAACGCATGAAGGGGAAGAGACGGCGGGCCATCAAAGACTCCTGGACTCTAGGTGTTACTGGCAAGCATTACCAAAGGGTGGTACTGGGAATGCGTCCAACGTAGCACAAAAGAGGGATGGACCTGAACAGAAATCTTTCGGCCGGGGTAAACGAAATGCAAACTTCGCCTAACCAAAGAGCCGCAAAGCCTTTCGGCTTGTGATCGACTGGGTGCCCCATGGATCGGGAGCGCTCCAAGAACCGGGTATCCCACAAACCGGGTGCCCCATCCTTTTCAGCTCACCGCAGAGGGCGGGGTGCTCTCCATGCCCAGCCCACGAACCCTCACGAAGCCCCCAACCAGCCAGGCGCCTCCTGTGTTTGGGGACCCGTCACATCCTGAGCGACCGCATCAAACTTTGCGAAAGGGGTCCCAGCGGACCACCAAAGAGGGCACGACGATGAAAGCATCGGTGTTACACGAATACGGCGACGCATCCAGGCTGCGGTACGAGGACTTCCCCGACCCCCAACCCGGTCCGGGGGAGGTGCGCGTGCGCATGTTGGCCGTCAGCGTTAACCCGATCGACTGGAAGATGCGCTCCGGTACCGACAAGGATCGCTTTCCCGTGCAGTTTCCCGGCGTTCTGGGCCGTGACCTTGCCGGGGTGATCGAGTCGCTTGGCCCCGGCGTCAACGGCTTTGCTGTCGGGGACAAGGTCTTTGCCCTGGCGATGCACACCTATGCCGAATTTTGCGTGGTGCCCGCCGCCGCGCTCGCACGCATTCCGGAAGGCCTCGGCATGACCGACGCCGCCACGGTTCCGCTCGTGGCGCTTACCGGCGACCAGTTGATTCGCCTCGCGACGGAGGTGCAGGCCGGGCAAACCATCCTGCTCACGGGTGCTACCGGCAGCGTGGGCCGCTGTGCCCTGCTGGCTGCACTGGAAATTGGAGCGAAGGTCATCGCCGGCATTCGTAAAAAGCAGATGGACGAAGCGATGGCCCTTGGGGCCGTCGCCGCGATCAATCTGGAGGAGGACGCCGACCTGGCCCGCCTCGGCCTGCTGGATGGCGTGGCAGACACGATCGGCGGCAAACTCGCACCCAAATTGCTGGCCAAAGTCAGACCCGGCGGCCTGTATGGCAGTGTGCTGGGGCCGCCGGCGGACGCCCTGCTGCACCCTCTGGTTCGCATAAAGGCCATGAGCGCGCAGCCCGACCCCGGGACGGTCGTGCACTACGGCGAGGCGCTCCGCGACGGCCGGTTGAAGCTGCCCATCGGGCAAGTCATGCCGCTCGCCGAAGCCGCCGCCGCCCAGGCTCTGGCGGAAAAAGGCGGCACGGGCAAAATCGTCCTTGTTCCCTAGTCCTCGTTCCCTAGTTCTCGTTTCCTAGATTGTCTTCCCCAGCGACATACCGGGTGCCCTACGCATCGAAGCCCCGGGCTCCCCACCCTTCGCGGCTTTTTGCGTTCCTCTACAATCACCCCTGTGATCGCGCATCTCCGCGGACAGATCTTCGCGAAAACCCCCGCCACCGTCATCCTTGATTGCGGCGGCGTTGGGTATGAACTCGCCATTTCTGTGGCCACCTACACCGAGCTCGGCGATCCGGGAACCGGAGCCGCGCTGCACGTGCATACTCATGTACGCGAAGATGCGCTACAACTCTTCGGCTTCGGAGACCTCACCGAGAAGCGCCTCTTCGAAAAACTGCTCACCATCGCCGGCATCGGCCCCAAGCTCGCCATCACGGTCCTCAGCGGCATCAGTGCCGATCGTCTCATCGGGGCCATTCGCGGCGGCGATCACGCCACCCTCACGAAGATCCCCGGCATCGGCAAAAAAACCGCCGAGCGTGTCGTACTGGAACTGAAAGACAAGCTCGACGGCCTGGCTGGCTCCGCCCCAGCCAGCGAGCCCGCCCGCCCGTCGCTGGGCGCGGTCGCCGAAGATGTGCTCAGCGCCCTGACCAACCTGGGCTACTCACGCGCCACCGCCCAGAAAGCTGTCGAAACTGCCGCAAAAATTCCAGAAGCCACCACCGACTTCGAACGCCTCTTCCGCGCCGCCATCGCCGCCGTCCGCTAGCTCGCTAGCCGCACGCTCTCCTATCCTTCACCGAAAGGCTCCCGGAAACCAAAAGCACCCCGCCCCTTGTCAAAATCGGCAAAGAACGGGGCACCCAACCACCACGAAGAACGTAGAACGTACAACCTAGAACGTACAACCAACCACTACGCCCGGCGCCGATACCTTACCGCAAACTCATACCCCACGTTCGCGGGGTACAGCGCCGCCACCAGCCGCAGCCGTTCCGCCAGGGCCCCGGGCGCCAGCAGCGGGTAATCTCGCTCCCGCAGTTCGCTGTAGTCCACATCCAGCGCCAACGACAGCAGATAGATCGCCAGCGCGTCAGCAAAGGCGCTCTCCACAAAGGCCTCCCGCTCTTTTTCATCCGCAACGACCGGTGCCGCCGCCGCACTAAGGGTTTCCAGCGCCGCTCCCGATCCAAATGAGCGATTCGTCAGCAATGTCAATGGTCCCCGGCCACGCCGTGGTCCTGCATTCGGAGTCACCGGCGCTTCAGGGTTTATCGGCTGCCCCAGCGCCAGATGCCGCGACTCCCACGCATCCAGGCTGGTTTCCCCGCGCACCTGGCTCTGCGCCTGCCGCCACGCCAGCTCCGTAAATGCCGGGGGGACCCCCGCCTCGTCCGTAAAGGCATGGGCGACGTTGATAAAGAACTCAAAACTTAGCGCAAAGCGGTCGCCCATCAGCCGCGTGGAGATAAATACGCCCCGATGCCCGCTGCCCAGTTCGCGGTCAAGCTCCACATTGCGGTGGCAGATGGCCGCCTCGCCCAGATCCTCGGTCCACGCCGGGGCCACCATCGCCTGGTCGGACTCCCCTTTCGGGCGACGCGTCAGCGCCTTCTTGTCTCTGAGCTCACGTCCTTCGGGTTCGCGTCCCTCGGTTCCTCCGGCTCCGGTTTCTCCGCCTCCGGAGTCTCCGCCTTCCGGTTCACGCAGTGCCAGCGGCACGAAATAATAGGTATTGGTCTTCAGCGCGCCCGCAATCGTCGCCGGCACAGCCTCCAGCATGCGGTCGAGGTCCGGCGCCGGTACGCCCGTTTCCCCGTAGGTGGCAAAGCGCACCCCGTTCGGCGACCGGCGCACCTCCGCTTCGCGTGCCACCTGCGAGGCACGCACAAGACCTGCCCCTGCATTCGATCCTGCCATCGCCCCGTCGCCCATCCGGTTATTCTAAATGGAATGGCTACACTCAACCATGTCGACCGGGCACGTCGTGAAGGATCCTTGTTCGGATTGCCGCTGGGCGATCTCGGCTGGTTCCAGTCGTTGCTCATGGGCCTCGCCACCGGCATGGCCGCCTTTTTCCTCGCCACCTTTCTCGCCATCGTGGTTCTGCTCCTGTATTCCGCCACGAGCCACCACATGCCCGACTTCGCCCTCACCTACAAGCGCGTCGGCCTGCCGGTGGGCCTCGTCGTCGGCGCCCTGGCCCTCGGTTTCCTCGGCTTCCAGTACATCCGCCGCATCGTCCGCAAAGCCCGCGGCCGCTAGCGTTTCCATCGCCGACGCCTGGGTGATCCCGGCAGGGCTCTGCTTGCAGCCCCACCGGCAACATTGTCCAAGCGCTGGGCTTGATGATATTGGTGCTGTGTCCCGCCAGGAGCTGTTCATGCAAACGACAACTGTTACTGCTGCGTTCGGCAAGCCAAGGCTTGGCGTTACCATGCCACTCTTTCAGCAATTTCTGTATCAACTCATACTTACTTGCCTCCCTGTTCTTATGGCCTACAAGTGGCAGGGTCGAGCCTATGATGCCACGTTCCTCGCCGAGAGCATGTGGTTGGTTCCACTCACGTTTCTCTTCGCCCAGGCGTGGTACGCCACACGCGCTCTCTCCGGACGAGCGCAGCAAGCCACTTCTGTCTCGGGGGACTATGTGGCCTTCGGGACGCGATACGCTGTTTTTTGCATAACGCTCACCGTAGCCATCGGCCAGATCGCCACAAGGTAAGCGGCCGAACGATTGATGCTAAAACCCGAGTGGCCCATGCTTCACGGCGTGTTGCCTCGAACCAAAATCACCCGCCCTTTGTCAAAAATCGACAAAGCACGGGACACCCGCTTCATCTTCTCTTTCAGTTCCGCCAAGCGTCATACGGCTGTCATACTGACCACACACATTCCTCCAGGAGCTTGTCCTTGATGCCCCTCGTGCCCCGTGCTGTCCGTCGCCGTACGTCCATCGCCCTCGCTGCGCTTCTCACCGCATCCTTGCCCCACACCGCACACGCAGCTGAAAAGAAGAGGGCACCCGACCGCGACTCCGCAAAAACCACCCCCAGCTACGACGCCCCGCAGCCCGCCACCGAAACCCTCGACCTCACCATGTACGCCCGCATCCGCAGCGAAGGCCTCCAGCACGGCAAGGTGATGCAGTTCGCCGAAGCCCTGGACGACGGCATCGGGCCGCGGCTCACCGGCTCGCCCAACATGGCGAAAGCGAACGCCTGGACCCGCGACACCCTCACCGCCATCGGCCTGTCGGACGCCCACCTCGAGGATTGGGGCGAGTTCGGCATGGGCTGGCAGCAGATCAACACCTGGGCGCGCATGGTCTCCCCCGACCCCGAACCGCTCTGGCTGCAGGCCGCGCCCTGGTCGCCCGCCACCAAAGGCCCTGTCACCGGCGCGGTCGTCTATGTGCCGCTCACCGATGCCGCCGAGCTCGACAAGCTCAAAGGCACGCTCGCCGGCAAAATCGTCCTCCTCGGCGCCACCCGCCCCACCCCCGACCTCACCGAGCCGCTCTTCCATCGCTACACCGACGCCGAACTGAAAGACATGGAATCCTACGAGGTCCCCGGCGGGCGTCGCACCGGTGCGCCCACCCAAACGCGCGAGCAGCTCCTCGCCGAGCGCCGCCGCCTCACGGCGCTCCGCCAGCAGGCGCTCAAAATGATGGCCGACGAGGGCGTCGCCGCCATCCTCACCCCCAGCCGCGATAGCAACAACGGCGGCGGCACCGGCATCATCTTCGACGACAACGGCGCCAACCTCTCCACCCCCGCACAGGACCCCGCCCACCGCGTCACCATCCCCAACGCCGTGGTCATGATCGAGCACTACAACCGGCTCGCCCGCATGGTCTCGGCGCACGTGCCCGTGCAGGTCGAGGTCAATATCGACACCAAATTCACCGGAGACCACGAGCACGGCTTCGACACCGTCGCCGAGATCCCCGGCACCGACCCCCAGCTAAAAAAGGAGGTCGTCATGGTCGGCGGCCACCTTGACAGCTGGATCTCCGGCACCGGCGCCACCGACAACGGCGCCGGCACCGTCATGGCCATGGAGGCCGTGCGCATCCTCAAGGCGCTCGGCGTGCCCCCGCGCCGCACCATCCGCATCGCCCTGTGGAGCGGCGAAGAAGAGGGCCTCTTCGGCTCGCAGGGCTATGTTCGCCAGCACTTCGGCACCTTCGGCCCTCCGAACCCGCCCGACCCCGCCGGCACGCCGGGCTACCTCGCCCACCATGGCGCCCTCACCACCACCAAGGAATGGGAAACGCTGGACGCCTACTACAACCTCGATAACGGCACCGGGGAGGTCCGCGGCATTTACACCCAGGGAAATTTCGCCGTCGGGCCCATCTTCCGCCAATGGATCGCGCCCCTCGCCGATCTCGGCGTCACCACGGTCACCTACCGGAACACCGGCGGCACCGACCACCTCAGCTACGACGCCGTCGGCCTGCCCGGCTTCCAGTTCATCCAGGACCCGATGGACTACGAAACCCGCACGCACCACTCCGACATGGACACCGTCGACCGCCTCCATCCGTTTGATCTGGAGCAGGGCGCGATCCTCGAAGCCATTTTTCTCTGGAACACCTCGCAGCGCGAAGCCATGCTTCCCCGCAAACCCTTCCCGCACCCGGAGCTCGACCGCACCCAAACCGCCCCGCTCCCCAACCTCTACCCCAACGCCCAGGTCCCCACGCCCGACAGCGGCAAACCCGAAGCCCATTAAAGCTTTCCTTCTCGCGCGAAAGACGCGTCCCGAAGCCTTCATGCCGGCGCCCAAGGACGCGTCCAACGCCC
>CAXSZS010000001.1:661647-1000613 GCA_964242495.1 uncultured Acidobacteriaceae bacterium
TCGTTCCAGAGCCAAAGGGCCCCACCCCAAGCTCTCGTTCCAGAGCCAAAGGGCCCCACCCCAAGCTCTCGTTCCAGAGCCAAAGGGCCGCGTCCCGAGCCCTCGTTCCAGCGCCAAAGGCGCGTCCTATACCAGCCTAGGCCGCAAGGCCTAGGTATACGTGCCCAAATGATGCAAGGGCTGAAAGCCCGTCCTAACCATGGACGACGGTGGCATGCGGAGACCACAACCCCGTCCGATCCATGATGGTTCTTCCAATCGAACGTGACTCACCGCCAATGAACCCCTATCCAACAACCCCGGACGGGCGTTACTTCGTCGTGCGAGGCCGCCTTTGGCGCTGCTCGAACCCAGCCCTGTCCGCCGAAGCGAGACAGCAATGGACCGCCACGCTGATGCGAGCCCGCCGCGCCAAAGGGCTCGCGATGCATGCCGGCGACCGGCAAGCCCGCGAGGCCGCGCGGCAGGAAATCGACGGAGCCAAGATCGCGCTCGGCGAACGTGGCGAACCCTGGTGGACCGACGGCACCCCCGACTGGAACCGGCACATGGCCAGGAACACCCCCTACGCCGCATGGTTCGACTCGCTGGCACATCGCTGAGGCGACGGGCAGAGGGAGGGACAAGGTCTTTGACGTCGTCCGTTCGAGCTGGCCTCGGCCCTTTCAGGCTAGCCTCGATCTTTCAGGCTGAAAGCCCAACACAAAGATCACGGCTATACCCATAAACAAAAGCCGCCAAGCACGCTCTGATCCATTGCCTCTGGTCGAAACGCGGGGCTTCGCCACCACAGCAAAACCCACCCGACGAAATCTCAGTCGGGAAGGGCATGGCTTCAGCCATGCCGTAGACACCCTGCCTGGACTGCGCCTGCAGGCGCTAGGTTTGCTGCCTCCGCCGCATATGCTATCTACATAGGAGCCGAACCTCTCCTTTTGTTCAAACGCCGCCCGAGCGCGTCAACTGCATCGCAGAGCTCTGCGCGCGCTGCCAGTAGCGGGAAAACCGTTTCAGGTCGAAAGCGCGTGTGTCCTCCACAAACGCCGGCGGGTCGTACCAGACAACCGGCAGGACACGCCCCACCGCGAGCGCGGCAGCCCGCAGGCGGGGATCCGGCGTCCGCTGGGCAAGCACGTAGTCGGCGCCGCTCGCCTGCGCGGCCGCCAGCAGCTCCGTCCCCGGGTCGCCCGCACGCAATTCGATCCCGTCCGGCATCTCCCCCAGGCACTCTGCGATAAACATAAGGCGCTTCAGGGAGATGGCGCTCTTGGTGATCCACTCCGTATCCCAGATGAACACGGCCGGGCTCCCCGGGTGTGCGCGCAGCATCGGGGAGTCCGGATTCAGGCTGTCCGTATGCACCCAAAGTAAAGGCTTGCCGGCGACCTCGGCCGAGTGCTCGGCCGAGTGCTCGGCCGTTGTCGGCGTAAACGGCCGCGGCGGCGTGGGCATCGCCGTCGCGGCGACAGGGGAGTGCAGGCGCGGAAAGAGTGTCTGTTCCAGCGACTCGTAATCATGCTCAAACGGACACGTGCGCGCCTGCGCATGGGGGCAGGTGCGGCAGTACGCGCCCGCCGTGTAGCGCTCCAGGTTTTCCCGGTTGAAGATGTAGGGCTTGCTCGCAAAGGTGGAAGCTACCCATTGCCAAGAGAGATTGTTACTGGCCGGATCGCCGTCAATCAAATGCTGCAGAAACCAGCGCGCCCCAGCCTGCCAGCGCACCCTGCGCCAATGCACGATGTACGCGGCAAACCACATCCGGGCGTGGTTGTGCAGGTAGCCTGTCTCGATCAACTGCTGCGAGAAGCTGTCCATGCACTTCAGCGTGGTCGTGTCGTCAGGTATTTCGCCGGGCAGCTCCGTTGCGTAATCTGAAGCGCGGTAGCCGGTCTTGTACGGCTCGCGGTCCTCCCAGATGCCCTCGCCGATCTGCATATAAAGGCGCTGCCAATAGTCCCGCCACGCGAACTCATTGATGAGCTTGCGGGCGTGCTCGGGGACGGTTTCCCGCGCCAAAGCGTCGTCGCGTACCTCGGCCAGCGTGAGCACGCCATGGCGCAGATAGGCGGAAAGTCGTGTCACCGCGCCATCCAGGAAATTGCGGCTGCGCTCGTAGCTCTCAGGCTGCACCTTCTCCAGGACAGCCTGTGCCGCGGCGCGGCCACCGCGTGTCGGGCTCATGGCAACATCGTCTGGCGGCAGTTGCGGGAAAAGCGTTTGCAGCGTCGAGCGCAACTCCTCCCTATTTGGGAGGCGTTTCAAGTCTTCATTCGTCACCTCTCCAGCCTACTCGAGCAAGCCTCGCGGTAGAGGCGCCATCCCGATCGAAACCCTGAGCTTGTCGATAGGGTAGTGGAGACACCTGCAAGGTCTACACACCGGGTGCCCCTTCCTTCACGGCGCCATCCTGAAGCCGAGGTCCCCGGCAGCTTGCTGCTGGGGTGGAAAGGTGGGGTGCTCTCCCTCGCACCGGTAATGATCACTGCTGTCTCGCACTCCATGACCAACGGGCACCACCGGTGGTACACTAAAGACTGATCGTAGGAATCCGATCTGGTTACTTTCGAAGAGTTGGCCGTACGCATCTTTTTCTGAAATAACACCAAATTGCGTCCAGCGGTACATCTAGCTTCAAAAGGAAACAGATATGGAACAGGGAACTGTCAAGTGGTTCAACGATACTAAGGGTTTTGGGTTTCTCAGCCGTCCGAATGGTGAGGATGTGTTCGTGCATCACTCCGCCATCCAGAGCAATGGCTTCCGCACCCTGCAAGAAGGTCAGCAGGTTCAGTTCAACGTGGTAAAGGGCCCCAAGGGCTGGCAGGCGGAGCAGGTTCAGGTTCTGTAAGCTCCTGAACTTCCTCACGGAGGGCAGCGGTCAATTGATCGCTGCCCTTTCTTCATCTTCACGGCTTTATCCCACTTGCGCATCCCCGGCGTAAGCTTGTTTCTTTCCAGGGAAGGTTTATCGATCTTCTCAGTGGGTGCGGGGCTTCAGGCCGTATACAAACCACTGAGATCGACGGGGGGCTTTAACCCTCGCCCAAAGATGAGAGAATGAATAAGAGCTCTCAGATCTTTCCCGAGGACCATACGCGACCGTTGTAGCGCGTCTGCCTCCGCTGTCTTTCTGCAACCCACGAACCCGGAGGCTCCTCCATGGCAACGCCCGCACACGATAAGTACTACCTCAGAACGCTGCACGAAGAGATTGCCCTGTTTGACCGCAAAATCGCGCATGCGCTGAAGTACGACACCTTCCCCACGGAAGCGGAGCGTTCCGCCTCGGCCAATAAAATGAATGCCAAGCGCGATCTGCTCGTCCGCACCGCCAAGCAGTTGGCGAGCGAGGGCATCGAGTTCAAGATTGCCGAGCTGCCGCGTTCCCTGCGTGATCCGGACGCGGTCGCTGAAGACGTACCGGCAGCCGCAGATGCCACCGCGCAAGCCGCGCCTTTCAAATCCACCGCGCCCGTGCGGCAGTTCCCCTCACCATTTGCCGGCACCGTGCTCGACGGCCGCGCGAGCGTGCAGGAATACAAGCGCAACCGCGCCAAGGCTGTTTCTCCGCAGGCATAAGCCCTCCCGGACGGCTCTGCCATCTCGCTCTCCTTGTTGCCGCGCGCAGGAACCTGGCTTTCGATCTGGCGATTTCGCGCCGGCAATGATCCAGCGACTGGGCACGGTAAGCTGAAGGCACATGCCAGAGCCGTCCTGCTTTACTCCGGAAACCTTGCGCTTTTTGCGCGGGCTCGCCAAACACAATGAGCGCCCGTGGTTTGAAGAGCGCCGCCCGGTCTACGAGCGCGCCGTCAAGACTCCGCTGCATGCGCTCGTCGAAGAAATCAACACCGGTCTGGAAAGCTTCGCACCCGAACACCTCCGGGCACCGCACAAGATCGCGCTGCGCATCTTCCGCGACACCCGCTTTTCCCCCGACAAGCGACCCTACAAAACACACCTTGGTGCCTGGTGGGCGCGGCAGGGTTTTGAGAAAAATGCCGCTGCCGGCTTTTATCTCGACATCGGACCGGAGCGCAACTTCATCGCCGCCGGCGTCTACGCCCCGGAACGTGATGGTCTGCTCACCCTCCGCCGCTGGCTTGCCGAGCATCACAAGCGCTATCGCGCCGCACTCGATCCGCTCTGCAGACCTGCCGGCACCCTGCCGGCCATGGAAGCGATCCCACCCGACGCGCTCACCCGCAACCCCAAGGGCTTTCCGCCCGATGGTCCTGCGAGCGATCTGCTCCGTGCCCGCAACTGGGGTGTCACGGCAGCCCTGCCGCCTGAAGCCATCCTCTCGCCCACCTTGGGCGATCTGGTTTTGCAGCACTTTCGCCGCGTTGCGCCGCTCGTGCATCTACTCAACGAGCCTTTCGTCCAAAGCGCCAAACGCACGCCCACGCGTTCGCTGGTGTAACCAAAAAAGCCAAAAACAGGCTTAAACTCGGGATAAGGCACCTACGTTGACACCATTTTCGACTGAAAACCGCAAAAACACGGCTGAATCAGCGGATCGGTTATTGACAAGGCGCGCCGGGGTAGTGGAAGGTGAAACTCGGCGCAGTTCTTCGCACCCGCATAAACACTGGTGATTTTTGCTCTGCGAGCCTTCACCGGCGGCTGCGGACGGTACGACATCGCCACACCTCGTCTTCACGTGCAAAGGAGCACATTTCCATGGCAAAAGGCATGACCAAAACACAGCTGATCCGTTTTATGGCGGAAAAGCTTGAACTTACCAATAAGCAAAGCGCCACTTTCTTCACCACCATGGCCGAAACAGCTGTAAAAGAGACCAAAAAGAACGGGGAGTTCACCCTTCCCGGTATCGGCAAGCTCGTCAAGGCGGAGCGCAAAGCACGTATCGGCCGCAATCCGCAAACCGGCGAGGCCATCAAGATCAAGGCGAAAACCGTGGTGAAGTTCCGCATCGCCAAAGCTGCAAAGGATGCCATCGCGCCCCCCAAGAAGTAGCGCGTTGTGACAGAAAACAAAGGGCACGGCATATGTATGCCGTGCCCTTTCGCTGTGCTGATGAGCGCTATACCGAAAGGCTGAGCACCCGGTTCAACCGCTGCACAAAGCTCGCAGGATCCTGTAACGGCACGCCTTCCAGCAGCAACGCCTGATCCAGCAGCAGCCATGCGGCATCCTTCGCCACTGCATCATCTGTACGCGCCAGCAGCTTCTTCACAATCTCGTGATCGGGGTTGATCTCGAGCGTGGGCTTGGGTGCCGGCATCTCCTTTTGGCCCATTGCACGCAGCATTTGCTGCATCTGCATCGAAGGCTCTTCTTCATCCGACACAATGCACGAGGGACTATCGGCCAGGCGGACCGAGGCACGCACATCCTTCACGCGATCACCCAACGTGGCCTTCAGCATCTCCAGCAACGGCTTCAATGCATCGGCCTGTTCCGGCTCGTTCTCCGTTTTCAAGTCTTCGCTGGTCGAGGCCTTGTTGACGCCCTTCAGATCCGTGTCGCGGTATTGATCGATGCCCGAAAAGACGATCTCATCGATATCGTCATCGAGAATCAGCACCTCGTAATTTTTCTTCTTATAAATTTCAAGTAGCGGCGAGTTGCGCAGCAGCGACTCAGGCCCACCTGTGAGGTAGTACAGGCTCTTCTGCTCTTCACCCATGCGCGCTTTCGCATCGGCCAGGCTGGTCAAGCCCTCGACCTTCGTCGACTTGAAGCGAATGAGATCCAGCAGCGTTTCGCGATTCCCAAAATCGCCATACAGGCCTTCCTTGAGCGGCCGGTTGTATTCAGTAATGAACTGGAGATACTTGTCCGGTTCCGTCTCCGCAACGGTCTTCAGCTCGGATAGGATCTTTTTCACGCTGGCTGTGCGAATGCTGTTGAGCACGCGATTTTGTTGCAGCAACTCGCGGCTTACGTTTAATGGCAAATCTTCGCTGTCGATGATCCCGCGCACAAACCGCAAATACTGCGGCAACAGTTCTTTTGCATCATCGAGGATGAACACGCGTTTTACATAGAGTTTTACGCCGCCTTTGTAGTCCGCCTGGTATAGATCGAGCGGCGCTTTCGAAGGGATGTAAAACAGCGTTGTGTACTCGAGGCTGCCCTCGGCTTTGGTATGGAACCAGAAGAGCGGATCGGCGGAATCGCCCGTCATGGACTTGTAGAGCTCCGTGTAGTTCTCCTCCGTGAGCTCGCTCTTGGAGCGGCGCCACATCGCGCTTGCCGCGTTTACCTGCTCGGTGGTGCGCGTCTTTTCGGACTTCTTTTCTTCCGCATTCCAATCGCTTTTGTCATAGGTGAGAAAGATGGGGAACGCGATGTGGTTGGAATATTTCTTGACGATTTCCTGCAAACGCCAGCTATTGCCATATCCCTGGCCTTCTTCGTTCAGGTGCAGCAACACCGTGGTGCCCGCGATGGGGCGCTCGGCCGGCGTGATCTCGAAGCCGGTCTTGCCGTCGCTGACCCAGCGCCACGCCAACTCTTCACCGGCCTTGCGCGATACGACCTCGATGCGATCGGCCACCATGAAGGCACTGTAAAAACCGACGCCAAACTGCCCGATCAGGTTGGAATCCTTCTTGGCATCGCCTGAAAGCTGCGCTAGAAAGTTCTTCGTGCCGGAGCGGGCAATCGTGCCCAGATTGGCCACCAGATCTTCCTCATTCATGCCGATGCCGGTATCGGCGATGGTGAGCGTCTTGTTTGCTTCGTCCAGTTCGAGATCGATGCGCGGATCGAACGGGAGCGCCTTGTAGACCTCGTTGGTCAGCGTGAGATGACGTAGTTTGTCGAGTGCATCCGAAGAGTTTGAAATCAACTCACGCAGAAAGATCTCAGGGTGTGAGTAGAGGGAATGAATGATGAGTTGGAGTAGCTGACTGACTTCGGTTTGGAACTCACGTTGTGCCATAGAAGTTCATTGTAAAAAATAGGCAGCCGGAAGGATAGCGATGCGCAGAAAGCACGATCCGCGCGCCCCCGTGCTGGCGTTGACAGGCGAAACCGCACCCTCTAGTGTTTGCGTGTGGGAAGTAAGCGCTTTCAGCGCTGGCTGCACACAGCCGACCGGGGAGGCAAAATGGCGATCGTAGCCGGCGTGGACTTCGGTACGCTGAGTGTGCGCGTTACGCTGCTGGATAGCGTACGCGGCCGCCTGGGTACAGCCTCGGCATCGTATCCGCTGCACCGCCGCAGGGATGATCCGGACTTCGCCACGCAAGCGCACGAGGATCAGATGGCGGCTCTCGCCGAGGCCACGCATGCGGTCCTGGTAAAAGCGCGCGTGCATGGAGAGCAGGTCGTTGCGCTTGCGCTGGACACCACCGGATCGAGCATCGTGCCGGTCGACGCGCAGGTGCAGCCGTTGGATGAATATCTGCTATGGTGTGACCATCGCGCCGGCAAAGAAGCGCGCGAGATCACGGAGCTGGCGCACGCGGAGCGGCTCGAAGCCATCGACTGGTGCGGCGGCGTGTACTCGCACGAGTGGGGGTTTGCCAAGCTGCTGTACTGGCTGCGCCACAACCCCGAAAAACGCGCACGCTTTGCCACAGCGCTTGAGCACTGCGATATGGTGGCTGCGACGCTGATCGGCATCACCGATGCCGCGAAGGTGCCACGCAGCGTCTGCGCGTTGGGTCATAAGTGGATGTGGAACCCGCGTTGGGGCGGGTTGCCCTCGCAGGCCTTCCTGTCCAGGCTGGATCCCCTCTTCGACGGCGTCCGCGCAAAGTTGCAGGGAGACGACGGGGCGTACCAAACTTCGGACGCCATCGCCGGCCACTTGAGCGAGGGCTGGGCGACGAAACTTGGTCTGAAAACCGGCATTCCGATTCCGGTCGGCGCGTTCGATGCGCACTGGGATGCGATCGGCGCCGGTTGCCGCGAAGGCGATGTGGTCAACGTGGTCGGCACCTCCACGTGCATCATCGCGATGAGCCGCGACACGCGCCTGGTTCCCGGTGTGTGCGGTGTGGTTCCGGGCAGCGTCCATCCTGCCTTCACCGGCATTGAGGCGGGTTTGTCCGCGACCGGCGATATCTTCGAAGCGATCGCGCGGCGCGCCGGTACGGAGGTGCGTGCGCTTTCCGAAGGGCTTGACGCCTACAAGGCAGGGCAAACGGGGTTGCTGCGCCTGAGCTGGGACAACGGCGATCGCACCGTGCTCGTCAACCCCGATCTCGGCGGCGTGACGCTGGGCTGGAACCTGCTGCACACCGCGAAGGACGAGCTGTTTGCCGCCATCGAGGGCACCGCCTTTCATACGCGCATCATCCTGGAACGGTTGGCCGAGCACGGCGTTCCAGTGGAGCGCGTGATCAACGCCGGGGGCATCCCGCAGAACAACGCCGTGCTCAACCAGGTGTACGCGAACGTATTGAACAAGCCTGTCCTAGTGCCCGATGGTGTGCCCACCAGCCTCGGTTCGGGCATCTTCGCACTGCTGGCTGCGGGCGCCTTTGCTTCGATTGAAGAAGCGCAGGAGGCGGTTTGTTTGCCCTTCAAAGTCTTTGAACCGCAGGCCGAGTCCGTTGCTTGTTATGAAGCTTTATTCAGTTTTTACCGCCGGTTGTATTTCGCCTTGGGCACGCCGGGGCAGGAGTCGGTCGGCCTGGGCGACATCCTGCCGGCACTGCGGCGCATCGCCGCACAAGCGCGTGAGGCCAACACAGTCCCGTAACAGAGAAGCCTAGAACGTCATAGGGAGACATGCCATGCTGTTGCAGAGCCTGCGCGAAGAGGTGTTGGAAGCTAATCTGGAGCTGGTGCGCCGGGGCCTGGTGCTGTACACCTTTGGCAATGCATCCGGTGTCGACCGCGCGCAGGGATTGGTGGTGATCAAGCCTTCAGGGGTCGACTACGAGGCCTTGAAGCCCGAGCACATGGTAGTCACGGACCTCCACGGCCACATTGTGGAGGGAACGCTGCGGCCCTCCTCCGATCTCGATACACATACCCTGCTTTACCGGGAATTTGGGGAGATCGGCGCTGTGGTGCACACCCATTCGGAGTTTGCGACCAGCTTCGCGCAGGCCGGCCTCCCGATCCCCGCCTTCGGGACCACGCACGCCGACTACTTCTACGGCCCTGTACCCGTTACGGCGCCGCTCAGTGACGAGGCTATCGGCGGGGCATATGTACATGAAACCGGGAAGGCGATCGTCGCGCGTTTGCACGGAGACGAAGGTCGCGCGGCGATCGATCCGCTGGCTGTTCCGGCATGTTTAGTGAGTGGGCATGCACCCTTCGTCTGGGGTCGGACACCGCACGCGGCCGCACACAATGCCGTGGTGCTGGAAGCGGTGGCGCGCATGGCCTATCGCACGCTCGCCCTGGAAGCCAACACGCTGGGAGTGTCGCAGGCGCTGCTCGACCGGCACTATTTTCGCAAACATGGCAAGGACGCGACTTATGGTCAGGCGTTGTCTGCAGAGGCCTCAAGGTAAGCGCGGGCCATCACCGTGAGTTCTTCCTGCATGGTCGCCTTTGTGCTGCGCGTCGCACCTCGTTCCAGCATGGCTCGGCTCACGCCGGTCATGGCGCCGAACAGGGTCGCTGCGACAACCTCCGGCTGCCTGACCGTCTTCTTCCGCGCCGTGGCGAACAGGGCTGCCATGGCTTTGGGCGCGCGAGCGTACAGGCCCCGTGCCAGGCGCTTGCCTTCGATGTCATCGCTGACACTGTACAGCGCTGCGCCGGCATCGAGGTTGTGGCATTTCGCTTCGACAAAAGCCTCCACGATGGCCGCTGCCATTTTCGGGAGAGGCGCTCCGTGCGCGGCTGCGCAGGCGGTCTCCATGGCAATGGCGACACCGTCCAGATGCTCTCGCAATAGCGACTGGAGCAACGACGTTTTGTTTGGAAAATACTGATACAGCGTGCCGACCGAAACACCCGCGCGTGCTGCGATGCGTGTAGTCGTCAGCTTCGACTTGCCGTCCTTGAGTAAAACCTGAATCGTGGCTTGCAGGATGGCGTTGACGCTCGCCGTGGAACGCGCCTGCAGGGGCGTCTTTCTTGGTCCAAAGGGTACGTTTACGGCTTTACTCAAAATGCGAACTCCGAATCTGAAGCTTCCTTCATCTAACCTATACGAGACCTACAGGAGAGACCGAATGAACCCACAAAACATAACCACACCGAGGCAGGGCAGTGAATCTGCTCTCGGCGGCAGCTTCACCTTTTCCGGTTCCGCCATCACCGTCAAGCGGATGGGCTATGGCGCCATGCAACTGGCGGGCCCGCACGTCTTTGGGCCCCCGAAGGACATGAATGCGGCCCTCGCGGTGCTTCGTGAGGCGATCGAGAGCGGTGTCGACCACATCGACACAAGCGACTTTTACGGTCCACACATCACCAACCAGATCATCAAGCAGGCACTGCACCCGTACCGCAAGGACCTCACGATCGTGACCAAGATCGGCGCCCGGCGCGGTGCGGACGGGTCCTGGAATCCTGCCTTCTCACGCGAAGAGCTGACGCAAGCCGTGCATGACAACCTTCGCAACCTGGGCCTCGATGTGCTGGATATCGTCAACCTTCGCAGCATGTTCGGACAGGGCAGCCCTGCAGAAGGGTCGCTTGAGGAGCCGCTCACCGTCGTTGCCGATCTTCAGCGGCAAGGCCTGTTACGGCACGTCGGGTTGAGTAACGTCACCCCCACACAGATTGCCGAAGGCCGCCGGATCTGTGGCGAAATCGTCTGCGTGCAGAACCTGTATAACGTGGCACACCGCGCCGACGATGCCCTGATCGACGACCTTGCCCACGACGGCATCGCCTACGTGCCGTTCTTTCCATTGGGCGGCTTCAGCCCGCTGCAATCAGCGACGTTAGACGAAGCGGCGTCCACCCTGGGCACCACAACGATGGTTGTGGCTCTGGCGTGGCTCCTGCAACGCGCGCCCAACATGCTATTGATCCCTGGCACCTCATCGGTTGCCCACCTACGCGAAAACCTCGCAGCCGTGTCACTTCAGTTGCCGCCGGACATCCTGGAGAAGCTCAACGCGATGGCTTCAACTCCGGCACTCGCCTAAAACGTCAGCTTCGCGGCGATCTGTAGCTGGCGGGAGGAGCCCAGGTCGCCGATGGGGAAGCGGGTGGAAGTAATGACGCCGAAGTTGGGGTTGGCGGCGTTGGCGGTGGTGGTCGCGCCGGGGATGGAGATGGTGGTGGAGGAGGGATTGCCGAAGCTGGGATGGTTGGCAATATCGAAGACGTCACAGCGCAGCTGGAAGTTCAGGTTTTCGAAGACGCGGGTGTTCTTTTCGAGCGACACATCGACGTCGGCAAAACGTGGGCCGGTGAGCGCGTTGCGGCTCAGATTGCCGAAGCCCGCGGTGGGTACCTGGAAGACGCAACCCGGGGTAGTGGCGGCCTGCGTGCACAGGATGTTCGAGCTGAACCACTGCACTGCCGTGGGGCTGGTCTTGGCATGCGTGTAGACCAGCGGAGCGAGGCGGTTGGGATGCAGAATATTGCTGGTGCCCGTGAAGGTGGAGGTGGTCGTAATGTTGAGCGGGTTGCCGGTCTGAAACTGGGCCGTGCCGAGCAACCGGAAGCCCTCCAGCAGGCGATTGCCCTTGAACGGCAGGTTATAGACGGTGCGCGCGGCGATGCGATGCCGCGTGTCGAAGTCCGAGGGGCCGTAGTTGAGGTAGGGGCGAGTATTGTCCTGCAGGGGCGTCGAACCGAGGGAGCCGAGATCGAGCGACCTGCTCAACGCATAGTTGACCTCGAATTCGAAGCCGCTATGAAAGTTCTTTTGCGCCGTCGCCCACAGGGCGTTGTAATTTGATTGGCCGACGTTGGACACGGCGTTCAGGTTGACCCCGGAGATGTTGGCGCCCGGCAGCACGGGGCTGCTCAGCGAAAGCGCTTTATACGGGCGCACCCCCGCGGCGTTGGGCTGGTTGAGATTGAGCGGCTGCCGCAGATGCCGCCCGACGGACCCGTAATAGCCGATGGAGAAGGCAACGCCGCCGGTGACTTCCTGTTGCAGGTTAAGGTTGAAGTCCTGCGTGTAGGCGTTGTGCAGGTTCGGTTCGACGGCGGTGATGGAGGTGCCGGCAGCAGCGGCGGAGCTGTACAGCGAGGACAGCGGAATGGGCGCGGCGGAATTGTTGTAGTTCACCTTGCTCAAGAATGGGGGATTGCTGGCCAGGCCGCTGACGACATTGGTTTCTGGCTGGTCGGCCATGTAGCCGTAGGCGCCGCGGATGACGGTTTTGCCGCTGCCGAGAACGTCATAGGCAAAGCCGAGGCGCGGCTCGTAGTTATAGTTCTGCGCGTACGGGCTGCGGCCCAGCCCGCCCGTGCCGACCTGCGCGAGTGTGTCGCTGCCGGGAAGGAAGTTGGTGGCTTTGTTGGCGCCGAGGGTGGGCGCGCCGTTCCACTCGAAGCGGAAACCGAGCTCGAGCAGCAGCTGTGGGGTGATCTTGTAGCTATCCTGCACGAACGCGCCGAGGGCGTTCTGGTAGACGCGGCTGGTGACCTCGGCCGGGGTGATGGTGTATTGGGCAGCCAACCCGCGCTGGAAGTTCGCGATACTGCTGAACACAATGGTGCCGGTATCGCCGCTGAAATTGGCATTGATAAAGCGGCGGAACTCGCCGCCCATTTTTACGGAATGCTTGCCGTGTGTCACCGTGAGAGCGTCGGAGAAGATGCCGAGCGTGTCGTTGCGGCCCTGCGGGAAGCCGGCGGGACCGCCGAAGGTGAGCCCAGGGCCCGAAATGCTGATCTGCGGCAGGCCGGTGTTGCCGGTCGTGCCAGTCTGGATCTTCAGGGTGTTCGGATCGAGGCTGTTGTTTTGCTGAAACAGGATGCCGATGCGGTTGAAACCCAGCCGCGCTTCGTTCACGATCTGCGGCGAAAACACGTGCGTTTCGTTCAGGGTGAGGATTTGGCGGGTGGCGTGACGATGGTCGCCAAAATTGGGGACTGTATCGCCCTGCAAGGTGGGCTCGGTGCGGGTGTCCTCCTGGGCGGCGTAGAAGCCGTGCAGGGTGTCTTTCTCACTGAAGATTTGCTGGATGTCAGCGGTACCCTGGTCGATCTGCACCGGGCCGGGTGTGACGGCGGTGTACGCATTAGGCACGGTGCTGGTGGTGCCGGTGGTGGTGTTGGGCAGCGGAATGTACGGCAGCAAAGCCTGCGCCACAGGGTCTGTTACGGCCTGGCGCTGCGCTACGGTGAGCACGCCGCTGTTGGTGATGATGCCCTGGCGCTGGCGCAAGGCCTCATAGCTTACGAAGAAGAAGGTTTTGTCGTGCCGGATGGGGCCGCCGGCGGAGGCGCCGAAGTTCGAGCGCTGCAGCTGGCTTTGCCGCTGGACGCCGGCCTGGTTGAAGTAGTTGCGTGCATCAAGGGCATTGTTGCGCAGGTATTCGAACACTTCGCCGTGAAACTGGTTTGTGCCGGAGCGCGTGCTGACGTTGACGATGGAACCGGACGAGCGGCCATACTCAGCGGAAAAGGTCTGATTGTTGATTTTGAATTCGCTGGTGGTGTTGATCGACGGCTGAAAGGTGATCTGGTTCTGCACCATGTCGTTCAGGTTGACGCCGTTGATCTGGAAGTTGACCGAATCGTCGCGATTGCCGGCGGTGATGAAGGAATTCGCCCGAGGCCGCGGCTGGGCGCGGTGAGATTGCCGTTTGCGGGCGCGGTGGCGCCGCCCGGGGTGAGCACGGTGAGGTCGAGGAAGTGACGGCCGTTGAGCGGAATCTCCTGCACGGTGCGCTGGTCGATGACCTCGCCGACGGTGATCGACTCCGCCTGAATGACCGGGGCGGCGCCTTCCACCTGCACCGTTTCCCCCGCACTTGCCGGGGCGAGCGGCACATCGAGCGTCGCCTTTTGGTCGACCTGCAGCACGTAGCTTTTGACAATGTAGTTCGCAAAGCCGGGGGCGGAGATCGTGACGTTGTAGTCGCCGGGCGCGAGCGAAGGCGCAACGTATTGACCGGCCTGGTCCGAGGTGAGCGCACGGTCCGCCCCGGTGCCATTGTTGTGCAGCACCACCGTGGCCCCGGGAAGCACCGCACCGGTGGGATCTTTGACCGTGCCGGCCAGCGTGGCCGTGGACTGCGCGCGGACGGGCCGGGCGAACACGAGTGCCAGGGGAGCTAAAACCAGCAGAAAGCGTTTCATGGAGTCTCCTAAAGACGATGCGCGGCGAGGTAGGCGCTGGAAGAGGGGCACCGGTGCGCTCTGGGGCGTACCCGGCGTTACGGGACTTCATCGAGAGCGAAAAGGCATTGCGCGGACGGAGGTCCCTGCTCAGTCCTAAACGGCAGCTGCATTGTGTGCTTGAGCCGTACTATACCAGCGATTTCGGCAGGTTGTGGGCAGGGGGAGAAGAGCACCCCACCCCTTCGCGATAAAGCTGCGAAGCATGGGGCACCCGGTTGACGATCGCGGATTTAGAGAAAATCCTGAAAATGAGGCCACATTCGTTTCCACAGGCAAAACCGTCTGCATCCTATGTGGGATTGCACGCTGTCGAAATCTGAGGAGTACCCGTGTCCAAACGGCTACCATCCCTTGCCCTGTGGGGCGGTGTGGAATGCACCATCAATCGTGTGCACGATCGTTATTTCGACCAGAGCGCCCGGTCCGGACATCGTGCGCGCGCCGCGGGAGATCTCGAGTGTTTCGCCCAACTGGGCTTTCAAGCTCTGCGCACGGGAGTTCACTGGGAGCGCTTTGAGGCCACACAATCGTGGGATGATGCAGACAATCTGCTCGGCGGGATGGCGTCCTTCGGAATGCGGCCGATCGTCGGCCTGCTTCACCACGGCAGCGGACCGGCGTACACCAACTTGCTCGACCCGGCATTCCCCGAAAAGCTGGCCGCCTATGCGTTAAAAGTCGCCCAGCGCTATCCGCACATCCTCGACTACACCCCGGTGAACGAACCGCAAACGACGGGGCGCTTTTCCTGCCTGTACGGGTATTGGTATCCACATCACCGCAGCATGCGCAGCTATTTGCGCTCGCTACTAAACCAGATCAAGGGCGTTTCGCTGTCCATGCGGGCGATCCGGACAGTGCAGCCCGCAGCCCGGCTGATCCACACCGAAGATAGTGGCCAAACCTTTGCCACGCCACAGCTGGAGGCATTTCGCATTGAACGGGAGCAGCGGCGCTGGCTTGGAACGGATCTGCTATGCGGGTACGTGCTGCCGCATCATCCCATGTTTTCGTTCCTGCTTGCGCATGGGTTTACCGAGCACGAGGTGCTGTGGTTTGCCGAAAACCCGTGTCCGCCTTCCGTGCTGGGGCTGAATTACTACGTTACAAGTGACCGTTTTCTGGATCACCGGGCGGAGCTTTACCCCTGGCGTCCCGGCGGCGATACCGGCGCGGAGCCGCTGATCGACGCGGAGGCTGTGCGGGTACGGGCGGAGGGTATTGCCGGTGTGGGCGCAATCCTGCAGCAGGCGTGGGAGCGTTACGGGCTGCCATTGGCCGTCACTGAGGCGCATCTGGGCGGCGAACCGGCAGAGCAGGTGCGCTGGCTGGCGGAGGTTGCGCGGCAGGCCACGGCGGCGCGGGCCAACGGCGTCGACGTGCGCGCAATCACGGTGTGGGCTTTACTGGGGTCGTACGATTGGTGCCACTTGTGCACGAAAATTACCGATAATTACGAGCCGGGCGTCTTTGACGTTTCAAATGGCGCCCCCGTGCCGACCCCCCTGGCGGAACTCGTCTTCCGCTTGGCTCATGGCATGCCGCTCGACCGTGCGGCCCTCACTGCGGGCTGGTGGCGGCATCCCAGCCGCCTCACCGTGCGACCGTTTCTCGATGGTCGCGGCGAGGCGCTGCCCGCCCCGGTCTTGTCCGCGCCCCCAGTTTGAGCGCATTCTGATGATGTCGCTGTATGGAGCTGCCGCTGGCTACAGAGGCGCCCTGGAGAAGGCTGTGGCAAGGGGTTTTGCATGGAAGTAATAACGCCGAATGGAAGAATCGGGACGGCGCATTGGCGGGTTGAAGGTGTTGCCAAAGTCACGGGCAGCGCGCTGTATGGGGCTGACCAGAAGCCGGTGCTCGGGCGGGACGGCAAAGCCGCGCGGGATGTCGGCGATTTGATCCCGAGCCCAGGTGCAGGGCAAGAGGTGAGCGCAAAGCCGTTGCTGCATGCCGTGCTGCGCACTTCGCCCGTAGCCGTTGGCCGCATCCAGCATATCGACGAGGCTGCCGCTCGCGCCATCGACGGCGTCTGCGAGATCCTTACCTACAAAAACGTCGGTAAGAAAGTAAAGCCCGGCAAGCCGCTGCTGGAGCACGGCTACATGTCGCAGGCTGTGGCGCCGCTGTACTCCAATAAGCTGTTCTTCAGCGACCAGGTGATTGCGGTGGTGATCGCGAACAGCTTTGAAATTGCGACCCAGGCCGCGGAGGCGCTTACCTTTACCTTGAAGGCCGAGGAGCCCGCCATCTCCTTCGATAGTCCGTCAGCGAAGGTTGTGAAACCCAAGTCGCTTGGGGAAACCGAGCTGAAATCCGGGGACGTGGAGAAGGGTCTTGCGGCAGCAACCGTGCAAATTGACGCTTGGTACGAGACGCCTCCGCAACACCACAACGCCATGGAGCTCTTCCAAACGACCTGCGCCTGGCATCCCGATGCAGACGGCACCGAGCAACTCACCGTGTGGGAGTCGACCCAGAACACCAAAGGATTTCAGCATGGCCTGGCCAAGCAACTTGGCTTGAAGCCGGCGCAGGTGCGCATCCTAAGTCCCCATATCGGCGGTGCGTTTGGTTCAAAGGGCGAGCTGGGGCAGTTCACCGCGCTGGTGGCCTATGCCGCGCGCCAGCTTGGCCAGCCGGTGCGCCTGGTAGCAACCCGCCGGCAGTGCTTTTCTCTGCGCACCTTTCGCGCGGAGACCCGGCACCACCTGAAGCTGGGCGCGGATGCGGACGGCAAGCTGCTGGCGCTCGACCACGAAAGCTGGGAGCTGACCAGCCGCACGGAGCGTTTCGCCACCGCCGGTTCGGACTCCACGGCGCGGCTATACGCCTGCCCCAATGTGCGCACAATAGTGCATAACGTCGAGGCCGACCGTCAGGCACCGGGATTCATGCGGGCGCCGCCCGAGATGCCGTACCTGTTTGCAATGGAGTCGGCCATGGATGAGCTCAGCTACAAGCTGGGACTCGATCCCGTGGAGCTGCGACAGCGTAACGACACGCGGGTTGAGCTCGCCACGAATCGGCCCTATACCTCACGCTCCTTGCTGCGGGCGATCGAACAAGGCGTCGAGCTGTTTGGCTGGAACGAACGCAGCCCCGCCGTCGGCTCGATGAGCGACGCGGACGACCTGGTGGGCTGGGGCTTTGCGTCGGCGTTTTACCCCACGCAGATTGGCCCTGCCGATTGCCGTATCACGCTCGAATACACCGGCGACGGTGCGCATACACATCCGCGCGCCACCGTGGAGGTCGGTACCCATGAGATCGGCACCGGCATCCGCACGGTGGTTGCGATCACGGTTGCCGATCTGCTCGGCTTGCCCATCGAGGCCATTGATGTGCGCATCGGCGACTCCGCTCTGCCGGCCGCACCGCTTTCAGCCGGGTCGAATTCGACGGCCACCATCTGTTCGGTATTGGCGAAATGCTGTCAGGCCATTCGCGAAAAACTCGCAAAAGCCGCTGTGGGCGACAAACGCAGTGCGTTACATGGCCTGGATCCGGCACTGATTCGTTTGATCGATGGCCATGCGGTTTTTACGCATGATCCGCAAGCGACGGCGGCCCTGCGGCCTCAGGTTTCCGCGATGGAACCCGGGCGCAGTGTCGGCCCGGAGCATGGCATTACGCCAAATGGTCCCGACCGGCACCCTTCCGAGCCGCTGCACATAGCCCTGCGTCGCGTGATGCGCGGCAAACCCCTGGTGCAGAAGATGACCAACACGCCACACGGAGCTCCTCCGGTGATTGGCCCGATGCTGGTGCGCAAGGGACTGCCCTTGATGGTTGGAGGCGCGAACCTGAAGGACCGCATGCAGTTTGCGCATGGCGCGCACTTTGTCGAGGTGCGCATCGCCCGCGCCACAGGAATGGTTCGCGTCGCGCGGGTCGTGGGTGTTTTCGCAGGCGGCCGCATCATCAATCCGCGTACCGCCTATGCGCAACTACAGGGCGGCCAGGTGTGGGGCATCAGCTCCGCATTGCATGAGGCGACAGAGATCGATCCGCTGCTGGCGCGTTATGCGAATGCCGATCTTGGCGAGTACCACGTGCCGGTATGCCGCGACATCGAGAACATCACGACGGTGATGCTCGATGAAGAAGATACCCTGGTCAATCCGTTGGGTATTAAGGGAATCGGCGAGTTGGGCGTGACCGGGATGGCAGCAGCGGTCGCCAACGCGGTGTATCACGCGACCGGGGTGAGGGTTCGCAAGTTGCCGTTGCGTCTGGATACCGTGATGTCCACCATGTCTGCTTAGAGCTGGTCAGCCTTGCCGAGCGACCGCGCGCGCCGGCGTGGTAAAACGACTCATGCTTGCACGATTCTCAGCATCCTTCGCAGCGCTTTCGCTTGCCTGCCTGCCTATCCTCACCCCAGCACAGGATGCGTCGGGAATGGCTTCCGCCGCGGCTAAACCGTCCCTGCCGGCTACCATGACGGCACGCGTCGCCGGTATGCAGCACTTACCAGGCTTTCTGCCACTCGATTGGGACGCAAAGAACGGCAAGCTGTACTTGGAGATCCCCAAGCTCGGGACCGATTTGCTCTATACGGATTCCTTGCCCTACGGCACGGGTTCGAACGACCTTGGGCTGGATCGCGGCCAGACTGCGCCGGGACATATCGTGCGTTTCGAGCGTCAAGGCAACAAGATTCTGCTCATTGAAGCGAATGAGCGGTTGCGCACCTCTGCTCTCGAACCTGCGGAGCGACTCGCGACTACCCAGAGCTTTCCAGAGTCGGTCCTGTGGGGTTTCAAGGTGGAAGCGGAATCGCCCGAAGGCGGCGTTCTGATCGATGCCACAGACTTCTATTTGCGTGATGTGCACGGCGTCGCAGAAGCGCTGGCCCGGACGCAGCAGGGGACCTACAAGGTCGACATTAGCCGCTCGGCCATCGCAATGGATACGACGAAGGTGTTTCCGCTAAACACCGAGGTGGAAGCCATCCTGACCTTCACCACCGAGGGCGCGGCACGGGGGCAATACGTTCGTGATGTTACCCCCGACCCGCACGCGCTTACCCTCCGCGAGCGGCAATCTTTCATAGCTTTACCGGCCCCTGGTTTCACAGCGCGCCGGTATGATCCGCGTGCAGGCTACTTCGACCTGACGTATCGCGATTACAACGCGCCACTCGGCGAAGATCTCGATCAACGGCTCATCGAGCGCCATCGCTTGGTCAAAAAGGACCCGAACTGCCGAACGGATTGCGAGCCGGTTCAACCGATCGTCTATTACGTCGATCGCGGCGCGCCGGAGCCGATCCGCTCAGCCTTGGTCGAGGGTGCACGCTGGTGGAATCAGGCTTTTAAGGCGGCAGGCTGGCGTAATGCATTTCAGGTCGAGGTTCTGCCCGAAGGCGCCGACCCGATGGATATTCGGTACAACATCATCCAGTGGGTGCATCGCTATACGCGCGGCTGGAGCTATGGCGCGACTGTGAGCGATCCCCGGACAGGCGAGATCATAAAGGGAAATGTCACGTTGGGCAGCCTGCGCGGACGGCAGGATTACCTGATTGCAGAAGCCCTGCTTGCGCCCTACACTGCGACAGCTTCATCCAACAGCTCCCCCATTTCTCCGGTGAAACCGGGTGCAGACCCCATGCTGGCCATGGTGCTCGCACGTATCCGTCAGCTTTCCGCACACGAAACAGGTCACACACTTGGACTGGCCCACAACTTTGCCGCATCCAGCTACACGCAGGGCGCAAGCGTGATGGATTATCCCCATCCATACATCACGCTCGGCAAAGATGGCGTCCCTGACCTAAGCCACGCTTATGCGACGGACATCGGCGAGTGGGACAAGACCGCGATTACGTACGGCTACCGGCAGTTTGCTCCCGGCACGAGCGCTGCGGCGGAACGTGCAGCCCTCGACAGCATTCTTGCTGCGTCTGAAAGGGCCGGTATGCCTTACATCACCGATCAGGATGCCCGCCCGTTCGGTTCGGCGCACCCGCACGCCCACCTTTGGGACAACGGCGCCGATGCCGCGGCCGAGCTGGATCGTGTCTTAACCATGCGTGCCGCCGCAATACAGCGCTTTGGACCCGCTGCCATCAAGACAGGCACGCCCATGGCGAAGCTTGAAGAAACGCTCGTTCCGTTGTACCTGCTACATCGGTACCAGACAGAAGCGGCTGCGAAGGTGATCGGTGGGCTGAACTATGAGTACAACCTGCGCGGCGATGGTCAGCCAGGCCCCATGATCGTGCCAGCGGATGCGCAGCGGCGTGCGCTGGCTGCGGTTTTGAAAACACTTTCACCGGAGGTGCTTACGCTGCCCGAAAGCCTTCTGGCACAGATGCCGCCTCACCCGCCTGGCTTTCCGCGAACCCGCGAGTCCTTCGCTTCTGAAACGGGCCTCACCTTCGATCCGGTGGCGGCGGCCGAGTCAGCCGCTGACCTTACATTGGCCGTGCTCTTCGATCCGGAACGGGCGTCCCGCCTGGTGCAGTACCACGCTCGCGACTCACAAAACCCGAGTTTCGGGGAGGTCCTGGCGGGTGCCATGCAGGCCGTGAGCAGCCGGGCCCACCGAAGCAATCTGGACGATGTCATCGGACGAGCAGTTGAGTTTCGGACCGTCGAGGCCCTGCTGCGGCTAGCCGCGAACCCGACGGCTTCAGTGGAGGTGCAAGCTTCGGTTCGGCAGCAGCTCACGGCCTTGAAGACTGAGGAAACAGCAGCCCGCGGTAGTTCCAACGAAGAACAGGTCTTGCATCACGCCATTGTGGAGCGCGTGGAGGAGTTTGAGCGCGATCCGGCCAAATTTGTGCCTGCAAAGCAAATCGACGCGCCGCCCGGCATGCCCATCGGGATGGACGACGAGGATGAGTAGGGATGCTACAGCGCGTCGCCTCGACCGAAGAATCATTGTAGTGGCACCCCGAATCGAGGTGCTGCGTCAGCAAGCGAGTATCCACCAGGTTAGGGCTGTGGGGCGAAGTCACGAATGCGATCGACCGCTGTTTGATCCAGCTTTTGGAGCAGATCGACGATAAGGTCGACCGTTTTATCGAAGTCTCCGCGATTTACGATGCCATTGTGGGCATGGGTGTACCGTACAGGTACTACGAAATTCAGGGTCGGTGCTCCGGTGCCGCTTTCCTGCATTTCCGCCGAGTCGTCGCCATAGCCTTGCACAAGATCAAGTTGCAAGGGGATGTTTTGACTTTTCGCCGTCTCTTGCACAAACCGCACCAGCTTCCGATTTGGAATCGCACTTGAGTCGTACAGGAAGATGCCCGGTCCTCCGCCCAAATGTGCCTGGGTCTCTTCGGGACGGCCGCCCTGATCGTTTGCGATGCCGCCTTCGATGGCAAGCCCAAGATCGGGCTTCACCAGATTCGCTGCGGTACGGGCACCGCGTAAGCCAATCTCTTCCTGCGTCGTTGCCACGAAGAAAAGCTGGTTCGCGTGGGGTAATTTCGCAATGCGCTGCATCGCCTGCACCAGCACCGCGCAGCCGATACGGTCGTCCCACGCTTTCCCGAGATAATTTTCCGACCCATTCATGATGCGAAAAGGAGAATCGGGCACCACCGGATCTCCTGGTTCGACGCCCATCGCTTCCGCTTCAGCAGGGTTCTTTGCGCCGATATCGAGAAAGATGGAATCCCGTGGGATCACCGCGGTACGTTCTGTTGCGGTAATGACATGAATATCCCGAATGCCGGTCACGGCTTCCACTGGGCCCTTGCTGCCAAGAATGACCCACCGCTGGTCAATCAAAGCCTGATCGAGCCAACCGCCCAACATTTGCATCGTGAGCTGCCCATTCGAACCCACACGGCGAACCATGCCCCCCAGCTCGTCCATATGCGCGTCGATCATGACCTTGGGCCCGGCTGACCCCACCTGCCCAACGACGGATCCCATGCCGTCGTACCGTAAGGGCGCGGTCGCAAAGGCTTTCATTTCATTCACCATGATCCGACGTACGGCATCCTCCGCTCCCGGAGGCCCAGGCGCGTCGGAGAGGCGTTGCAGCAGCTGAACCGTTGCGTCATTTTGCTGGGCATGTGCGATGGGAAAGCTGAACACACACAGCGCAGCCAGGGAGATCTGGAGTCTTAGAGAAAGGAATCGCATAGCGCAGCGTACCATCAGAGGGCCGGCGTGTTTACAGAATGAGCATGATCGATCCACATGAGCTTTCCCTGAGATCACAGATTCGTCCACGGATCGGGATCCCCGTACCGACTTTTGCGGACTACTCGTATAACAACGCGTGTTGGCCGCAGTATGCTGCCGCGGTACAAGCCGCTGGCGGCGAAGCGATCCGTTTCCCGATCGGGCAGTCCACCGCATCATTACGTGCGTTAGCGCTGCCATGTGCCGCTTTCTTGCTGCCCGGCAGTCCAGCCGACGTCGACCCCGCTTGTTATGCCGAAGTACGGGCCTCTGGTACCGCACCGATGGACCCGGCGCGAGAGAGCTGCGATCGCCTGCTCCTGGAACATGCCGAGACTACCGGAAAGCCAGTTCTGGGGATTTGCTTCGGTGCACAGTTTCTCAACGTCTGGCGTGGCGGAACGCTCGTACAGGATCTGCTGCCGATGCCGGTCAATCATGCTGCCGGCGCAACCGTGGCGGTAGCGCATTCTGTTTCGGTACAGCTGCAAAGTCTTCTAGGCGGCCTGCTTACCTTGACGGAGGCGCCGCAGCACGGGTCCTTCCGACGCCTGCCGGTCAACAGCAGCCATCACCAGGCCGTTGCCAAGCCCGGTGACGGTTTGCGTGTAGTGGCCCGCTCCGCGGAGGATGGAGTGATTGAGGCGTTTGAAGGCAATATCGGGCTGGCTGCAATGCTGGGCGTGCAGTGGCATCCCGAACGATCTACGGAAGCGAGCGCTGCCTCGCGTGCGCTGTTTACGTGGCTTGTGTCCGCGGCAACCGATGCAGCACAGGCTGCGGGTCAACTCCATGCCTAGCCTTTCCGAGATACACATGCAGGCCCTGCTCGCTCCCTACCTGAGCGACGAGGTAGACCTTCCGCCACGAAGGCTTGATGTGACGCTGACGCAGACTTCGCTCCAGGAGCTTTATCCGAAGCTCGTGTCCTATTTAGATCTGCTGCTGCGCTGGAATGCGCGCACGAATCTAACAGCCATCCGGGATCCAGAGATGATTGTGCGGCGGCACTTTGGGGAGAGTCTGTTTGCTGCGCGATGGCTGTCCGGCCATTTGCAGGACGGCGATGATCTGCTGGATTTCGGCTCCGGTGCCGGGTTTCCGGGTGTCCCCATCCAGCTTTTCTATCCAAAGCTGCGCATCACTCTAGCCGAATCTCAAGGGAAGAAAGCAGCTTTCCTACGCGAGCTTGTCCGCACGTTGGGTGTCGAGGCCGAGGTCTGGGCTGAACGCGTGGAGACGATGTCTGTCGGTCGGCAATTTACGGCAGTCGTTTTACGGGCGGTAGACGACGCGCAACGCGCAAGGGACGAGGCTAGAAATCGTGTGCGGGAAGGTGGATTTCTGGTGGAACTAAGTACTTCATCGCCATCGGGTGAGCAACGCGAAATGCATGTACCTGGACTCAGCGCTGGCGTGCTGCGATGGGAGCAGATGTCGTAGTTGGGATGTTCCACGTGGAACACCGCTCATCAGCAAGGACCAAATCATCCGGTTCTTTCCGCCAGAATACGCGCTTTTGTTCCACGTGGAACATCTCTCAAAGTTCACAAGCGCACTTCTGATAGCCTCAGCCCAGGACCATGCCTCCAATCCGTCGCAAATCTGACCTTTCAGTAAAACCTCAACAACACGCAAAGATTATTGCCGTCGTCAATCAAAAGGGAGGCGTTGGAAAAACCACGACTGCGATGAATCTAGCCGCGTCGCTCGCCCTTGAGGGGGTCTCCACCCTGCTTGTGGACTGCGATCCGCAGGCAAATGCGACCAGTGGCTTTGGTTTTTCCAAAAACGAGCCGCGCCTCGCCATCTATGATGTTCTTCTTGGCGCTGCATCGGCACGTGATGTCATTCTTTCAACCAAAATTGAGAACCTGGCGTTCATTCCAGGAACAAGGAATCTCATTGGCGCCAACCTGGAGCTGGTGCACATGGAGAACCGTGAACATCGTTTACGCGAAGCACTCGATTTACTACGACCGGACTTTAAGTTCATCATCCTTGATTGCCCTCCGGCGCTTGACCTGCTGACGCTCAACGCGCTCGTCGCCGCAGATCGCCTGCTCGTTCCAATGCAGGCTGAGTACTTCGCCCTGGAAGGTATTTCGGAGCTGATCTCCACTTTGGATAGGATCTCGGCAAGTTTCAACCCGCAGCTTGGACTGGAAGGTGTCTTGCTCACGATGTATGACGAACGCACCAACCTTTCGCAACAGGTACGAGAAAACCTTCACGCCTTCTTCGGGGAGAAGCTTTACAAGACGACCATCCCGCGCAACGTTCGTCTTGCCGAGGCCCCCAGCCACGGTCAGCCGGCCGTCACCTACGACCCACGCTCGCGAGGTGCGGAGGCGTACCGCGAGTTCACCCGCGAGTTGTTGCACCAGAATGGGCTTCGCCCGTCGAAAATTCCGTCCAGCTAGGTGCAGCGTTTTGATGATCTCCACAAAGCGTTCAGCGAACCCGTAACCCAATTACGCCATACCCGGCACCGTCCCTGTTTCCTAGACTGTACGCATGATCCTTGGAGAACGAATGCAAGCACATGATGCTCCTACTACGGAACCGAAGCGCCGCGCGCTGGGCAAAGGCCTCGATTCGTTGCTGCCGCCGAGGCCCGTATCGCCGTCCACCATCGATGTCGCTGCCAGTGCGCCGGCCGGCCATGCCTTGGATGTGGATGTTCAACTCATCGACCGAAATCCCTACCAGACTCGAACAAATTTTGATGAGGCGAAGTTGGCTGAACTGGCAGCGTCCATTACCGCATCCGGCGTGGTGCAACCGCTGGTCGTTCGCGCCAACAAGGACGGCCGCTACACGCTCATCACTGGAGAACGGCGTCTTTTAGCGAGCCGGCAGGCAGGTAAGATGACCGTTCCCGTCATCGTACGCGACGTTTCCGATCTGCAAACCATGGAAATGACGGTTGTTGAGAACCTGCAGCGCGCCGATCTGAACCCCATGGAGCAGGCGCGCGCCTTTGACCGGCTCAGCCGGGAATTTCAGCTTACACAGGAACAAATGGCGGAAAGAACCGGGAAAGACCGTGCTTCCGTCTCCAACTTTTTACGATTATTACGTCTTCCTGACGATGTGCAGCAGCGCGTCGAGGCCGGCGAGCTTACCTTTGGCCATGCAAAGGCCCTGCTCGCGTTACCTACTCCGGAGAGTGTGGGGTCGGCCGTCCAGAAGGTGCTCTCCTTGGGTCTGAGCGTGCGAGCAACAGAAAGCCTTGTGCAACACATGTTGAATCCGGAGAGCAAGGCCGCCGCGGACAAACCGGCAAAGACCGTGGACCCGAATGTCCGTCACGCGCAGGAGCAGCTACGGCGGTCCCTGGGGCTCAAGGTGACGATAGAAGATCGACAAGGCAAAGGGCGCGTCATCATCGAATACAGCGGTGTAGACGACTTTGATTCGATTCTGAACGCAATCCGAAAGGACATCTAGATGCCGCTACGCCTCGCTTTGGGCCTACTTTCCTGCCTCGTTACGCCTGTCATTGCTGGAGTGCTTGTCCCGTCGCTTTCTGCACAACAGCCGACGTATCTTCCTTCTTCCGGGAGAACTCTCCTGCGGGGCGGCGAGGTGCTCGATGTGCATACGGGACGTGAGTTGCCTCACGGAACTGTCATCGTGCAGGGAGAACGCATTGTGGGGGTAGCCGATACGGAGAAGACTCCGGCACAGGCTGGCGACCGCGAAATCGACCTTCGGGGTTACACGCTCCTTCCCGGCTTGATCGACGTGCACACCCATCTAACCATGGTTCCCAATTTCGATCCCTACTTTGAACTTTCGATGACCCCTGGAAAGGAAGCGATCTTCGGGGTTGAGAACGCGAAGACCACGTTGGAAGCGGGCTTTACAACGGTACGTAATGTGGGCGCTAACGGGTTTACCGACGTGGCGCTGCGTGATGAGATCAATGAGGGACATATCCCAGGGCCGCACATGCAGGTGTCCGGCCCCGCGCTGGGCATCACCGGCGGGCATATGGACGAAAATCTATTGCCCTCTCAATACCATGTGCAGGGTGAGGGAGTTGCCGATGGGATACCGGCCGTGCAGCACATGGTGCGACAGAACATCAAGTACGGCGTGGATTTGATCAAGATCGGCGCCTCAGGCGGTGTGCTGTCCAAGGGTGATGACCCGCAAGCGTCGCAGTATACGCAGGAAGAGATGGCGGCGATTGTGAACGACGCGCACCGGCTTGGCCGCAAGGTGGCCGCGCATGCCCATGGCGCGCAGGCAATTTTATGGGCGACCAACGCCGGCGTCGACTCCATCGAGCACGGCAGCTACATCGACGATGCCTCCATCGCTGCCATGAAAGCACATGGCACCTATCTTGTGCCGACCAGCTATCTATATGACTGGTATCGGGATAACGGTCATCTGCCGGCCCTCTATGCGCAAAAAATGAGGGATACCACTGCCGTGGCGCGCGCAAACCATAAACGAGCGATCTCCGCAGGCGTGAAGGTGGCACTCGGAACAGATGCGGCCGTCTATCCACATGGACTGAACGCCCACGAACTGGAAGTGTATGTGCGGGACTACGGAATGACGCCCTTGATGGCGCTACAAAGCGCTACGCTCAATGCTGCTGACCTGATGGGCTGGACCGACCGTGTCGGTGCGCTGGAGCCCGGAAAGTGGGCCGATGTGATCGCGGTAAAAGGCGACCCACTTCAAGACATCCGGACGGTACAGCACGTTTCCTTTGTGATGAAGGGCGGCGTAGTCTTTAAAGATGAGGCGCAGCCGCAGGGGGTCGATCACCTTGCCATGGCGGTGGAGCGCCGTGAGCCACCCGTGGCAGAGACGAGCTTCTAGATGCGGGCAACCCGCCTTGAGTATCAAATCCGTTTTCTTCTGCACGTTCTGATCTTCGCGATCGGGCTTTGCCCGCTCTGGGAGCCTTTTCTCAATCTGACCGACAAAACTTCGTGGCAGTTCCTGATCACGATCTTTAACCGTCAGGGCTGGTTGAACATCGGCTCAGCCAGCCTTGCCTTTCTGCTGGTTGCGATTGTGTTTACCGCGCTTGGCGCTTTTTTTCGAGTCTGGGGTTCAGCGTACGTCGGCGCAAGCGTGGTCAACTCGCCTTCCATGCACGGGAACACGTTGCTGGCCGACGGTCCCTATCGGTATACCCGAAACCCCTTATACCTGGGAACACTGCTGCATACGGTTGGAGTAGCGCTCATCATGCCGCCGGCCGGTGCAATCTTTGCCATTGCGGCCATCTGGATTTTGCAGGTTCGTCTCGCCCTGGCCGAGGAACCGTTTCTGACGACGCGCTTTGGACAGGCCTACCTGGAGTATCAAAAACGGGTCCCGCAATTTTTACCGGCTTTAAAACCCATGGTCCCCAGCGCCGGGGTACGTCCGCGTTGGCTACAGGCTATCCTCGGCGAAAGCTACATGATCGGTGTCTTGCTTACATTCGCTATCTTTGGTTGGCAGTTCAACCACATTCTGCTGTTGCGGGGTCTATTGATTTCGCTGGGCGTCTCCCTGGTGCTGCAGGCGCTTCTTCCGCGCCCGGCAAAGACGCCCGCGAACGCTCCTGCCTAGGACGGCTTGCCCGCGTGGGTAGGACATGAGTCGATCCTTTGTGGAAGGAACCGGCATAAGTACTGCGATCGGTCGTGCTTCGACGCTAGGATAGCGTTGTGTCCTTTCCGCTCGCATCGCCGATTCTGCCCATGCTCGCCAAACGCAGGGATACCCTGCCTACCGAGGGCGAATGGATCTTTGAGCCGAAGTGGGACGGCTTTCGCGCACTCATCTTCCGCGACGGCGATGAGATTCTGCTGCAAAGCCGCGATACAAAGCCTTTGAATCGATATTTTCCTGAGTTACTTGCGCCGCTGAAAGCGCAACTGCCTTCCCGCTGCGTACTCGACGGTGAGATCGTGATCGCACGTGACGGTACGCTGGATTTCGATGCGCTTTCGCTGCGCATCCACCCAGCGGCTACGCGGATCAAGTTGTTAGCCGAGCAAACACCCGCTTCTGTCGTGTTTTTCGATCTCCTCGCGGAAGGCGATCACGATCTGCGGGCGGAGCCATTCGAGCAGCGGCGTACCGCACTGGAGACGCTGCTTGCGCCATCGCAACCGCCAATCCACCTCACGCCCGCAAGCCGCGATCTGCGGGTGGCTGAGGACTGGTTTCGTCGCTTTGAAGGTGCCGGCCTCGACGGTGTGATCGCGAAGCCTGCTGCCGGCCCGTATGAGCCTGACAAACGCAGCATGTTCAAGGTGAAGCATGAGCGCGATTGCGATTGTGTGATCGCTGGATTCCGCTGGCACAAAGACGGCGAAGGAACCTTGATTGGGTCGTTGCTGTTGGGGCTGTATGACCATGCCGGCAAGCTGCAGCATGTGGGCAGTTGTGCGAGTTTCACGGCCGCCAAGCGGCGGGAGTTGGTGGAGGTGCTCGCACCTTATCGTGAAAACGCAGGCGAGAACCATCCCTGGGCCAGCTGGAGCGCCCCCGCCACCGGTTCACCGGCGCGGATGCCCGGCGCGCCCAGCCGATGGAGCCAGGGTAAGGACCTGGTTTGGGAGTTGGTGCGGCCGGAGCTGGTGGTGGAGGTCGCCTACGAACACATGCAGGGCGACCGTTTTCGGCACCTGGCGCAGTTCCGTCGCTGGCGACCCGATAAGCCGGTTGCGCAGTGTACCTACGCGCAGCTGGAAACGGTGCCCCCGCAGGAGTTGGCAACGATCTTCGTAAGCGGTTTGTAGCTGGGCTTTTCTTCGATAATTAGGCGGAGGGCGGCCCCGGAGCCTTGCGTGGCGCACGTTTGCGCGGCTGATCCCGCGTGGGATCGTCATCAGGGCTGGGCGGTTCCTGGGGTGGACGCAGCACTTCGGGTACATGGCGCAGATTCACGCGCACCCGATACCAGACGTAGGCGCTGCCCCGCATGCGATCCACCAGGATGTCGTCTACGGCAAGATGCGCGGCAGCTTCAGGATAATGCTCCTTCCACCGCTCCAAACCGGCCATGGCAGCACCCTGATCCGGTGAGTTGGCGATGGTGAGCAAGGGAAATTTTGGCACCCGACGCGCAGCCTTTGCGGTGGTTGCAGGTGCATCCGTTGCGGCACCCGCAGGAAGCGCATCGGTTGGTGACGGCTGGCTCAGGGCTTTGGATCGCCGTTTGAACCGATGCGCGCCAAACCCCTCTTCGATCTGTTGCGTAAACGCCTTGTCTACCGGGCTTGCTTGGCTGTCCGCGGCGTGCTTTGCGCGCGAAGGAGCCACGCGCGACGCTTCGCCCTCCATTTTGCGGAAGTGGGGCGGCCAAGGCGCATCGCCCAAACCGGAGCTTTCGTCCCTAGCCGCGAGCTCTAACAGGCTGTCGAGCGAGCCGACATTCGCTTTAGGATCTGTGTTCATCTCCGCATGCGGGTCGCCGACGGCGGCAAAGCGCGCCGGCATGGTGAACACGGTAAAGTCGCCCGGTGCGCAGGCCTCCACCTCATCCCAGCGCAGCGGCGCGGAGACGCGGGCGTCCGGCAGCGGCCGCACTGAGTAGGCGGAAGCCGTAGTGCGGTCTTTCGCGTTCTGGTTGTAGTCAAGAAAGACGCCGTGCCGCTCTTCTTTCCACCATTTGGAGGTGGTCAGCTGGGGCGCGCGGCGTTCAACGGCCCGGGAGAGCGCTAAGGCCGCCCGACGCACTTCCGTGAAGCTCCAGCGCGGTTCGATGCGCACATTGATGTGGATGCCCCGCGATCCACTGGTTTTGGGCCAGCCGCGCAGGCCATGCTCGGCGAGCACCTGCTGCACCTCCAGGGCCGCCCGCCGCACACCGTCCCACGACACCCCGGGGCCGGGGTCGAGATCGACCCGCAACTGGTCCGGGTGGTCGAGGTCACCCGCGCAGACCGGGTGGGGATGCAATTCCATGCAGCCCAGGTTCATCACCCAGACAAGCCCCGCGGCATCGTCGACAACGACCTCTTCCGCCGTCCGTCCGGAAGGAAAGCTCAGCGTGACGGTGCGTAGCCAGGAAGGCCGGTCCTCCGGGGCACGTTTCTGGTAAAACGGCTCTCCTTCGGCACCGTTCACAAAGCGCTTCAGCACGATCGGACGATCGCGAATGCCCAGAAGTGCCCCCGGCGCCACAGCCAGGAAGTACCGGACGAGGTCCAACTTCGAGACCTGGACCTCGCGAGAAAAATACAATTTCTCGGGGTGCGTCACCCGCACCTCGCGTCCCTCGACCGAAAGCAATTCAAAGCTATCCCGCTTACTCACGCCCCTAGCCTACTGCAAGTGTCGTTGGCTGCAATGGAGAGTTCTGAAGTGGTCCCACCTATCGCACGGTGAAACGGTACGACGAATGAGCACCCGGCCTTGAACACCGCTCAGGGATCAGACCCAAGCGCGCCAGCCTTCGCCTTCGGCCAGCGCCGCCAGGCTTCTAAAACGACGCTTTACCAACCGACGAACATAGGGTGTCAGGATGAAACGAGAGACTACTCTGCCCAGCGGACCAAATGGGAGTCGGAAATGGACTTCGTCCTCCAGAACAGTCTCCGGCTCGCCATTCGGTCCGGTTCGTTCGCGCAACAAGTGGTTGTGCTGAAAAAAGGCAAAACGCCCACGCTCCTGCGAATCTTGAAACCAGGCGACACGCTGCCCGGGTGTTTCGGCATGCAGTTCGAGCGTGTGAGACGCCTCAAGCGCCATTGCGACGTGCGGCGCGCTGTAGCCGGTAATGAGCGTATGGTGCTCGGTTGGGAGGCCGAACTTCCAGCCCTTCCACACAACGCGGCTGCCATCGATAACGAAGCCGCTGGTCGTTCCACCGGCAAGATTCATCCCAAGCGTCTCTTTTACCAGCTCAACGCGGGTGGAAAGCGCCCAAAGCCGATCGAGCGGCGCGTGGGCAACGGCTACATCGCAAACGGTGTCGTTACCGGAGTCGGCGCGAGGTTTCATCGTCGGATTCGGACCCATCACCTGCACTGATCCGGCGCTCATGCGGCACTCTCCACGAGCAGACGTTGCTGCAGCAAGGAGACGAGCGCTTGCTCTTCATGGCGTAACGCAGCCTCATGACCGGCGATCTCCTGATCCAGCTTCTGCTTCACTTCCTTGATTTCTTCTTTGATCTCTGCAACCTCGGCACGTACCTCGGGGCTCATGTGCCCGCTCAGATAGGCTTCCAGCACTGCCGGATGCACATAACATTTGCGGCAAACGGACGGAGTATTGCCGAGCTGTGCGGCGACAGCCGTGATGGCCTGCACGACATTCTTTTTTGCCTGTGTCGCGGTAGCAAAGGGCTCAAATTGCCGCAGCAGATCATTCGCGAGCACACTCCCCGCCCAGGTACGAAAGTCCTTCGCGGTGAAGTGCTCGCCGGTAATCTCGCGCAGGTAGTCATTCACGTCCTGTGAGTCAATATGGTGGTGATTTCCGTTATGGTCGAGATACTGAAAGAGCTCGTAGCCCGGGATGTCTTCGCACCGCTTAATAATGCGGGCCAGGCGCTTATCGCTCAGGTCGATCGTGTGATGTACGCCGCTCTTGCCCTTGAAATCAAAAGTGATAGTGGACCCGTGGACGACAACATGCTTGTTGCGCATGGTCGTCAGACCATATGACTGATTGTCCTTCGCATACTCGGCGTTGCCGACCCGGATGTGCGTCTCTTCCATCAGCTTGATGATGGTGGCGAGCACCTTTTCGCGAGGCATGCCGGGCCGCTGCAGGTCGTGTTCGACGCGCTCGCGAATCCGGGGCAGCGCCTTTGCAAATAGCGCCATGCGTTCGTATTTGGTGGCATCGCGCACCGTGCGCCAATGGGGGTGGTAGCGGCTCTGCTTGCGGCCGCGGGCGTCGCGTCCCGTGGCTTGCAAATGGCCGTTGCCGTGTTTGGTGATCCACACATCGGTCCAGGCCGGTGGAATGACGAGCGACTTGATGCGGCCCAGGGTTTCTGCATCGCGCACGGGAGCGCCTTGGGGATCGGTGTAGTGAAAGCCCTGGGCTGTTTTCACGCGCCGCAAGCCTGGCTGGCGGTCCGAAACATATCGAAGTCCAGCCGCACGCGCCGAAGCGACGGGATCGAGGATGGGTTCGTGTGCCTGGGAGGCTTCGGAAGATGATGGTTCTGCGGCCGGCCGGCGCTTCCGGGGCCCCAAAGATTGTGCAGGCGTGCCCTTGCGCATACAAGGTGGGATGCGCACGAAGGCGTTGGAGCGTGCAGTGAGCGCGAGCCGATCTTTCGTACGATCAACTGACGCACGTTTCGCATTCATGGAAGTGAGTCGGGTCGCTAGGATGCAAACATTTCCTGGGAGGACTACCTACCGATGAGCCGAAGATTGTAACGAAATGCTACGATGAAGACCTTCTCCACAGGACGATACCTCAAGGAGGTATATATGGGCCGCCTTCTCCCGTTGCCGCTTTCCCTTGCCACTCTTCTTTCCACCGGCGCCCTGGTACAGGCACAACAGCCGGAGGCGCAACGGACAGACACGCCTTCGCAAGCACTTCCCGCCGCGGCAACGATCGCGACAGCCTCGGGAACAGCGGCGGCCCTGGCGCCCAAGGCTTCGCACATGGCGGCGGTCTCGCAGGTGCGAATCGTGCGTTTAAGCGAAATCCGCGGCGAAGCGCAACTCGATCGCAACAGCGGTCAAGGCTATCAACGGGCGTTTGCGAACATTCCCATCACCAAAGGCTCCAGGCTGAACACCACCACGGGCGTAGCCGAGGTGGAATTTGAAGACAACAGCACCCTGCGCCTTACCCCGGAGACCACGGTGGAGTTTGTCGAACTTGGGCGTGCGGCCTCCGGCGCCACCATCACTCGATGCCACGTCCTCCGGGGAACGGTATATGTCAACCTCGCGCACACGCAAGGGACCGAGTTCGCGGTCAGTACCGGAAAGACGATGTTGAAGATCGCGCCGGCCAGCCACCTGCGCCTCAGCGCGGACACAACGGAGGCACATGGTTCCGGATCGAATGTTGCGGTGATGGCGGGCTCGGTCGATCTCACCGGACCGGCGGGCGCAACGACTGTGACCAAGAAGCGCACGCTCGGCTTCAGTGCGAGTGACGCAACCCCCTTCACGCTCGCGAATAATGTTCAAAAATCCGATTTCGACGAGTGGGACAAGCAGGAAGGCGATTACCAGAACCGCTATCAAAATACGCTCACCTCGAGCGGTGCCGGCGGTCAGTTCGGGGCCAGCGATCTGGCCTACTACGGCAGCTTCAGCGATGCAGGGGGCTGCGGTTCCCTGTGGCGCCCCTATTTTGCCAACGCCGCCTGGGACCCCTATTCCGCCGGGGCCTGGGCCATGTACCCCGGCGCGGGTTACTCCTGGGTATCAGCCTATCCCTGGGGGTGGCTGCCCTTCCATAGCGGCTCGTGGCAAAACTGCGGCAGCGGCTGGGGTTGGCGTCCGGGTGGGCAGTGGCAGGGTCTCACCAACTCGACGCTGATCGCGGGCAATGGCAACGGGCTCCTGGTACATCCGCCGGTCAAGCCACCGGCGGGCAAAGCGCCGATGGTTGTTGTAAATAACGGGGGCGTTCCGGCCTCCCGCAGCACGGCACCGGGAACCTTCACCTTTCTCGGGAACTCTGCCGGGCTCGGTGTACCGCGGGACACATTCGGGAAACTCGCCAAAACCTCCACCGTTGTGGCTCGCGACGGCTCGGCCACCGCGCCCGTCGAGGTAGGGTATCTTGGCGCTCCTGCTACGGCGCGCGCGTCGGGAACCGGCTCCGGCTCTTCGACCGCGCCCCATGCCGTACTCGTCCTGGCACGGCCTTCAAGCGGAGGTGCAACCGCGAACTCCAGTGCCGTTGGCGCCGGTCCAACTTCCACGGGCACGCGGGCCGGCTCCGGGCGAAGCAGCACATCAACAACAACGCAGACTACAAGCTACAGTTCGTCCGTTTCGCAGAGCAGCACCGGCAGGAGCGGCGGAGGTGGGGGCAGCAGCAGCGGCGGGCATAAGTAGTTACCTTTCCCCTCTGGCCGGCGCAGTCCCTCCCTTCCCTCAGTTCGCAAATGTCGCGTTCTGTTAAGAAGGCGTGCCCTCCTTGAGCTCGGGAAAGGCCGTGACGCGCAGTTTTGCAGCGGCGTAGGGAATCAAGAGCAGGGTCTCCGCCGGTGCGTTGCTCGCCACCGGGCTTTGCGGCAGAGGGGCGGCCACGCCGTCCTCCGATAGCCAGCGATTGAGCCGTTTTCCGGCGACCTGCAGCCTGACCCCGGCGCCTTCCGCGGTGAAAGGGCGTGCGCCTACCGGCGACTCGAGCACGTGGAGGTCTCCCGCGTTCCCTTCGTTGGCTGCGAGGGCATAGTTCCATTCGCGCGCCGGAAAGACCTGCCAATCCGCCGTCAAGCCACGGTCACGCAGCTTGAGCCACTCTCCGGCTACGTCAAGCGAAAACACGAGGGGACCGCGATTCAAGGCGACCGACTGATTGAACCATCGAGAAACCTGCGGCTTCATGGGGAGCTTGATCTCGACAACGTCGCCAGGCGTCCAAAGGCGCTCTACGCGCGCGTAGGAACTGGGTGCGGTGGGCACGCCGGCATCCACCCCGTTCACCAGCAGCGTGGCGCCATTTGCCCATTCCGGAATGCGGAACGAAAGCGGAAAGCGCATCGCCGCCTCCGGGGTCACCGTGATCCGAATGGTTTCGCGGAAGGGATAATCCGTGGTTTCGGCAAGGTGCACCGTGCGATTTTTGACCTTGGTTGTGACCTCGCACGGGGAATACAGCGTGGCCACGAGGCCCTCATCCGGGCCGCGCATCCATAAACTCGCCACGAATTTCGGCCATCCCTGGTGGAAATTAGCGGTGCAGCAGCCGAAGTTCGGTTCCAGCCCATACAGATTCGATTCGGGCCCGTTGGTCGTCCATGGCTTCGAATTCAGGCTCACCTGCACCTGATTGGGCTGCTGGTCGTACTGGTGCGCCCACATATCGTCGGTGAAGGTGCCGCAAAGGGCGTTAAACGTGATCTTTTCAAGCTGGTCGGCGATCACCGTATCGCCAAAAGCCGCCAGCGCGACCTCCATGGAGAACATGGTTTCGACCACGGTGCACAGCTCACTGCCGTGACTGGGGTCGAGCCCGGCCAAATGCTCGTCGCACGAGAACATGCCGTTGGGCATGCCGTGGTATTTCTCCAGCGCAGCGGTGGTGCGGAAGTAGTTGGCGCGCTCGGCGGGATCACCGGACAGGCGGTACTGCACCGCGGCCGTTTTTAACGCCTGGCCATTGTTCACACCATGCGTTTGCATGCCTTCGGGTTTGTTGCCGCCGGTGGCCGTCGCGCTCAGGAAAGCGCGGGTGGTTACGCCGGTGTATTTGAAATCTTTGAAGGAACCAACCCAATCGAAGCCCTGCTGCTGCAGGGAGGTAGCGAGCTCCAGAAGAGCAGGGTCTTGCGTGCGTTCATAAAGCCATTCCACCACAAGCACTTCGTCTTGCCAGCGGTATTTCCCCCAGTCGCGCAAAGGGCGCGTGGGCAGCGTGGCGAGCTGGTAGTGAAAGTACCGCGTGAGCACGGGAATGACTCGCGGGTCGCTGCTCACCTCATAAAATTGCGCCAGCACCTTCAGCATGACCATGCGCGGCCACCAGTCATCGTTACTGGTGGGGCCGATCATGCCGTTGGGCTGCGGGTGATCGAGCGTCCAGTTCACGAAGCGCAGGACCTTGGCCTTTAGGACGTCATCGTTGAGCTGCCAGGCGAGCGGCAACAGGCCATCGATGAAATAAGGGCCGCGCTCCCAGCTTTCACCCGTGCCGCCCAGCCATCCGCTATTAGGCCCCACATCCGGCCAGAACTCGTCGAGGTGGCCGCCCATGCCATCAGCCTGCACCCGCAACTGGCGCTGCAACCAGCCGCTGGGCCGTATCTCTCCCAAAAGCAGCGGGCGGAAGGCGAGAGGCGCCAGCGGCTTGCGTGCACGTGTGGGCACGAGGGCTCCCATCGGGGCGACCGCCATGGCTGCCGCTGTACCGGCTGCCAGTTTCAAAACGTCACGACGTGTTTTGCCTGCCATAACCCTCCATGTAGGCGCTTGCATAAGCGTGAGATCTACGCTCCCACGGAAAGCGCCAAAGGCGAACCACTGGATTCTAGACCAAATGAACCTCCACACGATAATGGGCTTTATAGATTCAGCCTGTGAGTGCGGCGCGGGGATCTGCGTGCCGGTACTGAATCGCGACGAGCGCGGGAAGGGGCAGATCCACGCGCCCGTCCAGGAGGTAGCGCACATACGGGGCTTCCAGTCGCACCAGAGACAAGCATCAGGGGCGGCAAGGAACGCGGAACAAGAAACCTGTAGCCGAACTTCGGCCGCGCCACGTATGATGCTGTTTCCATCCACGCATCTGCGTCCGAGACGGTTTTGCCTCAAATGAATGCGCTTACATTTCTCATCTCCGCACAATTAACGCACCTCGCACCCGTGGACATTTTGATCCTGGCTCTTTACTTCGCCGTGGTTATCTTTATCGGCTTTTACGTAAAAGGGTCGACCAACACCAGCGAAGAGTTTTTCCTGGCAGGCCGTGAGATGAGCGCCTGGATCGCCGGTCTGAGTTTCGTATCTGCAAACTTGGGCTCGCTCGAACTGATGGGTTGGGCAGGGTCGGCCTACCAGTACGGCATCCTGGCGATGCACTGGTACTGGCTGGGCGCGATCCCGGCGATGTTGTTTCTGGGCATTGTGATGATGCCGTTTTATTACATCTCCAAAACCCATTCGGTACCGGGCTACCTGAAATTGCGTTTCGGTGAGGGCGCGCGCGGCCTGTCGGCGGTCAGCTTCGGCCTGATGACCATTCTGATGAGCGGCGTCAACATGTACGCCATGGCCGTCGTCATGCAGACGGTACTGGGGTGGAATATCACCTTCTCCATCTGGATCGGCGCGGTGACGGTCGCGATTTACGTCATGCTTGGGGGCCTGCGCTCGGCCATCATCAATGAGGTGCTGCAATTTGTGCTGATCTGGGCCGGTGCCGCACTCATCCCCATCCTCGGGCTTACCGAGGCCGGCGGCTGGACCAACCTGAAAGCGCAAATCGCGCACAACGTCGGGTCCACCGATTACACGCATATGTGGTCCACGCTCGGCCATTTCAACACCAACCCCATGGGGGTGAACTGGTTCGGCATGATCTTCGGCCTGGGTGCGGTCGTTTCGTTCGGCTACTGGACCACCGACTTTCTCGTGGTCCAGCGCGTCCTTTCAGCCAATAATCTCCGTTCCGCGAAGCTGGCCCCGGTCATCGGCGCGGCGTTCAAAATGGCTGTGCCATTGATTGTGATTCTGCCCGGCCTGCTCGCGCTGGGGCTCACGCACAACGGCCAGCAGATCTACCATCTGGTGCCCGGCGATGTGGCCGTCAAAACCGGCCAGCACGCCTATGACCAGGTGTTGCCCCTCATGCTGATCCGCTACTGCGGCCCGGGGCTGTTGGGTCTTGGCATCACGGCGCTCGTCGCCGGATTTATGAGCGGCATGGCCGGGAACGTGTCCGCGTTCTCCACGGTTTGGACCTATGACCTATATGGTGCCTACCTCAACAAGCGCGCGTCGGACAAGCATTACGTCGCCATGGGCCGCTGGTCGACGGTGGTCGGCATGCTGATCTCGATCGCGACCGCCTACCTGGTCGCTCACGCGAGCTCGATTATGGATTACGTGCAGGCGCTGTTTTCCTTCTTCATCGCGCCGCTGTTCGGCACGGTTATCCTGGGCATGCTGTGGAGCCGCGCTACCGAGGCCGGCGGCTTCTGGGGCCTGCTTTGCGGCACGGCGAGCTCGATCACCATGTTTCTCTACACCAGCACCGGAACCGCCGCCCACAAAGCTGAGGCGCTGGCCCGCGTCGCCCTTTCCCGCGACGCGCAGCCGATGGCCGAAAACCTCTTCCGTGCCCTGTGGAGCTGGATCATCTGCGTGCTGGTCACTGTCATCGTGAGCCTGGCCACAAAACCAAAGCCGGCCACGGCTCTCGAAGGCCTGGTCTACGGCGCCACAGAAATCCCCGATGACGGCAGCCGCACGCTTTGGCAGAAACCGGTCTTCTGGGCGGCGATTGTGGCGGTGATCTTCGTCAGCCTGAACATCGCTTTTTGGTAATCGGCAAGCGGCATCAACGAACAACGTAGAACGAACAACGTAGAACTTCAACCTGGAACCTAGAACCTGGAGCACCCTTTATGGCAGAAGGCACCGGCCGCGGCGACGCATTATCCATCTGGTTTTTCGTGGGCATCATGACGCTGCTTTACGGCATTGTGTTGTTGCCGTACGGTGCCTGGGCCTGGCTCGGCGGCCACGAAGCGCCAACGGTTCTCCACCAACTGCACCCAACCTTCTGGTGGGGCCTGCTGCTGACACTCTTCGGCGCCTTCTACAGCCTGAAGTTCAGACCCAAGCCCGGCGACGAGCGCAAGGTGTAATCGGTACAACAGCTCGTGAAGGCTGTACAGCACTTATGTCCGGCTGGATACTCGTTCCGTAGATCTATGATTTTTGAAATCTACAATTTTCCGAGAATTGATAAGTCCCTTCATTTCTAGGTTTCTCGCTTTGGCATGCCGCGTGCTTCACGAGGGACAGACCTAGCACTCGGAGTCGCCCTTTTGAAACTTTTTCCTCGTTCTGCCCCGTTAGCATGCCTGTACCTTTCGCTGCTAGCCTCTGCGAATGCTGCGTTTCACCCGATGCTGGGGCAGGCCGTCTCCACCAATGGCGGTTCGATCCAGGGAACCATTACGGACAGTTCCGGTGCCGGCATCCCTGGCGCAAGCATTGTGATCGCCAGTCCTGAGACCGGCTATACCCACACGCTCCAGTCTGACAAAAGCGGCTTCTACAGCCTTGGCCCCCTCGTGCCCGGTGCCTACACGCTCGATATCTCGGCTCCAAACTTCCAAAAGCTGCACGTGACAACAGCGATTCTTACAGGAACCGCGACGCCCGGCAGTGAAAAACTGACTGTCGGCAGCGAAAGCCAGACGGTCGAGGTAAACGCGGGCACTTTGCAGGTCAATACAGATCAACCTGGTGTTTCCGGTGTTGTTACCCGCGAACAGATTGAGGCGCTACCGATCAACGGGCGCAACATCCTCGATATCGCCCAGCTCCAGCCTGGCGTTATCCTGCAGAGCGGGCAAAGCTTCGATCCCACCAAGGCCGGCTACTCGGCCATCTCGCTAAACGGTGTGTCGGGCCGCACCACACGCATTTTGTTGGACGGTCAAGACATCACCGACGAAACAGTCGGAACTACAATCTTCAACACACCGACCGGCGCCGTCGACGAGTTTCAGTTAAATCGTTCGACTCAGGACGTGTCGGGCGAAGTGACCTCCACGGGACAGGTACTGGTAGCCACGCGCTCCGGTACGAATGCCTTCCACGGCCAGCTCTTCTACGACTTCCAGGACTACCGTACGGGCTTTGCGGCCACCACGGGCGGCGCAAACCTGCCCTTCCAGCGCAATCAGTTCGGCGGCAACGTGGGCGGTCCCATCATCAAAGACAAGCTGTTCTTCTTTGCCGACGTGGAGCGAATCAAGCAGGACCAGCAAAACGCCGCCACCACCGGCGCCACCTTTGCCTCAATCGAGCAACAGTATCCCTTCTACCCAGCCCCGTTTCGGGACACCTACAGCACCGTGCGGTTGGACTACAACGCGCCGAAGGGTGTCCACCTCTTCGCGCGTGGCGTATATAGCGCCAATGCGGATGCGTCGAACTTCCAAGACCTTTATTCCCTTTACTTGAATCGCGATAATGTACCTGCCCTTGTGGGCGGCGCCGATTTTACTACGGGCAGATTCACGCACTCCTTCCGTGTAGGCTACGAAAAGTTCCATAATCTGCTAGGTGATGGTACTGCCGGTGCCGGCAACTCCATCTACGACCCATTCCTTGGGAGCGCTTCCGGGCAGGTTACGCTTATCGACGCGACGGACAACTTCTACGCCGGGCCGAACTTCCTTGCACCTCAGGGTACGTTCCAGTCAGACAAGCAGTTCCGTTATGACGGTACCTGGACGAAGGGAACCCATTCCGTAAAGTTTGGATATAACCTGAACCGCCTGCTTGGCGGCGGCTTCGCTGCTTTTTATGGGGCCTCTCTGTATACAGCATTTGGGCCCTCCAGCGTCTTGGCAAACTGCCATGGAACGCCGGGTGCTGCCCCGTGTACGAACGATCCTGTCGATGGGTATGCGGCGCAGGTTTATGTTCTCGGCAACGGCAATGGATTCTTTACCGAGAAACCCGGCTTCAACCTGTCTGGCGGTGGCGTGGAAGACTGGCGTGAAGGCGCCTATGTCGCTGATACCTGGAAGATTTCTTCATCGCTCACAACGGTTGCCGGCCTGCGCTGGTCAGTAGACACGGATCGCGCCAATCAGGATCTGGCTTCGCCCCTGTGCTCCAACGTGACTTCCAATCTTCAATTCCCTGGGTGCACGGGAAATAGCTACTTGTTCGATCAATTTAGCCCCGGGTTGGGCGGCAAGACGCATCAGCCGTATGCAAACTTCGGACCGCAATTTGGCTTCGTATTCAGCCCTGGAACTCACAATACCTCCATTCGCGGCGGTATCGGGATCTTCTACGAGAGCGATATCTTCAATAACACTTCGAACGCCCGCGCCTCGGTGGTGCAGGCAAATGGCAATTACTTCAACTACACAACGGTGTGTGGTGGAACAAACGTCATCACTCTGCCGAACGGCACAACCGTCAATAGCGTAAACGGCGTCTTGCTCTCCACGATTTGCGGCGAGTCTATCGCGCAGGCTGCGCCTCAGATTAATGCTTTGAAAGCTCAATACCAGACGGCATCGCAAGGTGGGGGAGCAAACCCCGCTTTCATCGGCGTGGGTGGCGGCTTGAAGTCCACCGGCATCTACGGTGCGCCTTATGTCACACCGTACTCGATACAAATCAACGGCGGTCTCCAGCAACAGCTCGCGAGAGGTCTCCTGTTCAGTGTGGATTATGTTCACAACGCCACTCTGAAGGTGCCGTTGATTATCGATGAGAACCACGTGGGTGCAGCGCGGTATCTAAATACGGGTGCTGCGAAGAACGCGATTGCTGCAACCTTGGTTAAATGCGGAGTAACAACCGTGGATCAAGCGCTCATCGCCTGCCCTGGGCTGCATACCAATACATCGACAGGCGCCATTTCAGGGGCAACCATCGCGGATTTTGCAGGGTCCGGCCTGGATTCCAGTAACCAATACACAGGTGGGTATCCGGTTTCCTTTACAGGTCAGGCTCCCGCCGCCTTTGCCGGCGCAAACCCCAATGTTGGTCTCGGCGAGTTCATTCTGCCCGTTGGCCGGCAGGGCTACGACGCGGGATCGCTTGTATTGCAGCAACAGAAGACACGCCCGGCGCCCGGCATTGTCAGTAGCAACATACAAATTTCTTATACCTTCTCGCGGATCGTGAGCCCGGTCTCTGGCGGTAACCCCGACTCGTTCTTTAATAATCTTCCCTACGACTTCGACAATCCGAATGAGTTTCAGGGCCGGACAACACTCGACCACACCAACGAACTCAGCTTCGGCGGCAGTGTCGACGTTCGTTACGGCTTGCGCATCGGTTTGGTGGGGCACTTCTTCTCCGCCCAAGCGAGCACCCTGGTGCTCGACAACCAGGGTAACGGCGTTCCGGGCGAAATCTTCCGCTCGGATGTCACGGGCGACGGCACGACGGGCGATGTAGCCCCCGGCACGGTCCCCGGTGCCTATATGCACAGCATCAAAGGTGCCGGCCTGAATCAATACATCAGCGCCTACAACGCCGCCAACGCGAATCAGCCAACGCCGGCGGGGCAGGCCCTGATCAATGCGGGTCTTTTGACCAAGGGTCAATTAGTCGCGCTGAATGGTGTCCAACAGCCAATTGCCCTAGCGCCGGGTAATCCGCTGCCGAACAGCGCGTTTCGTGCACTCGACGCAAGCATCAGCTATCCAATCCGCCTCAGCAAGATCCGGGAGGGCTTGAGTTTGGAGCCTGGCATCAACATGTACAACGTCGCGAATCTCAGTAACTTCGGCTTGCTCAATTCGGCTAGCTACACGCTGGCAAATACCGCTGATGCGGGCGGGACTGTGGGGGTCGTGAATAATTACCTCAATGGACCGAACACGCCTGAGGTGCAAAACGGCGTTCGCACCCAACGCAGTGCTGGAACTTTCAGCCAAGGCGCACCTCGAACAACAGAGTTCCAGCTGAAACTCAATTTCTAGCACTGGGTTCAAGACGCGGGGTGAACCCCCGATAGCCTGTCGCGGATGGAGTCCTTACCCACTCGCGACGGGCTGTAGCGACACGTTCATTTACGCATGTCCAGCATGGTACGGGTGTCCTGCCAGAATGGTAAGCGCACGGTAGACTTGCTCGGCGAGCACCACGAGGGCGAGTTCATGCGGTAGCGTCATGGCTCCCAGGGAAAGCAAGAGGTCGGCACGCTCACGGGTGGACGGCAACCAGCCGTCTGGAGGGCCAATGGCGAGTGTCAGCTCCTGTTTTCCCTCGTCGCGCCGCTGGCCGAGGTGCTGTGCAAATTGCAGCGACGTCTGGAGCGTGCCGCGGCTATCTAGAAGGATCAGCACCGGGGCGACGCGTCCGCTCTGCCGTTCCATGCTCTCCAGAAACGCCGTCTCGGCGCGGTAGACCTCCACCCGGACGGGCGTATAACGCTGGCACCGGTGCACGTACTCGTTTAGTAGCGCGCCGGCAGGAGCGGACTTCAGTTCGCGACGAGGGCTGATGTAGGCAAGCTGCAATCGCATGCAATAAGGATGCTGCAGGGTTAGCTCACGCGCTAAATGTCTGGAATCGTCTTTCCTCGCAGCGCTTACCTTACACAGCTGCCCCGTCCCGAATCTGGATCCGGTTTTGTCCTACGACGCCGCTTTGCTGCGTACGACCGGCTTCGCCACTTTCTTTGCGGCTTTTTTGACCACCTTTTTGGTCGCCGGCACCCGGGTTTTGCGGTCCGCAGCAGGGCTAGAATTCTCGGCAAGCTCCGCCGGTTTGGCGACCTTCGTTTGCTTGTCGGCTACCTTCTTCACGCGGGGCGCTTTCACGGTTACATCGACGTCGGGCACGTCGGTAGCATCTGTCTTCGCTGCCTTTACGGGACGCTTTGCGGTGATGGCCGCTTTGATCTCGGTGTTCAGATCCGCGATGCTGAGGGTCGTTGCCGAGGGACGTAGGCGTTCCAGGCCGTAGTAGGCCCGCTTTTCCGGCAGAAAAACATGGACGATAAAATCCACATAGTCCATCAGCACCCATTCTCCTTGCCGTCGGCCCTCGACCGAGTTGGGGTAGGTGGCGAACTCCCGCTTGAGCCGGATCTCGATCTCATCGGTGATCGCCACAGTTTGGCGATCGTTCGTGCCGGTGCAGATCAGGAAATAATCGGTCAGCCCGCTCTCTGAAGGATCGAGCGCGAGGATGCGAATATCCTCAGCCTTCTTGTCCTCACAGGCTGCGGCTGCCGCCGCTAACATCTGGTTCATCTCGACTGATGCCATGAAACTCCTATGTCCTTCATCCTAGCGCAGTGCCGCCCGCTTTCGATGTTTTGCCGCGAAGCCGAGCAGAAGACGCTCATGAACAATCTCCCCAACCAAAATGTCAGCTTCAGGAAAACGTATCGGGAACCGGAGCTACCCACAACTCATCTAACGAGCAGACTTCCTATGCCTGACACTCCGCAAGCTGTACTTTCTCCCATCACTGCCGCTGATTCTTCCCTCGGTGACGACTTTTCGCATTTTGATCTTGGCGCGATGACAAAGGGGGATGCCTATAAGCTGCTCGCTTCCGTCATTCTGCCCCGGCCGATCGCGTGGGTGGTCTCCAAGAGTTTAGAGGGTGCTCTGAATGCTGCGCCGTATTCGTTCTTCAACATCCTGTCCGCAGATCCGCCGCTGGTGGCGATCAGCTTCTCTTCGGCTCCGGATCGTTCGACCAAAGATTCGCTGGGCAACATCCGCGAACTGGGTGAGTTCGTCGTGAATATGGTGCCGGAAGAATTGGCGGAACAGATGAACATTACAGCGACCAACGCGCCCCGGGGTACGGATGAAACCCAGTTAGCCGGGTTGGCGTTAGCGCCGTGCCGCCTTGTGCAGGTACCGCGCATCGCAGCGTCTCCCGTAGCACTGGAATGCAAGCTCTTTCAGACTCTTGAGCCGGGCGGCAACAGCACCATCGTATTGGGCAGAATTGTCGAGGTGCATGTGCGCACAACAGCCTTTGAGGACCTTGCGCGGCTGCACATCGATCCAGCGCACATGCGCCTCATTGGAAGGATGCACGGGGGTGGCGGATACTGCACCACCCGTGATCTGTTTACGCTTGATCGAAAGAGTTGGCCGCTGTGACACTCACAGCCGCCGCGACAAGCCTTTAGTACGCCGTTGCCCAACACAGAAATGCTGCAAAGCGCGTTGGCATCTGGCGTGCAGTGAAGCCGCTAAGAACCCTACTGATCTGAAAGCGTGAGTCCTTGACGACGTCGCCGGCTGTACCTAAGCGGCCGCGCTCACGACAACAGGCTCGATCGAAACGAAGCGACCCAGCTGTCCGCGATCGGAAAACTTGACGACACCATCGATCTTCGCGAAGAGCGTGTCATCCGAGCCCCGACCGACATTTTTGCCGGGCTTCAAGGGTGTGCCGCGCTGACGGACAAGAATAGACCCGCCGGTGACCACCTGCCCACCAAAGCGCTTGACGCCCAACCGTTGTGCATTGGAATCGCGGCCGTTTTTACTACTGCCAAGACCTTTTTTATGTGCCATATCTATGCCTCATGTGCGGCTTATGCCGCAAATTTAGGGTGCGCCGAAGTGTTCTCACTGGCGACCTGTCCGCCCTTGAGCGAAATCAGGGAAGAGACCCGCAGGGATTTACTGACTCTGCGCGTCGAAGGTGCGGCCGCCTACCTGGATCGCGTTGATCTTTACTTCCAGGAAGTTCTGACGATGGCCCTGCATCTTCTTGTATTGCTTCTTGCGTTTGTAGTGAAATACCAAAATCTTTTCGCCGCGGCCCTCGCCGACAACGGAGGCGAGCACCTTCGCGCCGCCCAAATCCCCTTCGAACTTACCGGCTTCGCCGGAAACGGCAAGCACATCGGAAAATTCAACGGTGCCGTTCTCGTGTGCGGCGGTTTCTACTTTTAAGGTGTCGCCGGGAGCCACGCGGTACTGCTTGCCGCCGGTGCGAATCACTGCATACATGGAACTGACCTCATCGCAAAGGACTTCATTCGCTTTGCGTCTTTTCTTGCAAAAATCGTGCCAAGGGGAGCTGGGCGGACCAGCCACCACGCGCTGCCGCAACGGCTATGCCATGTGGACGAAGCTGTTGGGGCGCCGTAAGAGCTCCGTAGCCGCAATGCGGCGTACCTCGCCAAACTATTCGAGTGTAGCCGGGCCTACGGACTTGGTCAAGAGAAGAACGGCCGCACCGCCCTGCCGCGCGTTCCGTCGTCGCCATTTGTAGCCCCCACCTCACCCACGGGATGGAGGTGTCTCGCTTTGCGGACGCGCCTTGATGGCCCAGAACAGGGCAAGAAACCAGCCGATACCGGTGATCCCCAGAAACAGATTCACCGCGGCAATGCGACGAAGGTGCTCTGCCCTTTGCCGCCAGCCAAGCAGCGTCGGCGTGAAGTACAGAACCAGCGCCACGGCGAGCCACGCTGCCACAAGAAGCCCTTGCACCATCACCGCAAATGGTTTGACGGAGTTCATCATGCCCTCGTGAAAACAGCGGACCCTTAGGGGATTCAAAGAACAGGTGCCGTCCGGAGGCCCGAAAGGCATCGTCCCTGGCATCGGTCCCTACGCCTCCGAGAAACAGCGAAAGAGCACCCGAGAAGCGATCCCGAGAATACCGGGCGAGCGTGCTGCTGCGCAAATTTCAATCGATGCGGGTCAATGCTTGAGGAGAACCAAAGCAAAACACGCGGGCCACTCATCCGCCGATCTTGTCGCGACCTTGAAGCGCCGACTCAGCGGGGAAGGCGAGAGAAGGACCACAAACGACGGCGATCCGCTGAATGGAAGAGAAACACGGAAAATAACGCGATCAGCGGCTCCAGCGGTGCGCGAAAGCGTGCCTGCACGGTGATCCCGTAATACACCAGGGGCAGGATCCCAAAAGCAGCGGCAAACAGCCCCGCCCCGGGAACCCGCCGGTATAGGGAAAGCGCAAGGCCCAACAGGCCGCAAACGCTTAACAGGCTGTAGTCAAGCTGGCGCAAAAATTCGTTGAGGGGACCGTGATCGTAGGGGTGCGGCACGCCCGCCCAATAAAACTGGATGCGAAATAGGACCTGGCGCAGGAAGCGGTCGGGATCCGCCGCGATAAGCGCTTTGCCGCGCACGCCCTGCATCCTGCTGTAGGCGAGTTCCCCCATGCGTGCATAGCGACGAAGCTCGGGATCGTTGTGCGCAATCGGTAAGGAGGTTCCCCACGGAAAACCATCATGCGAGGGCAACGCGCTCATATACAGTTCCGCGCCAAAGTTGTCCCGCAACGGGACAAGGGCATGGAACACCCGCGCGTTGCGGAGCGTCCAGGGCGTAATGCACGCCAGAAACACGAGCCCAGCGGCGACCGCCCGCTGCAAAACAGGCAAAGGCGTGCGCCGTGCAGGCCAAAGGATCCACAAGACCTGCACGGGCAAAAACAGCAGCAGGGAACTATTCAAAAGAGCGATTGCACCCCAGAACAGGCCGAAAAGCGCCCACGGCCACATGCGCCGGGCCTCCCGTGAGCCGGCGTGGCCGGGTTCGAAACCGTCGACTTCGGCCCCGCCTGTGACGGCGTCCTTTGTGCCGGGCCCGCCCATCGGGGGAGCGCTTCCGCCGACACCGCGCAGCCGCAGCCCCAAAACCAGCGCCCAGGTGAACAGGCATGTCGTGATGGCCATCTCCCAAGGCCAGCGAACGGCGTATTGCATGGCCGCGGGGTACAGCGCCCAGAGCCAGCCGGCCCACAAGGGTACCTGCCGGCCGTCATGCCGGGAGCCATAGCAGCGATCGCCGATCTCGTAGAGGGCAGGTGCCGTAGCCGCCGAAAAAAGGGAGTTGACGGCCAGCACGCACCAACCGGCAGCCGCGGTGTAGACACCAAAGAGCTTAAATGCTGTAGCCATCAGCAGGGGATACAGCGGCGGCGTCCAGGCCGTCGGGCCGGTATGACCTTCAAAGGGATCGGCATAGCCGAAACCGGTCGCCAGCGCCCGGGCGATGCGACCCATCTCCCAGCCAAACTGAAAATGATCCTGAAACGCGCGAAAACGATAGGTGTGAGCGGCCGTGAGATACAGCAACCGCAGCGCGAGCCCCACCCAGAACATCCGCCGTGCCGCAGGCGCTTGCCAGCCGCTGCGAGAGCCACCTGCACGCGCACCCGTTCCAAAAAAGTGGCGGAGTGCAGGGGGCATCGACATTGGGAAGATTGTACCGGGCGGCCGTCCCGTTCTGAGGCACTACTGCTTCAGGAATGCCTCCGCCGTGCGCAGGGCCAGAGCCATAATGGTCAGGGCCGGGTTGGCGGCCAGCGAACTGGGGAAGGTGGAGTTGTCGCTGATCCAGAGATTGGAGATCTCGTGCGAACGCCCAAAAGGATCCACCACGGAGGCTTCCGCGTCCACGCCCATGCGGCAGGTGCCGATGGTATGCGCGGTACGCGGGGTGGACCAGGTATCGCGAGCGCCGGCAGCCTTCCAGGCCTCCGTCATCAACTTGATGCCGTGCGCTTCCATCTTCTGCTCATTCGCCTGGTAGGAGAACTGCAGTACCGGCTTGGGAATGCCGTTGGTGTCGAGCTCATCGGAAAGCGCGAGATAATTCTCGTCCGTCGGCAGGGTTTCGCCATTAACCCCAATCCCGGCGATGTAGTTATAGTTCGCCAGATAGCGTGTCAGGTCTCTTCCGAACATCTGCCGCCCGCGTGCCACAGATGTCGACCAGCTTACCGGAACCACGCCGAGTGACTGCACCAGATAGCCGCCCGCGAAGTCGGCGTCTTTGGGACGCATCGTGTCCTCGGAGATCACGGTCGCGGGAAAACCCTTGTTCATGCGCACAGGCCGATCAAACGTGCCCCAAACCTGTGCGGCGACATGGCCCATGTAATTTTTGCCGACCTGCCCGCTACCGTTGGCGAGCCCTGTGTAAAGCAGCAGCCGGGGGGTTTCGACCGCTCCGGCGCAAAGAAAGACATGTTTTGTGCGCTGCCGCCGGGTGATCAGCTCGCCGGTACCGGAGGTATCGCGGTAGAGCACGGCTGTGATCCGGCCCGCGGTGTCCTGCTCGAACCCGGTGACGAAGCACTGCGGCCGAATCTCCGCGCCGGAGCGCACCGCCCAGGGCAGGTAGGTCACATCCATGGACGCCTTTGCGCCATTGCGGCAGCCCTGATGGCAGAAGCCACGGTTCACGCAGGCCTTGCGCGTCTCGTATTCGGGCCGGGAGTAATCCTGGCTGAGAGCGGCGATGGGGGCGGCACTGGAACGCAGGCCAAGCGCGTCAAAACCCTTGATCATCAACTCACCGGGACCGTTGATCGGGACGGGGCCGGTCGGGTACCGCCGCGCGGGATCCCATGGGTAAGGGCTCGGGCCGGAGACGCCGAGAAATAACTCCACCTCTTGGTAATAGGGGATCAGGTCGCGCAGGTGCAGCGGCCAGTCGACGCCCCTCCCGGAATCGGTCTTCAGCTGCAGATCGCGCTCGTCGGCTCGCGGGCAAAAGGCGCCCCAGTGCAGCGTGGATCCGCCGACCCCGGTTCCGGAGGTGTTGCCCCCCAACACTTCAGGCGTTTTTCCACCGGAAAGCCGCTCCCCTAACCAGTAGATGTGACTGGCGGCCACTTCATCTGTGGCAAATTGTTCCGCCGGTGACTCAAACCACGGGCCCGCCTCCAGCGCCACAACCCTGCGGCCTGCCGCAGCCAGCTTCGCAAGCAGCGGCGCCCCGCCCGCGCCGGTACCGATCACCACCGCGTCAAGCTCCTCGCTATCGTCATAACGGCGCATGCCGGGCCGAAGGCGGCCTAGCTCATTTTTGCCAAGCTCTGTCTGTTTGTACCCGAATCCTGTGTCCGTCAACGCCCAAACTCCTCTTGTTGGCCGAGCTGAATCTGCGTGAAGCCGAGGTCGTCGGCGAAGCCGGCATATCCCATGCGCTCCATGGTGCGCGGGTCGGCGACGAAGCAGCGGGTGCACTCAGCCCGTACCTCTTCAAACCAGCGCTTCATCTGTTCGGCGTTATAGCTGCCGGCTGCCTCGCCCAGGTGCAGGGCGCCAAGCAAGCCGTGGCCGAGGTTACCGGCAGTTGCGCTCTGCAGAAGCTCGTCCTGCTGCTCGTGGAAGAGAGCGGCGAAGGGCACGCCGTGCGCCCGAGCAGCCGCCAAATCCAGTGACCGAAGACCGAGCTGCCACGCCTGGGCGTCGGGCGGCAGATTGGCAAACCGCCAACCATCTCCCTTGCCCGTGGCGAGGTCTGTGTCCAGCTGCGCGGCAATATCAAAGCCGGTGTCGGGCACCACGCGCGCTACCAGCGTGCGCAGGGTGCGGAACTCGGCGCGGCTGAAGGTCAGCGGGTGATGGTTCCAGTTCTGCGCCCCGTGCAGGCGCGTTTGCATCACGGCACGCGTGATGGGAGAGGTGCGCTCCGACTCCAACAGCGCCTCAAAGTTTGTGCCGGGGGCACCATGCGCAACGGCGAGGGTTACGCCCGTATCCGCCATAAATTGGGTGAAGTACTCCACCAGTTCGCCCGGACGTTCAAGCGGAGCCAAATGGCCGGCCGCCTGGAGCACGACCAGCGTGCCTTGTGGCAGGTGGGGCAGGTTTTCATTCTCCTGTGCCTTTGGGCCAAGCGCCCCGTCTTCGGTTCCAGCAAACACCAGCGCAGGCAAGGCTAGTGTGCCCACATCCACGCGCCAATCCTCATTGCTTCCATGTTCCAGCCAGCGACGGAAAGCCGTGCGATTCATGCCGAGCACACCGCGGATCGCCCGTTCGCGTACGGCCTGAGGCAGCGGGAGTTTGCCCGTGTTTTCATCCACAAAGTGCGCAGCGTTTGGCCAATCCTTTACCTCGCTGCCGGAAGATTCACCCAAGGCCTGCAGCATGGCGCTCCGTTTGCTGTCGCTCATTGGCTCCGGACTCGGCGGTGAAGCCGAAACCAGCAGAAGACCGCGCAAACCTTCCAGGCCGGCCATGCCGTCCAGGGCCCTGCGGGCTATAACGGACGCAACCTTGCCGCCCATGGAGTGTCCGGCGAGGAACCAGGCCGCAGGCTCCTGCGATGCGGTCTCGACCAGCAGTGGCTTGATGGTCGCGATGACCGCTTCGGCCATCGATCGTACGTCGTAGCCCGCAACACCGGCAGACCCGCCGAAGCCGGGCAGATCGACCGCAGCGCAGCGGACGCCGCGTACCGATAGACCATGGCTTACCTCGGTCCAGGTTTGGGCGCCGCCGCCCAACCAATGCAGCATGATCAGAAGAGGGCCTCGCGTACCCTCGCGTTGCACAGAAAGCATGTGGGGATAGACGCCTGTGCCCCAGCTCTCTGTGCGGGAAAGATGCGATCTATTTCTATGTAGCCAAAAACGCCGTTCCACTTCGAAACGACGATTTTTCCGTTCCGAAATGGAACGCCAGAAAAGCACAAAGGGCGCTTTCCCCTGCGAAACACGCGCGAAGCCATGCGACACTGTGGGGCAGCGATGCCCGATGCCCGCACACAACCCACCATCCTGGTGCAGCGCCTGCACCCCGCCGCGCAGCTGCCGCGGTATGCGCACCATGGACCCTATGGGGATCTCGCGGCCGATCTGTTTGCGGCCGAGTCGGCCGTACTGGCGCCCCTCGGGGAGCCGGGGGCAACCTGTGCGGTGAGCACCGGACTCGCACTGGAGCTTCCTGAAACACATGGTGCGCTGGTGGAAGATCGTTCCGGCTTGGCGCTGCGCGGTCTTACGACACTGGCAGGGGTCATCGACTCCGGGTATCGCGGTGAGTTACGCGTTGTGCTTACCAACCTATCTCCGGAGCCACAAACGATTGCGCCCGGCCATCGCATCGCACAATTGCGGATTGTGGAGCGAATCCAGGCGGTTTTTGCTGAAACCGACACCTTGGCGGAGACGCCCCGCGCGGGCCGCGGCTTCGGGTCTACGGGGGTGTAGAGGATCATCCCGAAAGGCGTTCGCGCGCGGTGGTCCTGGATCATCCAGAGCTCTTGACGAACGGGCAAGCGCAGGGTGGATGTTGCCTGGAGAAATTCCGGCGACACAAGGGGCGTACCTTGTATCCATATACTGCCTTTAGTGGCCGAGTCCTCCAACCCCCTTTTCGCAGCAGCTGTGGCGCCCCCGTCGATGGAATTAAACGAGGGGCCTCCGGCGCACACGGGGGCGGAGCCTGATGAGCCGCTGCCGCGTCATGTGTGGAGCTACCTTGGGCCGGCCTTTGTGGCTTCGGTCGCTTACATCGATCCCGGCAACTTTGCCACGAACATTCTAGGCGGCAGCCAGTTCGGCTATCGGCTGCTGTGGGTGTTGCTGTGGTCAAATGCCATGGCAATTTTAATCCAGTACCTTTCAGCGAAGCTGGGTATTGTTACCGGGCTGACATTGCCGCAGAACTGCCGAAAGCACTTCAAACGTCCAACCACGATTTGTCTCTGGCTTTGCGCGGAGTTTTCCGCGGTCGCTACAGATCTGGCGGAATTTCTCGGCGCGGCGCTCGGATTGGATCTGCTGGTAGGTCCGGCGTTGCTGGCCCACGGGATTTCGCCTACCGGCTCACTGTTCATCGCGGCGCTGGTGACAACGGTAGCCGTTGCCGGTATTTTGGCGCTCGATCTGGCAGGGTATCAGTGGCTCGAGCGCGGCATTATGGCCTTTGTCGGCATCATCGGGGTTTGTTACGGTTTTGAGATCTTTCGGGTGCATCCGGACTGGCACCGGGCGTTTGTGGCCACGCTGCTGCCGACGCTGGACCGCGGTCATCTGAAGGATTGCACCTTTGCGGCGGTGGCCATCCTGGGAGCCACAGTTATGCCCCACGTCGTGTATCTGCATTCGGCGCTGGTGCAGCCGCGGCGCCGGTTGATTGCACCGCCGCCGAAACATCCGCGACCGGGAGTCTTGCAGCAGTTCTTAAATTTTGAGCTGGTGGATGTATTTCTGGCGATGAACGGTGCCTGGTTGATCAACTCCGCCATTTTGATCATGGCCGCGGTGGCGGTCGCCAAAGGGCCGGCAGTGCAGCCGACGATTCAAGAGGCCTACCGGACCTTGGGGCCGCTGCTGGGGCATTCGGCCGCGGTGATCTTTGCGGTCGCGCTCCTGTGCTCCGGGCTGTCCAGTTCAACGGTGGGCGTAATGGCAGGGCAGGTCATTATCGAAGGGTTTCTGGATGTGCAGTTTCCCATTTTTGCCCGGCGTTTTTTGACGATCATTCCCGCTTTGGTCGTCATCGGGCTGGGTTGGAACCCGTTGCGGATCTTGAACGACTCGCAGGTTTTATTAAGCTTTACCCTGCCCTTTGCCCTGATTCCCTTGCTGCTGCTCACACAGCGTAGGGACGTCATGCGGGAGTTCCGCAGTCCACGCTCCATGCGCTCGGCAGGTTGGGCCGTGGCCGGCATCATCGTGGCATTAAATGTGCTGCTGCTTTGGGAGACGGTTTAGCTTTCGACGTTCAAGCCGGCTGGAAGGCCACTTTGTGACTTCCCGAAGAGTCTGCCCAGGCCTCCTCCACGTCTGCAACGTGAGCGGGTGCACGGCTAACGAAAGACCCGCCGGACCGATGGCGGCCAGTGGCTCTCCAGCGCAATGAATCGCCTGGGAACCTAAGTTTCTTGATGCCGCTAGTCTCTCTATGCAGCTAAGGTGAATGCGGCGCGGTACTGCCTGGGTACGCACGCCGCAACTCGGTGGGGAAAGAAGCGGGCCAAGGAGTGAGTTGGCGCGCTCCATCGGAGAACTAGGCCTGCACTGCCTGCGCGACCGCTGGCTCGAACTGACCGACCACTTCCGGCAAAGTCGCCTGTTGTCTGTCCACGGCCGCTGTGCCGCCCGCAAGGACAACATTCACATCCGTGATGCCGATAAAGCCGAAGATCTGCTTGAGATAACTGATGGCCACGTTGTAGCCTTCGGCCTGCGCTCCGGGCGTGTAGACCCCACCGGACGCCAGAATGATGGTCAACTTCTTCCCTTTTACGAGCCCTTCATAGGAAGGCGTAACCGTGAGGCCAATGCGCACGATGTGATCGATATAGGCCTTGAGGTTCGCTGGTATAGAGAAGTTGTACATCGAGGTGCCGAGCACGATATGGTCGGCCGCCATCAGCTCGGCAACCAGGTCATTGGAAATGGCGATCGCTTGTTTCGTCTCTGGCGAGTGCTGCTCGGCGGGTGTATACGCACCCATAATCCAGGGCAGGTCGACAAACGGCAGGTTGGTCTTCATCAGGTCGCGGACGACGATCTTCCCTTCCACGTGCTGAGCTTTCCAGTCGTCGATGAACTTGGAGGTGAGCTTGCGGGAGATGGAGTAATCGCCGCGGGGGCTGGACTCGATAGCGAGAAGGGTAGGCATAGAAGACCTCAAATCTTTGGTTGGAGAGGGGAGAACCGCGCTGCTCGGAGCCGCGGAGCGGGAAGTGCTCGAGAAAAGCCGTGTAAAGAAGTTCATGAGTTAAGCCTCGGCAGGGGAGGGCGTGGCCCGCAGGATGCCGGTGAAGGCTCCACGGAAGCGAATGAAGATCAGAACCCAAAGAATCGTTGCCACAACGCCGATGGGCAGGCCCGCTGGGTCCATAAGGCTGTGATAAAGCAGGATATTGACAAGTACAGGTGCGAGCAGAGCCAATGCCAACGGTACAAAGCGATTGACGAGCAGCAGGATGCCGGCGACAAGCTGCACAAGGAACACAAAACCGAAATAATGCGACGCCACCATGACGGTCATGTACTGCTGCGCCAAAGGAGAGGCCGGTGGAGGCTGGTGAATGAAGTGTAGGAAACCGTTCAAGCCGAAAACCGTGAACATGAGTCCGAGCAGGGAACGAGCGATGGTCGCGGCAACTTTCATGAAGCATCTCCTCAGACGACTGATGCGATCGCCACAGTGTCGAATTGATTAAAACAGACATGTGTTATCAAAGCAACACATGTTGCCCATCTAGACCAAAGGCAGTGTCATCTTTCCCTTGTTTGCAGGAGTATGTCGGTCCATGCATTCGGAAGGCCCGGCAAAGGAGCTGGGAAGATGCCGGGCGACATAGCCGAAGCTTCTACACTCAACATGCGCCGTTCTATGTATCGCTTCGTCTTTCGTTTTTCAAAGCGCAGCACATTCGCAAGCGCAGCACGTCTGCTGATCGCCATCCTGCGCAGGAGCTTCACGGTTGCGCCGTTGAACGCAAGGTGGCCTCGCCGACATGGACGCCTTTTCGGCTGCTCGGGGGTGTAGGTAGCCGCCTGCGCCACGATTTCGGCGGGCAGCGCGGCCTGTGCGCCTCGCCAGGATGATGCCAGCCAGGCAGACACGCGACCGCCTAACCCCATGGGAGCGGGATGAAACAGCGGTGATACAGTGCGAAATAAACCAGGAACCCTTGTTACACCCGGTTGCGTCGGTATCGACTCCTCAGCCGTGTTCCCCGTGCGGTGTACCGCCCCCGCCATGGGGTGCCGGTGCCGCTTGCGGAGCAGGTGCGGGACGGGATGCCGGCGCGGCCTGGGGCGCTGGTTGCGGACGGAACGCAGGCGCCGTTTGCGGACGGAACGTGGGTGCCGCTTGCGGAACCGGTTCCGACCGGGGGACATAGGCCGGCGCCGGTCGTGATTGCAGGGCCGGCGCGGCCTGGCGGTTGTCGAAGTTTGGCCGATTGCCGGGTTGCTGAAAGCCGGGCTGCCGATCCCCGGCGTCAGGACGCACCGCCGGTTGGGCTACCGGAGGCGGCTGTGGGGGTGCCGGCCGGTTGGCGGGCTGATTCGTGGGGACCTGTTGGCGGTTATAGAAGTTGGGCCGGTTGCTCCCCTGCGGAACACCGGACTGGCGGTTGTCAAACCCAGGGCGGACATTGGACGGAGGTCCGGGTTGCTGGGAAGAACCCGGCTGATTGTTGGAATAGGCTGGGGTCCCTTGCCGGTTTATGGCGTTCTGACGATTCCCCTGTCCCTGGTTTCCCGCCTGTTGGTTGCCAACTCGCTGACTACCTGATTGCTGACCACCAGGTTGCTGACCACCAGGTTGCTGATGGCCAGGTTGCTGATGACCAGGTTGCTGAAAGCCGGGTTGCTGAAAGCCGGGTTGCTGCGCGCCGGGCTGCCGGCTGTTAAATCCGGGTCTGACACCGGTTTGCGTCGTCCCAGGCTGGGCGGCATTGCTTTGTCCTGCGCCGGGCTGGAACCCTCCTGGACGGCCCTCCGGGAGGCCGGGGCGCGCGCCTGCCGGAGCCGCGGGGCGTCCTCCATTGGCCATGGATCCAGGCTGCAGCAGGTGCTGGTTCTCGGGCCGGTTGAACGGCTGCTCCCGCGGCGCCTCGGCGATGCCCCCCTGCGGACCAATGGGCCGGTTGGCGAAGGCCTGTGACGGACGTCCACCATTAGCCTGAAAGAACTGAGCGCGGTTGGCGGCGGCAGCCACGCGATTGTCGCGCTGCGCGGGGACGGGCGCATGGTGCGCCTCACGGGCGGCGGCCAACTCCGCCGGCTGCGGCTGCACGTTCAGGCCGCCGCGTCCGCCGTTATAGCTGGTGCGATTCAGCGGTTGCGGGCCATACTGGCGGCCATCCACCACCACAGTGCGCTCATACACATTGCGGACGCGCTCTACGTTCACATTGGTGACGGTGCGGTTGTAGTAAAAATCCCGCCCGCGCCAATAGCCGCCGTAATAGCCGGTGCCGACATAACCGAACCCATAGTTGATACCGCCGTAATAGCCGATGTGGGGTCCCCAATAGCCGCGGTGGAACCGGTAACGGCCTCCATCGGCGCCCCACCAGGGCGGCGTCCAAAGCGCGCCATAGAACGGCGGAGCGCACCAAACGCCGGGCACCCAGTAGTAACCCGCCGACGCGTAGTTCCAGTAGCCCGGCGTCCAGAGGTCGTTGGCTTCGGGCGCCGGCGGCTGGTCATATTCAGGCAGGGGCGGCGGCGCTTGCTCGGTTTCAGCAATCGCCTGCTCGCCGGCCTCTTCAGTATCGGCGTAGCCGTAGCCGCCCTCCGAACCACCTTGCGCACCGTAGGGCGCCTGACGCACGATCGGGGCACCCTGATCCTGTCCGTACCCGGCCGGCCCGTACCCGTACGCCGGCTCATTCTGCGGATAGCTTTCCCCGCTGGCCTGGGATGAGTAACTCTGGCTTGTACCCAGCACACGGGTCGACCTGCCATTCGCCTGAGTCCCATTTGCCTGAACTCCGGAGCCATACCCTCCGGCGGGTCCATACCCGCCAGCAGAACCGCCGGTGTAGGGCTGCGCCAGGTTCGCGGCGGCGGGATCCTGCGCGTTCTGGTCGGTTGGCCCCTGGCTCACAATCGTTGCGGGGGTCGCATTGCTCTTGCAGCCCGCGGTGCCCAGCAGGAAGAAACCGGCCGCGGCCATCCCTGGAGCGACAGCACGACTGATCCAACAATGAAGGCGATGGAGGCGAGGCTGATGCGAGGCGGGGTTGCCCTGATGCGCACGAAGGTGACCGTAGTTGCCGCTGTCGTTCATACAAATCCTCGTTGCCTCGCGAGCTCGTACCTTTGCTGACACGGTTCCTCAGAAAAGGACGCGAGCCCGTGACCGGTGCGCACGATGCTGAACTGACGCGCCTATGCCTGACCGGTGTGCGTACCCGAAAACTCGGAGCGCACAATCGTTCAGATGCAGATCCAGGGGCGGCGAACGTCGTTTTTCCCCAGGTCTGCCGCACCTTGGTAACCTCCGCAGCACCGCTGTGTCATTACCTGGGACTGGGCTTTGCCGTAGAATCTACGCATGCGTTGCGCCACTCTTAAGCGATTCCGCCGTGGCCGCCATGATCGCGGCTGGCCCTGCTGAGCGACGTTCGTCCTTGCTCGTTTCGTTTCGCGCGATCGACCTGGACCTCACTCTAAAATGTCTTGCCCCCGGCTGTGTGCTGCGTCCGGCATCGGGTAGGTGACCTTTAGCGGCGGTCTTGCTCGCGCCTATGTATTGCGCTCATTTCGAACCTAGAACCCAGAGCTCAGAAGATTTTCGGAGAATGTTCATGGCCCTTCGCCCTCCTTCGTCGCACCCCGATAGCTTCGGCGCCGCCGCGCGCCTGACGTCCGGCAACACCACCGTGCGGTACTTCGACCTTCCCGCACTGGAAAAGAAGATTGACGGCCTCCAGCTCTCACGGTTGCCGTTCTGCCTGCGTATTCTCCTGGAAAACCTTGTGCGCCGGGAGGACGGCAGCACCGTCACCTCCGACGACATCCTGTTCTTGGCCCGCTGGGAGCCCAAGGCGGAGCCTTCGCGCGAGATCGCCTATATGCCCGCCCGGGTGCTCATGCAGGACTTCACAGGCGTGCCGGCCATTGTGGATTTAGCCGCCATGCGCGATGCGATGCGGGCGCTCGGCGGCGGTCCCGCGGAGATCGAACGCATCAATCCCCTCGTGCCGGCCGAGCTCGTGATCGACCACTCCGTGCAGGTGGATGAGTACGGCACAAAAAATGCTTATGACCTGAACGCGGCGCTCGAGTTCAGCCGCAACCGTGAACGGTATGCCTTCTTGAAGTGGGGGCAGACGGGATTTCGCAATTTTTCGGCTGTACCCCCGGGCATGGGCATCTGCCACCAGGTGAATCTGGAATATCTGGCGCGCGTCGTCTTTACGACAGCTCCGGACGCGGATGGCGCCGTCATGGCGTATCCGGACACCCTGGTCGGCACCGACTCCCACACCACGATGGTCAACGGCCTGGGCGTGCTCGGGTGGGGCGTGGGCGGCATTGAGGCTGAAGCGGCGATGCTTGGCCAGCCCGTGTCAATGCTGGTGCCGCAGGTGGTCGGCTTCAAGCTGACGGGGCGACTGCGCGAGGGTGCGACGGCTACCGATCTGGTATTGACGGTGACCGAGACCCTGCGCAAGTTCGGCGTTGTGGGCAAATTTGTCGAGTTCTTCGGTCCTGGTATTGCGGAGTTGCCGCTGGCCGACCGCGCCACCATCGCCAACATGGCCCCCGAGTACGGTGCCACCTGCGGCATTTTTCCCGTGGATGCAGAGACGCTGCGCTACCTGCGCCTGACGGGGCGGCCGGAGGAGCAGATTGCGCTGGTAGAGGCCTATTACCGGGCACAGGAGATGTTTTACACGCCCGAGAGCACCGAAACCGTTGCCGATGCCGAGTATTCTGCCCTGTTGTCGCTCGATCTGACCACGGTCGAGCCGAGCGTCGCCGGGCCCAAGCGCCCCCAGGATCGGGTGCTGCTTTCGGAAACGCCCGCGAGCTTTCGCAAGGTGCTGTCCTCTCTGATCGGCACCGGCGGCAATCGCACCGCAGAGCGCCAGATGGTCCGATGGGAGGGTGAAGGCGGACAGGTGTCAGACATGGGCGATATCGCTTCGTCGGATGGGCAGGCGGCCCCGGCGGTTCCGGATGTCGTAGAGGTTCTCCTGACCGAGCACTCGAACCCGGCGGAGGCGCTCCATCCCGACGCTGCAACCCTGCCGCAGGTCTTCACCCCGAGCAATCGGATCGAAGCGCTGCAGTGGGGTCATGGGGGTGCGCCGATCGCGGTGTTGGAGCCGATCAAGAGCGTCGAACAGCGCTTTGGTCTCAATCCGGACCGCTATTTAACCGACGGCTCGATTGTGATTGCGGCGATCACGTCCTGTACGAATACCTCCAATCCCTATGTGATGATGGCCGCCGGCCTGCTGGCGAAGAAGGCCGTGGAGGCCGGACTGCGGACGCCGCCCTGGGTAAAGACGTCGCTGGCGCCGGGCTCGCGTGTGGTCACGGACTACTACAAGCGTTCAGGATTGCTGCCCTTTTTGGACCGGCTGGGGTTTCAGGTGGTTGGGTACGGCTGCACCACCTGTATCGGCAACTCCGGCCCATTGCCCGAGGATGTCTCGAAATCGATCGAAGAGCATGGGCTCGTCGCCGTTGCGGTGCTCAGCGGCAACCGGAATTTTGAGGGGCGCATCTCGCCGGAGGTGCGCGCCAATTACCTGATGAGCCCGCCGCTGGTGGTGGCGTACGCGTTGGCCGGGCACATCGAGCACGATTTCGAAACCGAGTCGCTGGGCCGTGGCCACTACGGTGCACCCATCTATCTCCGCGACATCTGGCCGACGCAGACGGAGGTTGCCGACGCCGTGCACGCGTTCATCGATGCCGAGATGTTTCGCGGTCAGTACGCCACCGTCGCCGACGGCGATGCGAACTGGCAGCAGTTGAAGTTTCCTTCCGGCGACACCTACGGTTGGGAGGCCGATTCCACCTACATTCGCAAAGCGCCGTACTTCGAAGGCATGACGGCCACGCCCGCGCCGGTCGAAGACATCACGGGCGCCCGTTGCCTGGCGTGGCTGGGAGACTCGGTCACGACGGATCACATCTCCCCGGCAGGGTCCATCAAAGCCAACGGGCCGGCAGGGGAATACCTGACCGCACATGGCGTTACACCGGCGGAGTTCAATTCGTATGGCTCGCGCCGCGGCAACCATGAGGTGATGGTGCGCGGCACCTTTGCGAACGTGCGGCTGCGCAACAAGCTGGCGCCCGGAACTGAAGGCGGCGTCACGCGGCTGCTGATCGAAGGCCCGCGTTGGGGCGAGCCGACCAGCATCTACGACGCCAGCGTGGCGTATGCGACAAATGCCGTGCCGCTCTGTATCCTGGCCGGCAAGGAGTATGGCTCGGGCTCCAGTCGCGACTGGGCTGCGAAAGGGCCGAAGCTGCTGGGCATCCGGTTCGTCATCGCGGAAAGCTACGAGCGCATTCACCGGTCCAACCTCGTGGGGATGGGAATTCTGCCGCTGCAATTCCAAACCGGCGAAAGCACCGAAAGCTACGCGCTCACCGGTGAGGAAATCTTTACGCTTGGCAAGGCCGGCCAGCTGCGCGCCATGCTGGACTCCGGCTTTGCGACAGGAAAGAATCTGACCGTATGCGCCACAGCGCCGGACGGGGAGGCGATCGAGTTTCCGGTAACCCTGCGCATCGACACCCCGCAGGAAGTTTTGTATTACCAGCACGGCGGCATTCTGCAGTATGTGCTGCGGCAGCTGGCGGGTAAAGCGTAACAAGGTGAAGAAGGCTTAGGCCTTCTTCACCTCTCGTTTTAAGTGTGCATCGATCTCTTCCACTCCGGCATGGCATTGAAGTGCACGGAAAGGAAAGACGCCGCCGGAGGCGCGGAATTGATGCGCCAGCTTTTCGTTGAAGTCGCCATCGCGCCGCGCAAACTGCCCCCACCAGTTGCGGTGATTTCCCGGGGGCGCAACGGTGGCGTTTCCGAACCACTCTGCGGGAAAGATCTCGTGGAACTTGGGGTGTTCGTTCAGCCAGGTATTGCACCAAAGCTCGCGCACCTGCGGCTGCTCGGCGCGCAGATGCGCGATCAAGGCGCGTAAGGCGTCAGTCAAGGCTTGGAGATCGTCAAAGGGCGACCGCGGCACCATGACATTCATGATGTGCAGCACGCCATCCCGCGAAGGCGAAGCTGCCAGCCCCATGGCTTTGCGAACGACTGCCGCAACATGCGCACGATTGGAAAGCTTTCCCAGAAACCCCGGACGATCCGCCAGCCCGGGCCAGCCGAGATCAAAGGTCCAGCAACCGAAGGGACGCACCGGTGGTGGCCCGACATCCTTGGGCAAACGCTGCTCGAGCGTCGGTGCGAGGAACGCCAGTACCTGTTTTTCAAGGGTTTCTGTAGCGGCCATCGGCGTGTCGCGCACCCAGCGGGCAATCTGCGTGGCTTGGTCCATCCATGCGGCGTCGGCGAGACCGTCTTCCGCCTCGTTTCTACCATTCCAAAGGTCGGTAAGGCGGTAAAGGTCCACGCGTGTTGAAAGCGCGACCGGCAGATCGTCACGGCGAAGCTCGCCGCGTTCCAGCAGCAGGCGCGTATACCAGACGCCCAGCCGAACCATGCCGTGCACATAGCGACGGCGCGCCTCCGGGTCGAGCGTCCACACGGCGGTTACAGCTCCGCAGCGGAAGCGGCGAGGCTGCGGCGACGCATCGCTTCGCCCGAAAGGCAGGCTTCGGCGGCTTCGATGCCGGCGAGTGTAGCGCGATCCATACCCGGACGGCTGGTTTCAAAGAACCGCGGCAGCGCACCCACGTGGTCGGCAACCTCACGGAGCCAGGCCTGCTTGCGCTCATGGATGACGGTGCTCGCGTTGGTTTTCGGAAGCTGCAACACCAGGTAGTCCTCAATCCGGGAAGGGTCAATCAAGCCGTTCGCGGCGGCTTCCTTGACCGCCAGCTGGAAGAGGCCTTCCTTATCGAGGTCCAGGACCGGGTCGCCTTCCACCAAGAAATATTCGATGCAAAGGCCGGTCTTGCCCTGGGGAACCATCTTCCCATTCCAGGTGGCATAGTTCACCACGCGACCCATCTTGAACTTGGGATCGTTTACCTCGATCCAGTTGTGAGGGAATCGCGGTTCGCCATCGGCAAAGAGATACACAAGCGCGGTCGATTTTTTGAACAGCACCTCCCCGGGCGGCGGGGTTTGCAGGTGTTCGGGCACAGGCGGCTGCAGCAGGCGCATGAGCAGTGGCAGGGGAGCACTCGAGATGACAAATCGCGCAGAAAGTTCGGCCTCCGTGCCATTCTGTCGAAAACGAACGCGGTGCGCATCTTCCCCGTCTACCGCCAGGGCGAGCACTTCGGTATCGAGCAGAAAACTAACCCCGCTGCGGCGGCTTTCCTCTTCAAAGCGATCGACGATCTGCTGCGTGCCCTTGGCTGGGTGCCGCCAGGTGTCTTGGCCGCCGAACAGGACATCGGCTGTGTTCACCGGCTCCCTCCGTACGCGACGCAGAAAGCCGAAGCGCGGCACGGCTTGGGGCGTATCGGTGTGCGGCATCTCCGCGGGTGAACGACCTTCGAATTTCAGCAGAAATCCACGGATGAAGTGATCGTAATAAGCGCGCCCGTAGCGAAGCAAATAGAACTCTTCCACCGAACGAGCCACCCGCGGACCGGGCTTCAGTTGGCTGAGGAGATATGAGCCCCCCAGCCGGGCAATCTGCGCGAGCGACATGCCGCGGAACCGGCCCTTCGGCGCGGCGTCTTTTTCGAGAATGCGTCCACCGTAAAGGGCGCCGATGCGATGCGGATATTCGCGGTAATCTTCGCCCAGCAACTCCGTCCAAAGCCGGTGCACCTCGGGAAAGCGGGCGTAAAGCTCCTTGCGGCCAAGATCGAGTGAAAAGTCGCCGCGCCGCACCCCGCGCATCAGCCCGCCGCAATGCGGTGCGCGTTCCAGCACCGCCACGCGCGCGCCCGCCTTGCCCAGGCAGTAGGCGGCGGCCAAACCGCTCGGCCCGGCGCCGAGCACGGCAACATCGTATTGGGTCAGGACCTCGTTCACCGGGGGCATCGTCCTTTGGGGTCGCTCTGCATGGAAGGCTCAGCCGCGGCGCAACGGTCCCGCGAGCATGCGTTCCAGTTGCGGAATGGGGGTGTCGGGATCACAGGGCAGGCGCAGTAGTTGAAAGACATCAGCACCGGGCGCGTTCAGGCCGGGGATCGCCGTTACCGCGCTGCGAAAATGAGAGCGCACGCACGCCACACTCACGGCGTTCATGTCCTCCGGCGTGCCGTTGGGGTAAGCGAACAGGTCGGCGGCTTTGCCGAGTTCGCGCTCGATACAAGCCTTGGATTCGAGGATCTCGCGCTCTGTGTCCCCGTCGGTTTCCACACGCGACAAAATGGGATGGGTGACGGTGTGCGCACCGATCGAGATGCCGTTCTCTGCCATCGCGCGCAGCTGGTCCCAGGTGCAAGGGGCGTATTCGTCGGGTATTTTCCTGGGGTCGTCGACAGTAGATTGGGTCTCCAGCGCAGCGAGCATCTTCGTCCGGGTCCGGTTGGGGACATGCTTCAGCAGCGCCCGGAGGCGGTCGGCGGCGCCGGGCTCTTCGGTCCGGAAGACGTGCACCGCGCCCTGGTCGTCTGTAAATTGCAGGCTTTCTTCCCCCGTATGCGCAAACGCATGGCGCACGCGGTCGCCCGGCATCCAGCCGGTCCGGTCGATGAACCCGGTGGTGACGAAGAGGGTTGCGGGAAGGCCGTGTTTTTTCAAAATCGGAAAAGCCACGTCATGCATATCGGCATACCCATCATCTACGGTGATGACGGCCAGATCGGCTATGGACTCGTTGCCCTGGAGCCGGCGGGCGGCTTCGGAAAGCGAGACCACCGTGTATTGCCGCGCCAGCAAAGCACATTGCCGCTCGAAGTTCCCCCGGTGCTCGGGCGGAAACCGGTGATACATCAAGATGCGAACGCGATGCCGGTTCAGCCGTTGCACCAGCTGCATCGCCCCGGACCGGTGCACCGCGAATTTGGCGATCTCCTTCAACATGCTTCAAACACACAGGCCCCTGCGCAGCTTCGCCCCTTCGACCTGAAGATCATCGTCCGAAGCGAGTCTACGATAAGTCACCATGTGCGTCCCAACTCTTTGGTGTAGTCGGCACCCCCTTTTGTGGAAGGGATCGTGACGGCAGGCTGAGCGTTTTTAGCTGCCAACACCATTTTGGCTGCCGACACCGTTTTTGGCTGCCAAATCGCGCGCGGCCTCGAGAACCGCGACCCAAACAGAGCCGGGTTCCCGCCGATGCACGGCGGCCAGCGCGCGGCACAGGCTTGGCGGTAAGTGGTACGCCTCGGCAATGCGGGCTGCCATGTGCACGGATGCCTCTGCGCCCGGCGGCTCCGTCAAACGCCCAAGAACCACCGGTAAGCTGCCGACAGCGTGCAACAGGCCGAGCAGGAAGGCCTGGTCGCCGCCCAGGCCCAGCGAGACCGCGACCATGCGCGCATAGTGCGCCAGGGTAAACGCCGTCCCGGCGAAAGGGATCGCGCGCCGCTGTTCTTCCCGGTCTGAGGGTGGATCCGAAAGTGCGCGCCAAAGCTCCGCGGCGCTAACCCCTGCCAGACAATCTTCAAGCCGTTGTGGCCGGTTTGCCGCATCCGGAAACTCTTCGGCGACCAGCGCGAAGAGCCGCAACACCGCGCACGGATCGCGGCCGACCACGTCTGCCACGGCCGCGAGATCGAAGCGATGACCCCCCAGCAGCAGACGGAGGTACAGCTGCGTGCCCGCGAGCACGGGCAGGCACGCGACAGGCGACCGTGCCTCTTCCACCCGGGCCGGCACAAGAATCAGCGGCAAAGGACGATGGGCGACGGAGCGCGTTGCCCCCTGGTTTTGTTCAGCCTTGCCTGTCTCATCCATGGGCTGAGATTCTGGGCGCTGGAACAGCCGCCGCCGTTGTGGCCGCCGCTGCAGCTGCGGGCGACTTGGGGAGATTTCCCAGAACCGCACGCCCGTTCCACGCGGAGGGCGGCATTTCGATGACCTCCGTCACGCGCATACCGTAGTTGCCGTCGACGATCACCACCTCGCCCCGTGCGACGACCCGTTCACCGAGCATCAGATCGACCGGTTCCTCGACCTGGCGGTCCAGCTCGACCAGCGATCCTGTGCTGAGCTCCAGCAGTTCGCGCACCGTGAGATGCCGCTGGCCAAAACGGATGGTTACGGCCAGCGGTACGTCGATGACACGGTGCAGCGGTGTTTTTTCCGGGCTGAATGCCGGGAGGGCGCTGTCGGCCGCCGCCGCGGACGCGCGCGGGGTGTCGGAAGAGGTGTGGAGCCGTTGTTCAGTGTCGTCGGTCATGGGTTCAGGTCCTTTCCGGTTCGGGGATGGCTTTGGCAGGATTGCCGAGTTGGGCGGTTTTGCGGTCGCCCCGGCGTACCGGGGTCATTTCGAAGAGCGGATAGCTGCCGACGCCGAGCCGCACCGGGGTGTGTACCGGGCTGCGCAGGTTCACGACGCTGCCCGGGCGCATGTCGATCAACTCGCCCACGGAAATTTGCAATCCGGCCAGTTCGGCCGAGGCCACCATCGTGCAGTCGAGCAGGCGGTCGCGCAAGCGCAGGCCCGACGCGGTTTCGCGGCCGATGCGGCGCGTGGACTCGGTGTGGCTCGAGCGGATGAGCGCGTTGCAAAAGGCCATCGGCAGCACCAGGCGCATGCCCGCCGTGGTGGCGCCGAGGACGAGCTCGAACTGCAGCGACACCACACGCTCCTCATTGGCAAAGACCTGGCCCACCATGGCCGGTTTTAACGAAGCCGAAGGCATTACTGTGACGTTGCAGGCCTTCCAGGTGCGCTCCAGCTGCATGGCGATCAGCTCCGTCACGCTGCGGATGAGCTCTTCGTCGATATCGGTCAGCTCGCGCACCTGATCGAGCGGGTCTCCGGAGCCGCCCAGCAGTAGATCGAGCAACGGGAACAGCAAGGCACTGTCGAACTTGGCGACGACCCGACTCTGCAGCGGCATCAGGGTGAACGGCACCAGATAGCTGCCCGCGGCCAGGGTGGTGACGAACTCCCGTGAGCCGACCTGCTCCACGCCCGCAAGCTTCACATCCAGCGTGGAACCGAGGAACAGATCGAGCGAGTGCGACAGGTTGCGGGCGAAGGTGTCGTGCATGGTGCGCAGGTGCCGCGTGCTGTCGTTGGAAAGCCGCCCGGCGGAGCGAAAGTTGCAGGGCAGGACCGTGGGCTCGGCGGAGGCGTTCGCTTCCGGCGCGATCGTTGGTGTTTCGGGGTTGGTCATCATTACATTTGCCTTCCTCTATCGAGAACGAAGCGATGCATCAGCGCACCATGCCCAGCGTGCGCACCTGCGTCACCGGTGGAATTTCCGAGGGCGAAATCACAACGATTTTGGGCAGAAACGGCTCCAATAACCGCCGCAGATAGAAGCGGCCCGGCGAAGAACACAGCAGCACAGGTGGCGCCCCGCCGACCTCCTCGCCGAAGTTGTTGCGCAGGCTGTCCAGCACGCGGCGCGCCACCGAAACCTGCAGGGCGCTTGAGGTGATCTGGCCAGGTAACAGGTTGCCGGCGCGCGTGCACTCTTCTTCGAGTGCACTGTCGAGCGTGACGACCTTGAGCTCGCCACCTTCGGCCAACAATGGAGAAATTAGGGCGCGACCCAGGGATTGCCGTGCCGCTTCGACGAGCGCTACAGGATGCTTGTTCACGGCCGCAGCTTCGACGAGGGCTTCGAGAATCGAACCAAGATCGCGAATGGAAACCTGTTCGCGCAGCAGCTGTTGCAGCACTTTCTGCAACTCGCCCAGGGTCAGCAGCTTCGGAATCAACTCTTCGACCAGCTTGGGGTGTGAATCGTTCAAACGGTCGACCAAGCGCTTGGTCTCGCTCCGCGAAAGCAGCTCATGCGCGTGCTGCTTAATCAGCTCGGCAAGGTGCGCGACAAGCACGGACATCGGCTCCACCACGGCGCAGCCTTTGGCGATCGCCTGTGCCTGCAGCTCCGGTGTGATCCATTTTGCGGTGACGTTGAAGGCGGGTTCGTGCGTATCAAGCCCCGGCAAATCGATCGTGCCCGGCGTGGAGCTCACGGCGAGCAGGTTGCCGCGGCGCAGCTCCCAGCGCGCAATCTCCACGCCACGAAGCTGCACCACGTATTGCCCTTCGCGTAAGCCAACATTGTCGGTGATGTGAATGGAGGGCACCATGAAGCCCAGTTGTTGCGCAAGCTTCTTCCGTAGCGCACGAATGCGGTTCAACAGCTGCCCGCCCTGCGCTTCATCGACATACGCCACCAGCCCTGTGCCGACCTCCAAGGTAAGCTCATCGAGCTTGAGCGCGGCGTCGATCGCTTCGGTCACCGAGGGCAACGTCTTGGCCGCGCCCAACTCGCCGGGCTTGGTGCCGGGGGCAGTTTCGGTTTCGGGTTTTTTCAGCCGTGAGGCCCCGTACAGCAAGGCTCCGCCCAGCGCGAAAAACGCCAGCTTGGGCAGGCCCGGGATCAGTCCGAACGCGCACAGCACGCCGCCCGCAATGCGCAGCAGCATCGGCTGGCGGATGAGCTGTGCCTGCACATCCAAACCAAGCGATTGCTTCGAGGCAGCGCGTGTAACGACGATGCCGCCGGCCACCGACACCAGCAACGACGGCAGGATCGAAACCAGGCCATCGCCGACGGTGAGGATCGTATAGGTCTTCAGCGCCTCCGCAAAGGGCACGCCCTGCTGGAAGACGCCGATGAGAAAGCCCGCGACGATGTTGATCGCAAGTATAAGAATCGTCGCAAGCGAATCGCGCTGGCTGAAGCGAGCCGCACCATCCATGGCCCCGCAAAATTCCGCTTCCTGCGACACAACTTCGCGCCTCGCCCGCGCCCGCTCCTCGTTGATGAGGCCCGCGTTCAAATCGGCGTCGATGGCCATCTGCTTGCCCGGCATAGCGTCAAGCGTGAAGCGCGCCGTGACCTCGGCCGTGCGCACCGCACCATGACTGATGACGAGGAACTGAATCGCCACGAGCGCCACAAACAGTACGAACCCAACGATGTAGTTGCCGCCCACAACGAACTGGCCGAAGGCTTCGATGACGGCGCCGGCCGCGGAGGGACCTTCATTGCCATGCAGCAGAATGCGCCGCGTACTGGCCAAATCGAGCGACAGTCGCATCAGGGTCAGCAGCAGAATCAGGCTGGGAAAGACAGAGAACTGCACCGGACGCAGCACCTGGATCGCTGTCAGTAGCACCAGCACGGACGCGGCGATGCTGCAGGTGAGCAGCAGATCGAGCACGAAGCTGGGCAGCGGCACAAGCATGACGAAGACCATCGACACGGCCGTTACGGGCACGATCCACTCGCCTGCGCCTTTCATGAATTTGTTCAGGGCTGCGGTATTCATTGCGGCGGCACCACCTCACCGGCCGCGTTTTTTGCACGGCGCATGCGTTCCTGTTCGCGCAGCTCGGCCTGTGCGCGAAAGACGACTACAAGCACTTCGGCGACGGCTTGATAAAGCTGTGCCGGAATCGTGTCGCCCACCTCAACGCTCTTGTAGAGCGTCTGGGCGAGCGGCTTGTTTTCCATTACGGTGATGTTGTGGTCATAGGCGATCTGCTTGATCTTTTGCGCCAGCAGATCACGTCCTTTGGCCACCACCTCGGGCGCCGCCATGGCGGGGTCGTACTTCAACGCCACGGCGTAGTGCGTGGGATTGGTAACGACGATGGTCGCGGTCGCCGCGGCCTGCAGCGAACGCCGTTTGCGCATCGCGCGCTGCAGCTTGCGCACCTGGCCCTTGGTGTGCGGATTGCCGTCGGTCTGCTTGTGTTCCTGCTTGATTTCTTCCTTGCTCATGCGCAGCTTGCTTTCGCTTTGCCGCCAGACAAGGCCGTAATCGACGGCCGCCCATGCCAGCAACACCAGCCCCGACTTCCAAACCACGCTGAAGGTGATCGCTGTGACCGTTGAGATAAGCGAACGGATATCCACGTCGGAAGCCCGCACCAGCTCCGCCCAGTGATCACGCAAAGCGTTGATACCGAGCAGCAAAATGGCCCCAAAAGGGATCAACGATTTGCCCACGCTGCTTAAGCTGGATAGGGAGAAAATCTGCCCCAGGCGATTGGCCGGACTGAAGCGTTCGAACTTCGGCTGCAGGGCCATGGGTGCGATGTTGACGCCCCCCTGGGCCAGCCCCGCGCCCACTGAAAGCAGCATGGCCACAAGCAGTGTGGGCACAATCCAACGCAGAACCTCTACCGCGCTCCAGAACAGCACGGGACCATCGGCAGTGAAGTTGTCTGTACTGGCGCTCGCCAGCAGGCTGCTATAGAAGCTGCGCCAATGCGCGGCCATATCGGCGCTCATCAGCAGCACGGCCGCGGCGATGCCGACAAGGGCCAACAGGCTCGGCAGCTCACGCGAGCGCGCCATCTGGCCTTGTTCGCGAGCCTTCTTGCGGTGTTGCGGCGTTGCTTTTTCTGTCTTGTTCGCTTCAGCCATGGGCGTTCACCTGGCCTGCTCCAGCAGATGGTTGGAAAGCTCCATCGAGCTCAGAAAGAAACGGTCCAGCATGGCAGGCCAATACTTCAACGCAACAAACAGGATGCCGAGGCCGAGCATAGTCTTGATGGGTGTGCCCAGCATCATCAACGGTGCCTGCGGCGAGGCTTTGCCCAGCAGGCCCAGCACAATGTCCGCAAGAAACGTGGCGGAAAGCACCGGTGCGGCGATCTGTACCCCGAGCGTAAACACCTCGCCACCTGCACGGATGGCCGTCATCGTGAACGCCCGCGACAGGTGTGCGGAGCCCGGCGGCAGCAGCAGAAAACTGCGTCCCACCGCGCGCAACAACCAAAGGTGCACATCGAGCCGCAGGAAAATCAGCATCGCGATCGTCTGGTGGAAGAGCGCCATCACGGTCGTGTCGACCTGTGTTTGCGGGTCCAGGATGTTGATCAGCGAGAAGCCCATCTGCGTGCTGAGCACCTGACCGGCCATCTGCACGGCGTCGAAGACGAGATTGGTGGCGATGCCGATGGCCGCGCCGATCAGCAGCTCGCCAAAAACCAAGGCGGGCCACGCGTGGAGATCGATGTGCATGAGACTGGGAGAAAGTGCCGGAAAAAACAGGAGGCTCATGGCTACCACAAGGCCAGCTTTTACGCGCGGTGGGATAGCTTGGCTGCCGAAGAAGGGAGCAAACAACATGAGCCCGGACAGCCGTACGCTAACGGTCAAAAACGCGGTGATGAGTTGCTGCAGGGTGAGCTGTTGCAGGGCAAAGGCGTTCATTGCAGCACCCCGCGAAAATCCGAAAACAGGCCTACGGTATAGAGCGCCAAATGCCGCCACATCCAGGGCATGAGGAAAAACAACGTGAGGCCGGTGGCCAGTAGACGCGGCACCGCGGTCAAGGTCTGGTCCTGCAACGAGGTGAGCACCTGCAAGATGCTGATGACGAAGCTGATGAGGATCACCATAAGCAGGATGGGCGCGACCAGGATCGCGACCTCCATGAGCATCAACCGGCCCATGCTCACTACCTGATCGACGCCCATTATTGAAAGCTCCGCATCTTCATTGAAAGCTCCGCATAAGAGCGCTGATGAGCAAATGCCAGCCGTCCACCATCAGAAACAGCAGTAATTTCAAAGGCGTCGAGATGACCACGGGCGGCAGCTGCATCATGCCGACCGAGGTCGTGATGGAGGCGACGACCATGTCCACGACGAGAAAGGGAAGAAACAGCACCGCCCCGATCTGAAAGCCGGCTTTCAACTCCGAAACGATGTATGCCGGCAGCAGCACGCGCATGGAGAGGTCGTGAATGTCGCGGGGCCGTGGCTCTTTGGCGATCTCCAAGAAGAGGGCAGCATCTTTTTCGCGTACATAATGCACCATGAAGTTGCGCAACGGATCCTGCCCACGCGAGATCGCTTCAAAGGCGGTGATTTCGCCGCGCTGCAAAGGCTCCAACGACCTTGTGTAGATCTGTTTGCCGACCGGTTCCATGATGAAAAAGGTGAGGATCATCGTAAGCCCGATCAGCGTTTGGTTTGAGGGCGTCGTTTGCAGCCCGAGCGCTTGTCGCAGGAAGTGAAAGACCACGAGCAATCGTGCAAACGGCGTCACGCAGATAAGCAGCGAAGGGATGAGCGTGAGCGCGGTGAGCAGAAGAACGATGGTCCACGGGGCGGAGCTGCTGCCTAGCCCGGAAACGCGGAGCTCGCCTGGGGGCGCCGCAATGCCGAGGGGCGTGCCTGTGAGCGGGCCGGGTGGCAACGCGGATCTCCGCTTCTGTGTCGTCGCCGGTGGACCTGCAGTAGCGGCGGTGGCACCGATCGGCGCGTTGCCAATGGCTGCCGGCGCGAGCCTACGGTTTGTAACCGAGGCCGGTAGGGGACCGGGCAGCGGCGGGAACGCGTTGGTCGGCTCGCCCGGTCGAAGCGCGGTCGGTGCCATGGGTGGCAGATCCGGACTGGCCTGCGCCGGCGGCGCCTTCGCCGCGGGTACGATGGCGGGGGACGCGGCTGCCGGCGCGGGAGCTTGCGTCCCTGCGGGTGTCTGCACAAAGGCATACGCCGGATGGGTAGATCTCACATGCGTTGTGCGTGCCATAGCCAGGGGCGCGGGCATACCCAGCAACAGAAAGAAAGAGAACAGCTGAGCAGTCGGAAATCTCATGCCGTGTCCTTCCCGGGCCAGCGTTCCGCCAACACCTTGCCGAAACTGGGAGTTTTTCCATCGTTTTCCAAGGACGCGAGCAGGGCGACGTTCACCGAGCTGCCCCCCACCAGAAAAGCTTGACCGTCTACCTCGACGATAGAAAGAAAGCGTTTCTCTCCAAGGGAAACGGTCTCACTCACCCGCAAGCGACGATTTTTCGACTGCAAAACGCGCAATGTACTTTGTTCCCGCACCCAACGCCAGCCGGCACACAACCCCGCGAACCAGGGTCCGAACAGGCGCACCGTCGTGACGCCCGCCAGCCCTGCAGGGGAGCGTTGTGCCGTTGCCTCTTCAGACATACGCGCCGAGATCATGCCATCCCCGTGAGCCGTACGGCGAGGCGTTCGCCCACTACGTCGAACTCGACCGTTCCAACGAGCTGTCCGTTCACCTGCAACGACAGGTCTTCATTCTGCTGCGAGGCAGTGCGTACAAGCGACCCGGCACGTAGCTGCATCAGCGAGCCGACGCTGAAGGCAACCACCGGCACCTCCAAAGTCAGCGTGCACGGCAGATCATAGGCACGCGCCAGCGGGTCCGGCGCGTCGGCCCGTGTTCCGGGGGGTAGAAGGACCGGAGCTGCTGAGCCGGGCACGGCATTCGTCATCCTTGTTGCTCCCCTCTGCGGCAGGACGCCTGCACAAATCGTGTGCGAATGCGCCCGTCCTCACAGAAGCAATTGGCAATCCGGCTGCCAAAAAATGGAAAGTACCCCCTTGGTTGCAGATTGGTCCCGCACATCACTGCGGAAGGGCTTCGGAATGACGTAAGAAATCAAATTGAACCGGCTGCGGACGGAAACGGGACCACGCCTGCCTGCGAAATGAGAGTTCTATGAGACCGCGATTGCGGAACCGCGAGTAAGGCAAAGCTTTTCCCCACTCGCGGTTCGCGATCCTCAGCGTGTCTTAAGCAGCCTTCATCTGGATGGTGTCCTGCTCGATCTGATCGAACGCGGTGATGGCTTTCGCATTAGCCTCATAGGAGCGCTGCGCCACAATGAGTGCGGAAAGCTCCGTGGCGACATCCACGTTGGACTGCTCCACGCTGGATCCCTGGATGGTGCCACGGCCGCCGGTTCCTGCCGTACCGACCACCGCCTGACCGGAAGCTGCCGTGACCTGGTACTGGTTGCTGCCCATGAGCTGCAGCCCTTCGGGATTGGCGAAGTTTGCGACCGCCACCTGACCGATCGCGCGGGTCTGCTGGTTGCTGAAGGTCGCCTGCACCGTGCCGTCCGCGAGCACGGAGAAACCCGAAATGGTACCTGCGGAAAATCCATTTTGTGTTTGCGCGCTGTTGCTGTCAGCGGTCGCGGTCTGGGTGAGCAGCGAGGCACCGCTGCTGTCTTTGAGCTCCCACGTGGGATGGATGGCCGCGGCGCCATCGATGAAGGGTCCGGCCGAAAGCGAAGTTACAGATCCGTTTGGTGACGTGAGCGCTCCTGTGCTGTCGAAGGTCAAAGATCCAGACCCGAGCGAGGTGGTCGTCCCGGTCCCGCCCTGCACATCGCTTGACGGAACCGTGATGTTGTAGCTCCACGTGTTGGTGGCCGTCTTGGTATAGGTAATGCTCATCAGGTGCGCCGCACCGAGAGAGTCGTATACGGCCATCGGCGCGGGCGTGTATGTGTCGCCGACAGCGGCGGAGGCGTTCAGGTTCGTGGTGAAAGAGAACTGCGAGGTGGGGTTCGCGGGGAAGGTGGACCCTGAACCGACGTTGATCGGCTGCAGGCTTGCGTTGGTTGAAACCGTACCACCCACGGCGGGGTATCCCATCACGAGATCGCCGCTGAGGCTGGTCAATTGTCCTGCGGTGTTGGTGGTGAAGTCGCCGGCACGCGTGTAGCTGAGCGCGCCGCTTGCATTGCTCGTAACAAAGTAGCCGGCCCCGTTGAGCGCCATGTTGGAGTTGATGCCTGTGGACGAGACCGGCCCATTGGTCAGGTTCGCCGACATGCCTTCCACCTGGGTGCCGTAGCCGATCTGAATGGGGTTCGCGTTTCCGCTCGTGCCGTAGTTCTGATAAAAAACGTCAGAAAACACCGCGCTTTGGGCCTTATAGCCGTCGGTATTCATGTTGGCGAGGTTGTTGGAGATGGCCTGAAGCGCCGTGGAACTGGCGTTCAAACCGGATAACGGCGTGGAAAAAAGAGACATGGGTGTGGGCTCCGAAGATGGGTTGCGTTAAAAGGAGGGCAGGCCTGCTGTGGCTTGATTCGCAGCAAGACTGGAGGCACTGTTGGTGAGAGCTTGCAGGGCGGCCTGCACTGCCGCCGTGCTGATTTGGGCCGATTGAGCCGATGGACTCGCGGCATGGACCTGCCCCGCCGGTGAGCCTGACGCCGGTGAACCTGATCCCGGCGAGCCTGCAGCTGCGGTCGTGGAAGAGCTGCCGAACTGGTTGGTCAGCAGCTGATTGATGCTGGCCACCTGGTCGAGCTGGTTGAGCGAGATCATCTGGCCCACCATCTGTGTGCTGTCCATGGGGGCGGTAGGGTCCTGGTTCTGCAACTCCTGCACAAGCAGGCTGAGAAACGTATTGCCCAGGGAATCAACGCTGCTCTGCGAGGTGCTGGATGCGGTGCTCGAGGAGGTACCGGACGTTCCACTGGCGCCTGTCGTCGTGGCTGCTTTCGGAGCGGCTACAGAAGGAAGAGGGTTGATGAGGCTGTGCTGTGCGTGAAGTGCGCTGATGTGTGACATGGGTGCTCCTTAGGGCAAATGGCAGAAATTTGCGATCAGATCCGGATGTCGAGCCGGGCTGTGCTGCTTGAGGAAGAAGAGAAGGCTGTGGCCGCCGTGACGACGGGGCCAAGGGTTCCATCACGGTTCGCTGCAGCGGCATTGAGAAAGCGGCGTGCCGGGGGCGCATCGGGTTGGCGCTGCCGCCCTTGCTCCCCGCCGGCCTGCGCTTGGGTGTCGATGGTGACGGAAGCTCGCAGCCCATGGTCCTGCCCGAGTTTCTGCTCGATTGCAGGCATATGTGCGGCGAGGGCTGAGCCAAGAGCTGAGCCCAGTTGGGTGTTTTCGAGCGTGATCTGGGCCGCAATGGATTCATGACCGTAGGCGGCGTGAATGGTGACCCGTCCGAAGTCCTCCGAGTTGACCTTGATCTGCATCTCCGCATGGGAAAGGCTTTGCAGCAGGCGCGCTGCCGTGATGCCCGGCAACTCCGGTGCGGCTTCCACTTTCTGTCCCAGCGGTTGTGGTGCAGCCGCGGAAGCGTTACCGCTTCCGTGGCCCTGTATCTGGGGCATGCCCGGCTTGGACCCGAGCGCTTCCGTTCCCACAAAGGACGAACCAGGGAAGGAATGGAGTGTCGCGGGAAGCAGGGGCGAGGGCAAAGCAACTAGGGGACCGCCGGTCCCGTTCGCTGCGGTTTTCGTCGCTTTGGTTCCCGTGCCAGCATCGAGGTTCGCTGCACTGGCAGCTTGGTCTGCCTCGTCGTCGCTCTGCGCATGGCCATCCTCCATGGGCAAAGAAGCGCTTGTTTGCACCGGCATTGCGAGGGCCGCCTCCGTTTGGGAAGGCTGAGGAGACAGCTCGCTCAAATCCGAAGGGGCATGCTGCACATGCATCAAAAGCTGCGTGGAAGCGGCAGCGGTCGCGGTTTCGGCTATCGTGTTCGAAATGCCAGTCGCCACACCGGAAACATCCGGTCTTTGTTCCGTCCCTGCGGATGGTGATCCTTTTTGGGTGGGGGCGGTTTTTCCCAACGCGGCAAGGGAATGGCCGTCCGGTGCTGCCTGTCCATGCCGGGAAAGCGAGCTCTGAAGGAGCACCTCTCTCCCTTTGACCTTTTCCTGAGCGGGAGTGGTTGACCCCGTCGGCGTGAACAACTGAGCCGCATCGTCTACTTGCGAGGTTGCGGAAGTCGCATCACTGGCGTTTCCCGGAACCGTCTCCGATGAGCTTGGGCGGAGGGCAGCCGTTTCATCGAGTGCAGGAAGACTTCCCGTTGTGAGCTGCCCGCTGACACCTGGGCGGGTGCTATTGCTCTCTTCAGGTGCGGCGGCGAAGACCGCTGCAAACTGATCTGCAAGCTGATCTGCAATCTTGTCACGACCGGGCTGGACTCCTGAGGCATCGCCGCCGGTGCTTGCGCCGCTTTGAATGGACGTAGCCGCGCCAGAACCGGGGAGCGGGTATGCCGGGTTCGTGCTGGCGACGAGAAGCGGCATCGGTGTGCTGTATGTCCCTGTCAGGTCACCCGGCTTCCTTTCCGTCTTTCGGTCCGAACCGGAGCGCGCGTCTTCTTTCTCCCCGTGCTTGGCGCGTAAGGGGACCGAAGCAGAGTTCTGCAACACGCTTTGAAAGTTTTGCTCCGCGGCGTTGTCGACGTGCACTGCCGTTTGCGGCGGTGCGGTCCTTGGCGCTGCGGAAGCTGTGAACACGCGCATGCCATGACCTATAGCAAGCAGCATGCCAAACTTCAGGGCCAAAAAATAAGAGAAAGGAGGCCGCCATTCGTGTCTTTTCCTCGAGGATTCACAAGGATTGCGTTGGCGAGCACCAAGGCCCCTTGCCGGTAGGCAAACTTTGCCGCTTGCCTATCGGCAAAGTTTGCCTACTGGCGCAGTCGACAATCACTGACGCAGCCGCGATTACTGGCGCGGTCGCAGAATTACTGGCGCAGCCGCCGCGCTGCAAACAGATCGTCAAGGCGCTTGCCTTCGCGTACCTGCTGTTGTTTTTCCCAGGCCGCAGCTTGTTGTGACCGCAGGGCGGACAGCATCTCCCGGGCGGTGCGGGCCGCGAGATGCAACGCGCGCTGTTCGCGCTGCCGCACCTCCAAGGCGTGCCTCTGCGCGTGCAATTCGGCCTGTGCATCGTAGAGCAGCTTGTACCGTGCGTAGGCTGCCTGATGCTGCGCGGCACTGCGTACGAGGTGCACCTCTTGTGCGCGCGTAGCCGCAGCCTGCGTCAGCTCGTCTGCCAGCCGCTGCAGTGAAGCTTGCAGCTCCTCTTTCTGCTTGGCCATGGCTGCCAACGCGCGCTCCTCAGCCTCTTCCTTTTGTTGGCGGAGGGCAAGGACGGCGGCTAAGGAAAAGGGCGGCGGCATGGTAGGGGGAGGTCACGAAGGCAGCGTAAGCAAAAGGCGTTCCGCATCGGCAAAGGAGCACAGATCGCGTGTGTCCTGCCGCAGAAAAGCCTGCAAGGCGGGTAGGGTGTCGAGCGCACGGTCCAGCTGTGCGTCCGTTCCCCGCTGGTAGGCGCCGATGCGCACGAGGTCTTCAGAACGCGCATAGACGCTCAGCAGCGCACGCAGGGCTTTTGCTTTTTCGAGATGCTGCGGCGTGGTAATGGAGGGCATCAGGCGGCTCAGGCTGTCGAGCACCGCAATCGGAGGATAGTGTCCACGCGCGGTGAGGTTACGATCCAACAGAATGTGGCCGTCGAGCAGCGAACGCACGGTGTCGACCACAGGGTCCTGCTGGTCGTCGCCTTCCATCAGCACCGTATAAAACGCGGTGATGCTGCCCGTTTGGAAGCGGCCGGCCCGTTCGACAAGGCAGGCAAGTTTGTTCAGCACCGAAGGCGTATAACCTTTGGCCGTCGGCGGTTCGCCCGCTGCGAGCCCGATCTCGCGCTGCGCCATGGCGAAGCGGGTGAGGGAGTCGGCAACAAGCAGTACGTGTTTGCCCTGCGCCGCAAAGGCTTCGGCAATGGCGGTGGCAGTCATCGGCGCGCGCAGGCGTAACAGCGGCGATTCGTTCGAGGTGGACACCACCAGCACGGCCCGACGCAGACCTTCTTCGCCGAGCACCTCAAGAAACTCACCGACCTCGCGGCCACGCTCGCCGACGAGCGCCATGACGATGACATCGGCGGCTGTGCCGCGCGCCATCATGCCGAGCAGCGTGCTTTTCCCGACGCCGCTGCCGCCGAAGACGCCGAGCCGCTGGCCGCGGCCGCAGGGCACAAAGGCATCGAGGGCGCGAATGCCGCAGCCCAGCGGTTCGCGTATGGGCACACGTGTGAGCGGCCGGGGCGCGAGGCCGTCAATCGGCATGGTGACGGATCGGCCAGACCCGCGATACGGGCCGCCGCCATCGAGTGGCTCCCCCGTGGCGCTCACGACGCGGCCCAGCATCGCTTCGCTCACACGTACAGAGGGCCTCCGGCCATGGGCGACCACGGCATCGCCGAAGCGAACACCGACGGGCTCTTCTGTCATCATCGAAAGCATCGTGCGTCCGCGAAAGCCGATGATTTCGCCTTGAAAGGTACGTCCCGCCGTCCCGTGCAGCGTGCACTCTTCCCCGATCGCACCCGATGGGCCCTCCGATTCGATGAGGTTGCCGGTTACCTCAAGTACGCGGCCCTGCCATCGCACCGGCGTGCGTTCTTCCAGGCGCTCGTGTAACTGAGCGAACATTTCCTGCATCATCGTGCGGTCACCATCGATGTCTACTGCGCAATCTTCGGCGCATCGGGCCGCCGCGCTAGAAGATCGAAGAAGCTTTGTTCGATCTCTTTCAGTTGTGCCTCGAAGCCGAAATCTGCGGAACCCAGTTCTGTTTCCACCAGGCATGCGCCCGCGGCCAGCGTTGGATCGGCGATCACCTCACAGGTATACCGTGCGTCGGCAAAGGCTGGCTGCTGTTGCCATACCGCGGCGTCGCCAGGCGCTAGCCGCAACCGCACCGCGGGTCCGGCGCTCATGCGATCCAACGCAATCCGCACCAGCCCCGCGAGCATGGTGGGATCGAGCGCCGCCTCGCGCTGCAGGATCTTCTTCGCAACCGCCAACGCTAACTGAACGACCTCGGTTTCCAGTTGGCGAAAGTAGGTCGCACGTTGCGTCGTGAAGCCTTCCAATGCCGTGATGATCTGCCTGTCGCGTTGTTGTTGCTGCGCCTGGGCCTGCGCGGCCAGGCGTTGTTCCGCCTCGGCGAGCGCCTGCTGCACACGCAGGGCAACCTGCTCCTCAGTGAAGCCGGGAACCGCTGCGGGAACCGGTGCCTCGACCGCTTTCGGCAGGATCGCAGCGGGCGGCGGGGCGCTTGTGTCCCGGTACTCCCAAGCTTCGATCGAAGTGAAGACGAAATTAGACAAACGAATCTCCTTCGTCGCTACGCAGCGTCATCTTGCCCTCTTCTTCCAGTCGCCGCGCCAAGCTGACCATCTCGCCGTGCGCCTTCAAAACGTCCTTGCCGCGCACCGGACCGAGAGCCTCCATGTCTTCCTTCAGCATCTCCACCGCGCGGGAGGACATGAGTTTGAAGAAGCGGTCGCGCAGCTCCGGTTGGGCGCCCTTCAGCGCCACCGAAAGCACCTTGCGATCGACCGCGGCAGAGAGTTCGCGCAGCTGAGTGTCGTCGAGTCGCCCAAAATCTTCGAAGGTGAACATCAGTTCGCGGATGCTCCCCGCCAGCTTTGTGTCCTGGCTCTCAATGTTCTCGAGGATCTCCCGCGAGGTTTCGGAATCGATGCTGTTCATCAGCGCGGCCACATTTTGAAAGCCCGAGTATGTGCGTTTGTTGACCTCCCCCGCGGAGCGCAGCCGCCGCTGTACGGCCGTCGAAATGCGATCCGCGATCGCAGGGGAAAACTGGCGTAAATTTGCGAGGCGGCGCACCGATTCCGCCCGTGCCTGTCGCGGCAAATGCATGAGCAGCGCCGATCCTTGTTTAGGCTCCAGGTGCCCGAGCACAAGGGCCACCGTTTGCGGATGTTCGCCCTCGAGCAGACGGGCGAGCTGCTTAGGGTCGGCTTTTTGCAATGATTCTGCCCGGCCCCCGCTTAGTTCTTCAACACGCACCATCTGGTGCTGCATGTTTTTCGCGCCGCTCTCCCCGAAGGCTTTGATCAGCAGACGATTCGTCGTGGCATGGCCGCCCTCGGCCATGTACTCGCGCGCCTGCGTCATCTGCCGGTACTCCTTGATGACCTGTTGCGATACGTGCGCAGGCACCAGGCCAAGGATGGAGATCTCCCGTGTGATGCGCTGCAAATCTTCTTCGGGCAGGTTGCGAAAGATCGCGGCCGCCGCATCGTCCCCTAGCACCGTGAGCAGGATGGCTGCCTTCTGCGCGCCGGTGAGTTGCGCTGCATCGTTCAGCTCACTCATGCGTGGTCCTCGCGCAGCCACGCCTGCAGGGTACGGGTCATGGAGGCCGGTTCGGCCTGCACCAGCTCGCTCAACTCCCGCTTAAGCACCGTGCTTTCCCCTTCACTTTCCAACGCAACGGGAGACAGCACGGGCGAAAGTTCGGGTTTGCTGGTGGCGGTTAGAAGCGCCGCTTTCGGGCTGCCGGCGGCCAATTCTTTGAGCGGTCCTGCCATTTGCTTCTGCAGGGGACGGAACATCAGCGCCCACACCAAAAAGAACAGGAGCAGCATGGCGCTATAGCGTACAGCGGTCGAGTAGTCGGTTAGCCCGCTGCGCAACTTATCGAAGAACGTGGGCGCTACCTCGGTTGCGCTCGCGTCGTCAAAGGTCATATTTTGCACGCTGACGGTGTCGCCGCGCTGCGCATCCACACCTAACACGCCGCGTGCGAGCTCCGTCAGCTGTTCCAATTGTGCGGGTGTGCGCTTGCGCGGCGTGGTCAGCCATTTGCCCTTCACCTGCTTGCGTTCCTGTAGATCGTTAACAAGAATCGCAGCCGTGATGCGTCGGATGCGGCCTGCCGGCGAAACCGTGCGGCGCATCGTTTTGTTCACCCCGAAGGTGGCGTTTTCTGAAGATGAAAGTTGTGAACCGTCATCGGCCGGATTGGCGTCCTGCGGCTGCGCCGCGCCGGGCGTGTTCGCGGGCAGATTTGCCGCTGTGCCCGCAACCCCGCCGGCAGCTGCTCCAGCGCCCATCTGTTCCTTGGTTTTCTGCGACGTGAGCAGGGCGCTCACGGCCGGATCGTATTTATCCTGACTTTCTTCGCTGCTGCTCAGGTCGTATTCGACGTTGACGCTCGCGCGCAGATTGTCTGCGCCGATCGCCGGTCCCAGCGTGGTCAGCAGCCGTTTCGAAAGCTCCGCTTCCAATTCGCGGCCTTCCATGGTGCCGCCCTTGTTGCCCAGAGATTCATTTGAGTCGGCATCGATGATCGCCACATCACGCGGCGAAAGATCGTCAACGGCGCCGCTCACCAAACGCGTGATGCCGTTGAGCTGGTCGGAGCTGAGCGCGCCCCGTTTCATGCGCAGCGTAACGGAGGCTTTGGCCCCCCGTTCGCGGTCGAGAAAAACCGAAGCGGTCGGCATGACCAGATGCACGCGGGCACTCTTTACGCCGCTTAATGTCTGAATGGTGCGTTCCAGTTCGCCTTCGAGCGCGCGCTGATAGTTCACCTTTTCGTCAAATTCGGTCTGCCCCCACGACGTCTTGTCGAACAGCTCAAAACCCATGCGCCCGCTGTGCGGCGAGCCTTCCGAGGCGACTTCCATCCGGGCCGCATCCAGCTGATCCGCGGCGACGTTGATTCCTTTCCCATCGGAGCTCAATTGAAAGTCAATCTTTTTGGCCGCGAGTTGCGCGGAGACCGCCTGCGCATCGGCCGGCTCCAGGCCAACCAGCAGAGGCTTGTACTCCGGTGCGCCGAAGGTCTTCACCAACGCGCCCAGGGCAAGCAGCGTCGCCAACGTACCACCGATCACCACCAGCCGTTGCCGGGGTTGTAGCCGGGCCCATAACGTCTGTATCTGTTGAAGGAACTTACTCATCGTGCCTCAGCCTAAAACTGCAGTCCTTAAAACTGCATCTTCTCGATATCCTGGTACGCGCTCACGATCTTGTTGCGCACCTGCATCATGAGTTGGAAGGCGACATCGGCCTTTTCGACCGAAACCATGACGTTGCCCACGTCGGTGTTGGGAGCGCCGCTCACCAGGTTGCCGATCTTGGCGTCCGCTCCCGATTGCAGATCATCGACACCTTGAATGGCGGATTTCAGGACGTCGCCGAAGCCGCTGCCCGAGCCGTTGCCGGCGGCGCCCGGCGTCCCTGCTGTCATCGTTCCAATCAGCTGCGATGCAATGGACGTAAAGTTGCCGATACCGTTCACCATGCTCAAAGCTCCTTAGCTCTTCAAAAGGTCGATGGATTGTTGAATGAGCTGCTTGCTCGCATTCACAGCAGAGGCATTTAGCTGGTAGGCCCGCACGGAGCCCATTAGATCGACCATCTCCTGCGTCGGATTGATGTTTGGATAGGACACATAGCCTTCCTTATCGGCGTCCGGATGCGTTGGTTCGTAGCGGCGCACCGGGGCCGCTGCATCCTCCACCACCTGCGTCAAACGCACGCTGCCCGGCTGGCTCCGTGCGGTGCTGAAAGAGGTATTACTGAGCAGGGCGCGAAATTGCGGACCGCTGTTGCTCGCCAGCACGACTTCGCGACGGCGAAAGGGTACGTTGCCGGCCGCGGTGTGTGTGGTATCGACGTTGGCCAGATTGGTGGCAGCAACCTCGGACCGTTGCCGCTCCGCGGAAAGCGCAGAGGCACTAATGTTCAGAGCGTCGAAGATACTCATAGTTACTGGCCTCCCCCATTGATGGCCGACAGCAGCTGGTGAAACTGCGACTTCAGCAGCTGTGTGCCCATCTGGTATTGCAACTGCGCTTCAGATAACAGCAGCGATTCACGGTCGAGATCGACATTGTTGCCGTCGGGACGCTCTAAGAGACCGGAAACCTTTTTCAGTGAAACGGGCGTTTGCTCGCCGTTTTCCGCTGTATCGGGGTTGGTCATCATGCGGTGTATCTCCCCCTGAAAGTTCAGGTCCTGCGTGCGATATCCCGGTGTATCGATGTTGGCCATGTTGGCCGCGATCACCGTTTCACGCTTGTTGGTGAGCGTAAGAAATCGTTCCAGTTGCGAAGATAGCGAGACATTCGGCATTTAGGCATACCTCCTTGGGGGCAGATCGTACTGCCGGATTTTGTTACGCATCGTGCGCACGCTGATGCCGAGCATTTCCGCCGCGCGCGTGCGATTGCCGCCGACTTGCTCAAGCGTGTCTTGGAGGTGCGTGCGTTCCACCTGATCCATGGATAGGTTGGTCGAGAACGGCTGTGGGGCCGTCGGCGGCCCAGGAATGGAAAGCGGGGTGCTCATCCGCGTGCTCATCCGATAGACCGGCCGATGTTCGCGGTCGAAGCTGGCCGCTGTAAGTTCACTATCATGGGAAAACGAGAGGATGCGCTGCATGCAATTAGCGAGCTCGCGGACGTTTCCCGGCCAATGGTACGTTTGCAGCCGCTGGAGGAACGACGTGTGCAGTTGCGGCACAGCACGCCCATGCTTTTCAGCGAAGCAGCGGGCAAAGTGCTCGGCAAGCAGCGGCAGATCGTCCAGGCGCTCGCGCAAAGGGGGCAGGGTTAACGGAATGACGTTCAAGCGATAGAAAAGATCGCTACGGAAGAGGCCGCGATCGACGGCATCGCTGAGCTGCAGATTTGTTGCGGCGACCACACGAATATCCGTGCGCAAGGAGCGGCTTTCGCCAAGCCGTTCCACAACACGCTCCTGCAAAACGCGCAGCAGTTTCGGCTGCAGGTTCAAGGGCATCTCGCCGATCTCGTCCAGCAACAACGTGCCGCCATGAGCCAGCTCGAACTTACCCGCTTTGGCAGCAATGGCGCCGGTGAACGCGCCGCGCGCGTGCCCAAAGAGTTCACTTTCGAGCAGGGCCTCCGGCAACGCCGCACAGTTGATGGCGATGAACGGCTTCTCGGCGCGGTCGCTCGCCTCGTGAATCATGCGAGCGAGGAGTTCTTTGCCCGTACCGCTTTCCGCTTCGATCAGCACGTCGGCGTGACTCGCTGCGGCGGCGCGGGCACGTTCCAGAGCGGTCGTGAGCGCTCGTGAACGACCGATGATGTTGCGAAAATTTGGGGCTGCCGGTTCCGCGACTCGCGGACGGCTGTGCGTAATGCGCTTGGCAACACTGAACAGTTGATCGAAGCAGACAGGTTTGGTCAGGTAATCGACGGCGCCGCCCTGCATTGCACGCACGGCTTCAGGCACTGAAGCGTATGCCGTAAGAAACAAAAAAGCAGAAGGCGGATCCGATGCATGCACGGACTGCCGTACCGCCTGCATCACCTCGAACCCGTCGCCGTCAGACATGCGTACGTCGCAAAGCACCAGATCGAAGGATCTGCGTTGCAAAGATGCGAGCGCCTCACGCACACCGGTGGCGGTCTCCGCCAGCCAGCCTTCGCGCAAAAAATTGGCGCGCAGGGCCAGGCGGATGCCGGGCTCATCGTCAACGATCAGAACGGAAGCGAAGGGAGTATCGCTCATGCTTGGGGGAACTCCAGGGTGAAGGTGCTGCCATGGCCGAGGCGGCTGTGCACGTCGATGCGGCCGCCGTGTTGCTGCATCAACCGCGCGCACACAGCGAGCCCAAGGCCAGGGGTCGTGCCGGACCCACTGAACCCGCTCTCGAACAATCGTGGGAGGTCTTCGCCAGAGATGCCGCACCCGTTGTCGATTACGGCAATCTGCAGCGTTGCGGAGGAGTTGTCCCGCGGGCAAACGACACGCACGGTCCCACCGGCGGCGCTGTGGCGCAACGCGTTGGAGCACAGATTCAGCAGCAGCTGATGAAACGCCGTCCGATTGCCGCGAAGGGGAACTTCCGCCATCGGCATCGATCCGCTTTTGGCTTGAGCCCTGGTCATGCTTTGAGGTTCTACTTCCAGAACCAGCGCCACCCCGACCTGCTGCGCCAACGGTTGCAGGAAGCTCACCGCCAGAGCCGCCTCGGCGAGCACATCAAAGCGCTCCATTGTCGGCATACCGGCCCCGTGCAGCGCCAACACATTGTTCACCGTGCCCGAAAGCGAGCGGATGCCCGCACGCAGATGCGACAGCCACTCCTCGCGACGCTCCGGGCTGTCTGCGATCAACCCGGCAAAGAGTTCAAGGCTGGCCAGCGGATTGCGAATCTCATGCGCCAGCAGGGCCGAAACCTGGGCCAGCGCTACAGCCTCCCGTGCCGCTTCCCGCTCCGCTTCCATGCGCTTGCGTGCTGAGATATCGCGCAGCATGAGCACCGCTTCGGACCCGGTTCCAGTTCCGCTTTTCGTCTGACCCGAAGTCGCAGCCGCCGCGGAGAGACGCACACGGCGTACCGCAATCCAATGCCGGCCCTCAGAGCTTTCAAAGGAAAGCTCCTGCTCCTCCTCATCCTGATCAGGGTCAGAGCCACAGGAATCAGGGCTGTTGCGGTAAAGATCCAGACCGATTTTGTTGTGAATCGCATGAAGGGTCGGCATTTGGGCAGCAGAAAGCGCCAGCAGGCGCGCGGCTTCCGGATTTGTGAGCCGCACGGCGCCGGCGTCGTTGACAACCAGCACACCGCAGGGCATAGCTTCCAGAATGCGCTCGAGCGTAACCCCGATGGCCCGGTTCTCAGACAGGCTCTCGTCCAGTGCCTGATTGCGTTCCAATAAAGCCAAACTTAACTCGGCGACCTCCGCCTGTAAATCGCGGTAGGACAGCTCCAGACTGGCTGAGGCCGAGATGAAATCGGAGAAGGCCTGCGCCAGCAGCATGCCTTGCGGCGGCGCTCGTTGCACTTCAATGTGAACTTGATGAGAACCAGGCAACATGCAGGAAAGGAGAGTGCACACGACGGGCCAGATCAGGTTTCATTACAGCGCAAGTTGTAGAGCTCACATGAATGTGGCTATGCGCCTTTGAGAGCAAGTACTGCACATTTTCAGGCAATTTGTTTAACGATGGTTTTTCTATAGCACGATGTCGTCGGCAATGATCTCCTGCCGCGAATCGGCATACAAGCTGGCACGCTCGATCACGTTGCGAAGCTCGCGTACATTGCCCGGCCATGCATATTCCAGAAGCACTCGTCTTGCTTCGGGATGCAGCCCGACTCCGGGGCAAAATCGCTGGAGAAAGCCGGCCACGAGGCTGTCTACATCGTCCATTCGTTCGCGCAGGGGCGGCAGCCGAATGGGAAATACAGCCAGTCGATAATACAAATCTTCGCGGAATTGCTTCGTGTGCACCTGTTGTTTCAGTTCAGCATTCGTGGCGGCAATTACACGGCAATCAACTTTGAGCGTATCTGTATCGCCGATGCGCTGCACCTCGCCCTGTTCGAGAAAACGCAGGATTTTGCTCTGCAACGGATATGGCATATCGCCGATTTCGTCAAGAAACAGGGTGCCGCCGTGAGCCGCATGGATACGACCGATGCGGGACTGCGCTGCACCGGTGAAAGCACCCTTGGTGTGACCGAAGAGCTCCGCTTCCAGCAGTGGCTCCGGGATGGCTGCGCAGTTGATCACGACGAACGGTTGCTTGTTGCGTGCGCTGGTGTTGTGAATGGCCTGGGCGATAAGATCTTTGCCGGTTCCACTTTCGCCCTGGATGAGCACGGTCGTATCGCGCCGGGCGACCAGCCGTGCTGCATGAAAGACACGCTGCATCACGGCACTGTCGCCGATGATGCCCTGCCAACTGCGAATGGCGGATGCTTTGACCGATTCATGTGGAGTCAATTCAGAACGCATGAACTGCGGCGAGGAGCGATGGAGGGACTCGAGTTGCAGCAGATCGCTGATCCCATGGGCTATGCGGCTCAATGGCGGTGCGCCCACCGGGATGCGCGTCGTGGGCGGGGCCAGGCTGATGACCTGGACCCCTGGAAACTGCACACGCACGATTTCCTGAAACTCCGAAATATCCAGATCGGGTAATTGCGGGGCCAGCAACAGGATCTCGCTGGATTCCTGCATCAATTTCTCCAGCGCGTCCGAACCGCTGTGCGATTCCCGGATGGACCAGGATGGGTCGGCGAGCCGCTGCCGCATGGCCTGCCGAAGCTCCGCTTCAGCACCAACCAGAAGCAGCCGAACGGCCTGTTTTGGCGCGCCGCTATGAGGTTGTTCTATGCCCGTAACACCGCTCCGTGCGTCTGCAAGGGGTGAGGAGGCCGATTTCGCACGAACCGCGGTAGGGCGCGCTGGCGTAGACGAAAAAGGAAGGGGAGCGGGGCTCGTCATAGAGGTCTTCCACTCAGGTATATCGAACGAAGGTTCCCGTTTGAAATGACGCCTTTGTTGGATTGCTGTACTCCCGCAACGGCCTAATCTTCGCTTACGGCATAGCCGATACCGCGCACAGTGCGGATGAGTTTGGGCATATCGGGCAGGTCGACTTTGTCGCGAACATACTTCATGTACACGTCGACAACATTGGTGCCGGACTCCGTGTCCGGCCCCCAAATTTCCTGCAGTAAGACGGCACGCGAGACGGGCACGCGCGGCGTGCGCATCAGGTATTCGAGCAAGCTGTACTCGCGGGGCGTAAGGTCGATTCGTTGCCCATTCCGTGTGACGCGCAACTGATCGCGATGCAGGGTGAGATCGGCGCATTGGCTGCTCTGTGACGGCTTGCCTTGGCGTCTGCGCAGCAGGGCGCGCACCCGAGCCAGCAGTTCTACATAGGAAAACGGTTTGATGAGGCAATCATCGGCACCGCTTTCCAGAGCTAATACGGTGCTGTCGGTGCGGCTACGCGCGGTGAGCACAAGTACCGGCAACTCGGCGAAATTCGTGCGCAGCCGGCGCAGCACCTCAATGCCGTCCAGATTGGGCAGGTTGAGATCAAGAATAAGGAGATCCACCGCCGGATGGAGTCTTTCCAGCGCGGAGGCTCCGTCATAAGCGACTTCCACCCCGAACCCTTCGGCACGCAGCAGACGATCAAGAAAGCGCGAAAGAATCTCATCGTCTTCCACAACCAAAACGCGGGCCGGCGCTTTGTCGTTTGAGGGCAACTGCTGGGATTTTTCAGCTTGGAGCGAGGTGTTTTCGCTCGGCGTCTCTGCAAACAAGGGGACCTCCGGTGAAGGTACTCGGCGACCGGTTTCGTGAGAGTAGCATACGAGCCGCGGGGGCGACTGTGTGCCTGCGGGTAGGGCCGTACTGCAAAAGACGTAGTGTGTTCGTTGGCATCCTCTGGCTATAGTGACTGCGGAGCCGCCCGGTCTTGTGATCACCTCTTTCAACTATCGCCTGCCAAGGGTTGCAGTGGAGCTTCCCATTGAGTTCTGTGCTGGGGATTCGACCATCTCCGGACGGACCAAGAACATCAGCGATACCGGAGTGCTGGTGAGCTTCAATGAGCCCGTCTTTACGGGAAAAACCGGATTTGTTCGATTCCGGATCGGCAGCTGCGCCTTTGAAATGCAAGCGGTGGTCACGCATATCGAGTTGTTCGAGGCTGGACTCAACTTTACGTTCTCCTCGGAACAGGAACGCGTTTTCATGCGCACCCTGGTAAGATTTGTCTCTAAGCTGCCGAAGACTTTGTCGTAGGTCACGATTTCCGGTGGCTGCATTCGCTCATTCCGCCTCCACCTTGGTTGTGGCGCTTTTATGGGTAGGGGTCTCCGGTTCTTCTGCGGCAACAGAGGCTGCGGCCGCGTCGACGATGACGGTGATGCGCCGATTGGAAGGATCTTCAGGATGGTCCGGCTTGCGGGGCATCTGGTCGGCGAAGCCGCGTACCTGGGCAATCTGGTTGGCGCCGATGCCGTGGCTCTGCATGAGGCGCCGGGCGGCGTTGGCGCGATCTGCGGAGAGCTCCCAGTTGGTATAGGTCGAGCTATTGCTGTACGGCAAGGAATCCGTGTGGCCCTCGATTGAGATCCGGTTCGGAACCTTTCCGAGTTCGCGGGAGACGAGGCCGAGGAACTCCGCCAAAGCGGGCGTCGGTGTGGCACTCCCTAGCTCGAAGAAGGTTCCGCCGGGCTCTTCCAGCAGTTCGATACGCAAGCCATCGGGTGACGCGCTGATTTCGATTTGCTTGCTGAGCTTTGCGAAGTTCGGCAGCTGGCGCGCGGCTTGTTGCAGCCGTTCTTTGAGCTTGCTCATATCGGCACGACTGAGCGGCACGGCGTTGCCAACGCCCTGGCTAGCGCTGCCTTCGAGTTTGGCTGTTCCTTTGGGATCTTGAAAATAAGCCGCAACGGACTTCTTTACGGCATCGTTGCTGCTGATGAGCCACAGCACGATAAACAGCGACATCATCGCTGTGACGAAGTCGGCGTAGGCGACCTTCCAGGCACCGCCGTGGTGGCCGCTATGCCCAGCTTTCTTTCTCTTGATGATGATGATTGGATCGACGGCTTCTGACATATCGTGTTCTTTCTAATCGAGTGTTGTAGCCCAGAAGCAGATCCCTACAGGATGACAAAGAGAAACATCAGACGGCAGCAGGGGCGCCTTCGCCATCCTTGTTGCGGCAAGCCTTTTCCATGACGGCGAACCTGGGGCGAACGTGTTCCGGTATGGCCCGGCGGCCCATCTCGATTGCGAGAATGGGGGAGGTTCCCTTGATGAAGGACATCAGGGTGACGCGTAGGACATGGTAGTAGGCGTGCTGCTCTTCGGTGCTTTTCGTCATGCTGGAGGCGAGCGGGCCGACGACGCCATAGCAGAGCAGGATGCCTAGGAACGTGCCTACCAGCGCGGAAGCGACCTTGTGGCCGATCTCCGCAGGGGGACCGCCAAGCGCGCCCATCGTGACCACAATGCCCAGCACCGCGGCGACGATGCCCAGCCCCGGCAAGGCATCGGCCATCGACGTTAAGGCTTGGGTGGGCTGCATGGAGGTGTGGTGGTGCACCTCAAGGTCCAGCTCCATCATCTGGTCGACGTCGAAGGCCTTCACGCCGCCGGTAACAGCCATTCGCATGGTGTCGCAGACGAAAGCGGACACGTGATGATCCTTGATGAAGGCCGGATACTTCGAAAAAATCGGGCTTTTTTCTGGCTCTTCGATATCGGCTTCAACGGCGACCAAGCCTTCTTTGCGAGCTTTGGTGAAAATGTCGAAAAGCATTTTGAGGGATTCGATGTAGCGTTTTTCGGGAACGCCACCGCCTTTAACAACGCCGAGAACTCCACCGACCACACCTTTGAGGACGTGCATGGGATTGGCGGCGAGAACGGTGCCGAGCGCGGCGCCGGCGATGGTGAGGAACTCTGCCGGCTGGATGAGCACAGGGAGCTTGCCTTTTTCCATAAGGAAGCCCCCAAGAACGGAGCCGATAACGACAAGTATGCCGATGATGGAGAACATGGGTCCTTTGCGGAGCGTAGCGCTCGGTAGTCCTCCTCTTTATCGGCTGCATGGGGAAAAAGTTTAGGGGTTTGTTCGCCTTTTTCTTCTTGGGTAGGCGTGGATCGCGGCTACGTCGAACTGCCTCCCGTAATGAACTGCAGGTCTTCCTACTGTGCACGACAAGAATTTGTCGCGCTGCTACCCAAACGACCAGAAACCATCGTTGGGGAACCGGCGCTCCGGTCGAGATGACACTTTTGAGAGATGCAGTGGTTTCCCGGTGATCAGAACGGTGGATGTGCGTTCGAGGCGTAGGTGCGCGCGGCGGCGAGGACGACGAGTTGCTGGGCCGCCTCTCGCTGCGCGTCGTTGGCGAAGGCAAAGGCGAGTCCGGCTTCGGAGCCAACCACGCGGGCTACCCGTGCGGGAACGATGAAATTTATGCCGGCGGCCGTGATCGAAAGTTCGCCAACGGTCCACAACTCGGGCGGATGAGCGAAGTTGGCGAGAAGGCCTGACCCGCTGATATTCAGACAGTGGCCGGTCTGACGGGCGCCCTCCGCGATAAACGTGAGGGGCAGGCTAAGATCAACACGGGCGGCGCGAGGAACATAAAGGTTCGACATGGCTATCCAATCCTGTTGCTGGAGGGACCTGCAACAGGAGATTAACGCTCCGATGTCGAAAAACCGAAAGAAATGGGTTGCGTTCCTGCAAAAGTGGTAGCCGCAGGCAGCTGGTGTGTCCTACCGGGCGTTCGTGCTGCGAGCGTGACCACGGAGCTCATCGGCAACCGCTTCGGCGGCTTTGCGCGCCCTGGGAGATACCGACATGCAGGTATGCGTTGGTTAAGCTTGTCCTCTCAACCGAGCGCAAGGCGTAGAGAGACCCTGTAGCTCGGATGATCGAGCCGAGAGATCGTCGGAGCCTCTGAATATATGGGTCTCTCCACTAGGCAAGACAAAAGCCTTCCTCCGGTCGAGATGCCACTGTTCTGGGGTGATCCGGCCTGTATGACACCTACCGTCGATGCGGTCCTATGCCGACAAAGGCAGCGACGCCGGTCCCAGAAAGGGATCGTCGCCCGCCGGTGCCGGGCGGATCTCCAGGGCATAGGCGGTGCGGTGTTCCATCCCGATCGCATCGAGTAAACCCTGCAACGAGCGTGCCGTGCCGCCTCCATGGCCGATTACCCGTGGCATATCGTCTTCGGCGACCTCCACCCGAAGAATGAGTACGTCCCCGGTGGAGGGAATTTGAACTACAGAAACCGCTTCGCGATACTTCACCAGAACGCGAAGGAGAAGCATAAGCCGGATACAAAGGTCGGTCGTTTTCACTTGCGGCATGCGTTTGGTACCAGGTCTTTCTTTTTGGGTGTTTCGTGCCGGTCGGGAGCTTTCTATCTGCTCCGCACGTTGCCCTTCGTATTTCCAACGTAGAGAGGGAATGGGAATCCGCCTACCTAGGGAAATTCCTAGGTAAGCGGATTTGCGCTCCGGAGTGGAAGAACCGCGCAGGCTGCTTGAGAAGGTGAATAAACATGGACGATTATCACCACGGAGCACACGAGCGCATGCGCACATAAACTTCGCTGCGCAGGCAAGAGTTCCTTCATTTTTCTTGCGCCTGGGAACTTCCCTAGTTACCGTATCGACATCGGTTCGTTACTGTTGGGATTACTCCGTAGTTGTAGAGGTGTTTCTGTGGCTTCGATTCAAGCACGACCATACGGTCGCTCACGCACGCAGAATTTCTTGGCTCCGGAAAGCCTCGTTGCGGCTGTGGCTCCCGCGCCGGCACCGGAGTTTCTCCGTGACATGAGCCGGCCGGCCCGCCCGAGTTCGGCTCCAGCGAAGCTTCTGCTGGTCGACGATGATGCCGACCTGCGTTTTGTTACCCAGGCCCTGTTAGAGATGGATGGGCATCAGGTCGTTTCCTGCGGGGACCCGATGGAAGCGCTCGCGACGTTCCGCGAAGCGGGCAGCATGCATTCCCTCGATCTTCTGCTGACCGACCTGCAGATGCCATACCTTTCCGGCATCGAACTGGCGCAGGAGATATCCCTCGTTTGCCCGGCATTACCGGTGCTGCTGATCTCCGGTTCGGTGCTCACGAGTGAGGCACGGCATACGGTGGCGACCCGGGGGTGGCGTTTTCTGAGCAAGCCCTTTCACGTACCGGAGCTCCTGAGTCATGTGCGGTCGTTGTTATTGGAAACGACGCAACTGCGCGCGGCAGCGGAGCGCGTCGCGCAGTAAATCAGCCCCTAAAGTATGTATGCTCCGGCGATGATCGGCTGGATCCTCACGCAACCCTCCGTACTCAATCCTTCACTATGCCGTGGGCCAGGGCGTAGCGGGTCAGTTCGGCGGTGGTGCGCAGGCCGAGCTCATTCATCAAGGCTTCTTTATGAAACTCAACCGTCTTGGTGGAGATTTTCAAGGCCGCAGAGATTTCCTTGCCGGAATTGCCCTCGGCGATCAGTTGCAGTACCTCGCCCTGGCGGCCGGTGAGACCGCCGCCGAAGCGGTCGGCGGGATTTTCTTTGAGGGGCGCGCCGGAAAAGTGGGTGCCATCCTTGCCCACAGCGAACGGCGTGACGTAAAACTTGCCGCTCAAGGTAACCGCGATGGCCTTTAATAACTCCGTCGATGCGGATTGTTTGGCAACGTAGCCCCGGGCGCCTGCACGAAAAGCGGCCTGCACATGATGGCTGCTGAGCTGCTGCGTAAGGATGATGACGATGGACGCGGGCGAAACTGCATGGATTTGCCGCGTGGCATCGATGCCGTTCATCTCCGGCATGCCGATATCGGCGACGATCACATCCGGTTGCAGCCGCTTGGCTTCGGCGACCAGGGCGCGGCCGTCGGTGACGACGCCGGCGATTTCAAACTGAGCCGCGAGCAGATGCTGCAGACCTGTGAGCAGAAGCTCGTGGTCGTCGGCGATGAGCAGGCGTTTCGCCTTCATGTTCGTTGCGCTTGTCGAGTTCATGGGGCTCTCGGGGGGGCGGTGGACGCAGGAATATGGGGGGACTGCAGCGGGAGGTCGGCGGCCACCGTGGTGCCCTGGCCCAGGGCGGACTGCACGGATAGGATGCCGTGCGCCAGACGGGCGCGTTCCTTCATGCTGATGATCCCCAAACCTTGCCGGTCGCCTTCGGTTTCCTGATCGAAGCCGATGCCGAAATCGCGAATTTCCAGATGCAGCGAGCCGTCCTTTGCTTCAAGCAGCACCTTTACGTGAGTGATGCCCGCGTGTTTCGCGACATTGCGCAGGGCCTCCTGCGTGATGCGGTACACGGCGGTGGTGGCGGGCTGCGGGGCCAGCTCGGGCAGGTTGCGGCTGATATAGGTAGCCGGCATCTCTTCGCGTTTCCCGAACTCGTCGACCAGGGCACGCAAAGCCACCGAGAGGCCAAGGTCATCGAGAATGGCGGGGTGCAGCCGATGTGAGATTTCGCGGACATCGGTGCTCAGGGTTTGAATTTGTTTGCGCGCCTGCTGCATCTTTTCGACGCTGCCACCCAACGGCTGTTCGGGGGGGATGTCGTTGAGCAGGAGTTCTAAAAAGCTGAGCCGTTGGCCGATGTCATCGTGCAGCTCGCGGGCGACCCGCTGTCGCTCCTCTTCCTGCACGGTGAACAGATGTCCGGTGAGTCCGCGCAGCTCCTCCTTGGTGCGGTCGAGTGTGCGGGCAGCCGTGGCGATTTCACCTTCGAGCAGGACGGTTTGCTGCGAGAGCGAGCGCTCGGCCTGCCGCCGGATCGTGATGTCTTCCATGACCAGCAGGATCACGCGGTGGCCGTCATTGGAGATCAAGTGCCCTTTGATCGACAGGATCCTGCTGTCGGCATTTGCTGTTTCATGCTCGAAGATGATCTGAGTGCCGATCTCAGAGTGTTCCAGCTCCGCCAGCCGTTCGCGTAGGTCGTTCGGTCCCCAAAGTTGCTGGAAAAGATCCGGCAGGGAGCGGCCGTTCACTTCGTTGGTCTGCATACCGGTGAGCTCGCGAAAGGCCGTGTTTACGGTGCGTATCGTGCAATCGAAGTTCAGCACGACCACTGCCACGGGAACGCATTCCACCACGGAACGGGCGAAATCGCGGGCATCGAGCAGCCCTTGTTGGCTGCGGCGCAGCTGGTCGATGTCGACCAGAACGAGGACAAGCCCTTCGATCCTGTTTTCGGAGGTGCGGTACGGACGAACCCGCAACAGGTACCAGCGGCCATCGCGGTCCTGCACCTCGGATTCATGCGTGCCGAGCGTCTCCATGACCTCGGTCAGAAGGGGTTCGAGGTTTTCGACGCTGAGGTGCAGCCGGATATCCCCAATGGGACGGCCAAGGTCGGAGGGCAGCACGCTCAGCACCTTTTGCATGGGAGGCGTGAACTGCCGTATGCGCAGGTCGCTTGAAAGCATCAGCAGAGGGATATTGACGCTGGTCAGCAGGTTGCTGAGATCGTTGCCGGTCTGTGCCAGCGTGGAGTTTCGCTGTTGCAGTTCGTCATTGACGGTTTGCAACTCTTCGTTGGCGCTTTGCAGCTCTTCCTTGGTGGTTTCGAGCTCCTCGTTGGTGCTTTGCAGCTCTTCGTTGGCAGACTGAATTTCTTCGTTGGCTGAAGTCAGTTCCTGGTTGCGGCCGTCGCGTTCTTCGGTCAGGGACTGGAGGTAGAAGCGCGTGGTGCTGAGGTCATGGCGCAGCTGCGCGACGAGGTGTTCCTTCGCATCCGCACCGAGCGCCGGCGCGGGTTGTGACTTGGCCTCTGGGGGATTCTTCTCGATCCCCTGGAACAGGATGAGAAAGCAGCGCGGCCGCGGCCCCGCATGCGTAATCGGCAGCACATCCACGTGGAAGTGCTGCTCCGTTTGCTCGCCGCGACTCGCTTCCAAGGTGATGGCAACAGGAATGTTTTCTTCGATCGAGCGTTGAACGGCTCTCTCCACCACCTTCGCGATGTCCTCGCGCAAGACCCGTACCAGATGCCAGCTGACCGCGCCGGGCGAGAGCTGAATGAGCGGCGTGGTTTGCCCTCGTGCCTGCAGCACATGCATCCGGTCATCGACGATGAGGCCCGGCGGACCGAAGCGCGCGAGCACCATGCGGTCGGCGGCGCGCTGCAGTTCCAGCTCAGCCCAGGAGGTCGCCTCGTTGTCGGCCAGCGGTCTGCCGCTGGGATTGGCCGCGGAGGCGCGATAGCTGCGTGTGGCCTCGTAGCCGGCGGCCAGGCTGCTGCCGGTTTTGGTGTAGATTTTGCGCTTGCGATCGACCGTAACAAAGGCCTCGCCGAAGTCGCGCAGGCCCTCGGACATGCCCAGCAGCAGATACCCGCCCGGTTCCAGCGCGTAGTGGAAGGTGGACATGATCTGCCGCTGCAGCACCGGGTTGAAATAGATCATGACGTTGCGGCAGCTGAGGATGTCGATATGGGAAAACGGCGGGTCGTTGCACAGGTTCTGCTTGGCAAAGATGCAGGTATCGCGCACGCGCTTGGCAACCTGAAAGCCGCGCTCGGACTTGACGAAGAACCGCTGCTGGCGCTCCGGCGAGATCTCCATCATGCTCGTTTCCGGATAGATGGCGTTGCGGGCTCTTTCGATGGAGTGCTCGCTGGCATCGGTGCCGAAGATCTGCACCGGCGCATCGAGCCCATTCAGCGAGACAAACTCCTGCAGGGCGATAGCGAAGGAGTAGGCTTCTTCCCCGGTTGCGCAGCCGGCACACCATACGCGGATCGGCTTACCGGCAGGCCGGTCTTGGAAGAGCGCGGGCAGCACGGTGGTTTGCAGCACATCCCAGAACTCGGTGTCACGGAAAAACCGCGTGACGCTGATGAGCATGTCTTCCTGCAGAGCGCGCAACTCGTCCCCGCGGGTCTGCAGCAGGCGATGGTAGTCGCTCAGGGTGCTGAGCCGCAGCAGGATCATGCGCCGGGCCATACGGCGGCGCAAGGTTTCGGGCTTGTATTGCGTCAGTTCCAGCCCGGAAAGATTGCGCAACAAACGCAGGATGCGTTCAAAGGCATGGTCTTCCCCTTCGGGTGCCTTGCCGTTTTCGAGCGGCCGCAGTTCCGGCCTTAGGAACTGCTGCGCGATGCGGCCAAGCTCCAGGGCGAGCTCGGCCGGCGGCAGCACCACGTCCACATGGTCGGCGGCAATGGAAGAGCGCGGCATGCCGCTCTGGACGGCTGACTCCGGGCTTTGCACCACGGTGATGCCGCCCTCGCCTTTGATGGCCTTCATGCCTTCCGCGCCGTCCCCGGCGGCTCCGGAGAGCACCACGCCCACACAAAAGTTCTTCTGGTCCAGGGCTACGGATTGGAAGAAGATATCGATCGTGCGCGGGCTTTTATCCGTTTCCGCGCGCTCCTGCAGATGAAAAAGGCCGCCCTGCAGGCGCACCAGCTGATTGGGTTGCAGCACATACACCTGGTCCGGCAAGGGCCGCTGTTCCCCTTCGATGGCCAGCACCGGCATGGCGGTAAACCGCTCCATGATCTCGGCCAGATAGCTTTTCTGCTGGGGCGCGAGGTGCGTGACGAGCACAAAGCTCATGCCGGTCTGCACCGGCAGGTTCTCAAGGATCTCCCGAAACGCATTCAATCCGCCCGCAGAGGCCCCGATGGCGACCACGGGGTAGGGCAAGGCGGGCGGGCGCAGCTCGACGCCATCGCTGTCGACCGTCATCTCCTGCGTATGGGGGAGCGGGGCGACTTCCCGCAGCGGGCCGCTGTCTGGAAATTCCGGATTTGGGCGTTGTGCCGCCGTTTGCGCTTCGCGGGACTCGCTGTCGATGGTTTGCTCTTCGTTTGCCATTGCTTTTCGCTATTGCTTTTCGCTATTACTCTTTGCTATTGCTCTTTGCTGTTGCTGCTTTCGGTGGTGTGCCTCCATCGCGGAAGCAGATGGAAGGAACGCCGTGGCCGCAGGTTTTGCTCGCTTTTCGGGCGGCCCGGTTTTGCTACCAGCATACGTCCGATTGCGGTTTTTGCGTTGGCCGGGGAAGCGGGGAGCGTCCAGGCGGTGCCGATGCGGGGCGACGGAGCCGTCCCCCGCATCGGCACCATTACGCTCGTCGCGCTTTTTCGCATCGAACGGCCATGGTGTCGCGCGACAGAATCGTCATTGGCGCCTCTGCAGGGGGCGTAGCTGCCCTGCGGGAACTGGTGTCCCGCTTGCCGGGCGATTTGCCGGCGGCCGTCTTTGTCACGCTGCATCTCTTTGAGCGCAGTGAGGTCACCTTGCCGGCCATCCTGAATGCTGCCGGGCCACTGGGGGCCAGTCACGCCGAAGAAGGCGAACCGATTCGACCGGGACACATCTATGTCGCGCCTCCGGATCATCATCTGATCCTCGGCGCCGACGCTGTGCATCTGGGGCACGGTCCTCGGGAAGGACTGCAGCGCCCCAGCATCAACGTGATGTTTCGCTCGGCGGCAGCCGCGTTTGGTGAGCGGGTGACGGGCGTTGTGCTCACGGGCCTGCTCGACGATGGCGCTGCCGGTCTGTGGGAGATTCAGCAGCACGGCGGTGCGGCAATCGTGCAGGACCCGGAGGAGGCGGCTTACCGTTCCATGCCGGAAAGCGCGATTCGCGGCGTCAATGTGCAATACATTTTGCGGCTGGCGGAAATGGCGCCGCTGCTGGTGAGGTTGAGCATGGGGGACCATCGCGTGGAACCGAATCTGCGGACTCCCGTAAAGGCAACACTTACCGAACAGGCCTGCCCGGAATGTGGCGGCGTGATGAGCATGGAGCAGCGGGGCGGCACGAAGGAGTACCTTTGCCACGTGGGTCATCGGCTCGGGTTGCAAACCATGATTGCCGAAAAAAGCGCCAGGGTGGAGCGTGCGATGTGGACGGCGCTGGCCCAGTCGGAGGAGCTCCATTCCCTGCTGCGTGCCTCGGAGGAGACGATCGACGTGCCGGCCGGGCGCTCGTTGCACGAGGAAATCGAGCATCGGCAGCATGACATGGAAACCCTGCGCAAGCTATTGCATGGCAATGAGCTGGGCGTCCTGGGCGGGTGAATCGCCGGACATGTCTTCCCGGTTCGCGTCGTGAAGTTCCCGGGTCCTGCGGAATGCGAGAATAAAGGAGCGATGTTACAACTTTCTGGCGCAGGGAAGCGCTTCGGGCACAAGCTGTTGTTTGAAGAGGTCAACTGGCTCATCACGCCCAATGAGCGCACGGGTTTGGTGGGTGGCAACGGCACGGGCAAATCGACGCTGCTGAAGGTCCTGGCGGGCATGGAAGGACTCGACTACGGCCAGCGCACGCACACGCGCGGCATGACGTTGGGTTATCTACCGCAGGATGGGCTGGCGCTCTCGGGGCGCAGCGTGTTTCAGGAATGCCTGAGCGTCTTCGACGAGTTGCTGGCGCTGGAGGTCGAGTACGAGCAGCTGACGCACACGATGAGCGAAGCCGACCCGAAGTCGCGCGAGTATGCGGCCGCGGCCGATCGCTATTCGGAAATTGCCGAGCTGTTGCATGTGCACGACATCTACACGCTCGATGCGCAGGTGGGCGCGGTGCTGGGCGGCCTGGGCTTCAGCAAGGAAGACTGGGAGCGGCGCACGGAAGAGTTTTCGGGCGGCTGGCAGATGCGCATCGCACTCGCCAAACTGCTGCTGCAAAAGCCGTCGTTGCTGTTGCTCGATGAGCCGACAAACCATCTGGATCTGGAATCGCGCAACTGGCTGGAAGCATATCTGCAGGGCTACGAGAACGCGTTCATTCTCATCTCGCATGACCGCTATTTTCTCGACCAAACCGTAAGCAAAACGGTGGAGGTCTGGAACAAGCGGATGCATGTGTATCACGGCAACTACTCAAAGTACCTGACATTGAAGGACGAGCGCCGCACGCAGCTGATGAGCGCGTACAAAAATCAGCGCGAACGCATTGAGGATCTGGAAGCGTTCATCAACCGTTTTCGCGCGCAAGCCACTAAGGCCAAGCAGGTGCAATCGCGCATCAAGGAACTCGACAAGATCGCGCGCATCGAGGTGCCGGAAGAAGAAGCCACCATTCATTTCACCTTTCCGCAGCCCCCGGCGAGCGGGCGCACGGTGCTGGAGGTCAAGAACCTGACCAAGCACTACCCCGGCCCCGACGGGCGTGTGAAGCGTGTGCTGGAAGAGGTGGAGTTTACGGTTGATCGCGGCGATCGCGTCGCGCTGGTCGGTGTGAACGGTGCGGGCAAATCGACGCTGCTGCGCATGCTCGCCGGCCTGGAAAAGCCGACAAGCGGCACCATCAAGCATGGCCACAATGTTGCCGCAGATTACTTCGCGCAGGACCAGTACAAGGTGCTGAACCCTGAAGCCAAGATGCTCGACGACATCACCGGCTCCAATCCGCGCGTCGACGTGGTAACGCTGCGGTCCTTACTAGGCTGCTTCATCTTTACCGGTGACGATGTCTTTAAGAAGCTGGGCGTGCTTTCGGGCGGTGAACGCAATCGGTATGCGTTGGCGCGGATGCTGGTGTCCCCGGCGAACTTTCTGCTGCTCGATGAGCCGACCAACCATCTCGATATGCGAGCCAAGGACGTGCTGCTGGATGCGGTGCGCAACTTCAGCGGAACGGTGCTGTTTGTTTCGCACGACCGTTATTTCATCGACGGTCTGGCAACGCGCGTCTTTGAGGTGGAAGAGCGGCGGGTGCACATCTACCCCGGCAACTACGAAGATTACATGCATCGCAAAGGGGGCGGTGCCCCGGCGACGACATCCGAGGCGGCGGCACGCATGAAAACGGACGGCGCCACCGGCGGCAGCATCGACGCCGCTACCGGCATGTTCAAGCCCGTAAAGCAGGTGGGCTTGAAGACCGAGGATGCGCCGGAGCCCGAGTCCATCGGAAGCACGGCGCCCCCGAGCGTGGAGGTTGAAAGTCAGCCTGTGGACCCTGTCGGCAACGGCAATGGGGCAGTACGCAGCGTGGTACGACCGCACTGGAACGGTGCATCGACGCATGAGATCGAAGGTTCGCTACTTCCGGTGAAGCCCAACCCGAAGCCTTCAGCTAAACGCGTCAACCCGCTAAAACTCAAACAGATCGAAGATCGCGTTTCTGCGATTGAAGGCGAGTTGCCGGCATTGGAAGAGCGCATCCAGGGAGCCGAACAGCAGCAGGCGATGTACCACACCGCCGACAGCGCGCGCGCCCTCGCAACCGAACTCAACGACCTGCGCAGCCGGCATGAGGACCTTTCGGCGGAGTGGGAAGAGCTCTCGCTGCACCTGGAAGAGCAGGCGACCGCTTAGTTGCATGCCGCTTTTGGGTTAGGAAAAATGTCTTGCAAGATGGAGCGAGCAGCGTATTCTGTGAATAGGACTCCCGGTGGGCTCCAAACCACCGGGAGTTGTTATGGATTACCTGACGAGGTAAGCCAGAGCGGCAATCCATCGCAAAGGCAAATGGATCGCGAGGCTGAAACGAATGTTTATCTGGAACATTCTTTCTTCCTCCTTTCACGGGAAACAACGGCCCTGCCCCCTGAAGGCAGGGCCGTGTTGCGTTTGGCAACCTCGGTTTGCCTTTGCTGGCCAAGCGCGCACGAGAGGCGGAAGGGTAACGAGCGAATGCGCATTTTGGTGGTGGGTGCCGGGGCGACCGGCGGTTATTTCGGCGGGAGATTGGTGCAGGCTGGACGCGATGTGACGTTTTTGCTGCGCGAACCGCGCGCTGCACAGATACGCGAACGAGGGCTTACGGTGGTGACGCCGGAAGGCGAGTTCACCGTGCAGCCGAAGGTGCTCACGGCAGCTGCGTTACGCACAACGCCTGAAAGCTTCGACCTCGTCGTCCTCAGCACGAAGGCCTATCAGCTGGAGGGCGCGATGACAGATGTTGCTCCGGCTATCGGTCCAAATACGGCGATCTTGCCGATCCTGAACGGCATGCGGCAGCTCTCCGTGCTGGACGAGCGTTTCGGGGCAGCGCATGTGCTGGGCGGCTCCGTGCGCATCGTGGCCGACATGGATGCCGACGGCCGCGTGCACCAGAAAACCAACCTCGGCGAGCTGAGCTACGGCGAACGCGACCGGATGCGCACGGCCCGCACGGAGGCCATCGATCAAGCGATGCAAGGTGCGGGTTTTTACGCGATCTTGCAACCGGACATCATTGCCACCCTCTGGCAAAAATGGTGGATTCTGGCAAGCATCGGCACCATCTGCATCCTGGCGCGCGGCACGATCGGGCAGGCCAGTGAGGTGGTGCGCGGTGGGTCGTTTGCGCACGCCGTGGTGAAAGAATGCACCGACATCGCCACCGCCAACGGCTATCCGCCCGAGGAAGCGATGCTGGCCGATCACCTCGCGCGTATGACGGAGCACGGCTCGGCACTGACCTCATCGATGTACCGTGACATGATCAAGGGCGCGCCGGTGGAGGCAGACCATATCCTGAGCGATATGCTCGATCGTGCGCAAGGCGTACACGCGCCGTTGCTGACCGCCGCGTACGTGCAGTTGAAGGTGTATGAGGCGGGGCGCAACGCTTGAGGCTCATACAACTGCGGGTCTCTCCAAGACGCTTCGCTGCGGTCGAGAAGACAGCCACACTTGGATCTGCTGGCGCGCAACAAGAAGATCAACGCGAAGGCTTTGGCAATGCTGTTTGCGGCGACACCGGTTCGCCGAAGTTGGGCGTACCATCGGCATTCCAGGTGAAGGGCTGCGCGCGCGGCGAGCGCTGTGCTTCACAGCCTTGCCCACTGCCTGGGTTGGCGTGGTAGATGATCCAGTCCTGCTTGCCGTCGGGCGATTTGAAGAAGCCGTTATGCCCCGGGCCAAAGACACCCGCCGCACGGTTCTGGCGAAAAAAGGGGTGATCGAACTTGTGCCATGACGCAGGATCGAGCAGATTGTCGCCCGCGTGTGCCTGCAACACTCCAAGCTCGTAGTAATCCGTCCAGCAGGCAGAGCCCGAGTAGACCAGAAACAGATCGTTGCCATGCTGCAGCATCTCGGGACCTTCGTTCACTTCAACATGCGGCAGTGCGGGCCGGTTCGGCAGATCGCCGACGTGCTCCCAAGCGTATTTTGGAAACGAAATCAGGACGCGGCCGGAGTCAATCGTCCAGGGATTGCTGAGGTGCGCGATGAAGATGTCCTGCTCGCCGTCGTTGTCGCCCTGCCAGCCCGACCAGAGGAGATAACGCTGCCCTGCGACCTCGAACGCGGAAGCATCGATCGCCCATTTGTTCGTCACGTCCGACACCTGGCCCTTCATCGTCCACGTGCCTTCCAGCGGATCGTCCGAGCGGTTTTCAAGCACAAAGATGCGGTGCGATTCGTTGTCGCCTTTATCAGCGGCAAAGTACAGGTACCAGCGGTCGTCGAAGCGATGCAGCTCCGGTGCCCACAGATCATGGCTGTAAGGGCCCTCGGCGGGCGGCGTCCACACGATCTTTTTGCGCGCGTGTTGCAGGTCGGTGATGTCGGGCGTGGCCCAGATGGTCAGGTTCCGGCCCGTAGAGTTCATGTAGTAGTACATGCCTTTGTAGGCGATCACCCAGGGGTCTGGTCCGGAGGGCAGCAGTGGGTTATGGAAGGTGTTCGCCGTGTTTGGCGGAGTTGCACTTGTGTTCTGAGCCGAAGCTGCGGGCAGGCAACTTGCAACGAAAATAAGAAGAGACGTAAAAAGGCAAGATCGCACGTGAGCTCCGGCACTAATTTAAAAGAACTACCATTTACGGCTGCACGCCGAAGGTGAACACCGTTTCCGAATGCAGGGTCTGGCCCGGGTTGAGGGTGGTGGAGGGAAAGCTGGGCTCGTTGGGGGAGTCGGGGAAGTGCTGTGTTTCCAGGCAGAAGCCGCCATTCTTCAGGTACGGTTTGCCGCTGGACCCGATGAGTGTGCCATCGAGAAAATTGCCGGTATAAAACTGTACGCCCGGCTCGGTGGTCATCACGGTCAGCGTGCGGCCGCTGGCGGGGTCGTCGACTTTCGCCGCGAGGTGCAGGCCCGATCCTGTGCCGTTGAGCACGAAGTTATGATCGTAGCCGCCGGCAATCTTCAGTTGATCATTGGGATCGTTGATGCGCTTGCCAATGGCAGTGGGCTGGCGGAAGTCGAGCGGTGTCCCTTCGACAGGCGCGAGTTCCCCGGTGGGGATCAGCGTTGCATCGACCGGTGTGTAACGGTCGGCGGGCAGGGTGATGACCTCATCAAGAATGGTGCCGCTGCCGTCCCCGCCGAGGTTGAAATAGCTGTGGTTCGTAAGGTTCAGCACGGTCGGCTTCGTCGTCGTGGCGGTGTAGTCGATGTGCAGCGAGGTGCCGTCGAGCGTGTAGCGCACGTGCGCCGTCAGCTCGCCGGGAAAACCCATGTCGCCATCGGGGCTGACCAGGGTAAGGTCCACGCCATTTTTGATCTTCTGCCCAGTCCACACCTTGCGATCAAAGCCCAGCGTGCCGCCGTGCAACATGTTGCCGTGGTCGTTGGTGGGGATGTGGTACGCCGTGCCGTCGAGCGTAAACGTGCCCTTGGCAATGCGGTTGCCATACCGGCCCACGACCGAGCCCATGTAGGTCTTGGAATCGGCCACATAGCCGATAAGATCCTTATACCCAAGCACCACATCGGCGCGCTTGCCCGTGCGGTCCGGCGTTTCGATGCTGACAATGTGTGCGCCGAAGTCGGTGATCTGCACCGTGACCTGGTTGTCGGTCAGGGTGTATAGGCTCACGGGCTGCCCGGCCTGCGTTTTGCCCCACGAAGAGACCTTAACGGCGGCCTGGGCTAACGGAGCAATGGCGAGAAGGGAAGCAAACAAAAGTGAAGGTTTCATCAGGTCTCCGAGAAAGTTCCGAGAAAGTTCTTAGACACAGGGCCGAACTGCAGGTCTCTCCACTGCGCAGACGGTGGATGTCTGCTTCGGTCGAGATGACACTGCGTTGTTGTGCGAAAACTGCGTACGCGCGCGAAGTTGCTGCATTGCTGCGCGAGGCTGCATGTGCGTGCAGGTTCATCGTAAAGCGCTCAGGCCCTTGCCCTCGGTGAGGGTGTACAGGGCATCGACCTTAGCCGGTGGCGTAATCGTTTCGGTGCGGCCGCTGGGCCAATGCACCTCGATCTTTTCGATTGCCGCGGCAGTGCCAAGGCCGAAGTGCGGCCGCTGGTCGGAGCTTGAGGCGAAGCTGCCGCCCGCGGTCACGTCCCCACGTTGCCGAAAGCCATTCGCAGTGACCCAGATCGTCGTGCCGATGGCATCGCGCGGGCTGCCGGGTTTGCCGGCCTCGCTCGAGGGCGCGCCGATGAGGCGGAAGCCGATCCAATGGTTGCCGCTCTGCACCACATCGCGAAAGAGCGACGGTGTGCTGTCCATGTTATTTACAACGACTGCGGTATGCCCATCGTTGAAGAGATCGCCGTAGGCCATGCCGCGCGAAGTGGCGAGCTTGGCGAGCCCCGTGCCTTCCACTGCCGGTACGGGCGTCAGCTTGCCCTTTACGTTGTGGAAGAGCAGCGGGCGCTGCGCCCACGTGGTGCCCCAGTTTTGCGCGTCGACCTGCGGGTAGACGTGGCCGTTTACGGTGAGCAGATCGAGCCAGCCGTCGTTGTCGTAATCGAAAAAGGCGTCGCCCCAGCCGAGAAACGGAATGGTGGGTTCGGCGATGCCCTCCTGATAGGAAACATCGGTGAAGTTCGCATCGCCGTCATTGCGATACAGGGGTTTGTAGTCGTCGGAGAAGGTCGTGTTGTAGATGTCGATGCGGCCGTTGTGCGTGAGGTCGCCGGCGGCGATGCCCATGGAAGCCGTTTCACGGCCGCTCTCGTTGAGCGCATAACCGGAAGCGAAGCTCGCATCCTCAAAGGTGCCGTCGCCCTTGTTCAGGTACAGGTAGTTGGGCGTGGAGTCATCGGCGACGAGGAGGTCCGGTTTGCCGTCGTTATTGACATCGATGAACAGTGAGGCAAGGCCGTAGTAGTGGTTTGCATCGGCCACGCCCGCATGCTGGCTGACGTCGGTAAAGGTGCCGTTACCGTTGTTGTGGAAGAGATGGTCGGGTTCGCCCTTCAAGCCGCGCGGACCGCACATGACCTTCACGCCGCGGAACTCGCAAAAGGCGTGTGGACCGGCGTCGCCAGCCTGTGAAGCCTGTTCCGCGGGATCGAGATGGACATAGCCGGGCACGAAGAGGTCGAGCTGACCATCGCCGTCGTAATCGCCCCAGGTGGCGCCGGTGGACCAGGCGCCGACAGTGACGCCGGCCTTCTCGGCGACATCGGTGAAGGTGCCGTTGCGGTTGTTGTGGTACAGCCGGTTCTTACCGTAGTTGGAGACGTACAGGTCGGGCCAGCCGTCATTATCGTAATCGGCCACCACGGCGCCAAAGCCCCAACGGTCATTCGCCACACCGGCCTTGGCGGTGACGTCGGTGAAGGTGCCGTCGTGGTTGTTATGGAAGAGCGCAGCGTGGGGGGCCTTGGCGTTACCTGCCTCAGCTTCGACCGTCGAGCCGTTCACGAGATAGATGTCGAGCCAGCCGTCGTTGTCGTAATCAAGCAGAGCGACGCCCGAGCCCACGCTTTCGACGATGTTTGTCTTTTGCGGCGTGCCCATGCGGTGCGTCCAGGCGGCGAGCCCCGCCTGCCTAGCAATGTCCTGGAAGATGATCGGACCCGAGGTGACAAAACCGCCGGCTGTGATGGGCCGATGTTGCGCGTCGAGAACCGCCGCATGCGCGCCTCCCGTGGTGGATCCGCCGGGTGAGGCCATCTGCGCCCCTTCGACGGGGCGCTGCGCTTCTTTCTCCAGCGGCGAAGGGCTTGGATTTTGTGCGTAGGCAAGGCCACTGAGGGCCAATCCGGCGAACAGGGCCGGAAGGGTGTGTCGTACTTTCTGAGATTGCGTGCTACTTGCCATCGTTATGCACCATCACCGCTTTACAGCGCTCCTGTCAAGCCTCGCCGCTTGGTGTGCGTCTGTCCCGGATGCGACCGGTTCATCCACCTGGACCTGCCGGTCGCCATGCACATGCTCGAGCGTTTGTTTGAGGCCGCTGGGCCAGCGGATCTCGACCGTAGCCGCTTCGGTGTCACTGCCCAGGCCGAAGTGCGCCCGCTTATCGTTGGACGAAAGATAGCTGCCGGCGGTCGATACAGTCCAAAGCTGCGTTCCCTGCGCGGTGGTCACCTTGATTTCCGCGCCGATGGCATCGCGGTTGCTCTTGTGCCCCACAAGCAGCAGCGTCAGCCAGTGATTGGCGGTGGCGGTTTCGTTGTGCAGCAGGTGTGCGGGGCCGCCGTTGGTCGCCACCACCGCATCGAGCCGGCCATCATTGTCGAGATCGCCGACCGCCATGCCGCGACTCACCCAGCGCTCCGCGAAAACGCTGCCGGACTGCGCGGAAACATCGGCAAAGGTGCCGTCGCCCATGTTGCGCGCCAGCAGCATGGGTTCCTTGTAGCGCAGCTGCGGATAGTTCAGCTCGACCGTGTCTAGATCGTGGCCTTGCGCGATGAGCAGATCCTTTTTGCCGTCGTTGTCGTAATCGATAAAACGGATGCCCCAGCCGGAGTGCAACAGCGTCATCGGCGCAAGCCCCGCGACATAGGTGTCGTAGGTAAAGGAGCCGTCGCCGTTGTTGCGGTACAGCGCGTACTTCTGGTTCGCCAGGTTGGTGATCACAAGGTCGGGCAGGCCGTCGTTGTTGTAGTCCTGGAAGTCGATGCCCATGCCGGCGTACGTGCGGCCGTCGCCGTCGACGGCAATCTCGGCGAGCAGGCCGGTCTCTTCAAAGGTGCCGTCCCCCTTGTTGCGGTAGAGGAACTCCGGCATGGAGTCGTTCGCAACAGCCAGATCGATTTTGCCGTCGCGGTCGAAGTCGGCGAGGGCGATGCCAAGCCCTTTGCCGGGCGTATTCAGCCCGAATTTGGAGGCCTGTTCGGTAAACGTGCCGTTGCCGTTGTTGTGGTACACCAGCGGCGCGATCGCCGGGAAGATGTCCGGGTGGCAGTAGGCGCGGTAGCCCTCGCGATGCTCGCCGCACCACACGTCGTCGAAGTCCCAATGCACGTAACGCAGCACGACAAGATCGAGCAGGCCGTCGTTGTCGAGATCGACCCAGGCGGCGCTGGTAGACCACGAGTTGCCGGGTGTGGGATCGCCGCCGGTGCCGGATTTTGCGGTGATGTCGGTGAAGGTGCCGTTACCGTTGTTGCGGTACAGGTGATTGCCGCCGTACCCGGTCACGTATAGGTCTTCGAAGCCATCATTGTCGAAGTCACCCGCGGCGACACCCATGCCGTAGCCGACCCCCTGCAAGCCCGCTTTCTCGGTCACGTCTTCAAAGGTGCCATCCTTACGCTGGTGGTAGAGACGGTTCCAGTCTTTGGGCGAGAGCTTGGCGGGGACGGTGCCCTTGGGCGTGGGATCGGTGAGCGGCGCGCCGTTCACGAAGAAGAGGTCGAGCCGGCCATCATTGTCGAAGTCGAACGCCGCCACACCCGAGCCCATGGTTTCCATCAGGTATTTGTGCGCGGTATGCGAAGCCACGCCGGTGAACGCGACGCCGCTCGCGAAAGTGGCGTCAGTGAAGTGTCCAGGGAGCGCAGGTTTGGCATCGGCCGGAGCACTTGAGGGCGAGATCTGAGCGCACAAAGACAGGCTAAAGGCGGCGGCAAGCATCGCGAATGCGAAGTGATGGACGAACATAAGGCGAGACGCTCTAGATGTGAAACTTCCAGTATGGTGCAGACGGGTATGAAGTTCAGTCAGGGTGTTGTGAGCCGATATGGAATGCGAATATGCCTTTCCTCGGCAGGGAAGTCTCTGGTATTACGAGTGATCAGCTGACCGCCTCGAACGATTGCGGTCGCGATCAAAACGGCATCAGGCAACTTGATCCTACGGGCTTGCCGTTCAACAACGGCTTGCTCAGCGATGTCGTCCGTGATGGGCACTTTATCAAACCTGCTCAACAGATCCCGAACGTCCCCTTGGCGTTCGAAAGGGACGCCGGCCAAGACCTCCATCCACGTAATCACACTAATCTCTTTGATTTCATGGCGTTCTATCTCATCAGCAGCCGCTTCGATTCCACGGAGGAGGTCGATTAGTATATTGGAATCGAAAACAGCAATCACCGATCCCATTCGCCCCGTATTCGTTCTTGATACGCCATGCCATCCTCTATCTCGGGACAAATACCTAGAAATGCCCGCAGGCTGGAACTCTTATGTGGCGCAAGGTACTTATTCACTGCTTCCTGCACCAAAGCGGTCCGTGAAACTTTCCCGGCTTTGGCGAGCTTGTTCAGCAGAAATATGTCTTCTTTGGGAAGGTCCACAAGGGTGCGCATCACCGACTCCTGATAGCAAGATGGTATCTCACTCCGTACTGGAAGCGGCCCCTGGCGTCGCGGTACCCCGTCCCGTGAGCGTGCGCATCAGATCGACCTCGTGCTGGCGGTACGGTGTGTCGTCCTGCTTGAAGACCTCATGAAACCAGACCGTTGGCTGTACATAGACGTAAGGGCGAACCCAGGAATCCCATGGGAGATAGGTTTGCGTTTTACCGGCCACGAGACCCCAGTTGATCGCGGCCACGTGGTACTGCTTCGCGATGGGCAGAATGGTGTCAAAGGTGCTGCCCGCTCCGCGCGCCATGTATTCCGTGCAGAGCAAGGGGCGGTGCAGCGGCTGCAGCTCCTTGATGCGGCCTTCGAAACCTTCGGGCCACTCGTAGTTGTGGAACGAGATCACGTCCGACTCCGCCAGCTGAATTTTGGTGGTCGGGCTTTCCTTCTCAGGGTGGCTCCAGTCGCCCACCCACACGCCGCTGGTCAGCGGTTGCGTGGGGTGCATGGCCCTTGCCCAGGCAAAGGCTTTCGGCAGCAACTCGTCGACTCGCTGCACCTTGGCCGTGACGTCCGCCTCCGCATCGCCGCCTTTGTTGTCCGGTTCGTTCCACACGTCCCAGCCCAGGATGCGGTCGTCATTGGCAAACGCGCCCACAATGCCTTGCACATAGGCCTTCAACTGCGGCTCCGCAGCGGGGTCCAGCAAACGCTGCTTGCCGGGGCTCTGCACCCAGCCGGAGTTATGCACCCCCGGAATGGGCGGGCGCTGCGAACCCGGATGCGGCGCCGTATCCCAGCAGGAATCAAAAAGGACCAGAAGAGGCTTGATGTGGTGCTTTGCGGCGATGTCCAAAAACTGGTTCAGCCGTGCCTGAAATCCTTTGGGGTCCGAAAGCCAAAGCTGGTCCTGCAAAAACACGCGCATGGTATTCATGCCGATCGATTCGCCCATGCCGAGTTCCTTGTCGTTCAGTGCTGGATTGAAGCTGCCGGCCTGAAACATCTCGAACTCGTTGATCGCGTCTGACGGAATAAAGTTCGCACCGACCAGCCAGGGCTGATGGTCGTACCAGGCCTGCGCTTTGGCCTCGCTCCAACGTGCGCTGGGCACGCCTGGCGTCTGCGCCACCGTGACAGAGGCAAACAGGAACAAAAGAGACAAACGCGCTCGCATCATCTTAAACCCTCAAAGAAATCTGTAAGGAAGTGCACCTAAGCATGCACCAGGAAGGTCGCATTGTGCAACCGCTTACACGGGACGCTTGGCTTTCCGCAGCGTTATGCCTTTTTGCCCAACGGCGCTGTGGAGGCGCGAATCACCAGCTTCGGCTCGATGACATGCTCCTGGCTCGGTATGCCCTGCGCGGGGCCGTCTTTGTGCTGCAGCAGGCTGCGAAAGGCAAGCGCGGCCAGCTCGCGACGAGGCACCACTAAAGTGGTCAGCGCCGGTTGGGTATAGGCGCTCAGCTCGATCCCGTCGAAGCCGATAACCGAGATGTCCTGCGGGATGCGGAGGCCCGCCTCATGGATGGCGACCATCGCGCCGATGGCGGTGAGGTCGTTTGAGGCGAGCACGGCGGTGGGCAGCCCACCCCTCGCGCTTTTGCTGCGGCTTTCACCGCCTCGCAAGATGCGCCGCATCGCATGCGCGCCGCCTTCGACGCGATGATCGGCCTCCTGCAGCCATAGCGGATCGCCGTTGACCCCGTGCTGCTCCATCGCCTGCCGAAACGCCTTGGCGCGCAGCGCGGCGGAGGCCAGCGTGAGCGGCCCGCTGATGAAGGCAATGTCTCTGTGTCCCAGCGTGAACAGGTGCTCCATCGCGGCCTTAACCCCGGCCTCATAGTGCACGCGCACGACGCTCACGCGCGGCCCGCTCACGGGAGCATCCATGAACACCAGCGGGATCTGCCGCTGCGCAAAAGTCTTGATCAGCCGGTCGTCCATCTCGGAGGTCATGATGGCCACGCCGTCCACCTTGCGCTGCAACATGCGAGCAACGCAGTTTTCCATGCGCTTGGGATCGTAGTTGGTGTTCGCAATCAGGATCTCTTGCCGATGCTCGACAGCGATATCCTCAAAGGCCTTTACGAGCTCGGGGAAGTACGGGTTCGTGATGTCCGAGATAATCAAGCCGTACATGCCGCTGCGGCCGGAGCCCAACGTGCGTGCATTCACATCCGGATAGAAATTGAGTACATCGATAGCACTGCGCACCCGTTCCGCCGTTGCCGGGGCGACAAAGGCGGTGCCGTTGATGACACGCGATACGGTGGCTGTGGAGACGCGGGCTCGGCGCGCTACCGCCATGATGTTCATGCTTCTATCATGCCGGAAGGCGCGAGGGACGCAAGGAAAATCGCGCGTGGGCTAGGGAAAACAACGCAACCGGAAGTTGTAAGCGGATCGAGGCAGGTCAATCTTCAGCGCCAATGGCGCGTCCTATACCAGCCTAGGCCGAAAGGTCTAAGTCTAGAAAAGGGCCGTGCGGGTGAGGGCTGAAGGCCCGATCTATTTAGCGCCCGCCGGCAGCCGGTGCGCCGGCAGCCTTCGGCGCATCGTCGTGCGCCGCCGTCTGCGTCACACCGCTGAGCTCATGCGTATGCCAGGGCACGCTTTCATTGGCGATTTCCGTGTGGTGGCGCAGGTAATCGAGCGCAAAGGCGCTGGCCGTGGGATCGTCTTTCTGGTCGGCGAACAGGGCGGCTTCGCTCGTTGCCTTATCCTTCATGCCAAGCCGGCGGTAAAGAATCGACAGGTTGTAGTGCGCTGCCAGATCGTCCGGATCGATGGCCTGCAAGGCCACGTATTGCACCAGAGCATCGGGATATTTGTGCTGCTGATAGAGCGAAAACCCAAGCTCACGATGCGCGTCTTTCGAAAGCGGAAAACCTTTGAGCACCTCACCCAGATCGGCGATCGCCAGATCCAGATTGCCGGCATTCCGCTCCACCAGCGCACGGTAGTAAAGCGCGCGGGCGTTGCCCGGCGCCAGTGCGAGCGACTTCTCAAGGTGTGGGCGCGCTTCGTTGTAGTGCTGCCACTGGATCTCGGCAATGGCCATGTTGGTGTAGGCATCGGCGTAATCGGGCCGTAGCTCCGCAACGTGCTCAAAGGCCGCAAACGACGAGGCATACTGCTGCGCGTCCAGCAGCGCGATGCCGTAGTTGTTCCAGCGCATCCACTCCTTGTTTTCGCCCTCGGCCGGCGGCGTGACCGCGTTATTGCCGACGTTGATGACCCGGCTGGCGGTGATCATATCGACAATCGGTTCGTCATAGTGCTTGCCTATGCCGAAGTCGAGGAAGTGCTGGTCGAAGCGCCGGTACTTGATTGTCGCCGTGAGCGTGACCGCGCCCTCCGCCGCGGCCGGCATGCGGAAGCTGTAACGCACCACCTGCGAACGGCCCGACTGAATGGAGTTGTTATAGGCCACAACGCGGTTATCCCACACCTGGTGCAGGTCGTTGATGCCGCCTTTCACGTTGATCAAGCGGTTGGTAAAACTATGGGCCTGTCCATCGAGCTCCCCGTTCGGCTGCAGGGCGCCGCTTTGTGCGAGCACCTTGCCTTGCGCGTCCTTCACCGTGAAGGTGACCCAGGATTCATACATATCGCGCTGCTCGGGTACATGGCTGTGCGCGATGCCCTTGTTCTGGATAACCACATCGGCGGTCAGGTGCTCGCCGGGAGCGACCTTGTAAGCGGTCAGCCCAAGCGGGGCCACCAGGTTCGCGTCGGCGGCGGTGTTGGCTGCCGTTTGCGCGGCATCGCCATCGCGCTCCAGCGCAAACAGGTCCACGTTAAAGACGTTTGTCTTGAGGAACTGAACGATCCGCGCGGACTGTTCCGGGTAGTTGTAGAACTGCGGCACCAGCGTATTGCCACCCAGCCAGCGGTGCGAGGCGAACTTGCCATTCTTGGCGCCGGGGTCGCGGCCCACAAGCGCTTCGCGCTGCATGTGGCAGGTCTGGCAGGTGGAGACCGCATCCTTTGTGTAAAACGGCAGCGGCGACTGTTTCGCAAAGGAGGAGGCCTGCCATTCGTCATACACCGAAAACGCCCGCAGCCATTTGTAGTCGTTCAGCTCATGCGGCAGCGCGGCCTTGTGGCAGCTGGCGCAGTACTCGGGCGTGCGATAAAAATCTTTCATCACCGCCTTGGAGTGGCGGTCGAGGTGGGCGAGGATCTCGCCGTCGCTGACCTGGCGGGTGATCGGTTTGTTGTTCTCATCGACCAGCACGGCCGGCACGCCCATGACATAGCTGCCCGTGCCCTGCGTCGTGACCTTCTGGATGGAATGGCACACCGCGCAGGAGATGCCGTCGGCGTCGTAGGAATGTGTCGTCGGCTTGCCTGCGGTCATCTGGCCGGAGACCACGGCGATAGGGCTATGGCAGCCCTCGCAGTGCCGCATGTATTCCGTGCCCTTTTCGGCCTTCAGCAGCTGCACATTGCGCTGGTACCACGGCGTGCGGTTGGAATTCGCATGGGCCGATTGCCGCCACTGCTCCTGCGCAGCCTGGTGGCAGTGGCCGCAGTAGGCCGCCGTCGGAAAGCTTTTTGGATCGAGAAACTGGCCGGTGTCGGTGGTCGCGTTCGAGGGCAAAAACGGCGAGCCGGCGCCGAATTTATACGAGTAGTCGCTGGCAACCTTGGATTGGTATGCCTGCCGTGCGGTTTGAGCCGTCTCGTCTTCCGTGCCCGCGTGCACGCCGCGTCGCAGCGAAACCGCCGCCGCAGCGACGCAAAGGAGCACAATCAGCATCCGAAGCGTCCAGCGATGGGTCGAGCGAGTGGGCATGGGATCGGCGACTACAGGAAATTTCGAAGTTTTTGAAGCTGGGTAAGCACCATGGACCGCGCGGCCCGCATCCAAGCCCGTTTTCCCACAGCGAACCGCAGTGTAGAGCATCGGCAATACGTTTGGCTAGGGGCTGAACCGGTCGCTATCTGATGCACCCGCTGGCCCAAAAGTGTCATCTTGATGGCGCAAGCGCGAGCAAACATCTCACCGCACCGGGATATCGATCACTTCGATCGTCAACGCCGGCACGATGTGGTTCCACGTCCCCGCAGGCAAACGCGCGGTGGAGGTGACAGGTTCAATCAGATTCGGAGCCGTGAGCGAGTTGGTGGCCTCGTAGGTATGCGCGTGCAGGCTGGTGACAGCCGCCTTGCGGCCGCCGGCGACCCCCTGCAGATCGACCACTAACGGCTGGTCAAGGTTCGAGGCGTTCACCAGTTTCAGGTGCAACACATGGTCCGTTGAACCCACGGTCGCCGAATAGAAGAACCGGTCGCCTGCCCCTGTGATCGACGACCGCACCGTGCCGTCGCCCAGGTGGCCCGCGAATAAACTCTGTGCGTAGAAGCTGGGCGAGGCGTAGGACGTGAGCGAGTTGTAGCCGATGAGGTTGGTGTACCACTGGCCGGCCCCGGGGTTCACGTTGATCAGCAGCGGCGCGTAGCTGGCCATGAGGATCAGATCGCTGTTGCGCTCCATGGACGTCATCCAGGCGGCATCGGCCAGCGCCGCGCCGAAGTCGGGCGTGGGTGTGCCGGAAAGCGTCGCCCACTCGCCCACAAAGATCTTCGGGCCGGTACGCGGGGCGTTGTCGTAGTGGTGCGTAAAGTCCAGCATGTCGCCTGTCGACTTGTAGTAGTGGTCGTCGAGAATGTCCGGCTGTGCGTCCGAAGCGGTCTCCTTCACGGGCGCGGTGGCGATGAGCTTGTATTGCGGGTACCGCTTCCGCAGCGCCTGGGCGAACTGCGCGAACCGCGCGTCGTAGCTGCCGGATTTGTCGAACCAGTCCTCGTTGCCGATTTCGATGTAGTGCAGGGGAAAGGGCGCGGGATGGCCGTTCTTGGCTCGCTCGGCACCCCAGTGCGTGTTGGCATCGCCGGTCAGGTATTCGACTTCATCGAGCGCGGATTGCACGTAGGGTTCAAGCTGGGAACCGGGCGTGACGTGTGCGCCATGCAGCGCATACCCGGCGTAGACGGCCAGCAGCGGCTCGATGTGCAGGTCTTCACACCACTCCAGAAACTCGAGCAGCCCCAGCCCATCGGTCGACCAGTACGTCCATGGGGCCTGGTGGCCGGGCCGGTCGACGAGCGGGCCGATGGTCTGCTTCCAGTTGTACCAATCGTCCAGGGTGTCGCCTTCGAGGTAATTGCCGCCGGGCAGGCGCAGAAAGTGCGGATGCAGGGCGGCCATGCGCTCCATCAGGTCGGGTCGGTTGCCGTTGGGACGATTGTTGAAGGTAGGCGGAAAGAGCGAAACCTCCTGCAGCGAAAGGGTTCCGGGATGTGCCACCAGGAGTTGCAGGTGATTTCTGGCCGAAGGCGGGGTCGCGCCCGTGGTCAGCGTGTACTCATAGCGCGACCAGTCGCCGGCGTGCACGGGTACCTGTGCCTCCGCGAGCGCGGTACCGGAGTCGTCGTTGACCAGCCGCGCGGTGACGGGGCCTATCGCGGCATCGTTCACCTTCGCGTAGAACGAGCCGCGATAGGGCGTGTGCGGGCGGACGCCCATGCCCCAATAGCCTTCGTTGCTGACGCCCGCTTCCGCGCCGGGGGATGCTGCGTCCACGGTCAGCTTGAGGCTGGTCGGCAAGGCTTGGCTGGGACCGCTGCTTTTGTCGATGGCATAGGCCGCATGCGCATTGCCGTGCCGTACCAGATCCCAGTGCACGATGCCCTCCCAACTGCCACGGAAGGTGCGATTTTGCACCATTTCGGCGTACAAACCGCCATCAAAGGCATGGTTGATCTCTTCCGTCATCATGCCGTAGAGCATGGGGCTGACCGGCGAGACGACCTCGTTGGGTGCCAGCGTGAGATGGGCCGAAGCCGGAGTCTGGGCCGGGCTCGAAAGGCCGCAGCAGGTCAGCAGGGCACCAGCGTGGCCAAGCAGGCGACGTTGGAGGAAAGCGAAGCGGACGCGGTTCATGGGTGCGATCTCCTGCGGAGCGGAAGGTCGTGCGTTTCCGAGCTCTATCGTTGTAGCTCATCTGAAATCGCTTACACAAGAGCAAATTCATGTTTCCTAGAAGCCGCTGCTGGACGGCGAAGGTTCCTGAGAACCGATTCATACTGTAGGCTGGCTTTGCCATTGACCAGGGTACGGGGGATTGTATGAGCAAGGGAGCAGCGCGTGAGATTTGGTTTGTTACCGGCAGCCAACACCTGTATGGGCCGGAGACGCTGGCGCAGGTGGCCGCGAACGCACGCACGATTGCCGGGTCGCTGGACGGCGAGGCGAGCCTGCCGGCGCGCGTCGTGTGGAAGCCCGTGCTCACCACGCCGGAGCAGATCCTCGCGCTTTGCCGCGAAGCGAACAGCGAGGATGCCTGCGTGGGGCTGGTTCTGTGGATGCATACCTTTTCGCCCGCCAAAATGTGGATCGCCGGCCTGCTGTCGTTGCGCAAACCCTTTCTGCATCTGCACACGCAGTTCAACCGCGCCTTGCCGTACGCGACTATCGATATGGACTTTATGAACCTGAACCAGGCCGCGCACGGCGACCGCGAGTTCGGCTTCCTGACGGCGCGGCTGCGGCTGCCGCGCAAGGTCGTTGCCGGCCACTGGCAGGCCCCCGAGACTGTAGAGGAGATCGCCACCTGGGTGCGCGCCGCACTGGGCTGGCATGCATCGCAGCACCTCAAGGTGGCGCGTTTTGGCGACAACATGCGCAATGTCGCCGTGACCGAGGGCGACAAGGTGGAAGCGCAGCGCGTCTTCGGCTTTTCGGTGTACGGCCACGGCATTGGCGACCTGACCGACCGCATGACGCAGATCAGCGAAGCTGAGGTGGCGCAGCTCGTAGCGGAATATCGCGAACAGTACACGATCGGCAAGGACCATGACCGCGCCGAGGCGCTCGCCGTGGCCGCGCGCATCGAGCTTGGGCTGCGGGCGTTTCTCACCGAGGGCGGTTTTGGCGCCTTTACCGACACCTTTGAGGACCTGCACGGCATGGGCCAGTTGCCGGGCATTGCCACGCAGCGGCTGATGGCCTCGGGCTTCGGCTTCGGCGGCGAGGGCGACTGGAAGACCGCCGCGCTGGTACGCGTCATGAAGGTGATGGCCGAAGGTCTGCCCGGCGGCACGTCATTCATGGAGGACTACACCTACGACCTCGCGGGCGAGGCGGGAACGCACATGGTACTCGGCTCGCACATGCTGGAGATTTGCCCCTCGATTGCAGCGGATACGCCCTCGCTGGAGGTGCATCCGCTGGGCATCGGGGGTAAGGCGGATCCGGTGCGGCTGGTGTTCACTTCGCCAGCGGGTGAGGCGGTGGTGGCGTCGATCATCGACATGGGCAATCGTTTCCGGATGATTGTGAATGAAGTGGATGTGGTGGTTCCGGCGCAGGCGTTGCCCAAACTGCCGGTGGCCCGCACGCTATGGGTGCCGCGGCCCAATCTAAAGACCGCCGCGACGGCTTGGATCTTTGCCGGCGGCGCCCATCACACCGGCTTCAGCCAAGCGCTGCGGATGGAGCATCTGGCTGATTTTGCCGAGATCGCCGGGATTGAACTGGTGCGCATCGATGCGGAAACAAAGATTCCGCAACTGCGGCGCGAGCTGCTGTGGAGCGATGCGGCCTACAAAGTGCTTTGAGTGATGCTGTTCGCGCGGGTATGCGGCGCGGTGAACAGACAGCAGATCCCCCGCTACGCTGCGGGATGACAAACCCGATGGGGATATCGGTTGCCGTCATCCGTCATCCTGAGCACAGCGGAGCGAAGGACCTCTGTATTTTCTTGAAGTGCCGATGTGATCTGGGCCGAATACAGAGGTCCTTCGCTGCGCTCAGGGTGACGGCTTTCGGCGCTAAAGGGAGTCTCTGCAATGCTTTGTGCTCCTAGGGCTTTCCTTCCGCTTGGCCCACGGCCGACCGCAGCGTTTCCGCCGCGGATTCCGGGGTGATGTCACGCTGCGGCGAGCCGAGCAGCTCGAAGCCGACCATGAATTTACGCACGGTCGCCGAGCGCAACAGCGGCGGATAGAAATGTGCGTGCAGGCACCACTCCGGATGCGGCTGGTTGTCGGAGGGTGCCGGATGGAAGCCCATGGAGTAGGGAAACGGCGTGTTGAAGACCTGGTTGTAGCCGCGGGTCACGGTACTCAGCAGCGCGGCCAGGCCATCGCGCTGCGCGGGCGTTTGCGCTTCCATGGTGGGGACGGGTTCGCGGGGAATCAGCAACACCTCAAAGGGCCATACCGCCCAGAATGGCACCAGGGCGACCCAGCTCTCATTTTGCGCGACAAGGCGCTCGCCATGCTTCAACTCAAGATCGAGGTAGGCGGCGAGCAGCATTCGCCCATGGGCGGCAAAGTAGGTTTGCTGCGCGGCGAGCTCAAGGGCGGGTTCATCAGGCAGGTGCTCGGTAGCCCATATCTGGCAGTGCGGATGCGGGTTGCTCGCGCCCATCATCGCACCGCGGTTTTCGAAGATCTGTACGTATTCAATCTCCGGCATCGCGCCGAGTTCGGCGGCCTGGGCTGCCCATTGATCGACGACCCGACGGATGGAGACGACCGGCATGGTGGCCAGCGTGAGGTCGTGGCGCGGATCGAAGCAAAGCACGCGACAGGTGCCCCGCTCGGTTTCGGCACGCAGCAGGCCGGCGTTATCCACGTCCAGGGTCGCTGGCGTGGTGTCCGGCTTCAGCGCCGCAAAATCATTTTCGAAGACAAAGGTGCCGGTGTAGGGCGGGGTGCGCACGCCACCGGCGCGCAGGTTGCCGGGGCACAGGTAGCACTCGGGATCGTACTGGATCGCCACAGGCTGGGCTGAACTCTCCGTTTGCCCCTGCCACGGGCGCTGCGTGCGGTTGGGCGACACGACGACCCAAGATCCCTGCAGCGGATTCCAGCGCCGGTGCGGCGATTCGCGAAACAGCTGCTCAGGCGATTGGGTATCGCTCATGCCGGCACCGTCTGTGAGTCCTGAGGCACTTGACTGCGGCGCAGGGCGCCATCGACCGGCTCGCAGACGAAAATTTCCGCATGCAGGTCGAATTTTGCTTGATAGGCGTCTTTCAGCGATTGCATAAAGCCTTCCAGTTCATCGGTGCGTACCAGGTTGACGGTGCAGCCGCCGAAGCCGCCCCCGGTCATGCGAGCGCCGAAGCAGCCGGGCAGAGCGGCGGCCGTGTCGACCAGGAAGTCGATCTCCGCCGTCGAACAGGCAAAATCATCCCGCTGGCTGGCGTGCGCGGCCAGCATCAGGCGGCCGGCCTCGCGGGCATCGCCCTGCATGAGCGCTTCGCGCATAGCGCGGACGCGGCCGTTTTCGGTGATGATGTGGCGGCAACGCTGGAAGCTTTCGGGAGAAATCTGTGCGCGCACGGCTTCGAGATCGGCCATCGTCGCCTCCCCCAGCATGTGCACCTGCGGGTTGGCCTTGACCACGGCAGCCTGGCCCTCTTCCACCTCGCGCCGCCGACCCCCATATTCGCCGCCGGCGATGGAGTGCTTCACGGTCGAGTTGCACACCACGATCGAAGTCTCGGCCATTTCGCGCAGGTTCATCGGCACCGCCTCATGGGCGAGCGTGTGGGTGTCAAGCAACAGAGCGTACGCTGCTTCTGCCAGGGTGACCACGGCCTGGTCCATGATGCCGGACGGCGCGCCGACATAGTTGTTTTCCGCCCGCTGGCACAGCAGCGCCACCTGTTCCGGCGGCAGTTCGGCCTGCAGATGACGCAACAGCGCGTACGCAGTGGCCACCTCCACCGAGGCAGAAGAGCTCAATCCACTGCCGAGGGGTACATCCCCGCGCAGACGCAGGGAAAACGGGGCCGGCTCCATGCCCAGCAACTGCAATTCCCGCAGGACGCCTACGGGGTAGTCACTCCAGTCGTGCACCGCGCCTTCCCGGTCGCCGGGATGGAGCGTGCGCGTGGTCGGAAAACGGTCGCTCGCAAACCGGTACATGCCTTCCGGGTCCGCTTCGATGGTGGCCATGGTGAAAAAGGGAATCGCCATCGGCAGCACCAGGCCGCCGGTGTAGTCGGTGTGCTCCCCGATCAGGTTCACCCGTGCCGGGGCGACAAAGGTCTGTCCCCGGCCTGGTTTCCGGCCTGGTTGCAGGTCCGGTGTCCGGTCCGGCGTCATCGGCATTCCTTTGTACTGCGCATCAGCCATACCTTGTGTACCCCATTGGATGTCGTGGACCGCGGCCGCGGTCGACCATCAGTGTTTTGCGCGCCACTGCTGCGTAAGGGGCTTATCAGCGAGCGCCTTGATGAACAACCCGCCCACCACGCTCCGGGCCTGAAAGCCGATCTGTTTGCCGGTTTTGGTGTCGTACCAGTCGGTCATCGGCACGCGGCTGGTGGTCTCGTTGGCCCACAGATACATCGGATCGACCAGCGCATTGAACCCCTGCGGCGAGTCCGCAAGCGTGGCGGTCCACATGGACCAGTCCTCCTTCGTGTAATCGGCGCGGCTATCAAGCGGCAGGCCGTAGCGGTTTAGCTTGGTTTGATAGAAAGCGAGTTCCGCATCGCGCACACTCTTCGGGAAGAGGTTGTAATCGAGCACCTTGTCCCAGACGAGATTGTACTTCTGGCTCCAGGTGCCGGGGCTGTTGAAGGCGAGTTTGTAGTGGTCCCCCTCGCGCGCCATCTCGATCCACTGGTGCGCCTTGGTGTGTGCGCTGCGGCTGTATTTCTCGGCTTCCGCCGTGTGGTGCAGCAGCTTGGCAAGATCGGCATAGGCTGCAAGGGCGTCGATGGCTTTCAAGGACAGGTTCGCATTGTGCGTCACATGACCGGCAAAGTCATCCGTGGTGAGCTGGTTTTCCGGGTCCAGGCCATGGGTATCGAGGTACTGCGCCCACTGCGTGAGTTGCGGCCAGAAGCGCTGCGCCAGATCGGTATTGCCCTCGGCACGCGCCACCGCGTCGGCCAGAATGACGAGGTTGCCGGACTCTTCCACCGGCATCTGGTCTTCCTCGGTCCTTTCGCCGCCGCCGTACTCCTGCCCGTTCGCTAGAGGGTATTGCCCGAGGTCATGCGGTGCAAACGGGAAGTGCCAGTGGTTCGGCAGCGCGGCATATTCAAAGACCGGTAAGAGCTGCGCCTCGAGCAGCTTGGGGTTGAAGAAAAGAAAGATAGGGGCGGACGGGTAGAGCACATCCACGGTCGCCATGTCGCCGTTGGAGAAATTTTCCTTGGCGAACAGCATCGGGTGGCCACCCTCATCGGCCACAAGAATATGTGCGGCAATGGACTGCCGGTAGGCCAGGGTGCAGAGCCAGGCGTAATGCTCCCCGGCGGTGCGGGTCAGGTCCCCGGTCAACTGCTGATCAAAGGTGACGCCGCGCGCATCGAGCGCTGTGTACTGCGCTTCTGCCTCGTCCAGCATGGTCGCCACGGGCTTGTTGTCGCGCTGCCAATAGGGCCGCAGGTTGCGCTGCAGGTATTGGGCTGCATAGCCCTCGGTATACGCGACCAGCAGGTGCCGCGAGACCGCGGCCGTACCCACAGAACCCATGGGGAGGATCGCAGCCATTTTGGGATTGGAGCGATTCAGCGCAGGGGGGCCGTCCATGTCATCGGCTGCGGGCAGCTTGCCTTCTTCCATAAAGCTCTGGTCGGGACGCGCGCTGACCGACGTGGTCGAGGGCTCATTGTCCGGGACCGCGAGGTGAAAGTATCCCCAGTCGATGCGCAGATCGTCACCGGAACGGTTCAGCACCGCCTGACTGCTTGTGCCTACGGAAAGGGTGTGGGTGGTGCCGGTCTGGTGGCGGCTGTACACCACGGGCTGGCCGTTGTAGCTGGTCGCGATTTCCGGGTTGACGGAAAGGTACGCCTCCACCTGGTGGGCTGTGCTGTCGGTGCTGCGCGCCGTCCAGGTAAGGTACGTCACGGGACGCGACAGCACGTCGAGATCGTTCAAAAAGGCCGGCGTAAAGAAGGTCAGGTTCAGGGTGATGCCCTGTCCGCGAAAGGTGTAGGCGGTGTGCGTCGGCGTCAGCTGCAGCGCTGTTTGTTCGAGCGCGGGCGCCTCCCGCGGATCGGCGCCCATGATGCGGAAGACGTGGCCGTCGATACGCACGAGGCCGGTGAAGCTTTGCGGGTGACCGGTCCAGTGGCGGGTGGGCGATCCGGTGAGCGTATCGGTCTCCGACCACACGCTGAAGTAGGGATTATGTGTAATCAACGGCGTTGCCGGCGGGCGCTCGGCAGGCGGGTTCGCTGAAGCCGCCGCAACCGGGGCTGCGGCGATTTGACCAACAGCCGCGGCGCCAAGCAATGAGCCAACGAGGGCTAAAACGAAGAGAGAAAGTTTTACAGAGCGCATAGGTGTGCCGGAACACGACCAGCTTATCGTAAGCGGTTACATTTCCGAAAGAGTACGACGGGGACACTTAGGTAATATGCGGTAAAGGACTCCTCGCCATCGGGTGTATTGTCGCCGGTGGCGCCTAGGCGAGTTCGGGTTCCGCAGGGGTGAGCGTAAACCGGATCTCCTGCATCCCGAGGACGGGATGGAAGGCGCGGAGACGGACGGCTCCTGGCTGTTCCTTGGCCCTGATCCAGATGGCGCCGGTGCCGCCTACAAGTCCAAAGGGATTGTCGCCGATGATTTCGGCTGGACCCTCGAGTTCGAAGCGGATTGCGTCACTGGCAAACGGGCGTACATGGCCGAACTCGTCGGCGACGCGCAGCACCACACGGGTCGTATCGGCGCCGTCCGCGGCTAATGCCGTGTCGTCGGGCAGCAAGAGGAACTTCTGATCGATGCCTTTGCCGGAGTAGCTTTTGGAAATGACCTGCTTGCCGGCGATGAAGCCATCAATGCGGAGAGCGCCCCAGTCGCGCAAAGCTAGATTGAACGGCGGATAGGGCAAGTGAGGGAACTGTTTGCGGTCGGGACCGCCTTCGACAACAAGGCGAAAGCCCTGGCCGTCGTTGATGAATACTTTGAGATGATCGCAGTTCGAGCAGATCATGGCATTGGAAAAGCCGAGCGACTCGTCGCTGGGAGCCCAATGAAAGGCGGGCTCCAGGACGATCTCTTCTGCAGGCGAACACATGGATTTGTAAAACCCTGCCGCGGATTTGGGTGTGCGGAACATGTCCATAACGCCGTGGTAGCAGATGCGGTCGCCCGAGCCGAAGTCCGCATGCGTGTTGTAATCGAACGCGCACCACCCGATGCCGCCGGCGTACCCGGGATCGGAAGCAAGCGTATCGTGCACGCGCGCATGGCGGACCACGAACTCTTGCAGACGCTCTTTACCGTCGATGGTCTTGGTAGGAAAGGTGTGGCCGACGAACTCTGTATTGAGATAACGCGGATGGTTGGGTGCTTTTAGCGGCCAACCAAAATCATTCATGGTGAAAACGTCTTCCAGAAACTCCGACTCCTGAAAGTAGCGAATGCCGCCGGTTTGCCGGGCTGTATCCAAAGCATGGGCGACGGCGTTCGTGCGCACGTAAAAGTCGTGATTGTCGCGAGACTCGTTGATGCGCACGCCCCAAAGCACCACCGAAGGATGGTTCCAGTCACGCTGTACCATGCGCCGGACATTGTCCACGGCAAGGTCCTGCCAAGGCTTGGGACCGATGTGCTGCCAGCCGGGGATCTCTTCAAGAACCAGCAGACCTACCTCATCACAGGCATCTAGAAAATGGCGGGATTGGGGGTAGTGCGAGGTGCGCACGATATTGCAGCGCAGGTCATGGCGGAGGATCTTGGCGTCCTGCCGCTGCACGCGGGCGGGCATGGCCTGGCCGACGTAGGGAAAGGTTTGGTGGCGGTCCAGCCCGTGCAGCTTGATGATTTTGCCGTTGAGCGAGAAGCCCTGCGGGGTGAAGGCAGCCTCGCGGAAGCCGATGCGCCGCTCGTCCTGATCGAGCGGCCGGCCGTCATGCAGCAGCTGGACGCGCACCGTGTAGAGGTGCGGGTGTTCGAGATCCCACAAGTCGAGGTGGGGAAGGTTCTTCAGCGTCACGGTATAGGCGCCGGGTTCCTCAGGCACGGGCGGGAGCGCACCCTTGGCCTGATCGGCGTCGGCCTCGTTGTGTATGGTGATGGGCGGCTCGGGAAGGGTGAGGCTCCCCTGCGCGAGGGGCTCGTTGCCCCCCGGCCTGAGAAGCTCCACATGGAGCGAAAGGCGGCCGGCACGCGCACCCGCCGCGCGATCCAGAAAGCACTCCACGGCGATCGTGGGATGAGCCCCAAGCACATCCTGCGGACGGGCGTAGATGTTCTCAAGGAAGATCTCCGGCACCACACGCAGCGAGACCTCGCGATAGATGCCGCCGAAGGTCAGGTAATCGATTTCGTTGCCGAAGGGCGGGATGTCGGGGCGCTCGGTAGAGTCGACCTCGACGGCCAGAAGGTTGGGTTCGCCCGGCTTGAGGTGACGCGTGAGTTCGAAGCTGAACGGCGTGTACCCGCCCCGATACGAGCCAAGCTTGTTGCCGTTAAGGTAGACCGTGCAGGCCGTCATCACGCCTTCGAAGTCGACGAAGACACGCTTGCCGGCGGCCTCCGCGGGAAGGTGCAAAGCCCGCCGATAGACGGAGATGAACTCATAGCTCTTCTCGTCGAAGCTGTGCCAGGGCAGCCGCACATTCGTATGCGGAAGGACGACGGGCGTGAAGTGGCTGTCGTCCAGATTGTTAAAACCACTCTCCCGGGCCGGTGCGGTGGCTTGCGGGCTGTAGCGCCAACCGCGGTTGATCGGGTAAATGGTTCGGCCCGCAGCGGGTGCAGGTGTGAGCGCAGCCGCGCGGGTGAGTGCAGCCGCGGCAACGGCTGAGGTGGTGGATTGGAGAAAGCGCCTTCGGTTCATCGAGCCTCAGCTTCATTCAATGTCTGCGTACAAGGGCAGCCTGCCACATCACAGCGGTGATAACAGTGCGGGCACTTTTGTTTCAGTAAACGTCATACGGATGCCGTGCTTGGGCCGAAGGATCACCATCGGGCGTGCCTCGATCGTCTGACCGGGAGTTAATTGGAAATCGTACCGTTCGAGCAGGGCGCGCAGGATCATCAGGATCTGCAACATTGCATAGTGGTTGCCAATACAGACGCGCGGTCCGCCACCGAAGGGAAGATACGTGAAGGGCGTCCGCAGCTTGTCGTTCTCCTTTACGAAGCGCGCCGGGTCGAAGCGCTCCGGCTCCTGCCAGTGCTGCGGGGCATGGTGCGCGCCGTAGACGAAGACAATGACAGTGGACCCTTTGGGTATGGCAAGGTCGCCCACCTGATCGTCGGCGATCGCCATGCGGTCCACCATCCAGAAAGGGGGATAAAGACGAAGGGCCTCCTGGATGACCTGCGTGGCGAAGGGGAACTTGGGCACATCGCCGTGGCTCAAGGGAGCGTCGCCCAGCACTGCATCGAACTCCTCCCGCAGCCTTTGGAGGCAATCTGGTCGCGAACTCAGCAGGTAGAGCAGCCAGGAAAGCGCGTTGGACGAGGTCTCATGGCCCGCGACCAGAAGCTGCATACTTTCACTCAGCACCAGCGCATCGCTCATGCCTTCGCCATCGCTGTAGCGGGCATCCATCAGGGTCTGCAGCAGGTCATTGCCGGGCGGTTGGTGCCGGCGCGCTGTGATGTACTCCAGCAGAACGCCATCCGCGCGGGTGCGCATTTCTTCATGCCGGCGCAGTTCGCCTGAAGCCGCAAACCAGGGGTTCAGGTAAGGCTGCAGGGTCTGCTTGACGATAAATTCCTGCACGGTGCAGATGGTATGGCTGACCAGATCGATGTCGCCGTCCTGCAAGCGAGCGCCGAACAACGACCGGGCGACCATCGCAAAGGTAATCCGCATCAGGTGGGGGTAGATGTCAACGGGACCGGCTTGTATTTGGCGGTCGAAATCTCGCAGCGACTCGGCGAGCGAGTCCTGCATAATCGTGGACAGGGCATCAAGCTGCTTTCGATCGAAGCCCTTCTGGATCAGGCGGCGCTGTGTCTTCCACGCCTCGCCATGCGTCGTGAGCAGGCCCTTACCCAGGAAGTGGCCCATCCGTTTCACTTGGATTTCCGACTTCTGGTAGTTTTCCGCGTTGGTCTTCAACACGTGCTGCATCACGGCTGGATTGGTCGTGACCATGGCCTCTTTGAGGCCGCCCAGATAGAAGCGAAACGTGTCGCCGTACTGCGCGGTGTACTTCGATAAGACCTGTACAGGGTTTTGGACCATCGCGCGCGAATCCGCAAAGGAGCGGACGCGGGAGACTGTGGGTATAGGAAGGGACAACCGTATACCTCGCTGCCCAGTCGCCTCGGCAAGACCCTGGGTCTTTCTTGAAATCACCGGCACCGCCCCAGGAGCGTTCGCCCACAAGGGAGACAGGGTGGCTTAGTTTGCGTTTCCTAACTGCTTCAGAAGGATGAGGTGGTGCCAGATGGCGCGGGTCATGGTGGGGTGCTGCCGGTAGGGAACGCCGAATTCCTCCGCGGTCTGCCTCACGATGCGGGTGAGCGGAGCGTAGTGGGTGTGGCACACAAAGGGACACAGGTGATGGACGACGTGGTGGTTGAGCCCGCCCACCAGCCAGCCGACGACCGGGTTTGTGGTTGCATAATCCGCCGTTGTCGCGAAGATGTGGTACACGCCATTGTCGAACTCATTGCGACTCGACGGAAAATATGTGGTGTCGACCGTGTGCGTTGTTTGGAAGACCAGCGACACCGTTAAGCCGACCAGAAGATGAACCAGCAAAAAGGCAGCGACGACCAGAAAAATCGGTTTGCCCAGCACCACCACCGGCAGAACGAGCATGTAGGTGACATAAAACAACTTGCCGGCGAAGAGGATCACGTATTCGCGCAGGGGGTGTTCCGTGCGTTCCAGGTACTCGTGAGTCGGCGTGAAAAAAGCCTCGAAGTCTCGCACGAAGACGTAATCGAGCGAGAAAAGCGCGTACAGGAAGAGCCCATACACGTGTTGGAACCGCTGCAGGGGCCGGTGAGGCTCGTGGGGCGTAAAGCGGAGCAGGCCCCGGCCGGCCAGGGCATCGTCTTCGCCATGGACATTGACGCAGGAGTGATGGCCCCGGTGATGCAGGATCCGCCACATATAGGAGCTGATCCCGCAGATGTCGAAAACATAGTTCAGGGTCTTGTTGACCTTCGGCGCAGCCGAAATGGCATTGTGATTACTGTCATGGGCGATGTTGAGCAGAAGGAACGTCTGCGCGAGGCCACCTAGAAGATAAAGGGCGACAAACCTCCAGGAAGCCGGTTTGTCGGCGTAGATGGCCACCCAACTGCCCACGAGCACGGTCAGCCCGGTGGCAATCTTGATCCACATGGTGCGGTCGGCTTTGGGAGACATACCCTGTTCGGTGAAGAACTGGTCGAGCCGCCGCCGCAGCACTTTGGGAAAGGAAGAGGAAACCGCCGGGTCGCCAGTCCCGGGCTGCGGCGCGTCGTCATGTGGAACGAGATCCCTGGTGGGGGGCTCAACGACCACCACCGCTTCGATTTCAGACGTCACGAGCTCCTCCGCGATTCGAACCAAAGCCTGGCCCAGACATTCCGGCGCATTGGGCGCCCACACCTTAGCAATCAGTGTATCCGGCGTCGCAGCCGGGGTCGTCGGTGGTTGATGATAGCGTGAACATCGAAGGGAATCAAACCAAAGGGACTCAGATCATGGAGCAATCTTAAAGGGAGTGATCAAGCAAGCTTGATCAAGGCCTTCGATCCCCACGGTAATACACGAAAGTGACCGCAGGGGCGGCTTGCACTCACCCGCGGGAAGGTATCGGGTGTCGCTCCATCCCTTCACTCTGCTACGATGGCAGGGTTAGATTCCAATGAACCACGATGCATGAAATGGGCTGCCACATGCCGGGGCTCGTAAAAGTTCATCGCAACATGCGTTCGGTCCTCGGGTTTTCCTCTGAGGGGGATCCGCAATGCTGGAGGGAAGCCTCTGAGCGCCAGCCCTACGATCGGCCTGCGCGATGTTTAAGCCTCGTTTTCGAAACTGAGCCATCTTCCCTCGCTGGAAGCGCCGAAAGCAGCAGAATCTTCATGTTTCGCAAGTACCGAGTTTCCTATCCGAAGTTGGGGGTATTGCTGATCTCTTATGGCGTCGATTCTAGATAGCCTGGATGGGCTGGGGGTTGAGCACCCGCAAAAGCTCCTATATTCGTACCTCGACCTGAATGGGAATGCGCTCGAAAGCTACACCTATTCCTCCTTTATCCAACGGACAAAGACGATTGCCGGGCATTTGTTGAAGGACGGCCGCTTCGCCCCGCAGGATCGGGTGTTGCTTGCCTACCCGCCGGGTCTCGAGATGATTTGCGCGTTTTTTGGTTGTGTGCGCGCCGGCTTGATTCCCGTTCCGGTGTATCCGCCCAGCTCGCGGGGTTTTCAGAGCGCTCTATATAAGATCGTGCATATCGCCAAGGACTGCCAGGCGGCTGCCGTTCTCACGAGCAGCAACTACCACGGATCGCTGAAGACGAACCTCGCCCGCAGCGGCGTTTCGGCGTCGGGTCTCGACCTTGACTACATCTCCGCCCTGCCGTGGATCGTGACGGAAGACTTCGTCGATTCGGCCAGCATTTCGGACGTAGATGCAAGCTGGGCCGAGCCCTTTCCCCCACCCTCCAACATCCTGTTTCTCCAGTACACGTCCGGCTCGACGATGGAGCCCAAGGGCGTAATGGTCACGCATGACAATATCCTGCAGACCTGCCCGCTGGTAATCGATCATCCATCGCCGGTCGTCGTGTCCTGGCTTCCGCAATATCACGACATGGGCTTGATCGGGTGCTACCTGTATCCGGCGCTGCGAGGCGGCACGACCTACGGCTTCTCCCCCACAGATTTCATCCAGCGCCCGGTGTTGTGGTTCGAAACCATCAGCAAATATCGAGCGACCGCGACAGCAGCTCCCAACTTTGCGTACGAGTATTGCCTGCGGCCCGGCAGAACTTCGAAAGAAAGTTTGGAAGGTTGCGATCTCAGCTCCCTCCATGTGCTGATGGTCGCGGCCGAACCCGTCAAGGCAGAGACGTACACACGGTTTCTCGAAGCCTTTCAGCCCTATGGTCTCAAGGCGGAAAGCTTCTATGCCGCCTACGGGTTGGCGGAAAACACGCTGGCCGTGTCGATGGGCGGGCGCAAGATCGTTTCCGTGAACAAGCATGCCCTCTCGCTCGGCAGAGCCCGCTTGACGTCCGAGGTTTCCGAGATTGCGGCAGCAACGCAGATTGTCAGCTGCGGAGCGCCTCTCCAGGGACTCGACGTACGCATCGTCGATGCGGAACAGCACCTTGCCCTGCCGGAAGGACGCATTGGCGAAATATGGATTGCCGGTAACGGCAAGTGCCAGGGGTATTGGAATAATCCTGAGCTGACGCTGAAGCAGTTCCGTGCGCGGCTGGTGGACGATACGCCGTACGATGACGGCTTCCTGCGCACCGGCGACATGGGTTTTCTGCACGACGGCGAACTGTTTGTCTGTGGACGCATCAAGGACATGATCATCCTGCGCGGGCAAAACCACTATCCGCAGGATATCGAGGGGGTTGTGGAGCGGGCGTCCAGCCAGATCCGGGCGCACTGCGTCGTTGCCTTCCAGATCCACGAAGACACGGAGCCGGCGCTTGCCATTGTCGCTGAAGTAAAGAACCCGAACGCGCTGCCGGAAGCGCGAAAGATCGCCACGGCGGTGCGCAATTTCCTGAATGTGGAAGTGGCGCTGATCTCCTTCATCGCACCGCGTGCGATCCCGAGAACCAGTTCAGGCAAGATCATGCGTGGCAAGACCAAGCAGATGTGGCTGGCGGGCGAGTTCACGGTGTTATCGGAGTTTTCACGAGAGAAGGATGCAGGACCTGCTGCGGCCGCCACCGAGGCCCACTCGCCTTTCGACGAACTGAAGGCCAGATACAACCTGACCGGTACGGAATCCTACAACCTGATCGAGGCCGGTTTGGATTCTCTGGACCTGGTCGTGTTCATGCACGAAATCAAGGAGCTGCTGAAGGATAAAGGCGCCGAGCTGCTGGCGCGGCAGGTCGATATTGGGGTCATTCAGCGCGTGAGCGTTGCTGAGCTCTTCCAGCTGGCTGAACAGCTGGAGCGCGCTCCCGAAGAGGCCCTGGTCGCGCTGCGTCACTCCCTTGCTGCATTTCGTGAAGAGCAGAGCGCGGCGGAAAAGCAGATGATGAGCGACGATCGCAAGCTCATCTTCACGCCATCCGTGCCGGCACCCCTGCCCGACACTCCGGTCCTGCAGCATGTCTTGCTCACCGGGGGCACCGGCTTCATCGGCCCGTTCCTCATGAAGAGCCTGCTGGAGCAGACCCGCGCAAAAATCTATGTGCTCGTCCGGGCTTCCGACGAAGATCAGGGCAAGCAAAGGCTCAGGGCGGCGATGGAGTCGATGGGCCCCTGCGGGTCGGCGCTGATGCAGACCTTTGAGGCCCGCGTCATTCCCCTGTGCGGCGACCTGGGACAAAAGAATCTTGGCCTCGCCCAGGATGCCTGGGACTTCCTGGCCAATCAGGTGGACACCGTCTTCCACAACGGCGCGACCGTGAACTATCTGTTCAACTACGACCGCATGCGCGATGCGAACGTCCTGGGAACCAACGAGGTTCTGCGCCTGGCCTTCGAAGGTCGAGCCAAGGAGTTCAACTACGTTTCCACCACATTTATCTTTGGCTGGGCGATGAAGAAGGTTCTGTGGGAGACGGACCAGAACGAGAACATGGAACTTCTCGACTTCGGCTACAGCCAGACCAAATGGGTGGCGGAGCAGGTGGTGGCCGATGCGCGCCGTCAGGGTCTTTCCGCACGCATCTTCCGTCCCGCGCTTGTGAGCCCCTCGGTCACCGGGGGCGGCAACAACTTCGATATCGCGGTGCGCCTGGTGGCCTTTATGGTGAACCACGGCATCGGGGTCGATGCGTTGAATCAGGTGAGTTTCGTTCCGGCCGATATCGTGGCGAACAATATCGTTGCAATTTCGACCACGGCGGGTACAGCGAACCAGACATACCATGTCACGCGTGACGATTACGCAAACATGCTGGACATCACCGACCTGATCACAAGATCGACGGGGCGCCGGTTCGAAATTTTCAACCTTCCCGACTTCGTTCCGGAGCTGATTCGGCGATGCCGCAAAGAAGATCTGCTCTTCCCGCTGCTGGACTTCCTGGTCGGCTCCGTGGACAACATCTCTTCCATGGAGTTCAAGCGCTACGACAGTTCCACCTACCAAGCGGCTCGGGACGCTTCGGCCTGGGGGAAAGCGGACCCATCGCTCGAAGACACGGTCAACGGCATTCTAAAGTTTATGCATCGGAAAGGGATCATCTCGGTCGCGCCGCGTGAGGTCAATGATGCCGTCAGCGTCCGCTAGGCAAGGCCGTTCTATCCCGAACGGGAAGGGCATGGCTTCAGCTATGCCGCAAAACGCATGGTGTAACCCGGCCTTAGGGAGCGCTTGGTGCGGCCGCCTTACACAAGAAAGACCTACAGGCCCATACACCGAACCCTTGCAACTAGGCAGTAGCGAACCCTGAAGCAACATCCAGCCGCTCCCCGCACCCAGGGAGGGGGAGGCCACGTGATCACAACCGATCATTCTCAACGGCGACAGCTGCTGGTTGACCTCGCAATTCCCGCGACGCTGGCGCTCTCTGGTTTTCGTCACGACGACTTCTGCTGTAAGAGCGCCTTCAAGTGATCGCTGTCTTCGCCACAGGGATCGCGCTAGACGTGCTCTTACTTCCCGATGCAGAAAGTGGAAAAGATACGCGCCAGGATGTCGTCCGTCGTAGTTTGTCCTGTTAGCGTGTCGAGGGCGCGTAGGGCGCTGTGTAGATCTAGCAGCAGCACCTCATGCGGAAGGCCCGTCTTGTTGCTTTCACCAGCATCCGCGAGGGCAGCCACGGCGGCGAGGACGCTTTCCCGCTGACGCCTTGTGTTCAGCGCGCCTGTTTCCGCAAGGCCGTTGCTTATGTTGAGTCTGCTGAGAATCGCCCCGCGGAGCGTGTCCAGTCCCGCCCCGGTAAGGGCAGAAACAGCGACGGCACCGTCTGCACCGGCGTCCTCAGGTATCGCGGCCTTGGCAGCCTGAAACATTACAGGCGCCGAGACGAACATCGGCGCATTCCTGCCGTTCGCTTGATCCGCGATCACTTTCCTTGCCGCCGCGGTGTCCTCCGGCTGCACAAGCAGATCGACCTTGTTGTGCACCACGAGATGCGGCCTGCCGTTCAACTGCCCTGCCAGCTCCTGCTCCTCGGCGGCAAATGGGGCGGTGGCGTCGTGCACGAGCAATACGAGATCGGCATCGGCAAGGGCTTCACGGGAGCGTGCGATGCCTTGCCGCTCGGCCTCGTCGAGGGCTGTCTCGCCTCCGAGGCGGAGACCTGCGGTATCGATCAAGCGGACGGGGATGCCATGCAGCGACCACACCTCCTCCACGGTATCGCGTGTCGTGCCGGGCACCGGGGTTACGATGGCGCGCGGGCGTTCGAGTAACCGATTGAATAAGGAACTCTTGCCCGCGTTAGGCCGCCCCACTAACGCGAGCGACATGCCCGTGCGCAGGAGGGCACCGGCGCGGAAACTTGCTGCGAGCGGTTCGAGCATGGCCCGCACCGCGCCGATCCCGGCGGCAATTTGCCTTGGCGGCACCACATCGACATCGTCCAGTTCGCCGGACGCAAAATCCATGCCGGCCTCAAGCAGAGCGATCAGGTGTAGCAGTTGCTCTTTGGCGGGAGCGATCCGCCGGCTGAGTGCGCCGCCGAGCTGTTGTGCAGCCGCTCGCGCCTGCTCCAGCGTTTGCGCGGCGATGAGGTCGTGCACGGCTTCGGCCTGGGTAAGGTCCAGCCGCCCGGCAAGAAAGGCGCGCTGTGTAAATTCACCGGGCTCGGCCAGCCGCGCTCCATGCGCCAGCGCTGCCGTCAGCACGGCGTCAAGCACTGTGGGGGATCCGTGCGCGGCAACTTCGACGACATCGTCGCCCGTATACGATTGCGGTGCAAGGAAGGCCGTGATCACGGCTTCGTCGATGGGGGCGGCGTTCTCATTTTGGGCATCGCGGGGATCGCGCACATGCACAAAACGCGCCCGTGCGTGCTCCAGGGGCTGCGTAAGCCGCACCAGCTTCGCGGCAATCGGCAACGCCTCCGGCCCCGCGAGTCGCACGATGCCGATCCCGCCCCGGCCGGGCGGTGTGGCAATAGCGGCGATGGTGTCCGGCTGCATCTCGTTCATTGTCGCCGTAATGTGGCCGAGGCGCGAAGCGGCGTTGGGGCGACGGGGCGTTAACGGTCCTCTGCCCCAAGCAGCCGATAGCGTGTGACTGCTTGCTGTTTTGCGGCATTCTCGCGTTTCGCCGCCACCAGCCGCGCGGTCAGCGATTCCAGCGACTGCGTTTGTCCCAGCCGACGTCGGGCGAGCAGCTCCTGGTAGAGCGCCGCTTCATCGTTGGGATTCTGCGCCAAACTCCGCTCTGCCCGTTCGATCGCGAGCGCCGGTTGCTTGGCTCGCATATACAGCAGGGTCAATAGATCCTGCGCCGGTTGATAGATCGGGTCCAGCGTGGTCGAGGCCTCCGCCGCCGCAATCGCCGCGGCCAGGGCTGTGCCGTTCGCATCCTGTGTACTTTGTGACAGCTGTTCGGCGAGCAGGTATTGCAAAAACGCGTCCTCGGGATGCTGCTTGACCTCGGCCTGAAAGCGGGCAAGTGCTGCGGCATCCTGATGTTGTTGCGTCAGCATGAGCCCCATCGCGTCTTCGGCAAAGGACAACTGTGCGTCCAGGCGATGCGCCGTCTCAAAGTCGCTCAATGCCATATCTGTCTGGCTCAGCTGCACCTCGAGTACGCCGCGGGCAAGATAGAGCGAGGCTGCGTGCGGCAGGCGCCGCAATCCCGCATTGAGCATTTCGATGCCCACCGGAAACGAGTTGTGGTCATAGGCCAAGCCACTAAAAGCGAGGTAGTTTTCCTGATCGTCAGGACTGAGCGCGATTGCGGTTCGCAACAGAGTGACGGCGCGCGGCGTGTCATGCAATTCTTCGCAAAGCTTGGACGCGAGTGAAAAAGCCGGTTCGAAATGCACCGCCTTGAGCAGAGGCTCCAGGGTTGCCAGGGCGGCAGCGGTGGCCTTTGTCTTCCATTGCAGCAGCGCGACATCGTAGGTGGCTGCCTCGTTTGGGTGCGCCGCGGCAAGCTGCTGGTCCTGTACCAGGGCCTCGGCGTAGGCACCCGTTTGTGCAAGGCAAAACGCGTACTCCTGCTGCAGCTCCGGGCGGCTGGCGAAGAGCCCTTGGCTTGCGGCGAAGTGCGGCAGCGCACCGGCGCAATCCGTGCTGCGCAGCAGGCTTGCAAGCATCGCGTGCGCGGTTTGATTTTGCGGTTGTGCTGCAACGATGCGCTCCAACACGGGCGCAGCGGCCGGATCTTTGCGCGCATAGGCGATCTGCGCTGCGCCTTCCAGCGCCGGCAGATACGTGGGGCAATGCGTGAGGGCATTCTGGAACGAGGCAGCGGCGGCATCCGTTTGTCCTAAACCCACATGGGCCATCGCTTGCAGTGACAGCACCTTGCAGTCAGCTGGACGTCCGGTGAGAGCGTGCTGGGCTAGCGTCAACGCGGTCTGGTTCTGTCCACCACGCAGCGCTTGGACGATTTCGGCGTCTTCCGCCCGGGCCGCTTTTTCACCAGAAACGGCGGGCTGTTGCGCGGTTATACAGACGCCAAGCAGCAACACCAGAGCGACGCCTGCGAGACGCAAAGAAGCGCCGCCCGCGATCGATCGTGCGGCGCTGCTTCGCTTATGATCCTGCCACTTCGAAACGCTCACGGCCCTAGTGTGCTCTCCGGCTTCCCTCGACTGCAAAGCGCGTTTCTCCTAGAAAGAGACTTCTGTACAGGAACAAGGAAGGCACCTGGGCCTTCCTTGTTCCTTGTCTTGACGGCTAGAAGTTAATACGGCCGGCTATCTGCATATTGCGGGGATTGTTACTTAAGCCGGTACTTGTGCCGAAACTGGAATTGCTAAGATCTCCCTGCACACCGCCCAGGTTTACGCGATTGGTGACATTGAAGATATCCAGTCTCAGTTCCAGCTTTATCCTCTCAGTGATATCGGTATTTTTACGCACGGTAAAATCCAGGTCGGCATAGCCGGGGTTGCGGAACTGATCCGGCGTCTCGTTCCCTTCTGCACCTAGGGCGGGGGTGGCGAAGTTGGCCGCGGTGATGACACCCGTCCGGTAGTTAGATCGTCCATGTTTCTGCGCATAGGAAGCGGCATTGGGAAAGTCGAAATTATCACCATCGGCATTGAAGTCGCCGCTTCCAGGAGCGAAGGTAAGATTGCTCGTTGTGATCGGCAATGCGGGGTTGATCAGCATAGCTTTAAAGGGGGCGTACGTAGCTGCAGTAAAGGGAGAACCAGATTGCAACACCGACAGACCGGCAAGGGTAAAGCCGCCAAGGAAGCGGCGGGCAAATTGGTTGGTGAGGTGCTCACCTGGTAGGTCGTACGACGCCCCGAGCGATACGCGATTTCGCACATCGTAAGGATTGCTGGCGTAAAACTGATCGATGGGATTACCGACGGGGTAGTTCTGCCAGTTATCCAATGCGTGACCAAGGGTGTAGGAAGCAGTGAAAAATGCTTTCTGCCCAAGCCGGCCGCGTCCGGAAGCGATGAGGCCATTGTAGTTTCCATGAGCCGCGTTATAGGCGTAATTGATAACACCGAAACTCGTATTCAGGCGGGTCTGGACGCCGGTGCAGTTGCTGGTCTGATTAGGGGCTACCCCGGAAATAACGCAGGAGAGATGCTGCAGAAGGTCTCCGGAGAAAGTGTTGACATCGTTACCATAGGAGGTAGCGCTCGTATTCCCACCGCCCGCTACCAGATTGTTGGACACGGAGCCGACGTACCCCAAACTCAAGACGACTCTCGGCGTGATTTGCCGATCGACTGCAATGTTGTAGTTCACGGTGTAAGGACTTTTAAGATTCGAGTCCACGCCGCCGATGTTGATCTGTGAGCCGACAATACCGCCTTTCGCATTTAACGGCTGACCCTGGAATGCGGGATATGCGTATCCCAAAGGAAAGGTCTCCTGTGTTCCATAGCCAAATACCGGCTTGGCGGTCGATCCGTTGTTAAAGAAGGTTGGGCGAGCGAACCCGGGTGGATTGGCACTCAAGCCATTTTCCGAATTTCCAAGCGTAAAGTAATCGTGGAAGAGCCCGATGCCGCCGTGCAGCACGGTTTTATTGTCGCTGCCCACGGCGTACGCAAAACCGCCCCGAGGACTGAACACGTAATTTAGATCGCTCGCAAAAGTGTGGCTTTGCGCAGTGACGACGCCACTTGCTACCTGTTGGGCGAAGTTCGCTCCCGAGCCAAGGTGAAAGTTCGATAAACCGGTGCCGGCCAGGGAAGGATAAGCGTTGCCGAAGTTGTCATAGCGTAGGCCGTAGTTCACCGTCAATTTGCGATTGGCCTTCCAGGTGTCCTCTACAAAAGCGCCGCCCGTGGTTTGCGAGTAGCCGTAATTGTTCGCCTTGGGCTGCCCAGAGACAGGGTCATAGGACAGGTTGTTTTCGGAGTACGGGTTGTCGTTGATCAAGTCGATAAGGCTGTTGAACTGGAAATTTGGCTGGGAGTAGGCAGCCGCGAACAGCGCGATATCGTCGCCGTGCCATCCTTCATAGCCAACCCGGAGTGAGTGGGAACCGCGATTGTAGGTCAGCACGTCGCGCCAATGGTAACTGTGCTGAATGTAATCGCCTAATGCAAAGCCGGAACCGAAACCGACGCCCAGCCCGGTTACATTCACCGTAGGCACATCGAAGTTACCGGACGACGGCGAGAAACCTTCGATACGGTTATACCCGCCAAAGGCCTCATTCAGAACACGCGGAGAGAAGGTGTGCGTTTCATTTCCCTGCAGGGAGAAGGTGTAAAAGTTGTTCGTTGTATCGAACCCGGGACGCACCGAGGGGCCGCCATTGCTGATGGTGTCCCGATAAAAGAGACCATACACACGGTCTTTATTGAAATATTTATCGATGCGAACGTCATATTGCTTCGAGTTGTTATAGCTGCTCGAATTGAAGACGCCCTGATCGATCACCGGTGTGGCGCAAGGGATGTTATCCGTAGATGGGGTGGCGCAGCCGGTATTGTTCGCCACATTCTGTACACCAAATGCCTGCTGCGCCGTTTGCTGCACATTTACAAAGGTAAGGGCGGTCGGGTATTTGGTGAGCAGCTGGATTTCAGGGCTGTTGGGACGTGTGGCCACAGCGAAAGCGGTAAAGGCAGGGTCTTCGTAGCTTTGCAGGGAAGTCGCATTTGAGAGAAGCGCCTTGTACGGTTCAAAGCCAACGAAAAAGAAGAAGCCATGATGCGGGATCACAGGACCGCCCACGCCAAAGGAAAAGTTGTTCACGTGATATGGGGCTAGGCGGGTGTTCGCCGCCGCGAACTCCCCCTTTGCATTCAAGCCTTGGTAGCTGTAGTAATCACCTGCGAATCCATGGTAGCTTTCCGTGCCGGAGCGGGTCGTCATCACGGTTTGGATCGAGCTCGCCCGTCCGAAATCCACGGTATAGGTGTTGGTTTGCACGCTGGCTTCCTGCACCGAATCCGCATTGGGCGTCAGGTTCACGACACCCGGGCGAATGCTGCTGGTAACGTCCAACCCATCCACGACGTACAGATTTGCATTTGCGCCTCGGCCGTTGGCGCTGGCATCCACGCCGTTTTCAGGGTTAAAGGTGGTCTCCGTGGAGGCGCCGAGGCCGGTCACGCCGGGCGCCAGCGTGATCAACGCCAGTGGATTGCGTGCCGCCAGCGGAAGGTCCTGCAGGGCTTGCGTGTCCAGGGTCAACTGGTTGCGGCTTTCAGAGGTGTCCAGCAAGGGTTGTTCAGCGGTCACCTCGACAGAGGTCGAGGTTTGCCCGACCGTCAGCACAATGGGCACGTTGCGCGTCTCATCCGTGCTGAGCACAAAGGGCGTGCTGACCGTGCCGAAGCCCGGTGCCCCGCCGGTGACCTGATAGTTGCCGGGAGCGAGGCTGGCGATGCGATACACGCCTTGCGAGTCGGCGGTGGCTTTTTGGGTCACCTTGGTGTCCACATTGACAAGCGTGACCGTGGCATTCGGAATTGCTGCACCGGAGCTGTCGGACACGCTGCCCTGCAGATTGCCGCTGAACTGCGCGTGGGCTGCCGGCGAAAGCAGCAGAAAGGCGAGTAGAAGCAAGAGGAGAGCACCGGAAGGCTTCTCCCCGCGGCCCCGGGCAAAAGAGTTGGCAGAGGAAGGGCAGCGCCGAGACCTACCCTGGCAGGCCTGGGAAAGATGATGTAAGAAAGCGCTTACATGGTGCTTCATGCTGTCTGGCTCCTCCGTGTTGTGAAGCCGCCTACCGCGCAACGGCCTTTTGTCTTGGGTACCGGATGATCGCTTATTTTCGGAACGCGGGAATACTACACCCAGAGAACGAGGTCCGTATACGCTTTTCTAGAGCTGCGTTACCGGCGCGATTCGATAGGCGGATCTTCCGCGTATTAAACGACCGCTTGCGGCACTACCAGAGCGCGACGGTACGGGGCGACATGATCGCAAATACGGCAGCGCCGGGGTCCTGGCGTTGGACTAGGTTGGACTAGGGGGTCCACCACGATAGAAGTGGGGAGGTGCATGGTTTTTGTAGTACATCTGAATGACCACGTAGCGAAACTCGCTGCTGCTTGGCAATGGCTTACAGTTCCGTCGCATGTTCGTGCACCAGGGCCTTGGCACGGCCCACAAAATCCTCCACAGCGCTTGAGCCTTGATCGCCTTTGCCACGTACGCGCACGCTGACGGTGTCGGTTTGCATTTCCTTGTCGCCAAGCACCAGGATGAACGGCAGCTTTTGCAAGCCGAAATCGCGAATTTTCCCTTGCATTTTGCCATTGCTGGCGTCCAGCGCAACGCGCAGACCGGCGGCTTCGAGCCGTTGCTGCACGCTTTCCGCATAGGCGAGATGCTTTTCATTGGAGATCGGCACCAGGCCGATCTGGACCGGGGCAAGCCACATGGGGAAGGCGCCGGCGTAGTGCTCGATCAACACGCCGAAGAATCGCTCGACCGAACCGAAGAGCGCGCGATGCACCATGACCGGCTGGTGCCGTTCGCCATCCTCGCCGACGTACTCGAGCTCAAAGCGTGCCGGCAGATTGAAGTCGAACTGCACGGTACTCAGCTGCCACAACCGGCCAAGCACATCGACGAGTTTGACGTCGATCTTGGGGCCGTAGAAGGCGGCCTCGCCGGGGATCTCGGTATACGGGATGTTCTTGCGGCCGAGCGCGCGTTTCAGGGCGTCGATCGCGTTCTGCCATGCCTCGGGCGAGCCCGTGTAGTCCTGCGGTTTGCTTGGGTCCCACGTGGAAAGCTCGACGCGAAACTCGCTGAACCCGAAGGTGCCCAGCACGGATTCAGCAAACGCGACGCAGGCGACGATCTCGTCTTCGATCTGCTCGGGCGTGCAAAAAATGTGGGCGTCGTCCTGGGTGAAGCCACGAACTCGTAAGAGTCCGTGCATGGTTCCAGACCGCTCATAACGGTACACATTGCCGAGCTCGGCATACCGTTGCGGCAGGTCGCGATAGCTCTTCGGCGTTGCCTTGTAAATCAGAATGTGCCCGGGGCAGTTCATCGGCTTCAGGCGGTATTCCGCATCGTCGAGCTCCATGGGCGGGTACATATTTTCGCTGTAAAACCCTTCGTGCCCGCTGATCTTCCAAAGCTCGCGGCGCATGATGTGCGGCGTGTACACCAATTGATAGCCACGGCGCAGGCACTCATCGCGCATCCAGTCTTCCATGATCTTGCGGATGAGCCCGCCTTTGGGATGCCAGAAGATGAGCCCCGCGCCGGCGACCTCCTGAATGGAAAACAGGTCCAGCTGCTTGCCCAGCACGCGATGGTCGCGCGCCTTAATTTCTTCGAGATGTTTGAAGTGTGCGTCCAAATCCTTTGCATTGAAAAAGGCCGTGCCGTAGATGCGCTGCAGCTGCTGGTTGTCCTCTTTGCCAAGCCAGTACGCCCCTGCAATCGACATCACCTTGAACGCCTTTACGCGGCCCGTGGAGGGCACATGCGGCCCGCGGCAAAAATCGGCGAAGCTGCCGTTGCGATACAGCGAGATTGCCTCGCCGGGCGCTGTGAAGCGCTCGATGAAGTGCACCTTCATAAACTCGCCCTGGTTGCGGTAATCCTCCAGGCCCTGCTCGCGCGCTTCTTCGACGCGCACGAACGGTTCATCACGCCGCACCACCTCCGCCATGCGCTGCTCGATCGCTGCCAAATCCGACTCGGTAAACGGCACCTCGCGATAGACGTCATAGAAAAATCCCTGATCCGTCGCCGGTCCATGGCCAAGCTTGGTCTCTGGAAAGAGCTCCAGGATGGCCGTTGCCATCACATGCGCGGCGGAGTGCCGCACGACGCGCAGCGCGGCGGGGTCGTTCTCCTTCACAAGCTCGAGCGCGACATCCTCCCGCAGCGGCTCGCGCAGATCGACCACGCGCTCGCCGACCGGTGCGTGCCCGGCATACATCGCCTCCTCGGTCTGCGTGGCTTTGACTTCAGCCTCTGCCGTAACGGCAGGCGCCGAAGTGCCCAGCGGCTTAATACGAGCCACCACCACGGCCGCAGCTAGGCGCGGCGAAATGCTGGTGGCGATGTCGAGCGGCGTGGTTCCCGGCGCAACCTCGCGCACGGAACCGTCTGGAAGTTGAATGCGAATCTGGTCGGTCACAGCTCAAGCATAGATGGTCCCGAACGTCATCGCTATGCGGCAGCAGGGCCTCATGCATTGGCGCTGGAGTTCCGCGAAGCTCCAAGCGATGCTAGAGATACTTTGAATTCATCGCGGTTCCACGGTCATGGGCCACGGGGCGCGCCTAACAGTGCTTCACCAAGGATGCGATCTGCATACCAATACCTTGCATTAAGGCTCAAGCAGGGCTCGTGCATGGCGCGAACGAGCGTAGTGCGACCGAAGTTGTAAAGGATGCTCGAAAGGAAGCATCGCCAAACACGGGCCGGCGGCTTACCGTCAACCCATGGCCGCGCTTGGGCAAAGCGTTGGCTGCAAAGGTCGGTTGTATGCAAACACTATGCAAAGTCTCGAACATTTTCAGCGATGTGCGTTGTCCGGTTTGCGGCCAGGGCTTTCTGGTGTACTGGACGCGGGTCGCAAAACGTGACAGCGAAGATCGCGAGGCTTTGCTATAGGGTTTGCGCGGCCAGCATGTCGGCAGCACCTCGGCTGAGGCACATCCCGCGGCGTTTCACTTTCCCGAAACAGACATGTACCTGCCAGGTGGCGACGCGACCGTGCTCGCCATGCCTAGCCTGCTCGGAATGTATAGCTGACGGTAGCCGCCGGTGGCGGATCGTCGGCAAGCACGCGCCTCTCAGCGAAATACCGGTTTCGCTACAATAGTTCTGCCCCGGCGCGGCGCTTTGATGCGCAGCATACCCTCGGGTCCGGGCGGAGACACGCTTCAACATGAGTTGGTTTAAACGCGAAGACGGCGAAATCCTGCGGACACCGCAGCACGAGGTGCGCACCGAAGGACTTTGGGTCAAGTGCGACGACTGCCGCAAGATGATTTGGAAGGCCGATCTCGAAGAAAACTTGCAGGTATGCACCCATTGCGGCAAACACTTCCGGCTCGCCGCGCGTGATCGCATTGCACTGCTGCTGGAACCCGGCTTCGAGATTGTCGACACAGGGCTGCGTTCGACCGACCCACTCGAATTTTGCGACCTGAAGCCGTATAAAAGCCGTCTTGCCGAAGCGCAGCGTAAGACCGGGCTCGACGACGCCGTGTTGAACGCCCTGGGCTATATCGGCGAGCAGCCGGTGGTGCTCAGCGTAATGGCCTTTGAGTTCAATGGCGGCTCCATGGGCGCCGTGGTGGGCGAAACGGTAGCGCGGGCCGCGGACCGCGCTCTGGCCACCCACACGCCGCTGATTATCGTGTCGGCTTCGGGGGGCGCCCGCATGCAGGAAGGCATTGTGAGCCTGATGCAGCTGGCCAAGGTGTCCGCCGTCCTAGCCAGGCTGGACGACGCGCGCGTGCCCTACCTCAGCCTCATGACGGATCCCACCACGGGCGGCATCACGGCCAGCTTCGCCATGCAGGGCGACCTGAATATCGCCGAACCTGGCGCGCTGATCGGCTTTGCCGGCCCACGCGTCATCGAGCAGACCATTCGCCAGAAGCTCCCGGAGGGCTTTCAGCGGTCGGAGTTCCTGCTGGAACATGGCTTCCTCGACGCCGTCGTACCACGCAAGGAACTCAAGGGGTACCTGGCGCGCGCGCTTGGCTGGATGACGGTGGCGAAAGCTGGGCAGGAAAGCACTTAGGCTGAAGCTTCTTCGCGTTCCAGCGCTTGATGTACGAGCATCCGCACAAAAGCCTCATACGTGATGCCACGCTTTTGCGCGGCCGCATTCGCTCGAGCGGCATCTTGTAGGTCTAGCGAGATGCTCACCTCGGCGAGCTTTCTCGCTTCGGCTTCTTGTACACGGCGTTTCAAAGTTCCTCGACGCAACGTACCCTGCTCGAAGCCCTTGAGAAATTCCTGTTCTACGAGATGCCGGTTGTCATACCACCAATCGGCTTCTTCGGTTTCCGTGGCAAATTTGGGTACTACGAATAAGGAGTCCATCGGTTTGTTTTTGCAGCGAAGTATTTGCGTTTTAAGTATGGTGGTGCGTCCCATGCGGTAACGGCTCGAATGACGTCGAGCCGCCAGGTCACGACTACAACCAGAATACGCCCGGCTTTGGTTTCGCCTAGCTGCGAAAAGCGCTCCTCTCCGAAGATCACCAGACGCTCAAGATCGTATGGATCATTCTCAAGAACCTCCTCCACCTCATGTGGCGTAATACGGTGCAGAGCGATGTGGTGCCGATTCGCGTCATCCCATTCGTAATTCATAAGGAGACATCCACACAGGCAGGTAGGCCGAGCGTAGGTGATCAAATTGCTTCCTGCCATACCCCTTCCGTTGTCCTGACCTCCCATGAACGCAGCAAAACCATCCCGAACCGCCCTGCGCGTAGCGTTGCGCCGCGCGGCGCATCAGGTCGTGGATGCGCCCCCGCTGGTCTTTCCCGATCCCTTTGCCGTGCGCATCCTCGGTCCAGAGGCAGCAGCGGAGCTCGCGCGCACCCCGGGTGCGGCACGACGGCCGCATTCTGCCGCGCTGCGGGCGTGGATCGTTGCGCGGGCGCGATATTCCGAGGAAGTTCTGGCCGAGAAGGCCGCCTCCGGCGAGCGCGCAGAGACAAGCCAAAAAACGCAGTGGCAGTACCTGATCCTGGGAGCGGGTCTGGACACCTTTGCCCTCCGTAACCCCTACTCAAACGTGCGTGTCTTCGAGGTCGACCACCCGGCCACGCAGGCCTGGAAACGGGAATGCCTCCAAGCTGCCGGGCTCACGCTGCCCCCAACCGCGCATTGGGTGCCGGTGGACTTCGAACGGCACGACCTCCGCGACCGCCTCCGGACGGCGGGTTTTGACCTGACGGCGCCGACCGTCACTGCCTGGCTGGGCGTCGTGCCGTACCTCACGCCGCTTGCCTTCACCGCCACCGCACGCATTTTGGGGACCTTTGCTCCCGGTTCCCCCATCGTTTTCGACTACAGCCAGCCCCGCTCGGCGTTGCCGCCCACCGAGCAGCTCATGCACGATTCGCTCGCCGCGCGGGTAGCCGGGGCAGGGGAGCCCTTTTTGCTCTTCTTCACGCCGGCATCGCTCGCCGCCGCGCTGCGTCCTTGCGGCCTCACGGTCGTAGCCGATCTCGGGAGCCGGGAGCTGAACGGCCGTTTCTTCGCCACACGCACGGATGGCCTCGCCCTGCGGGGCAGCGCCGGCCGTCTTTGTCATGCCGCTGTCGGCGAAGCGGAAGGCTGATGCGAGAATAAGCAGCAGCCTAGGAGCGCAAAAGAAGTCTCGCAAATACCGCGCTCCCCCGGCACGCTTCTAACCGTACATCCCACCATGCTCTACACCGATGCCCTCAAGACGCTGGCCGCGCTCGGCCCCGAACTGCAGACCGGCACTGCAGCCGCCGCGACCCCGCGCAAGTTCACCCTTGACCATATCCGCACGCTCTTAACTGCGCTGGGCGACCCGCAGCAGCACTTCCGTTCCGTGCTCATCGCCGGCACCAACGGCAAAGGCTCCACAGCCGCAACGCTGGCATCCATCGCCAACGCCGCCGGTCTGCGCACGGGACTTTACACCTCACCGCACCTCGCGCGCGTGAATGAACGCATGCGGATTTCGGCAGCGAACACGAACGGCAGCCCGCCGGCTCTGTATGGAACCACGAAGCTGCTTGAAATTACAGACGAGGACTTCGGCCGCCTCTTCGGACGCGTGTACAAGAGCGCCCAGGACCTGGTCGAGGGCGGCGCACTCCCACATACGCCAAGCTTTTTTGAGCTGCTTACGGCGGTAGCCTTTGTCTTCTTTGCCGAGCAACGCGTGTCCCTTGCCGTGCTGGAGGTGGGCCTCGGCGGCCGGCTTGATGCCACCAATGTCGTCGATCCCGTCGTTTCGGTCATCACGGATATCGGCCTCGACCATACCGAATTTCTGGGTCACACGATGGGCGAGATTGCCCGCGAGAAAGCCGGTATTCTGCGCCAGGACGGCGTTCTGGTCACGCTTTCGCAACACCCTGAGGCAAATGCCGCCATCGGCGAGCAGGCGGTGGCGCTCCGGGTGCGCGGGGTCGATGCCGCGCGCTGCCTGCCGCCGCGGGGATTTATCGGCAAGCAGGGAGCGGCAGTCGGGGACCAGGGTCCCATGCATGCAACGACCCTGAGCACTCCTCCATCGGCTGCCTTCAATCGCAACGAGCAGGAAGGGCCAGTGCCGGTCGCGCATGCGGCTGACATCTCCGGCCCAAACCCTGCACACGGCATCGCCGCCGAGCCCTCACCCTTAGGCCGCAACGCGTACCCCCTGTCGATCGACGGCAATATCCTGGAAGTCGATTCACCGCTGGCCGGCGGGCACCAGCAACGCAACATCGCGCTGGCCGTCGCCACGGCTTTGGAACTGCACGCCAACCACGGCTTTTCTCTTCCGAACCACGCCATCGAAGCCGGTGTACGCGCCACCGTGTGGCCCGGCCGGCTCGAATGGCTCCCTCCCGTGCCGAACCCGGCATCAAGCACCGTCCGTCCACACGCGCCGCTGTTGCTTGATGTGGCGCACAACCCCGCCGGGGCCTGGAGCCTACGCGCGACTCTGGCGCAGCTGCCGGACGAGCGGCCACGAACGCTGCTGTTTTCCTGCCTCGCCGACAAGCAGGTCGACGAAATGGCCCGCATCCTGTTTCCGCTCTTCGACGCCACAGCCGGCGACCCCGCCCGCCGGCGCGACCACATCGTCTTCGCCCCGATCGCCAATCCGCGTGCGGCTACAATCGATCGACTGCTCGCTGCCGCGCATGCGCTCGACGTCCCCGCGCACGCCGCTCCGCACCTCGCCGCCGCGCTGGGGCAGGCGGAAGCGCTCACCCCGCCGGATGGCGTCATCGTTGTAACCGGCTCGGTGTATCTCGTGGGTGAGGTGCGGGCGCTGATAACTGACTGGATCGCATAACCGGTCCTCAAAATGCTTTCATTCTCCCCGCCCCAGCTAAGCTGCAGAGGAAGAGTTCACTTCGCGTGCAGCCCGGGGTTGCTCTCATAACCCAAAGGCGAGTCGGGAATGCGAAGCAGCTCAGCTAGGCATCTGTCCCTGGAGCGTTCCACGGCATACGGCCCAATAGCGTCGCCATCATGCAGGTGTTACTCGCGCCTGCGTAAATGAGGCCCGCCCCTACCAGACCGGCGCCGAAGAAGAACTTCTTCGACGTCAGCGCACCTAAACCGAGAAAAGCGAGCACAAGCGAACCTGCCGTGACCCGCACCTGCCGTTCCATCGACCATGGGCGGCGCTCCACAAGAATCAGCGGCTTGCCTTCAGTGTTCCACGTGGAAATACCACCTTCGAGCACATCGACCGCTTGAAACCCCCGTGCAACCAGGACCTTTCTGGCATCTTCCGCCCGCCGCCCGGTTTGGCAGACAAGCGTCAACGGTTCCGCACGATTCCAGGATTCGCTTGCCGCGACAAGGGTTGTCAATGGAACAGACTGCGCTCCATGGAGATGCCCTGCAGCGTACTCCGGGTACTCACGCACATCGATCAAACGGGCATTTGGCATCCTCATACTGTACGTGGACCGGCCCTGCTCCGTCGGTATAAACAAAACCGGCCCATGGACGGGCCGGTTTCGCTCAAAACCACACCAAAAGCTATGGCAAGGTCTTCAAGATACCCAGGTCCGAACCAGGTGTAAACGAAACACCCCGCAACACCTCACCGAACTTTGCATCGCGCACATCGAAGAACGGCAGCTCCGCCGCCAGGCTCGCGTCCGTGTTGCCGATCTCATCGACAACCACCACCAGCCGGTTGGGATCGGCCCCCACATCGCCATTGCCGCTCACCGTCGACGTGACCGCATAGATCGCCACCAGGCCATCCGGACCGACGACGCCCGTGATGTTGCGCAGCCCATCGGTCGCCGGCGCCCATGGCAGCTTCGTTGCGGGGTTGTTCCCCGTCGGATACTTGGCTACCGTGTAGGCTGTTCCCAGGTTCAAACCATTCTTCAGCACATACGCCAACTGCCATGTTTTGCCGTTGAATATCCACTTCTGCAGCCCGGCAGTGGTCTGCGCCGCTGCGTGGGTATACAGGTCGGCACCGCCGGTGTAGCCGTCACCCTCATCGGCCACATACAGCGTCTTCGCATCGGCAAAGAAGAGCCCAAACGGATAGCTGAGCGGGTTGGCCGTCTTGGCGGGTACCGCCGGAAAACCGGCTAGGATGCACAGGTTATTCGGCAGACCGGTCGTTTGCAGCGTCGTTGCGTTATACGGCAGCGACGCGGTGGGCAGCTTGGCGCCGGGGGCCGGCAGGCCCACGCCGTTGGGGCAGGCCGTGCCCGTGGTGTCAACGAAATACACCGTGTTCACGCCGTTGCCGCCGCTGCCTTTGGTGTAATACAGCACATTGTTGAAGATGGTCAGGCCGCGGAAGTTATCGTCTTTGCCGATCTTGTCCGCCTTCAACCCCAGCTCCGTCAGCGAAAAGCTGGCCACCGGCGTCGGATAGGCAGGGTCCTGCGCGGCTTCGCTCGTGTTCACCGGGCTGATCAACTGCGCACCCGCACCCAGGATCACACCGTTCGGCTGCGGCGTGCTGCCGTTGCCTGCATTGCCGGCGGTGTAATACAGGTCCGCCGCGCTGTTCAGGATGGCCACGCGCCCGTTATTGCCGCTGTAGGCATTGGTCTCCGTGAAGTGAAATACCCCATCCGCGCCCACCCTGGCCACGGCGCGGTAGTACGGCGTCTGCCCATCCGGGTTCGTCGGGTCGATCGCCAGCGGCGTGTTCGCATTGGACACATCCAGAATGTTTGCCGGCGCCACATAGCCCATGAACGTAAGCTGCTGGCCGTTGGTGGAAAGGTGCAATCCAAGCTCGGACTTCGAGCTAAAACTCGTTACCAGATGATGCGTGGACGAAAGCCCCTTTTCCGTGCTGTTGGGTACCTCCAGCGAGTTCACCAGCTTGCCCGTGATCGAAAGCTGATCGAGATAAATCTTCGAGGTGATGCCGAAGTTGGGGTCGTAAAGGTCGTTGTTGAAAACATAGGGGTAGGTGCCGTCATACGTTGCACCTGACCCAGCCGGGCAACCGGCGAGCGTCAGGGCGCAATTCGGCGGCAGGGCCTCGCCCACCTTCACATTGCCGGCCTTGTTGTCATACACGCTGCGGCTGACGACCAAATTGTTGGGCGCAAAGTAGGGCGCAGCCACCTTTTGGGCCACGGCAACGGGGCCGAAGCCCGGCAGCGCCGGCGCAATCAGGAAAAACGCAGCAAAGGCGCGCACGGGAATCTTTTCCTTCATAACATCTCCTCAAGGGCGTTCAGTAGGGAATCACCACGGGCGACGCTACCAGCCCCACATGAGAGCGATGTTACGAAAACCGTTCGCCGGTATAGCCGTAAGCTTTGCCGCAGAGAAACCAGCCCCAGCGAAGGCCGGCCCCCGGAGAGCGTCCTGCGCGCCGTGGCAGAAGGCCGTTTAGCATAGCGGGATGCCCGAAAACGATACGCTCGAGCCGCCGGCACCGGGCACCCCCAGGGTCGCGGCCGAACCGCCATCCCTGGTTTGGCGCTGGCTCACGTATCTGTTTTTCTTACCGTTGATCGCATTCGCCACGGCGGTGTTCGGCTCGCTCTCGCTCCTCTGCGGGCTGTGGGACGGGAGCGGCCGGCAACAGCATGCCATCGCCCGCCAGTGGGCCCGCGTGCTCCTGCGGCTCGCGCTTTCGCCGGTTACGGTCGAGCATGCGGAGCGGTTCGCAGGACTCGGCACCGCGGTCTTTGCCAGCAACCACCTCAGCTACTACGACACGCCCGTACTCTTCGCCAAGCTGCCGTTTCAGTTCCGCATCCTGGCCAAAGCCGCCCTTTGGAAGCTGCCCTTTATCGGCTGGTACCTCGAGCGTTCCGGCCAGGTCGCTATCGACTCAAGCTCAGCCCGCGCCGGCGTCGCCAGCCTGGGGCGCGGCGTCAAAACGCTCGAAGCCGGCATGCCGCTCGTGCTCTTTCCCGAGGGCGGCCGCTCCGCAACCGGGCGGATGAAACCGTTGCTCGCCGGCGCCGCCTGGATGGCCATCAAAGCCCAGGTGCCGCTCGTGCCGCTCACCCTCATCGGCACCTATGAACTGCTACCGATCCACGTCTACGCCCTGCGCCCCCGCCCGCTGAAGCTCATCGTCGGCCACCCCATCCCCACCACCGGTCTCACCACCCGCGACGCCGAAGCGCTCACCGAACAGCTGCGGGCTGTGATCTTTGCAACGTATACTGCGGCACATCGTTAATTGCGAGGCTTAGGTCATCCGAAAAGCATGACGAGCGGATTTCATCAGGCAGATCCATACCCAGCCAAATTTGGGCAGTTACTTATAGAGTCTGGAAGTTCCAGCCATACCATTACTGCCTTACTGCCATGATGGAGCGCTACGTGATGCTCCTAGATGATCGGGATGGGCGCGGCGATGTCATGGCAGAGTAGCGAGGCATTCAGCCGAACATGAAACTGGAGAAGGCCTACACCTACATCTTCAGCAACGGCACAGAGAACATGCCTAGAGCACGATTCCAGAAGCGGCTCACCACAAGGCAGCTCAAGATTGAGAAAAAGCAGGCGAATGTGGCTGGACTGCAACTGGCCGATCTTCTCGCGAACCCGGCTGGCCGAGACCTGATTTGTCAGAAAGTGAACGAGCCGATGAGGGCCGCTTTCGGCAATCAGGTAATGAAGGCTCTATATGAGAGCAAGTACCACCGGAACCGACGCGGGATCATCAAGGGATGCGGGACGAAAACATTGCCCTAAAAGAAAACCGGCCCTCGTGTTGGCAGCCGGGCGACGTCACAGGAGTCTGCCTCCGCTTCGTTCTGCGGATTATGATGATTATGCATTAGCAGGTGTGCAAAACGCAAGTCAGGGTGTGCAAAAATCAGCACCTAATAGAGAGCCGCATCTGCCCTAGAATGAAGCACTTAAAAGACGAAGGCCTTTTAAAGCAATTATTTATGACGGGCGCAAGGAGGATTTCAGGAAGCTTTTTGCTCATAGAGAAGTTTTTCTATGAGGTAAACTATTCTGTTTACCAGAATCGAGGATGACGATGGCTAACGACGATGTACCTACCGAGTATGAGAACTTCAACAGCGCCATGGACGCGCTGCTTAAGGCAAACCCCGCCGTGGTTAAGGCAGCGATGCAGCAAGAGAAGAAGGAGCGCGAAGATGAGCGCAAAGTTAAACGCTCTTCTTCGGTTTCGGCCCCCGCTTCTTCCAGCCGCGATGTCTAGTTAAGCGTTTCTCCCACCTTGCCGGTGACTTCGGCAAAGGTCAGGCGCTTGCCAGCGATCTGAGAGAGAACCGCATCGAAGCGGTCCGCGTCACTCATATTCTTCCGGTTGTTATAGCGGAAGGTTTGCTCATCGAGGTAGCGGAAGAGATGGAACGGCTCAACACTGATGTAAGTACCACCGATGCCGCGCTTCAATAGCGACCAGAAGTTCTCAAGGCCGTTAGCGTGGACGCGACCGTTGACGTACTCAACAGCATGGTCCACAACCTTGTGGGCATACTGGGAAGCGAGTCCGTCATAGCTGAGAAGGAAGTCAGTGTAGAGAGCCGCACCAGCCTCTACATGCTTGCGAATCTCGGCTTGCAAGACAGGCTTGCGACGGCTCGGGACAACAGCAGTGCGGACCTGTCCGCCCCGCTCTAGAATGCCCATGACAGCAACCTTGTCTTTGGTTCCAGTGCCAGTGATACGACGCTGGCGGACGCTCAGATGCATGTTGCGAGCCTTGCCACCGATGAAGGTTTCGTCGGCTTCAACTTCGCCGCCATTGCCGCCAACCTTCAGGAGTGAACCATTCTGCATTGCGAGACGGATGCGGTGAAGCATGAACCATGCGGACTTCTGAGTGATGCCCAGAGTACGGGCCAACTCGCAAGAGCTAACCCCGTTCTTGCTGTTGGTTATGATCCACACAGCAGGCAGCCACTTCTCCAGTCCAAGCGGGCTGTCCTCAAAAATGGTGCCAACCTTGGCAGTGAACTGGCGCTTCGAATGCTTGGACTTGCACTGCCACTTGCGCTGGTTCGCTAGCCACGACACATCGTTCCGACCACAGGTAGGGCAGATCACGCCGTTAGGCCAAAGCTTCGACACCATGTACCGGATGCAGTTGTCCGCATCGGCAAAGTGAAGGATGGCTTCCTGAAGGGTGCGTGGGCTTTCCATGACCTAAGAATAGAAGTTCTATTTTGATTCGTCAAGTAAATAGTTGCCCAAATTTGGTTCTCCCGCGAAGATACATTTAAGCATCATTCTGGCCGTCATCTGGTTGAGAACAGTAGGCGAGCAATCACCTAATTCATCCCTTGACAAGGCGTATACCGTATCGTTACGGTATACATAGAGACCGATGGCAATCAGGTCCTTCGCACACAAAGGTCTCGAGACCTTCTTTTTGACCGGCTCGAGAGCCGGAATCAATCCACACTTCGCCGCGAAGTTCCGGCGGCAACTTACGCTTCTTAACCAAATCAGCGAGCCAGGACAGATCAACGTCCCCGGCTACCATCTTCATCCGCTTAAAGACGACCTCGCTGGACACCTCGCCATAAAGGTCAGCGGCAATTGGCGACTTACCTTCCGTTTCGTCGGCGAGGATGTCGAGGATGTCAACTTACGGGATCACCACTAACCAGTGATGAGACACCACGTAATAAGGAGTGCTCCATGATGATGTACGACGCTGCCCACCCGGGTGAAATCCTTCGGGAGTGGATGGGGGACGACCTGAACGTCACACAACTAGCCCTGCACCTCGGCATTACCCGGGTCACGCTCAGCCGCATCCTGAATGGCTCTGCCGGCATTACTGCATCCATGGCAATCAAGTTAGCGGAGGCCTTTCCCAAGACCACTGCCCAGCTGTGGCTCAATCTGCAAACCCAATATGAATTGAGCCGGGCGATGCGGGAAAAACGCAGGCCGATTGAACCCGTGAGAGCCGCATAATCATTTCTCGTACACGAGGGTTGCAGTGGTGCTTAGCACCAGAGAGCGAGCTGATACCGTTTCATCGAGTTACCGCCGTCATTGACCCAAAACACGGTGAATACGCGCATCGAAATGACCCGCCTCAAGGCGCGATTTGGACTGAGCGTCAACATGCTCATCAAGCCACCGGCATAGCTGCTCATATTCTTGCGGCTTCAGCTTGAGGGTAGCCGCTTGAACTTTCTGTAGTGACATCACGCCGTCTCCCGCCATCTCAGCCACACAAGCCCCCACTAACCCAACCTTCAGCTCAGCGTCTCCTGCAGCTTCCCCAACGTCCTTGCCAGATCCTTGTCGTGCCGCTTCTGCTCGTCGATTTTCGCAATCGAATGCATCACCGTCGTGTGGTGTTTGCCGCCGAACTGCCGGCCGATCTCGGGTAGCGAGGCTTCGGTCATCTGCTTGGCAAGATACATCGCAATCTGGCGCGGCACCACGATCTGGCGGGAGTTGTTTTTCTGCTTCAGCTCCGCCGTGCGCATGCCGAACTGTTCGGCCACCGCGCGCTGGATCGCTTCAATCGTGATCTTGCGTACCTGCGTGTCGATGAACTGCTTCAGGCAGCTCTGCGCCGTGGGCAGCGTGATCTCGACATTGTGCAGGCCGCACCAGGCCATCAGCCGCACCAACGCGCCTTCGAGCTCGCGGATGTTGGTGCGCACGTTGCCGGCAATAAACAGCGCCACGTCCATCGGCAGGTGCGTGTTGTCGAGCTCGGCCTTGCGCTGCAAAATGGCCACTTTGGTTTCAAGGTCGGGCGGTTGGATGTCCACCACCAACCCCCACTCAAAGCGCGAACGCAGCCGGTCCTCAAAGCCATTCAGCTCCTTCGGCGGCCGGTCGGAAGCGATGACGACCTGCTTGCCGCTCTCGTGCAGCGCGTTGAAGGTGTGGAAGAACTCCTCCTGTGTGCGCTCTTTCGAGGTCAAGAACTGGATGTCGTCGATCAGCAGCACGTCGACCGAGCGGAAGCGGTCGCGGAAGCCGGTCATGCGGTCGTGCCGCACGGAATTGATCATCTCGTTGGTGAACTGCTCGCCGGTGATGTAGGAGATGGCCGCATGCGGCTGCCGGCCCTTCACCCCATGGCCGATGGCGTGCATCAGATGCGTCTTGCCCAAGCCCACGCCGCCGTAGAGGAAGAGCGGGTTATAGGTGCGCGCGGGTCGCTCGGCCACGGCTTGCGCCGCGGCATGGGCAAACTGGTTGTTGGACCCCACGACAAAGGAATCGAACTGGTAGCGCGGGTTGAGCTGCGCGGCGGAGTTCCAATCGAAGCGGCTCTGCTCCGGCCCCGGCCCCGACAGTGAACCGTTGTGTGCACCGGAGGCCGGCGCGGGCGGGGGCGCCATGGATGTTTGGCGACCGTTCCGCGGGGCAGCGGCCGAGTGCGTCGGCTGCGGTGCAAAGCCCCCGTCTTCGCGCACACGAGCCGCGGTGGGCTCGGCCGGCGGCGCCTGAAAGATCACCTCGTCAATCTCCAGGCCAAGCGTGTCGATGGCTTCATGGATGTGATCGCTGTAACGGTCGCCGATGATCTCGAAATCCGCCGTGGGCACGCGGACAAACAGCGTGCGGCCTTCCACATGCGAAAACCGTGTGGGCTTAAACCAAGCCTCGAAGCTCTGCCGTTTTACCTTTTTCTCCAGCGCACCGAGGATGCGCACCCATTGATTCAAAACGGCGGCTGAGACTGGAACAAATGACATCGCTTCTCAATTCCTTTTGTGTTTTTGGCGGCAAAACAGCCCGTACGCGTATCGGCAGAAATGGCCGATAAATTGGGCGCGGTTTCTCGCGCAAGGCAGCGGTGCCGCATTGCTGTCGATCCCCGATTGATCAAGTGTCTGAGCTCCAACCGGATGCACGGGCGGAGAAGGTAACGCAACGGGAAGCGCTGTGGAGCTCGGCTGTGAAGAGTCGCAATTCCCTGGAACGGAGTCGATACTAGCACGTCCTTCCGGGCTTCCCGAGGCGAAATTTTTCGCGCGGACAGGCTTGCACCAGCCTTGGTGAAGAACCTTCCGGCAAGCATCCGAAAGGCGGCGGAAGTGCGTCCAAGTGGCGCGGAAGAGTACACCGAAGTCACGCAGCAGGCCATCCCCATGTAACGCGGAGGCCTGGTTGTGCACTGTCCCTTAACCCGCTCTGCATTGCCTGTTCTACCGCCCTGCGTTGCCTGTTACCTCCGGCTTCGCTATACTTAGGTGTTGCTGCCCGTGGGTTCTCTGCGCGGGGCAGCCGATAGGTTCACCTCGCACGCGGCGTTGGATCGCCGGCTGCCGCAGGCTGCACCATCTCGATCTACATCTCGACTTAGGATCATCCGGAAAATTTCATGCCCAAGCGTACCTTTCAGCCGAACCGCCGCCGCCGTAGCAAAGTCCACGGCTTTTTAACCCGCATGAAGACCAAGGCGGGCGCCGCGGTGCTCAATCGCCGCCGCGCCAAGGGCCGACACAAGATCGCCGTCTCCCCGGGCTTCCGCGACTAGTTCTTCTAAATCAACACCGCCAAACCCGTCCACTGCGAAATTCTTGATGTGGGACCGGGTTCTTACAGTGGCAGGATCGGGCGTCCAGCCGTCGCCTGGGTGAAAAGCCACCACAGGCCCAGTCCGTACAGTGCCGCGCTGCCAAGCAGTACCGCGACCTGCGACTGCGGTTTCCATGGGCTGCGCGCGAGAAGCAGACCGAGCACCGGCATCAGCTGCAAGGCGTGGAGCGCAAAGAAGTGCGCGACCCGCAGATCGCCATGCGCCGTACTCCAGTTCACAAACGGCAGGCCCGCGCCGCCATCTCGCGCCCCGACCGTGTGCCCGCCGCCGGTCACCATCGCCATCCCTTCCAGACTCCCGGCCAGCAAGAAGCCCAGCCCCACGCGAACGCCCCAACCGATGACCCGGGGGACGGTCGTTTGCCGGCACCACAGCCACAAAAGCCATGCCGCCAAGACCGTATTCACGACGATGAAGACGCCCATCACGCCAAAGATCAGTCCGTTCAGAGGCGAGGTGTAGTTCATGTGGGAGGGCACGCCGCGCACCGACTGCACGGTGATCAGCGTATTTTCCACGATCATGGCCGTACCGAACCCCCATCCCAGGAGCCCCAGCGACCGCCGCCAACGACCCGGGTCGGCGAGGCTGCCCATCATGATCGCGATCGTGCCGACATAGATCAAGGTGGAAATTTGGAACTTGATCGGTTTGATCCAGGGGTTCAGACCAAGGATGTGGCGGTGATCCCAAGGCCAGGCCAGCAGCGAAAACCCAAGCAGGCCGAGGTTCCACAAAAATCCCAAACGCAGGCCGGCGCTGCGGTGCACGGCGGCCCCCAGGGGGCCGACTGCCTCGGCAAAGGCGGCAATCATTCCCGGACGTTTCATGCGGTCTCCATCGCGAGCGCCACCTCGCGCCGCCGGATGCCACGAAGGATAAGGTAAAGCGCCAGACCCGCCGGCCCCAGCAGAAAGGTGAGCGGCAGGCACGCCAGAAGCCACCAGCGCGAAAGACCCAGGCGCAGCGCATCCCGCGTCTCCCAGGCGCCGATAAAGAGATCGAAGGCGAGGTAGTGCAGCCAGCCCGCGAGGAGGGCGTACGGCGAGCCAAACAGGCGCGCCACCGCGCCCAGAGAATTGAAACCCCCGCCCGCCGGGGTAGGATGACTGAGCAGCAGGAAGAGGTAAACCCCTGCCAGCAAAAGAGGAACAAAGAAGCTGGCAAGCCGATGCGTCCACCGCCATCCCGGCGCAACCAAAAGCAGCAACCAGCACGGCAGCACCAGCGCACCGGCCAGGGAGAAGATACGGTCAGGCGTCATAAAGCGTCTCCAGGCTGCACATTGCAGCGCGCCCTCACCTTATACGATGGGACTGCAGCTTCTAACATAGAAGGCGCAGGTATTTTCTCTTCATCATGAGTCACGCCAATACCCAGCATCGCCTGCGCAAACATCCGGACTACCAGCGGGTTTACGGGTCCACGCGCAAACAGTGGGCCAAGCAGATGGCCTACTTCGCCGTCCTGCGCGAACCTGGCTCCGTGGCCGCGGTGCGCAGCGAAACGCCGGGCCCGCGTATCGGCCTCACGGTCCCCAAAGCGCTCGGCAAGGCTGTGGATCGCAACCGCATCAAGCGCCGCCTCCGCGCCCTCGTCCGTGCCGCCTTGCCGTTGCTGGGCGATCTGCCGATCGATGTGATCCTGCACCCCAAGCGCGGCGTGCTGGACGCCGAATCTGCCGTCTTAGCCCGTGAAGTAAACACCATCTTCAAAATCGTGCGGGCCAAAGTACAGAGCTCACAAAGGCCAGAACATCCACCGAGCATCGGACCGACAGGCGAGGGCAAACCTGCTCGCGGCTGAGGCTCCTCGTCCCGGCGGCACGCGAGAACGCCTCGCACGGCTGCTGCTGCTTGGGTACAAACGCGGCCTGTCGCCGCTGCTGCACGCCGGCGCGCTCACGCAGTGCAAACACCTGCCCACCTGCAGCGAGTATGCCTTTGTCGCTGTCGCGCGTCATGGTTGGGGGCGCGGCACCTGGCTGGCATTGCGGCGGGTGGCGCGCTGCCATCCGTTCGCGGAAGGCGGGTTCGATCCGGTGCCATAGCGCCTCCGAGCACTGTTTCCATCCGCCCTGAGACTGCCAGGAACGATTTGGAACCGGCATCCGAGCGGACCGTTTACCATAGGAAGCAGCGTTTCTGCGCGGCCGGAGCTCACGTTTTGGGCGTTGGCGCGCAGGCTCCTCAAGAATAGGAAGTTCCTTTGCCAGAGTATCGAAATCCCAATGCGGCCGGAGCCGGTTCCGGCGGCGGCCTCGGGGGCGGTCAGGACAACCGCTCATTTCTGTTGTTGATGCTGGTGTTGTTTGGCGTCATGTTCGGCCTCCAGTACTGGCGGGCCAAGCACAATCCGCAGACCGCCTCGCCCAACGCCCCCATCACCGCGCCGGCAACCCCGACGCCGGGCATCGACAACACGGCCGCGATGTCGGGGGTCGCAAGCCCAAATACAAACAATGCCGCCGGTGCGCAGCCGGGTGCGCCCGCCGTGCAGGCGGCCAGCCAAACGCAGACCGTCGTCGAAAATGAGCTCTACCGCATCACCTTTTCCAACCGTGGCGGCGAGGCGACCTCCTGGGTGCTGAAGCGCTACAAGGACAACGAAGGCCAGCCGCTCGATCTCGTGCATGAGGGCGCTTCGAAGCTCTACGGCTTCCCCCTGTCGCTCTACACCTACGACCCGCAGCTGACGCGCGCGTTGAGCCAGGCGCTCTTCGTCCCCTCGGTCACGGGCAGCCTGTCCGCGCCTGCAACGCTCGGCTTCCACTATCAGGCCGGTGGCCTCGACGTTACCAAGAGCTTCACCTTCGGCGCCGACTACGTCATCCACGCCGACACCCTTGTCGAGCGCAACGGCGTGCCCGTCGCCGCCACGCTTGCCTGGCCCGCCGGCCTGGGCGACATGGAAACAGCAGCCGCCTATGCCAATGCCACGGTCGATACCATGGCCGATGGCAAGGAACGGCACGACACCTTCAAAAAGGTCACCGGCGGGGCTACCGAGTCCGGTCCCTTTGACTGGGCCGGTGCTGCGGATCAGTATTTTGGGGCCGTCTTCCTCCCCGACCGTGCCGCCGATGCCACCCTCGTCACCTTCCATAATCAGATCGACGTGAACAAGGTGCAGCGCCGCGGGGCGCAGGGAGCACCGGCCAAGGGCACCGCGCTCGTCCCGGTGCTCGGCGCCGCCATGGGCGACCGTACCAACCATGTGCAGACGCGGCTCTTCGTCGGACCGAAAGACATCCAGGTACTCAAGGCCGTCTCCTCCAGCACCGGCCGCAGTCTCGAGCCCATGCTGGACTTCGGGTTCTGGGGCCCGATCGGCAAATTTCTGTTCCTCGGCCTGCAGTTCATGCATGCGCATGTGGCGTCCAGCTGGGGCTGGGCCATCGTGCTCTTCACCGTGCTCATCAACCTGATCCTGCTGCCATTGCGGGTTACGTCCATGCGCTCGGCTTTGAAGATGCAGCGTATCCAGCCGCAGATCGATGCCATTAAGGCAAAGTTCGGCAATCCCGGCCCGACTGACTCCAAGACTGCCCAAATGAACCAGGAGATCATGTCGTTCCAGAAGGAAAACGGCGTCAACATGTTCGGCGGCTGCGTGCCCACGCTGATTCAGTTTCCGTTGCTCTTCGCCTTTTTCACCATGATGACCAAGGTGGTTGAACTGCGGCACGCGCACTTCCTCTGGCTGCCCGACCTTTCCGCCCCGGACCCGCACCGTATCCTGCCGATCCTCATGGTTCTCAGCTCCTTTGCGGTGCAGTACTTCCTGCCACAGCCCGGCGTCGATCCGCAACAGCAGCGCATGATGGCCTTTATGATGCCGGCCATCTCGGGCTATTGGACCTGGAACTATGCCTCCGGCCTGGCGCTCTACTGGAATGTCGGCAACATCATTATGATCATCCAGCAGACCGTGATGAACCGCACCGCGCTGGGCCGGGAGATGCGCGAACTGCAGTTGAAGCGCGCAAAACGCAAGGCTGTCGGCACGGGTAACGGCGGAGGCAACGGTCCCCGCACCATCCAGGCGCGCCGTTGACGCATGGGGTATCCATCCCAATCCGTATCAGGGCCGTCCCTCTTTTGGGGCGGTCTTTTTTGCTTACACTGGACAAAGAGACGCCTTTGTACCGCCGCAGCAGAACTGAGCCCGGCGGCACGAGATCTCGGAGGCTCGGGAGAATCATGCAAGACCTGACGCAGGCCGCAGAAACGGTCGCTTCCATGATGCGGCTGCTGACCACCACCGGCGGCTTTCGCCTCCGCTTTCGCATTCTCGCGGGCGCGGGCGCCCAGGATCCTGACGGCCTGGAACGCCGCGATATCTACGTGGAGTGCAAGGGACCCGATGCGCCGCTGCTGCTCGAGCGCGAAGGTGAACTGCTCCGCGCGTTTGAGCATGTCGCCGCGAAGACCCTGCGGCTTGAGCCCGAAGACCACGACCGGGTAAGCTTCGACGCCGATGGCTTCAAAAGCGGTCGCGCGGAGGCCCTGCGTCAAAGCGCCAGGCGCGGCGTGGAGGCCATTGAAGCCACCGGCCGGCCCTACAGCTTCGCCCCGATGAGCTCGCGTGAACGCCGCATACTGCACCTGCTGCTGCGCCCGTCCGGCCTGCCCACAGCAAGCTCCGGCGAAGGCGCACAACGGTTTGTGGTGCTCTATCCCAAGGGTTACCGCGTTCCGCGGGAGGGCGTCGCCGAACGGGACCGGCGTCCCAGCGGACCGAACCGCGGTCCGAGACGCTAGGGATCTTTTGAACCATCGAACACGTTGTCATCCGGCGGCGCAGTAGGTTTGTTATCCGTAGCGCAGCGAAGGGATGACAAGTTGCAAGCGAACCCCGCCGGTCAAGCGCCCTCGACGGACCTCCTGAATCCTGTTCTCTCGACCGAAGTAGACGGCTTTCTCGTCTGCGTAGTGGAGAGACCTGCAGGTTTCGGCTGTCCCCGGCAGAATACGGAGGTCCTTGGCTGGGCTCAGGATGACGGCGAGTGTCGTCACGCCTCCCCTCCCATCCCACCGATTGCCGGTACCCGAAAGTTGCACGGCACCCTGCGCTGCGTAAACGGAACACCTGAAACTCGCGCCCTCTCACCGCTATTCCGCCCCCAGCTTTGCACCGAAAACAACATCCCCGTGCAAACTGCGGAGATCCCTGGTTGTAACCGTGGTTTTCCTCCCGGAACGAAAACGCTGTGGGGAGCCGCCCTCCGCCAAAGCCACAAAAAAGCCGTTTTCTCCCCGAACTGCACACACCGGAGACGTTCCCGGGTCAACGGAACAAGCGCGGCTGTGCGGGTAGCGGAAAAACAGGTCCGCACCAGAAAGAGCGCGCCACGATATGCCTGTCTTCCGTTATGGCGGCGGCCGGTTTTGGAAACCGTGTACCGCTGTAAGTCATACCATCAGCACGGGATATCTCGCTTCTCCACACTTCCACGGAGAACGACTACGGCTACGAGAACAGTTCTCTTTTTATATCTTTCTAGAAAAGCCCCACTCGCCGGAAGCCAAAAGGCATACCCAGTCAAGACCCAAACGGGGCATTGCCGGACACCCACATCCGGTAGCCGGATTTCCACGCTCGCCTTTCTTGGCACGGGTGGCCCCAAACACCCTACAATCGAGCCAATCCCCGCAGAACCAGCCCACGGGAGGTCCCGCGGCGTTGAGTAGCCCTGCAGGGCAGGCAAGCCGGCCCCAAGCCGCGTGTTGCAAGGGAGAAGGAATCGTGTCGACCGCACCCGTGATGTCCGAAACCGCAGCACCCATTGGCAACCTGGAAATCACGGTCTCGCGCGCCGAGCTGTTGCGCGAACTCACGGCCGCGCAGTCCGTCGTCGAGCGCAAGACGACGATCCCGATCCTGTCCAACTTCCTCTTCGAAGCCACCGAGCCGGAGGAAGGCAGCGAGGGCACCGGCCGCCTCACCATCACTGCCACCGACCTCGACCAATCCCTGCGTACCAGCTGCGCCGCCAAGGTCAAAAGACCCGGTGCCTGCACCATCCCCGCCCGCAAGCTCTACGACTACATCCGCCTGCTGCCCGAAGGCGACATCTCCATCAAGCTCATGGACAACCACTGGGTGCAGATCCGCGCCGGCCGCTCCAACACCAAGATGGTCGGCATGGCCCGCGCCAACTTCCCGCAGGTGCCGGCCTTTCCCGCCGGGCTCGGCTACAAGATTGCCGCGGGCGCGCTGCGCAACATGATCGCCAAGGTCATCTTCGCCATCTCGAACGAGGAGTCCCGTTACACGCTGAACGGCGCGCTGCTGGTGCTCAAGGCCGAGTCGATGGCCATGGTCGCGACTGACGGCCACCGCCTCGCGCACATCGAAAAGCTCGGCGAAAACCTCGAAGGCATCTCCGGTGAAAAGAAGACGCTGATCCCGCGCAAAGCGCTCGCCGAACTGAACAGCCTCCTCGGCGCGACGGAAGCCGAGCAGATCGAGTTCGCCGACGATGATCAGACGCTCTTCTTCAAAATCGGCGGCCGCGTACTCACCAGCCGCAAACTTACCGGCCAGTTCCCGAACTACGAGGCCGTGCTGCCGCGCGACAACAACAAGTTCGTCATCCTGCGCTCGGAAGACCTCATGGGCTCTATCCAGCGTGTCGCCCAGTTTGCCGATGAACGGTCGGGCGCTATTCGCATCCGGCTGGAACAGAACGAGGTCAAGCTCAGCGCGCAATCCACGGATGCCGGCGAGTCCGAAGATGTGATTGAAACGCCCTACAACTACGATCCGCTCGTGGTCGGCTTCAACTCCAGCTATCTGGTCGACTTCCTGAAAGCCATCGGCGTCTCCGGCGAGGTCCGCATGGAGTTCAAAGACGCCCAATCCGCCGGCCAGATGCGCCCCGAAGACGGCAACGAAGATGTGCGCTACCGCTACATCCTGATGCCTATGCGTATCTGACACCGCCTGTGATGCCGGGGTGACGCGCCGAGGAAGAAGTGCATCCCACGGCAGGAACGCATGGAGGCATCAATGGCACAGAAACATCCGGCACAGAAGCAACCGGTACGGGGCGCCTTGGCGGGATTGGCAGGCGGCCTGGTAGCCGCTTGGACGATGAACCTTTGGAGCGCGGGACCGGGCTCCGCGCTTGCCGCACGCCTCGAAACACCTGAAGAGAAAGAGCAGCTTGCCGCGGTGAGTAAGCTGAGCGACGGCGAAGACGCGACCATGAAGACCGCGGACGACCTTTCCACCATTCTGCGGCACGGCCAGCATCTGACAAAGGAAGAAAAGGCCAAGGACGGCCCCATCGTTCATTACACCTTTGCTGCCTTGGCCGGCGTTGTATATGGCGTTCTGGCGGAGTACTCGCCGCTGGTGCGCTCCGGCTTCGGCACAACCTACGCCGCGGCTCTTTTTACAGGCGGCGACCTCATTGCTGTGCCGGTGCTGCACCTTTCGGAGCCGCTGGCCGCCTATCCGGCTTCATCGTTCGCAGGGCCCTTCACGGCGCACCTGGTGTACGGTGCGACCACGGAGTTGGTACGGCGCCTGGTGCGGAAGGTTCTGTAGCTGCGAAGGGTTGTAAAGGCGATATCGCCGAGGATCTAGCGACACAGTACTTGGTTGTCATCCTGAGCGCAGCGAAATACCTCCGTATTTTCCCGGATTGCCGGGATGTTCCAAAGGATACCGAGGTCCTTCGCTGCGCTCAGGATGACGGCAGGTATGCGTAGGTCATAGACCGATCACGACCACTAATCGATCTGGATATCCCCCGAAGCCGTGCCCACGTGCACCTCGGGCCCGCCGCAGGCCATCGTCCCGTGCAGATGATGTTTGCCCAGACTGCCCTGCACGGTAAGCGGCAAGGCACTCTGAATGTCGCCCGAGGCCGTGTCCGCGTCGAGTGTAAAGCCTGTACCCTGGGGCACATGCAGCTTCACGCCACCCGAGGCTGTATCGATCTGCCACGATGCGGCGGGCCGGCCGCTGGCTTCCACATCGCCGGAGCTGGTGCGCGCGAAGAGCCCACCCTGCACGTTTTCCAGCTGGATATGCCCTGAACTCGAGGTCGCACGCACCTCGCCCATGTGCGAACCCGACGGTACGCCAGCCTGGGCAAAGCGGGCATGAATATCGCCCGAGCTGGTGCCCAGTTTGGTGTCGCCGCCCACTTCGTCTGCCTGCAAATTGCCGGAACTGGTTTCCAGCCGGGCTCCTGCGCGCAGACGGCTGGCCCGGATGTCCCCGGAACCGGTGGTCGCAATGACCGCTCCGCTCAGGTCGTGCAACTCGAGCCCCCCGGAGCCGCTGTTGGCGGTCACGTTGAACGTCCGCGGTACTTCGATGACGTAGTCGATGCTGACGTGCTGGAGCCAGTCCCCATGCAGGCGCCCCACGCGCACCGCATTGCCGTTCTGCTCGATCGGCGGTGCATTGCAGATGCGTTGCACATCGGCCTGGTCGCCGCCGAACCAGTTACTGGACTTCGCATGCCCGCTGATGCGCACGTGCGCGCCGTCGCCGGACACAACACGCAGATCGCCCGAGCCCGTGCTCGCGTCCAGCGAGCCGCTGGCACCAGCGCCGCCGGGGGAACCGACGGCCAGCGTGCGATCGAAGCGGCACTCCGCCGCGCGTGCCGTCCCCGCGGCAGCAGAAAGCGCCACGGCCAACATCCATCCTGTCCACAAAGTGCGATTTCGCATGCGGCACCTCTTGCCTTGAAGTTGGGCGTTCTCGAGCATGGTACGCAGAACACCGCGAAGAGGTTCCGGAAATGTCCCAGTCTGATCGGCGGCAGCGCGCCATTATCTCCTTCACCCTGTCTTCTTCGAAACACCAAGGCGCATTGCATCAGATAGGACGAGCGCGGGTCCGCCGAGATGACAGCTTTGTCACGCGCCCGCCGATATCCGCCGATGTCGGCGAATACCATCGAGAGGCACGGCGCGCTACCATGCATGGGGGGCAAGAGCGCCTAAGGAGGCTTTGCGTGACCACGGCATACCTGAACCGCATCGCCACTGCCGTTCCCGATCACGACGTTCATGGGGCTTTCGTGGCGTTTGCGGATGGCCTGCTCGATGCCGGTGGCGACGGGCGAACACGGGCGCTTTTTAATCGCATGGCCACGCGTTCCGGCATCGAGCACCGGTATTCCGTGCTGACGCCCAACGAGGCTTCAACCGAGTTCCACATCAATGCGCATGAGTTTTACCGCAACGGCGCCTTTCCGCATACCGCCGAGCGCATGGGGGTGTATGAGCGATTTGCGCCGGTGCTGATGCGGCGCGCGCTGGATCGGCTGCGGCTAAGTGAAGCCGAGCGTGGGGCCGTTTCGCACGTGATCGTGACGACCTGCACGGGGCTGTATGCGCCGGGGCTGGATTTTGAAGCTATGGAGCACCTCCGGCTCCGTCCCGATGTCGAACGCACGGTGATCGGCTTCATGGGCTGTTACGCGGCGATCAATGGCCTGAAAACGGCGCGTCACATCCTCCGTTCCGAGCCGGGGGCGACCGTGCTGATGGTGAACCTTGAGTTGTGCACCCTGCACCTGCAGGAAACCGTGGAACTGGAGCAGGTGCTGAGTTTTCTGGTCTTCGCGGACGGCTGTGCGGCGAGTCTCATTTCGGCGGCGCCGGTCGGGTTCGCGCTGGATAGCTTTCGGGCGATCCTGATCCCTACCACGCGCAATCTGATCACCTGGCGAATCGGCGGGGTAGGGTTCGACATGCTGCTGAGCGGGCAGGTGCCGGGCGCGATCGGCAAGGCCCTCGAACACGGTGGTGCGGCGGTGCTGGGCGCGGTGCACCAGGACGAGATTGCGCTGTGGGGCGTGCATCCTGGCGGCAAAAGTGTGCTCGATGCGGTGGAACGTGGGCTGGGGCTGCCTCCCGCGGCGCTGGCATGCTCGCGTGAGGTATTGGAGCGGTTCGGCAATATGAGTTCGGCGACCGTGATGTTTGTGCTTGAACGGCTGATGGCGGAGGCAAAGCCAGGCGAGAAGGGCTGCGCAATGAGCTTCGGTCCGGGGCTGACGGCGGAAACGATGTTGTTCCATGCGGCATAGAAATGAGGTTGTGTCGCCCGCGACCCAAAAAAGCAGGTTCCCTGCGGGAGTGACGGAAAGAAAAGCAGGGGACGTAGCGGTAGACTTCCGCGAGCGCGTTGACCCGGCCGACCTACCGGAGTGGATGGACGCCCCATGCGCCTATGAGCAATTCCGCACCTGTGTGCGCGACCTTGGCCGGGTCAATCGCATGACCTTTGGATATCGGCCGACCTTGCACTTTCTCGAAGGGGTGATGGCGGCCCACAAAGGCCTGAACAGCCCCTTGCGGATCGTGGATGTCGGCTCCGGGGGTGGGGATGCCCTACGCCGCATTGCGCGTTGGGCGGCGCGGCGCGGGCTCCCTGTGCGACTCACCGGCATTGACCTAAACCCGCATGCCACGCGCGCAGCCCGGGAGTTGTGCGGAGAGGACCCCGCGTTCGGGAACATCTGTTGGCGTACCGGGAGTGCGTTCGGCGAGCCGGCAGCGCAGGAGGCTGACGTGATCATCAGCGCCCTCGTAACGCACCACATGCGCGACGACGAGATCGTCGCCTTCCTGCGCTGGATGGAGGCGCACGCACCGCACGGGTGGTTCATCAACGACCTTCTGCGCAGCCGGCGCGCTTCGCGTTGGTTCACGGCGCTTGCGGGCGTCATGCGCTGGCATCCGTTTGTACGGCATGACGGGCCGGTTTCGTTTCAGCGTGCTTTTCGAACAGAGGACTGGCAGCGGCTCCTTGAAAAAGCCGGTGTTCCACGTGAAACAGTTCGGCTCACGACGCCCGTGCCGGGGCGGCTCTGCGTAACGAGGCTGCGTTGACGGCACGTGAGCCTGTTGTTGTAATCGGCGGTGGGCTTGCCGGCGCTGCGGCCGCGATCACCCTGGCGCGCGCGGGCTGTCCAGTCACCCTCTTCGAGAGGGATGCCGTGGCAAGGCACAAGGTGTGCGGCGAGTTCCTGAGCGGCGAAGCGCTCGATCTGCTCGACGGTCTCAGCATCAGCGCGCGCGGCCTGGGCGCCGTGCCCGTCCGCCGGGTGCGGCTATGCTCCGCTGTCGGCGTCACCGAAAGCGCCCTGCCTTTCGCGGCCATGTCGCTCACCCGCTTGCGCCTCGATGAAGCCATGCTGCAGGCCGCGGCGGCAGCCGGTGCAGAGGTACGGCGGGGAATAGCGGTTGAGGCGCTCGAGCGCACAGGCAGCAAATGGAACGTCTGTTTGAGTGATGGCACTGTGTGCGCGGCACGAAACATCATCCTCGCCAGCGGCAAGCATGACCTTCGCGGCTACGCCCGACCGCGCGGCGTGCAGGGCGAGCTTGTAGCGCTGAAGATGTATTGGCGGCTCGCACCCGGGCAGCATGAGGCGCTTGGGGGCGACCCGGATGGCGCGGTCGAGCTCCTGCTGCATCCTGGCGGCTACACCGGATTGCAATGCGTCGAAGGCGGGGTGGCGAACCTGTCTGCTCTCATCGACCGGCGTTTCCTCGCCAAACTTGGCGGCTGGACCGGTTTCCTCGCCATGCTGCGGAAAACTTGTCCCCACGCGGCGCGACGGCTTCTAGCGGCGGAGCCGCTTCTGCCGAAGCCGCTAGCGGTCGCGGCCATTCCGTACGGCTTTCTACGTCGCCATGCCATGGGCGCGGGGCTCTGGGCAGTCGGCGACCAGGCCGCCGTCATTCCTTCGTTCACCGGCGACGGTATGTCGATTGCGCTCTACAGCGGGGTACGCGCCGCGGAAAGCCTGCTCAGGGGAGACGCCGCCGAGGCCTTCCAACCCAGCCTTCATCGCGAACTCCGCTGGCAAGTGGCGCGGGCGACGGCACTTGCCCTCCTGCTTGTGCGTGAGCCATCCAGGAGTCTGCTGGTCGCGGCCGTACGTCTGTGGCCAAGTCTGCTGCGCGGCTCAGCACGTGCGACACGGCTGCCGTGTGTCTCTGCCGAAAGCAGATGGCAATTTTGGGTGTAAGACTAGCCGGTAGCGGGGCTATAGGGGCGCTGGTCTAAGTTGCGGCGATCAACGGTTGGACCTACGATCCCGATCAGAGTTTCCGTCAGGTTCCAAGACTCCGGTATGGAGTAGCGCAAGGTCTGCCGCAAACGCTCATTTCCGAATTCAGATCCTTTGTGCCCTTCTCGCCTTGGGCACGTAGGGAGGCGTTGCCAGATGCTCAAAACTTCCCGGTTTGGCCCGAGCCACCGCAGTCGAAATTGGACTAAGTGCTTCTTTCAGGGTCGACCAACGGGTTGCTCCAAGAACAATGAGTGCGATTCGACGGGTTTTGAGATTCTGCTGATACGCCAAGTTCTTGTCGCCCGTGATCATCAACTCAAAGCCAGCGTCCTCCGCGGCCTTCAGTAGAAGGCCGTTGGTCAATGTGTCCCAATGCATCTCCCGCGCAAGCATGACCTTGTGCCCGACCAGAGCACGACGCAGTGGGTCGGGCACGTTGTTATCAAAAACGATTTTCACTGAGCCAGGAGTTCCGGGTTACGGGCCACGGCTGCCTCAATCAAAGCATGCACATTGGCTTTCGGTAATCCGAAGTCTGCAGCAATCTCATCCGCCGAGTCACCTTGCATGTAGTTCTCTATAATCCACTGTGCCGGCATCCGCGATCCCTTTAGGACGGGAGTACCGCTTAGCTTCATGGGATTCGTTTCCACCATGGGATAATCCGTCCAGTCAACCAAATACAGCGCACCTTCGTGATTTCTGTCCACAGAATCCTCCCTGGCGAACCATTTTACCGTTCGACCGTAGCACGGTGACCATGAGTGGGACGATGTCGCCAAGTACGGAAACATTGCCTCGTTTGCCGACCTGCCACCAAACGCTGACTGGAAACCTATGTTCGGCAAGCAGCCGCGCTGATCGACACGGGCGCCAGGACGCAGTCAATCCGGTCGCGGGAGCTGCGCAAAGGTCATAAGATCCAAAAACAGCCCAACCAACAATCGCTGCTACGCCGCTTCCAGCATGCCGTCCACCATCAGGCTGAACGCGTACTCCTCCATGGCCGCTTGTAACAGGTCGTCCTGGGGGTCCACCACCATGCGAAGGTAGTTTTCCCTTTCTTCTCTGCGCCGGGCGGCAGCATCCAGTTGTGTGCGTACGTCGTTCATGGGCTCGTAGGTGATAGTAACGTGCCGTTGGTCACCGGGAATCCGAGGAAAACGTCAAGCTTTTGTGGTTCTCTGGAAAGCCCGCAGGGTTGCTCGTACACTACGATCAAATGGCTCGGCTCGCACAGCAAACGACCTCCCCTGCCCTGGTGACGCCGCTCGAACCGGAGCCATCTCCGCAGGAATTTCGTAAAGAGTTGAGCACGTGGTATCGCAAGCACGCGCGGGAACTGCCCTGGCGTGGCGTGCGGAACCCTTATGGAACCTGGCTTTCGGAGATCATGCTGCAGCAAACCCGCGTCGCTACGGTGATCGAGCGGTACAGCGAGTTTCTCCGCCGCTTTCCCACGCTCGTCGATCTGGCGGCGGCTCCTGAAGACGATGTGCTCGCGCTGTGGAGCGGACTGGGCTACTACCGGCGCGCCCGCATGCTGCATCGCGGCGCGCAGTTTGTCGTCCGCGAGCTCGGCGGCGAGTTGCCCGGCACAGCCACCGCGCTGCGCACCCTGCCCGGCGTGGGCGAGTACACCGCTGCGGCCATCGCGTCCATTGCCTTTGGCGAAAGCATTGCCGTGCTCGACGGCAATGTGGAGCGCGTGCTCTTGCGGCTGCTTGGCCTGCCCGAGCAGAAGACTGCGGCCGCACGAACGCTGCTGCTGCGCACGGCCAACACGCTGGTGCCGCCGGCCGCGCCGCGCCGCAGCAAAACAAACCCGCCCGGCGACCACAACCAGGCCATGATGGAGCTCGGCGCCACCATCTGCCTGCCGCGTGGGCCCCTGTGCCTGCAGTGCCCGGTCTTTCGTTTTTGCCGCACCCGCGGCGAGCACCCCACAGCGGCCCGCACACCGCTGCGCAGCCGCCCGGCGGCCTGCCTGCTCGCCACGCGCAAGCGCGGCGTGACCACGGAGGTGCTGCTCGAACGCCGCGCCGCGGAAGCGACGCTGATGCCCGGCATGCTCGAGTTGCCGCCTCTGCCGCTTGAAGCGGTTGCCGGCCGGGAGCCCGTGTTGCGCTTGCGGCACAGCATCACGGACACAAACTACTACGTCGAGGTCTACAGCGAAGCCGCGCCGGACGGTACCCCGGACATTGATCTTGCGCCCGACGCCGACGCAGCCGATGCCGATGCCGCCGATGTCCAATCACGGTTCTCGTTCTCTGGGAAGACAGCCGGCGGCGAAGCGGATACCGGCGAGGACGACGACGCGGACACCGGCGAGAATGGCGAAGCGGTCTTTCGCGGCGAACGCCTGCCCTCCACCGCGGCCAACAGCCTGCAGCCGCAGGTACCGGCCGCCGGGGCCGACCTGCTGTGGTACCCAGTGCTCCGCCTGCACGACCGCCCGTTGACCGGGCTCGCCCGCAAGGCGCTGCAGCGGCTGGGGCTCATGCCCATGCTGCCGGTGCGGGTGCGCGCCGAGGTGATTTGAGTCCACGCGCTTGAAGTGCATCTCACAAACCGGCGCCGCTTGCGCCTGAAATGAGGTCGATCATGGCCGAGCTCTCCGTTGCCGTCAGCCCGCAGGATCACGCCCAGGGCCCCGCCGATGCGCCCTGCACATTGGTGGAATACGGCGATTACCAGTGCCCGTCCTGCCGGCAGGCGTTTGCGGTGGTGGGGCGGGTGCAAAAGCATTTCGGCGACCGGTTGTGCTTTGTCTTTCGCAACTTCCCTCTGGAACAGCACCCGATGGCTGAGCCGGCCGCGGAAGCGGCGGAGTTTGCGGCGGCGCACAACCAGTTCTGGCCCATGCACGATGCACTCTACGAGCACCAGCCGGAGCTCGGGGAAGAGCTGTTCGCGCGTTTGGCGAAACAGCTCGGGCTCGACGGCAAAGCGCTGGCCCAGGCGCTGGAGGCGGAAACCTTCACTCCGCGGGTCGAAGCCGACCTCGAAAGCGGAGAAAAGAGCGGTGTTCACGGCACACCGACCTTCTACATCAACGGCCGGCAACACGAAGGTGGGTACGACGCCGCCTCGTTGATCGAAGCCATCGAAGCAAACCTCAACCAATAATCCAGCCACCCAAAGCCACAACCTGGGTACCCCGTCCGGAACCGGGTGCCATCCTTCGCAACTTTATCGCGAAGGGTGGGGTGCTCTTCGGGCCCCAAGTATCTGTTCAGGTTCACCCGCGCTACACGGCGCTCCTATGGCAGACACTGGGAACGCATGGGCACCTCACCAAAGAAGCTCCGGGTCGGTATCCTGTTCGGCGGCAGAAGCGGCGAGCATGAGATTTCGCTCCGCTCTGCGCGCTCCATCCTCAAAGCGATCGACCGCACGCGCTATCAGGTCATCGAACTGGGCATCACCAAAGACGGTCGCTGGCTGCCGCCCGAGGAGTCGATCGCCCTTCTGGAGGGCAAAACGCCGGCTGCGCTCGGCGCTGACACCGAACTGGCGGCCGGCACAGGTCTTACCCTCGCCTCCATCGCCGCCGACCCCGCCTCGGGGGCGCCCCTCGACGTCGTCTTTCCGGTGCTGCATGGCACCTTTGGGGAAGACGGCACGATTCAAGGTTTGTTTGAACTTGCCGATATAGCCTATGTGGGCTCGGGGGTGCTCGGATCGGCGGCCGGCATGGACAAAGACGCGATGAAGCGGCTGTTCGCCTCGGCGGGGCTCCCGCAAACACCCTTCCGCACCCTGCTGCGGTCGGAATGGCGGCTGGCGCCCGACGCGGCCGTGTCGGGGATCGAAGCGGCGCTCCGGTATCCGCTGTTTGTGAAACCGGCGAACCTGGGTTCTTCCGTCGGCATCAGCAAGGTGCACGACCGGACGGAGCTGGCCCCGGCAATCGATCTCGCTGCCGGCTTCGACCGCAAAATCATCATCGAGCAGGGCGTGGGTGGCCCCGGGGTGAAGCCGCGTGAGCTGGAAATCGCCGTGCTCGGCAACGACGCGCCGGAGGCTTCCGCGATTGGCGAGGTCGTGCCCGCCAAGGAGTTCTACGACTACGAAGCAAAATACGAGCTCGCGGGCCCGGACGAGAGCCTGAGCTATATTCCGGCGGCCCTGTCGGAGGAGGAACAGGAACGCATTCGTACCATGGCGCTCGCCGCCTTTCGCGCCTGCGACTGTGCCGGGCTGGCGCGTGTGGACTTCCTGATGGCGCCCGGCATCGGGGAAGCGCCGAGCGAAATCGTGCTGAATGAGATCAACACCATGCCCGGCTTCACCTCCATCAGCATGTACCCCAAGCTGTGGGCGGCGGCAGGCGTGCCCTACGCCGAGCTCATCGATCGCCTCCTTGCGCTCGCGCTCGAGCGGCACGCGGAAAAGAAGGAGACACACTTCGTACGCGGGTAAGTGTTGGCTCCATCCCCAACTCTTGCATGTGCCGTAATTTGCTCTTCTTTCTGTCATTCCCGAAGGGAACCTGCTGTCCTCCCCCGCAGAACCACGTTCGCAGCAGGGCTGCGTGGCATGGTATGCAGGCCGGGCAATCGCGTTGACACGCCACATGTCGTTTGGGCAACGCTTCGAGTAGATGCACGCTTCGAGTAGACTTAAAGGTGCCATGATGAAGCTCCCAGACTCGCTCACGCCAGCTTGGGTTGACCCACGCATCCGGCGCACCCGCCAACTGCTGCACGAGGCGTTGGAAAAGTTGCTCGCCGAAACGGCCTTTGAGCATATCTCTGTGGGCGACATCGCGGAGAGGGCAACGTTAAATCGTGCCACCTTTTACGCGCACTACCCGGATAAGTTCGCGCTATTGGAAGGTTTGGTCTCTTGCCGCTTCGCGCGGCTGCTCGAGCAACGCGGCGTGGTATTTACCGGCAACTGCCCCAAAGCCATGATGGCGATCGCGCTGGCGATGTGTGACTACATGGTCGGCATCCCCGGCATCCACTGCCCGGACCGCCGGCACATGGAAAAGCACTTCGAAGCGGCCCTGACGGCGGTGGTGCGCGGCCTGCTCCTGTGCGGTCTGGAGCGTTTTCCGCCGCAAAATCCCGCACCGCCGAAGCTCATTGCCGCCGCCATCAGCGGTGCCATGTACGGCGGCGTGAATGAATGGTTGCGGACCCCGGATCGCTGCCCTGCGGAGGAGATTGTGGTCACGATCTTCGGGCTGATCTGTCCCATGCTGGGCGTCGACCCTCGCCTTGTGGAAGCCTACGAGCCTGCCTTAACGGCCTGAAAGCTGCAAATCCTATGGCGATGGAGCGAAAAGACGCGTTTCGGCTGGCCCTGGAATCTCTTTGGGCCAACAAACTGCGTTCCGTGCTCACTCTCTTTGGCGTGGTCATCGGCGTGGCCTCCGTCATTCTGGTCGTCACGCTCGTCAACGGCGCCAACCGCTTTGTCGCCTCGAAAATCAACCGCTTCGGCGCGGACGTCTTCACCGTGACGCAGATGCCCGCCGTGGTCACCGATTACGACGAGTACATTCGCTACACCAAGCGCAAGGTGCTCGGCCTGGATGAGTACCACGCCATCCAGGGGCAATGCCACACCTGCCGCCTGGTCGGCGCCAGCGAAACCACCAGCGGTACCGTCGTCACCGGCAAGCAATCCTCCTCCGGCACGCAGATTCGCGGCTACACCGCCTATATGCCCGAGCTCACCAACCTCAACATCACCGAAGGCCGCGGCTTCACCCAGGCCGAAGAGGACCACGCCACCCACGTCGCCATCATCGGCACGGACATCGAAGAAAACCTGCTCCAGGACGCCGATCCGCTCGGGAAGGAGATCCGGGTCGGCGGCGTTGCCTATACTGTCATCGGCCTCGGCGAAAAGCAGGGCAAATCGCTCGGCGCCAGCCAGGACGATTGGGTTGCCATCCCCCTCACCGCCTACCAGCGCACCTACGGCAGCGCCAGCAGCATCAACATCGCCGTACGTGCCGGCGGCGGCGCGGCGATGGAGGCCGCGGAAGATGAGTCCCGCGTCATTACGCGTAGCCTGCGCCACGATCGCCCCGGCACCGCCGATAGCTTCACCCTCGATACCAGCGACAGCCTGCTTTCACTCTGGTCCCAAATCTCCGGTTCGTTCGAGCTCGTGGCTGTCGCCATCGCGGCGATCTCGCTCGTCGTGGGCGGCATCGTCATCATGAACATCATGCTGGTGTCGGTCACCGAACGCACCCGCGAGATCGGCGTCCGCAAAGCCCTGGGCGCCAGCCGCAACGATGTGCTGCTGCAATTTCTGCTCGAGTCCGCCACCATGGCGCTCATCGGCGGCCTGCTCGGCGTAGCCGTTGGCGTCGGCGGCGCGGAAATTGTCACGATCGCTCTGAATTTTCCCTCCAGTGTCGCTTTGTGGAGCATCTTTGCCGGGCTCGCCGTGGCGCTTTCGGTCGGTATCTTCTTTGGCGTCTACCCTGCACGCAAGGCCGCCGAGCTCGACCCCATCGTCGCGCTGCGGTCGGAGTTCTAACCCATGGCCACCCTCCAAGCCTCACAACAGCGCGAAGCCGTGCTGATGGCCCTCGACACCCTGCGTTCCAACAAGCTGCGCTCGGGGCTCACGATCCTCGGCATCGTCATCGGCGTCATCACTGTCATCGCAATCTCCTCCGTCATCAACGGGCTGAACGCCTCCATCTCGCAGCTGGTGCAGCAGTTCGGCACCAACATTCTCTGGGTTTCGCGTCTGGCGCCCATCACCCTGCGCCCCACCACGGAGATGCTCGCCCGCAAGCAGCTCACCTATGACGACATGCTGGCCCTCCAGAAGCTGCCGCACATCACAGCGGCCGGCGCGAGCCTGCGCTACCAAACCCAGGGCTGGAACACCGGTGCCGCCACCGCAAAATACGGCAGCAAGAAAGCCGAACACCTCATTTTGTCCGGCGAAACCGCCTCCAACGGCGATGTGTATGACGAAAAGATTGTGGAAGGCCGCTACCTCACCCAGGCTGACCAGGACCGCGCCGCCGATGTCATCATCATCGGCCAGGACGCCAAAGATGCGCTCTTCGGCGAAGCGGACCCCACCGGCAAACAGATCACCGTGGAAGGCCGCGCCTTCACCGTCATCGGCACCATGGACAAGCGCAAATCAGCCTTCGGCGGCGGCAAAAACCCTGAAGACAGTGCCGTGTACATGCCCATTACCACCTTCCGCAAGCTGCATCCGGAGATCCTCGAATACTGGATCAGCGCCAAATACGATGACCAGAAAAATAAGCCTATCGCCGAAGACGAGATCCGCGAGTTGCTGCGCCGCCGCCGCAGGGTGCCCAACACCGCCGAGGATAACTTCTCCATCTCCGGTCCGGATTCCATCACAAAACTGTGGTCGCAGATCACGGGCAGCCTCTTTTTGCTCATGCTGGGCCTGAGCGCGGTGGGGCTGATGGTGGGCGGCGTCGGTGTGATGAACATCATGCTGGTCTCCGTCACCGAACGCACCCGCGAGATCGGCGTACGCAAGGCCATCGGCGCGACTCGCGGCACCATTCTGCTCCAGTTCACCGTGGAAGCCGTGGTGCTGTGCGCAGTGGGCGGCCTGCTGGGCGTGGCACTGGGAGCGGTGCTGGCCTTTGGGCTGCACTACGTGCTGAGCTCCGAAATCAGCCTGCTTTGGATCACCGCCGCCTTTGTCAGCGCTTGCGTCATCGGCCTGGTTTTCGGCATTTATCCAGCCTGGAAGGCCTCCACGCTGAACCCGATCGATGCCCTGCGCTACGAGTAGGCGGGGCGTCACTACAGGGTTCGTCGCGAAATATACCTTTTTGGTTGTCATCCCCGCAGGGGATCTGCGGTTGCCAGCCTTACCACACGGCCCAGAATGTACTCCAGACGCACGCCTTTCCAGATTTGTCATCCCATAGCAAAGCGAAGGGATCTGCTTTCCCTGATGGTTGCTGCAACGCTGAAGGACAGCAGATCCCTTCGCTGCGCTACGGGATGACAACACACTCCGCACCTCAAGGAAAGCTTACTTACTGCAATTCACCTACACCTATACAGTATCGACGGCGTCATCCTGAGCGTAGCGAAGGACCTCTGTATTCTGCATGAAGCACATAGGCGCCACCGAGGGGTACAAGCTCCTTCGCTGCGCCCAGGATGACAGCGAGTAGCTTCACAGTTCAGGGAATTGCCTTAGTTTTCTTTAGCTACACTAGATTTTGGTGAACCGCCTCCTCACAATCCTCCCCTTCCTCACCGCGTTGCTCACCGTGTGCGGCATCTTCTATAGCCTCCTCGCCCTCTGGGGATTGCGCGCCTTCCAGCGATCCACCGCAGCGGACGCGCCCAACGCCGTCATCGCAAACCCGGCCACCCCGCCACCCGGCGTCTCCATCCTCAAGCCTCTTCGTGGCGTCGACCCCCACATGTACACCGGCTTCGTCAGCCATTGCACGCAGAACTACGCCGGCCCCTACGAGCTCCTCTTCGGCGTCGGCTCGCTCGACGATCCCGCCGTGGCCGAGGTCGGGCGCCTGCGGGTCGAGTATCCGCACCTGCCCATCCATCTCGTCGAATGCACCGAACGCCTCGGCTCCAACGGCAAGGTGTCCTCGCTCGCGCAGATGCTGCCGCACGCTGCCCACGCGCATGTGCTCGTTAACGATTCCGACATCCTCGTCTCGCCGCAGTACCTCACGGGCGTCATGGCGCCGTTTGCCGCCGCCTCAGCTGCGCCTACAAATCCGAATCAGCCGCAGAAACCGCTAGGTCTGGTCACCGTGCCCTACTTCGGCCGGGCAGAGCGCTCCCTCTTCTCCCGCCTCGAAGCACTTGGCATTTCGACGGATTTCATCCCCGGCGTGCTCGCCGCGCGCGCGATCGAAGGCGGCCTGCGCTTCGGCCTCGGCTCCACGCTGGCCACCACCAAGGACGCTCTTGCCGCCATCGGCGGCTTCGAAGCCCTGGCCGATCAGCTCGCCGACGACTACGAACTCGGCGCCCGCCTGCACCGTGCGGGCTTCCGCGTAGAACTGGTCCCGGAGGTCGTCGCCACCACCGTGCCCGCCTACACGCCCCGCGGCTTTGCCGACCACCAGCTCCGCTGGTCGCGCTCCACCCGTGATTCGCGGCGCGCCGGCTACCTCGGCCTGCTTTTCACCTACACGCTGCCGTGGGCGCTCGCCACGGTCGTCGCCAGCGGCCTTTCCCTGTGGAGCCTGTCGCTGCTTTCGCTGGCATTGCTCGTGCGTGTGGCTGTCGCGCTGGGCGTGGGCGTCGGCCTCTTGCGCGACGGTCAGGTGCTGCGCGATCTCGCCTGGCTGCCCGTTCGCGACCTGCTTGGGCTCTTCTTCTGGGCCTGGAGCTATGCCGGCAACACGGTCGTCTGGCGCGGCGAACGCCTCCGCCTCCACCACGGCACCCTCAAACCCCTATGACGTAAGATCTCGATCCCAACCTTTGCACAACCACAGGTCAACCGGCACGTCACACCCGCGACGATAGCAGCGCTTCGCCCACATGGCTCGTCACGCCGAGCCACGCCGGGTCTGCCGTCACCGTCGCCGTGTCGCTCACCCATACCTCGCCTTCCAGGGCAAAGCCATGCGTCGCGTACACCTCGCGGCAGGGTCCGTTGGCAGGGGTTTCGACGATCTTGCCGCGCAGCGTGCCACGGCCCAGCCCTTGTGCCAGGCGCCGCACGTCGTTCAGCAACGCTGTCTCGATGCCGTAGCCAAACACGCGGCAGCTCAGCACCCAGATGCTCACCTCCAGCGCCTCCGCCGTCACGTCAAGCACCATCACGGACACAATGCCCATGTCGCCGAACTTATCCCGTCCCTCGGCCACCAGCACATGGTGCGCCGCCGACTCGCTCCACTCTGTCACCTGTCCCAGGCTGGTGCGGCTCGCGGTGGTGTTGAACTGGTTGGTGCGATTGATCAGCTCCGCCACGCGCGGCAACTCTTTTTTCGCTGCCACGCGCAGGTCCACCTTGATCTCCAGCGAGCTGAACAGGCTGTTCTGGTCGGCCGCATCGGATTCTTCGCTCAGGAACGATTCCCGCTTCTTCCGCTCGTGATAAAGCTGCGTCCGGTCGCCCTCGGTCTGCTCCGGCAGCGAGGCAGCCCACCACCGCAGCATCTCCCACGTCGCCGGCACAGTTGCATCCAGCACCCCGATCTCCGGAATCGCCGACTTCACCATGTCGCGTTGTTCTGCGCGGTCGTCGATGAAGACGAAGTCCTTCGCTTTCAGGTTCAGTTCCTTGGCAATCTGCTTGATGTTGGTGGCCTTCAGATCCCAGTTGATCTTTTCCGCCACGAAGTCTTCCGACTTCAACAACCCACCCGTCCAGTGCACCTTTTCCGGATCGTTCTTCGACGCAATGGCCAGCAGAATCCCCTTTAGCCGCAGCTCCTGCAGAATCTTCTGCCGGTCTTTGAAGTGCTCCACCGGACCTTCGCCGATCGTGCCCGCCCACACGGTGTCGTCCAGATCGACTACGACTAATTTTTTGGTCGCCAGCAGCTTGCGGCTCAAAATCAGGTCGCGATACAGCACGGAAAGCTTCTGCGAGATCAGCGTCGGGTGATGCCGCTCCGAATCGTAATAGGTCTTACCCAGCGCGATATCGTCGTCGTGCTCGCCCAGCGCCACCTCGTCGATCTTCACCAGCGGCCGCGGCAGCTCTTCGTTCATCTCGGCGAGCGTACGGTCCAGCAACGCGCTCGCGACCTCGGCCGCGATCTTGCGCGGACGGTGCGTGATCCACGTCTTCACACGCGAGGACGCCGTGCCGTCGAAGCGGCGCACATTCAGCGTGTTTTGTACAAAGATGCTGCACTCGAAGTGCGAGGCCAGCGAGCGCAGCGTCGACTTCGTCTGCCCGTGCGCCTTTTCGGCCAGGGCCTGCAGCTTGCTTCGGCTTTGCAAGGGGTTGGGGTCGAAAAAAACCTCCAGCATGGTTAGGTTGAACTCGCTCGAATACGGGCTGAAACACACCATGTCGGGCTTGCCGGCGGCAAAGCCGCGCAGGGAATTCCGCAGCTCGATCGGATTCTTGCTCGTCGCATATTCCGGACGCAAAATAACGCCCTGCTGCAGCAGCGGCACCGTGATAAACCGTGTAATGTCCTCCAGCAGGCAATCGCCGATCAGCAACACACGCGCTTCGACGCCCTGTTCCAGATTGTCCAGAATCATGCCGTGCATGGACACGAGCAACTCTTCAAAAGCTGCGGCACTTTCCGCATCCGTGAGCGGGTGCAGCAAAGCCATCAGTGCGTTTCGGTGCTGTTCGAAGACAGACGCCACACGGGCGAGCATGGCCGCCTTGTCGTCCGCCGCCCAGTGCAGCTGATCCAATTGGTGCCCGAGATAGAGCGCCTGCCAGGTCGAATCGCCCGTGCGCAAAAAATTGATCAGAAAATCGGCCGGCGGCACCATCTCGACCTCAAGAAAGCGCTCCACCCCCATCGACTCGATCGCGGGCGTCCACTTTTCCCAACTGGCCACAGGCGGCAAAAAACACCGCGCAACCGCCTGCTTGTGTGCGGCAAGCGTCTTGGCGACGGTTTGCAGGGCTACGGTTTGCAGGGCACGTGTTTGGTCCTCTGGCAGCATAGAAAAGGTTTCCTTGGCGCTTGCTGATGAAATGGTGACCTGCCTTATCGTACTGGTAGCAGGTCCATCGCCCTTTAGCTCTGCAACTCGTAGGGATCGTGTGCGTCGTTTGGGCCGCGTAATCGGTCGTCGATGTCGTCCATCTTGTCGGTAAGCAGGTTCAATTTGCGGGAAAGCGCCTGAATCTCCACCTCGGAGCGCCGGTTTACTTCAAAATCCAGTTCGGAACGTAGCCGGTCGCGCGAGTCCTGCCGGTTCTGGCTCATCATGATCACCGGTGCCTGAATGGCTGCCAGCATGGAAAGAAACAGGTTCAACAAAATGAACGGGTAGGGATCCCAGGCGCGTCCCCGCAGGAAAATGTTGATCAGCGTGTACACCGAGAGAATGACGGCAAACAGGATAATGAAGCGCCACGAGCCGCCAAAGGACGCCACCCGGTCGGCGATCCGCTCCCCAAAGGTTTCCCGCTCGTCGATCAACTCGTTCGGATTGCGCGCGGATCGTCCACGCACCAGCTGCTGCGTCGTATGGATCTCCCTTGCCACCACCGTCAATAGATCCAGCCCGGCCATCGGCTTGCGTTGGAGCAGCTGCATCAGGTCGTGCCGGTCGACCTCCACGCAGGTTGTCGGCTCCATGGCGACCGCCGTGGTCTGGTGCGGGGCATCGTCCAGCATGGACGCAAACCCAAAAAAATCTCCATGCTTGGGCTCGGAAAATAGAACATCCTGCCCGTCCTGATCCACGGAGGTCACCCGCACGCTGCCGCTCAAAACGATAAACGCGTTTGCCGATGGCTCATTCGCCTTATAGATGCGTTGCCGTGACACAAAGTCTCGTAACTCGACCTGCTGCGCCAGCACGGCGAGCTCATCCTCGTCGAGCAGCGAAAACAGGGGCACGTGGCGAAGCTCATGAGGGTTACAAGGCATAGGGAAAGGATATCGGGGACCTATACCATCATAGCTGGCATCACGCCACCCGCGAAAGGGGCTTTCGCGCACGGGTGCCGTCCGACGGGCTAGCGGTTCGGCCGGTTGCTCACAATCTCCTTTCCCCCACCCTTGGCTAACACGTACACCGGCCCCGGCAGGGGGGGCAGGGTATTAGGCGGCTCCGTGAGGGATTGCCACAAAAACACCCGCTCCGGCCCCCGCCACCGCGCCGCCAAGCTTCCCGGCGTTTCAAACCGCGGCGGCGCGTCTGGGAAGAACGAACCATACCAAAGATTCGAGCTGCGGCCCTCCAAAAGGTGCACGTCGTTTCGCTGCAGGTAAAAGCCAAGCGTCGATCCCGCTTCGTACTCGCCGTGAATCACGACCAAATCCTCCGGATGCACCTGCGGCCGGATCGCCTCTGCCAAAGCCGCCGAGCTCAGCACCGGCGCAAAGGTCTGCAATCCAAGGTGCGCGGCCAGCAAGAAGCCAAAGGTGCTCCCCGCCAGCATGCAGTTGCTCGCGTGCCCGCGGCCGCGGCGCCGCAGCTCCCAAGCCGCAGGCCAGCCCACGCCAAGGCACACGGCTGTCAACGCCAGCGGCACCCGGAATAGCCCCATCGCGCCCGCATTCAGATCGAGGAAATGGCCGAAACTCAGAGCGTACTCGCCCGGGTTCTGCCCCAGCAGCTGCGCAAGGTCCATATCGGCACCCGGCGCCCGCGTGTGCACGAGGAAGTACACGCAGACCCCCGCCGCCAGCAGCCCTACGACCGCCAGCACCGCGGTTATATGCCGTCCTGCCCGGCGCTGCGCCTCCGCTTGGCCGCCCCCGGCTGCGCCGCCAGCCCCACGGTCCGCCAGCCATCCGCCGATCAACACGGCCAGCGCCGGCAACGCCGGCAGCACGTAGTACTCCTGCCGCGTGGAAAGCGAAAAAAACAGGGGCACGAACGCCGCCCAAACCACCAGCAACAGTGGCCCGCGCTGACGGGCCGGCAGATCATGCCGGCGCAGCTGACTGCGCCACTTGGCCGAGCGCACCGGCACCGCGCCCCCTACGGCTTTAAAGACAAAAGCCGACCACGGCATCAACCAGACGAAGCACAGCCCCCAGAACAGCGCGAGCGGCACGGTGTCGTAATCCCGCGGCACCCGCAGGTTCAGATACCGCAGTGCATGCTCGTTCATAAAGTAAAACCACGCCCAGCCACGCACGTTGCCGTCTGTGGGCAGGGGCACCTGCCAATGGCCCCAGGGCAGCACGGCGGCGGTGTCCCGCACAAAGACAAAGGGCGCGGGATGGCCCTGCGTGGGATTCGCCAGAGCCGCCAGCACGTGCCAGGGAGCGGCGATCAGGAGAAACACCAGCAGCGAACTCCCGGGATGTAGCGCCCGCACCCGCCGCACCGCCCGCCGCACCCCACGCGTCAGCAGCAGGTACACGGCGGCAATGCCCAAGGGAAACACCACCCCGATCAGCCCTTTGGTCAGCACATTCAGCGCACAAGCCGCCGCAAACCCCCAACACCACCAGCGCAGCGCCGGTTGGTCGTCGACGAGGGGTACGTTGTACGTCGTACGTTGCTCCGTACCCCAAAAACACCACAGGGCCGCCGCAATCCAAACGCACACCAGCGCATCCGGGATCGTGATGCGCGTGAAGATAAATATCCCAAAGCTGGAGAAAAGGATCAGCCCGCTATACAAACCCGCCCGCGCTGACCGGAACATCCGCCGCGCCAGGCTTTCGCCACAAAATGCGAGCGCCAGCACCGCCCATGCCAGCGGCACCCGCGCCGCCGCCGCCAGCATCGCCGGCCGTTCGACCCCCACCAGCATCGCCAGCCGCAGACAAGCCGCCATCAACCAGTACAGCAGCGGCGCTTTTTCGAGGTACCGGATGCCGTCCGCATACAGCGTCACGGGGTCGTGCCGCAGCAGCATCTCGCGCGCCACCTCCACGTGCACGCTGTCCGCATCATCCAGCAATGCGGGCCGAAACAGCGTGAAGCTTGCATACAGCACGAGCCACACGAGAAGAAAGACAAAGGTTGTGGAGCGGGGCCGGGAAGGCACAACGGCGGACATCGGCTCCAGTGTACGTTCGCCCGCTTCAGCAAATCCCGGCAAATTCGGTACGCCCGGCAAACGCGTAAACTGAAGCCTGTGGCACGCATGCGGCCAATCCGTTCCGGGCCGGCTACCGATCTGGTAGAAATCACTGCCGCCGCCCGCCCCGGCCCCGCCGCCGAGCTCCTCTACGGCGACTGGTACCCCGCGCTCCGCACCGGCGCGCTCGGGCCGAAACGCACCGCGCTCACCACCCTGCTCGGCATCCCCATGCTGCTCGGTCGCAAATCCGACGGCACCCTCTTCGCCCTGCGCGACCTTTGCCCGCATCGCGGCATCCCGCTCTCGGCCGGCTGGTTCGACGGCGAAACCGTGATGTGCAAGTACCACGGCTGGCGCTTCGAACCCACCACCGGCCGCTGCAAGGAAATTCCCTCGCTTACCACTCACGACGGCCTCGTACCTGCCCGCATCTACGCCAACGCCTTCCCCGTGCGCGAACGCGACGGCTATGCCTGGGTTTTTGTGCCCGCCGCCGGCACCGGTCGGGTAGCCGACGAGCGCACGCTGCCGCCCATCCCCGAGCTGCCCAAATTTACGTCACACTTCCGCACCGCTCACCTCGCCGCGGACTTGCCCTGCAACGTCGATCATGGCATCATCGGCCTCATGGACCCCGCCCACGGGCCCTTTGTGCACCAGGCCTGGTGGTGGCGCTCGGCGGCGAGCATCCACGAAAAAACCAAGGCCTTCGAACCGCTCCCCGACGCTGAACACCAGGGCCACAACGCCGGTTTCCGCATGAGCCCGCACAGCCCCAGCGCTAACTCCGCGCCTTACAAGCTGCTCGGCAAACCGATTACCACCATTGACTTCACCTTGCCGAACCGCCGCACCGAAACCATCATCGCCACGAATGACCGGGGCAAAAAGCGCTGGTTCTCCTCGCTCACCACCGTCACCCCCGTCACCGCCGCCACCTGCCGCATCGACGTCGTGGCCGCCTGGAACATCGGCTATCACGTGCCGTTCGTTACGCCGCTGGTGAAGTTTTTTGGTGCTCGCTTTGTCGCGCAAGACCAGCAAACGATGGTCGAACAGGCACGCGGCCTGCGCTCCAACCCCGGTCTCATGCTGATCGACGACGCCGACAAGCCGGCAAAGTGGTACTTCGCCTTGAAGCAACGCCGCCTCACCGGAAAAGGCGAGCACCCCTTGGCAAGCGGCCCCGTAGAACTACATTGGCGCAGCTGAGCAACATTACTTGAGTGGAGCAGGTGAGGCCGTCATCCTGAGCGCAGCGAAGGACCTTTGTATTCAGCCCGAACCATATCGGTGCCTGAAGGAACACTGAGGTCCTTCGCTTCGCTCAGGATGACACCACAGGATGTTGTGGGATTTACGCGCATATTGAGCAAGGGCAGGACCTTTCCCGCCCTCACCGCAGCTTTGCCTTGGCTGTATCAATGGCTGCCTGCAGCAACGCCGGTCCACCTTCCACCAGACGTCCATGCCCGCTCGCATACCGCCGAATCCCCGTACCCAGGGTATCCAGCAGCTTTTCCGCACTGGCCACAGCCAATGGTTTGTTCCACGTCGCTAACCCCGGCAGTGGAAAGTACCACGGGCCAAAACCGGGCACGTGCACCGTGCCGCCCACGCAGATCAGCGCGTCGCCAGTGAAAAGCGTGCCGTCCCGCTCATCGAAGAAGCTGGCGTGTCCGGGTGTATGCCCCGGCGTTGTCAGCACACGCAACGACCCGAAGAGCTCCCCGTCGTTGACCAGGTGTGTCGGTTGTGTAATGGTGCCGGGGAAGCTGCCCTTTAACTTAGCCTGCGGTTCACCCGGTTCGAGCGTCTTGTCCGGCGGCTTGCTCAGCAAGCGCGCATCGCGCGGGGTGATGGCGACATCCGGCCGCCCCAACGCCTTCGCCAGTTCATCCACGGAGCCCACATGATCACCGTGCGCATGCGTCAGCAGGATGCGGCCGATCGGCTCCGGCCCCAACCCGCGGGCATCCGCGATGATGGCCTTGCCCCCGCCCTTGAGCGTCGTGTCGATGAGGGTGTAGCTGTCCGATTCGTGCACAAGATAACAGTTAAATAGCCGCAGGCGCGTCAGTTGATACGAATAAGCGCTGATGGATCGAACCTTCATCTGGTAATCCCTTCGAAAGCTGTTTCTGTGTACTGCCTCGGCCCCGGTCCGTTCTTCATGGCCGCTCTGCTTTCCGCGTTGTTAGATGCGCTTCCGCTATATGCGCTTCCGTTACATGCGCTTCCGTTACATGCGCTTCCGTTGCACGCGGGTCCATCGCTTTCCCTAGGCATCCATCCCGGTGAGGTGCCATCTTTCGCACCCGCGCATTACACTGGAGTCATGCATGTGCATGGGGGGAGCAACGCGGGTATGCAACGCATTCTCAAGGCGTCGCTCGCCTTGACCTTCCTCTACATCCTCGCCACCCTTATCTTCGGTCTGCGCGCGCATTCGCTCGCCCTTATTTCCGAAGCCGGCCACAACGTTTCCGACTTTGCGGCTCTTCTGCTCAGCTTCGTGGCCGTGTGGCTGCAGAATCGTCCCGCAACCGATCAACGCACCTTCGGCTACCAGCGCGCGGGGGTGCTTGCGGGCTTTGTCAATGCGCTCAGCCTCATGGCCCTCGCGCTTTGGATCGCCGTCGATGCCATCCTGCGTCTCCGCCATCCCGTCGCCGTCGAGCCGCACCTGATGATGGCTGTTGCCGCCGCCGGTGTGCTCATGAACGGCCTCATCGCCGGCCTGCTGTGGCGCTTTTCAGGCGACGTCAACATCCGCAGCGTCTTTGTCCACATGCTCGGCGACACGATCTCCACCGCAGCGGTCATCGTCGGCGGCCTGCTCATCGCCATCACCCATCAGACCTGGATCGATCCGCTGCTTTCCTTCTTCATCGCCGCAATGATTCTGTGGACCTCTTACGGCATCATGCGTGAAACCTTGCACATCCTGCTTGAAGGCACGCCGCGTTCGGTCGATGTCGTCGCCTTGCGCGCAGCCATGCGCGGCGTTGCCGGCGTACTCGATGTGCACGATCTACATATCTGGAGTCTGGCGTCGCAAAATCACGCACTGGCCAGTCACGTGCAGGTTGCGGAGATGCCCCTTGCCGAATGCGAAGCTGTGCTGGATCGCCTGAACCACCAGTTGCGTGATCACTTCGGCATCTACCACACCACGATCCAGCTTGAGGTCAACCCCTGCCTCACCACCGACGGCTGCGCCATGCCCCCAAAACCACAAGCCGTCGACGGCCACTCCCACCACCACCACGGCCCCGGTGGGCACAGCCATGCCCACGCTCACTAATGGTGTCGTTGCCTTGGCGTTGGTACTGTCCGCCTTTATAAAGTCGTCATCCCATAGCGCAGCGGGGGATCTGCTTTCTTCCAGGTCGTAGGGACACAAAGAAAGCCGATCCCTCCGCTATGCTGCGGGATGACAGACCAAGACCACGTCCCCATCATGCTCCATTGAGAGGACCATGCTTAGCGAATCTGCGTCTACACCAACTGCGCGTCCAGCGAAATCTCCGCCGCCTTCAGCAGCCGTGAGATCGGGCAGCCTTCCTTCGCCTTCGTCGCCAACTCATCGAACTGCTGCTTCTCAATCCCCGGAATCCGTGCCCGCGTCTTCAGGTGAATCTTCGTCACCGTCGGCCCGTCATCGGTGGTTTCCATCGTCACGGTCGCGGTGGTATCCAGCTGTTGCGGCACCTTGTCCACAGAGGTTAACTGGCTCGAAAGCGCCATCGTAAAACAGCCCGCATGCGCAGCCGCGATCAACTCTTCCGGGTTCGTGCCCTGCCCGTTCTCAAACCGAGTCCCAAAGCTATATGGCGTTTCATGCAGCACGCCGCTCTGCGTGCTCAAAATGCCCTTGCCATCCTTCAACCCACCCTGCCACACCGCCATTGCATTGCGATCCATAATCAAAGCTCCTTTGGGTGACGAGACCATGCCTCGCTCGCACCGCTCCATACGATGCAAGCACGATGCACGCCGTCACTCCGGCGGTCCGTTCCATGTCGGCACAGCTACTGCCACATAACTACCGTCGGGCTCGCGCGTGATTGTCGGCGCATAGGTGCCCAGCATCTGCCGCCGCCACCACGCCCCGGTGGCCCGCTTCTCCGCGGCCGTTGAAAACCAGTACTGCCACAGCACCGCACGCACAAACCGCGGCGGGTGCGCGCGGAACGGATCACCTGCAAACAGCCCCAGCACCGCCGGGCTGCCTTCCAGTAATCGAATTTCGGTACGCGCGACAATCGGCGCCTGGCCCCACGTCGTCAACGACGCAAACCACAGATTCCAGTCGAAACGCGGCTGGTAGGGCGCATAAATCCGTGGCCGCTCGTCAGGATTTTGCGGCTTATAGCGAAACGGATACGCCGTCCATGCCCGCCCATCCGCCGAGCCCTGAAACTCAAGTTCATACCGGTGCGGCGTCATCACTGCAAACAGCCCATAGGTGTTGGCCACCCGCCAGGGCCCGAGTGCTAAAACCGGTCCCATCGGCAGCGGGACCGCCGGCCAGAACATCGCCAACAGCGGAACCGCCGTTGCATACGCAAGCCACGTAAGTCCCACCGACGTGAGGGCAATGCGCAGCGCCCGGATCACCTCGCGCGGATGCCGCCGCGCCCCGACTCTGGCCGCGCCCACCCTCTCCCGCGCGGGAGGAAGCGCGCCCTCGTCCACCAATCCCTTCTGCCACATCCCCGGCACAAAGCGTAGCAGCGCCCGGTCGTCCAATAGCAGAACCCCCAAAATCAACACCAAGTAGTTGAGAAAGGCGTAATTCGCCGTTGCAATTACGCCGGCCTGCCAGACGGTCACAATGACGAAACACGCCATCCGCCAAGGCCTCGGTAAAAACGCCAAAAATATCAGCAGGAGCTCCATGACCAGCGTCAAACCCGCCGTGAATCGATGAAACCCATACGGCAAATGCTGCAAATACCATCCCACCCACGTCGGCAGCGGGCCATTCTGGTAGTACTCATACATCGCCGTCAGATCCCGCCAGCTCCGATCGCCCGAAAGGAGCTTCACCATACCCGATTCAAAGTAAATCCGGAACCACTCCCACAGCAGCAGCAACCAGGCCGCACGCACCGGCGGCGCGTGCCGTCCCCAGCCCGGCCGCCAGCCCGTAGGCGCGAGGAAGATCGCCAGAAAGCCCGCCTCCAGCAACATGCCGTCCGACTGATACTGCGAAAAATCCTGCGCTACCGTCACAAAGCTGAGAAAACACACCCAGCAAAGCAGCAGCGCGGCACGCGGCACCAGATTCACCACCACCAGCACGGAGGCCGCCAAACCCACCGCGATCAGCCACAGCAGCGCCCCATCGGTAGGCCCGGGCGGCTTTGCGAGCCAGAGCAGGGAAGGCGCAACAAAAATGCGGTTCTGCCCCAAAGGCCGTAGCGCCGCCAGCAACTGCCTAACCGGCAAGATTCCCTCGGTCCCAATCAGGCCGCGGATCTGAAACAGCAACGCAAAGAAAGCCGAAAAATACACACCCCCCAGTGCCCGCAAAAACAACCACCGCGGCAACAGGCGATCTGCGGGCCCGCCGTCGCGGTCAAAAAGAAAATGCAGCCTGCGAAAGTGCTGCCCCTGTGCCGCTTGCGCCATACGCTAGACTTTACCGAAACGGTCGTTCCGTTCTACAGGGGCTCTGATTGACCCGCTCCGGTGTAGGTGCTGGCTTCAGCCCGCGCATGAGATATCAAAACGTTAGGGGCTCTAGCTCTGGCCCGTAGGTGAGCGAACAGCGAAATTCTTCCTATAGCGATGGAGACAGTACGCCAGAAATCCCTTGCTCCGCGGTCCACCACATCGTATGCTTGGGAAAGTAAGACGGGCCCGCTCGGGGGCAACCGAACGGACCCGGTGATTCAACGGTGTGTGAACGACTTTATAAGCTCGTACACCACCGCCACAAGGAACGGAGCAAGTAGCAGGACCAATTTCCCTGGTACCTCTACCGAACATGTGCAGCGCAGCTTTAACGGCCGCATTGCATCACCACCTCTCCAGACAAGGATGAATGCCCCAGGGTTATCGCCTGGGGCATCTCTCACCGCGTCTACGGCGAGATCCTGTGCCCCGTGCTGTACGCCCTAACGCTGCCGCTCTGGAGTGGCCAGTCGATCCTCTCATCCCCAAAAGAAACAATCTGTACCCAACAAGTCGCAGCCGCCGACCTGCACGCCCGCTTACTCGACATCCGCGTCATCTCGACCGGAGGCGGAGCCGCAGTGGAGGGACCTGCAGCTTCTGCTACCCGCGTTCCAGCGCCGTTTGCAGCTCTCCAAAGTTCTCGATCACTAGGTCCGCACCCGCCGCGCGCAACGCTTCTTCCACGAAACTCGTCGTCAGCCCCACCGCAAAGCAGCCCGCCGCTTTGGCCGCCAGGATGCCGTTGACGGAATCCTCAATGACCCAGCAAACCTCCGGCCCCAATCCAAGCCGCTGCAAGGCGATCTGGAAGACCTCTGGCGAAGGTTTCGGTTGCTCAAAATCCGCAGCGTCCACAGCCACCTCGAACAGGGGCGCAATACCCAGCATCGCCAGCGTTGCCTCCCGATTGCGCTGATTGGCCGAGGTCGCCAGGGCAAGCCGAAAGCGGCGATCCGCCCATTGAAGAAAGGCGATTGCCCCGGAAACCGCTTCGATCGTGTGCTCCAGCGACTCATAAATGGCGTGCTTGGATTGCAAAATGCCCGCACTCCGCTCTGCATCCAGCCCGTGTTCCGCCGCCAGGTCGTCGATCATCACGGTATCGCTGCGGCCTGTATAACTGGCAAAGCGCGATTCCGGCACAACGATTCCGGCTGCCGAAAGGGCCTCCCGCTTGGATCGCTCATGCACCGGTTCGGAATCGACTAAAACGCCATCCATATCGAAAATCAGCGCAAGGGGAGGCGCGCGGCGGGCTTCGTTCGCGGATGCTCTTTCAGTCAGAACGGGCATATTCCCAGTCTATGGTGGCCGACCCGCGCACTTTCATCGCAATTTGCTCCCGTCAACCATTTCTTCGCACGCATTGGCTCGGGCTTCCGAGGCGCTCTAACTTTCTGGGGACCGCCACCTTCAAGTAACCCTTGAGCCCCTGTTTACTCCTCTGGTTCACCTCACCCGCACTCAACTTCCCAGCATTCAAGCAGCCTTCGCCCCCACAGTACGCTCCTACCCGGCATGGCTCCCGCGCTCCAAACCGAGTTCATCGCCGCCAACGGCCTCACCTTCGAGGTCCTCACCTGTGGGCCCACTGTCCCAGACGCCCCGCTCGCCCTTTGCCTGCACGGCTTTCCCGAGGTCGCCCTCAGCTGGGCCGCGCAGATGCCGGTGCTGGCCAAGCTCGGCTACCGCGTCTGGGCACCGAACCAGCGCGGTTACGGCCTCACCACCCGCCCGCCGCGCCGTGAGGATTACGCCCTCGAGCACCTCATGGCCGACGTCGCCGCCCTCATCGATGCCTCCGGCGCGCGCCGCGTCGTCCTGCTCGGCCATGATTGGGGCGCCATCGTCGCCTGGTGTTTCGCCACGCGCCAGCTTCGTCCGCTCGAAAAGCTGGTCATCATCAACGTGCCACATCCGGTCTGCTTCGCTCGCGCACTCCGCCGGCCCGGGCAGATGCTGCGTTCCTGGTACGCCGGCTTCTTCCAGATCCCGCGCTTGCCGGAGTGGCTGCTCGCGCGCCGCGGCGCCCAGCCGATCGCCGATCTTATCCTCCGCTCCTCCACCGACCCCGCTCACTTTCCCCGCGAACTCCTCGAAGCCACCCGTGCCAACGCCGCCCAGCCCGGTGCCCTCAAAGCCATGATCGACTGGTATCGCGCCTTCCTCCGCGGCGGCGGACTGCGTCGCCAACTCCGCCAAGGCTTTCCCACTATCGAAGTGCCCACCCTGATGCTGTGGGGCGAAAAAGACACCGCCCTCGCCAAATACACCACAGACGGCTCCGAGGCCTTCGTCCGCCACCTCGACCTGCGGTTCCTGCCCAACGTCTCGCACTGGGTCCAGCAGGACGCCACAGAAATCTGCAACGCCGCGCTACATGATTTCGTTGGCAACGGGGTAGATCAGCTATAAAGCACTTCTAAGCTGGTCTTAGCAGGAAGCTCTCCGTAATACCTCTTCCGCGTCCAATCAAGAACTTGCAAGCGCCTTAATGCTAACGTGGTCGCGAGCGCAATGTCCTGATCTGTGGCAGAGTAAACTGCAGTCGATGCCAAGAGAAGATCTTCGTTTTTATTACCGCTTAACGACACTGCAAAGTGTCTTAATCCTGTGATTTCGTTCTCGTCTTCAGCTTGGTAAAAACCGCGATAGACCCCTTCCGCCCAAGTTCGGTGGAAGAACTGTTCAGCAGCGTCAATCGCGATTCGGAGATCATCGATACCGATGCAGCGGACTCCTGAGAAAACCAGCTCAGGATCATTTACAAGTTCAGACGCCATACCAAAGTCAGCTCGCATTGTGCCGCCGATCAAAGGAAGAAAGCTATCAAGGCGGAGTATCCACCGGAAAAGTCGCACGGCTTCCAACAGCATGCTACTGCGCTCGTAATCTCCTCCGCCCAGTGACCATCAGGGAGCAGTAAAAGATCCCGTTCCCGTCCACCGATCCGCTCATATAAGCCATACTTACGAAGGATATCCAAGTGTCGCCGCCTAGTGATCAAATCCATCCCTTCTGGCAGAACATTTGTCCTTATGAATGTTTCACTGCCTGCGCGGTCGACGAAGATGGCGTGCAACAGAGCAAGTTCAGCCAGTTCCCGACGCAGTTCCGGGGCCGGAGTGGGAAGCATCTCTGGAATGGGCGAAGGTGTGCTTTGTAACTGAAGTCTAAGTGAGCCATCGTTTTCGGCTGGCCTATATCTTCGGTAGATACCGACAACTGCGAACATGAGTAATGCAAGACAAGCTCCGACGAATCCAGCGCCGCTAGCAATAAACCATAGAAGATAGAAAAGGCATAACACCGGCGTCAGCAACAGCCCGAACACCTGCAGTAGTTGCTTTCGTGCTCGGTTATCCTTATGTATTCTACGAATGGAAACCCCAGATCTCCGCCAGGTTTCCGAGTGAAACAGCGTTCTCCAGTACCTCTTCGAAAACAGCAACTGGAACAAGCCAAACATGCAGCTATGCTAAAACCAGCACCGCCCAGCTCAACAGGGCACCAAGGTTGTAGCCCAAGGGCCGGGGTGCCCATCCTTCGCAGTTCCATTGTCAAGAGTGGGAACGCTCTCCTTCCTCACTGACGGATCACCGCGAGCAGCGATACCTCAACCAACACTTCACCCCCCTGTTTACTCCTTTGGTTCCGTCCAACGCGGCCTCCACGGCGGCTATGATGGCCCATACCCTTACACCCCGGAGCAGGCATGCGACGTGCTATTCGTCATCGGAAAATCTGGACCAAATCCGTCTTGGCGCTCACCCTCAGCGTCCAGCCGCTCTTCGCCCAAACATCCGGCGGTCTCCCCGCCACCGTGCCCATCCGCGCCGAGCACGATATGGTCGTCACCATCCAGCATGATGCCACCGACGCCGGCCTCGCCATCCTGCGCGCCGGGGGCAATGCCGTTGATGCCGCCGTCGCGGTCGGTTTCGCGCTCGCCGTCACCCTGCCCGCGGCCGGCAACATCGGCGGCGGTGGGTTCATGCTCATCCGCCCCGGCACCCCGCAAGGCATGACCCACAACATCACCCAGGCCCGCGAAGCCACCCAACCCCTCGATCACCAGCCCCACTTCCTCGATTTCCGCGAAAAAGCCCCTGCCGCCGCCACCCGCGACATGTATCTCGATGCGCACGGGAACGTCATCCCCAAGCTGAGCACCGTCGGCGCCAAGGCCTCCGGCGTGCCCGGCACCGTCGCCGGCCTGGTCTACGCGGAGCAACACTTCGGCCGCCTCACCCTTGGGCGCGTCATGCAGCCGGCCATCCACCTCGCCCGCGACGGCTTTGTGCTGCTGCCCGAAGAGGCGCACACCCTGCAGGCCCCGCTGCTCGCCCAATTTCCCGCCTCCCACCGCATCTTTCAGCGCAACGGGCGGTTCTACACCGCCGGCGAGCGCTTTCAGCAGCCCGAACTCGCTCGCACCCTCGATGGCATCGCCCAAAACCCCGACGACTTCTACCACGGCGTCATGGCGCAGCAGATCGCCGCTTTCGAAGCAGCCAACGGCGGCCTCATCACCGCCGCCGACCTCGCCGCCTACGAGGTCAAAGACCGCGAGCCTCTCGTCGGCCGCTATCGTGGGCTCGACATTATCACCTCGCCGCCGCCCAGCTCCGGCGGCATCGCCCTCATCGAGGCGCTCAACATCCTCTCCGGCTACGATCTCCACGCGCTCGGTCCCGACCGCTCGCCCGTGCAAATCCACCTCATCACCGAAGCCTTCCGCCGCGCCTATATGGACCGCGCCGACTACCTCGGCGACCCCGACTTCACTACCCTCCCCCTCGCGCAGATGGCCGCCCCCGCCTACGCCGACGCCTGGCGGGAGAGCATCGACCCCGCCAAACCCACGCCCTCGAAGGACCTCATCCGTCCCGCCGGTTTTTTTCCGCCGCCGCCTCCCGCCCTCACCGCCGCCCCACCTGAATCGCACCAGACCACCCACTTTTCCGTGGTCGATAAAGACGGCAACGCCGTCGCGATGACCTACACACTCAACTTCGGCTTCGGCTCAGGCGTCACCGTTGATCCGCTCGGCTTTCTGCTGAATGACGAAATGGATGATTTTGCCAGTAAAATGGGCGTTCCCAACGGCTTTGGGCTCATCCAGGGCCCCGCGAATGCCATCGCGCCCGGCCACCGCCCGCTCTCGTCCATGACGCCGACCATCGTCGCCGAGCCGAGCGTCTGCCCCCGCCTGCCCACGGCGCCGCAAAACGGCCACCGCCTGCCGATGGGCCACGGCCCCGTCTGCCGCATCGGCGCGTTGCGCCTGGTGCTTGGCTCACCGGGTGGCGCCACCATCATCACCACCGTCGCCAACGACCTCATCTCGGTCGTCGACAACGGTCTCGACATCCAGGCCGCCGCCGATGCCCCCCGCTTCCACCACCAGTACCTGCCCGATGTGCTGGAGTTCGAAAAACGCTTTCCGCAGGCCACCGTCGATGCCCTGGCTGCCGCCGGCTACGCCGTCCGCCGCGCCGGCGCCAAGGACGAAAACAGCCCCGGCACCTGGGGCGACAGCGAACTTATCGCTCGCGACCCACCCCAAGGCAACCACCCCGGCCCCCTTACCGCCGGGCCCCTTACTGCAGGCCAGGACAAACGCCACACCTTCGGCAAAGCCGCCGGCGATTAGTAGCCATCCTGACATTTTTGTCATCCCATAGCGAGATTTTTGTCGTCCCGTAGCGCAGTGAAGGGGTCTGCTTTCCTCGGCATCGCCGCAGAACCAGGGTGAAGGCACCGGAATCCCTGCAATGCGATAGCGTAGAAGGTTATGGCCTTCGGCATCTCCAGCCACCTCTTCTTCCCCGACCGTCTCACCCCCGCAACCCTCGACGTCTTCCGTGACGCCGGCGCGGCGGCCATCGAGGTCTTCGCCGCTCGCCATCACTTCGACTACGCCGACCGCGCCGCCGTGCGGGAACTTGCCCACTGGTTCCGCGCCCAGCCGGTCGCCGTCACCCTGCACATGCCTCTCTTCACCGAGGCCGAAGAAGCCCAGTGGAGCCGTCACACCGAACCCACCCTCAACCTCGTCTCCCGCGCTAAGGGCGAGCGCATCGCCGCCATGGACGAGGTCAAACGCGCCCTCGAAGCCGCCGAACAGATCCCCTTCCGCTCCTGTGTCCTCCACCTCGGCCTCAAAGACGACCGCTGGTCGACCGAAACGCTCGACCTCTCCCTCACCGCCATCGAACACCTCAAGGCCTTCGCCACCCCGCTCGGCGTGCAGCTGCTGCTCGAAAACCTGAACAACGATCTTGCCACGCCCGCGCACCTGGTCGAGATTGCCCGCGTCGGTCACTTCGACACCGCCGGCTTCTGCCTCGACGTCGGCCACGCCCACCTCACGCAGCCAACCCTGCCCGACGAGACCGGCTTTGATCGCCAGGCCCGCGAGCGCCTCCGCGATGAGTTCGGTGACGCCGCTCTCGGGGACGGCATCGCCGAAGCCTTCCAGGTCTTCGGCCCTCGCCTCGTCGAACTGCACCTGCACGACAACACCGGCACCCGCGACGAACACCGCTGGCCCGGCGATCTCACCACCAGCGAACCCCGCAGCGCCACAACCAAGGGCATCGACTGGGGCATCGTCCGCGAAAGCCTCGCCAAGGGCAACCAAGCCCCCCTACAAATGCTAGAAATCGCCTACGAACCCCCCACTCCCCTACGCGAAATCACCCGCAAAGCCGCCGCCGCCCGTCAGCTGCTGCATCTTCCTGAGCCGAATTAGTTCTGGAACTAACGCAAGGTAAGGCTTATTCTGAGCCTGCGAGCGATTCGCATTAGACACGAGGAAATACCAATGCTGAGTCCAGCAGACTTGTATGTCATGGATCTTAACGCTCTTCATACGAACCTTTACCGCATGGGAAATGCCACGTCACCCAAATTTACTGAAGATCGGGCGTTCTCTGATTGTTTAGTAGTAGATCAAGATGGATTTAAGGTTGTGATCGCAAATGGTAACGGGTTTTCGGCTTTCAGCCGAATCATCGACAAGATGAAGTCGAGCAAACATGTATGGCGAATTAAGAAGGGAGTCCGCTCCCTCCGGGTATTCGACTCGTGCAGGACTTAAGGAAACCGGACCACTATATGCTTGCCCCGGCAGCCAACATGCTCTTGAGCAAGTACCTCGGGTTGCTGGAGGAGATCGCAATCGATCGGCAGATCACTGCAAAATTGACGCACGAGGAGATTCTCCATGCTGCTCAGTAACCCCGCACTCAGGGCAACTATCCCGGAGTGGCGCACCCTCTTGAAGGCTGCTAAACACTACAAAACATACCTTGAAGGTATTGTCCCTACAGACCCGGACAGCGATGAAGAGCTCTTAGCCTTTGACGATCTGGAACGACTTGATCGCACTATACCGATACTAGAAGAACAATTAGCGGAGCACATTCAGCAAATCGTCGCCAAGTCTTGATGTTTTTGTAGAAAATGATAAACAGATCGGAAGATCATTAATGCCCTATAGTCCTTCACTTAATGCAACATTAGGAGTGTGGCGCACCGTGCTATCCGCCCTGCACCATTACAGGACGCACGTATAAAAGGTCGTTCCCCAAGGCGGAGATAGCGACGAGAATCTCTTCTTTACGATGATCTAGAACGGCTTTACATGGCCATCCCTAACTTTGAAAAGCAGTTGAACATCATTTTACTAGACGAGTCCTCAAACGCTTCATCGCAATAAGACCCGGGTGCCCCATTCTTCCGCAGCTTCATCGCGAAAGGGTGGGGTATCGTTTGCGATAGCAAACGACCGCCTACCCCAACCCTCGAACTACCAAAAGCACCCCGCCCTTTGTCAAAATCGACAAAGAACGGGGCACCCATCCTAAGCCAAACCCCTACTGCACCGCACCATCGGTCGCCGCCAGCCCACGCTGCTTCAACAACGGCGCCACATTCGGCTTCGCCCCCAACCAGCGCTCATACATCATTTCTAGATCCTCTGTGTTCCCACGCGATAACACCATCTGCCGGAAGCGATCCCCATTCGCCCGCGTCAACCCGCCATGGTCCTCGAACCACTGGTACGCATCGTCGTCCAGCATCTCGCTCCACGCATACGCGTAGTACCCAGCCGCATAGCCATTCGCCCAGATATGCAGAAAGTAACTCGACCGGTAGCGCGGCAGTACCTGCGGCATTGCCGTATGCGTACGTTCCAGCGCGGTTTTCTCAAACGCGTCGACATCCTGCAACGGCGCGTCCGCCGGCAACAGATGCCACTGCATATCTAACTCCTGCGCCGCCAGCGCCTCCACCGAGGCATAGCCGCGGTTGAAGGTCGACGCACGCTTGATCTTTGCGAATAACTCCTCGGGCATCGGCGCCCCGGTCTGGTACTGCACGGCAAAATGATGAAATACCTGCGGATGCGTCGCCCAGTGCTCATTAAATTGGGAAGGGAACTCCACAAAATCGCGTGCTGTATTCGGCCCGGAAAGACTGGGGTACATCGTATTTGCAAAGATGCCGTGCAGCCCATGCCCAAACTCATGAAACATCGTGATGACATCTTCGAAGCTGATCAACGCCGGCTGCCCGGGCGCGGGCTTCTGGAAGTTCGCGACGTTATAAATCACCGGCAGTGAGCCCAGTAACTTGGACTGGTTCATAAACTCACCCATCCATGCGCCGCCATCCTTGTTATCGCGCTTGTAGTAATCGAAATACAACAGCGCGAGCGGCTTTCCATCGGCATCGAAGCACTCAAACGTGCGCACATCCGGCTGATATACCGGAAGATCATGCCGCTCCTTGAACGTGATGCCGTACAGCTGGTTCGCCGCATAAAACACCCCATCCTGCAGCACGCGGCTCAGCTCGAAATACGGCTTCAACTCCTGCAGATTGAGATCGTATTTCGCCTTGCGTACCTGCTCGGAATAGAAGTTCCAATCCCACGGCTGCAGCTGAAACACACCGTGCTGTGCATCATGTTGTGCGTCGATGACAGTCTGAATATCCTTCGCCTCACCCCGTGCCTTTGCCGTAGAAGCCGGTACCAGCGCATCCATAAATTGCAGCGCCGCCGCAGGCGTCTTCGCCATCTGGTCCTGCAGCGCCCACGACGCGTAATTCGGATATCCCAGCAACTGCGCCTTCGCCGCACGCACCTGCGCCAGCCGTGCAACCGTGGCCCGCGTATCGTTGTCCCCGCCGCGCTCGGCTCGCGTCACGGAGTTTTCAAACATCGCCTGCCGCGCCGCACGATCGCTCATTTGCGCCAAATCCGGCTGCTGCGTCGTGTTCTGCAACGGCACCACGAAGCCCTCCTGCTTACGCCCCTTGGCCGCTGACGCCGCCGCATCCACCTGCGCGGGCGTTACGCCGGCCAGCTTCGCTTTGTCGGTCGTCGTAAACGCTGCCGCTTTGGTGGCCGCCAGCAGCTTGGTCGTAAACGCCGTCGAAAGCACAGACTCTTCTTCGTTCAGCTTCTTCAGCTTCGCTTTATCGGCTTCATTCAGCTTGGCGCCGGCCTTCACAAATTGCAGATGGTCCCACTCCAACAGCCGCATCGACTCCGCGTCGAGCCCCAGCGTCGCCCGCTGGTCGTACAGCACCTGCAGCCGCGCAAATAGCTTCGCGTTCAGGTTCATGTAGTCGCTCTGCGCCGCCAGCCTCGGCGCTTCCGCCTCCTGCACCGCTTGCAGCGTTGGGTTCGTGTTGGCCTGCGTAATCGCACCAAACACCAGCATCACGCGCTGCAGCAGCTGCCCCGAGCGCTCCATCGCTGTCACCGTATTTTCAAAGGTCGGCGCCGCCGGATTGTTGGCAATCGCATCAATCTCTACGCGCTGCGCCGCCATTCCGGCATCCATCGCCGGCTGATAATCCGCATCCTTGATCTTGTCGAAGGGCGGCGCTTGAAACGGCAGCGTACTCGCCGCATAAAACGGATTCGCGGGCCCAAACGTCGCAGTCTGCTGCGCCTCGCCCCGCCCATCCATCATCCCCAAACCCAGCACCGCCGCCATCCACATCCACCTTCCCATGCACGTCCTCCCGACATCCCCATTCTCACCTGAAAAGCCGCGCAATCACCACCAAGCGAACGCCATGTCACCGCGGGCCGCGCGATCTGCCGGGCAGGCTGCGCACCCACCGCCGGCTCCGCCGCAGCGTCGATGACGCTGTCGCCGCCGAAGCTTGCCAGCGAGATGCTTCAGGTCTGGGCCGCGCTCCAAAGGGCCAAGGACGCCTCGGTGACGCCCCAGCAGACCGTTAACATTCCCAATAGCTTTCCACACTTTGCAAGAGATTTGCAGCGGCTTGCTTCAAGAGCGACAGCATCCATCAGTACCCTCCGGAAAGAACGTCCTGAGCGTCCACAGGGCTCAGGAGCTAAGGGGTCAGCGATAGTGGGAAAGCAGGAGATTGGCGACGTAGATGACCAGGGCGCCCAGCAATACGGAAGGCACCAGGTGGACGCGAGAGGTCTTGCCTCGCCGAATCTCCGGCAAAAAGTCGGCCGTGGCCATATGCAGAAAAAAGCCGGCTGCGAGCACCAGCAGAAACACAGAATTGAGAGGCGAAAAGCTCCACCAGACGGTAAGCAGCACGCCGACGCAGGGCGCGACGGCATCGGCCGCCAGGAAAAGGTAGTCCGACAGGTTTGGGCGTTCTCCCCCGGTCGTCAGAATGACCGTGTTCATGCCGTCGCCCAAATCATGGGCGGCGATGCCGAAAGCAACGGCGTAGCCGGCCGTATGCGAGGCCGCATAGGCCGCGCCGATCGCCAGCCCATCCCGGAAGCTGTGAAAGATCAGCATCCCGGCCCCGGCCCGTCCGATGACGCGCCGCTCCAGCCCCTTGGATTGCCAGCGCTGGGCGAGCGCATCCAGCCCGTTCTCAAAGACATAAAAGAGGAAATACGAGACCAGCATCATCCCGAGAACGGTGGAAACGGTCAATCCGTTCTCAACCCCGAGACCGATGGCCTCCGGCAATAGATCCAGAAACGCCGCGCCCAGCAGCAGGCCCGCCCCCACGGCAATTAGCAGGGCAATGAAGCGCCGAAAGCGGATGGCAAAAAATCCGCCGAGAAGCGTCGCCGCGATCGGCAGGGTAAATAGAAGTACCGGCACATCTTGGATACTACGGGATACTATTGCGAGTGCAATCGCAGCAAGAGCGTGTTACTTGCATCGTGCCTTCGCGCGATCGCTCCGGTGCAAGCTAGGCACAGGCGGAGCAGGTTCCGCAGAGAAAAAACTCATGCCGGGTCGCCGTAAACCCGGTTGGCAATTGTGGGCCTGCCGGCACCACGCACCCATCCAGCTCAAAGGTTTTGCCGCAGTGGTCACAGTGAAAATGGTGGTGATGGGCTTTGCCCGCTACCTCATACCGGGTGGACTGGCCGGGTAAATCGACGGGCACGAGCCATTGATCCTCGACGAAGGTCTTGATGTTTCGATACACCGTGGCGATACTCACCGCCGGCACCTGCTGCTGCGTCGCCAGGTGGGCCTCGTCCGGAGAAAGAGGGCGGTCCGCCATAACAAATGCGGAGGCGATCGCTTCTTTCTGTCGCGTTTTGCGCGGCTGTCGCGGCTGAACACTGTTTTGCATGGAAACATCGCGGGCGAGCCGCCGGATCGACGCCCGCTTCACCCCCGTCGTTCCAGTGTAACGGCGGACCCAATCGCAGAAGAACTGCGTACCTGCCCAATCCGCAACGCAAGGACAGACACCGGTTGCGACGGCCCCCCCCCCGCGTTCCGCATCCTTCCCCCGCGTTTCGGCATCTTTACCCTTGGACGAGGACCCGCGTTCAATCTCACTGCAAAGGTACTCCCATGATCGCCACACACGGCTACGCCGCGCAAAGCGCCACGTCCGCTCCTGCACCGTTCGACTACGAACATCGTGATCCAGGCCCGAAAGACATCGTGCTCGACATCCAGTTCTGCGGCATCTGCCACTCCGACATCCACCAAGCCCGGAATGAGTGGGGCAACGCCACCTACCCCATGGTGCCCGGCCATGAAATCGTGGGCAAAGTTGCCGCGATCGGCAAGGACGTAACAAAATTCAAAGTCGGCGATCTCGCGGCCGTCGGCTGTATGGTCGATAGCTGTGGCGAGTGCGCCAGCTGCAAGGAGGGCGAGGAGCAATACTGCGATCGCCACGCCACTGTCTTCACCTACAACAGCAAGGACAGAGAGGGCAAGCCCACCTTTGGCGGCTACGGCGATCACCTCACGGTGATCGAGGATTTCGCCCTAAAAGTCCCTGCTTCGCTCGATCCCGCTGCGACGGCGCCGTTGCTTTGCGCCGGCATCACCACCTATAGCCCGTTGAAGCATTGGAAGGCGGGTCCGGGCAAAACGGTAGGCATCGTCGGTCTTGGCGGCCTCGGTCACATGGGCCTGAAGTTTTCGCACGCCTTTGGCGCCAAGACGGTACTCTTCACGAGCTCATCGAACAAAATCGACGATGCCAAACGTCTTGGTGCCGATGACGTCATCCTCACCAGAGAAGCGAACTGGCACGAACCGCATGCCGGCACCTTCGACTTCATTCTTGATTGTGTCTCGGCCGAGCACGACCTTGCGCCCTACCTCGCATTGCTCAAGCGGGATGGGGTGCTCTGCACCGTGGGTATTCCGGAAAAGCCCATGCAAATCGCTGCCTTCTCCGTACTGGCGCGCCGTCATTTCACCGGGTCCATGATCGGCGGGATTGCGGAAACACAAGAGATGCTCGACTTCTGCGGAGAGCACGGCATCGTCTCCGACATCGAGATGACCAGCTTCGATAAGCTCGAAGAAGCATGGGATCGCGTGGTGAAAGCCGACGTAAAATACCGCTTTGTCCTCGACCTGAAGACATTGCGGTCTTAAAGCGAATCTCCCAAAGGTAGCGGTTGACCAATGTTCGTCAGCCTTTTCGTCATCCAAAGCAAAGGCCGGGACCTTATGACATGGCGGGCGCTCTGTGCCATAGCAGAGCACCTCGCGTCGTCGCAGGCGGTAAAAGTGCACCTTGTGCTCTCGCAGCACCTCGCGTCGTCGCAAGCGCTAAAGTGCACCTTGATGCATCGCGGGGCACCTCGTGGTCCTATAGCGCCAAAGGCGCGTTCTATACCAGCCTGGGCCGCAAGGCCCAGGTCGGCGTATTAAAGGGTGCTTGAGGGCTGAAAGCCCGACCTATAGTCCCGCCGGGTGCCTACAGGTTGGCCTCAACTCTTGGTCTGCACGGTTCTTCCTCTCCGTAGTCCTTGCTGCCCATGTTGATGTAAACGCGCCTTCAGCGCTGAAATGAAGACCTCCCGGCGCTCTTTGGAGATACTTCGATTCACTCGCGGTGATGTGTAGCGCGAAGTGGCTCGCTCTAGCAGCTAGCACTGCAATGCTAGCGAGACTGCAATTAGGACAGATGAGCGAGTGCACATCGGAAAGCAACGCTTGTTCGTCATGGTTGCAGAGCGGAGCCTAATTACCTGTAAAGGGTTTGCAAGGAGGAGCATTGCGAACCGCTTTCGACGTGTCCAGCTCAAGTGGTACCTTACTGTCCTGCGTGAACCGCAACGGGGTAAAGGTAAATGCTCCAGAGGCCTTCGTTATAACACTTATTGATAGTTCTTCGTGTGCTGGAACCACATACCTGAAGTGGCCTAAAGCATCCGCCTTAATCGTTCCTGAACGCCATTCTTGCCCTTTATGACAAAGGCCAATGGTGACCTGGGGTAATGCGACAAGTCCGTTGCGAACGATTCCGTCTACAATAACAGCCGGATCTGGAAGCGACACATCCGCTACGCGCTCGCCTGCTCCTACAGTCAAACGCAAAGGCTTGTCATCTAGAAACATATCTCTGCGAAGTGGATATTCCAAAGTATTGTTGTAAAAGAAAAGGACATACTCACCCTCCGGGAGTCCTGTTGCTTGGTACCTTCCATCCTGATCTGTAACTATCCGGACGGCGTTGTCTATGTTGTTCGCGGATATTCTTATTAGATCGACTTTGAAGAACACAGCAGGTCGACCGTCCGGCATGGTTACAGTTCCCTTAATTGTAGAAGCAATGCAGGATACTGCTGCTACGGGTAAGAGAAACGCGCTAAACCGTAAGAACTTGGTGACAAGCATGGCTACCCTCGATTTAAGGAACGCTCGTATAGCTACGGAGCCTTTTCTCGGACCGCACCCCGGCGCACGAAAGGCCAACCTGATCAGGTTGGCCTTTCGCTTGGAATGAAGTAAAGGAACTGAAGCTTCGTTGCTTCTATCGAAGTTTGTCATTTCGACTGAAGCGGATGATTCAATCATTTACGGAGTAGCGACCTACGGTTTGCTTAACTCCCGACTACACCTGGATGAAACGCATTAGTACGCGCTACCCACCACGGCCATCTCTTCTGCTTCCGCAACGGCCTTGGTCTGCTTCTCCTCCTGAGCGCCCGAATTGTTGCCCAGTTTCTTATCCAGCGCCTCCTGCAAACGACGCCCATACTCCGCATCCGCCTGTGTGCAATAGCTGACAATCTTCTCCTGCACGACTGGGATCGCATTCGCGAGCGCGCCGGAAAGGTTATTAATCAGCTCCGCACGGTAGGTTTCGTCGAAGTCGTTGCGCCACGTGTCGCCGGCCTGCTTGAAGTTGTTCTCGCGATCGATCTTCTGACGTACCAGACGGCCCTCATACAGCGGTGTGTACGGCTTCGGTGCCGGCGTCGCCTCCTGGATACCGTTCATCAGAGACGGCTCGTAGTTCACATGCAGGTTCTGCCCCGGCGCCGCGTCAACCATGTAGGTCATCTGCCCATCGCGCTGGTTTGTGGCTATCTTCGCCTTGGGCGCGTTGATCGGCAGCTGCAGGTAATTCGTGCCCACACGATAACGCTGCGTGTCTGAATAGCTGAACGTGCGGCCTACCAACAGTTTGTCGTCGGAAAAGTCCAGACCATCGACCAGCACGCCCGTTCCGAAGGCCACCTGCTCCGTCTCCGCGAAGTAGTTATCCGGGTTCCGGTTCAGCACAATCTTGCCGACATGTAGGAAGGGGAACTGCTCCTTTGGCCAAAGCTTCGTAGCATCCAGCGGATCGAAATCCAGCTCCGGATGCTCATCGTCGCTCAGGATCTGCACAAACATATCCCACTCTGGAAAATCGCCCCGCTCGATCGCATCGTGCAGATCCTGCGTGGCGTGGTTGAAGTTCGTCGCCTGAATGGCGTTCGCCTCTTCCTGCAGCAAATTCTTGATGCCCCGCTTCGGCTCAAAGTGATACTTCACCAGCACCGCATTGCCTTCGGCGTTCACCCACTTATAGGTATTCACACCCGAGCCCTGCATAAACCGGTATGCCGCAGGAATGCCCCAGGGCGAAAATAAAAACGTGAACATGTTCGTCGACTCGGGCGTGCACGCCAAAAAATCCTGGAAGCGCGCATCGCTTTGGCGATTGGTCAACGGGTCCGGTTTAAACGCATGCACCATATCCGGGAACTTGGTCGCGTCGCGGATAAAAAACACCTTCAAGTTGTTGCCGACCAGATCCCAGTTGCCGTCCTCGGTATAAAACTTCACCGCAAACCCGCGCGGATCGCGCAGCGTCTCGGGCGAGTGCCCGCCATGCACCACAGTCGAAAAACGCGTAAAGATGGGGGTCTGCTTGCCTGGGGTCTGAAAGAGCTTCGCGCGCGTGTACTTGGCGATCGGCTCATTACCAACCTTGCCGGTCGGCTCGAAATACCCGTGCGCCGCCGCACCGCGCGCATGGACAACGCGCTCGGGAATGCGCTCGCGGTCGAAATGCGTCACTTTTTCGAGGAAGTGGTAATTCTCAAGAACCGCCGGACCCCGATTACCTACTGTCCGCAGGTTCTGGTTGTCATAGACAGGGTGCCCCTGCCGCGTGGTCAGCGTTTGAACGCTCGCTTGGCCCATCGCGTTGTGCGTGGTGCCGTTTCCGTTTCCATTGCCGTTGGCGTGACCCTGGCCGTTGGTCTGATTGCTGCTCTGGCCATTGCCATTCTGAAATCCGTTCTCGCTCATAGGGAGGTCTCCCGGTGCCGGCCCGCAGGCGCTAAACACCGTCTCCCTATGATGCTCCCGAGCACCGCCGGTCGCATAGTGTTCAGGCGAACTTTCTCGTTCGACATATGACAAAGCAGCCCACAGATTCCGTCTTTTCACACCGAGATTTCTCTTCCGGGCTCCTCTTGCCGTTCTTCAGAGCTCTGCCGCCACGGGAGACTTACGACCGCCATCCTTATCTCGCCAGCGCCGTAACGGTTCTCCCAACACGGTCATCAGCAGAATGGACAGCATAATCAAGGGGCCGTCCTGCCACTGCTGCATCGATCCCAAGGCAATGACCAAGGCCGTTGAGATCGCTGCCGGTTGCGTTGCCTGCAACAATGCCGTCCCGAAGACGGTCAGCAGCGCTGCGATCCCGGTCGCCCAAACTCGCGCCAGCGCTACATCCGTAATGCCCGTCACCGCTGGCCAGGTCCATGCATGAGTCGCCGCCAGCCCCGCAAAGCCCGAAAGCACCCCCACCAAATGCCCCACGATCAAGTTGTACGGTCGGGCGCTTTCCTGGTGCGGCTTTTCGACCAACTCGTAAATTGTCGGTCCAAGGCTCGCAAACAGCAGCGGACGATGGCTGGCCCATGCAGCCAACCCAGCGATCATCAGCAGCGCTGCCTCGCAAAGGGGAGCAATCACAAGATCTTTCGCCCGCAACTCAGCACGAAATTCGGTGCTCCAGCGTCTCAACAGCGCCCCCTTACGAAAGAAATGTCCACCATGAGATGCATGCTCTTGAAGCCCCACTTCAAGCCCTCACCCCTCAAAGTCTGACCCCTCATTGCTCCTCATCAACCCAGATCACAACCGCCAGACAGTCCCAATTCGGAACGCTGCACCGAAGTCTCACCCGCCTCTCCCACAAATTCCATTGCGAGGACCGCCGCCGCAGAGCATACTTGCCCCATGCCCCCGTCCCGCGTGCGCCAGCTCCTTAAATTCCTCCGCGTCTTCGGATGGAGCGGTGGTCTGCGCCTCTGGTGCAGTCTGCTCTGGCAAAGCGCAACACACGCCAAGGAACTCAAACTCCAGGTACCAGGCCTCCCTGGTCCGCTCCACCTGCGCCCACGCGATTTGCCCATCTTCTGGCAGATCATGGTGATGCAGGAAAACGATTTCAGCTCGCTGCCCCAGGCTCGCCAGGTTTCTAACGCATATCGAAATATCCAGGCGGACGGCCGCACGCCCATCATCGTCGATTGTGGCGGCCACGTCGGCCTTTCCGCAGTGTGGTTTGCCTCCCGCTTTCCCCAAGCAACCGTGTACAGCATTGAACCGGACACCGCCAACTTCCGCCTCCTCACCAAGAACGCACGCGCCTTCGCAAACATCACGCCCCTCCACGGCGGCATCTGGAGCCGTCCCTGCCATCTCGAAGTCCTCAACCCAGACTCCGGCAGCGCTTCCTTCCGCCTCCAGGAGGTCGCCGCTACACCGCCGGCGGCCCGTACAGCTCTGCGGGCGTACACCGTAGACGAGGTCCTCGCCCGCGAAGAGAACAACCGGCTGCTGCTCGTCAAAATCGACGTCGAAGGCGCCGAACTGGAGGTCTTTCGCGAAACCGCGCCTTGGCTCGATGCCGCCGCCGCCGTGGTCATCGAACTGCACGATTGGCTCCTTCCAGGCCAGGGCACCAGCAAAAACCTCTTCAAACGCCTCGGCGAGCAGGATTTTGACGTCGTGCTGCGTGGCGAAAATCTCCTGCTTTTCAAAGTACCCACCATTGAAAATGACTCCTCCACGATGCCTGCTCCCGCCCACCTGCAGGAGGTGCTGAGCCAACGCTGATCCCCTCTGCATCCCAACCACACAGGAAGCTCAGCCATCTGCGACCGCAGGACGCTCTCCGTTCCTCCGCACGCACGTCGTCCGCCCACGACTACAATCAACCTCGACATGAGTACCACCCCCAACACCCCCGCCGTCTCTGCCTCCCCTTCCGCCGCCCCAGTCCTCAGCACCATCGCCGAACTCCCCTCGCACGTCGGCGCAACCGTCACGCTCCGCGGCTGGCTGTACAACCTCCGCAGCTCCGGCAAGTTGCTCTTTCCCACCTTCCGTGACGGCACCGGCACCGTCCAGGGCATCGTGCCCAAGGCGCAGGTCGCCCCCGAGGTCTTTGACACCCTCAAGAACCTCACGCTGGAGTCCTCCCTCGTCGTCACCGGCTCAGTTCGTGAAGACAGCCGCGCTCCTTCCGGCGTCGAACTCGACGTCCACGACGTGCGCATTACCCAACGGATCTCCGAGGACACCCCTTACCCCATCTCTCTGAAAGAGCACGGTGTCGACTTCCTCATGGAGCACCGCCACCTCTGGCTCCGCACCCCGCGCCAGTCGGCCATCCTCCGCGTCCGCGCCACCATCATGCGCGCCGCCGCCGAATACTTCGACACCCATGGCTTCGTCCGCACCGATCCGCCCATCCTCACGCCCAACGCCTGCGAAGGCACCTCCGAGCTCTTCGAAATGAAGTACTTCGAAGACGAGATGGCCTACCTCACGCAATCCGGCCAGCTCTACATCGAAGCCACCGCCCTCGCCCTGGGCAAGGTCTATAGTTTTGGCCCTACCTTCCGTGCCGAGAAATCAAAAACCCGCCGTCACCTCACCGAGTTCTGGATGATCGAGCCCGAGGTCGCCTACCTCGATCTCGACGGCCTCATGGATCTCGCCGAAGGCTTCCTCATCCACATCGTCCGCCGCGTGCTCGAAGCCCATCGCGCCGACTTACCCGTTATCGGCAAAGATGTGGCAAAACTTGAGGCCATTCTCGCCCCCGATGTTCATCGCGTCGCAAACCCTACCGACGCTGTCATCCTGAGCGGAGCGAAGGACCTCGCTATTTCGCCGGGAGCGCCCCAAATGCCCCAGGCCCTCACCGAAGCTCCCCCCGCCTACAACCTCATCCCACCTACAGCCGCAGCCCCGTCATCTCAACCGGAGGCGCAAACCGAGGTGGAAAGCGCCGCAGCGGAACCCCCTGCCTCCGCCCCCGCCCAAGCAGCCGGAGACCATCCGCCCGCCCACCACGCCAAAACGGGCGGCCACTTCCCGCGCCTCACCTACGACGAAGCCCACACCATGCTCGAAGACGCCTACAAAGCGGGCAAAATCGAGCACCCACACACCTACGGCGACGACTTCGGTTCTCCCGACGAGACCTACCTCTCCTCCAAATTCACGAAACCCGTCATGGTCCACCGCTACCCCGCGGCGGTCAAAGCCTTCTACATGCAGCCCGACCCACACGACCCCACCAAGGCCCTCTGCGTCGACGTGCTCGCCCCCGAAGGTTACGGCGAAATCATCGGCGGCTCCCAGCGCGTCGACAGCTACGACCTCCTCCAATCCCGCATCGAAGCCCACAACCTCCCGCTAGCCGCCTTCCAATGGTACCTAGACCTCCGCAAATACGGCAGCGTCCCCCACTCCGGTTTCGGTATGGGCATCGAGCGCTGCGTAGCCTGGATCTGCGGCCTAGACCACGTCCGCGAAACCATCCCCTTCGCCCGCACGCTGAACCGTATCTACCCATAGCTTTTCGCAGGCCCTAAAAGATTTCCTGAATACATTACAGTTCCAGGGGTTAAGCTTGTCAGCCAGAACGGAAGTGCCTTCCAGATCACATCGGAGATGGACATGCCCGGATGCCAAAACGGCTCAAAAACTTACACCTCCTGCACGCTGAACATCAGCTTTGACCCGAAGACCTCCAAAGGCACGCTGACGGTCGCCGGACAAAATAAGAGCGATGCCAGCCCCTCTACGCTTCTTACCACCGATGTCGTCGTGGGCGGTACCGGCCATCTCACGCCGACGGGCACCTTCCATGCCGCCCGTTGGGAAAAAGACCACACCTCCAAGCTCTACGGCTCTCTCGCCGATACGCCCTACAGCAAGACGTGGCTGGGTGGCAACGCCTTCGGTCCCTTTCAGCTCCACATCCGGGAGTTAGAGTCTCGTGGCATCTATATCCACGGAACTATGGGGCCAAGCTGGAATCCCTCCACGATGCTGAATGGGCTCGTCAGCTCGACATCGCACGGGTGCGTCCGCATGAACAATGTAGACAATATCAAGCTGCACGACCTCATGCCTCACCCCGAGGGCAACACCATCATCATCAAGGCGAACCCCACCCCATGAACACCTTCTGGAAAAGGGCTGCCATCATCTTCGTCCTGGTACAGGTGCTCGGGCTCATCTGCACCTACATCGTCGCCCACGCCCCGCCAGCGTCCTACAGCGCCCTCGCGTGGGCAACCGGCTTCATCGCGTGTTTTCCCGGCGGCATCCTCGCCTCTGTCCTCACCGAAAAGCTCCTCTGGAAGAGCTCGCTTTCCCTGCAAAGCATGTGGCTGGTCAGCCTCCCCATCATCTTGCTCATCAACGCCATCCTCTGGGCCGCTGTGCTGAGCGCCTTCCGTGCCTTCTTCGGACGCCGACCGGCACAATCCGTCCGCAATCTTTAATGGCCCACACACCGCCATATTCAAAGTTTCACATTCGAACCATCGGCGGCTTCCAGTGGATCGCGAGCAACAGTTCTTTTAACGATGCGGTCTCGATCACGTCCAAGAAACGTTCCCTCCGCCCCCGCCACCATCATCATTGAGGAACGAAAGTGTTAGGCACGCGTTCGCCTCGCGCTGCTATACTTCTGGCAAAATCAGGTGTTGATAGGTATGTCTATGATCCGCAAGCTCGTGGCCCTTTCGGCCGCGCTATTCAGTATGGGTTTGTCCCTGTCCGCTTCCACAGTGCAATTCGCAGCGAGGCAAGACATCCCAACCGGAGCGCAGCACCTTACCGGCCTCGCCATTGCCGACTTCAACGGAGACGGCAAGCTTGACCTTGCGGTTACTGATGATTATGCACAGAAGATCATCGTCTATCTGAACAATGGCACAGGTGGGTTTGGTGCTCCAATTGTAACCACCCTCAATGTGCCGAATATTGGAGGCCTCGGCGCACTCGTCGTAGGCGATGTGAACGAAGATGGCAAGCAGGATCTGATTGTTGCACCAGTCGCCGGACTTCAGTATGACGTGGTCCTGCTAGGAAGAGGTGATGGCACCTTTACTCAAAACAGCCAAATTATGACGAGCTATGGATTTGAGAGTGCGAGCCTCGTCGACGTCAACGGAGATAAACATCTTGACCTGGTAGCTGGCGCTAATGGCAGTGTCTACGTACACCTTGGGGATGGCAAAGGAAATTTTGCGCAGCAAATGATTACCTCGCCGGGCTCTGATCTATTTCTTTCACTCACGACCGGAGACTTCAACAATGACAAGCGCATTGACTTTATAGTTACAAAGTATCTTGCGGGCCAACTTAGTTACTTTGCCGGAAACGGCGACGGCAGCTTTCAGAGCTCCACAACTCTCCAGCCAGCCGGCATTTTCAGTCCCGAGTCACTAGCTTCTGCGGATTTCAATGGTGACGGAAACCTGGATCTTCTTGTTGGCTCGTCCGATATTGCCAGTCTCGTCTTAGGAAACGGTAACGGCACGTTTCAAACAGGTCCCACTCAGGTCAACTATCTTCCTCTTGCACCAACGACGAACTATGGAAGCACCAATGGTCCAGTAGTAGCCACCGCCGACATGGACGGCAACGGCACGCCGGATGTGGTCGCTGCCGATGATGGCTCAGGCATGCTCAGCCTGCTCCTGAACGATGGCACGGGCAAATTTCTAAAGCCAAATCCGGATTTTAGTGCTCCTGTTGACATAGGAAGCGGCGTTCTACAACTAGCCGACCTGAACGGGGACGGACTCCCTGATGTCATTTTAACGAACTATAAAACGCAGAATGTCTCGATCTTCCTTTCTCTTTACCCAAAAACCTCGCCCATGGTTAGCATACAGAGCAGCGCAGCGCAAACACTGGTAGGCGGCAGCGTTACGGTTGCAGTGCAGGTAAAGGGAACTGGCTCTAAGACGCCGACGGGCACTGTTTCCTTGTCGAGCGGAAGCACCTCCTATGGTCAACAGCCTTTAAGCTCCAGCGGGGCAGCTACCTTCACCCTCGCCAATCTCGCTGCTGGCCAATACCCGCTGACTGCCAGTTATGCTGGCGATATGTACAACAACGCTGCTGTTAGTGCAACAGCATTCACCCAGGCCATCACTGATTTTCAGATCACATTACCGACGGCGACGCAAACCGTGGCCGCGGGCGCAAGTGCCACGTATTCTTTGAGCCTGACGCCCATCGCCGGTTTCAACGGTTCCATTGCCCTCACCTGCTCTGGCCTACCTGCCGGGTACACCTGCTCTTCCACCGCTGCAACCCTTAGTGGACAGGCCGCAACCGCCAACGTGCTCGTTTCGCCGCCTGCCCACGTTGAACTGAAGAGCCCTTCGTGGTTTGGCGCTGCGCGCGGAGTCACCTGGTGCATGCTGCTGGGACTCTGTATGCCTTGGCGGCGCCGCATGGCTGCAAGGTGCGTGCTCTTTGTCGTTCTGTCCTTGTCCGTGGGAACGATGATCGGGTGCGGCGGCTCAGGCGCCAACCAGCCCGCCCTGTACACGGGAACCAGCAGCTTCATTATCACAGCAACAACAACCTCCGGGTCGCAGACCGTCTCACACCAGATCACCGCAACCCTCGTCGTGCAATAGCTCTTTAGCCAGGGACCGCGTTCATTGCACAGCCTTACTGTGAGATGAGCGGGGTTGAGTGGCGGACGGCCGGAGTACAAGCGTAGCTAACGCCCTTTGCGCGTCGGTTTCCTCTGTTCTGTATCCTGGGTTGGTCATCTAACGGAAAACCTCCCCTTTGCATTCGCCTGCGACTTAAGATCCAAGAGTCCAGGCCCAAGTTCCGTTCTTTGAAGACTTTGCGTAAGAGGTAGAGGAGAGGCTTAAAGCGGCAGGCTCGCGCCGGCCACCGGCACGAGCAACATCTGCCGCCCAGATGGGTTTCCTCTTCTGTAGGACCCAGCCATGGTGGCTGGGCCCCGGGTCGGCAAGTGCTCGGCCTCGGAGGAAAGACCATGCGATTTCTGCGCTATCTTGCTTTGCTTTCGATCTTTCTAGTTCCAGCGGCGCTCGCGCACGCGCAAATTGCCGTCGGCGTCGGCATAGGCGCCCCGTACGGCTACGCCGCGCCGGCCTATGGATACGGCCCGCCCGCCTGCGCGTACGGCTACTACGATTACGCTCCCTATGCCTGCGCGCCGTACGGCTTCTACGGTTCGAGCTGGTTTGCGAACGGCATCTTTATCGGCGCCGGCCCATGGTTCCGCGGCGGCTACGGCTATGGCCGCGGCTACTACGGCTATGGACGAGGTTATAGCTATGGCCGTGGCATCGGCTACGGTTACGGCCGCGGCGGCACCTACGGCTACGCCCGGGGCGGGGAGCGTGGTTTCGTCGGTGGTGGTGGCGCACGTGGCTTTGCCGGCGGTGGTGGTCACGCCTTCGGTGGTGGTGGCTTTCACGGCGGCGGCCATCGGTGAGTTCAATGATGCAAGGAAGAGCCCACTCATTGCACGAAAACATGCTTTGAGTGGGCTCCAAGCACGGTACGGGCATGTGTTAAGGTCGGCGCCACCAGGCAGAAGTTAGCTGAACCGCAACAAGGCCGTTGATCAGCGGCGTTTGCGAAGCACCCAGGTCGTCATGCAGCGAAAGTCTTGTACCACGGTCGTTTTCAGCGGGTCGACAAGCAGTGCATCCAGTTCTGCTGTGAACTCGAGTAGCGTTTCTTCATCGACGAGGAACCACTCCGCTCCATCGCCGATCCTATAAATGCAGCCACGAACGCGTTCAAAATCCATGCCGATGCGTGAACCCAAACGGCAAAAAAACAAACCGCCGGGTCGCAGCGCACGCCATAACTCAGCGAGCATGGCTTTAAAGTGGTCTTCATCGCGCGCGAAGTGGAGCACCGAGTTACAGATCACGGCATCCGCAAAAGCATCCGGAAAGGGCAGATGTTCGATCGCGCCAACCTTGAAGTTCTCAGCCGGCAAACCGGTCGTTAGAGCGGCAGAAAGCTGCTGCACGTGCGCCACAGCCTCCCCATCGGCATCCAGCGCGAAGACCTCGCAACCCGTGCGCAGGAGATACACCAGGTTGCGTCCATACCCGCAGCCGGCATCGAGGATACGCATCGGTGCGGCTAAGTTGCCGCGTAAGATCTGATCGAAGACATAGATATCAATCTGTCCGAACTGCTCTTGAACGCTCAGCGTCAATGGATCACCGTTCATAAACCCCTGGCATAGACGTGCAGGAAAGATTTGAGATACACGTCAGATTTAACTGTAAGTCGCGTTACGGCCTCGACTCCCATGCTCAACTTACCTGCGTCGTAGCAGCAAGGCGACCACAAAAATGAGTACCACCAACCCCAGCCCACCGGGAAAGATGAAGAACCCACCACGGCTGGTGCCACCGAGCACAACGCAGCCACTCAGCGATGCTGCTGCCAGAAGGCCGGCTAAGAGCAGAAGGAGACCGCGTGCTGTCTGGCGTGTATTCATGCGTATTTAGATGCATCGCAGCGCGCACGCAAGCACGCGCAGGCGAAAGCAGCCTCGGCCATCGCTTCCCATCACGACCGGAAGCAGGCCTGTGACGGTTGCTGCGTCGTCACAGGCCCGCACAGCTAACCGATCACGCGATACCCAAGCTGGAATGGATTGGCCGCAAGTACACCCAGCAGGTACCAGCCCGTGGCGCCGATGTGCAGCGACGGCCCATAGGTATAGCCGAAGCCCGTGTCCATCACGCTGGTCGCCGCAACTAGACCTTCGCCGGCGGGAATGGCCTTGCCGCCCGCGGTTTTGCCGAGGCCGAGTTCGTTCTGCGCCAGGATGGACTGCTCCACTAGCGCCACCGCCGTCCGCACGTCCTTGAGCACACCGGCAAAGGTGTCCTGGCCACGCAGCACACGAGCAATGAGCGCCGCGATGGTGTGGCCTGTACCTTCCAGCCAAACCGCGTTCGGGTCCGCGCCGGCGATGGTGGGCGCGAGGCTGGCAGTATCGAAGACGAGGCCATGGATCGTCTCGGTTCCCGTCAGCTTGCTGTGGGGCGAGGAAGATGTGTCGGTGGCCTCAAGATGCGCCAGCGCCCAGTCGATTGTTTTGCGATAGCTGTTCTTCAATAGCGCGAGATACGACCACGTCTGGCAGTCTTCCGGGATGGGCGAGGTGTTGATCGTGACCTGGTCACCCAACGTGCCGGTGTAGAAGAACGGACCGGCGGGGTTGTACATCGCCTCCACAAAGGTCAAGGCATGCGCTGCGAGTGCGGCCCAGCTCATGCCGCTCGACGAAGCCCCGTTCTTGGTCGCTTTGCTCAGCATGGTGAAAAACGCGTAGCTGTCGATGTTGTGCTCGGTCGATTTGCCGTTCGGGGAAGGTTCGGAGCCGTTGTACTGATTGATGATGGTGCCGAAAGAAAAACCACCCGCGCCTGCGGTGTTGTAGGTATTGGCGACGATCCAATTGGCCACCAGCAACGCGCCTGTCAGGAAGCGGTTATCGCCCGTGCGCGCATAGAGTTGCGCCAGCGCCATGCCGGCCCACGCCTGGTCGCCGGTGGTGCTTGTGTAGAAATAGAACGGATACGCCGCCGGTGTGATGAACGCGCCGCTGCCATCGGAGACGGCTACGTTGACGAAGTACCCTTGTGCGAAGCGGCCATCATTGAAAGGGAAGTTGTGCGCCTGCGCATACAGCAGGCCTTCGCCCAGCACGATGGCGCGCGCGAGCAGATCGGGGTCTTCGCTGGCCAGGTAGGCATGGATGGTAACGGCGTTATCGTAGGTGAAGGCGGTCGCACCCAGCGCTTCATCGCTGTAGCTCTGCGCCAGGCGCACGGTGGCCCCAGTCGCGTAGGCGTCCATCATGAAGTTTTGAAAGCTGAAAGCACGGTCGATCGAACCGGCCAGGGCAGGCAAATCGACAGCAAACGGCGAGGCATTTGGCGAGATCATCTGCGCCGCAGCCGGTTCCCCGGCAAACAACAGGGGCGAGATAGCGGCGGCTACAGTGGCTGCCGGGGCGTAGCCGAGCAGCGCACGGCGTGTAACGGTGGTTCGGGACACGGATCTACTCCTCCTTGGAGCGCGCCCACTATACGCTCGGGAATCAGGCGCGGGCAATTGGAGGTGTACTGATTCGTGTTGACTGCGCGCTCATCAAGCACAGGGTGTTTGCGTGTAAGACGAGACCTACAGGGCGGGCTCACTGGGTGCGCCCAAGGTAACCTGCGTCAACGCGGGTGCACGTTTTGCGCGGGGTGCCCAGGCAGGCGATTGCAGCTCCGGCATCGGTTTGGCCTGGAAGATCTTACGCGTTTGCCGCGCGATGAAACGTGCTGAGGTCTTGGCCTTTTTGCGTCGTGCGCTATCGGTCGAGATGCCTGTACCCGCGTACATCTGCCGGTACAGCTTTGAAAGCAGTACAAACGCCACACGCGCGCGCAGCGTGGGGGTACAGGCGGAGCGTTTCCAGATGGCGCTGAATTCATAGAAGCGATCCCACACAGCCTGCGTGCGTTGGCTGATCTCCGATGATGCCATCGAGGGATGCGGGGTGAACATCTTCGGACGTGTGGCCGTGGGAATCAGCCAGTAGCGCGTCAGCGGCGTGCCGTCCACGGCTTCGATCTCCGGTTTGGCCGCCTGTTCCTTCTCCCAGCGGCCAAAATCGACCGTGCCGGGAAAGGGCGTCATCATCACAAACTGTGCAAAGGTCACGCCCGCCTTCAGCGCAAGATCCACGGTGGCCTTGAAGGTGCTCGGCTTGTCGGTGGGCAGGCCAAAGATGAAGGACCCGAGCACATGCACCCCGTGCCTGCGGAAGGTTTGCAGCTGCTCGATGAGGCGGTCGCCGGAGTAGTTGAAATCCTTGTATACGGCCTTTAAGCCCTCGGGCGTTACGGCCTCCACACCCACCAACGCGCCTTTAATGTTGGCACGGCGCATGGCATCGAGATACTCGCCGTCCTCAGCGGATTCCATTGTGATCTGCGTGAAGAACACCATGTCTTTGGGTAGCTTGGCGAGCTCCGCCATCAGCAGAAAACGCTCGTTGCGCACGGCCATCAATGAATCGACTTTTTCGGTGTTGCCCTGCTCGCGTGCCAGCCGCAGATCGGTCAGCGTCACCGGATAGAAGTTGTCATCGGCGAGCGCGATAAAACGGAAGCCCATGCGGCGCAGGTCGATGATCTCGTCGATTACCTTTTCAAAGGAGCGCTGGCGCGGTCTTTGGCCGTCGGTGCGCCACACGGAACAGAACGAGCAGTGCTTGGGGCAACCACGGATCGTTTGCACGGAGGCCCACATGTACTTATCGGGCTGCATCAGGTCCCAGCGGGCGGCCAGGAACTCATCGCCTTCGATCTTGCCGCCATCGTAGATGCGGCCTGCCGCCCCGCGCTGCAGGTCCATCAGCACCCGACCCCAGGCAACGTCGCCGTCACCTTTCACGACATGATCCGCATAGCCGCGGTCGAAGGGTTCTTCGGGGAACAGGGTCGCGTGGATGCCGCCATAAACAACGGTGGCGCCGCGCGCATGCGCCAGCTTGCCGACTGCGTACCCGCGCAGGGCGTTGCCGGTGTGCACGCTGATGCCGACCACATCGCCTGCCTGGATTGTTGTGGGATCGAGCGGCTCGATCGATTCATCAACCAGGATGGGGTCGCCGAAGGCGGCCGGAGTGGCAGCGGCGAGCACAAACAACCAACGCGGCGTAATGACCGCGGTGCCAAAAGAGTTGTCGCTGGGGTTCACTAAATGCACAGACATGCTACGAGGGCTCCTCAGTGCTGGAAATCTCTGGACCCGGGTGGTTACCGGGCGAGCACCAGGGGGAGAAGCCACATCACATGAAGTCAGTACGCGATCGTATCTGAGCGTGTCCCCGTCCTCATCATAGCCGGTCGCAGAAACAAAGCAAGGGTGATCGGCACACCCACCCTTTTATGGGTCTGGCGCGAGGGTGTCCCGTTCTTTGCGATTCGGCAAAGGGCGGATTCCTGGTCTTCCGAAGATAGATGGGGGTACGGAAAAAGAAAGCACCCCACCCTGTGCGATGAAGCCGCAAAGAATGGGGCACCAAAGGTTAGAAAGTCTAGCTGGCTATTTCGCGCCCAAAGCTGCGAGCGGAATGGCGCCTGCCTCTGCCCGGTAGCCTTCCCCGTTTGGGTGATAGTTATCTCCGGAGTTATACAGCGGCTGCATGAAGTTGGTTCGTGCCGGGTCGGCGAGCGCCTGGTCGAAGTCAGCGATACCGGCAACGCCGGGCAGTTGCGCCCCGGTCTGCCGGATCCAGTCATTCAGGGCCAGGCGCTGCGTTTCTGCGCCGTTGACCGTGCCCGGTGAGCCGCCAGCGTAGGGGGCACCTGAATTTGGCGAAGGGCCAAAGTTACCCTGCGCCGGATTGGTGCAGAACGCCGAAGGCGGAATCGTCGCCAGCACCACGGGCACCTTCGCCGCGACAGCCGTGGCGACCATGCGTTGAGTGGCGGCTTCAATCGCCGGCGCCGATTTGCAATCCTGCGAGCGCAGATCGATGGACCCGAAGTAGGCCACCATGCCCAGCAGGTTCGGCAGGCCGAGCACGTCCTGTGCGATGCGGTCGTTGGCGTTTTTTACTTTATTGAGTTGATTGCTGCTGTCCACGGTGACCGTGTCGCCGGGCACACCTTCATTCACCACGCCGATCTGGTAGCCGGCCGCGTTTAACCGTTGCGCGACCAGGTCCGAGAGGCGATCGGTGTGCTGGCCGGCTACGGGCACATTGGGCGTCGGGTACACCTGATTGGAGCTGTAGTTCGAGTGAAACCCGTCCGTGGTGGAACTGCCGAAGAGCGCGATGGTGCCACCGTAGTTGCCATACACATCCACACCGTTGACCAGCAGCCAGTCGGTGAGTTTTTCGGTGTAGCTCGCCCCGGCTGTGTCCGCAGTTTGGTCGCCGCTGCCGGTGGGGGTGCGATAGTTTGTAATGAAGATGGAACTGTGGCGGGACACAGGCCCGAAGCCCCCCTTCAGGTACACCGAAATTGCCAGCGTCTGCCCATAGCTGAAGCTGAGCTGTGCCGGGTCCGAGACGACGACCTGCCCGGGCGCGAGCGTGGTGCCGGGCTGCCCACCGAAGCTCAATGCGACATCATGGGCAGGGTCCACCGCCGCGGAGCCGTCCTGCCCGACCGAAAGGTGAGCTGCCCCGAGCATCACCGGCGTGGTGCCATACACATTGGAAAAGCGCACTCGCGCTTGCGTGCCGCCGACCGTGGGCGTAATCAGGAAACGAAAGCTCTGATCGTTGCCACCGGCGTTGTCTCCGGACGCGTTGGCGTTGGTCATCGCCGCGCCCCAGGCACCCGCCCAGATTGCGCGCGCCGCCGACACCACGGGTGCACTGGCTACCGGTGAAGCCGCAGTACCGCAACCAGCAAGCAGCAAGCACACCGCAAGGGTGAAAGCTAATGGTCTACAGGGACGCATACCGCTCAGTGTAGCTGCGTCATGTTACAGAGAAACAAACGTTGACCGGCTCACCCACCAGGAGGTCCTTATGGTTTTTACCGGCCGAGCAGGCTAGTCAACGAAATTGCGCTGTTTTGTATGCCATACCCGGCTCCATTGGGATGGAAATTGTCACTCGACGTTAGATTCGGCATCAGGAAATCCGGGTGCGCCGGATACACCAGCACCGCATCGAAATCCGCGATGCTGACCACGCCCGGCAGCGCCGCTCCGGAGGTCCGAATCCAGCTGTTTAGCGTGCGACGCTGCGTGGAGCCCGCGTTCTCGGGTCCGGGGTTCAGGTCGCCATTATAGGGATCGGCCGCCGAAGGCTGCGGGCCGGCGGACAGACAGTACTCCGCCGGGGGCAATGTCGCCAGCACCACCCGCACCCCGGCCGCATGCGCCTGCGCCACAATGGCGGTCAGGGTCCCCTCCACATTCGTCGCCGGCAGGCAATCGCCGCGGATATCGATGCCGCCGATGTAGATCACAACCGCCTTGATGCCCGGCAAGGCAAGCACATCGTGCTGAAAACGATCGATGCCCGCGATTGCATTTCCGGAAGCCGTGCCGGAGTCCTCGGCGGCAGGATCACCAAGCAATCCAGCGTTATCCACGCCCAGACTGTAGCCCGCACCGACGAGCGACCGCGCGAGCCAGTCGGTGGGCCGCTGGTTATTTTGCCCCGCCACGGGCACGTTGAACACAGGGTAGATGTTCGTGTTGCCGTAATTGGCGCCATGCCCATCCACAGACGAACTGCCAAAAAACGCAACCGTGCCGTCGTAGGGACCATACGCCTCAACGGCCGTCATCAGATACCACTCCTGATTAGTTTGCGTGAAGGACGTGCCGCTTGCATCGCTCACCGTGTTGCCGGCACCAACGGCCGTCGCATAGTTATCGGAGATCTGGGAGTTGTGCTCCGTGAGCGCCGGAAACGTGCCCTGCAGGTACATGGACACTGCGAGCCACTGGCCAAAGGTGTACGTGATGTTCACGGGATCGGAATCGATCTCCTGCTTGGGCTGCAGCGTCACGGTCGTGCTGCCGCCAAAGGTGAGTGGCGCGTTATGCGTAGCGTCTACAGCCGGACCCATTCCCGCCGTGGTGGCCACCGCGAGGCTCGCCGCGCCGATGGTGATCGGCGTTGTACCGAAGATATTCGAAAAATGTACGCGCTCCTGCGTTCCCGGCACCGAAGGCAGCACCAGAAACCGGAAGCTTTGCTCGGCCCCGCCTGGATTGGTCGCCGTGGTCAAAGCATTCTGCGGGGAAGCGCCCCAGGCGACCACCCATTGCGACGCAGCCGTCCCAGTGGCGGTGGAGGCCGTCGTTCCGGAACAGCTGCTTAGCAGCGGCAGAAGAGCAAAGATGGCGGCGAGCAGGAAGCGGTGTTTTGAGGCCATGTGGAGAAAACGTGAAGTGTGCGAATTAGTTGCGGTGTGTCCTTAAATTTTTTGTAGTGAAGAAAGGTTCAGGATCGCCTAGGAATGCGATCGGTCTGCAAGTGTGCCAGCAAACGCACCGCCTCTTCGGCTTCGGCGCGATCCGGCATTTCCGTTGCATCGCCCCAACCCATGCCGTCGCTCGCTGCGCCCATCTGCACCACGATGCCGTCGGCACGGCCCACCACGCTGAGCTGCCCCCATTGCAGGCTGTAGTTCACTTCGGGCTGCGGCGGCAACCACCCGATCTGGCCGCGCACGGGCGTCAGCGTCTCGTCCCCGAACAGCGCCCGTGCGCCATAGCCCGTGCAGTTCACGATGACCGGCTCCGGGAGACCGGCCAGCTCGGCTACTGTGTGCAGCTCGGTACGGTGCAGCGTGCCGCCGCGCGCGAAAAACCTCGCGAGCAGCTGTTGGGAGAGCGCCGTGATGTTGAAGCGCAAGGTCGATGTTTGCCGGCAAAATTGAGTAGGAAATGGGTGCTCGCCGGGGCCGAAGTCCATGTTGGGCGGATATAGATCTGCGATCCGGTGCTCAAGATGCGCGAACCCGATGGGGTCGGCGCGGTGCCGGGCCGCAACGGCCTCCGAAGGCGGCAGATCGGAGAGTTCGTAACGGTCGTGCATGGCAACCGGTTCGCCGGGCGAACGCAGCAGCGTCGCATAAGCGGCCCACGCACCCCGGGCCATCCGCTCCCAGCGTTCGGCAAAGGGGGCGTCGGTCGCAGCAGCCAGTGCGACGCGGGAATCCGGCGACCACAGGCCGGTGGCGCGGGACGAGCGTACATCCGGCGGCACCTCACGCGCATACATGGCGACTTGGAGGCCCGCGTCTTGCAAACGCAGCGCAGCCGTTAGGCCAAGCGCACCGCAGCCCAGAACCGCGACGCGACGACTCGCCACTGCAGGCGTGCCCCCGGCCAACACCAGCGGCACCACCAGATCGGCCGAGCCCCAACTCAGCGACCAACCCGAACCGCCGTGCCCATAATTGTGAACGATGAGCTTGTCGCCGACCCGCTCCGGCTCGATGCGCGGCCCGGACGCGCGAAAAGGCCGGGTGCACACCGTGATGCGCTCCAACCGGCCTGGCTCGGCATCGATGGTGCGTATCGAGGGCAGTGTCTGGGGCGGCATCTTGGGCGGTACCGCGCGCAATACTGTGGGCAGACCGGAGCGATCCAACGTTTGCCCCATCGTCTCAGCTGTCGGCACGAAGCTTTTCATTGGAGGCCCGGGTGCCTGGCGTGGCAAAGCGTTGGGTTGAGGTGCGCCGGTCGGGATTGGTGACGATCAGCGTGCAGGCGCCCGGCGTGCCGTAGGGCAAGGTGAGGGTGAAGGCTGTGCCCGTGGGTTCGGAGATGGTGGCGCCCTCGATGATCTGGTCTACGCCGTCCTGCACGGTGACGGTGAAGCCGGTGACGAAGTTTGCACCCTGGACTGAAAACGCGGTGTCCGAGATGGACTCCACGCTGATGATGTTGGGCCCGAGCGCCCCAAGGCTGTTTTCGTCCACCATGCTGATCCTCCCCTTGCTTCGGCCCATCCGGGGCCGTGTCGTCCCTTCCATGTGGATGCGGAAGGTGGTTGCTTCGTGCGCTCCCGGCTGACCCTGGCGGGGAGGGAAAGCGCACGATTGCCAGCTTACTTTTCGCTGCTGGGCGGCGCGAGGCCCTTCAAACGCATGTATAGCGCCAGCGTGGCGTATTGTTCGTTGTCGTGCGAAACCGTGCCCCACAGCAGCCCGATGCGCGAGCGACGTCCAGGCCCAGCGGTGAGCATGTCGCTCACGTTGGTATCCGTCAATGCGGCAAACGCCGCATCGCAGGCAGTAAACGATGCTTGAAGTGCCGTGACGATCACCGTTTTGTCGGCGGTTTCCGGCGGCATCGAGGGCATGGCGGCAGCCGCTGTGCCGTTCGCTGCGCCGCAGGAACGCTCTTGCGCTTCGGACACATGGTTGATCACCCGCGCAAAGGTGCGAATGTCCGGTGTCGGCTTAAAGGGGTAAGCGTCGGCGGGCATGTTGTTGGCTGCCTTCAGGATGTTGGCTTTCACGGCGGCATAGCTGCGCTGGGCCTCCGCAGCCGGACCGACAGGACCGGCCGTTGGGCTCGCGGTTCCGCCGTGGGCCATGTGTGTCTCTTGCGCCGGTGCGGCAGCGCTCGCCAGCGCGATGCCGATAGCGAACACGATCCTTCCCGCATGTCTGATTCCTAGGTGTTGCGTTCCCCGCTGTGCCATGTGCGTCTCCTCCATAACAGCCTAAACCGCAACAGCCGACGGCGATGAATCATGTGCCGCTTGCAAGCGTAAGATGACCAACGGAGGCAGTCTCCATGGCAAGCGCCACGCTAATCCCCGTCAATGAGTATCTTTCGACGACATATCGACCGGATTGCGATTACCTCGACGGCGAAGTAAGGGAGAGACCGGTGGGTGAAGAACTGCATTCCGAGATACAGGCTATTCTTGCGCGCATCCTGGGAAACTCCCGGCGGGAATGGGGAGTACGGGTACTAACGGAACAACGGGTACAGACTTCGGCAACGCACTTCCGTGTTCCCGATCTTTGCCTGGTTTCAAGCGCAAATCCAAGAGGTCGTATTCTTACGAGCGCACCGCTGCTCTGCATCGAGATCCTTTCGCGGGCCGACACCCTGAATGAATTGCAGGCACGCGTGAACGACTATGCCGCCATGGGGGTGGCGCATATCTGGGCCGTGGACCCATGGAGCCGGCTTGCTTACTACGCTTCGCCCCGGGGCTTTGTGCAGCCGGAAGACGGCGTCCTCGGCATCGCAGGCACGCCCATCGCGATCAACCTCCCCGACCTGTTTGCGGAACTTGACGAAAGCTAACCCCCAAAGCAGAAAACCTCATGTGCAGACACGGCGAAGTTGCTGGCGCCGGTGCATCCCCGCAAAAGCTACTGTGCTTTTCCTCCGAGTGTTCCCGTAAGGGTGCGCACACGTGCCTCCCAGGTGCCATGGCGGCTGGCCTCCCAGCGTGCCGTCTCTTGTCCATCGGCAAAGTGAACCGAACGCAAGGACTCGAGTTCGGCACGCATCTCGGTTGCGGTGTCGACGAGCACCAGCAGCGGCGGTTTTTCGAGCAGTTCGGCAAAGCCGCGGGTGGCCACCATGGGCCGGCAGGCAGCTAAATGCTCATAAAAACGGGTGGAGCTGCCGGAGTAGGTCGGCTCTTTTTTGCGGTACGGCAGCACCGCGACATCGAAGCAGCGCGCAAAGGCCTGGAGCTCGCCGTAGGGTTTGCCGCCGGTGAAGTACACCCGGGAATGGCTGTCACCGGCCTGCGGATTTGCCTGCGCGATCACACGCGCCCGGGCAGCATCCTGCGCGGGCTCCGCGATGGCCATGGACGTGGGGCCGACAAAGACCCAGGTCAGCCAGGGCGTCGCCGCGATGGCTTGCTCCAGCAGCGCCCAATCCATGTTTGCGGAAAGATTGCCGACAATGCCGGCGATCGGCCGCGTGAGGTGCGCGATGGACGCGGGCAAAGCCTCCGGAACCAGCAGCGGCGCCGGGGCGATGTTGCTTTCCCGCGTCGCATTGGGCACCACGGTGATTTTCTCTGGAGCGCATCCGGCATCCCGCACCAGGTAGTCGGCCAGGCGGCGCGAGTTCGGACAGACAGCCCGGGCAGCTCGGCACATACGCCGGTCGAGCGCGACAACCTGCGGGCTGTTCAGGCCTTCGTACCCGGCCGTGAAGTCGGTAACGTAGTACACGGAAGGTCCCTTCCAGCGCTCGGCGACAGGCGCGTAAAACGGTGTAGACAGGATGAGCGCTGAAGCGGTCTCTTGCGCACAGGCGGCCCGCAGTCGCGGGAGCAGGCCTCGTTCAAAGGGCAACAGCTGTTTCACCGGCGTGCGGGCATAGCCGCGCTGCAGCGGATAGCGGCGGACCGCAAGCGGTGGTTCGGCCACAGCCTCAGGGCGCTCCCAGCGCTCGAAAGCACCGAAGTTGCGCATCTCCGGCCACCAGGCGACCACGGGATGTGTCTGCGCCATGGCGGAAGCAAACTCCCGCATCCAGATGCTGCCCACGTCGAGAATCTGCCAAGCGTCCATTCCGGTTTGCGGCACAACTGTCATTCTGCCTCATGGTGCGGGCGACTGCTATTCCGCAATTCGGTCATAGAGTGCTGATGTCTGTGTCATTTTGAGACACCTCTTTCCATTGCGCGGAATCTGGAAGAAGGGCTGGAATCCAGTAAGGCTGGTCCCTGCGTCTTAGTGGATAGATGGTAACGAAACATATCGCGATCCGTTGCGGCTGCGTGTTCGATTGACCTTTGTTGCCCAAACGGCACTGCCTGACCGCATGAACACCACGAGCCCGCACACAGACGCAGCGGCTGCCCGCGTCCGTGTGTTGGGCGGTTGGTACATCGTCTGGATTGCCTGCCTCACCATGCCGATGGCCGTGCTCCGGGCGTTGCATCCAAATGGATGGACACCCGGCGATTGGCTGGTGAACTACGAAGGCGGCTTTGTGCGGCGCGGGCTGCCCGGGGAAGCTATTCTGCTCGCCAGCCGTCTCCTGCACCTTTCGCCGGTAACGCTGGGCAGCCTGGCGCCACTTACGTTGTATCTGCTGCTGTATGGCGTCATCTGGCAGCTTTACCGCCGGGCGGATGCTGAGCTATGGACGCTGGCCGCGCTTCTCTCTCCGGCAACGCTGGCGTTTCCTATCCTCGATCCGGTGGGCGCCTTCCGCAAAGAGCTGCTGCTGCTGCTAGCGCTGGGCGTGTTGTTGCTATGGTTTGTCCGGCACATCCCGCGGGACGGTCCACTGATTTTCTTCCTCACGATCACCGGAACTCTCGCGATTCTTTCGCATGAAGGTCTGCTGCCGTACCTTGTATATCTCTTCGGGGCGCTCTTGATTGGTTTGCACGACCTTCGGCGCGTGCTCAGGATTGCGGCATTGCCCGTGCTGGCAGTTGGCGGAATCTTGCTTGAGGTATTGCATCATCGTGGCAGCGAACTCATCCAGCAAACCATCTGCCGGTCCCTGGGGCCGACGCCGCCGCTGGTGTGTGGTGGTTCCATCGCGTACTTGGCTAAGGGCACAGAGATGGCGCGCGGCGATGTGCTGCACGACATTCATGCCTATCACTACCTGCTGTATTACCCGTTGCTGACGCTGCTTGCGCTGCTGCCGCTGGCCGGCATGGCGCGCCGGCTTTGGCGCGATCGCCGGCTGCGCCCCGACCTCATGATCGTTGCGGGAACGGGGCTCGTCTCGCTGCTGGCATCGGTGCCGCTGTTCTTTTACGCGATGGATTGGGGGCGATGGATCTATATCCATATCGTCAGCCTGTTTCTGCTCATCCTGTTTCTGGATGCGCGCAAAACAAACCAAGCCAAAGCCGAAGAGACAAAGCACGCTCCGCGGCCGGTTCTGTCTTCGAGCGCCTGGGCCCACCCGCGCTGGGCGACTGCGGCGCTGTTACTGTATGCGACCTGCTGGAATCTTCCTCACTTCGGCAATTACCCGAAAAAAGGCTATCTAAACCTGCCGTTGCATTTACTGAAGCAGCGGCTGGAGCATAAGCCCAGCGGGTCTGCGTGGGAAGACCTTACGCGTTAAGCTCATGGGCTGCTCTCGGTTGCTGCCACGATTTTCCACAAGCTGCATCTCATCGCGGTATGGCGTATCGGCCATAGATAAATCGAGAGACAGATAGGCGACCGCCGTATGACCGCAGCCCTTTTCCAAGACCCAGCCGACCTCGAAGCGCTGCGCCGGCCGTTGTCGCCCGAGCAGAGGGATAAGTTGCCGCATATCCATCGGTTGCTCTTGGGCTACTACGGGACTCCGCCCCCACGTGTGCCTTGGGATCCGCTGACGCAATTCATTTACTCCCTGCTGAGCGCGCGCACGAAAACGCCGCAGGCCCACCAGGTCATGCGCGAACTGGAGCGGAGCTTCCCCGGCGCCGGCCCAGGCGCGTGGGAGCCGTTGCGCGATGCACCCGTTGCGGAGATCGAACGAGCCATCGAAATGGTCACGTTTCCGGAGGTGAAGGCGCCCCGGTTGAAGGCGGCGCTGGTCGCGATCACGGAGCGTACCGGTGCGCTGTCGCTGGATTTCTTGGCACGCTACCGCACGGAAAAAATCAGAGGATGGCTAGAACAGTTTGAGGGCGTGGGCGCGCAAGTATCGGCTGCGGTGGTGAACTTTTCTACCCTGCGCCGCCGCGCACTCTCGATCGATGCGAATCACTTACGGGTGGTTCAGCGACTGTGCGTGGTACCGCGCGCCGATGCGGCGATGACGGAAGAGCGCCTGATGCGGCTCGTACCCGAAACCTGGGATGCGGCGATGCTTGACGAACACCACGCGCTGGTGAAGCTGCATGGGCAAACGCTGTGTACGTTTTCGGAGCCGCGCTGTGCGGAATGCCCCTTGCTGAAGCTGTGCCCCACGGGCGAGCGGAATACAGCAGGGCTGGCGTTGCCGGCAGAGGCGCGGCATTGACCCTGAGCCGGTACGAAGCGCGCAATCGTAAAAGCAGATCCCTCCGCTGCGCTGCGGGATGACAAACGGGGCACCCGCCTTTCCGATTCAACTCAGTGTGTCGGACCGGATCACTGGCTTTGGTACACCTCATTGCCTGAATTGTGCTGGTGCACGATTTGTTGACCGGCCGGTATGCCGGAAAAGCGGTTGCCTTGAATCTGCCACACAGCATGCGGAGCGCCGGGGTTGCCACCGCTTGTGGCGGTCGTGATGCCGGTGGGGAAGCCGGAGCAGGTGTTGTGAGCGATCACCATGGTGTCGGTGCTGTTGTAGTCGCTCCAGCCCTGCGCGATGCACGCGCCGTTGCCGGTTGCGCCGCCCTGCGCGAGAATCGTGTTGCCCGTGATCTCTGACCGGTGCCCGTTCGCCAGCGCCGGTCCATTGATGCCGGACACGCCTGTCAGCGGCAAGGTGAAGTGCAGGGTGTTGTTCCGAATGAAGACATTGTTGGTGTAGTTGATGAACTGCAGACCACCGTTGGTGATGGTGTTATTTGCGAAGGTAATACCGTCTTCTCCTTCGGAGTACAGCGCCGCGCAAACATAGCCGCAGGTGAGGATGTTATTCGTGATCGTTAGGTTGATGTGGTTGGGGCCGCGGCCGCTCGGATGCTTGATCAGCACCAGGGCCGCGGCTTTTCCTTTGTCGTCGGCGTAGGCAGTGTTGGCATCAAAGACCGCGTCCTGCGATTCAAACTCAGCGGCGTAACAGCCGTTGCCGCAGGCCTTGGCGGTGTTGCGGGTAAACGTGGTGCGCACGCCGCCTTCGGTGTCGAAGCACACATCGCCGCAACCATCGGCGCTGTTGCCGCTGACGCGAATGTCGACGCCATCGGAGCCCCACACGCAGGAGCCGCCGCCGTTCACGCACACGTTGCCTGTGATGGTTAAGTTGCCGGCAGCGACGACCTTTGCGTAGCCCGGCCAGCCCTCGTTGGCATCGCCGCCCCACCACTCAATGCCATGCCCTGTACCTTGAAAGCGGTTGTTGGCTGCGGTGCCGCGCAAGACATACAGCAGATACATGCCGATCGGCCCGCCACCCTTCGGGAAGAGGGTGCTGTTGCCGGTGAGGGTGACATCGGTGGTTTGGTTCGCCGTTCCGCCTGAGTTGTGCGTGTTGAAGATCGCCATGCCTGTCAGGTGATTGTCGATGGCTGTGATGCGTGCGCCGCGGGTCGCCGTCAAAAGATAACCGCCGGTGTGGCCGGTGACGGTCACCGTGCAACCGCGCACGCTCAGATCCGTCGCCCCGTCCGCGGTAAAAAGGTCGACCGCGTTTTCGACGGTAACCGGCGCAGAACAACGCACATCATTGTGCCCGCTGAGCCGAATGGACCCACCGGCAACGGTAAGTGGCGCCTGGATCAGCAGCGCGTGCCCGGAGGCCAGTGTGATGGGCGAAGCGAGCCGTGCAGGCTGCGCAAGAACAACCGTGCCGGGCCCCGCACCCAAACGTGTCTCCTGGTCCTGGATGGAACGGCCGGCATCGGGAAGGGCCGTCTGCGCGGGCAGGTTGTGGGCGCGGGCTGCGCCGAGGCCGGCGAACACAAACAGCACGGCGAGCCAACGGCTTCGCACGCGCAGCGTTTGGCTGCATTTCATATGTCGACACTTAGCCATGGAATCCTGTACGCACGAGAGCGCTTTGCTCGAAGTGAGCCAGCAGATCGGCGACGCCTTCGTAGGCTTCAATGCAACCGGCCTGCAGTAACTCCTCTTTCGACCAGCCGCCCGTGGTAACGCCAATGGTGCGCACGCCGGCCCGGCCTGCGCTTTCGGCGTCGTAAGGGGTGTCGCCGAGGGCGATGCACTCCGGTGGTGTGAGGCCCAGTCTTTTCACGGCCACGGCGAAGATATCCGGCGACGGCTTGGCGCGCTTGGTATCGGCGGCCGAGGTTTCTTCATCCACCAGCTCCTCGATGCCGAGCAGGCGCTTGAAGGTCTTCAGATCATCCTTATCCGAAGAGCTTGCGAGCTCGACCTTGATGCCCGCCGCGTGCACGCGCGCCAGCATATCCCGTGCTCCCGGCAGTGGCTGCACCTGTTGCAGCAGCCCATGTTGAAAGACGAACTTGCGGAAAGCCTTCAACGGCTCTTCCACGATCTCCTGCTTCCACCAGGGGATGAAGACCGGGATGAGCTCGTCGCCGCCCTTGCCGATCTGCTTGCGGATGTCTTCACGATCGACGTGCAGGCCCATCGCCGCAAAAGCGATCTGCCAGGACTCTGCATGGAGCCAGTTGCTTTGCACAAGGGTGCCGTCGATATCGCACAGAAGAGCTTTGACCATGAAGTGCCTCAATCCCTTAGGATGCAGAATGGCGATGGGCACAGAAGCTACGGGAAACGGCTGCTTTCTGCTTTTCTTTCCTGTGCGCCTGCCTTGCCGGAGTACACTGCACATCGTGCAATCCTTATGCAATCTCTAGACGAATTGAGTGCAGAGTTCAGCCTGCCCGGCGCGCTTTCTTTCGACGAGCCGCATCCCGGCATGCCACGTGCCCGCATCGCCACACCGGCCTGCACCGCCGAGCTGTATCTGCAGGGAGCCCACCTCGCGGCGTGGCAACCGGCGGGTGCACAACCGGCGCTGTTTCTTTCGGAACGCTCCGTGTTTGCGCCCGGAAAGGCCATTCGCGGCGGCATTCCCGTGGTCTTCCCATGGTTTGCCTCGCCGGAGACCTCCCCGGTGCACACTTCGCCGGGGGCGACGGCACATGGGTTTGCACGCATCTGGCCGTGGAGCCTGCGCTTCGCCGCACTGGCCGGCGAGGACGTGCATCTGTCGCTTTCGCTGGATCAGACGGCCGGCATCCGCGCGCTTGGGTTTACCGGCTTTGAGCTCGCGTATGAGGTCATCCTGGGCCGCACGCTGACGGTGCGCTTGTCGGTGGCCAATGTCGGGGAAGCTCCCTTCTTTTTCGAGGAAGCGTTGCATGCGTACCTCGCCGTGGGTGATAGCCGCGAGCTTGAGGTGAAAGGTCTTGCCCGGACGGAGTTTTTAGATAAAACCGATGGCTTTCAGCGCAAAACACAAACCGACCCCACGCTGCGCTTCACAGGCGAAGTCGACCGTCCGTATCTCAACACGACGGCTCCCGTACGCTTGCAGGACCCTGTGTTGCGGCGTTGCATGGAGCTCGACAAAGCCGGTTCGCAGAGCACGGTAACGTGGAACCCGGGCCCGGCGCTGGCCGCCAAGCTGCCGGACCTCCCGCCGGAGGCATGGCAGCGCTTTGTCTGCCTGGAAACGGGCAATGTCGCCGAAAATGCGATTACCTTACGCCCGCGCGAGGCACACACGATGGAGATGCGGCTGGGGTTGACGCCGTTGTGAACGGGGTCTCTGTCAGGCTTCGCTATGCCTCCGTCGCTTCGAGCAAAACGCAGATTCCGGGGGAATGATAGAAAAAAGCAATTGCGCCCTTACGGGAAGTATTGATTTACCTTGGCCTTCCACCCCTCTGCCATGCTTATTCTCGCTTCTGCTTCCCCGCGTCGCCGCGATCTGCTCTCGCAGATTGGCATTGCGCATGAGGTGCGCCCCGCGCACATCGACGAGACCCGCAGGCCCGGCGAGCCGCCTACTGCATACGTTCAGCGGCTCGCGCGCGAAAAGGCGGCGGCGGTGTACGCCCTTTTTCCCGAAAAAACGGTGCTGGCTGCAGACACCACGGTGGTGCTCGGCGACGCGGTGCTGAACAAGCCCCGCGACCGCGCGGAGGCGGAAGGGATGCTGCGTGCGCTCGCCGCCCGCATGCACCACGTGCATACGGGCATCGCGGTGATGCATGGGAAGGTCTTCTTGGCGCACGTGGAAACGACCGCCGTGCAGATGACGGCGATCCCGGAAGAGGAGTTACAGGCGTACCTGGCGTCGGGCGATCCACTGGACAAGGCCGGGGCGTATGGGATTCAAGGCTACGCCGCCCGCTGGGTTGCGCGGGTGGAGGGTGATTATTCCAACGTCGTCGGGCTGCCGCTGGCTGCAACGGTGCGCCTGCTGCGTGAGGCAAAAGGGAAGGTGCCCTCGCCGTCGGGCGAACCGGAGGCGGAACGTGGTCCATCCACCACTGTGTCTGAAAAGACACACCACGGCCCAGGGAACCGCATGTAGTCTTTCTCCTGTCACACGCTTCTGTTGCGTGCTTTCCTGCGTACTCTGTGAAACGTGCTTTTGTTATGCGAAGGGGAACGGTGCCTGCTGGGAACGGATTGCCAACTCGAACACACGATTGACGGGCCGCTCAGCTTTGCGGGGGTCGGATTGCATTCGGGAGCACCGGTTCAGCTGCGGCTTGTACCGGCGCCTGCAGGCTCGGGCATTGTGTTCCGGCGCTCGGACCTCGACAGCTTTGAAATTCCCGCCATCGGGCGCAATGTGGCCAAAGTCTCTTATGCGACGAGCCTGATGCGGCAGGGCGTGCTGATTTCGACGACAGAACACCTGCTGAGCGCGTTGATCGGGCTAGGCGTCGATAATCTGATCATCGAAATCGATAATCTTGAGGTGCCGATCCTCGACGGCTCCGCGCAGCCCTATGTTGCGGCGATTCTTAGGGTCGGACTCAAACGCCAGCGTCGCAAGCGCGAGTACCTGCGCATCTTGAAGCCGGTGGAAGTTCGTGAAAATTCCGCTGGCGGAACGAAATTCATTGGCGTGTATCCCGGCGAGGGCTACACCATCGACTACACCATTGACTTTCCTTCGCCCATCGGTCGCGACCGCTTCACAGGCGACCTTGAGGCGGGCGCCTATGCCGAGCTGATCGCCCCGGCGCGCACCTTCGGCTTTCGCGAGGACGAGGCCATGCTGCGCAACATGGGGCTCATTCGCGGTGTTTCCGACGAGGCAGCGATCATCCTCACGCGCGCCGGCGTGCAGAACGGACCGCTGCGCTTCCCGGATGAATTTGTGCGCCACAAGGTACTCGACCTGATCGGCGATCTCGCCTTGGCGGGGCGTCGGCTGTGGGGCAAGGTGGTGGCGGAGCGTGCCGGTCACGCGATGCATACCGCCCTGGTGCAGCGGCTGCTGCAGGATCGCAGCGCATGGCAGCTGGCCACGCGCCGTGAGGCGGAAGCAGCCATCATCCCGGAGTCCGCGCCCCTGCCGCATCCGGCGACCCGTCCGCGACGTGTGCCTTCGCTGCACCCGGCGCACGCCTAGATGTGCAGCTGGAAAGCAGTTCGCCGCTTTCCAGCGTCGTAGAACACATGCTTGCGGCCATCGCGCTTGGATCGAATCTGTCATCACCCCGGGGCGCTCCGGCGGACAATCTTCGTGAAGCCCTGCATCGGCTCGGGGACTTCGGCAGGGTCACCGCCGTTTCATCGTTTATCGAGACGGAGCCGGTCGGGCTGCGGAACCAGCCGCGGTTTTTAAATGCGGCCGCACTGCTGGATACCCCGCTTGGTCCCTTGGAACTGATGCGTTCGCTTCTGGCGTTGGAGACCACGCTGGGCCGCGTGCGTTCCGCCGACGTGCCCCCGAAGGGACCGCGGGTGATTGATCTGGATCTGCTGCTTTACGAAGATGGGCACGGCCGCAGCCTCGTTCTCGAGGATCCGGACCTTACCTTGCCGCATCCCGCGATGGTCCAGCGGCGGTTTGTGCTCGGACCTTTGGCGGAGATTGCGCCGGAGATGCGTGTGCCGACTGCGGGAGGCACGGTTGCAGACCTGTTAGCCCTGCTGCCGGTTCCGTGCCAATGACCGCAGCTCGCACGCCCTCCGGTCACCCTATCGCCCGCAGCACGGTTCGCCGTTCTGCTTTGCCGAGCGATGTTTTGCTGCCGAGCAAGGTTTCGCTGCCGAGCAAGGTTTCGCTGCCGATTGATGCGTTGCTGCCGGACATCGTCGCTGCGCTGCACGCGCATGGAAGCCTTGTGCTGGAAGCCGCGCCGGGCGCCGGCAAAACGACCCGCGTGCCGCCTGCATTGCTCGATCTGGTGGCCGGCGAGGTCATTGTGCTGGAGCCGCGGCGTATCGCCGCACGGCTGGCGGCGCGACGCGTTGCCGCCGAGATGGGCGAGGCGCTGGGCGATACGGTGGGCTACCAGGTGCGCTTTGAGGAGGTGACCGGGCCGCGCACACGCTTGCGCTTCATGACGGAAGGCATTCTGACACGGCGGCTGCTGGCCGATCCACATTTGCGTGGTGTCGATGCGGTGGTGCTGGATGAGTTCCATGAGCGGCACCTGGAAAGCGATCTTGCGCTGGTCCTGTTACGTCGCTTACAGGAGACGCGCCCTGAGCTGAAGATCGTGGTGATGTCCGCGACGCTGGAGGCAGCGCCGGTGGCCCGCTATCTGGACAATTGCCCGGTGCTGCGCTCCGAGGGACGGGCCTTTCCGCTCACGGTGGAGCACCTGCCGTACTCGGCCGAGCCGCTGGAATTGCAGGTGCGGTCGGCTGTGCAGCGGCTGGTCCAGGCGGACAGTTCAGGGCACATCCTGGTGTTCCTGCCGGGCATCGCGGAGATTCGCCGTGCCACGCGTGCCTGCGAGGCAGTTGCGCGCGCCACGGATCTTCGCGTGCTACCGCTGTATGCCGACCTTTCGCCCGCCGAACAGGATGCCGTGGTGGCGCCGGGCACGCAGCGCAAACTCATTCTGGCAACCAACGTCGCCGAAAGCTCGGTCACGGTTGAAGGGGTGACGGCGGTGATCGACAGCGGGCTGGCCCGCTTTGCCATGGATTCACCATGGACCGGATTGACGACGTTGCAGGTGGGGCGCGTGAGCAAAGCGTCTGCCCGGCAGCGGGCGGGACGGGCAGGGCGCACCGGGCCGGGCCGCGTGCTGCGCCTGTACCCCGAGGAGGATTTTGCGCAACGTCCAGAGCACGATCTGCCGGAAATCCAGCGCAATGATCTGTCGCAGGTAGCGCTTGCGCTGCGGGCGATGGGCTTGCCTGCCGTGCAGGCGCTGCCGTGGCTGGACCCACCGCCCGAAGCCGCTGTACGGCAGGCAGATGTCCTGCTGGACCGCCTGGGTGCGACGGTTGTACCAGGGGCGACGAACACCATGGCCCAACGGCTCGCGCGTTTTCCGTTGCCGCCGCGGTTGGCGCGCGTTCTGGTGGAAGCGCTGGACCGCGGTGTGGGCGAGGATGGGTGCCGGGTGGCGGCTCTGCTGGGGTCAGGTGTCCGCCCCGCACACCACGACCTGCTGACCGCAATGGAGGCACCGCTCGATCCGCGCACACGACAGCTTTTCGAGCAGTTGCGGCGTGCGGCGCATTTGGAAAAGGCTGGAAAGCAGGCAGGCCACGATGAAGATGCCTTGCTACAGGCGGTGCTGACGGGCTTTCCGGATCGCGTGGCGCGGCGGCGAGCAGACAAACAATGTTCGCTCTCTTCCGGCATATCCGCGGCATTCGCAGAAGAGACCGACAACGCACTTGCCTATGAGTTCATGGTCGTGGTCGATGCAGAGGACCGCTCGGAAAAGCCGTTGCCGCTGGTGCGCCTCGCCGCTCGCATCGAGCCCGAATGGCTGCTCGATCTGTTTCCGGCGCATGTGCGCGATGAGTCGGCCGTGGTGTGGAACCGGGGCACGGAGCGGGTGGAAGCGGTGAGTGCGTTGCTCTACGACGAGCTGGTGCTGCAGGAATCCCGCGACGCCCGCCCGGAGCCTGCCGCGGCGGCGGCACTGCTTGCGGAGAAAGCCACTGAGGCGGGGATCGAACGGTTCGTCGATCCCGAGGCGCTCGAAAACCTGCTGGCGCGCCTGGCGTTTGCGGGTCAACCGGTTCCGGATGTTGTCCAGGCGTTGCAGCAGCTCTGCACGGGGTTGGTCAGCTTTGCGGAGTTGAAGCGTGTGGGTGAGACGCTGCTGGCCTTGCTGGAGCAGGGAGCAAAGGCACAACAGCTGCGCAGGGATGCGCCGCTGAGCTTGACCTTGAAAAACGGCCGGCAGACGAAGGTTCACTATGAACGCGACAAGCCGCCATGGATCGCTTCCCGTCTGCAGGACTTTTTCGGCATGCACGAGACGCCACGCATCGGGCCTGATCGCACACCGGTTGTGGTGCATCTGCTCGCGCCCAACCAGCGAGCGGTGCAAACCACCACCGACCTTCCCGGCTTCTGGGAGCGGCTCTACCCGCAGGTCCGCCGCGAACTCATGCGCCGCTACCCACGGCACCCCTGGCCGGAGCGCCCGTGAATTGGGCACGCCGGCCGAGGGAACCGAGGGAGGCAGGTTTAGAAGTTGTAATGCAGTGAGAACTGGATCTGCCGATTTTGTGAGCGGACATTGGTGATCTGGCCGAAGGTGCTGTCCGTGATATTGCTGTCGGGGTTGTCGTAGCTGGCAATGTTGAAAGCGTTGAAGAAATCCGCCCGGAACTCAAGATTCTGACCTTCCACGATGTCGAACTCCTTGCCGGCCGCGAGATCGATCTGGTCGAAGCCCGGCGCGCGCTCCGTACCCACGGCAGCCGATCCGAACTCTTCCCCAACCGTCGGGCCATAGGCACAACCCAAAGCTGCCGCCTGGGCCGTTGTACACCCGTTTACGACGTTGCCGCCCATGGTGACCGGCACATTGATCGTGGGCCCGGTGCCGAACCACTTGCCCAACGTCCGGTTCTCAAGGGCAAGATGGCCGTACTGGTTTGCTCGCGATGCGCGGTTGTTGACGGACGTGGTGTTCGGTCCACCGATGGTGACCGGCAAGCCTGAAAAGGCGATGGCCGAGCCGGTAATCTTCCATCCACCCGCGGCTTCATCGAGTGCGCGATTCATATTGGCACCAAACTGCCGTCCGCGGCCAAAGGGCAAGGTGTAAACCGCAATGGCACTGGCGTTGTGCCGTGTGTCAAAGCCGCTCGGGCCGTAATCGGCATGGCCGTTGTAGCCGTTCTGCCAATAGGCGCTGGCACCGTTCACATCGGCGGTTCCGTAGAAGCCCGGGTTGTTGGTCATCGCCTTGGAGAAGGTGTAGTTGATCTGGTATTCGAGGCCGGCGCTTTGGCGATGCCGCAAGGTCATTTGAGCGGCGTTGTAATTCATCATGGCTTCGGATTCGGTGACGACAACGGCTCCCGTTTGACCTACAAGATTGGCATAGGGGGCTGTGGCTCCCGGTGCGGTGAGCTGGTTGCCGGCACGCGCATCGACCAGGTGCTGCCCGGTTTGGCCAAGGTAGGCCACCAGCACGGACGTCTTGTTATTCAACTCATACTCTGTACCCAGGGTGAACTCCTGGATGAAAGCGGGACGGAGCCGCTTATCCCACGCACGCAGGGTATTGCTGCTGGCCGCTGATGTGAAGTTCGCGGGCAGTGCCGTCTCCGCTGTCAGGGGCGTTCCTCCGCTGGTCGTCGAAGATGCAACGGCCTGGTACGTGTACGAGGGCTGGAAGGGTGGGTTGAAGTTGAGGCGAAGGTTTGCGCCCGTTCCTTCGAGGTAATTGGTGATGCCATAGCCTCCGCGAATCACGAAGCGCTGCTTGGCCTGATACGCAAAGCCGATGCGTGGCATGAAGTTGGTATACACGGGGTTGTAAAGCGCGTGGCTGTCAGCGAAGGCAAAGGCCGCTTGCGCCGTGCCCGCATAGTAGTACTGCCCAGTGGTGAGATCGACGTTGGCCTGTTTGTCGTGGATCTCGTAGATGGGCTGATCATACTCATAGCGCAGACCGAAGTTCAGGGTAACTTTTTCGTTGGCCTTCCAATCGTCCTGTACGAAGCCGGCGTCGCGATACCGCCGCTGTCCGCTGCGTCCGACGTTCGCGGCGACACCGGCGAAGTACACCTGATCCGTATCGAAATCGGCAAGCGTTGAGCCGGTGAAGGCGCCGCTGTACTGCTCACGGCCCATCACACCATCGTTGCCCGGGTAGAAGTTGTTCTGCTGGTAACGAAGGATCCCTACACCGGCGCGGATCGTGTGTTTTTGCAGCTGAAAGGTGGCGTTGTCGCCGTAGGTGAAGATATTGTCGATCAGGCTGCTGCCGCCGCCCGTCGTGCCGAGGCCGGTGATGTAGGTCTGGTTGGAAACACCCTGTCCGTTGCCGAAATCCTGATACGTGAACCCGGCATAGGGTTGCGCGTAGTTGATCCCGACGAGGGAATTGCCGTTCAGCCCAAAGGCGCCGGTAAGATCGATCGGTACACCCTGCGTCCAGCGGACACGCGACCAGCCCGCGCGAAACTCGTTCACGATAGACGAGGAGAAGGTGTGTACCTCATTGATCGCGAGGCCCTTGAAGGGGTAATCGTTGGTAGCGGGAAAGGCGATCAAAATAGCTTGATTCGGTGTTGCGTCAGATGCTTCGCCTTGCGAGTAACGAGCCATAAAGGAATCGCGCGCTGAGCCGGTAGTCGACCTTCACATCACCTTGATCGTTGCGCACCGTGTTGCGGTAGTGGCCGATATAGTTATTTTGTCCAGGAAACAGTGTGTTTTCCGGCCTGTTCGGCAAGGGGTACAGCTCGGGATGCGCGAACAGGTACTTGGCTACCGGGTTGGTCACCGGTACTTGATTGTTCGCATAGTTCACGCGGCCCGCGCCGGGCACGTAGTGGTACAGCTGCACAGGCAAGGAAGAAAAGTCGCCCGTGCGGAAGGCCGCGGGAATAACGCTTTGCACCTGCGTTCCACCCGTGTGGTAACGCGCTCCTTCGTAATCAAAAAAGAAAAATAGCTTGTCCCGCTTGATCGGACCGCCCACGGTACCGCCGAAGATGGACTCGGTGAAGGGCTGCTTCGCGTTGCCGGCAAAGTTGTTGGCCCAGCTGTTCGCGTTGAGGTTGTAGTTCTTTAAGAATCCGAACGCAGAGCCATGCACCCGATTGGTACCGCTCTTCAACACCGTGATGATGTCACCACCATTGACATTGCCGTACTCGGCGGGCGCGTTGGAGGTGATCACCGTGAGGTTCTCAATCGCATCCGGGCTGGGGTTGTAGCCGATCACGTTGTTGATCGTCTCGTTGATCTCGACGCCATCCAGCAGATAGTTGTTCGTTTGATTGCGATTGCCGTTGATGGACACCTGGCCGCTTTGATTGGTGTCGCGCTCGATGGCGTTGGTGCCCTGCATGCCCGTGGGCTGCGTGGTGACGGCGCCGGGGAGGAACTCCGTGACAGAAGAGAAGTTCCGGTCATTGAGCGGCAGATTTTGAATCGTGTTTGCGGTGAAGGTGGTGGAGATCGTCGAATCTTCGGTGTCGAGAATCGGCTGCACTTCGCTGGTGACGTCGACGGTCTCCGTTCCGCTGCCAACCTGTAGCGGCGCATCCACTTTGGCGACCTGATTCACCTCCAACGTGAAGGCCGGCGACACGAAGGTCTGAAAGCCTTGGCTCTTGACGGTAACCGTGTATTGCCCGATTTGCAGAAAACGGAGCGAATACTGACCGGACCCATTTGCGATGGCCGTTGTGGCTACGCCGGTCGCGACATTTTTCGCTGTGATCGTGGCGTTCGGCAGCACAGCGCCCGAGGCATCGGTGACCAGGCCGTTGATGGTGCCTGTGATCGTTTGTGCTTGCACAGATGCGAGGGGCGCGCTGCAGCAAAGAGCGGCTGCGGCGAAAACGCGGAGGTGATCTGTTCGTCTGCGGAACATCATGGATTCTCCTGTGTTTCTCGCCGAAAATGGAATCTGACCCTCATCTCGTTCACAAAAATGTGCAAAGGAGGCTCGATTGATCAAATTGTCCGTGCGAGTGAATCCGAATGTAGACCTTTAGCTACAGCTTTTCAAGAAAAAGCAACAACCTGTTCTCACTTTTGTTCGATCTGCTTTCGGATGTGCGCGGACGCCCGGGGATGGCGATGTGTTTGGAGGGAGAACCGGGATTTCGGGTACGCCGCTCGCCGGTCGATCCATGATTTATTCGGCCAGTACGGCTTTGCTGAGGTTGCGTGGGTGGTCTACGTCGATGCCGTTGCCGACGGCCATGCAATAGGCCAGGAGTTGCAACGGGACCACCTCGCTGATGGCCAGCAGGGGCTCCGGCGCCGCGTCCACAAAGACAGTGTGCCGGGCGAGCTGTGCAACGGCGGCATCGCCTGTGTTCGCAAGGGCGAGGATGTGGGCGCCCTGCGTGTGCATGTCCTGCATTAGCTGCAGGACCCTCTCGTATCGCTCTACGGACTCAGGGTCGGCGCGGTCGACCGTGGCCAGCATGACCAGTGGGGTGTTCTCGCTGACAAGTGCATTGGGACCGTGTTTTAACTCACCGCTGGGGTAGCCCTCTGCATGCAGGTAAGAGGACTCCTTGAGCTTGAGGGCGCCTTCGCGGGCGATGGGATAGTGCAGGCCGCGGCCCAGGAACAGAAAGCTTTTTACGCCGCTGTAGCTCCCGGCCACCGTGCGGATCGCCGCTTCCCAACCGGCGAGTTGGCGCGCGATGGAGTCCGGCAGCGTCGCAAGGGTTTGCAAGGCGTGCTGCAGTTCGGACTCGCCGAGGCCGCCGCGCGACTCTGCCGCGAGGAGCGCCAGAAGATAGAGGTTCAACAACTGCGCGGTGAAACTCTTGGTGGCGGGAATCGCCCGCTCGCGGCCGGCAGCGGTGGGAAAGGAGACGGTGGCTTCGCGGGCCATCGTGGATTGCGGCACGTTGGTAATGGCCATGGTTCGATGATTCATCCGGTTTGCCTTGCGCAATGCGGCGAGCGTGTCGGCGGTTTCGCCGGATTGCGAAACCACCAGCACCGATGCGTTTTTCAAGGCTCGCTCGGAACGATAGCTGTATTCACTGGCGTATTCGACATCGACCGCGATGCCGCTGCGGTCTTCGATGAGGAGTTCGGCTACCTGGCCGGCGTGGCGGCTGGAACCACTGGCGGCGATGACGATCTCCCCCTGCGCTTCGCGCAGCCAGGCACGCAGCGGGGCGCAGGCCTCGGCACGGAAGTGCGTGCCTTCCATAAAGTTCGCAAGTGTGGCGGCCAAAGCGGACGGTTGTTCGTGGATCTCGCGCAGCATCCAGTGCGGGTAGGGTGCCGGGGTTTGATCGTCGGCCATGATGTTTCCTCTTCCATACAATTCAGAACGATCGTTTGATGGCTCATCTGATCACAATTCTGTTCAATTCTATCCAGGACGTCTGCGAATGTCCTTTTAGAGCCGCCATGGAAAGCGAGTGCGCTAGACTCCCTGCACGGCATGTCTCAGAAAGTCGATAACCGGGCTGACCGCGTTATGAAGGCTCTGTTGCGGGCGGGCGACATCTCTGTCGCGGAGCTTGTGACACAAATCGGCACGTCCGCTCCGAGCATTCGGCGTGATTTGGCGCGGTTGGAAAAGCGCGGCCTTGTGCTGCGCACGCATGGCGGCGCGACGCTCGTGGAGCCGTTGTTGTATGAGCCCTTTCGGCATGACACGTCCTTTCAGGCGCGTGAACTGCGCTTTGCCGAACAAAAACGCAGTATCGGGCTGGCAGCAGCGGATATGGTGCTCGAAAAAGAGATGATCGGGCTAACGGCCGGGACGACGACGACGCAGATCGGAAGGTCGCTGCGGCACCGCCGCGGTATATCGGTGGTAACGAATGCAGTCAATATCGGGATGGAACTTTGCAATCAACCGGCGATCAAAACGATGCTCACCGGCGGCACGCTGGCGTGGGCGTGGACCTTTGCGCTTGCGGGGCAAGCCGCGCTGAATTTTTTGCATGGCATCTATCTGGATCGGGCATTCATCAGCGCTACCGGCTTCGACCTGCAGCGCGGCGTGACGACGCTGGAGACTGAAGAAGCGACAGTGGCGAACACGATGGCGCGGCAGGCGCGGCAGGTGGTGGTGGTGGTGGATTCATCAAAACTGGGACAGGTGAGCCCAGCGCTGATTTGTCCGCTGTCGTCGGTGCATGCGCTCGTGACGGATGGCGGCATCCCCGCGAAGATGCAAAAGGCGTTGACGGCGCGAGGGATCAAGGTAATAAAAGCTTGATGGCGGATGGTTGCCGGACACCGGGTTTCCTGCGGGAATCACAGAAACAGAGGCGAGGGTAAACGCGAACGAAGATCCCTGGGCAAATGACAGCCGAAGGTAGGCGGCCGCAGAGAGTTTTGGGTTAGCGGTGGAGACTTGTATGGGTGAGGCCGCCGGTGCGTGTGGCTTCGAAGTAGACGCCGCAGGCGCTGACGACAATGCGATTGGGGCCGGCGAGGAGGACGGAGTCGCCCGGGACCTCGGTGGTGGCGCCGGTGATATCCATGTCTTCGTGTTGCAGATCAACCTCGAGGACCTCGCGGGCATGGATGCCGAGCTGGGCGAAGCTGGCCGGGGTGCCGGAGCCGCTGTTTTCGCGGCGGAAGTCAGTGTCTGAAATGGTGCGTGTGGTGATGTCTTCAAGAGGGACGGCGCCGCCGCGCCAGCGGAGCGAATCGTCGCGGTAGGTAAGCGTGGAACCGACCAGCGGCTGCACTTCATTCTTGCCCCAGCAGGCATTGTTGGTCGTGGGCAGGACGCGGGTGATGCGCCAGCTGCCCTGGAGCCGGCCGGGTAGCTGTTCGGCGGAAAGCGGTGCGGCTAACAGCAAGAGAGGCAGGAAACGGGCGACGAGAGGGGATCGAAATAGGGTCAGCATAGGTATAGGCGCCCACGGCGTGGTGGGCAATAGGGGTCTTATCGGTGTGGATGCTGCATCGCGAGAGAAGTGTTGCGTCGTGGGACAGTGCTTTGGGCGTTCGTAACCGCTTGAGAAAACGAAGGTACTGTGACGGTAGTGGGAAGCAGGTTCCTTTCGGCAGGAGCAGAGAAAAGCACAGGCAAACGCAGATGCTCTGCGGGAAGGACAAACAAGGGCAGGAGCAAACGCGGGTTGGCTTTGGCCATGACGAAGCAGAGCGGACGCGAGACGTGCGCGAGAATGGCTTATGAACTTGCAGCGATTGCGGGAAGAGACCCGGCTTGAACATGAGGCGACCGAGGCAGGCATGCCTTTGTTTGCGCCCGGGTTAACGACGGCACAGTACCTTGCGGTGTTGGAAGCGATGCTGCCGCTGGTGGTGAGCTGGGAGGCCTGGGCTGCCGTGCGAGCACCAGGGGATGTGCAGCCCCTGCTGGCACAGCGGCGGCGGGCGCACCTGCTGCGGGAGGACGTGGCGGTGCTGCGCCTGCACATGGCGAAGGCGGAGCGCCAAACGAAGCCACATGCACCGGCGGAGACGGCTTGGGAGGTGGACTGGGATGCGGTCATTGCGGGAACGCTTGCCGCGGCGCCGGAGGCAGCGGGAGCTGCGACCGGGTTTGCGTCGACGGATGAGCCTGGTCAGGCGGGTCAGGCGGGTCAGGCGGGTCTGTGGTCGGGGATGAGGGACGAGGAGCGAGGGGTGGAGAAGGAGCCCCATGCTGCGTTGCGGGCGGCTTTTCTGGGTGCCTGGTATGTGATGGAGGGTTCCACGCTGGGTGGCCGTTTCATTGCGCGGCATGCCGAGGCGGCACTGGGACTGGAGCCGGGTGTGGGCGACGCGTATTTCCGGGGCCACAACGAAGCGACCGGCGGTTTATGGCGGGAAACGACGGCGGTGGTGGCGGCGGTGCCGGAAGGCCTGTCCGACGTGGTGATTGCGGCGGCGAAGCGGACGTTTGTGGCGTTTGGGACTGCGATCGCACGGCGAGCGGGGGACGAGAAAACAGCTGTGTAAAACAGGGCAGAGATGACAGGGGGGCGCGAGGGCGCATCGTACAGGGTGTTGTGTGAGGAAACGAAGCTGGCAGCCGGCGACACAAACTCGACGAACCCGATCATCGCGACGGACCCGACCCTCGTGACAAGTCCGGCAGGGGAGGCGATTGCACAGGCGGAGGTCGCCTGCGAATCTGAGCCGATCCGCGTGCCCGGCGCGGTGCAGCAGCACGGGTTTTTGCTGGTCACCGACAGCCAGTTCGGGGCTGTGCTGGTGGCCAGCGAAAATGCAGCGCGCTTTTTGGGAGTACCGCTGCGACTGATTCTGGGAGCGCAGCTGGAGGTGCTGCTGGGCCGTGAGCTGCTGATGGTGCTGCAGGGTACGCGGCTCTCTGAGCCGGCAGAATATGGCGGACTGGTTACCTTTCTGGGCTCGTTCCGGCTCCACGGTGAGTTTTTCAGCGTGACCACGCATTGCGTGGGCCGGGACCGGGTGTTGGAGTTTGAGCTGCAGGACAGATTGGTCGGGCCGGAGATGATGAACGGCGTGATCACGAATTTTGTGGGCACGCTGAGCCGGCTGAAGACACAGGAGGACTTGTGCGCGGCGCTGGTGAAGCAGATTGCAGACCTGACCGGCTTCGATCGTGTGCTGCTGTATTCCTTCGATGAGGAAGGGCATGGCACGGTGCTTTCGGAGGTAAATAATGACCGGCTGCCGCGGTACCTGGGGCTGCGTTTTCCGGCTTCGGATGTTCCGCAACAAGCGCGTGCGCTGTATGCCCTGAACACGGTGCGCATTATTCCAGATGCGACGTATGTTCCATCGCCGCTGAAGGGGGCGCCGGGGCAGGATGCGGGAGGGCTCGACCTTTCGCTGAGCCTGTTGCGGAGCGTGTCGCCGACACATCTGGAGTACATGCGCAACATGGGCACGATGTCGTCGATGTCCGTTTCGCTGGTAACGGAGGGGCGGCTCTGGGGGCTGATCAGCGGTCACCATGCGGAGCCGCGGCTTGTGCCGTACCTGGTGCGCAGCGCGTGCGACATGCTGGCGAAGATGGCGAGCACGCAGCTGGCGGGGTTCCACACGACGGCGCGTTTGCAGCAGATGGTGCAGTTTCATGCGGTGCAGCGCAATGTGCTGACCGAACTGGCAGCGGAACAGAATTACCTGGACGGGTTGGAACGGCAGTTGCCGCAGCTGCTCGCGATCACGAACGCGAAGGGTGTGGCGCTGATGATCGACGGCCGCTTTGTGTGCCATGGCCTGGTCCCGCCGGAGGCTGCGTTACAGCGCTTGACGGCATGGTTGAATGCGCAAGGCGAAACAAGCACGGGCGAAGGCAAGATCGAGGCCGAGGTTTGGGTCACCGGGTATCTTGCGGGGGAGTTGCCGTGGGCGGAAGAGATTCGGGCGGAGGCGAGCGGTTTGCTGGCGATCCGCCATTCGGCGCTGCAGAATCGGTACCTGCTTTGGTTTCGGCCGGAGGTGGTGGCGACGGTGCGCTGGGCGGGAGAGCCGGAGAAGATTGTTACCGCAGACTACACGTTGCATCCGCGCCATTCGTTTGCGGAATGGAAAGAAACGGTCCATGGTCGAAGCGTGCCGTGGAGTACGGTGGAGATCGATTCGGCGCGGGACTTTCGATCGGCACTCACGACGATCAGCCTGCGGCGGGCAGAGGAAGCAGTGGAGCTGGGTGAGGCGCGCTTTCAACAGTTGAGCCAAGCCATGCCGGTGCGGGTTTTCACGGCGGATGACAGCGGACGGCTGACCTATACGAACAACCGTTGGGAAAAGCCGGGGCTGGGCGGCACGGGACGATGGTTTGAAGAGGCGCTGCTGCCGCCGGAGGATGCCGCGCTGTGCAGTGAACTGTGGGCGCGCTCGGTTGCCGCCAACCAGACCTTTGAAGCCGAGGTGCGGCTGCGCACCCTGGATGCCGATGGCAGTCCGGGTCCGGAGCGCTGGAATTTCGTGCGGGCGGTGCCGTTTCACCGGGCCGGCGCGGCACGGGCGGGCTGGATCGGGTGCTTTATCGACCTGACTGAAAGCAAGGAGCGGGAAACGGCGCTGCGCATGAACGAAAAGCTGGCGCTCACCGGCCGCATGACGAGCGTGATCGCGCATGAAATCAACAATCCACTGGAGTCGATCACAAACCTGATGTACCTGCTGCGGGCGGAGGTGCATGAGGACGGCCCGGCGACGAGCTATATCGGCATTGTGGAAAGTGAGTTGGAGCGGATCTCGGGGATTACCAAGCAGACGTTGCGCTGGAACCGGGAAAGCGCGGATCAGCGGGACTCGTTCGCCCTGGGTGACATGGTGGACGATGTGTTGCGGCTGTTTGCGGGCAAGATTCGCAACCGGCAGATTACAGTGCGCATGGAAGGCCAGCGCGGGCTGCGGTTATGCGGGGTTGTGGGACAGTTGCGGCAGGTGCTCGCGAACCTAGTCTCGAACGCGATCGATGCGTCGCCGATCGGCGGGCATGTGACGGTGAGCATCCTGGAGGGCGGGCCAGCCGGGCGGGAGACGGGGTTTGCGGTGAGGGACAACGGAGCGGGTATTCCGGCGGAGGTACGCAAGCGGATGTTCGAGCCGTTTTATTCAACGAAGGGTGATTTGGGCAACGGCTTGGGCTTGTATATCTCGCGGGAGATCGTGGAACGGCACCATGGGGAGATTGAGGTAGAGTCCACGCCGAGTAAAGGGACGACGATGCGGGTGCGCTTGCCGATAGAGTCGGCTTAGAAGCGGTTTGTCGTTGGTTTCAGACCTACGCTGGCTTCCTGCGGATCCTTGCGCTGCGGCTGCGGCCCTGATCGAGAGGACAGGCTACTTTTCTGCGAAGACTTTGACGGGAAGGCTTTGGCGGCGTTCGGTTTCGAGGTAGGTGTAGCGCATGCGGTGGATGATGGTGACGGTGGAAAGCGTGGCAAGGACCCAAAGGGCGGGGGCCATGGCGTCCCAGCGCTGGAAGAGGGCGCCGAGGATGATCAGGACGACGCGTTCGGGGCGCTCCATGAAACCGACCTTGCAGGAGCCGATAAGGGCTTCGGCACGGGCGCGGGTGTAGCTGACCATAAGCGCGGCGGTCATCGCGAAGGCAACGAGGAAGACATAGAAGAAGCGGTTGCCGCGCGCATAAAAGACGAGCAGGCCGAAGAACAGGGCGACGTCGGAGTAGCGATCGAGGACGGAGTCAAAGAAGGCGCCGAAGACGGAGACCTGGTTGGTCATGCGGGCGACGCGGCCGTCGACCATGTCGAAGAGGCCTGCACCGATGATGACCAGTCCGGCGTAGAAAAACATGCGGACGTAGTTGTCTGCCCGGGCAAAGCCGAAGAAGACGGCAGCCGCTACGTTAATTAGAAGGCCGATGAAGGTGAGCGTATTGGGCGAGATGCGCGAAAGGGCGAGACCGTTGACGATCTTCTGCAGCAGCCAGCCGCTTCCTTTACCGAATGCGCTTGTCCAGGTCATCGAGTGCGAATGCCAGAGTCCCGTTTAGTTTAACGCGCTGGGAGGTGCTGAGTTCTGTTGAGTTCTGTTGAGGGATGAGGTGTGAGGGATTGTGGGATGACGGTGAACGCGCGGATGCAAGTTGCATCCAATAAGAATGAGCGCTTGGAAAGAGCGGACCGGGAGTGCCCGGAGAAGAGGATAAACAGCAATGGCAAAGGAAGCAGGAAGAACCATGGCACCCAAGATGGTGAAGCGCATGTACAAGAACCGTGTGGCGCTGCCGGACGATGTCAAGGAAAAGGTAGTCGGCATTATGAACCCAACGCTCGCTGCTTCGTTGGATATGTATTCGCAGGCCAAGTACGCGCATTGGAACGTGAAGGGTGTGAACTTTTACCAGATGCACCTGGTCTTCGACAATGTCGCCAAGACGATTTTCAAGCAGATCGATGCCATTGCAGAACGGATTACGCAGCTGGGTGGAACGGCGGATGGCACGGTGCGCATGTCTGCCGCCACGTCGCCTATTGCGCCCTACAACGTCGATGCGTTGAGCGGCCCGGACCACGTGGAAGCCTTGGCCAACTCGCTGGGCGAGTACGCCAAGACGCTCCGCGAGGCCTCGGACAAGGTCGATGAAGCAGGCGACGGCCCCACCTCGGACTTTTACAACCAGTTGATCGTCGATGCCGAGGAGGAGTTGTACTTCCTTGAGTCGCATCTCGAGGCCGGCCCGGACGTTCAGTAACCTACAGCCGCCTGCAGAATGCCGGAGCCCTGAGCTCCGGCATTGCTGTTTGTAAATGGGAGGCTGTTGTGGACGGCTGGTCTTGTTCAGGGATGAGGTGTCAGGTTTGAGGTCAGGCGGTGGTGGTGTCGTGAATCGTGGTGAGTTTGAGTACTTCGAGGTCGCGTTTGCCGTTGGGAGTGACGACGGTGGCGGTGTCACCGATTTCTTTGCCGATGAGGGCGCGGCCGATGGGTGAGGTGGTGGAGATGAGGCCTTTGGCGACGTCGGACTCTTCGCTGGTGACGAGCTTGTAGGTGATGTTTTCACCTTTGGACTCATCGTGAACTTCGACGGTGGAACCGAAACCGACCTTGTTGCGGGGGATGTTGTCGAGGTTGACGAGGGACAGCTCGCCCATGCGCTTTTTCAGCTGACCAAGACGGGCGTTGACGAACTCCTGGCGCTGCTTGGCCATGTGGTATTCGGCGTTCTCGGAGAGGTCGCCGAGGGCAACGGCTTTTTTGATCTCCGCGGGGAGTTCGGTCGTGAGCTCGTATTCGAGCTGACGGATCTGCTCATCGAGCGCTTTTTTGATGTCCTGCATGGGTGGGGTCGCTTCCGGCGGGCGCGGTTCCGGGGACTTCAAGGGAGCGCGGCGCTTTGGGATAAAGAGTGATTATACCGGGGCGGCGCTGGAGGGCGAAGGCAGAAGGCAGGTTCCCTACGGGAATGACAGAAGGGCAAAGACAAGGCAAACGCGGATTCCCTGCGGGATGACAACAAACATGGCTAGGCTTCGGCTTCAGGGTCAGCTTCTGCTTCTGCTTCCGGGTTGGGATCAGGGAGGAGGGTGGGACCGTTTTGGTGGGAGAGGAAGGCTTCGAGGAGGAGCGTGGCGGCGATCTGGTCAATCTGGTCGAGGCGGGCGAGGCGGCCGGCTGCGTTGCCGCGGGTGGGACGGGATTGGTCGAGGAGGGCGTGGGCTTCGCGCGTGGTGAGGCGTTCATCGAGGAGATGGTGCGTGAGGGTGGGGTGTTCGGCGAAGAGAGCGGCGGCGAAGGCGTGGGTCTTTGCAGATTGCGGGCTCGGGGAGCCGTCGGCGTGGAGGGGATCGCCGAGGAGGAGGGTGCCGACTTCGTATTTGCGGATGAAACGGGCGATGGATTTAAGGTCGGCACGGAGGTGGGTGCGATGGAGGGTGAAGAGGGGTTGCGCGGTGAGGCCGAGACCGTCGGTGATGGCGAGGCCGATGCGTCGGTCGCCGACATCGAGCGCGAGGATGCGGGGGAGAGCCACGAGGGTAGTGTAAGGGTGGTGCAGGAGCAGCGGGTTGGGTTATGACGAACAGGAATAAAGGCAAGAGCAACGGCAACAGCAAACGTAGATTCCCTACGGGAGCGGCGACAAGAACGGCCAAGACATCCGGGTATGGCGTTGGGTGGGGTTTGCGGATTCCCCTGCTGACCGTGTTGCTGGTTGTCGTTGGGTTGGGGGCTTTGGGTTATGCCGTTCTGGTTCCGTTTGGACCGCGAGAGCCGGTGTTTGTCGACATTCCGGCGCACACGGGGACGATGGGCATGGGGGAGCGGCTGGAGGCGGCTGGGGTCGTGCGTAGCCGGTGGGTGTTTGCGGGCCTGCGGGAGGTGGAAGGCGGCGCGTTGAAGGCGGGGGAGTACCGCTTTGCGGCGCCGGCCTCGATGCTGGAGGTATACCGGCGGTTGCGGCGTGGGGATGTGTTCACGGTCGCGGTGGTGATCCCGGAGGGATACAACCTGTTCGACGTAGCGGGAGCCGTGGAGGTGGCTGGACTGGGGACGCGGGAGCGGTTCCTGGCGGCTGCGGCGGCGAATGTGGGATTGGTGCGGCGATGGGATCCAGGGGCGGTGTCGCTGGAGGGCTACCTGTTTCCGGACACGTATCGCTTCAGCCGGCACACGACGCCGGCGATGATGCTGGGGACGATGACCCGTCGCTTTGGACAGGCGGCGACCCAGATGGGGTTAGCGGGGCCGGCGATCCCGCGGGTGGTGACGATGGCGTCGCTGGTGGAGCGGGAGGTGCATGTGGACGCGGAACGGCCGGTGGTGGCGGGGGTGTTTGAGAACCGGCTGCGACGGGGGATGCCGCTGCAGACAGACCCGGCGGTGGCGTATGCGTCCATGCTGCGCGGCACGTGGACGGGGGTGATCCACCGGAGTGAGCTGCAATCCGACTCCTTGTACAACACGTATGCGCATAGGGGGCTGCCGCCGGGGCCGATTTGCAATCCGGGGAGGGCGGCCCTGGCGGCGGCGTTGCACCCGGCGGAGACGGGGTACCTCTACTTCGTGGCGAACGCGGATGGAACGACGCGGTTTGCGACGACGCTAGGGGAGCATAGCGCCAACGTGGCGGCGTACCGAGCGAGCGTGCGGCCCTAAAGGGACGGGTGTAAGGGGACCACCCGGCGCGGGCATGGCGAGAGGGCAGCGGAGCAAGAGTGTAGTCAGGAAGAAAAGCTTGAAATTTTGCGCCAACAGAAAGCTTTTTGCAAGCGAATATAAAGCGAAATACTAAGGTGACAAATCGCCGCTTTATCCTGTAATACCGGGCGATGTGCGACTTGTTGCGCGCTGCGCCTTGTGGAAAAGAAATCGTTGACTTGAAGTTGGCGTGCGGTTTATAAACGCAACACTTCGCTTCCGAAAACGGAGCGGTGAAAGGCCGCTTCCGTTTTGGGAAGGAGTGGTGGCTGGTCTGTTGACTCCCCAACGAACACGCCGAAAGACGAACACGCAGCACCTTGAGAAGCTGGCACGGAGCCAAAGAGCGCCGGAAGAGCGATTGAGAAGGATGTACCTGCAAGCCCGTCCGACCGTAGATACCGAGGCTTGCAGGATGACCACACTCTTTTTTTTGGATGGAGACACGATGAAGCTGTTGCGAGTGGACTTGAAGGTTTGTGAGGGTTGCGGAGCGCTTTGGCTCCGGGCCATGGGCCATGGAGTGTATTGCCGGCGATGTGCGGAACTTTTGGCGGATTTTCCGGCGCCACGGGGGCGCAGCCGGCGGGGACGTCGACCGCGGGTGATGCAACCGGGGGTGGTTCCGATGCCAGCCGCGGGCGGTGCGCGATGAAGGCGCACGCGGATGGCGGAGAGACGAACGGTAAGCTGGCGGGCTACAGGCTGGCGAACAATGAGGTGGAAACGGGCAAGGATGGGGGAGCGATGGTGGAACGGAACGGATTGGCGGTTGTCGGCAAACAGCGCGCGAACATGGTATCGGCTACCGCAGCACAGACCGGGATGCACATTGGGGTACGGGAGGGCACAACGGGGCGGATTGTGACGACGCTGGCACGGGTGTGGGCTGTGGCGTCACCTGGCGCGCCAGCTTCCGATGCGGCGGAAGTGCTGGAGGCGGCAGAGCCGGCGGCGACTGGGCTGAAGGGAGAGCCGGCGAACGCAGAGCGGGGCAAGTTGATCTGTTTGCGTGGAGGCCGTGGGGTGGCGGCGGGCCGGATAAAGGCGCCGGCGCGGGTAGAAGGACGGGTTGGCCCGGTGGCGGTGGGACGGGCGGAACGGAGAACCGCGGAGGCGACAGCAACTGCGCGGGTGGAGCTGCCGGCGTTTGAGGTCCGGTTTTATCGAAAGTACACGGAAGCGTTGCTGCGGCGGTACATGCAGATGACGATGGAGGCGGGGCGTGTGCCTTCGATGATGGGGCAGGAGGTACTGGGCGGACGGGCGAGCAGCTACCGCATTCATGGCTTCGACGATGCGGTGAACTTCCGGCTGGACACTGAGCGGTGTCTGGCTCGGCTGGACGGGAACGAGCGTGAGCTGCTGCGCAGGGTGTCCTTGCAGGAGTACACGCAGGCGGAGGCGGCGGCGTTGATCGGAATCAGCCTGCGGACGTGCGTGCAGCGGTATGGGCGCGCGCTGGACAAGCTGACGGCGATCCTGCTGGAGATGCGGCTGCTGGAGCCGTTCAAGGGACTGTCAAGAGGGTAGGACTTGGAGTGTCATGCTAAGTTGTTGATTTGATTGTGGATGCGTGTTGAAGGCAAGTTGCGCAACCAATTTGATCGCCTTGGTATTCTGAGTGGGCAGAGAAAAGGGGTGAGCCCAGGGGATGGGGCTCACCCTTTTCGTTTGGAGGGGCGGATGGCAGGGAAAACAAGAGGCACGCCGGGGTGTGCGGCGAAGCGGGCGGGGCGTGCCGTGAAGCCATTGGGCGTGAAGGCGGTGCGCCAGGAGACCGAGGTTGAGGCGGCGGAGACGCCGCTGCGACCGGCGCAATGCCGGGCATACATGCGCCGGGAGCTGGCTCGGGAGTTTCGCGGGATTGTGCGGGGGTTCGTGAAGGGAGCCAAGACCGGGAGCTGCCAGCATGTGAAGTTGGCGACGGCCCTGTTGGGAACGCCGGCGCGGACGCGGAACCGGGGCCAGCAAACGATCGAGCGATTAATTCGCGAGATGGAGAAGTTGGAGGATGCGCCGAGTGTGGAGATGGGTGGAGCCGCTTCCCGTGATGGACGGGTTCAATAGGTGTGGTGTCGATGGGTTTCGATTCCGGTTGCAAGAGCGAATTGCGGGTCTCTTCGCTGCGCGGAAGCTCCGGTCGATATAACAGGTTTGTGGGACGGGGAGGAGAGCACCCCACCCTCTCCACTCCAGCAGCAAGCTGCCAGGGATCCCAGCTTTGCAACGAAGCCGTAAAGAATGCGGCACCCGGGTTTGAGGAGAAATGGGTTTGTGGGCACCGGGGTTGGGTACGGCGGGTGAATAGTTTGCAGCGATTCGGGTGATGGGGACATCGCTATACTTGAATGTTGTCCATGAGAAAACAGAGTGCGCTGGCGCTGATAGGAACCTGGGGGCTTGCCGGACTGTGCGGCTGTTTTTCCACGGTGCGCCAGGTGGCGAAGGTGCAGACAGTCAGCACGTATAAGACGGCGACGGTGGAGGAGCTGAGCGCGGGGATCTCGGAGCAGGATGCGGCGATCCGGACACTGAATGCGTCGGTGCTGATTACGGCGAGCACGGGCGGGGCGCAGGAAGGCAAAGTCAAGACGTATTCGTCGTTTCGCGGGTACATCTTTGTGCAGAAGCCGCGGGAGTTGCGGGTGATTTTGCAGCTGCCGTATGTGGGTACACGCGCGATGGATATGGTGAGCGACGGCAAGACGTTTACGTTGCTGATTCCGCCGAAGAATCGAGCAGTGGTGGGCACGAGCGAGTTACAGAAACCCGCCAAGAGCGGCCTGGAGAGTTTGCGGCCGGCGGTTTTTTTGGATTCGCTTTTGATGCCCCGTGTTTCCGAGGAAGAATACGTGACGTTGACAGAGTCTACGCATGAGATTGAGCCGGCACATGGACACAAGGATGCGGTAGACGAGCCGGATTATGAACTTGGGGTTTACAAGCGTGTGGGTACAGGGCACGTGATGCAGAAGCAGCGGTCGGTGCGGATCAGCCGGGTGACGCTGCTGCCGTATGAGCAGGATGTGTTGGATAACCAGGGGCAAACGGTGACGCGGGCGACGTATGCGAACTATGCGCCTATGGGGAGTGCGCAGTTTCCGCGATCGATTACGATCTCGCGTCCGCTGGATGAGTACGTACTGAAGATTGACGTCACCAAGCTGACGCTGAATGAGCATTTTGAGAACGATCAGTTTGAGTTGAAGATCCCGGCGGGGATCAAGGAAGAGCATGTGGACTGAGGTGGTGGTCCGGCGGTTCTTGTTCAGGGGTGAGAATTGAGGTCCTGAGGTCTAGACCAAGCCGGTTTGTTGGGCGTGGGTCGTCATGGCTTTGTTGATTTGAAGCGCGAGGTCAAGGGCGTTCCGGGCGGCTTGGGCTGTGACGCGGGGTTCAGTGCGCGTGGCGACGGCTTCGAGGAAGTTTTCGAGTTCCAGGCGGAGCGGTTCGATGCGGGGTAGATTCTGCTTATCGAAGGTGAGGCCGGGTGAGGGGTGGGGTAGGGCATCCGGATCCGGTGGAGTGCTGGAATCGATGGCGATGGTGAGGAGTTCCTGGCGGGCGTAGTCGAGGGACAGGTATTGGGCGGGCTGGAAGAGGCGTAGCTTGCGGACCTGTTCGGTGGAGACGCGGCTGGCGGTGAGGTTGGCGACGGCGCCGGAGCGGAACTCGAGGCGGACGTTGGCGATATCGACCTTGCCGGAGAGGACCGGGAGGCCGACGGCGCGGATTTCGGCGACGGGGGAGCGGGCGAAGGTGAGAAGGATGTCCAGGTCGTGGATCATGAGATCCAGGACGACATCGACGTCGAGCGAGCGCGGGGTGAAGACGGACAGGCGATGCGCTTCAAAGAACATGGGGCGGGTGAGGCGCGCTGCTGCGGCGGTGACGGCAGGGTTGAAGCGCTCGAGATGACCGGCGGCGAGGATGCGATCGAGGCGTGCGGCCAGGGCGATAAGCCGGTCGGCCTCGGCGAGGGTGGCGGTGAGGGGTTTTTCTACAAGGACATCGAGGCCGGCGGCGAGGAGCTGCTCGGCGACGGCGGCGTGCGCCACTGTGGGAACGCAGACAGTGGCGGCGTGGAGACCGAGGCCAGCGGCGAGGAGGTCGTCGACGGAGGCAAAGGCGGGGATGTTGTAGAGCGCAGCCGCATCGGCGCGCGCCTGGGGATTGGCGTCGACGACGGCGGTGAGCTGAATGTTTTGTAGAGGTTTGAGGTTTGAGGTGTTCAGGGTTGAGTTGAGGGTGGTTAGGACGCGCAGGTGGTTGCGGCCGAAGGCACCGGCACCGATGACGGCTACGCGTAAGGGGTCGGGCACGGCTTACTTGGCGGGGACGGGTGCGGGTTTGGAAGTAGCGGCTGCGGGCGCTTCGACGGCCTGGCGGCAACGGGCGTAGAGATCGAGCAGCTGGGTGACGCCGTCTTCGGCTTTGGCGGAGGAGGGTGCGGCGAAGCCGGGCGTGCTGCCGGTGGAGCCGGATTTGATGTTGGCATGGCCGGCTACGAATTTGAGGAGATCGAGGGCGATGTCTTCAGAGCGGCGGAGGGCGGGTGTGGTGTTGCTGGAGTCCATGGAAACCTTTCGTGTCGGCTTTGATGGTAGCGGGTCGTGGTGGGACGGTGCAATGGCAGAGCTGCAGGTCTCTCCACTACGCGAACAGTGAAGCTGTTCGCCCCGGTCGAGATGACAGAGCTGTCTGGATAGAGAAAAGCTTTTAGATTTGCGGCGAGTTTGCGGCGAGGTGAAGAAATTGGGCGGTGGAGGGGCGATGCGGGTCGTGGGTTGGAAGAGGACGCTGGTGGGTTTGCTGCTGACGGCTATGGTGTTGCCGGCGAGGCTTTATGGACAGGTGGCGCTAACGACGGTGCAGGATACGGTGTACAGCGCGAATGGCGTGCCGGCGCAGGGAACGGTGCTGGTGAGCTGGCCGGCGTTTACGACGGCAAACGGGAGCAGCGTGGCGGCTGGTAGCACGTCGGTGACGCTGGGCGCGGGCGGTGCGTTGTCGATTGCGCTGGCCGCCAATGGGGGCGCGACCCCGACGGGATCGTACTACACGGCGGTGTTCCACCTGAGCGATGGGACGACGAGCCGGCAGTTCTGGACCATCCCCGTGAGCACGGGGACGGCGGTGAAGCTGGCGGCGGTGGAGAGCCAGGTGCTGCCAGCCAGTGTGGCGATGCAGACCGTGAGCAAGAGCTATGTGGACAATGCGATTGCACGGGCGCTGGCGGGCGGCTCGGGTGGGGTGGCGAGCGACCTGAGTGTGTTGAAGGCGGGCGATGCGATGACGGGGCCGCTGCAGCTGGCGGCGGATCCGGTGAGCGCGCTGCAGGCCGCGGATAAGAACTATGTCGACACGAGCGCGGCGCAGGTGGCGAGCGGGCTTTCGACAAAGATCAGCACGGTGCCGACGGCGACACAGACGGTAGTGCAGCCGGCGGGAACGCAAATGCAGGTGAACAGCCTGAACGGCGTTCTGGATGCGAGCGGGTTTTTGAGCGGGAGCGGCAACAACGGATTTGCGAATGCGTTGGCAAGCGCCGGTTGCACGACCGGATGTGAGGTGCGGGCGAGCGGGAGTTATCCGGGAACGGATGGGATTCCGGTGAGCTCGATTCCTTCGGGCGGGCATGTGACCGATGCGCGCGGGGGTGCGCGGAACGAGGTGTTTGTGAACCCGCTTGGGGTGGGCGCGACCTCGTACCTCAGTTCTTCGGTGACGCAGATTACGACGAAGACGGCGCAGCAAACGGCAGCGGCACGGCCGGGGGCCGTGAGTACGAACGGCTATGTGTCGTACATGACGCACCTGGTGCCGACGGGCGGGTCGAATCTGTTTCCGGCCAGCCATGAGGCGGTGCCCTACGGCAAAAGCAACTATGGCGTGCTGCAGCTGACGGGAACGTACAACACGCAGGGCCAGCATGTGCAGTTCAACAACGATGTGAACTGTTTTTCGGTGGGCGATTGCCTGGCGGGCGGGCAGTTTGTGGTGTCTGCGGGCGGGTATCGCGATGAGGCGGATGAGGGGACACACCCGTTCGATCTGCAGGTGAGCGAGGATGCACGGGTGTTTCAGGGCACCTGCGGCAGCGGCTGCACGACGGGATCGACGACGGTGACGGTGAACCCGACGGCGGCGGCGGGAACCCAGGGCGATGGGCGGTTTTTGTTGGACAAGAACCCGGCCAAGGTGATTTCTGCGGGGTCGATTGCCGGCTCGGGCGGGGATGTGTTGCCGAGCGTGCAGTTCAGTGGAACGAGTTTCCCCGTGAGTGTGTTCTTGACGCTAGCGCAGGGGGCAGGATCGCAGGCGGGCAATCTTTCTCCGGGCACCGTGACGCTGCCGATTGCGACGAGCGGGGTGCAGGGCGGTTTTGCGACGAGCACAACGGCGTTGCCGGCGTCGGCAGGCGTGGCGTGTGTGGCCGATGTGACCGCGACGGGGGTGTTTCCGAACTTTGAAACGGCGACGTACACGGCGGTAGACGGAACACATCTGCAGTTGACGCTGAACAAGGTGCACTACGCCGGAGCGACGGTGGCGGTGGGCGGGCTTTGCGGGTATGGGCTGGAACAGACGGTCGACACGGTGAACGGGGTGCGGCAGGTGTTTCCGGTGGTGGGCTCGAAGAGTGCGACGCAGCTGTACTATGCGGGCTCGGGGACGACGGTGGTGGGGTACACGAATCCGCAGAACACTAGTGGATTTTTGAGCGCGTCGGTGCCGATTGCGAGTGCTGTACGCAGTGGCAACGTGGTGACGCTGACGACGGGCGCGAACCTGCCGTATGACCTGAATGGGTTGAGCTTGACTGTGAGCGGCGTGGCGGATGCGAGCTTTAACGGAAGCTTCCCGGTGACGACGACGGGTGGCAATACACTGACGTACGCCGATGTGGGTGCGAACGGGTCCAGCGCGGGCGGCATGATCGGGATGGTGACGGGGGGATTCAACCTGTACCCGATGGCCGAGGTGCTGAGTGTGTACCACGCGGCGACGGCATCGGTGGACGGGACGATGACGCTGGCGGCGAATACGGTGGCGTGGGCGGCGGGCGATGCGGTGGAGGAGCCGCACTATTACCAGCAGCTGGTGAGTGCGGATACGGAGTACATTACGCAGTTTTTGCCGAAGCCGATTCAGTATTCATCGGCCGGCAAGACGTACCAGGGAACGGTGGGACCAGGAACGCGCGGATGGCAGATCAGCAATGCGGTGCCGGCGAGCAGTTATCTGGGGGCGGGCGGAACGCACCAGCCACCGGATGCGGCGTACATGGTGACAGGCGTTTGGCGGGACACGATTGACGCAACCGCGGGGGAGCAGAGCCTGCTGCGGGTGCATTGCAATTTGCATGGGTGCAATCGGTGGGACTCGGGGTATGCGGTGCTTTCGATGGATTCGCACCAGGGGCAGGACTTTTTGTTCTATGACCCGAACAGCAACACGGCGAGCTGGAACCTGGGCGGAACGGGGTACTCGTTTTCTCCGCAGGCGCTGACGGCGCCGACGGTGAACGCTACAACGGTGAACGCGACGGCGATGAACACGAATGCGTTTACTGCGAGTGCGGTGAATGCAGCAAGTTTGGGCGTCAGCGGCACGGCGACCCTGGTGAGTGGGACGCAGGTGGTGGGTTTCGACGGCGGGGCGTGGATCAATATGCCGACGAGCGGGCCGAGCGGGCTCGGCTCCGGAGGGCCGGGAGCGAATCCGTGGATTGCGTATGCATCGGCGGGTGGGGACTATTTTCAGAATGCGAATTCGGGAGATATCGCGTTCCGCAATGTAGGAAATGCGTTGTTGTTCGGCAATGATGGGGGGTCGAATGCGACGATGCGGGTGGCGGGCAATGCGGTGCAGTTTGGGACGGGGCAACAGGCGAGCTTTACGGCTGCGGGCGTGCTGACGGCGCCGCTGGTGATCGGCGCAGGTGTGGGGCCGAGCTTTCAGGCGTCGCTGTACACGCCGGCAAGCTCCGGTGCGGCTTGCAGTCAGGGGCAATTTGCGGATGATGCGAACTACCACTATGTATGCGTGGCGACGAACACGTGGAAGCGGGTGGCGCTGAGCTCGTTTTAGCGGGTGTTCGCTCCGCTGCTTATTGCGGACGGTCTACAGCAAGACGATCTTCGAGGGATTCCGGTATTTCCAGAGTGTTTTCCGGATCCGGGGCGGAATACCGGGGTCCTTCGCTGCGATCTTGAGGCCGCCGCCGATATCTACTGAGGCCGCCGCGATCATCATGGCGATGCCGATACTTATGGCTTCAGGGGAAAGGGCGCAGGCAGGACGTGGTGTGTGAGTAAACGAGCGGATGCACTGGTGGGGCTGCCGCAGTTAGGCGCAGTGATCAAGAGTAAGCGGGAAGGGACGATTGAACTTGCCGCGCGGTTGTTGCGGGTGCGCGACCGGCAGGGGCGGATGCGGCCGTTGCGGGCGAATGCGGCGCAGCGATCGTTTGAGGCTCGGCGAGGGCAGGAAAACGTGGTGCTGAAGGCGCGGCAGATGGGCATGACGACCTGGATTGCGGCGCGATTTTTTCTGCGGACGATGACTGTGCCGGGAACGACGACGCTGCTCGTGGCGCACACGCGCGAGGCGAGCGAGGCGGTATTTGGGATTGTGCAGCGTTTTTGGACGTATCTGCCTGTGGAACTGCGGGAAGGGCCTTTGCAGCTGCGAACGCTGAACGCGGGGCGGATGGAGTTCGCGGCGCTTGGAAGTGAGTTTCGCGTGGCGAGTGCGGGGGATCCGAATGCGGGGCGCGGGTTGAGTGTGCAGCAGCTGCACTGCAGCGAGGTGAGTCGATGGCCAGGCGATGTGGCGGCGACCCTGGCGGGGCTGCGGGCGGCGCTGGCGCCCGGGGGAGAACTGGTGCTCGAAAGTACGCCGCAGGGGGCTTATGGGGCTTTCTATGAGGCTTGGAGGGCGGGTGTGGAGCCCGCCGATCTCACCCCGGGGGCAAGCTGCTGGGGATCCACCCATCGCGATGAAACCGCGATGGGTGGGGCACCCGGTGTTTGCGGGACACCTGAGTTCTATGGGGCACTGGGGTTTGGGGGTGGGATGGTGCGGCACTTTCTGCCCTGGTGGATGGAGCCGGCGTACCTGGGGCCGCGAGTTGATGCCGCGGAGATGACGCATGAAGAAGCGGCGTTGGTGGAACGGCATGGGCTTTCAGGGGAGCAGATCGGGTTTCGGCGCGGGCTGGAGCGGCGATTTGGGACCATGCGGAGTCAGGAGTTCGCGGAGGACGCCGAGAGCTGCTTTCGCAGTACGGGCGCATGTTGCTTTGAGGTGGACGCGATGGAGCGGCGACTGGCCGAGGTTTTGCCGGCGCGATGGGAACGGCGGAATGGGGCTTTGCAGATCTGGCTGCCGCCGTGTGCCGGGAAACGGTATGTGGTGGCGGTGGACACGGCGGGCGGCGGCGCGGATGGGGACTTTGCGGCGGTGCAGGTTGCCGAGCTGACGACGGGCTTGCAGTGTGCAGAGCTGCAGGAGCGGCTGCGGCCGGCGGCGTTGGCGCCCGTGTGTGCGGCGCTGGCGCGTGAGTACAACGAGGCGCTGGTGGTGGTGGAGCGGAACAATCATGGAGCGGCGGTGCTGGCGTTTTTGGAGACGGAGCCGCACTATGGGCGTTTATACCGGCAGGCGGGGCAGGCAGGCTGGTTGACGACGGCGGCTTCGAAGCCGGAGATGGTGGCGCAAATGGGAGCGATGCTGCGGGAACGGCCGGAGTGTTTTTTGAGCCGGCGGCTTTTGGCGGAGTGCCGGACGTTTGTGGCCGATGAGCGTGGGCGGGCCGGAGCGGCGCCGGGGGCTCATGACGATCTGGTGATGGCCATGGCGATGGCGCAGGCGGTGCGGGCGGAGTTGTTGGAAGGGGTGCGGGGGTGGAGTTGATGTTGAGGCGTGAGGTTTGAGGTGGTGAGGTGTGCGTTGCACAGAATATCGGCTCGGTCGGGTATGGTGCTGAGTAGAGGGTAAAGGGTTTGGCGGTGTTAGCGGTGCAGGCGGTCCGGAGAATGCGGGGCGGGGCGCAAAGCCAGCTGATGCTGGGGGCCGATGGCGCGCTCTGGGTGGTGAAGTTCCGGAACAATCCGCAGGGCGAACGGGTGCTGGCGAATGAGTTTTTAGCCACGCGGATTGCCGAGGCTGTCGGCTTGACAGTGCCGAAAAGTGAGGTTGTGGACGTTTCGGAGTGGCTGGTGGAGCATAGCCCGGAGATGGTGCTGGAGCATGGCCGCGGGCAACGGGTGAGGTGTGCGGCGGGGCTGCAGTTTGGAAGCCGGTTTATCGGTGGGCTCATGCCCGGGCAGGTGATGGACTATCTGCCGGAGGCGCAGCTGGACGAGGTGCGGAACCTCGGGGAGTTTGCCGGGATGCTCGCCGTGGACAAGTGGACCGGGAACTGCAATGGGCGGCAGGCGGTGTTTGAGCGCCGGGCGCGGGAGCGGAAGTACCGGGCGACCTTTATCGACCAGGGATTCTGCTTCAACGCGGGGGAATGGAGCTTTCCGGATGTGGCGCTGCGCGGCGTGTACCCAAGAAACTGTGTGTATGCCGGGGTGACGGGGTGGGAGAGTTTTGAGCCCTGGTTGAGCCGGCTGGAGGCGTTTCGGGCGGAGGCGCTGGGGGCGATCGCGGAAGGGGTGCCGCCGGGTTGGTACGGTGGCGATCCGGCGGTGCTGGAACGGTTGGTGGAGCAGCTGCTCGGACGGCGGGGCCGGATACGGGAGTTGATTGCCGCGTTTCGCGATTCGAGCCGGTCGCCATTCCCAAAATGGAAAACTGGGGGAAGTATCTTTGTGCGGGAAACTGTGGAGAGGATGCACAATGGAGTCAAACTGGTGATGTAGGTGGTGGATGGGCGAGCGGGTGCGGTGTGAGTTTTCGCTGATCCGGTATGTGGCGGACCCGGTGCGGGGTGAGTTCACCAACATCGGTGTGGTGCTGCGGATGACGGACCAGGACCGGGCGGCAGTGCGCTTCACGCGGGATTGGAGCCGGGTGCGGTGCATGGACCCGGAGGCCGATGTGGAGATGCTGGAGTCGCTGGAGGCGGAGCTGGCCGGGCGGCTGGCGGTTGAGGCTGGGGCGGGGAAGGCTGGGACTGGCGAGGTAGGGGCAGGCAAGCCGGTTTTGGCGGGGCTCGAAGATTCGTTGTCGAACAGTTTGCAGATCAGTGCGGCACAGGGGACCCTAGCGGAAAGTTTGCCGGCGGAGATGGAGTTGCTGCTGCGGCTGTATGTGGAGCCACTGAAGCGGGTGGGGCCGAAGCGGGCTGTACGGGGACGGGTGGCGCTGGCGGGACAGATGCGAACGGAGTTTGAGCGGGCCGGGGTGTGGCCGCTGCTGCGCAAGCGGGTGCCGGCGCGGGACTACACACAGCCGGGGGATCCGCTGCGGCTGGATTGCGGGTACAGGAATGGGCAGGTGCGGCTGTTTCATGCGGTGTCGCTCGAGGGCGATACGGAGACGGCGAAGGGTTTGGCGTTTTCGGCGGCGAAGCTGCGGGATGGGGTTTTGCGGGTCGAGGGTGTGCCCTTGGAGTTGACGGCTTTGGTGGAGCCGCTGGCGAAGGTGAGCGATCCGGAGCTGTACCGGTTTGGGGTCGGGTTGATGGAGGACGCTGGGTTGCGGGTTCTGACGCCGGCTGATCTGGGGCGCGTGGCGGAGACGGCGCGGCGGGAGTTGCGGGTGTGAGGGGTGACATTCGAACGTGGCGTGGGACTGATGGGTTTTCTCAAATGTTGTTCGTTGCGAGCGGAAAACTGCAGGTCTCTCCACTGCGCAGACGATGAGGCCGTTTGCTACGGTCGAGATAACACTTTTATTCAGAAGTTAGAACCTGTAAGTTTCAACCGACAACTTAGAACCTACAACTTAGAACTTACAACTACTTGTACTGCTGGTTCGGGCGTGGCTGCGGCTGCGCTCTTTTTGTTTGTGCGCGAAAGGAGAGGGTTATGGGGTGGGGAGCGGCGGTGAGCCGGACCTGGGAACGGGTGCGTGGGGATTGGGTGCGTGAGATGTCGGCGGTGGGTAGGGGTGAGGTCGTGGGGGAGCGGAAGACCTCGGCGGCGCCGATGGGGCCAGGTTTGGGCGGTTCTTTTGGCGCGGGCAGTTTGTTGGTGCCGTTTCGAAGTGCGGGGGTGAGTAACGGATTGCCGAAGCCGACGGCGGGGAACTTGCGACGGCTGGCGGAGACCCCGGCGGCTCGGCGGGCGATCAATTGCATCAAGGACCGTATTGCGTGCATGGATTGGCGGATTGAGGCATTGCCGGGGGTAGCTGCGGATGCGGGTGGCGATCGGAGTGAGCGGGCGCGGGTGTTGACGGCGGCGTTGGGAACGCCGAATGCGACGGACAGCTTTCGGATGCTGATCGAGCCGGTGATTGAAGACATGCTGGTGGGCGGCTTTGGGGCGATCGAGATCGAGCTGGGGGATGCGGCCCTCCCGGTGCGGCTGTACCCAGTGGATGGGGCGACGATCCAGGTGAATCCGGCGTGGGGAGGAGATCCGGAAGAGCCGCGGTATGCCCAGGTGACCGGGCGGATGGGGGCGGAAGGGCCCAGACCACTGCTGGACCGGGAGTTGATGTATTTGCGATTGAATCCGCGGTCGCACACGGTGTTTGGGCTGGGCAAGCTGGAGGTCGCATTTGAGTCGATCAACAGCTTGCTGAGTGCGCACCGGTATGCGGGACGGTTGGCTTCCAACGGCACGGTGCAGTATGCGCTGTGGCTGAAGGACCGGACGCCGGAGCAGCATGAACGGCTGACGCGGTGGTGGCAGGAGGAGGTGGAGGGCTCGGGGCGCGTGCCGGTGCTGAGCTCGGAGGAGCCGCCGCAGGTGATTCGTTTGGCCGGCGGGACGGATGCGGAGCTGCGGCTGGAGTGGCAGCAGTTTTTGCTGACGATGATTGCCAATGCGTTCGATCTGCCGGCGATGCTGCTGGGCGTGACGCTGGATGTAAACCGGACGACGGCGAAAGAACTGGCAGACGAGGCATTCCAGAGCGCGGTGGTGCCGCTGGCGAAGCTGGTGGCGGACTACCTGACGCGGGACGTCATTGCGAAGCGGCTGGGATGGGGGGATTTGCGGTTTGTGTGGAGCGATCTGGAGAGCCGGGATGAGAGCACGGAGTTGAGCATGCAGATGCAGTTGTTGCAGGCGGGCGTGCTGAGTGTGGATGAAGTGCGTGCGATACGGGGGCTGCCGGCGCGGGTTGTTCAGGATTGAGGGATGAGGTGGCGAGGGTTGCGTTCGCTTGAGTAGCTGAATGATGCGGTTGAAGGAGGGTGACTTGGAATGTGCTGTGCGGGCGCATCGGGGGTTCGATTCTTTGGGGTTGGATGCTACGCGGTTGGGGGCTGTGCGGGCGATGGCGGTGGCGTTTCCGGAGGTGGCGGGGCATCCGAACCGACTGCCGTTTGAGGGCTGTTTGACGCTGGTGGATGTGCCGAGCGACAAGGCGCCGAGCGGCGCGCGGGGGCACCGGGTGGTGTTGACGCGGGCGGCTGCGGAGGCGGCATTGCCGAGTCTGCTGGGCATGGCGGTGGACTACAAGGCGGGATGGGACGGGCACGATGCGCGGCAGAAATGCGGGATCATCACAGGCGCGGAGCTGGACGGGCAGCGCTTGACGGTGAGCGGCTTTTTATTTGCGCGGGACTTCCCGGAGATGGAAGCGAAGGTGTGCGTGGCGACCAATGCCCCGACCGCGATGGGGATGAGCTATGAACTGGCCGACGCGCATGTGGCCGATATGCGTGCGAGTGTGTGGACGCTGACACGGGCGACGTTTACCGGAGCAGCGATTTTGCTGCGGGAGAAGGCGGCCTACCGGGGAACATCGTTCCGGGTGCGGCGTTGCGGTGTGCGTGCGCGGGCTTAGAGCAGTTCTCCTTCAGGTGTGGTGCAGCACTCACAGAACTACAGGTCTCTCCACCGCGCAGACGACCAAGCTGTTTGCTACCACCCACACGAGCAAGCTCGTGCGGGACCCGGTCTGCTTCGGTCGGGATGACAAGCCACACCTATGACAAACAGCCCTAGCTGAACAGTATTTAGGAGGAACAGATGGACGAGTTGATGGAACGGATGAGCGCGGCAGCGGCGGCGCTGGAGCGCGTGGCGGAGCAGATGGCCGAGCGGCAGATGGCGCTGGCAGCCGAGGCGGAGCAGAGCGTCGGTGCTGCGCAGCCCGGTGGCGAGTTTTTCGATTCCCCGGTCGGCTCAGGTGGAACGGTTTTATATCCGCATGTATGACGCGAGTACGCCGCCCCAGTATTCGCGATGGTCAAGCGCTTTGTTTGTGAAGGCTCCGGTGAGCTAGCGCGCGAAAGCGTAGCACAGTGACCGGCCTCCGCAACGGCGCAGTTAAAGTAAGCAGGCCGTGTGAGGGTTTCGTGTGAAGCGTATCAATGCAGCGCGGCTTTACGTGAGGTGAAGGATGACGGACTTCGAGCAGAAGGTGCTGGAAGATTTAAGCGGCTTGAAGGTGCAGATGCACCACTTGATGGGTATTGGGCAGCCAGGCAGGTTGCAACAACTCGAAGGACGCGTGGATTGCCACGAGCGCAGTATGCAGCGGATGAAAGGATTTGTGGGTGCATTTGGTGGTGCTCTTACATTTGTTCATGCGGCGATCGCGTATATGACAGGGAAACATACTTAAGAAAGGTGGAGCTATGTGCTCTGTGACTCCCCGAAACGCGCGACAAACGACGCCGTTACTGTTGGTTGTTATCGGCTTATTGACTTGCATGGCGGCTGAACATTTCGGATTTCGCGATTTGGTGACTATAGCTGTGGCCACCAATGCGGCCGGTCTGGCGTTGTTAACTCAAAACCATACGCAAGTAACAAACAAGGACGGCGGCACCACAAATATCTCTCCCGGTCATGAGTAAGGTCATCATTTTGGATGGAGTCATACGTGTTGTAACACCCGAAGTAGAAGTTCTTCACTTCGCGCTCCGGCCAAAATGACGAAGCTTGTTCTTGCGAGGGATTTAATGCCGCGTAGGCGGAGAAGGACATTTCATGGAAAACGGTATCGTTGTAGCCGCGCCCGAGAGCGCGATCGAACGTTTCATCGATCAAGTGAAGGCGATTTTTTTGAAGGTTCAACCTGTGGCTGCGGCGCTGGAGACAGCTGCCGTGATGGCTGAACCGATTTTGGCGCTGACACCGGCCGGTCCGGAGTACCAAGTCGCGGTGAATGCGATTGTGGGCGCGCAACAGGTAGCACAGGCCTCCTTGGCGGCGGGTACGAAGCTGACCGGAGCCCAGAAGGCTTCGATCGCGGTACAGGCGGCCACACCGGCGCTGCAAACCATTCTCACGAGCAAGGGTGTAAGCGCGGGTATAGAGGTTGTGATTGGTAGCTGGATCCAGAATGTGTTCAATATTCTTGCGGGTCCGGTGGCGGCGATTGTGAGTGCGAAGGAGACGGTGAAAGGCTCTGCTGCGTAGAGTGTTTCTTCCTTCAAGTGGCTCCGAAGCTAGGGAAACTACAGGTCTCCCCACTGCGCAAACGATAAAGAGAAACAGCAGATCCCTCCATTTCGCTACGGAAGGACAATTTGAAACATTGAACGCTAAGATTTGAGTGCCGAACGACCCGAAATCCAGAACAAAGCGGCAGACCGTTGTGTCTGCCGCTTCCTTGATGGAGCTGAGTTAGCCGATGTCTTCGGTCCAGTTTTCGAGATAGGTCTTGAAGTCGGTCATGAATTTACCGGCATCGGAACCGTCGATGATGCGGTGGTCAAAGCCCAGGGTGAAGCGCTGGATGTAGCGGACGGCGATAGAGTCGTTGCCGTCTTTGTCGGTGAGGACCATGGGTTCTTTATTGAGGCCGCCGATGCCGAGGATGGCGGACTGGGGCTGGGCGATGATGGGCGTGCCAAACTGTTCGCCGAAGATGCCGGAGTTGGTGAGGGTAAAGGTACCGCCGGCGACATCGTCGGGAGCGAGTTTTTTGGTGCGAGCGCGATCGGCCAGGTCGACGATGCCGCGCGCGATGCCGAGGAAGCTTTTTTCCTCCGTTTGCTTGAGGACGGGAACGATGAGGCCCCATTCAAGCGCGACGGCGATGCCGATGTTGATGTGTTTGTTGTAGCGGATGGCCTCGCCTTCGGTGGCCGCGTTCACGATGGCGTGCTTGCGCAAGGCTTGCACCGTGGCGCGGGTGATGAACGGCATGTAAGTGAGTTTGACGCCGTTGCGCTGCTCGTATTTGTTCTTTTCTTTCTCGCGCAGCCTGGAGATGCGGGTCATGTCCACCTTGAAGACGGTGTGGACATGAGCGCTGGTGGCTTTGGATTCCACCATGCGGCGCGCGATGATGGCGCGCATTTTGGACATCGGCACAAGTTCGCCGGGCTGCGGGGTGGGCGCGACGGCGGCTTTGGCGGGGGCTGTGGTGGCCGCTGCGGACTGCGCCTGCGCGTAGGTGGCGTGCGTGGCGGCGTCGGGGGCGGGCTGTGAGGCTGCCGTGGTCTGATTCTGGAACTCAACGGGCGGCTGGGATTGCCGTGCTTGGGCTGCGCCGGTGGGTGTGGAAGCGGCACCGCTATCGAGATTGCCGGAGTTTTCCAAATAGCCAAGGATGTCCTGCTTGGTGATGCGGCCGGAGGCTCCGGTGCCGGAGACGGCAGACAGGTCGAGGTTGTTTTCGGCGGCGATTTTGCGCACGAGTGGGGAGGAACGCTGCGGTTCCGCCTGAGTGGCCGAGCCATTCATGGCGCTGGAGAACGGGGCACTGGAAGTTTGGGTCCTGGCCGAGGTGGGATTTGCGGAGGCGACGTTGGCGGCTGGTGCGGCGATTTTGGGCGCTGCCGGTGCTGTCGTGGGAGCGGCACCGCCAATGACGGCGACGATGGTGTTGATGGAGACCGTAGCGCCTTCCTGAACTTTGATCTCCGTCAACGTACCGGCAATGGGCGATGGAATTTCGGCATCGACTTTATCGGTGGAGATTTCGAAGATCGGTTCGTCGCGAGAGACCGTGTCGCCGATCTTCTTCAGCCATTTTGTCAGGGTGCCTTCGGTGATGGATTCGCCCATTTGCGGCATGAGCACATCGGTGCCCAAGGTGGGTTTGACGGCCGTTGAAGGAGTCTGGGGAGCGGGCGAGATGCCGTTGCCGTTGTTGATGGCGGTGTCCCGAATGGCGTTCGCCTCGGCGGAGGGGGTGACGGTCTCCCCTTCGGCCGGAGACTGAACGGCGGTCTCCGGTGTGGCGGTTTTGGGTGCGGCAGCGACGGGTGCGGTCGGCGCGGCGCTATGGCCTTCACTGACGGTGCAGACGATGGTGTTCACGCCAACGGTGGAACCTTCTGTAACTTTGATCTCCCCGAGAGTGCCGGCGATGGGCGAGGGGATCTCGGCGTCGACCTTGTCGGTGGAAATTTCGAAGAGTGGTTCATCACGCGCGACGGTGTCGCCGGGCTTCTTCAGCCACTTGGTCAGGGTGCCTTCGGTGATGGATTCGCCCATCTGGGGCATGAGGACTTCGGTCGGCATTGCGGTAGTTCTCCGGGGCGGTCAATAGCGGCGCACTCGCCGATTATACGAAGCCGGGCGTGACGCCGGCGCGGAGCGTGGTGCGCTAATCGTTCGGCGGCGGATACGGGGCTAGGGCGGCGCCAGGATTGAGCAACTCTTCAAAGGTGGATGCGGCAAGGATTTGTGTTTGGAAGACGCGACCGAAGTTGCGAGCGACGGCATCGGCAGCGCGGGGCATCGTGGGTCCGAGCACCGGGTCAGCCTCCAGTTCAAGCGAGGTGACGGTACGGTCTGTGATGCCGCATGGCACAATCCAATCGAAGTCGCGGAGGTCGGTGGTGACGTTAAGCGCAAAGCCATGGGTCGTGATGCCTCCGGAGACGTGGACACCGAGGGCTGCAATTTTCTTTTCGAGAATAGAGCCGCCGGCGCAGGTCCAAACGCCGGTGCGCTTGCAGATGCGCTGCGCCGGCACGCCGAAGTCTTTGCAGGTGAAGATGAGGACTTCTTCGAGAAGCCGGACGAAGTCGACGGGGCCGAGGTGCGGCCCGCGTTTGCCGGGGAGGTCGCCGCGGAGGTCCACAATGGGATAGCCGACGAGTTGGCCGGGACCATGGTAAGTAATATCGCCGCCACGGTTCACTTCGTGGATGTCGACGCCTTTGCGTGCAAGCAGATCATCGGTGGCGAGGATGTTGGCGCGCGTCGCATTGCGGCCCAGGGTAAGTACGGGAGGGTGTTCCATCAGCAGCAGCGTGTCGCCCAGGGCTTGCGCTTTGCGCGCCGCCGCTACAGCTTGCATGATGCGCAGGCCTTCGGTGTAGGGAGTGCGGCCGAGATGGAGCAAATGGAGGACACCGGGCATAACGCCTAGCTATCCTTTCGTGCAGGGTCGGGAAGATCGAGCTTACGGCAGATAGCACGAGCGAGGAAATCTTCTATCTCGCGATGACGCGGAACGGCCTGCATCTTTCCCGTAGGACTCGTCCAAATAGAATGAGCTCCGCCTTCGCGCTTGAGTTGGCAACCATATTGGCGAAGGTAGCGTAAAAGTGCTTCGCGGTTCATGCGGCAAGCGTTATCGTTTGGCGCACAACGGCCTTGGACATGTCGCGCTCCGCATCTTCGCGCCGGTCCAGCAGGACGAGTGCGATCGCCTCTGTGAGGTTCTGCCGGCAATCCTCCAACGTCCGCCCCTGGCCATTCGCTTCTGGGATCTCAGGGCAGAAACCGACATACCACTCGCCATGCTTCTCGATAAGCGCCGTGAATTCATTGTGCATGTGGCCCAGCTTTCATTAGTTGAGTTGGTTTCGGGGACTCCGCTCGGGGAGAAAGGGAGTTCTCGCAAATGTACCTTGCAAGGCATTCTCGGTGATGAGTAGCTGATCCTACACGTTGATCGCCATGCCTTCCACACTGGAGAAGCCATCGAGCAGCGACTCGTAAAGGGTGGGATGGGCGTGGATGGTGAACATCATCTCTTCTACCGTGGCTTCGAGCTCCATGGCTGTGACGCACTCGGAGACGAGCTCCGTGGCGGACGGGCCGATGATATGCACCCCTAGGATTTCGCCGTACTTTGCGTCGGAGACGACCTTGACGAAACCGTCATGGGCGTCGAGGATGGTGGCTTTGGAGTTACCGACGAAGGGGAATTTGCCGACCTTCACCTGGTAGCCTTTGTCCTTGGCTTGGGCTTCGGTAAGGCCGACACTGCCAATTTGTGGATCGCAGTAGGTACAGCCGGGGATGCGGTCCTTGCGGACGGGGCGAGCGTATTTACCAGCGGCTTTGGATGCAACGACAATGCCGGCCATGGCCCCGACGTGGGCGAGCTGTGGCAGGCCGGCGACGATATCGCCGATGGCATACAGGCCGGGAAATTTGGTTTCCATCCACTCGTTCACCGAGACGAAGCCGCGATCGAGCTCGAGGCCTATCTTGTCGAGACCGGCGTCATACGTGCGCGGGGCGCGACCGACGGCGACGAGGACCTTTTCAGCCTGCTTTGTTTGCTGCTTGCCGGCGGCATCGGTCCAAGTGACGGCGACACCCAGATTATTCTTGTCGATCTTCTCGACCTTGCACGAGGTGTTGATCTCGATGCCGCGCTTTTTGTACTGCCGCGCGAGTTCCTTGGAGACTTCCTCGTCTTCGACGGGAACGATACGAGGCAGCGCTTCGATGATGGTGACCTCTGCGCCGAAGCTGTTCATAATGGAGGCGAACTCCACGCCTACAGCTCCTGAACCGATGACGATCATGGACTTCGGCATGGCAGGCAGGGTGAGAATCTGCATGTTCGTCATCAGGGTGTCGTCAGCACCGTAGCCGGGCAGCATACGGGCGTCGGAGCCCATGGCGAGCACCAACTTCTTGCCCTTCACTTCGGTTTTGGTCTGCATGGCATAGCCCTCGGCCTGGGCATCACGACCGCGATTCTGGGCTTTGTCTTCATCCGTGACTTCGACCGACCACACGCCATCCTGAGCTGGACCGGGGAGACGGCCGTGGCCACGCACCACGGTGATCTTGTTCTTCTTCATCAAGAAATCAAGGCCCTTGGTGTGCTTGATGGTGATGTCATTTTTGCGCTTGATGAGGTTGTCCCAATTCACACGCGGTGCATCGACGCCGTCGATGCCGTAACTCGTCGCATGCTTGAGGTGATCCCACACCTCAGCCGAGAACAACATGCTTTTTGTCGGAATACAGCCCCAATGCAGGCACGTTCCGCCGAGCTTGTCGGTTTTTTCGATGAGAGCCACGTTTTGGCCGAGTTGGGCTGCGCGGATGGCGCACGTATAACCGGCGGGGCCACCACCGAGGACGACAAGATCGTACATCGCTTCTGCCAAGGTTTTATTAACTCCGTTCGATGGGGTGCGGCGTTGTGTCAAGCAGGGGCAACGCCTGCTATATAGCCGGACAACGACTCGCAGCTTCCAGTTTACGCCGCCTTTGGTAGGCGTTGTCTCCTTATTCGACGCACACGAAGGTGTTACGACTCGTGCCCGTTCCACGCGCCAGGAGGTGCGATGATGCAGAATTTTCGATATAGCGATGCGGGACTTTCCCTGACCAAAACCTTTGAAGGATTGCGGCTGCAAGCGTACCAGGATGCGGGCGGTGTGTGGACGGTTGGATATGGGCATACCGGGGCCGATGTGCTGGCCGATCACTCCATTACGACACTGGAGGCGGAGGTGCTGCTGCGTGAGGATCTTGGAATTGCAATCGACTGTGTGAACCGTGAGGTCATGGCGCCGCTGGAGCAATTTCAGTTCGATGCGCTGGTGGACTTTTGTTTTAATGCGGGTTCGGGGAATTTTGTTCGATCGGAGCTCCTTCGCAAGGTAAATGCGAAGGATTATGGAGCAGCCGCCGCGCAGTTCGCGGAATGGGTGCACATCAACCAGCAGATCGTACCAGGACTGGTGCGCCGTCGTGCTGCCGAAGCGGCTATGTTTCGGGGCGAGGCCGTGCCGCGATAGGTACTGCTGCTAAAGACGAAAAGTTCGGAAAGCAAACGCCCGCTTATGCGAGCTCTAGTGCACCGCTTCTCCGGCAGGCGCGCCTTGGCCGGGTCGGTTCTTGTTGAGTAGAAAAGCGCATGCGATCAGTCCCACCGACATCCAGCAAAGCACACGGTAGACATCCTGGTAACCCATCACCGACGCCTGCTGGTTCAGTTGCTGGTAGATGGAGGATTGCGCCATGGCATGCGCGTCTGCGGTGTTGCCGGTCGTGCTGCGGAAGAAGCCGGTAAGCGCGTTCACCTGACTTGTGTAGGCCTGGCTGCCGGGCTGCATGTAGTCCTGCAGACGAGCCTCGTGGTACATCGTGCGCTGGGTGACGCCGGCCCCGGTGAGCGCGATCAGCACGCTGCCACCGACGTTGCGCACAAAATTGATGATGCCGGAGACCTGGTTCGAAGCCTCGCGCGGTAGGCCCACATAGGCGGCATTGGTGATCGAGATGAAAGCAAAAGGGATGGGCAACATCTGTAACACGCGCACGAACTGGTTGTAACCGAAAGACATATCCAGGGTGATGTGCGTGGAGGAGTAGTAAAAGCTGAAAGCGAAGAAGGTGAAGCCGATCATCACCAGATTGCGTGCGGCAAACCTGCCGACGGCGATGCCGGCCATCGGCATGACAATGACCAGCGCAATGCCGCCAGCGGTGAGCGCCTCACCGGCTTTGGTGGCAGTGTAGCCCAGCAATTCCTGCATAAATTGCGGCTGCAGCACGGTGGCCGCATTGAGGACACCGCCCACCAAAAGCATCAACAGGCAGCAGATCGCGAAATTTCTGAACTTAAACAGCCGCAGATTCATCAAGGGGTTCTTTTTGCGCAGCTCCCACCATACGAGGCCGACCATACCCAGCCCGAAAAGTGTGGCAAAGAAGCGGATAAAGTTCGAACCGAACCAGTCTTTTTCCTGACCCTTGTCGAGAAAGACCTGCATGCCTCCCATCGCGAGCGAGAGAAAACCGAGACCGACGAAGTCAAGATTGCGCAAATTGGCGCGGTCGGCGCGAATCCAGGGCGGATCCTCCACGAGCCGCGTTACCAGGATGAAGGTGAGCAGGCCCACGGGGATGTTGATGTAGAAGATCCAGCGCCAAGAGTAGTTGTCCGTGATCCAGCCGCCCAGCGTGGGCCCAATGGACGGCGCCAGCACGGCGACCAACCCATAAAGCGCAAAGGCCTGACCACGGCGCTTCTCATCGAAGCTATCTGCCATGATGGCCTGTGCCATGGGCTGCAACCCACCCCCGCCGGCACCTTGCACCACTCGAAATACAAGCAGCAAAGGCAAAGATGGTGCAATGCCACAAAAGAAACTGGCCAACGTAAAAAGTGAAATACAGGCGAGAAAGAAATTACGCCGGCCGATGACGCTGGAAGCCCAGGCCCCGGCGGGCAACACAATGGCGTTTGACACGAGATAGCTTGTGAGCACCCAGGTGCTTTGATCCTGGCTGGCACCAAGATCGCCGGCGATGTGCGGCAAGGCCACATTCGCAATGGAGGTATCGAGTACCTCCATGAAGGCGGCCAGTGCAACCGTAGCCGCAATCAGCCATGGGTTGACCTTGGGTTTCCATTGCTGATCTGCCATTACCGACTCCGCTCAGTCCTATGTACCCCGAACTGCTATTGGTTTGAGTTCCAGGGAGGCGATTGGATGCACGCTTCTGCCGTTTAAGAGCCAGAGGACCTTTCATATGTCTGCAAGTGCCCTAGGGGCGGGTCTCCCTGCTGAAGCGCAGTCGCTGCAAAAGAGAAGGCCGCCAATGGCGGCCTTTCCTCTATGACTAGAGTAGACGGTTAGTCCCCGGCGACCGGCTCTTCGATCTCCGTGACGACCTCCACCTTGGAAGCCGGTGTCGCGGGCTTGATGCCGCTCACGGAACCGAAGCCACCGATCTCGCCCAAAGCCACGAAGCCGCCCGGCATCTCGGGCTCCTTCAGAATCTCCTTACGATAGAGCTTGGCCATGCGGGCGTTTTCCGCATCCTGCTTCAGCTTCGCATCACGGGCCCGAATTTTCTCCTCGCGCGCGTTCTTGGCAATGCCGGACTTCTCAAAGGTATCGTTCGCGGCGGAGTTCACATGCGCATCGTTCAGGACGAGATCGTATTTATCCTGCTTGTCGATGCCCACCTTCTTGCCGCCCGCGAAGATTTCATGCCGCCCATGCTCGTCGTACCACTTGGTGAGCGTGGAGGTCATGTGCATCTTCTCGATGATGTTGCGCCAGCCTACACCCGTGTTGTATGCGCAGAAGCTGATCTCGCCTTCCTGCGTCGCGTAAGGGATGATGCACTGTTCTGTGCGGCGGAAGTCGTAATTGAAGAGATCCTGGAACCACATGCCGGCGATGAACAAGAAGTTCCAACGATCCTTGCGACGCTTTTCGATGTCAGCCTGCGTGCGATCCGCAGTGACCTTGCCATAGTTCCGCCCGGTCGCTCCAAAGCATTTGTCGAACTTTTCGAGTAGCGAAAAGATGCTGAAGTGCGTTGGCGCCTTCTTGGGGTCGTAGTTGCGGATAAGCGCCAGCGCTGCACCGACCACCGTCATGAATCTGCCCCGCGCGGCATCGTTGACCTTGGCGATGTCCTTGGCCAATTGCGTTGCGTTCAGGAAGGCCGTAACCGGTACCGCTTCCTTGGTTTCCTTATCGATCATCAGCGCCATGCCGATGCCACAGTTCGGGTGGCAGCCGCAGGAGAGCTGACCCCAATCGTGCTCCGGCCCGTGCACCAGATCAGCCCAATCGGAGAAGGTCGACATGAACGAAATCGGGAACCAATCGCGGGTCGACTCACCAAGCCCTGTTTGATCGCGAATGTCGTGTGCAAGGTGTGACAGGGTATACCGCTGCGCCTCACGACGATCATCAGAAACAGCCTCATCGCGGCCCGTGAAGCTTACCGGCTGAAAAGACAGAAAATTGATCTTTTTCGGGTTATCCAGCGCAAACTGGATGATGCGACCTACCTGCTCGTTGTTGATACCGTTGATGATGGTCGTCACGGGCACGATGTCCACACCGGCCTCATGGAGGTTGTGAATTGCCTGCAGCTTCACATCGAAGGCGTTGCCAACCTTGCGGTGCGAGTTGGCCGCATTGCCGATGCCGTCAAACTGCAGATAGGCGTAGCGTAAACCCGCTTCTGCTGCGGCCTTTGAGAATTCCTTCGATTTGGCAAATTCAATGCCGTTCGTCGCCGCCTGCACCGAGTTATAGCCCACCTTGCGGGAATAAGCCACGGCATCCAGGAAGTAGGGGCTCAACGTCGGCTCGCCGCCAGAAAACTGCACGCTCATCTGACGCCGCGGCTTGATCGTGATCGCGTTGTCGAGCATTGTCTTGATCTCATCCCACGTCAGCTCATGCACAAAGCCGACCTGGTTGGCGTCCATGAAACAGGGGTCGCACATCATGTTGCAGCGGTTAGTCAAATCGATCGTCAACACGGAGCCGCGGCCGTGTGTCACCGTCGAGGTGCCATGATTGTGCAAACCTTCGTCATTGTGCGCGCGGATGTCGCGGCCGGGAAAGACGTCTTCGAGGTGCTGCATCATGGGCGCATCAATCGACATGACATCTTCAAAATGACCGTGGATCGGGCAATCCTTCACCATCAGGATTTTGCCGTCGCGCTCGATGATCTGCGCCTTGATCTCACCAACTTTTTCGTTCAGCAGAATTTCGTGCGGCAGCTTGCCGTCCACGATCTGCTGCCGGATCTCCGGAATGCACTTGGGGCAGAGCGAATCGGTCGTGCGCGGCCAGCCGAGAGGCGGCTTTTCCTTCTGGTAGCTCTTTAATAGTGGTTTGTCGCTCCACTTGGGCGTGAAGCTTTTATTCGGGCTGATCGCGTTCAGCTTGCTGAATACAGTCCAGCCCGCCCGCGCCGCGTAAACCACGCCTTTTTCGAGAACTTTTACTGCTTTTGCCATTGGTACTTTCTCCTGAGATATGTGTTGCGAAAGGGTGTTCGCCGCGTATTGTTCTATCCGATGCGGCTCGGCTTGCCCAGCCTAACTGTTTTGTACCCCCCTGAAGAGTTCCCATGAAGGTTCCCGGGAGCTTTCCAAGAGGAGCTGCCGAAGGGTGCTCCGACACGGTGTGCAAACCATTTGTGCCGACCTTGCCATACGTCGACAAGACTAGGGGCAATCTCATCTCTCGTCACCGGTACTACAGCGAACGGGCGTATTCCGCCGCCGAACGGGGATAAAACAGGATGAATGGGATGACGGCAGTGCGCCGAGGCTGCCGGTTCTGCTTCAATCAACGGAGCCGCGTCGACGTCAAGCACTCCCTTTGCGGGCCGCTACACTAGCTATTACAGGTCCGTGCTCCATGGTTCCAGGTTTTCTGGTTTCGTCTTCCAAGGTTCCGCGATGGGTGCGGGTACACCTTTGCTCCTCAGTTCTGCTAATGGGCGGAAACTCTGCTCCGGCACAGGGTACCCCGGTCCAGAACGCCCCCACACCCAATCCGCAAACGACCATCACCGTCCAGTCGCAACTTGTGCTGGTGCCTACCGAAGTGCGTACAAAGAAAGGCGAGACAATCTATGGACTGCACGCGGGCGATTTCACCGTTGAAGCCGACGGCGTCCCACAGCGCGTGCAGCTTGACGAATCCGGTGAGCCCATCCCGCTTTCGCTTGTCGTTCTGGTGCAATGTTCGCGCACAGCCTTTCGTGAAGGCCCGAAGATCCGCGGCCTCGCCACCATGGTCGACGCCCTCGTAGGCGGCGCGCCCGCACAGGTAGCCGTCGCCGACTTCGGCACAGAGCCGGAGCTGCTGACCGGCCTGACCGCCAACCCCGAGCAGCGCGACCGCGCTTTTTCCCTCATCGAACCCTGTCCAGATGACGGCGGCAACGGCATCCTTGATGCGATCGCCTTCGCGAATCGCCTTCTCGAACGCCGTCACGCCCCCGGCCGCCGAATGATCCTGCTGGTCTCCGAGACCCGCGACCATGGCAGCCTTGCCAAAGCTGCACCCGTCATCGAAGCTCTCAATCGCACCAATACCGTGATCGATGCGCTCACTTTTTCACCCGGTCGCGAGGAGATCGTTGAGGATCTCAAAACCGGCGATGGCGCCGAGATGGGCGCCGTGGGCCTGATCCTCATGGCCCTCCAGGCGTTGCATAAAAACGCGCCCAAAGAGTTCGCGCGGGAAACCGGCGGCGAGTACATCAACTTTTCCTCTGAAAATGGCTTCGACCGCAGCCTCAACACCCTTGCCAATCGCGTCCACAACGGCTATGCCCTCAGCTTCCAGCCGCATTTTCTGCCCGGTTCCCCAGGGTCCATTGCCGGGCTGCACCGGTTAATCGTGCGCGTCCCCAAGTACCCGGATGCCGTGGTGGAACATCGCGAGGCCTACTGGATTGCCGCTCCGTAATGCGGGGCAAAGGCCTCCGCCGTACACTGCAAGGCATGTCTTTATCCACTCCCTCCCGTCGATCGCAACCCGTTCTCCTTGTCCACGGCGGCGCCTGGGCCATTCCAGATGATGCCGTTGCTGCCCACGAGCACGGCGTGCGCCATGCCCTGCGCGCCGGGTGGGCCATTCTCGACCGCGGCGGCGCGGCGCTTGAGGCCATTGAGACGGCCATCTCGGTGATGGAGGACGACGACACCTTCGACGCCGGCCGTGGCTCCTTTCTTACCCGCGATGGCCGCGTGCAACTTGACGCTCTTCTCATGTCCGGCGCCGACCTGCGTGCCGGGGGCGTGGCCTGCGTCGAGCATCTCCGGCATCCCATCCAGGCTGCCCGGCTGGTGCTCGAGCACTCGCCGCACGTCTACTTTGTCGGTCCTGGCGCGGAAGCCTTTGCTGCCGCGCAGGGCATGCCACTCATCGACAACGCCGAGCTTGTCCTGCAACGCGAACGCGCGCGCCTCGCCACCTTCCAGCAGGCCGAGGCCGCCGGTCTCCCCGATACCACCTTTGCCGGTGCTCCCTCGGACGTGCAGTTTTCCCGGGCTCCTGGCGCCCCGGTACAGGGTGCCTCACAGCTTGCGGCTGGGGTAGAAACGGCAGGGTCCGCCCGCAGCGCCGGCGAACCCGCAAAGCAAGCGCGCCGTCAAGATCCCGGCCAACACTCCAGCCAAACTCCCGCTCAAGCTCCGATGCAAGACCAAACCCCTACCCAAATCGCGGTCGACGACGCCATCCAGCACGGTCTTCCTACGGAACTCCAGTTTGACGACCCCACGCTCCACTCGCACGACACGGTCGGCGCCGTCGCTCTCGATGCGTCCGGCAATCTCGCCGCAGGGACCTCCACGGGCGGCACCCTGTCCAAAGCTCCCGGCCGCGTCGGCGACTCCTCCCTTATCGGCTGCGGCTGCTACGCCGATAACACGGCCGCCGCTGTTTCCCTGACCGGCTGGGGCGAGCCCATGATGAAGCTGGTGCTAGGGAAGTGGGCGACCGACCGGGTCGCCGCCGGCAGTTCCCCAAAGGAAGCCGCTGCCGACGCGATCGCCTACCTGTTCCGCCGGCTCGGCGGTCACGGCGGCATGATTCTTCTTGGCCCCGACGGACGCTTCGGCTTGGCCCACAACACACCACGCATGGCCTGGGGCCGAAGAGGTGCCGATGGGGAATGGATCGGCATCACGCAGCCCTAACCCGCTCTTCTCTATCCCGACTGCACCTGTCTATCCTGACCGCACTTGTCTATCCTGACCGCACTTTTCTACCGCAGTGCCGAGGCCGGCACCTTATAGGCGACCGTGCGCGGCAACAGAGCCGGCGGCACGGGCAAGGTCGCCTCGCCGGCTTCGGCTGCCACGGGTTGCGACGGCATCGCACCCGGCCACTCATACGGTGCCTGGGAAGCAGCGCCAAAGCCCAGCATGGGGCCGCGGCTCAGCCGCCACGCATTGCGGTCGAGCCGTACATAGAGAGGGCCGGGCTGCTTGCCCTTGTCGTCCACCAGACTCTCCACGCCGGTCAGATTGAGCGTGTGGTCCCCTGCGCGCATCGTCAACTCGCCATCATGGTAAGTGCCTGGCTCCAACACTCCCTCCGCCGAGGGTTCCAGCGAAACCACGGCTGTGCCCAGGCCGGGCACAAAGAAATACAAATAGCTTGCCCCGCGTACGTCGTAGTTGAGCTTCACTTTCCCAACCATCCCATCCACGCTGTAGATGCCCCCGCGAACGCGGGCGTACAGCAGCGGCGCATCAGTTTTCTTGTGGTGGGGCGGCAACGCCGAAGGCGTATTCACAGGAACATCGCCGCCGAGTTCAGGCCGGGCACTCGTCCCCGCGGCAAAGGTTTGCGCGGCCAGCGGCCCACACGACATGCCCAAAAGCAATAAGAGGGAAGAAGCCGAAATCATCGACACGCGCACAAGGACTCTCCTGGTAAGGCATAGGTGCTGCAGATGTAGATCGAAAGCTGGCCCAGGCCGCGCAGGCGGTCGACAGATCCAAACAAGCCCCAGATAAATCGCTGTTGCGTGATGAGGTTCAACGTACCACTTCTGTGCTAAAAGTCTACAGCTTTGTGGTAAGAGTCGGATCGATCACCCCTCACATTACCCTGCGTGTTTCAATGGAAAGGTCGGGAGTACACACGCTGTATGGCTTTAAACTGCGGAATCGTCGGGTTGCCGAACGTCGGCAAATCCACCATCTTCAACGCGCTGACCGCGTCCAAGGCACAAGCCGCGAACTACCCCTTTTGCACCATCGATCCGAACGTCGGCATCGTCAGCGTGCCGGATGAGCGTCTGGGAAAGATCGCCGCACTCATTCACCCGAAGTCGCTTGTGCCGACCACGATGGAGTTTATCGATATCGCCGGTTTGGTCGCCGGCGCCTCCAAAGGCGAAGGGCTCGGCAATCAGTTCCTCGGCCATATCCGTTCCACGGACGCCATCGCCCATGTCGTGCGCTGCTTCGACGATCCCGAAGTCGTGCACGTAGCCGGCGCCGTCGATCCGCTTTCGGACATCGAGACCATTAATACCGAGCTTCTGCTGGCCGATCTTGACACTGTCGAAAAGCGCTCCCAACGCCTCGAGAAGCTGCTCAAAAACACCACCGATGCCAAGATCAAGTCCGAAGGTTCGGCTGTCGCCAAGCTGAAAGAAGCACTCGAAGCCGGCCGCCCCGCGCGCACAGTCGACCTTTCCGAAGACGAGCGGCTGGCCGCCCGCGACCTGCACCTCATCACGGCAAAACCAATGCTTTACGTGGCCAACGTCGATGATGGTGCACTGGCGAATGGCAACGCACATACGGCGAAGGTCGAAACGCGGGCAGCCGCGGAAGGCTCCGAGGTGGTCCGCATCTGCGGCGCGCTCGAATCCGAAATTGCGCTGCTTGAACCCGAAGAACGGGGCGAGTTTCTCACCGATCTCGGTCTTACCGAACCCGGCCTCGACCGCCTCATCCACGCCGCCTATCGTGCGCTGGGACTCATCACCTACTTCACCGCCGGCGTGCAGGAGGTCCGCGCCTGGACCATCCAACGCGGCACCAAAGCACCCGGTGCGGCAGGCGTCATCCACACCGACTTCGAACGCGGCTTCATCAAGGCCGACTGCTACAGCTCCACCGATCTGTTCGCCCTCGGGAGCGAGCAGGCCGTGAAAGAAAAAGGCCTTTTGCGCTCGGAGGGCAAGGAATACGTTGTGAAAGACGGCGATATCCTGTTCTTCAAGTTCAATGTCTAGTAAGGGATAGCGTCGGCCATGCCTTCGGATCGCGATCTGCAACGTAGTTTCCAACCCGGCCCCTTCCGGACGGGCAGGGTTGTCGTAGAAACGTTGCTGGCGGCTGCGTGCGGTTGGGCGCTGAACTTGGCCGTTCTTCTCGTGTGGTTGGGCATCGGCGACTGGCGTGCCTATCGTTGGTATCCCTACTCCTGGCAGCTTCTACAAGATCAATTATCGATGGTTGTACTTTGGGCGGTCGCCACCGCCATCGTCACGGCCCTGGCGACCCTCGTCTGCATCGTGCCGTACGTTCTCCTCCGCTCACCTGCATTACTCCTGCGGCGACCATGGCGAATGTACCTCGAACCCTGTCTGCTCGCAGTTCTTGTGGCGGGTGGTCTTGCGTTCCTGATTCGCCCGACCGCGGACTCCGGGTGGCAAGTTTTCTTGTTGTCGGCCGGGTTCTCCATCATCGCAGCGATGATCTCGCTCGCAAGCAGCTTCGTTCTCCTGAAGCGCTTACGGCGGCTGACATCACTGCCGTAACAACCACGCGGAATTCACCACCAAACGCCGTCGAGCACCGCGCCGCCTATCTTTGAAGCCACTGCCAGTATTCCCGTACTATCGTCCCAAGCCAACATCCAAGCCTGGAGGCGTTTTGCGCGTTCGATTCCTTGCTGCCCTTGCCACCGCCCTCACGCTGTCGTGCCTGCCACCGTTTCTTCTACACGCGCAGGAGACCCCGGCTTCCAACGAGCCTTCCGCACTTTTGAAAGCGGAAGCCGCCGTCAGCGCCGATCGCATCCGCGAGGCCGACCGCTTTATCTCCTCAGACCTCTTCGAAGGCCGGTACCCCGGGCTCCGCGGGGGTGAACTTGCCGCCGAATACATCGCCGATCAGTTTACGCAGGCAGGGCTCTACCCGGCAGGGGACCATGGAACCTACCTGCAGGAGGTCAACTTCGTCGGCATGAAGGCCAACCCGGTCGAAACCAGCTTCACCTTCACCTCGGCCACTCCATCGTCGAGGTCAGCCGCCGGTTCCAAAGTCGCCGGCTCCAAGGCCACCGCGCCACGGCCCGGTGCGCTTAGCCTGCAGTTTGGCCAGGATTTCGTCGTCTCTAACCAGACTCTTACGCCGACCGCGGTCTTCAACGCGCCGGTCGTCTTTGTCGGCTACGGCATCACCGCACCGGAGTTCAGCTGGGACGACTACGCCGGTATCGACGTGAAAGGCAAAGTCATCGTCTGTATCGTTGGGGACCCGCCCTCGACCGATCCGAAGTTCTTTGGCGGTCGCGCGCTCACCTACTACGGCCGTTGGACCTACAAATTCGAGCAAGCCGCGCGCATGGGCGCCATCGGTGCGCTCATCATCCATCGCACAGACCTCGCCAGCTACGGCTGGGATGTGGTGCGCAACTCCAACTCCGGCGAAAAAACCTTTCTGCGGGACGATGCCAACCCGCGCCTGCAGGCGGCCAGCTGGATCCACCTCGAAGCCGCCCGCAGGCTGTTTGCCATGGCCGGCATGACCTTGGACGCTGCCTTCACCGCAGCCGGCCAGCGCGGCTTCCACGCTGTGCCCCTGCCGGTGCAGCTGCAAGCGGTGGTTACCAGCACGGTCCGGCCGTTCCAAAGCCCGAACGTCATCGCCATGCTCCCCGGCGAGAGCGCCGCTACGCACAAGCCCGATCAGGCGGTGCTGTATACCGCCCACTACGATCATCTCGGGATCGTGCCGGGCAAAACAGGCGACAACATCTATAACGGCGCCGCGGACAACGGCACCGGCGTCGCCGTGCTGCTGGAGATGGCCCGGAGCTGGAAAGCTGCCGTTGACAATGGCCTCACCCTGCCGCATTCGGTCCTGTTTGCCTCTGTAACCGCGGAAGAACAGGGATTACTCGGCTCGGAGTATCTCGGGCAACATCCACCAATTCCCGCCGCGCAGATTGCTCTTGATATCAACTACGATATGCTGCTGCCCCTCGGCATTCAGCGCGAGGTCAACGTCAATGGAGCGCAGCGTACGAGCTTTTATCCTGCCGTGCAGGCCACAGCGAAGCGCTTCGATCTGGCCATCGTCCCTGACCCCCGGCCCGAGGCCGGCTCCTACTACCGGTCCGACCACTTTTCACTCTCCCGCGTAGGCATCCCGGCATTTTCCATCGACGCCGGCACGCTTTACGAAGGGCACGACCAGGCCTGGGGCGCCGCGCAGGAGAAGACCTTCAATGACAACAACTACCACAATTTTTCCGACGAGTTCGACGTGAAATGGGACTTCCGCGGAGACGCCAAGCTCGTCCGCTTCGGCATGGATCTGGGCTGGGAGGCGATGTCGCAGCCGCAATCCATCCATTGGCGCCCAGGGGACGAGTTCGAAGCCGCCCGCAAAGCCTCCGGCGGCCAATGAAGCCGGTCGAATTACGCCGCTCGGGTAAAGGCATACCGACACCTTGTCATCCCGTAGCACAGAAGCTTGTCATCCCGTAGCACAGAAGCTTGTCATCCCTGTAGCACAGAAGCTTGTCATCCCGTGGCACCGAAGCTTGTCATCCCGTAGCGAAGCGGAGGGATCTGCTTCTCCTCGGCGTTATAACGAGTCCCTTAGCAGATCCCTCCGCTCTGCTGCGGATGACAATAAGAGCTAAGCAGGTCTTGCTTGATACGGCTTCATCCCTCATCGAAACGGCTCAACCACCGTGTCCGCCGTCCCACTTTCATTGCTTTTGGGATCGATCGCCGAAACGCTGTACCGGTAGCGCCGATTCGCTAGAGCCGTGGCGTCATGGAAACCCGGCGTCGCGACCGGCTGCGGCGTGAGCCGTACCTTCGCTCGAGGGCCGCCCTCGGTATCAAGCCCCTGACGGTACACAAGGTACCCAGCCAAACGCGTGTCTTCCACCGGTTGCCAGATCAAATCAACGGCGTAACGCTCCTTCCCCTGCTGATCGTTACCGTCCCTCTGCGTTCCCGGGTCGGTATACCCCAGCGCAGAAAGCCCTCGTGGCGCAGCGGGGGGGTACACGTCGCGCCATAGTGCATTGGTCACCAGCGAAGGCGCGCTGCGCAGTTCCAGGGTATGACCGCCCACCGGCATGATTCTTCGCCGCACTGCGCAGTAGCGATACGGCACGGCCTCCGCCACGGTGCCGTCCACCGTAGCGGCGGCACTCGCGTTCCCCGGTGCCGCTTGCAGCCAAACCGTACCCGGCGGATCAGCTGTCTTGCGAGCCGGTACGCTCCCGGATCCCTGAGCCCGTTGCGCCGCACCGGCGCGCGGTGCCCGCGACGTGCCCGCATGGGAGCGCGAAGCTGCGGGCTCCCATGCCGTAGAATCGATGCGCTCAATCAGCACCTCACCCGCACTGGGCAGCGGCGTCCAGCGCAGGGCTACACCCCGTCGGGTGCCCTCGGCCTGAAAATCCGTCACAGCTGGCGGTGCTGCCCCTGCAGCTGCCGCGACGGGATCGGAAGCACCGGCAGCACGTCCCATTGCATCGCGCAACGTCACCCGGTAAAGCAGGAGGCGCGGTGCCCCGGCGTTCAGTTCTGGGGGCAGCCGGTCGGTCCACAGGGTGGGGTTCGCCGCACGCCCTGAAGCCCCCGGAACCTGTAAAGGCGTCCGTGTCTCGTTCCCATCCACGGCAAGACAGGGTGCATTCGGCCCGATCTGCCGGCATACGCTGCCGTTCACCGTCTTCGCGCGCAAAGGCAAGCCGTCACTGGTTTGCGACGGGACGGTAAAGCGTAGCTCCACGACATCGCCCACGCGGCTCGCTGCCAAATCCGTGACCGGATGTGGTAGCCCCAGGGAAGGAGCACGCGGTGGGCCGGGGCTGGCACAGCCGCAAAGCCCCATGGCCACGCAAAACATGGCATTCGCAAGCCCTCGAAGAAAGGGCTGAATCCTCCGCGGCGCACTGCGTTGCATCATAGCGAGCCTAGCACTAATCGCACACTCTGGCCGATTACCGCTTGAATTGATACGGTCGCTCCATATGTGCGAGCATCGTTCCGTCCCACTTCAACATCTTTCATAGGGTAAACCGGCCTGCACTGTTACGAGTTGCGCCGGTGTTCCCGGAGATCCCGACAGTGCCTAATCAAATGTCTCAGCCGCTTTCACGGTTAAACCCCCTTGACTCTTTTGTAGGAAAGCACAACGGAACGCGCAACGGAAACGGCATGCACACGAATGATGCCGTCACCCTCGAAGAAGATCTTGCCGGGATGAATGGCAATGGCCTTCTCGAACGTCTAGACGAAACAGTGGCTGAGACCGCCGAAGCTGGCGAAGGCGGCATTGACCCGCAGGTTGCCGAAGCGTTTATCGAAAACAAACGCATCGGCGATCGCATCAAATACCTCCGCCAGCGCAAACAGATGGGTCTCGTAGAGCTCGGACGTCACACAGGTCTTTCCGCCAGCTTTCTTTCCCAGCTGGAAACCGGGCGCGTCGTTCCTACCCTGCGTAACCTCGCACGCATCGCGATGGTTTTCTCCAAGGACATGAGCTACTTCTTCGAGCCCGAGCGGCCGGAGCTCTTCCGTGTCCTGCGCGCTGCCGATCGCCAACGCCTTCCGCAAAGCGGCGTTGAAGATCCAGGCTATTTCTTCGAGAGCCTCGGCCATGTGCCGGTCGACGGCGGCATCGCGCCCTATGTGGCGGAGTTCCTCCCTGCTACCGAAAGCCGCCAGCCCCGCACCACAAGCCACGTCGGGTCAGAGTTCCTATACGTGCTTTCCGGCTGCTTGCGCCTCACGCATGAGGGTCAAAAAGAGGATCTGGCATGCGGCGACGCCGTCTTCTTTCATGCCTCCACCACGCACAGCTATGAGCGCATCGGCGTGGAGGAATGTACAGCACTCATCATCACCATGCAGGAACAACCACGCGGCCATCACAGCGGCTCCCGCATCCCCCTGCGCAGCGCGAAAAACGGCAACAACGGCGGAAACAAGCGCCGTCGCTAGCGAACAGGTTTCCTCGGGCTGGTGGAAAGCATAGCTCTCGCTTTTGCTTCTCTTACATCCGTGGAAGCCTGCTTTCTGCAGCGCAGTGTCGTTGCACTATCCAAGAAATAACGCTTCCACCTCAAGCCAGTCGTTCACCCGCCGGAACTCGTTCACATAAGCGTTTGCCGGCGCTGTGAACAGAATGCCTTCGCCGCCAAAACGGCGTAGCTGCCGCGGATTGTCATCGATCAGGAAGTCGCCCTTGAGTATCCCTTTATCCCCACAGAAGACGATGTGGGACGGACGGATGAACGGGAAATGCTCCTTCAGCCACTCGAACTTCGCCGTAAAGCTGGTAGGCACTTCCATCGCCGCCGTGGCGATATACACCTCATACCGTTCCTGCAATCGTTCCAGCACGCGCTGTGCCTGCGGAAACACGCGCAAATTTGCAAAGAAATCATCTGACCGGATGTAGCGTTCCAGCACATTGTGCCGTTCTGACGGCACCGCATCCCAAATCCAGCGGCCGTGCAGGTCGTCGATCGTCAGTCCTTCATGAAATTCGTGGTTATAACGATGAAGGTGTTCGCCGAGCGCATCGGCGATCACTTCGTCCATATCCACGCAAATGATCTTGCGTCCTGCGCCCACGGTGGCATCAAGGCTCATCGGGCACCACCACCCTCATGACTCGGCGCGCCCCCGGCCAGCCGTCCGCCCCCGCCCTGGGCAGTCATCAGCCGTTCGCCCGCAGCCCAGGGGCGGGGTGTATCGCGGCGTGGATCCCAGAACAGCAACCGGCCACAACTTTCACAATGAAAGATCTCGTCGAGGTGGTCGCGGCCGATCAGGTCCTGCCAGCGCTGCGGACGTACCCCCATCTGGCAGGCGGCGCACTTACCGCTCGTTGCCGTACCCAGGGCCTCCGCGATCGCGGTGCCGCGCGTCTTTGCCAGGCGATCGTAGACGGCTAACCAGCGCTCCGCGATTTGGGGGCGCAACTGGGTACGTTCCCGCTCCAGGCCGGCGATGGCGGCGGTATGCTGCGCCTTGATCGCCGCCGCGCGTGTTTCCTCGCCGAGAAAACCCGTTTGCGCCCGCGCGACCGCAGCTTCACGCGCCGTTCGTTCCGTATCCAGGGCTTCGGTGCGTTCCAGGGAGGCAAACGCCTCTTCCTCCAGCGTGCCCACGGCGGCCGCAGCAAAACCGATCTCCCGCTCAAAGGCGGCTACCTGCTGCGCACTCGTGGCCGCATCAAGCGACCGACGCAGCCGTTCCATCTTCGTCTTTTGCGTTGCAATCTCCGACTCCTGCTGCCGGCGCAGCTTCTCTTCAGCCCCCAGCCGCTCTTTGTTGCGGGCGAGCGCAGCTTGGGCTGCTGCCAGAGTCTCCCGCGCCGCCAGCACCCGCCGCGGCGCTTCGGTCAGCTCGCCACGAAACCGGGCAAGCTCCAGATCCTGCGCTTGCAGCACAACAAGGTGTTCAAGATCCGCATTCATCCCGCGCAACTCCGATCCGTCCCGGCCCGACAGCTAACCTTGTGAAAGCGGCTATCGGGTGCAGCCTGGAATCATCACCAACCGGTCATCCCCCGGACCGGGCATTCCGGCCACGTGGTCCCAAACGAGAAGCCTAGCATCTTCAGCTTGCCCCTGTTCGGGCGACCCGCTCAGGCCCTCGGATCAACCCACAGGATCAACCACAGGAAGAAACACTCTTTTCGCTCTGGCTCGTTTCGCAACATGGAAGTAACCTGAAGGGCAACCAAAGGTGTCATTTTTGAATCCTGATCCTGCTTCTAGAATCTGAACAGAACTTATGGCCGCCGCCGCAACTGCCGACCTTCCTAGCACGACCATGTCCGTGAGCCAACCCTGGCGACCCAAGATCAACCCTTGGATCGTCGCCATGACCGTTACGCTCGCCACCTTCATGGAGGTGCTCGATTCCTCGATCGCCAATGTGGCATTGCCGCACATCGCCGGTGGTCTAGGAGCCACCCAGGACGAAGCGACCTGGGTCCTCACGGCATACCTGGTCGCCAATGCAGTTATCTTGCCCGCCGGCGCCTACATGACCACCTTTATCGGCCGCAAGAAGTTCTACATGATCTGTGTGGCGCTCTTCGGCATCTCGTCCGCGCTGTGCGGCCTTGCGCCCAGCCTGCCCATTCTGGTTTTCTGCCGTATCCTGCAGGGCGTCGGCGGGGGCGGCCTCGCGCCCAGTGAGCAGGCCATCCTCGCCGATACCTTTCCGCCCGAAAAACGTGGCCAGGCCTTTGCCATGTACGGCTTGGCCGTCGTTGTCGCCCCCGCCATCGGGCCGACCCTGGGCGGCTACATCACGGACAATTTCGACTGGCGCTGGATCTTCTTCCTCAACGTCCCTATTTGTCTGCTTTCCCTTTTCCTTACCTCGCGCATCGTCGAGGACCCGCCCTATGTGAAGCATGAAGTCGCCGAATCAAAGAAGGGCGGCATCAAGCTCGATCTGCTCGGCTTCGCGCTTGTCGGCCTCACCTTCGGTTCACTCGAGTTCATCCTCGACAAGGGCCAGGAGGACGACTGGTTCGGTTCGCACCTGATCGCCTTCTTCACCGGCGTCATGGTCGTCGCCTTTGTGACCCTCATCTGGTGGGAGCTGAAGCTGTTGCGCGAAGGCCGCCGCCCGCTGCTCAATCTCACCCTCTTCACCCGAAGATCGTTTGCGATTTCCTTCGTGCTCATGTTCGTGCTCGGCTTTTCCCTGTACGGCACCACGATCCTGATCCCTCAGTTTGTACAAACCCTGCTGGGCTACACCGCAGAACTCGCCGGCCTTGTGCTTTCCCCCGCCGGCTTCATGATGATGGCGATGATGCCTGTCGTAGGCGTCCTGTCCAGCAAGGTCGATCCACGCAAGCTCCTCGGCTACGGCTTTCTTTCGCTCACACTCAGCCTGGTGTACATGTCTCAGATCAATCTCGGCATCAGCTACGGCGAACTGGTCGTCATGCGCATGTTTCAGGCCTCGGGCCTGGCCTTCCTCTTCATTCCGATCAACACCCTGGCCTATGTCGGCGTAAAACAAAAAGAGAACAACGATGTCTCCGGACTCACAAATCTCGCACGCAATATTGGTGGATCGTGCGGCACCGCTTTTATGGCGACACTCCTGGTGCGCCGTTCCCAGGCTCATGAAAACTCGATGATTCGGGACCTCGTCCCGTCCAATCCCGCTTTCAACCGGCAAGTAAATTCGGTTGCCGATGCCTTGAAGGCGGCAAACCGGACAGGCAGCCTTGGGGACGCCTTCACCGGGGCAAAGCACATGGCGCAGCAATACATCTATAACCAAATGCACGCACAGGCGGCGACCCTGGCGTATATCGACATCATCCGCTATCTCACACTATTCTGCGCTGCCATGCTGCCGCTGCTCTTGTTCATCCCGCGTCCACCAAAAAACGCCGCGGCCAGTGCCGGCCACTAACAGCGCCCAAACGAACGCAGGCGACTCACCTTCAGCGAGTCGCCTGTATTGATTTCGCACACCAGCACTTATCAGAACTCGCCGTCTCGACCAAAGCAAACGGGCCCCGGACGACTTGTCGTCTGGGTGTCAGCAGACAGCGACACCGTTTGCCCGGTGGAGAGACCTGCTGTTTGCTTCGGCTCGCGATTCCACAATTTGCTTGGACAATATCGCAAACGGACGCGCTTACTCTTTCACCGTCTCGGTCATCTTTTCGTGCATCTTGGCCTGCAATGCTTCGGGGACCAGCCCCATGATCGCGCCCTCGAGCTTCGTCGTGAGGCTCGCGGCATAGACGTGCTCGTCGCCGGCCATCAGTGCCTTAAAGCCCTGCTTGGCTACATCGTAGGGCTCCGACTCATGCTTCCCCTTGGTGCCAACCTTGGTGTCGCCAAGGTCCGCTCGATTGAAGAAGTCCGTATCCACCGGGCCGGGCTGTAGTAACGTCACGCTCACGCCGGTCCCCTTCAACTCATACCGCAAGCTCTTGCCGAAAGATTGGTCGAACGCTTTCGTCGCCGCGTACACGGCTTCCTTCGGCGCGACCATTTCGGCTGCAATCGACGAGGTGATGAGGATCTTGCCATCCTTTTGCCCCACAAGTTTCCGGGCCGCATATTTGGCAATGTGGACGGTACTTTCGCAGTTCAAGCGAACCATGTTGACCTCTTTTTCGAGATCCGTATCCACAAATAACCCGCCCACGCCTACGCCGGCGTTGATCGACACAGCGTCGACCTTGCGATTCGTGGATTCCACTACCTTCCAGAATTTTGTGCAGCCGTCAAAGGTTGCAAGATCTTCATGCACCGGCGTTACCTGCACACCCAATGCCATCAGCTGAGCCGCTGCGGGCCCAAGCCGCGCATCTTCCGCATCGATGATCAGGTCGAAGCCGTTTTCTGCGAAAACCTTCGCCAGGTTGAATCCGATACCGCTTGATGCGCCCGTTACCACCGCCAACTTGTCTGCCATACAGAACCCCTCGCTCAAGCCACCCGGCATGAGCTATCTAGCTATCTACGGGGTGAGATGCAGGAAGAAGCAAATGAGAGGTGGTCGAAACCCACGCCGTTTGCTCGTCTTTTCTAATCTCTTTTGAGTTTTGCGACATCTGGTGCCGAAGAAAGGACTCGAACCTTCACACCCTTGCGAGTACATGGACCTGAACCATGCGCGTCTGCCAATTCCGCCACTTCGGCTTACCGGCCGACGCCCGTTAGGCGCCCACCACGTAACGTCTAAGTGTCCCAGACCGACGCAGCGCTGTCAACGTGCGCTTCCCTCAGGTACATTTGCCTTCGAAAGACAGCATCCTGCGGGGCTCGGTCTACGTCTCACGCGTAGTTGCATTGATCGGCGACCTTGGTGGTTACAGTAGCCCAGATACGTTGACACCTATCCTTCGGAGCAAGAAAACCGCGTCATGAGTGAGTCCTCGCCGCCCCCTGTGTCCATTGCCAGCACCACCGTGATTCCCGAGGACCTCGCGCGGGACATTCGTCGTATCGCGCACGATCTTTCCAACTCCCTCGAAATCATCGTGCAAACCAGCTACCTGCTTTCGATGGCCGACCTGAAAGACCCTGCCGCCGAGTGGCTGCGGATGCTGGATTCCGGTGTCGCGAAGGCATTGGACCTGAACCTGCAGCTGCGGGACTATATCAAGCAGCACACTCCGCGCTAACAGTCGCGGCTGCACCCTAAGGTTCTGTAGCCGTTCTCTCTTATCTCTAGCTGTGTCATCTCGACTGAAACAGACGGCCCCGGACGACTTGTCGTCTGGATGTCAGCAAACGGGTCCCGTCGTCTGCGCACTGGAGGCCTGCAGTGTTGCTCGCGCCGGAACTACACCGATCGGGAATGGCTCTAGTAAGCCGCCGCGATGGCCTCCACGATTTTGTCCATCGCCACGCGATCCGCCGTCCCTCCCGGCTCGTGATCATCATCCAGAATCGCAAAGATGACGGTACGCCCGCTTGCGCAGAGCACATAGCCTGCCAGTGCCCGGCTCTCACCCAGGGTGCCCGTCTTCGCGAAGACATGCCCCTTCAGGGGCGCTTGGGTAAACCGCGAAGCCAGCGTGCCGTCGACACCGCCGACCGGCAGCGCTGCCTTCCACTGTGCAAACCACGGCTGCCGTGCCGCATACGCCAGCAGCTGCACCTCCGCCCGTGGCGTTACGAGATCCTGCGTGCTCAGGCCCGAGCCGTCGAAGAAAGAAACGTCTCCATCCGGAAGGCCAGCATCAGACAGAAACTGCCGCAGAACCCGAACGCCTGCGGCAAAGGTGGTATTTCGTCCGAAAGCGGCACCGAGGCGGCGCAGCATGGCTTCGGCATGAAGATTTTCCGACCGCTTGAGCGTGAATCCCACATCATCTGCGAGCGGCCCTGAGGTGTGCGTGGCTAGAACCACACAGGCATCGACACAACGGGGCGGCCTGCTGGTAACGGACGTCGCACTTGCGGCTTGAGGTGAAAAGACATCGCTGGACGGAGGCACCGCTGAGAACGGCAAGGAAGAAACACTCTCGCCATCGCGCGGCAGCACCACTGGTTCATGAATGATCGCCGCAAAGCTGCGCGGATCATTGGGGTAAGCCCAGGAAGGTCTTCGGGCCGCGACATGAATGCCACGTGCTTCGAGGCGTTCGGCAAAGGCAGCTGCCGCAAAGGCGGCTGGGTCGGCGACCGCAAGCGTTTCGTGTACGGGCGCACCGATGGCCACAGTGCCATTGATAGATAAAAGGCCTTCGTTTCCGGGCCATTGGTGCATCTCGAGCCCGGCCGGGGCGGTCGCAGGAACGGTGTAGACCGTGCCGAGCGTATGGAGGCTCCCTACAGACGGCGTCAGCGAAACGAGAGCCGTTTCACCTGCACTGGCAGCCGGCGTCACAGTGAGCTGCACGGCGGAGTCATTCAAGATAAAGGCGCTCACAGGAGCGCCATACCCGAAAAGCTCGTCCTCAATCGCCCATCCGCGCGGGTAAGGATCCAGCAGCCAACCGCTGGGACTGACACCTTGCGTGACCTCATGTATGCCATGAGACGATACCTGCGCCGCAAACTCCTCGAGTACGGCAAATGGATCGCCGCCGGAACTACCCGCGTTCGCTCCGGCGAAGTTGGCATCGCCCGCGCCGCGCAGCGACAGAAAGCCGTCGAGGGTGCCGTCGTGCAGCTCGCCGGTATAGGTCAGTTGCGTGAGCACGCGCGCCTCAGGCCCCAGCAACGACATCGCGGCAGCCGTGGTGAAGAGCTTCGCCGTGGAAGCCGGACGAAAGAGCTTTCCTTCCTCAAGGCCATACAGCGGTGTGCCGTCCAGCGCCGTCACTGCAATGCCCCAATGCGCGTGAGCAGCTTGGGACTCGGCGAGTAACGTGGCGACGCGTCCGCCGAGCGGTGTGGACGCGGCGGTAGGATACGTCAGCTGGGGTGCTCGCGTTGCAGGGGCTACCGCGTTTTCTGGCGATTCGGCTGCTTGTGCGTCTGCCATTTCGCACAGGGAACCAAAGGCGAGCGCCGCGAAAAGCAAAACAATCAGCCGAAAAAGCCTCATGGGCCGAAGTCTACAATGACGCTCGTGGCCTTTGCTCTGCGTCCGCATTTTGATTGGCAGCTGCGCACCCGCTCGCTGACCCTAGGCGAGCGGACGCGACTCATGGCCATCGTGAACCTCACCCCGGACAGCTTCTCCGGCGATGGCTGGGCGCAGGAGCGAGGGGCAGACCGGGACATCGCCGCCGCGGTCCAGGCAGCCTGCGACGCCATCGACGGCGCCGCGGATATCGTCGACCTCGGCGCCGAATCGACCCGCCCCAACGCCACGCCGCTCACCGCCGACGCCGAGCAGGTTCGCCTGCTGCCGGTGCTGGGAGAGGTTCGTCGCATCCGTCCCCATGCCGTGCTTTCGGTGGATACTTACCACGCCGACACAGCCCGGGCCGCCGCGGCGCTTGGGGCCGAGATCGTCAACGATGTTTCCGGCCTGAGCTGGGATCCGGCCATGGCGCAGGCCGTGGCCGAAACCGGCTGCGGCCTTATGCTGATGCACACGCGCGGGCGTCCCCACGACTGGCGTACACAACCGGCCCTGTCGCGCGAAGAGCTACGGCAACACGTGCTGGAAGGGCTTACCCGTGGATTGATCCAGGCCGCCGACGCCGGCATCCGCACGGAAGGCGTGGTGCTCGATCCGGGCTTCGGCTTCGGCAAACAGGGTGCGGAGAACTTCGCTCTGCTCGCCGATTTGCCTCTACTGCAGCCGCTCGGCAGGCCGCTACTGATTGGGCTTTCACGCAAAGGGTTTCTCGGGGACGCCGTGCGCCCGGTGCAGCCGGAGTTAGGCCCAGCGCCCACAGCCGCAGTTGCCCGCCGTGACGCTACGCTGGCGGCCAACGTGGCTGCGGTACTCGCCGGCGCGCATATTCTGCGCGTACACGACCTGCAAGCCGCTCGTGAAGCCGCTGCGGTGGCCGATGCCGTGCTCGCGGCGACCGCGCGTTAACGCCCTTGCCCTACTTGCCCGTACGCGGGTTCGGCGGCACGTCCGCACCGGCCCGTCGAGCCTCCGCGAGGCCGATGGCGATGGCCTGCTTCGGATTGGTGACCTTGATCTTGCTCTTGCCGATGGTCAACTTGCCCTCGTGCATCTCGCGCATCTCAATCTCCACCTGCTTGCTTGCCGCTGGAGCATACCGCCTGCCCGGAGCTGCCTTCTTGGCCGACTTTTTGGCTACTGAAACACCTGCGGCACGGGAAGCCGTCTTGCTTCCCGTTTTATGAGCACCCACCGCTTGTTTCGTCGCCGCCGCCCGCTTCTCCGCGGGCTTTTTGGCGGGCACACTTTCGGCTCCCGTCTTAATTCCCGACTTGGCCGGTGTTTTCTTGGCCGGCGATTTCTTTGCTGCCGACTTGACCAAGCCTCGCGGGGTGGTGGTCTTCTTCGCGGGCGCTTTTTTCTGGACGGCCATAAGAATCCAAATCTCCGTCTGATAGGAGTCTCGACTGCACCATTTCAGTTGCACTCTTGTGCCGCCAACGACCGCAAAGCCGCCCCAAGTCGATCTCAGTCACGCCGAGCGCCGCCTGCGTCGCCAGACCGCAGCGAAGCGGAAAGCTGCGAGTATCAGCGCCAACCCACCTGCAAGCGCAACATACAACGAGCTCCCGTGCGCCGAATCCAGTGTGCCCGCGTGCCATGCGCTGTACGTGATGCGGAGGTCGTCCGCGAGCCCGGGAATGGTGACTGCCGCAAAACGGCCATCCGCGCCGGGCTCGGTGGGCAGGGAACCGAAAACTCGTTCCGGTGACGGCTTGGCCCCGTCACGGTCCTTGGGGATCGCAGCGAACAAGGCATTCACCTCTACGTCGCGCGGGTCATTGAACAGCGTGCTGTCGACCGTATTGGGGAACAAACTGGATCTGCCGATCAGCTTCTTCTCGATGGCCGACACCGGGTCCTGGCACACGCCCAACGTGTAATAGCCACCGAACGGCAGCTTGGGATGCGCCGCGTGCTGGTGCAGATAGGCGACCGTGACCAGCCCGATCAGCCGCGTAACCTCAGCGGCCTGTGCGCCCGTGTAGACATGGGCAAAGCGCCGCAGCACCCAGGCCTGGTCCAGCGTGTCCATGGTGCGAAACTCCGCTTTGCCATCCACACCGAAGTAGTGGCTCACATCGGCATTGATCCGCGGTCCGCGGACTTCCCACTCGTACTCGGCATGGCTCACGGGCACCAGCAGCGGCCTGGGTCGATGGAATAGCCCGCCCGTGCCCGGCACCGCAATCTGTGTGTCGATCCAGAACGGCATCATCACGTCCTGCGCCATCGTCTCGCCCGATCGCTGGAGATACGGCCGCTGAAAGTGCAGGTGCCCGAAATTGGCGAAGTAGCGCGCATCGCGAACAGCCACGGTATGGCCTGTCGCCCCAAGCGCGGCAAGGAGCTCCTCCGGCGTGCGCGCCCGGTGCCCGCCGACCGTCGCGGTGAAGGGAGCGGCACCAGCCAGGCCATTGGCGCTCAGCCGATTCAACACATCCGCCAACCGCTGCGACGCTGCGTGTTCGGGGGCAAGCGCGTTGGGCCCATCCCCGCGCGTCACGCCCATGCCGAGCGGCGTCACAAGGCCGTTCATTGTAAATCCGGGCAGGGTTGACGGCGCATCGAGGGACACCGTTTCGGCGCGGTCGAGAGGATACGGTCCAAGATCAAGAAAAACGCGTGTTTGTCCATCGTTCAGCGCGGGGGCAGGGGCGCCCGGATGCACGGCGCCCATGCCCTCCAGCTTGTCGCCCAGCCCGTCACGATCTTTGCTTACGACCCGGTCGGCCACGTGCACGGCCGGGTTGATCGCGCGCATCGTCCATCCCGGGAATCGGTCGAGGCCCTGCCAGTCCCTGCCGAGCATACGCTTGCGCAGTTCCTCGATGAGCGTTGGGGTAAGCAGTGCCGGACCGCCCTTGCCTGTCGCGCCCTTGGCTCCCTCGAGCTGTTGTAACAGCGTCTCCGTAAAGCCCGGCCGTGCGGAAAGCTCGCGCAGCATGCCCGAAAGCAGGATGGTGTTGGGCGGCATGGGACCGTCAGCCACGGGAGCAGGCGCTACCGGACGCCAGTGGCAACCGGTCACCGCGAGCAGTGCCCCAAGTAAACTCCAGCGCAGCGCAAAACGATCGAACAGGCGCATGGGATTGGGATGCGCGCATCCTTCTTCGCGCATCGCCTCCCTAGCAGTCGGCATCTGCTAGGAGATGTCGCAGAGCGAAACTTCGATTGCTGACAATCCGCAATACCGGTCCGCGCAGGCCGTCGTCGAGCGCCTGTGGGCGCATGGGTGCGCCGCCTACTTTGCCGGTGGATGTGTGCGCGACCTGCTCCTCGGGGTCGAACCCAAGGACTTCGACGTCACCACCGCAGCTCGTCCGGAGCAGGTGATGCAGCTGTTTTCGCGCACCGAAGCCGTGGGAGCGCACTTCGGGGTTGTGCTGGTGATCGACACCGTAGATGGCGAGCGCATCGCGACGGAGGTCGCCACCTTTCGCTCGGATGGCGTCTACACCGACGGCCGCCGGCCGGATTCCGTGCTCTTTTCCGACGATCCTCGCGAGGATGTGCTGCGCCGCGACTTCACCGTAAACGGCCTGCTGCTCGATGCCATACGCTTCGAGGCCGGCGAGCCCGCCGAGGCCTGTGTGCTGGATTTTGTGGAAGGCCGCGCCGATCTGCATGCGGGTGTGCTTCGCGCTATCGGCGACCCCGTGCGGCGCTTCACCGAAGACAAGCTGCGGATGCTGCGTGCGGTGCGATTCGCCGCTCGGCTCGGTTTTGTGCTCGAACCGGCGACGCTGGCGGCCATCCGGCAACTGGCGCCCGAGATCGTGCAGGTCTCCCCTGAGCGCACCCGCGACGAACTCACGAAAATTCTCACCGAAGGGGCGGCGCATCATGGCTTCGAGCTGCTTGAGGAAACCGGGCTTTTGCCTATCGTTTTGCCCGAAGTCGCCCGCATGCAGGGCTGCGCGCAACCGCCCCAGTACCACCCCGAGGGCGATGTCTGGGTGCACACGCTCATGCTGCTCGATCATCTGCAGAGCGGCGTAAGCCCCACGCTGGCCTGGGGCATGCTGCTGCACGATGTGGGCAAGCCGCCGACCTTCACGCCGCCCGATCCCGCCAAGGCCGGCGATCGCATTCGCTTCAACGGCCATGCGGAGATCGGCGTCGCCGTCGCCCGCGCCATCCTCAACCGGCTCCGCTTTTCCAATGACGATACCGAGCAGATCCTCGCGCTCGTCAAGCACCATATGCAGTTCGGCGACGTGCCCAAGATGAAACAATCGACGCTGAAGCGCTTTCTTCGCTTGCCGCGCTTCGACGAACATCTCCGGCTGCACTACGCCGATGTGATGAGCTCGCACAAGATGCTCGGCCCGTACGAAACCGCCCAGAAGGCGCTCGGGGCGATGGGCCAGGCCGAGATCCGCCCCGCATTGCTGCTCACCGGCGCGGATCTGATCGCCGCCGGCTACCGGCCCGGTCCGCAGTTCAAGGCCATGCTCACTGCCGCGGAAGACGCACAGCTCGAAGGCGCCGTGACCAGCCGTGACGAGGCTCTGGCGCTTGTGCGCGAGCAAGTCGGCGCACCGGCGGGGAGTTCGAAGCAGACATGATGCCGCATCGTTTCTCGCTACTTACAAGTTTGCTCGATGATGATTCCGTGATGTCGCCGTGATCGCCATCGCTCCGTTTGTGCTACCTATGCGGGTCGCTAAACCATCGGTCGCATCGCACCCGCGTGAGCTTGAGGCTGTTCCTGATTGCCGGGCGGCGAAGCGGTATGATCGGGCTGCAATACGGCATTTTGGGCAGGGCCGGCATAAGAGCAAAGCTGGTGGGTGTGCATGGCGAGCCGCGGTTGTTGGCACCGCCGCAGCCCAGGGGCAGCATACATCCAAGCAGAAGGTAGCCCGCCGCTTCATGGCCGATGCTTCTACCAAAGCACATTCGTCCAAAGTAATGCAGGGTAGGTGGCATCGTATGCCATGCGGAGGAGCATGAAGGCTCAAACGGACACGGTACTCATCCTCGGGGCCGGCATGGCTGGTTTGACGGCCGCGCGGGTGCTCGCCGAAGCCGGGCAACCGGTGCTGCTGCTGGAAGCGCGCCACCGCGTTGGGGGTCGCATCTTCACCGAGCGCACCGCCGAGGGCGTGCTGATCGAACACGGCGCCGAGTTCATCCATGGTCGCGTGCCCGAGCTCTGGGCCCTCATCGAGGAGGCCGGGCTGGAAACCGTCGAGCGCGACGGCGCCATGCTGCAGGAAGCAAAACGCGGGAACGGCATCGAATCCCAAGACGATGCGGCGCCCGACAACGGCCCAGACAGCTATCCAGACAGCGATCCAGACAGCGATCCAGATTCCAGTCCGAGCGAGCGACTCTTCGCTTCCCTCGCAAGCCTCGCCGATCTCCCCGGCGAGGACCTCTCCTTTGCCTCGTGGCTCGCCACCAGTGGCCTTTCTCCTGCGCAGCAAACCAGGCTCACCGGCTACGTTGAAGGATTCAACGCAGCCGACGCGAGGCGCATCAGCTGCCACGCATTGGGGCTACAACAAAAGGCCGAAGACGCCACCGAAGGCGACCGCGCCTGGCACCTGCCCGGCGGCTACGCCCAGCTGCCGGAGTTCCTGGCCTCGCGCGTGCGTGCGGCCGGGGGCGAAATCCGGCTCGGCTGCGAGGTCTTGGCCGTGCGCTGGCGTCCGGGAGAGGTCGTCCTCAGCGCCCGCGGGCAGGATTTCCGTGCTGCGCGCTGCATCCTCACCCTTCCTCTCGGTGTGTTGCAGATGGCCAATTGCAGCGCCCCCGGCAGCGTCCGCATCGAACCCGAACCCAAACCGCTCTTTGAGGCACGGCGCTTAGCCATGGGCTCCGTGTCGCGCTTTACGCTCGTCTTTCGTGAGCGCTGGTGGGAGCACACAGGCACGAACGGTTTGGGCACTGCAACTAAAAGCAGCGCCGGCCCGGACTCCCTGCGGACGATGAGCTTCCTCTTCACCCCCGAACGCCTGCCGCCTGTCTGGTGGACGCGCCATCCTGAGCCCGAGCCGCTGCCCACCCTCGTCGGCTGGGCAGGTGGCCCCCGGGCCGAACCCCTGCTTCACAAATCTGCTGCGGAGCTCGGCACACTGGCCTGCCGCGAGCTGGCGGAGGCCTTCGGGGTCTCGCCCGAGCATCTGGAAACCCTTCTGGTCAGCACCCACACCTTCGATTGGAGCGCCGACCCGTTTTCACGCGGGGCCTACAGCTACATCCCCGTCGGCATCCTCGACGCCCCCGCCGCCATGGGCATCCCCGTGGCCGATACCCTCTTTTTTGCCGGGGAACACACCGAAACCGGCGGCCACTGGGGCACCGTCCACGCCGCCCTGCGCTCCGGCCTGCGCGCCGCCCAACAGGTGCTCAGCACCCGCTCGTAGACGGCACGTTCGCCGTTGCATGCCGGTTCCGCGGCATCTGCCATCACTTTCTTTGTCATTCCCACAGGGAATCTGCGTTTCCAGCCTTTAGCCCTCACGCCAGCCCTTCACCGTAAGCTCGCCAAAGATCCCCCGATTCACGGCATCCAAAAAGGTCCCATACGGCCTCGACGGCTCCGGTGCGCTGATCTGCGCAAGCCGCGCCCGCGACTCCGCGCTGAGATCGCATTGCAAAGACGCAGATACGTGTCATCTCTACATGAGTGTCATCTCGACCGAAGCAGATAGCATTATCATCTGCGCAGTGGAGAGACCTGCAGTTTCTACCTGCAGCTCCGCACCGCATCCCACCGTCATGCGCGAGCCACAATCAAAGCCATCACAGCAGGGTCGCCCAAGCCAGACACTCGCGATCGAGCGCGTCCACGGCGCCGCGCTCTCGTCCGTAAGTGATGCGGTCGCCGTCGAAGAACCATTGGAAATCCAACTTGCCTTCGGGGCCGCCGGCGCACGCTCAATCCGCTCGATCACTGTCACCATGCGAACCCCTGGCCATGACACCGATCTGGCAGCGGGCTTTCTCTTGACCGAGGGCGTCGTCAAAGATGCCGCCGATATCGTTTCCGTACGACCCGTGGCTGGCTCGACGAGCTTCGATGGAGATGACGTGCTCGCCGAATCATCCATCGGAAGTGCGGCCAACACCGTCCGTGTCGAGCTCGCCCCTGATGTTTCCGTCAGCCCGCTCACGCTTGAGCGCAACTTCTACATGACCTCAAGCTGCGGCATCTGCGGCAAAGGCTCGCTCCTGTCGCTACGTTCCGTGTGCCCGCCCCGTCGCGCGAACCAGCTGGCAGTGCGGGCGGAGACGATCCACGCGCTGCCGGCCAGGCTCCGCGCCGCCCAGCAAACCTTCGACGCTACCGGCGGCCTGCACGGTGCGGGCCTGTTCTCGGCCTTTGGCGATCTGCTCGCCTTGCGCGAAGACGTGGGCCGCCACAACGCCGTCGACAAGCTGCTCGGTGCGCAGTTCCTCGCCGACAACACGCCCTTGCGCAACAACCTGCTGCTACTCAGCGGCCGTGCCAGTTACGAGCTTCTGCAAAAGGCAGTGATGGGCGGCCTGCCCTTTGTGGCTGCCGTCGGCGCGCCTTCCAGCCTCGCCGTGCGCATGGCTCGCATGTTCGACATCACACTGATCGGCTTTCTCCGCAACGACCGCTTCAACATCTACCACGGCGCCCGTCGCATCACCGGTGTGCAGCCCACAGATGACCCCGCATCGACGTAACAAAGGCACCACATAGCCCCTTTTCGTTCTGTTATTCCTGAAGAGATCTGCGTCCTCAGCCAAGGTTCTAACCCATATACTTTAACGCGCCGGCCGTTGCAGTTTGACCGGCGTTCCCGACCCATGCTGGTTTGGATCGATCGTCTTCGTCGAAAACGCAGTCGACAGCACCAGGTAGGTCGTCGTCTGCGTATATGGCGTCAGCATGTCGATCACCTGTTCCAGTTCCATCATCGAAGACGCCAGCACCTTGAGCAAAAACGAATGCGACCCGGTCACACGGTGGCATTCAATGACGCGTGGAATGCCGCGCACCTGCTTGGAAAATCGCGCCATCACGTCGCCCGCTACGTTTACGCCGATAAACGCAAGCAGGTTGTATCCCAGGCGTTCCGGGTTGATGATCGCCCGGTAACCCTCGATGATGCCGGCCTCTTCCAAGCGATGCACGCGTTCTAAAACCGCCGGCGTCGAAAGCCCAACGCGTCGTCCCAGCTCGGCAAACGGCAGCCGTGCATTGGCTTGCAACTCAGCCAGGATCTGACGGCCAATCGAATCCAGCAACTTGTCAGCAACGGCTTCCATGGCAACCTCAATCGAATCGCATACGAATCGCTACGCTGTACCTTTGATTACGTTCCTGATTAGCATGATCCGTCATCTCGACCAGCAGGGACGATCGTATCGTCTCCGTGGTGGAGAGACCGGCCGTCCTGATTAAGTCACAGTAAGCTACGGCATGGCTATTTCAGCGAACACCCTGCTTCAGTGAACGCCCTGCGCTGGGATCACCGCGAAATCCAACAGCTCAATTTCCGAGCTTAGATAGGACCGTTTTACCGGTTCCACCCGCATGAGGTCGGTGCTCAAATATTTGCGGTTGTCATCGCAAAAAATCGTGGTCACGACGGCGTCGGGCGGCAGGCGATCCAGCGCGCTTACGGCCGCTAGGAAGTTGCATCCCGAGGAGATGCCCACTCCCAGCCCGAGGCTCGATGCGAGCTTCTGGGCCATCAAAATGGAATCCCCGTCGGAGATAGCCAGCACCTCATCCAACTGCTCCAGCTTCAGGATTTCAGGAATAAACTCATCGGAAATCCCTTGGATGCGATGACAACCGACCTTGTACCCCGTGGAAAGGGTGGGCGATTCAGCAGGCTCCACCGGGTACAGCTTTGCTTGGACGCCCGCTGCCCGCAAAGCAGCAGCTACGCCCATAATCGTGCCACCGGTGCCCACCCCGGCCACAAAAGCATCGAGTGTGTGACCGATGCTGGCCAATTGACGCAGAATCTCCGGCCCGGTGGTGAGTGCATGCGCTCTCATGTTGGCTCCATTTGCAAACTGCCGCGTAAGAAACAGTTGCGGATCGCGGCGTTTGTGTTCTTCCGTGCGCCGGATGCTGCCCAGAAAGCCGCCTTCGGCCGATGACACCGGTACCACCGTGGCTCCATAGCTTTGAATCAGCTGCACACGTTCGCGGCTCATCCAATCCGGCATGTAAATCGTGACCGAATGCCCCATGGCCGCCCCGATTGCGGCAAGCGCAATGCCGGTATTGCCGCTTGTTGCCTCTGCAATGGGTTCGCCCGGCCGTAGCTCCCCATCGGCATACGCCGTGCGCAGGATATGAAACGCCATGCGATCTTTGATCGAGCCCGTAAAATTCCCGTACTCCGCCTTGGCATACAGCTTGCGGACAGCCGCCTTGTAGCGGAACGTAATCTGAAGCAAGGGTGTATTTCCTACCAGCTGACACAGCTGCTCAACACACTTCGGCACCGCACGGCATGGTTCGGCAACAGGCACATCGCACCTCGAGTTCACAGTATCGTTGCCGAATAGCGCAAAAGGAATACTGTTCGTACTCTATGCAGGTCTTTTCACCGAAGATCATAAGGGAGCAAAGCATGGCTTCGTAACCTTCTAAGGTATGTCTGAGCCCATTCTTTTCACGTGTGCCGGTGAAGTGGCTGCAAACTATGTGAACCACAACGGGAGTACTACTTGAACAGCTTTCAACATCGCGCTTCGCTTGCCGCGCTTCTTGCTTTGTTCTCGTTTTTGCTGGCGTGCAGGGTTTCCGACGACACGGTCGCCACAGCCCAACAAATGGCGGCTACTGCGGCGGGCCTGGAGGCGTTCTACGCTGCGCTCGCTAAAGAGGTCGCCGACACGATCTCGTTGTACGAAATCGACGGTGTCGTCGCTGGCCTTCCTTTCAGCACCAAAGACCGGCAACTTGCAGAGGACACCCAACTTGCCTTGCTGAAGCGCAAAGAAATGGCCGAATCCCTGCAACATCTCGCGACCGCTCTGTCCTCGCTTTCCGATGTAAAAACCTCTGCAGCGATGGGAAATGCTGCCACCGGTCTGGGCAACGCGCTGGTACAGGTGGAGGCGCTTCCCCAGGGGTCACCTGTTCCGGCGGCGCTAGGAACCGCAAGTAGGGCGCTGCTGCAAATTATTCGGGAACGGAGGCTGAAGCAGGGAGATCAGGTCGTTGATCGGACGCTCGCTGCGATGGCTGATTTATTTCAAAAAGAACAACCGGTCTATGACTCCCTGGCTCGCACACGCTTCCGGGAAGGCGCTCAGATTGCGAAGGATCTTACGACCGCAAACAACGTCGATGCGCGCGCACTGCTGGACCCGGCACTGAAGCCTTATGATCTGCAACTCCTTTCCCCGAATCCACAAATGCAGGAGGCCCTGCGTAATCTCGCGCTGGTGCGCGTGCAAACAAAGAGTGAGGAAGCCTTGCGCACAGAGGCGGAAGCCTCAAGTGCAATGTTGGCGAGTCTTCGGGAGATGAACTCGCGTGTACACCTTCTCGCCGATGGGCACCACATGATCATGCGCGGAAACCCGCCTGCACTTAAGCTCGTTCAAACCTGGGCCGCCAGTCTGAATTAAGGAGAGCACCAAGTTAAGGAGAACACTATGAGTCCTTCGATTGAAGCTCTAGAAAATCAATACTTCTTGCTACGGGGCAGCTTGTCCACGATCACATCCTTGGGCGCCACAGCAGACCAACTCGCGCAACTGCAAACGTCCATCGTGAAAAGCCGGGACAACTACTGGTCGGCAGCACGTAGCACCTTTCACGAAGATGACTCGCGCGTACAGGCCCTGGTCTCGCAGTTGAATCAAACGCAGCTCACAATCGAGACCACTATTGCACACGTCGGTGACGTCGTTAAAGTGCTCGATACCATTACAAAGGCAGTCAGCATCGGTTCGGAACTGGCGAACTTGGCCATCATCGTTTAGGACTTGTCGTATTTAAAGATGAGTTTACTGGTTGCAGACGCCTTAATTTACAGCTCGCTTTACGTACGAACACCTCGCTTTCCTTTGCATCGGCCATAAATCGTGGAATCCCGAGTCGCCATCAACACGCTTGGGTATGCACGGTGCATGAGCGAGTCGATTGTCGCATCAGGCCGACCAAGCAGACCGAACTGGCTCCTTGTCAGTGCTCATCTGCGAAAAACCCGCTTCGAAAAGCTTGCCCGCAGCCGGTTGTTCTAGCAAGCTTTGTTGTTTTCGCTGCCACGCAGCGCGCGTATCGCACACAAGGCTGGCAAGATCCTCAAATTCCTTGCTAGAGGACAATCGCTGCAACTGCAAGAGGCGCGTGCGCAACATATCGTAAAACATGACGAGGCTCGACCCCAGCATGGGGTCATCCAGAAAGCTTATCCAGCTCTCGACATGTCCCAATAACAACAGCGCATGATTGACATGCCGGCACCGCGCTTCCACATGCATCCGTTCTGCGGCCTGTCCCGCTTGCAGTAGATCCCTGGCGATGGCGTCGTACACCAGGAGAAGTAGATCCGTGTAGGTGGCGCCCTCAGCGGACGCCGATCTATAGGCAAAATTACTGTTCTCGTTCATTTAGTTTCCTGAGTTGCTTCCCAACTGTGCCTGCAGTTGCTTCAAAGTCGTCGGTAGTTGCTGCAGGGCAATCTCGGCATTGCTATACATTGTCGTAAGCACGGTGCGCTGAGAAGCGATGTAGCCGGATTCGTAGTTGTCGACGTTTGTCTGCAAATCGTTGTATTGCTGGGTAAACGTTCTCAGATCCGTCGTAATCGTTCCATTTGCAGGGCTGCTGAATGCTTCCAGTTGCGTCTGGGCCGCTTGTGCGAAACCGTTGAGAGCAGTGCCTTGGAAAAAGTTCTGTACACCCGATGGGTTCGTTGCAAGTGTCTGGCTGAGCTGCCCACTGTCGAGACTCAGAGTGCCATCGTCGTTCATCGTGATGCCTAGACTGCCGAGAGTAGACACTGCGGAAGCGGAGCTGCCTGGTGAGCTATAACCACCAAGGCCGAGCAGCGTGCTCTGCAGGGAGCGTAACGTCGCATCACTACCGAGAGCCCCTTGTGCACCGGTCGCTGCACTGTAGGTGAACTGCGCATTCACGAGAGACACGGCACTGTTGTAATCCGTTACGAATTGCGACACAGCCGAGGAGATCGTACTTGTATCTGGTGTCACATTTAGCGTGATCGTCGAACCTTTGGCTGCCCCTTGCAGGTTCAAGGTGAGGCCGGACACCGCACCCGTTACGGTGTTCGTTGCACTGCTTACAGGAATGCCGTCGATTGTTAGAGAAGCGTCGTTCCCTTGACTCGCCTGTGTGAAACCAAGGGTTGGGTCAGAACTCATTGTTACCTGCCCCCCGCCATTTGCCACAACTGAAAGGTGACTTCCGGAAGCATCCGAAACAACACTTACCGTGAGCTGTAGACCTTGACTGTTGATCTGATTGGCGACTTGGGAAAGGCTGCTGCCGGCAGCTACTGCAATCGTCGCGGAAGAAGCACCATCTCCTACCTGAAAGGTGCTCGCTGGAAGCGAAGAGGAAGCGCTCGGCACAGAGGCGGAGGACCACGTAGGAACCGTGGTACTTCCAACCGTGACCGTGAAATTAGAATTGGCTCCGGTAGTCTGACTCACCAGGGCCAGCCTGGAACCACTCGCATCGTTTACGATACTGGCCGTGACCCCAAGAGCAGCGCTGTTGATTGCACTTGCGAGGGTAGACAGGGACCCGGTAGAGCCCAGGTTAAAGGCGGTTTGCGTTCCGTCACTCATGGCGATATTGAGTGTGGATGAACCGAGTGTAGCGTTTGCTCCCGAAAGCGGAGGCGAGTACCAGGACGCAGAGCTGGCGAGGGCATCCACCGTTACCAGGTGGTTGCCGACCGTCGATCCAGCGGTTGCATTTGCTGTAACGATGGAGGCGTCGCTTGATGTCACGGTCTCTGCAGCAAGGGCCCCCAACGGATCATTCAAGGCACTTAAATCGGACGAAACTGCCGTGGTAGCTGTCTGGATCGAGGTAAGTGCTGCGATCTGGGACTGTACTGTAGCCTGCTGTGCCTGCCATTGTCGTTCTGGGGCCTGCGCTGCGTAGACTGCCGCGTCAACAGCAGACGTCACATCGATGCCTGTCGATGTAGCACCCGTGGCGGCTGCAAGCAAAGAACTGATGTTTACCGAAGAAGACGACGTATTTGCGGTAGAGCTCGAAGAAAGCAGCGAATTAAGAGACGATACAGAACTCATGACGGCGGTACCCCTACGTGACTTATTGAAGAAACGAGGAAGGACAGAACCTTACGGACATCTGTCCCCCTTCAATGATTACTGCAGGAGCTTCAATACGGCCTGCTGCGATTGGTTAGCCTGCTGCAGGGCGGCCATACCGGTCGATTGAAGGATGTTGTACTGCGTCATATTGGCTACGGTCTTGCCCACATCGGCATTCTTGATACCGTTGGAGGCGCTCGTCAGGTTCTGTACCTGGCTGTTGATCACGTTCGTGGCGGCAGTAAGGCGGTTGACCGAAGCGCCGATCTGCCCACGCTGCGCCGAGATTGCGTTGATCGCATTGGTGATGGAGGTTAGGGCGGTAGCTGCATCCGAAGCGCTCGTGAGGTCGGTAGTGGTAAGAGATGCTCCGGTTGTTGTGCCTCCCGAGGTCGCGGTACCAAGGCCTGCGGACGAGAGCGCGCCGACGGTCGTTGCGATCTGAGCGTTAGCGCCGGACGTGATCCCGTCACTAATAAAGGTGTTTTGGGCCGCGGCGGTAAACACAGTCTGGCCATTGAAATTGGTGCTCGTACCGATCTGATCAATTTCAGCCTTGATTGACGTGTACTCAGTGTCGAGAGCCGTCGATTGATTGCCGGTAAGGCTACCGTTTGCTGCTTCCGTCGCAATGGTGACGGCGCGGTTCAGCAGGCTGGTCACCTGAGAAAGAGCGCCGTCGGCGGTTTGGAGCCGACCGACGTCATTGGTTGCGTTTTGCGAAGATTGGGTAAGAGCAGCTACGTTTGCCTGCATGCCGTTTGCGATGGAGAGACCAGCGGCATCGTCCGCACCCGAGTTGATCCGGGATCCGGTCGACAGCTGTGTAAGGGTATTCTGCAGGTTCATCTGGGTCATCGAGAGAGAGTTCTCGGCGCTCATGGCGGAAACATTGTTAAGAATCGAAAGCACTTGTAGCTCCTTTGAATTAGGTAAGGGACTGGAGCAGCCCTCGGAAGAGCCTTCCACCGTTACATCTTCTTCATCGGCATATTGTTTGAATACTTTAAGGGATTTGCCGGACCTTAGTTGTATCCGCTCTGAGCCCAAGAGGTTATTGCAGGTAGTTCAACAGCGATACAGGTAAAATCTTCGCAGCCATCGCAAGGACCGCGCTGTTCGCCGTTTCTGCCTGGGTGAGATTTGTAGCTGCTGTGGCAAAATCAATGCCCGTCAATGCCGTTTGTTGCGATGTAAGCGAAACGGTTTCTTGTGACAGGTAATCCGTTTGTGCGTTTAGTTGCTGCACGGTGTTGCCGTAGAAAACCCGGACCTGTCCAACGTGAGCAATGGCAGCGCTCACAGCGGTCGTGGCGGTACCGATTGCTGATGTGGATCCGGATTGGAGAGCACCCAACATCTGCTGCAATGAACCGAAGACGCTGCCTGCGGAGCTGGTGAAGATCGTGTCGCCTGGAAGGTTGACGGGCACCTGAAGATCACTGCCTACTTGTGTTTGATTGGTGTCACTATTGCCCTGATACGAAACGCCGTTCGCGGCAGTGGCATCGGCCACGAAGGGTGTCGCTCTGACCGCCGTTCCGCCAAAAATGGGGACCCCGTTGCTGGTGAGGTTGGCCTGCATCAATACATTCGATAGCAGCGCCTGCACCTGCTCCGCTAAAACGGCTCGTTGATCGCTGGTGACACTGTCATTGGCACCTTCGGTCCCCAGCGACACAGCCTGCGTGAGCGTAGTCACCACATTGCTTAACGCGGAATCGGCCATCTGCGCCTGGGATAAAACAGCGTCGGCATTCTTGGTGTAACGATCAACATTCGCGGAGGCCGCGAGACTTTGTACGTCTGTTGCAAAAGCCAGCGGATCGTCCGAGGGCAGCGATACGCGTTTGCCCGAAGAGAGCTGTTGCGAAGCCGTTTGCAGCGACTGCTCGCTTTGCTGCATGGCTGCATCCACGCTTTGATAGAGATTAGGATCGACGCGCATTAGCTTGTCACCGTACTCATGTTCAGCAGAGTTGAATAAAGATTATTGATCGTGGAAATGACCTTAGCCGCTGCGGTGTAGGCCTGTTGATACCGCAGCAGATTCGTAGTCTCTTCATCAATTGAGACACCAGACTGCGAGGCCTGCTGGGTCGTCAGTTGCGTGAGAGAGGCGCTCGTGGCACTCGCGGCGCTATTCACTGCGGCACTCGACGTACCGATCGTTTGCACCAAGCCGGCGTAGGCATCGGTTGGATTTTGGCCCGCAGGCAGTGCCTGGGTCTGGACGGCTAACAGGTTCGAAAGATTGCCGCTGCTGCCGGCACTTCCATCCGAACTTGCCGCGAGTCCGGAGGCGTTGGTGAGGGCAAGAGAGAGACCGGCAGTGATGCTGCCCGCACCGGAAGGCACGGTGAACATTGGCTGCCCCGTGCTTCCGTCCTGCGCATACCCTTTGGCTTGTGCGGTGTTCATGGCTGAAGCGAACTGTGAAGTCAGTTGGTCCAGCGTTCCCATAAGTTGCGGCACACTCTCGTCGCGCATCGTGAGCGCACCTCCTAAAGAGCCGCCCGTGATGGTGCTTGTGATGTCTTTTCCTTGCGAATCGACGACATGGGCCTGTCCATCTGTACCCTGCGTTACCTGCAGCGCATATGCCATGTTGCCAATCACCAACGGGGAGCCGTCAGCCGTGCTGAGGCTTGGGGTCGAGTCGGTCGAGGTGGACGTAAACCCGATCAGTTGGGCGAGCTGGGTTGTCAGCGCGTCTCTTTGGTCCTGAAGCGATCCGCCATCTTGCCCCGTACCCTGGGTCGTAGCAAGCTGTCCGTTCAGGGCCGCGATCTGTTTACTGAGTTGATTGACGGTGGCCACCGTCCCCGCAACCCCGGTATTCGCTGCCGTTTGTGCATCGGCGAGAGTGGCAGCTGTTTGATGAAATGCATCGACGAGTTGACCAGCCGCCGAAAATGCCGATTGCCTGGTCGCCGCATCATTGGGCGAAGTCGATAAGCCGGATAGGGCCGAAAAGAAGTTCGATAAAGAGGCACCCAAGCCGCTGTTTGTGTTGGAAAACGCGCTCTCGATTTGAGTCCAGGAAGCGCTTTGCGTTTGCAGGCTGCTGGACGACGATGTTTTTTGATTGATACCTAGATTCAAGACCTCGTCGCGAACGCTTGTGTAGTTATCAAAAGACACCCCGTTGTCCTGGCTGGCTCCGTTGGTGGCCAGTGCGTCAGCGCTCAAATTGACAATCTGGCGCGAGTAACCGGGTGTGTTGACGTTTGCGATATTGTTATTCGTAATCGCAAGAGCGCCCGTATTTGCGGAGAGCGCTTGCGACGCCAAGGAAAGGGTGGCGTTTAATCCAATCATCTTTAAGCCTTAAGAGAGCAGGAACGGGCAGTGTTGTGAGAAAGCAAATGTGGAGAAGGATCCTTGTAGGTTTGGCATAGCGCAGACAGCAGGTTTGTAGAGGCACGCGATTGCTGCACCAGATCCGCATACGTTTGGTTGAGGGCATGCAGGGAGGCAGTGGTCGCTTGCATGCGATGCAGCGCAGAGGGGCCGATCTTGGCTTCTTGTAACGATTGCAGCAGCCGACTCAAGCTGGCGCACAGGACCTCCTGTCGCCAAAGACTGTTTTCCAAAGCACGAAGCGCGTTTCCCGAGATGGCCGACATAGCCACGTGCATCTCTTGCCGGAGTGTTTCCAGCTGGTGGGTGTAGACCTCTTCCCGTGCTTGCCGTGGCTCCGTTTGCATGGCGATCATCTGTTGGGTGCCTCGTTGCCGTTTTGCGTTGGGGCCGACGCTTCCAGACGGAAGCTAAGTCGAGGTATGGCGTGAATGGTCGTTCTGTCCATGTTGTAGACGATCTAATCTCCTCGCCCAATGCGTCGAAAGGAGTAGCGGGAGGCTTAGGTAATGCCCCGTCCGTCACCTGGACTTGCCTTCCTGCGCCTCCGGCATACCGCCGGTTTTCTGGGCAGCATGATCGAGTGCTTTGAGCACGAGCTTCGCGATACCTACGCCGCCGGAGTCACTGAAGCTCTTTGCCAACTGTTGCACGGCAAAGCCCTTCATCTGTTCCTCTCCGGCATCGCTGTCGTCTTCGCCTCCGGGCACCGTGCCGAAGCTCGACTCTGCGCCGCCCAGCCACTGGCCGAACAAAATCGATTCGAACTCTTTGGCGGTACGCGTGAGGCTAGTCTGACTTGTGCCGAGTTGTGTTGTGCCCGGTGCGCTTGAGGAGAGATCGACCACACTGCCGTACGACGAAGGCGCGACAAACATCAGATCACCTCGAGATCCGCCTGCAAACCGCCGGCGGCTTTCACTGCTTGAAGAATCGACACGATATCGTGTGCCGTCGCGCCAATGGCGTGCAGGCCCTTGATGAGTTCTTCGACATCCGCTCCGTTGCCGAGGCGGATGGAACGCGCCTCTTTGTCCTGCACCGCGAGCTGCGTGTTGGGCGTTGTGGTGGTGGTGCCATTGGAGAACGGTGCGGGCTGCGAGGTTTCGAGCACCGTGTCAACCTGGATCTGAAGACCGCCATGCAAAATGGATACAGGTGACAGCAACACGTCGCCGCCGAGCACAATGGTGCCGGTCCGCTCGTTCAGTACGACCTTTGCCGGTGCCGTTACGTCGACTGATAGGTTTTGAATGCGAGAGATTAGCAGCGGAACCGAGGGCGCACCCGCGGATCGCGTATCGACATCAATATGACGGCTATCCGAGGCGGTCGCGACGAGAGCCCCAAAGTTCCGGTTGATTGCGTCTGCGACGTCGCGGGCCGTTGAGAAATCTGCTTGTCGCAACAGAAAAGAGACAGTCCGCAGGTCGCGCAGATCCACTTTTACGTTGCGCTCAATGATGGCTCCTTCGGGCACGCGACCGACGGTCGGGTAGTTCACGGCCCGCAGCTGTCCAGCAACGCCTTCAGAGTAGCCGCCAGTGATCAATGGCCCTTGCGCTTCGGCGTAGATATTGCCGTCTGTCCCGTGGAGTGCCGTGAGCAGAAGGACGCCGCCCTCAAGACTTTTTGCATCCCCGACCGACGATACAGTGATGTCCATTTTCAGGCCGGATTCCGAAAAGGCGGGAAGCTGCGCTGTCACCATGACTGCGGCCACATTTTTAATCACGGCAGAACCTGCAGGAATTTGTACGCCCAGGCGCTGCAGGGTGTTGGCCAGGGTTTGCACGGTAAAGAAGGTTTGTTGCCGGTCACCGGTGCCCTGTAGACCGACAACCAGACCGTACCCAAGCAGCTGGTTTTCCCGGACGCCCTGGATCTCCGTGATGTCACGAATGCGTGTGGGCCGGGGCGGCAATGCAACTGCACCGTACGCACTGAACAGCAAACACGCGAAGAGGGCGAGGCGATAGACAGGGGTATTGCGAAGCATGGTCATTAGAAGCCAAACAGCCAAAGAATGGCGCGGGTAACGGGGTTGGGGGGGCGAACACTATCGGAGATGATGCCCTTGCCTTTGAGCTCAATTTCAAGCTCGGCGAGAGCGGCCGAGGCGATGGTGTTCGTGGGCGCGATATCGCCTGGTCTGGCTACGCCACGCACGATCACCTCCTCATGCTGGTTGTTCATGTCGATCTGCCGATGCGCTTCTACGACGAGATTGCCATTGGGCAGAACGGCAATGACCTGACCCGTCAGGCTTGTCGTGAAGGTGGTGTTTGAGCTTGTCTGACCTTGCCCCTTCAGCGAGTTGGAAGATTGCGCGGCGAACAACGGGTTGGTGCCGGCCGTGGAAAGACCACCAAGCAAGCCTGTAATTGCGGAGTTGGTCGCGAACGCTCTTGAATTGTTCACCGCCCCGCTCTGGGCGGCCGTGGTTTGTACAGAAACCAGCACCGTCAAAGCGTCATGCAAAGACCGCGCTTTGTAATCCACGGAAACATCGGTGAGCAACCCACCGGGCGCCCATAAACTGCCGGTGCTGCGGTTTACCTCCGGTTCCGTGTAGTTTTGCGCTACCTTGTCGACGTACTCCGAACGCAGTTGATCCGGTGTCTTTTTGGGCTGCTTCAGCCCGGACGCCGAACAAGCCAAAGAGGACAACAAAAGACCACAGCCGGTCAAGCGGAGCATCGGTCCGTTGAACCTATACCTACGAATCTTCATTGCAAGCTACCCCGCACAGTGGCAGCGTCGAGAACGATGCCGCGAAACGATTTCTTCCGATCCAGGCTGCTGACGCGCACCTCACTGCCAATGGGACCGCTGTCGATGGAGACAATCGGAAGTGCAATACGCATATGCTCATCCTCCATGAGCAGGGTCGCGCGTTGGCCGGCGCGCAGCCCACGGCTCTGCCCAGTCTGTATCGGCAGACTTGCGGGAAAACTTGAGCGCAATGCTGAAATAGTTTCCAGAGCGTTCGCTTTTTCCGGCAGTGTCACCATGGCGAGAAACGGCTGGCATTCACTTACCTGTACGCAGGCAAGACGTACACGCAAGCGATTGTCCGGCAGCAGTTCGGCTGCCGTCACCTGGAGCGCCGGGCTTTGCCGCGTTGCCGTAAGCGAAGAGGGAATCTCGATTTGTGGGGCAGTCACGGTAAGCCCGGCTTTCTGCAAAGCCGCCGTAATCTCTTCAAGGAGCAGAGGAGAACGCCCGTTCCCGGCCTGCGCCAGCGCGTCGGAGGTGCCGGCGAGCACGAGGAGCAGAGCGGGTCGGAGATGCCGTTTCCAGGTGGGCATGGTGTTAGTTCCTGCGCGTTACTGCGCGAGTTGATTGAGTTGTTGCAGCATTTCATCGGCAGCCTTAACGACGCGCGAGTTCGACTCGTACGAGCGCTGCGCCACGATCATTTCGACAAACTGCTCGACGACGCTGACGTTGGAGGATTCGACCATATTTTGCTGCACGGTGCCGAGGCCTTCCGTGCCACCCGGTGTGCCCACGGTCGCATCACCCGAGGCCGTGGTCGGCAGATAGATATTGTTGCCAACGCTGTTCAATCCGCCCGGATTCGCGAATAGGGCGGTCTGAATTGTGCCAACCTTTGAGGTTTGCGTTTGTCCCGGGAGCGTCGCACTGACTGTACCGTCACTGCCGATCGAGATAGCTGTCGCGTTGGGTGGAATGGTAATCCCGGGCTGCAGCGCGTTTCCGTCCGGCGTGACGACGTTGCCTTGCGCATCCAGCTGAAAGGAGCCCGCGCGGGTGTAGCCGGTTTGTCCGGTTGGCAGCAGGATCTGAAAGAAACCTGCGCCTTCGATCGCGACATCCAGCGGATTGCCGGTAGCCGTTAAACTGCCCTGGGTTTGCAGGATCTCGGTCGATCCGGCACGTACGCCAAGGCCGATCTGCATGCCCGAAGCCACCGTGGTCTGCTGCGAGGCGGCCGACCCCGGCATCACCTGGTTCTGATAGAGCAGATCGGTGAACTGCATGCGTCTTTGCTGAAACCCCGAGGTGGAGGAATTCGCCAGGTTATTGGCGATGTTGTCGAGGTTCAGTTGTTGCGCGTTCATGCCGCTGGCGGCAGTATACAAAGCACGAATCACAAAAGCTCCTTAGCTTGTCTAACTTGCGTTCACACGTGGAAGGTCCTGCGCCGCGGTTTTATCCATTTCAGAATCCAGCATGGAAAGCACATGCCGCATGGCCTCGGCCTGACGCTGGGCAGTGATCAACTGAACCACACCCTCGACGGGACTGACATTGGAGCTTTCAAGCGATCCCTGCCGCACGCCGGTGCCTGTGGCGGTCTGTTCCTGATTACCGGGCGCGGCGTAGTACCCATTGCCTTGGCTGGTCAGCGAGGTCGCCGGCGGGAACGTCACGAGCTTCAGCTTGCCGGTAATGGCCCCGCCGGAGGAGATGGTGCCATCAGGGCTGACGACGACGGCGCCGCGGGCCAGCGAGATCGGCCCGCTTTCGCCCAGCACGGGGTCACCGGCCGCGGTGGTCAACTGCCCCTTGGAGGAGAGCTGAAAGCTACCGTTGCGCGTGTACGCCACGCCGTTTGCGGTTTGTACTTTGAAGTAACCCTGGCCTTCAAGCGCTACGTCGAGATCGTTTCCCGTGCGGGTAAACGTGCCCTGGGTCGTATCCATATGTGTGCTTGAAAGAATGCCGTAGCTGTTGGTCACCTGATTGAGCGGTGACAGACGGCCGTGGTGCGCTGCCTGCGCCATCACGGTGCCGAAGACGTTTGTCTGACCGCGAAACCCGGCGCTGCTCGCATTCGCCAGGTTGGACGCGATGGTGTCGAGCGATGTCGTTCGCGACATCAGGCCGGAACACGCTGCGTAAAGTCCGCTATCCATGAAAACCTCAGCTTGGTTGTAAGCAAGTAGCGTGCCAGAAAACCAGGCAAATTGTGCCGTGATTTACTTCAGCCGTGACGCAAACGGGGGAGCTTAGATAAGGAACTCTTCAGGAAGCCGAGCAAAGCATGCCGGAATCGCTTCCGGCTTCTCACGCCTTTCTCAGAAACGCAGACAGGAACCTATAGGAACCAGACACGACTGTAACCGCGGCATTACCGCGAGGCTCCGAGTCGGGTACCTTAAGGAGAACGATGACCGCTGCTGCCCCAAGTGTGACCATGTACCTGCCCGAGATCCTCAGCCATGTGCGGGGCGTTGTTGCCGATCGCAAAGCCTCGACCGATCTCCGCCTGTTGGAACGCCAGGCTGCCGAACACACGCCCCGTGGTTTCGCCCAGGCGTTGCGGCGCAGCGCCCAACATGGTCCGACGGGCTTGGCGGTCATTGCAGAGCTGAAGAAGGCATCCCCCTCCAAAGGACTCATTCGCGATCCCTTCGACGTCGCCCAGCTTGCACCCGAGTTGGAAGAGGCTGGAGCGGCGGTGCTGTCTGTCCTCACAGAAGAACGATTTTTTCAGGGCTCACTCGAAAACCTGCGTCGTGCCTCGGACGCTGTAACGATCCCTTGCCTGCGCAAGGATTTTACGGTCGATCCGTTCCAGATTGCCGAGGCGCGTGCGAACCGAGCTGACGCGATTCTGCTTATCGCCGCCGCATTGGAAGATGGAGAATTGCGGGACTTGCGCGCGGAGGCTCGACGGTGCGGGCTGGATGTGCTCTGTGAGGTGCATGATCGTGAGGAGCTTGATCGTGCGCTGGCGTTGGATTGCGAGTGTATCGGTGTAAATAGCCGCGATCTGCGCACCTTTGAGGTCTCCTTGGAACGCGCTTGTGAACTGGCGCAGCATTTGCCTGCACATGCTGTTCGCGTCGCCGAAAGCGGCATTCACGATCGGGCCGACCTCCATCGGCTACGGAGCGCAGGCTTCGAGGCATTCCTCATTGGGGAATCGCTCATGCGCCAGCCACGTTCCGGTGATGCATTGCGGCATCTGCTGGCGCGCGACCCTAGCGCCGCATAGGTGGGGCATGACGCGGAGGACGTCGATGTTTGTCAAAATTTGCGGCACCACGACCCTGTCTGACGCGCAGCTTGCGGTGGAACTTGGCGCGGATGCGTTGGGATTCATCTTTGCACCCAGTAAACGGCAAGTGACCGCAGCGCAAGCCGCGGCGATGACGGCGCACTTGCCAGAGAAGGTACTGCGGGTTGGCGTCTTCAGCCAGCCAGACGCGGCCGAGATCGTCCGTACCGTGGAAGCTGCCGGTCTTTCCGCGGTACAGCTGCACATGCCGCAGAACATGGGATTGCTGGAGCAGCTTCATGAAACCTTTCGCGGCCGCGTACAGCTTTGGCAGGTAGTCGGCGTGTCCTTGGGAGCAGCACAGGGGGCGGTACAGGGAGCGGCACAGGAAGAGGAGAGCGAGCATAGGCTCGCAGCCGCTTTGCAAACGGCGCTGCTCGATCCGCGGCTTTCTGTGGTGCTGCTGGATACCGTGGTGGCCGGGACTTCCGGTGGACTTGGGCGCAGTTTTGCCTGGGAACGCGTCCGTCCGACCCTGCGTGCGGTGCAAGGAGCGTCGGAAAGCGCCGCGGTGCGATGTGGATATGCGCCGCCGAAGATCCTCCTTGCCGGTGGGTTGGACGAGGCCAACGTAGCCGAGGCCATCCGCGCGTTGACTCCTTGGGGCGTCGATGTGGTGAGTGGGGTCGAGTCCGCTCCAGGACGCAAAGATCCCGTCCGTTTGCGGGCCTTCTTGCATGCCGCCCGCATGGGGGGTCTTTAGACGTCATCGTGGGTCGAAGCCGCCTAGGTTGGTATAAGGTGCGCCTTTGGCGCCTGGGACCGTGTTGGTTCGAGCTGCCCCCCTTCCCACACAAGAAGCCGCAGCACGATGGGAAGCTGCGGGTTGAGCTGGAGCGGAAGTGGGCATTGGGGAACCAAGGGAGTAAACAGATCCTTCAAGTTCTACTTTCAGAGTGCCGGGGGTGAGGCCGCATGGTACAAGGAAGCGTCCCGCTTAAAGCGAGTGGATCAGCTCCTGGAGCAGGTAGATCAGCCGCTGGAGCGAGTAAGTCAGACCGACCTTAGAGGATGTGCCCTGTTGCGTTTAGCCCTGTTTGCAGGAATCGCTTTTCTTTTGGTAGCACCCGCGGGTTTGGCGCAGGGAGGCAGCAGCTTTCCTGTGCCCCTGCCGGCAAATCTGCCAGTCCTGTCCGCCACGGAACAAGCGGCGATGGATCACGACCTGCTGGAGATCACGATTCCGCAGTTGCAGGCGCTGTATGCGAGCCGCAGATACACCGTGGAACAGGCGACACGATGGTATCTGGGGCGGATTGCGCGCTACAACGGCGTCTACCGGTCGCTGCAGACGGTGGATGCCGAGGGAGCGTTGGCAACGGCACGGCGTGAGGACGGCAGTGGCGGCAGTGGCGAAAGGAACCATGGCCCGCTGTGGGGTGTGCCGATCGTGATCAAGGCGAATACTGCCGTTCGAGGGCTGCTCAATACGGATGGATGGGCGGGGTTTGCGATCCCGGGACATGAGTTCATTGCGCCGAAGGACGCCACGATTGTGGCGAAGCTGCGGGCGGCCGGTGCGGTGATTCTTGGCATCACGAATATGCCGGATTTTGCGGCGAGCGACACGAACCGCTCGACCGCGTTTGGGCGCACGGGCAATGCGTATGATGTGCGCTTTTCGCCGGGTGGATCGTCGGGTGGAACGGTGACGGCGGTGACCTCGAACGAGGCGGTGCTGGGCAATGGGACCGATACGGGCAACAGCATCCGCATGCCCGCAGGCACGAGCGCGGTGGTGGGCTTGTTTCCGACGCGTGGGCTGGTGTCGATTGCGGGCATTGCACCGCTGGACTGGCTGTTGGACAACACGGGCCCGATCGCGCGCGACGTCACCGATGCCGCGATCGCGCTGGGTGTGATGGCGGGGGAGGATCCGCTGGATTTTAGAACCGCCGGAGCGGTGCCAAAAGCACAGCCGGGGCCGTACACCCAATATCTAAAAGGAGATGCACTCAAAGGCAAGCGCTTTGGTGTGCCGGCGTTCCTCTTTACGACGCGCGGAACGCCGTTGCAGCCTGAGACGAAGGCGATGCTGATGAAGGCCGTGGAAGCGGTGCGGGCGGCCGGGGCGGAGGTGGTGATTGACGAGGCCTTGCTGCCGGACAGCTTTCTGCTCGCGGAACGGAAGGTGGACACGGGGCCCTACCGGCGCGATGGGGCGATGCAGTGGCTCGGTGCGTTTGGCCCTGCGGAATACCACGATGCGGCCGCGTACAGGGCGGCGACCGGCGGTACGTTGCCCCCGGTGTTCACGGGCGTGGGTGGGTCGTTGGACGATTTGGTGGAGGCGACTGCGGGACCGGCGACCTCGCCGCTGCATCCGGGCGCTGCGGCAGGGCCTGTACATGGAACTGCAGTGGGTGCTGCGCGTGGCGCGGCGCGTTGGAAGAATCTGCCACCGCAACGGGCGCTGAAGGGCGATCCGGATGCGGAAAAGAACTATTTTGGCCCGCGTGAGGCGATGCTCGCGCAGTATACGGAGGCGCTGGACCGCTTCCATCTGGATGGGCTGCTGTACCCGAGCGCGCAGATGCCGCCGCCGGACGAGACGATGCCGCAGGATGGCAAGCTTTCGGGCGGACCGCACTCGGAGACCGGGTGGGTGAACAAGATTGGGGTGCCGGCGATCACGGTGCCGAGCGGGTTTTATCCGAACGGCTTGCCGTTTGGGTTGGAGATCAGCGCGCGGCCCTGGCGGGATGGGGATCTGTTGGGGTGGGCGTATGGGTTTGAGCAGGCGACGAGGCTACGCAGACCGCCGGTGCTGGTGGAGGGTGGGCTGACGACGATGGGGCCGTATGTGCAGTGAGTGCAGCGAATCGGATTTGACTCAACTTTGCCTAGGAACCTGTGACTTGGAGGTATATAAACGTGCGAAAGAAAGTTCTGCTTACGGGTGCTACGGGTCAAGTCGGTAGCCGAACGATGAATCACCTTCTGGAAGAGAAGGGAGTCGAGGTCGTAGCCGTCGTGCGTACAGCGCAGAAGGCCACGTCTTTTCAGGACCAAGGGATATCAACGGTGATCCTCGATCTTGACGACGAAACCACACACCTGCCTGCGTTGCAGGGCATTCACACCCTGTTCGTCCTGACCGGGTACACGGTGGACATGCTGAAGCAGAGCAAGGCCCTGCTGGACAACGCAAAGAAGGCCGGCGTGGAGCACGTTGTGCACCTTGGGGCATGCGGGCGCGACGACACCACGGTTGCGCATTGGGCCTGGCACCAGTTTGTTGAGCGCTATATCGAGTGGAAAGGCTTTTCCTTCACTCATCTGCGCCCGGAAACGTTCATGCAGAATCTGCTGAGCTACGCGGGCGAGAAGACAATCAAGAACGGGATCATCAACGCCTTCGTAAAGGACGCTCGCCTGAGCTGGGTCGACGTGGAGGATGTAGCGGAGATTGCTGCCCTGGCCCTGGCGCATCCCGAACTGCATGGTGGGCAAACGTACCGGTTGGGATACGACGCTGCGTCCTTTGGTGAGCTTGCGGAGAAGATGACGGCCATTGTCGGTCAGCCGTTCCGCTATGAACCACTTCCGCCTGAGGTCTTTCTAGAGACCATGAGGAGCGCCAATGCTGAGATGGCCTATATGAACTGTGTCTATGATCACTGGAAACGGTATGCGGCAGGAACCATCCCCGGTGCTGACGATACGTTCGACAACTTTCCACAGATTACTGGAAAGCAGCCAACGAAGCTGGATGACTTCATCCAGCGACACAAGACAGATTTCGCTTACTGAGGCTGCTGAAACAGTTCTGCTAAGTCGCATTCCAGGTAACAACGCCGCTTTATGCATCCCTCACTGAGCTATTCCGAAGGGTGCAGCGTCGGACGGGGCCGCACCAGGGTGCGGTGGCGGCGCATGAGCACGACCAGGGCGCGTCGGAGATACAGGGCGAGAAGTGGCATGGTGATGGCTGCCACGAGGCCCCACACGATCAGGGCGTGCCACTCCCATTGCCAGATTTCGTGGAGCAGCCGCCAGGGATGATGGCTGAGGTGCTCGATTTGGCGGCGGGTCATGGGGAGGCGGCGGGTGTGGAAGAGGTGTACGCCCAATTCGATGAAGGGAATAAACAGAAGCAGGTGGAACGGCGCTACTGCCTGGGCGCCAATTTGCGAAGCAACCTGACTCAACCCGAAGGTCCAGGCGAAGAGGATGACAAGCAGCGTGGTGAGCCCTACGGAAGGGTTGATCCCGAGCACGATTCCCAGGGCGAGGCTCCATGCCAGGCGGCGGGTGGTGACGCCGCCGCGTAGTTGACGCAGGAGTGGACGCAGGATGTTGCAGCGTAAGAACTCGCGTATGGATTCGGGCACAAGCACGTCCAGGATGGAAGCAGGATGGAATGCCGAGCGGCGGCTATTTTGTTCGAAGGTACTCTTCCCGTCGAGGACATGCGCGCACGCCCGTAGGAACTAGGCCGTCAAGCCGCGGGCCTGGATTTCGAGGAAGCACTGGATGAGGGAAAGGGCGGCGGGGGTGACGCCGGGAAGGCGGCTGGCCTGGCCGAGGGTGGAGGGGCGGATGCGGCTTAGTTTTTCGACCATTTCGCGGGACAGGCCAGAGCAGCGGGTGTAGTCAAACCAGGCGGGGATAGGACGGGCTTCGTCGCGCTTAAGACGGGCAATGGATTTTTCCTGCTGGGCAAGGTAGCCGGCGAATTTGACCGTCGTTTCGATGGTTTTCATCTCGTTGCGGACCCAGGCGGGAAGAACCAGTGGCGGAGTTGAGGGGTTGGTGTTCAGGGTTGCGGGTTGAGGAGCGAGGGTGGGATTGGCGGCGTTGAGAGCGTCAAGCCACGGTTGGAAGACGGAGTGCTGCGCCATCTGCGGGAGCAGGATGGGCAGGAGCTGCTCGAGGGTGGTGTCGGGACGCTTGAGGAGCTGGGCGGTGCGGCCGCCGCGGGTATAGGTTTGTGGCGGCAGGGCTTGGAATGAGGTGGTGAGGGACGGGGTTTCGAGGAGCGAGGGGCTGTGGGCCGAGGCATTCAGAGTATCGGCATCGGCTTCGGAGAGCTTGGCGCGTTCGATGAGGTCGGCGAGGGCGCGGGCGCGGACCTGTTTTCGCTCGAAGGCGGCCCAGGCGTCGTCGTCGATGAGGCCGAGCGCGCGGCCGTGGGGGGTGAGGCGGGTATCGGCGTTGTCGATGCGGAGGTGGAGGCGGAACTCGGCGCGGGAGGTAAACATGCGGTAGGGCTCATCGGTGCCTTTGGAGATGAGGTCGTCGATGAGGATGCCGGTGTAGGCTTCGGTGCGGTCCAACGTGAATTGGGGGAAAGAAGCAGGGATTTCGGGAGCGACCAGCGAAAAAGCAGATCCCTCCGCTTCCACCCCACCGCGCGAAGAACGCGCGCTGGGGACCCCCGCTGCGCTGCGGACCCCCGCTGCGCTGCGGGATGACAAACCCAGAGAAATTCGCTGGCGAGCGGAAAGCGCGGCATTGATGCCGGCCATGAGGCCCTGGCAGGCGGCTTCTTCGTAGCCGGAGGTGCCGTTGATCTGGCCGGCGAGGAAGAGGCCTTCGTAGGCCTTGACCTTCAGAGTGCGGTCGAGCTCGGTGGGGTCGATGGCGTCGTACTCGATGGCGTAGCCGGGGCGCAGCATGGCGGCGTGTTCGAGCCCCGGGATGCTGTGGACCATGGCGACCTGGACGTCCATGGGCAGAGAGGTGGACATGCCGTTGATGTAAACCTCGTCGGTGTGGAGGCCTTCGGGTTCGAGAAAGAACTGGTGCTGCGACTTGTCAGGGAAGCGGACGATTTTGTCTTCGATGGAAGGGCAGTAGCGCGGGCCGATGCCTTCGATCTGGCCGGTGTACATCGGCGAGCGGTGGACGTTGTCGCGGATCAACTGCATGGTTTCGGGGGTGGTGTAGGCGATGTGGCAGGAGATCTGGGGCAGGGGTGGGGTCCAGGTAGCGCCCCCGTCAGCCGGTGCGCTGCGGAAGCTGAAAGGGGTGGGGTCGGCATCGCCGGGTTGTTCTTCGAAGCGGGCCCAGTCGATGGTGCGGCCGTCGAGGCGGGGCGGGGTGCCGGTTTTGAGGCGGGTGCCGCGAAGGCCGAGCTTTTTTAGCGATTCGCCAAGAAGCACGCTGGCGGGCTCGCCGGAGCGGCCGGCGGTATATTGCTGTTCCCCGCAGTGAACGAGGCCGTTGAGAAAGGTGCCGGTGGTGATGACGGTGGCGCGGCCCCCGACCGTGCGCCCGTCGCGGAGGAGAAGGCCGGTGATCGCTGGGCGCGGGGCCACACGCGCTTCGCGCAAAGGCTCGTGAGCAGACACCTCGATCACGACGTCGACCACTTCGGCTTGCTTGAGGAAGAGGTTGGGGATGGATTCGAGTTTTTCACGCATGCGGACGCGGTAGAGAGCTTTGTCGCATTGGGCACGGGGGCTCCAGACGGCGGGACCGCGGGAGGTGTTGAGGAGGCGGAACTGGATGCCGCAGCTGTCGGCGATTTCGCCCATGAGCCCGCCGAGGGCGTCGACCTCGCGGACGAGGTGGCCCTTGGCGACGCCGCCGATGGCGGGGTTGCAAGACATCTGGGCGATGAGGTCGAGGTTGAGCGTGAACAGGGCCGTGCGCAGGCCCATGCGCGCGGCGGCGGCGGCGGCTTCACAACCGGCATGGCCCGCGCCGACGACCAGCACATCAAATTGTTCGGAAAACGTCATCCTCCCTATTCTACGAGGCTCTCGTGCAAGCCCCTTCGATCCGACGGACAGGGTGTGTGGGAGCTGCACATCTGATAAACCTGTCGTTCGATGGAACCTGGATTCGATGAACATGCAATCCCACAAACAGGGGATTCCGTGAAGCTGGAATCCGATGAACCTAGAGAGAGCCCTCCTGCTTTCTTCGGGAGAATCTCAACGGCGCCCGAGATAATTGATTGATGGTACGACCCTGTTTTCTTGTGATCGATCGCGAGCATGCGGGCAGCATCTCGACCCGCAAGCTGGTCATCGAAACGGCGAAATTAAACGTCATTACGGCCTACAGCGGCGCCGAAGCGATAGAAACGCTGGCACGGTACCCGGCGGTGGACGGCATTGTGCTCGATGCGGGTATGCCGGATGTGGGCTGCGCGGACCTGATCCGGTCGCTGAAGCGGATGCAGCCGGAGATACCTCTGGTGCTGATCGCGACACCGTCGCGGTCCTTTTGCGAAGGTGCCGACCATGTGCTGGAGTCGTTCGATCCGACGAAGTTGTTGTTGTTACTGGCAGGCCTTGTGCCGCAGTCGACGCAGCTGCAGGAGCATGAGGAAGCGTTGGCGCGCGAGGAGCAGGAGACCCCGGTGGGCGCTCGGTAGCTTCATTCTTTCGAAGTGATGCAGTTCCCCTTGGCATTAGCATGAGGCTATGGTCGTGCTGAATGCTGCCGAAGCGCGGGTGTTGGGCTCGCTGATGGAGAAGGAAGGGACGACGCCGGAGTATTACCCTCTGTCGCTAAATGCGCTGGTGAATGCCTGCAACCAGAAGAGCAGCCGCGAGCCGGTGCTGTCGCTGCCTGAGGCTGAGGTGCGGGGGGCGCTGTTTGCGCTCGAAGAGAGGCAGCTGGTGCGAGTGCTGGCCGATGCGCGGGTGCCGAAGTTCGAGCACCGGGTGCGCGATGGGCTGGGCGAGCCGAATCTACGGCGCGATGAGGTGGCGGTGCTGTGCCTGCTGCTGTTGCGCGGGCCGCAAACGGCGGCGGAACTGCGGGCGCGGGCCGACCGGCTGTATGCCTTTGACGATCAAGCGGCGGTGATGGCGACGCTGGAGCGGCTCGGCGGTCGGGGGGAGCCGCTGGTACGCGCGATGGGTCGTCAGCCCGGCGCGCGCGAAGTACGCTGGAGGCAGTTGCTGATGGGTGCGGGGGACGAGGAGACTGTGGTGTCGGGTGCCGGTGCGGCTTCGGTGGATCGGGCCGATGAGAGTGGGCTTGGGGCGCGGGTGGCGCTGCTCGAAGAGCGGGTGCGGGTGCTGGAGGAACGGCTGGGGGCGGGGCACGAGGAGTCGTAGCGGTTCCGGTTGCTTGTGGGAGAAGGTAGTTCCAGACTACTTCCGATAATGCGACTTGTCGTTACAAAAAGGGAACCGATGTATTTGGCAAACGTACTAAGGGTTACCCGCATGATTGTGGTCTGGTCTGGTCTGGGCTGGTCTGGTCGTGAGTATTTTCGAGCCAGCCGCGCTTGCCCTCGCGGTTTTGACCCAATTTTCCGGAGGTACCATGCTAACGTTTTTGCTTGCTGCGGCAATCAGCTACACACTGAGCGATACAAGCGTGCTTCAACCTCCCAAAGCTCCTGCCATGGCAGTCTGGACCAGCCAGCCAGCCATCCGGGAAGCTGTAGAGTTCACGGCAAAAGATGGAAGCCATATTCGTGGATGGCTTTACCGCGCAAAGCAGATTGACGGCAGTGGTACTGTAGCCGCTCACCCATTTGTGTTGTTCTTTTACGGGAGCAACGAGGACCTGGTGCATGAGGAGGCGCGACTCGCTTGGTTGAGGGACAGCCTTCACGTGAACGCGGTATGTTTTGATTTCCCAGGGTATGGCTTCAGTACGGGCCGAGTGAAGGTAAAGGCTACCCGCGACATCGCTCTGGAAGAATATGACTTCATTCGCGATCATCTTGCTGCCCAAGGATCGGACAGTGCTGGCTCTCTGCCAGCAATTGTCACCTACGGCTGGTCGATCGGAACTGGATTAGCGGTGCATGTTGCGAGTCAGCGACCCGTTGCAGGCACGATTCTGCAGGCTCCGCCTGCGAGTGCGGACGAAGTGGCGGTATGGTCCTCAAAGCACGATGTGCCGCGGTTTGCTCGCGGCCTCGTAAAAGTGACTGTCGGTGCCGAAGTTCAACCAATTTACGAGAACGTTAAGGAGATCGCGAAAGTTCCAAGTCCGTTGCTGGTGGTGCAAGGTGCTGAGGACGATGTTGTTCCGATAGCACAAGGGCGGGAGGTGTTCGCAGCCTCACCAGCGAAGCAGAAAAGATTCGTGGAAGTACCCGGTGCGCACCACAATGACCTCCGGGTAGGGCATCCACCTGCAGGAGATGCGGTGGCAGTCTTCCTGCAGCAGATTGCAGGCGGCCAGACTCCCGGAGTTCAGGCGCGCTAAGTCCTGGAAAACGCCGATAGCGGAAGCTTGGGCCGGATTTCAGTCTTGGCGGTGTTCCGGGCCGGATCACTTCCGAGGATGCGACATCTGAGGATTTACGCTGAGCTACTCTGGTAGTGATCCAAATACAGCTGAGTAGCGTTGTCTCAAATCACTTCGACTCGGAGCCGACATGCGTCTCTCTTCCGCCCTTTTCGCTGCTCTTCTTTCCCTTTCGCTTCCTTGCGCCCATGGGCAGCAGCCGTCATCCGACGAAGCCGCAATTCGTAATGTACTTGCTCGCGAAACGGACGGATGGAACACCTTCAACGCGACGGAAGTCATCTCCACCTACAGCGAAGATGTGATCTGGCAGAACCCCTTCGGTGTACGTCTACATGGCAGGAAAGAAGTTGAGACATTCTTGAGGGATCTGTTGGCACGTCCCGGGTACCGCGCAGGCACAAGCACCGCGCCTACTAAGATTTTGGACCTCCGCCTAACCTCGCCTACCACCGCAGCAGTCTGGAGCGATGAGCGCATTGACGGTTTGGTCAACGATAACAGCGGAAACCCAATGCAGCCACGCCACTCCTATTACCTGAAGGTCTTGATAAAGAAGGACGGAGCCTGGAAGATCAGCGATTTCTTAATTATGGATATTGTGCATCCGCAGTGATTTTGCGTGTTGAGCCGTTTCTACGAGACACTCGGACCTCGGCCTTTGTCACCTGACACGCCGGTAATCCCTGATAAACGCCTTTGTCGGAAGTGTCCTTTTATCAGGGCCACATACTTCCATTTTGTGGTCCTCCTGCGCCCGTTAAGCCCGGCTAGCTTTCCCTAAAAGAGTCTGTGCGAGAGGCGAAGCTTGCGGTTATGCTAGGAGGCACTTATTCGTTTCAGCTGTCGCGCTGTGTAACGCTCTTCCACTGCTCCTTGAGGAGAAGCTCCATGTCATTTCCGCAAAGCCGTCTTGTGTATGCCCTGAGTGCCGTGCTTCTTGCTGGATCGTTTGCGGGGGGATGTGCTGCCGGCGCGCAGGCAAAGCCGAAGCTGCCTGAGCTGAAATATGAGACCTATACGCTGCCTAATGGGCTAAAGGTCCTTACGCATGAGGATCATCGGTTGCCGCTGGTGGCGGTGGACCTTTGGTATCACGTGGGGCCTTTGAATGAGCGGCCGGGGCGGACGGGGTTTGCGCACCTGTTCGAGCACATGATGTTTGAGGGCTCCGAGCATGTGGGTGAAAAGGCGCACATCAAAATCGTCGAAGCGGCGGGCGCGACGGACGTAAACGGCACGACGGACTTCGACCGGACGAACTACTTCGAGACGATGCCTTCAAATCAGCTGGAGCTGGCGGTGTGGCTCGAGAGCGATCGCATGGGCTTTCTGATGGAAGGCTTGAATCGCGATCTGCTGGCCAACCAGCGCGATGTGGTGCGCAATGAGCGCCGCCAGGGCGAGGGGCAGCCGTATGATCTCGCCGACGAGGCGCAGCAGCATCTGCTGTTTCCGAAGGATCACCCGTACTACGGCAACGTGATCGGCAGCCATGCGGATGTGGAGGCGGCGCGGGTGGCGGATGTGCGCGACTTCCACCAGCAGTTTTATACGCCCAACAATGCATCGATTGCCGTGGCGGGCGACTTCGATCCGAAGGCGCTGAAGGCGTTGCTGGCCAAATATTTTGGACCGATTCCGCAGGGTCCGGCGGTGCCGCCGGTAAATGTCGCGACGCCGGCGATCACAAGCCAGCGGCGGGCGACCGTGACCGATACGGTCCAGCTGCCGCAGCTGCGGATTGCATGGCTGACCCCGGTTTCGTACTCGCCGGAGTCCTACAGCGCCACGGCGGCGATGCGCGCGCTGGGTGGGGGCAAGGCGGGGCGGCTGAACCAGCTGCTGGTGTACAAAACGCAGGTGGCGCAGAGCGTGAACTGCGATCAGAACTCGCTGAAGCTGACGGGCATCGCCGAATGCGTGGTGACGGCCAAGCCTGGGATCAAGCTGGAGGACGTTGAAGCGACGGTGTGGAAGGAGATTGCCCGACTGCAGACGGATGGGCCGACGACCGCTGAGGTCGAAGCGGCCACGGCCGGGTCGCTTACCGCGAAGGTGAGTGGCTTGCAGCGGCTGGGCGGCTTCGGCGGCGTGGCGGACACGCTCGACCAGTACAACCAGTACACGGGCGATCCTGGGTTTCTGCCGAAGGATATCGCCATGACCGAGGCGGTGTCGGTCGCGAGTACAAAGGCTTTCGCGAACAAATACCTGAGCCAGAACGCGGCGGTGGTGGTGTACACGGTGCCGGGCAAGAAGGTGGTCGACGATGTGCCGCGTTCGCCTGCGGACACCGACGCCAATGTGAAGATCACGAATCCATATACGCCGCAATTTGAGGCGTCGCAGCAATGGCGCAAGACGCCGCCGCCGCCGGGACCGGCGCCACAGGTGCATCTGCCGGTGCCGCAGACCTTTGCGCTGGCAAATGGATTGAAGGTGTATTTCGTGGAGGACCATGCGTTGCCGGTGGTGGCGGCGGGCGTGGTGGCGCGGGCGGGCAGTGAGGCGAACCCGGAGGACAAAGGCGGGTTGGCGACCCTGACGGCCGAGCTGATGAGCGATGGGACGGCGACGCGCGACCTGGTGAAGCTCGCCGAGGACCAGGAGGCCATCGGCACGCGGATTACGCCAAATGCCACCATGGACGGCAGCGATGCGAACATGACCGTGCTGACGACCTACACGGACCGGGGCATGGAGTTGCTGAGTGATGTCGTCGAACACCCGGCGTTCAAGCCCGAGGACCTGGACCGGCGGCGCAAGCAGCGGTTGGTGCGCATTCAGCAGGAGACCGATAGCGTGTCACAGATGGCGTTCCGGGTCGGGCCGAAGCTGGTGTTCGGGGATGCGCCGTATGGGGCGGCTCCAACGGGGACGACCGGTAGCGTGAACGGGCTGACAAGAGGCGATGTGCAGGGATTCTATGCGGGCCATTACGGGCCGGCGGACTCTGCGCTGATCCTTGTGGGTGATGTGACAGCGGACGAGGCGCGCAAGCTGGCGGAGCGGTATTTTGGCAAGTGGAGCGGCACGGCGAGCGCGGCGGTGACGCTGCCACCGGCGCCCGCGCCGCAATCGACGCGCGTGGTGATCATCGATAAACCGGGAGCCCCGCAGACGGCGCTGTATGCGTTCGGGACGGGCGTGCCGGCGAACTCGCCCGAGGTGCCCACGCTCGACATCATGAATTACACGCTGGGCGGGGCCTTTGCAAGCCGCATCAACATGAATCTGCGCGAGCAGCATGGGTATACGTATGGGGCGTTCTCGTTTTACCGGCAGTACCGGGCCGGCGGCGACTTCATTACCGGCGCGCTGGTGCGCACGGATGTCACGGCGCCGGCGGCGAAAGAGCTGATGACGGAGGTGCGGAATTTCCCATCGCATCCGCCGACGGAAGAGGAGCTGAAGGCGGCGAAGAACTTTTCGGTGCAGTCCTTGCCGGGCGAGTTTGAAACAGTGGGGGCGACGACCGGGGCGCTGGCATCGCTGTTTTTGTATGATCGGCCACTGGATTACTATGCGGCGTTGCCGAACCGTTTCCGGGCTGTGACATCGGCGGACGTGGCAAAGATTGCCGCAGAGGACATCCACCCCGATCAGCTGGTGATTGTGGCGGCGGGCGACCGTACCAAGATTGAGCCGGGGCTGAAAGCGGCAGGTTTGGGACCGGTGGAGGTGCGCGACATCAACGGCAACGTGGTTTCCGCAGCGGTGCCGGCGGGAGGGCGCTGACGCCGCTTTGGTGGTGAAGTGCCGGTCATCGCCCGCTGCTACGGCGTGGGGGCGACCGGCGCGGCGGGGTTGGCGGGGGCGGGCGGTGTAGGGGCGGCTACCCATTTTTTCGCGCGTAAAAACACAACCAGGCTTTCGATCTCTGCGGGCTGCAGTACATCGCCAAAGGCGGGCATGGCGCCGCCGCCGTGGGCGATCTGGTCGGTGATACGTTCGGCGGAAAGGTGTTTTCGCAATTCGCGGAGCGCTGGGCCTCCCTCGGTGCCTTCACCGTTTGGGCCGTGGCAGTGCGTGCAGCCGCGTGTGGCGAAGAGCTCGGCGCCTTCGAGGTGTTTGTCCGTCGCCGCAGCTGCCGCGGGCGGTGCATGGAAGCTTCGGAACTCATAAGTCCCAAGGGCGCACAAACAGAGAATGAGGGCGCGGGCTCCGAAGCGGTGGACGAGGAAGTGGGAAGAAGAACAGGACCCGGACATCTTTCCGCTTTTTACCATGGTTGTCGGAGGGCTGGCTTGATGAGGTTACAAGAAGTACAGAGGCGCATCGATGGGCGGACGTTCCCAAGATGGGCCGGGCGCGTTAGCCATTCCCGAAACGGGAGAGAATGCGAAAAAAAAGCGTAGATACTGTCGCCCCGTTCTTTCTTACTGATCTATCTTCGAATTCGGGGGTGTTGTTGTGTCGTGGCGAGCGCTGAAGGATGTAGCAGAGCGGAGTGTGCTGGATCGACTGCGCCGCGCCCTTTCCGGTGTGTGCGCTTTGCTGTTCTGCCTAGCCGTTATTGCACTTCCTGTTCATGGGAACGCTCAAACGGAGGACGCCAAGGCAGCTCTTACGGCCGCTGCGATACCGGGCACGGACGAGACCTGGTGGAAGCATGCGGTCATTTATGAGATTTATCCACGCAGCTTTCAGGATTCAAACGGCGACGGCATCGGTGATCTCAACGGCATCACGCAACGGCTCGACTACCTGCAAAATCTCGGGGTAGATGCGATCTGGATTGCACCCATGTATCCGTCGCCGCAGGTGGATTTCGGCTACGACATCTCTGACTACGAGAACGTCGATCCGCAGTATGGAACCCTGGCAGATTTTGACCATCTGCAGGCGGAAGCGAAGCGGCGCAACATCCGTATCTGCCTGGATATGGTGCTGAACCATACCTCTGACAAAGACAGATGGTTCATTGAGTCGGCAAGCTCGCGCAACAATCCTAAGGCGGACTGGTATGTCTGGAATCCGGGTATTCCAGCCAATACGCCCGGGGTGACCGCGTATCAACGCAAATATCTCCATGAGGGTTCGAGCGGCCAGGTCGTGCCGCCCAACAATTGGGTTTCAGGTTTTGGCGGCTCGGCCTGGGAATGGGTGCCGGCGCGGCAGCAGTTTTACTATCACGAGTTTTACAAGCAGCAGCCGGATCTGAACTGGCGCAATCCGGCGGTTGAAAAGGCGATGTTTGGGGTGATGCAGTTCTGGCTTGATCGCGGCGTGGCCGGTTTCCGGCTGGACGCGATTCCGGCCCTGTTTGAAGATCCGCAGCTGCGAAACAATCCCGAGACAGGCGGGATCAACGCGCAGGGTGATCCGAACGTCGGCGATCTTTATACGAATAATCTTTCCGAAGTGCACGACGTGATCCGCCGCATGCGCGCGATGGTGGCGAGATACCCCGACAACCGTGTATTGATCGGCGAAACCTATCTGCCCAATACCGTGGAGCTCGATAAATGGTATGGCGGGATCACCAAGAATGAGCTGCAACTGCCGATGGATATGCTGGTGGGCTTTGGGAACGTCGCCGAGCTGAGCGCGCCATACTTCCGGCAATATATCTCCGAGGTGGAAACGCAGGTACATGGGTCGCAGCCGTTACTGGTGTTTGACAACCATGACAATGCGCGGTCGATTGATCGCTTCGGGGATGGCGTGCACGATCGGGAGATCGCGAAGATCGTCGCGGCGTTGTTGCTGACGACGCGCGCAACGGCGCTAACCTATTACGGCGCGGAGATCGGGATGCCCACCACGCCGCCTGCCCGCAGAGAGGACGTTAAGGACCCGATCGGGATTACAGGCTGGCCCAAAGAAAAAGGGCGCGATGGCGAGCGTACCCCGATGCAGTGGACGCCTGGACCGCAGGCGGGTTTCTCGACCGATGTGCACACATGGCTGCCCATTTCGCCGACTTACAAGACGATCAATGTGCAGACAGAGACCGGCGAGTCGGATTCTCTACTGAGCTGGTACAAGCAACTGATTCAACTGAGGCGGTCCAATCCGGCGCTGCACCTCGGGGGCATCGCCATGTTGAACCGCGAGGATACCGACGTGCTGGCGTATGTGCGGACAGCGCCCAACGGCAGCCTTCCGGTGGTGGTGGCGATGAACATGAGTGGGAAGGCAAAGACGGTGTCGCTGGACGCGGCCGCTGTCGGAGTGCGAGGTTCGATAGTGCATACCTTGGCGGCGTCAGACCCGGCTTTGCGGCAAGATATGTCGTTGCAAGCTGTTACGTTGCCGCCTTACTCGGCCTGGATCGCTTCTGTGCAGTGAATCTCTTGTTGTTAGCTTGTTAGTGCCGAGCTTCAGCAATGTTTTCCGCCAATGCGCAGGCGGTGGCGGTCGGCGCCGCCGACCTGATAGCGATCTTCTTGGGCATTCGATCGTCGACCGGCTTGGCTGCAAAACAGTGTTGTTGACCGGGGCAGCGGGATCTACGACCAGCCTGGCGGGGGTGTCGTTCTCATTGGCCGGAAGACCCATCTGTCGTTGCTGCTGCCGCTGCTGATCGCGTCTCTCGCTTTCTCATAGGTCTGACTGATCCAAGCACCCTAAATCCCATGGTTCCACCGAAACCGGTCATCAGGCAATACCTAAAGCCCTACTGCACACCGATGTTAAGTGCGAGCTCAAGCGAGCATCTACACCAGAGCTTACCCAGGGGGACGGTGCTGTAACGGTACGGCTACTGTTCGCAGTGTTTCCCAGGGGGTCATTGCACGTTTGGGGCTGTGCCGCCGGTGACAACCTGATTAAGGATTTCCTGGATGAAGATGACGTGGATGTGGAGGTGGCGCGCGACATCAGGGAGAAATTCGGCGACGAGGGTGCCTGTGGGGTCGGTCGCCAGGCCGATGCCGATGCGACGGGCGGTAGAGGGGGCGTTGGTGGCGATGCCCGGAACATACAGGTTGGCGAGCTCGGCGCTGATGGGATAGTTGAGCAGATTGGCGTAATTAGGCATGCGCGAGCCGTCGTCGTGGGCGGTGACGTAGCTGTGACCGATGGCATGCAGGATGCGCCGGCCAACCGGCCCCTGTCGCAAGCGGTGATAGCGCGGGTCCTGATGGGCTAGGGAACAGAGAAGAAAGGTGCCGACGAACTCGCCCTGCGCGTCTTCGAGCAGACTGTAGCCGCTGAGCTTTCCCCAGCCCTCCAGCCCAGGACCGAAAGCGGAGTGTGCGTTGGCGGCGACGGCGAAAGCCGAGTAGCCACCAATGGTGAGCAGATTAAAGGGATCGACGACGTCGCGAAAGGCAAGGTATCCCTTGTCGCGCGGGGAAAGCGGCTTGGCGTGCCGATTGTTCACAAACGGCTGTACGGGATTTTCGTGCGTGCAGGAAGGCTGCTGAACCGTATGTTGGGCGGAAGCGTTTGCCTCGGGTGAAAGTGTGGTCACGCGGACGGGACAATAGGGGTCGCTCTGCGCGGGGTGCGCCGCGGAGGGCGGCACGGCTGAGAGAGCGTACGGACGGGCGTCAACGAACGGTTCAGCAGAGGCGACGGGCATCGCCGCGAGAAGGGCTCCCGGGGAGTCGGGCAGGGCTTGTCCCTGGGCCGCGGTCCCTCCATAAAAACAGGCGAAGTATCCCAAAACGGCAAGGAGGGCGGCCTTTTGCGGCCAATGCCGGGCGATGGCGACGATTCGTCGTACCCGTCCGCGCTGTTTCCTATACCTACCAGCCATGCCGTTCATGGCTACTGTAACCCTGAACTTGCCTGAGATGTGCGGGCGAAGGGGTTAGCATGCCGGACGATGGTAGGAGAAAGTGTGTTTAGGCAGCTTCAGTGGCAATTTCAGTGGCGTGGGTGCGGACTTTTGCGAATCATCAAGACGTCGCTTCTACGCGACGGCAACCTGCGGTGCTCGCGAATAGTGGCCAATGCTAGGTAGCGTCTGGTGTTTGCTGTGCCGCCTGATCGCCGTTACTGGTCTGCACGTCGAAGATGGAATGCCTGAAGGACATCGGTGGAGAACTCCGAAACGAAGAAGCCGATCGCGGCACCCCCGATTGAGCCGCCAAAGGTGGCGGCGGTGTCATGGAAGTTACGGTTGATCGATGGGTAGTATGCCGGCGTGATGGCCGCCGCGGCGGCATAGCCCAGCAAGAGGGAGCCATTTACGGTTTCGGAGCCGTTATCGCTTCTTGTAATCAGCGGCCGGGTGATGGCATAGAGGGTGCGGCGGATCGGGTTCGAGGCCGGACCTTTTTGGTAGTAACGCGAATCCTCATGGAGCAAGGGCGCAAGAACAACTTCCGAAAAGAGCGTTTGCGACGTTTCACGGATGGCCGCAGCCCCGAGCCGCTTGCCAAAGGCGTCTGCACCTGTGCCGTAGTTGGGTAGACCATTGGTGATTTCGCTGTAGCCCGCAGAAATGACGATGGCACCGATGTTTTCGACAGAGATCAGGTCTTTCGCGCCCGCAACGACCTTGTTATGCGCGGACATGGGTTGCGCGCGCCAACCAGCCGGAACGAAAAGATCGTTGATGGGCACAATGTGTTTTGCCTGCGGGGTGCCGGGCGGCGGCGGGGTGCTGGAGGAGCGAACCTGCGGCAGGGGAACAACGGGCAAAGGCGCCTCGGGCAAGACCGTGTTCGGAGCGGCGGAGGCGCTTTCCGTCGGCTGTGCTTCCGTCGGATCGGCTGACGCGATCTCTGCGCGAAGGGGTGTCTGGGCTCGCACCAAGGCAACCGACAACAGGAAAAAGGCTACGAAGGGAAGCAGCACGCGGGAGCCTGGGTGCGCGCTGGTGGTGAGAGTTTTTTGCTTGATCATTCATTTGCCTCAGCCCACGGGTAGTTTGCCGGAGACTTGGAAGCTTCCGTGCCGAGGCTTTGTTGAAATGACGCAAGAAAGGCATGTCCGGTTGTACTCGGAGCGCGGCGTGCGGAAGCGCGGGGCCTGGTGCGAAGCGGCCCAGGGTATTGCAGGTGTGAGGATTCGACGCGGCGTGGCACCGGAAGCGCGACGTAACCGACTCGACACGTACCGGGATGGCACATTGACGCAGGGGCAGGCGCGCTCCATGCTCAAAGTGGGATCAAGTTGGGCAAGCGTGTGTGCGCTCGCCTTGCGCCCGAGGCTTTGGAGGATGACCGTGGAGGAACGCCTGCAACAAGCGGCGGCGCGCATCGAGGAAGAGCTACGGCGCGCGGTGAAGTACATCGACGATGAGATTGTGCCGGAGGTGCGGCGGAATAGTTCGGCAGCCTTGCGGACGGCAGCCGAACGACTGCATCGTTTGGCGCAGCGCATGGACGATGAACGTACACACGCCGAACGTACGGATGCCGAGCGCCGTCGGCATGAGGGTGGCGGGATTTGAGGACGCCGGCTCTTGCGCGCTACGTCAGATCGGGGTTCGTTTCGTGCCTGCTGCTGGCCGTGGCGGGTTGCCATCATCACACGCAAACGGCGTATGCCCCGGCCCCACCGGCGGTCACGGGGCGTGGGTCCGGACGTGCGGCGCCGGGATCACACGTTCCTGACCGCAGCACTGCGCCGGAGACCGCCGCCAGCCGAGACTTTTTCGATAACACGCGGACAGAGCCGGACTTCAGCGAAACGGGGCTGGCAAGCTGGTACTACGCGCACGGGCACACGGGTTCGGATGGGGTGCGCTATGACGCGGACGCGCCCACGGCGGCGCACAAAACCTTGCCGCTTGGGTCCACGGTTCGGGTGACGAATCTGGTTACGGGGCAGGCCACTTTTGTGCGCATCACGGATCGAGGGCCGTTTGTGCCGGGACGGGTGCTGGATTTATCGGAGGTGGCGGCTAAAGAGATTGGGCTATATCGGCTAGGCATCGCGAAGGTGCGGCTGGAGGCATTTCCGCACCCGCAGGCCGACCCGCTGGGTCGCTGGTGTGTGCAAACAGGACCGTTTGGAGCCGTGGGCGATGCGCTGGACCTGAAAGCAGCGTTGGTGGAACGGTACCGCGGGGCGAAGGTGGCGGAGTTCACCGGGCAGACCGGGTATTGGGTGCGCATTGATCCGGTGACCCGGGGCCGCGCGGATGCGGCGCAGATCGCGGCGTGGATCGGCGCGCCGGATAAGCAGACGAACTCGTTTGTGGTGCGGGTGAACTGAATTGCACGCGCTGGCATGACCAGGGGACGGAAGCAAGAGATGGAGTCGACGATAGATAACGTTTGTTCGTGGACTGCGTGCTTCAGCCATTGCGCATCGCGACGCGGTAAGCGAACCTGCCGGAACGCTACTGCCCCGTGCAATCGTTCGTGCACTGAGCACGCAGGGTGGACCCGGTTTCTCGCTATCTGACGAGGGATCGCGCGAACCCGCAGCAGATGAAGGCCGGCGAGGCTCCGATCGGTACCGTGCTGTCCCAAAACAATCCAGAAATTGGCAGAACGCGCTGCAGCCCCTACAATGAGGAGTAGTTTTGCAACTCCCCCGAGCTAGCCTCTGGCTCGACTTTCCGTCTAATACGAGAAGTCCTGTGGGTGATGAAGGAAGAGCATGAAGTGGAGTTCGTTTGGCCGTGTCACCATGGCCGTGGTATCGGCATTGGCTTTGGGTTTGGGTATGACGGCTTGCGGTGGCGGCACCATCGCGTATCTTTGGGTCGCGGGTCAGCAGTACAACGAGATCAGCGGCTACCAGGTGGACAATAACACCGGGAACCTCACGCAAATCCCGCATTCCCCTTTTGGAGCGAACGGCTCCAATCCGGTTTACCTTCTCTTGAAGCCAGGTGGACGTTACCTTTACGTCATCAATCAGGGCACCAGTACTCCTACCTCGAATTCAACCGATAGCGGCATTGCCGTCTTTTCAATCGGCGGCGACGGCTCCTTGACCTTCCAGACGTCCTACCCGACCCAGGGCTTTCAACACATCTGGGCCCAGTTTGACTCCTCAGGCGGCTTCCTGTACGTGCTCGACCGTTATTCCCCGAGTGGTGACGGCAACGGCGCGATCACAGCCTTCTCCTCCGACGTCAATACGGGGCGGCTGATTCTCGTACCGCAAACCCAAAGCACCCCGGCCGGAGGCGTCGCGCCCAATTATGAAGAGGTCGGCGCTAATCCCTTGATGATGGCTGCCACTCCCTCGTGCCTCTACACCGTCAATCAGGGCGACCAGACCGTGACCCCGTTCGCCTCCAGCAACGGGCAGCTGACTACCGTCACCACGGGTAAAATCGCGATCCCAAATGCCGTCCACATTACGTCGATCAACGGCAATGGCCAGTACATGGTACTCACCGATGCCGGTCCCAGCTCCGTTGTGAACGGCGTTCAAACCTTTTCTACCCCGGGTACGGTTTACCCCTACACGCCCACAGCAAGCTGCGGCTTGACGCCCCTGACGGCAGGGGTTACCAACACGGCGGGCATCACGGATCCGGTCTACTCCTTTATCGATCAAAAAAATGCAAATATCTTCGTGCTAAACGCCTCGACGGCCGTTACGGCCGGCACACAGCCCTTCAGCCAGATCACGGGTTACCAGATCGTGAACGCACAGCTGCGGCCCAATCCCAGCTCCCCCTTCACCTCCGGCCCGGGCCCGGTCTGCATGGTGGAAGATCCCACGCAGAAGTACATGTACATCGCCAACCGCAACGACGGCTCCATCACCGGGTACGCGTACGACAACAATCAAGGTACGCTTGCACCCCTTTCCCGCGGCTCCACCTTTACCACGGGCAATGCCGGAGCCACATGCCTAGCGCTGAGCGGTACCGTGAACTAGCCCGATCGAACTTGAAACCCAACTGTTATCGGCGGGATCGCACAGGTCTCGCCGAACATCACACACCGGCATTTTGTCCGGTTCTATCGCGACCGGCTCGCTTGGTTTGAGCCGATGTAAGGGAAGCAAATGAGGTTGAAGACAATTGTTCGCAGTGTCCTCACCGGGGGTGCCTCGCTTGCGTTGGCTCTCGGTTTGGTGGCCTGCAGCCGCGATTACACCGTGGCCTACGTGTACTCCGTTTCCGCGGCCAACGGCGGCATCTCCGCCTATGCGGTGGACTACCAGACGGGCATCCTGAACCAGATCGCCGGGTCGCCGTTCCAGACGCCCTTTACTAACCCCACGAAGGTGGTGGCCGCGCCAAATAGCAAGTTCGTCTACGTGATCGGCGGCAGCCAGAACGCGCAGGTGGAAGAGTTCGCGGTGGGCACCGACGGCAAGCTCTACGGCCAGCACACCTACGACATGACGGGCACGAGCCCTCAGAATGCCCCGATAGGCGCGGTCGTCGATTCGACCGGCACCTTTCTGTACGTGACCTTCACCTACCAGAACGGCTTCACCCCGGCCTCGCCGGGCCCCGGCGGCGTCACCATCTTTCCTATCAACGGCGACAATAGCCTTGGCACCCCCACCACGGTCAACGTCGGCAACAATCCCGTCGGCATCGCCGTTTCCGCGCCGGTCTGCGTCCCCACACCGATCGTCAGCGGAAACCCGCCATGCACGGGCGTTTCAGGCAGCGGCGGTCCTGGTGTGTATAACGTCTACGCCTATGTACTCGATCAGGAAACGTCGGTCACCCCCACCATCCTCGGCTTCGCGCAGAACATGACCACAGGGGGACTCACCCCGCTCGCCGGCACGAACTTGAAAACGCTGCAGGGGTACTCCGCCGGCGTCACGCCTTCGGCCATCGCGGTAGATGGCACCGCCCGCTTCGTGTATGTCACCGATCAAACGCAAAACGAGGTCCTCGGTTACCAGATTGCCCGTTCCACCACGGGAGACCTCACCGCACTGACAGGCAGCCCCTTCGGCACCGGCCTTTTCCCTGTTAGCCTGACGATCGATCCGCGCGCGGAGTACGTCTATACCGCCAACTTTAATTCCGGGACAATCAGCTCGTTTGCCATTAGCCAGCAGACCGGCAATCTTTCCACGGTCGGCGGGGGCAGCTTCACGGGACGTGCCGGTATTACCTGTGTCACCATCGAGCCAGCCCTCGGGCTGTTCCTCTACACCTCGGACCGCACCGCCGGCCTCATCTCCGGTGGCGAACTGAACGCCGACACCGGCGCGGTGAACGCCGTGACGGGGGACCCCTTCCCCACCTCCACACTACCGTCTTGCCTCACTTCGGTCGCGAACGGCGCCCATGCGATCTCCGTCCTGACACCGTAACGAACATCTATGATCAGCAAGAAGCCCTGGCCAGCGCCGGGGCTTCTTGCTTGGAGAATACTTCCACGGAGATCAAAGCTTTGTCGTCATCCTGAGCGAAGCGAAGGACCCCAGTATTCTGCTTGGATCGGATCGTATCCCGAAAGAATACTGAGGTTCCTCGCTACGCTCAGGATGACAGCCGCAAAATGCTGCAACCGTACAGCCGGTGCGCAAGGCTTAGACGCCGAACAACAATCACCATGAACCCCCAACAGCCCCATGTGCTCCAATAGAACCGTGAACCCCGCCCCGTCCTTTTCGCTCGGCAACATTTCGGTTGGCGGCGGCGAGCTGTTTCTCATCGCCGGCCCTTGCGTTCTGGAATCCGAAGCTCACGCCCGGGGCCTAGCGGATGCCATCCAGCGTATGGCCGCCGACCTCCGCATCCCGTACCTTTTCAAAGCGAGCTACGACAAGGCCAATCGGACCTCCGTGCACTCCTTTCGCGGCCCGGGCCTGGCCGAAGGCTGCCGCATCCTGCATGCCATCGGCCAAGATCACGGTCTGCCCGTCCTCACCGACGTCCACACCCCCGAGCAGGCCCTCGCCGTCTCCGAGGCGCTCGGCGATGTGGACGCCATGCTGCAGATTCCCGCCTTCTTGTGCCGGCAAACCGATCTTCTGCTCGCCGCGGCGCACGCCTGTGCGAGCCCGCGCCGCGCCGTCAACATAAAAAAGGGCCAGTTCGTCGCCCCCTGGGACATGCGGCATGCGGTCGAAAAGGTGCAGGACGGTGGTTGCGCACGCATCTGCCTCACCGAGCGCGGTGCCAGCTTCGGCTACCACAATCTGGTCGTCGATATGCGTTCCTTGCCGGTGATGCGTGGCTTTGCGCCGGTCGTCTTTGACGGCACCCACTCGGTGCAAATGCCCAGCGCCGCGGATGGCGTCAGCGGCGGACAACCGGAGTTCATCCCCGTGCTGGCGCGCGCAGCCGTCGCGGCCGGGGTAGACGGCATCTTCCTTGAGGTACACGACAACCCCGCCGCAGCAAAATCCGATGGCGCCAACGCCCTCCATCTGCGTGACCTCCAGGGCGTACTCGAAAGCCTGCTCGCCATCCACGCAGCCGCCCGTCCTCGCGCAAACACCCAAGACCGCTAACCCACTCTGAGTCGTCAGGTCCTCTGGTTGTCCTGCCGAGGGAAATCTGCGTCTGTTTTTTGTTCTGTCGTCCCCGCAGGGGATCTGCTGTTCCCGACTCCTCACCGCAGCCCCCTTTCTCCACCCCATCCACACGCCCCCTCTACAACGGACACCCCACGGCTGCGATACTGGAGGAGACACGAAGCGGCGCCCACTGGCGCAGAACACAAGCCATGTTCGATCCCTGCCCCATCTGCGAAGGCTCCGGCCTGCAAGTCACTACCCGCCCCGACGGCTCGCGCGTCGCCGCCGATTGCGTCTGCAGGGTGTCGCGCCGCGGTGCCCGCCAGTTTGAAGCCGCGCGCATCCCGGAGCGCTACCGCGACTGCACGCTGGACAACTTTGTCGTCAACCTGAACGGCGCCAACCGGTCGCTTAATGAGGCGCTGCTGCTGGCCCGCGGCTTCATCGACAGCCACTCCTGGACCACCGACGGCAACGGCCTGCTCTTTACCGGCTCCATCGGCGTCGGCAAAACCCATCTCGCCACCGGCATCCTGCAGGCGTTGATCACCACACGCGGCGTGCGGGGCCTCTTCGTCGACTACCGCGATCTGCTCAAACGCGTGCAGGACTCCTACAGCCGCTCCGTCGAATCCACCGAACGGCAGGTGCTGCGGCCCATCCTCGAAGCCGAGGTTCTCGTACTCGACGAGCTCGGCGCGGCGCGGCGCACGGATTGGGTCTGGGACACCGTCGAACACATCCTCAACACCCGCTACAACGACTGCCGCACGACCATCATCACCACCAACTACGACAACGCACCCTCTGCCGGTGCCGGATTCGGTACGTCGCAGTCGGCGGCGCGGACGGAAACCCTGGGGGACCGCATTGGTGATCGCATGCGCTCGCGCCTGCAGGAGATGTGCCGGGTGGTTGACATGCGCGGCGACGACTACCGCCAAATCGTCAAGCGGGCCTCCTTCGCCTATGAGCGCGTGAAACGTCCGCGCCGGCTCGTCCCGGAGTAAAATCTCCGCAGCATGCCGGAGCCGACCGAGTCCCCGTCCCCCATCACCGGGCCCCCACCCACGCCTCCCAACCCAGTCGCCTCTGCAGATCGGAGCCGGCCAACCTTGCCGGCTCCGTCCGGTCTCTTCGCCGAGCCCACGCGCACCCAACGCCGCTTTCCCACCGTCGCCGTTGCCGCCGGCGCGATCCTGTTTCTATTAGCCCTTGCCCTACTTGTAGGTCGGCGGCACGCAGGCACACCGGCGCAAACCGCGGTCGCCACGCCACAACCCACGGCGACCTACGCGCCCCAGCTACCACTCTCCGGCATCACCCTGAGCGAATCCACCAGCTTTTCCGGCGGCAAAGTAACCTTTGTCGACGGCGGCATCGCGAACACCGGCACCGCAACCGTCACCGGCATCACCGTACAGGTCGCTTTTCCCACTGACGCCGGCACCGACCCGCAGCGCGAAACCGTGCCGCTCACTCTTATTCGCTCCCGCCAGCCCTATATCGATACCGAACCCGTCAGCAACGCCCCATTGACCCCCGGCGCCACCGCCGCATTCCGGCTCACCTTCGACGACATCCGCCCCGATTGGAACCAGCAACCCCCGGAAATCCGCATCATTGGCGTCACCACCCGGTAAGCAGCAGCTCTGTCCCCCCTATCACGTGTCATCTCGACCGCCCTCCATCGTACAAAGGGTGGGAAGTTCTTCGACGCCTCGCACCCTCATACAAATTTCTAAAAAAATCTCCTCCATCCCCAATCCGTTTTCCCATCCACCGCGTTTTCAATCCAGAGAGACACAGGACGGCAATTGCGCCCACTCTCGCAGCATTGGCGGTGGCTATGCACATCGCCTCACGACCTCTCCTTACGGAGAGATACCAAGGCAGATTGGCCCTCCAGCAATGGAGGGCCCTTTTTTGTCTACCGGACGTGGGAAACCCGCTCTACGCGGAAAATGGCGTGCTCATCACCTGCTGGAACGCGGTCTTGAACTGCGCCATCTCCGCCGGCGTACCCACCGAAATCCGGACGGCGTTGGGCCAGATCGGCCAAGTGCGCCCAATGTAAACATTTTTCGCCTGCATCGCCTGGATCACCGACTTGCCATTGCGTCCCGTATCGATCATGAAGCAGTTCGACTGAGAATCGCCGATGGCTTTGTAGTTGTTCGCCGCCAGCCACGCCAATGTATCCCGGCGCGTGTCGCCGATGATCTTCTTGCGCGTCGGAATCAGCTCCGTATCCAGCAATGACACATTCGCCGCAACCGATCCCGTCACCGGCATCGGGTTTTGCCCATAGGGCTGCAACTTAGCCAGCAGATCCGGCCGCCCCAGCGCAAAGCCGCACCGAATGCCCGCCATGCCGTAGACCTTTGAAAAGGTTCGCAGTACGATCAGGTCCTTGCCGGCGGCCACCTGATCCAGCACGCTCGGCGAATCCGACAGGTGGATATAGGCTTCATCGACCAGCAGCACCGAGCCCTTTGGCTTGTTTGCCAGCGCCCAGACGATGTCCTCTTTGGCCGTCAACGTGCCCGTCGGATTGTTCGGATTGCAGATATACAGCACACCCGCCCCGGGGTCGGCGGCTACCATCGCCTTCACATCATGCGCATAGGTAGAAGTCAAAGGCACCTTGTAGATCTTCGCCCGGGCTGACTCCGCGGCACGCATGCCCGCCTCATACGACGGATCGGCCGTCACAAACCCACGCGTCGGCGAGGTAAACGCCAGCACCGTGTAGTGCAGCGGCTCGGACGATCCGGCATACACGGCAATGTGGTCCTCCGGCAATCCACTCTGCTGCGCGAATGTCTTTACCAGCTTGTCGGTCTCGCCGTAGATGTCGTAGCGCCCGCCCATGGGAGCAATCGCGGCAATCGCCTCACAGGCGGCGGCACAAGGGCCGAGTGGGTTCTCATTCGCGTTGATCAGCACGGCCCCGCTGGGCGGGGCTTCACGCAGGCGTCGCGTAGGCGCGGCCTGGGCAGCCGCTTGCGCGGTGGTTTGCGCGGCGAGTGCAAAGTGCGCTTCGGTCAAAATCGGCGTGGAGGCGGCGAGCGCGGCATAACGCAGAAAAGAACGGCGGGATCGAGTCGGCAGACCGGGGGCGGCGGATGTGGACATAGTGGGGCTCCTCCTTGTCATTTTCCCTGGCTTCGCGGCTGACTCAGCTGACGGGGCGGACATCTGGGCTGGCGTTCCGGAAAAGCCATGGGCTGCTGCAATGCAACAAAACGGCAATTGGAGCTTGGCGAAACTATGTTTTAGGAACTGTGCTTTCACTCTACCCTAAAACGTCAGCTGCAGGGAACAATCCGTTGAAGCGAGGCACACCTATATGTCGACACTCCCGCGGCTCGTATCAAATGCCCGATTGGAGTTTGGCCTAAAACGAGAAGGCCTGGATAGTATCCAGGCCTTCGAGGCTATAGGACCGATGGGCGAGGTTACCAGACGCGGCAGCCCCCTCCGGCGGGCATCATGGGCTGGCCGGCGTGGCAGCCGAAGGCCTTGCCGAACTCTTCAAAGTTCTGCACGGTTCCCTTCACGCGCCATTCGCCGGTGGAGTGGGGGTCGGTTTTGGCCAGGGTGATGGCGCTTTGCGGGGTGGCGTTCTGGCACCATACCTGGCCGAAGGCGATAAAAAAGCGCTGCGCTGGGGTGTAGCCATCAGTCTCGGTGACGGTGGATGCGTTTTGAGCTTGCAGGGTGTTCAGCAGGGCCTGGTAGGCGATGCGGATACCGCCATTGTCGGCCGTGTTTTCGCCAAGGGTGAGGTGTCCATTGAGATTTTGCCCGGGAGCGACCTGGAAACCGTCGTACTCCTTGGCTTCGCACTCGGTGCGGTCTTTGAACTTGGCGAGATCTTCGGGGGTCCACCAGACACGCACGTTTCCGTGCAGATCGTACTTGGAGCCCTGATCGTCGAAGCCATGGGTCATTTCATGGCCGATAACGACGCCGATGCCGCCGAAGTTGACGGCCGGATCCTTGCTGTAGTCATAGAACGGCGGCTGCAGGATGCCTGCAGGGAAGTTGATATTGTTTTGCGGGGGGTTGTAGTAGGCGTTGACCGTCGGGGGCGTCATGCCCCACTCGGTGGGATCGACGGGCTTGCCGAATTTGGCGAGGTTGCGGTTGCGCTCGAAGACGGCGCTGCGCTCGGCGTTGCCGAGTAGATCGTCGCGCTTAACCGTAAGTTTGGTGTAGTCGCGCCAGTGTTCGGGATAACCGATTTTGTCGGTGATGGCGGCGAGCTTGAGTTCAGCCTGGGCCTTGGTGTCGGGACTCATCCAGGGAAGCTGCTGGATGTCCTGACCAAGAGCGGTTTCAAGCGCCTTGATCAGCTTTTCCATGTTCGCCTTGGCGTCGGGCGGAAAGTTCTCGCGGACCCAATCCTGGCCGACCGCCTCGCCGAGAGCGGCATCGGTGAGGCGGGTGCAGCGCTTCCAGCGGGGCTGCAGCTCCTGTTGGCCGTTGAGGGTTTTCTGGAAGAAGTCGAAGTTGGCCTGCACGAACGGCGTTGACAGCAGAGGCGCCGCACCGTGCACGGCATGCCAGCGGAAGTAGCTCTTCCAGGCGTCAAGCGGCTCGGTGGCGAGCTCGGTATTGACGGTCTTTTCGAAGTCCGGCGACATCACATTCAGGGTCGTCGCCGAGCCCATGCCGATGCCATCGAGGTACTGTTTCCATTTGTACTCGGGCGTAAGCTGCTGCACGTCAGCGACGCTCATGACGTGATAACGCTTGGCAGGATCGCGCATGGCAACGCGGTCCATGGAGCCCTGCGCGAGGGCGGTTTCGATCTTCAGGACCGCAGCAGCTTCGGCGGCCGCGACCTCGGGGGTATCACCGAGCAGGATGAAGGTGGCCTTTACGTTGGCAACATAGCCGTCGCGCAGGGTGGCGAAGCGGGGCGCGGGATTGAGGTAGTAATCGCGATCGGGCAGCGAGAGGCCGCCCTGGCCGGTGCCGAGGATCTGCTGGGAGGCATCTTTCTGATCCTGTTGCACGCCGACGCCGAGCAGTTCCGCGCCGCCGAAGCGGTTCGACAATGCGACATTGAGGGCGGCCAGGTCCTTCGTGCTTTGGAGGCCGGCAATCAAGGCCAGTTCAGGCTGCAAGGGCTTGTCGCCGAGCCTGTCGACCTCGGACGTGTTC
>CAXSZS010000002.1:0-200018 GCA_964242495.1 uncultured Acidobacteriaceae bacterium
CCCGCCCCGGTGTTGTGATCTACCGGTGGAGCAGATGGAGCACTAAGTGCACCACCTTGCCGCCCACCAGCACGAGCGTTCCAATGATGAGGGGGAGGTATTCCCCTGGCAGCTCAAAGGACGCACGGCCAAAGCGAACCCGTAAGGGTCGCATAGGCATTCACCAGCTTTCCGACTAAGAAACGCCCCGGGGCGGCAACCCCGGGGCTTTCTGCTTGTCACAGCAGAAACTGGTCCCAAGGTGCTGGTGCCGTGACGCGGACATCGGTCGGCCTGATGCAATTATAGGCAGCGTCACGTGCGAATGCAGAGATTTAGCTTGGTAGGGAACCTGTCCTCGTAATCGCGCTCTAACTCATGGGTGTCCGATCAAGACGCCCGGAGATCTAATCTCAACCGCCTTGCACGATCTCGGAAAGCCCGATCTCCACCCTCTAGAATGTCGCAAACCCATTGTCTGATGTTGGCGTCTTCTAGTCCTCCACTCACGTACTCCATAGTGGGCAATGCGCCTGCTACATGCGCGCCGCTTCTGGCGACAATCACTTGGTCAACATCAGTGTTCACGACAAGATTTGCATTGTGGGTGACGATGATGATCTGCCTTCTAAATCTAGCTTCGCGGAACCGGCTAACAAGGTCCTTGACCACTGATTGCGGGTCAAGGTTTTCTTCAGGCTGGTCAATGATGAGCGGCCGCGTGTCCTCAGCATCGACTGCTAGGTAGAGCAAGAGCAACACGATGCCCCGTGTGCCTGGTGAAAGCTGCTCAATGCTAACGCCGTCATATTGCAGATCATAAGAAACGCTGATGTGGTCCGTGCTATACAGCCATTCGCCGATGCGTTGACTCCAACGTTGGTACTCTTCTTTGTCTCCTTTCTCTACAGGGGAGAACTCAAGCAAAGAAGAGTCGTACTGACCGCGAAAAGCTGTCATCGCGTCTGTGGCTGCGCTAGCATCTCCCGTCTTCCAGGGCTTTAGAAGCACTTCCGCCGCCGCTCTATAGAGCGAACCCTTACCCTTGAAGTCCCCAGCCTTGCGAAGATCTAACAGCTTCTCGCCGCGCTCGGCCCAACCCCTTAGATCGACATCTCTCCGTACATAAAACGACAGCTTGCCAAGCGATCCCGTCTCACCTCTGAGTCGCCTTGCCAGAGGCTCATACAAGCCTGCAAGTTCCGACTCCTCTTGTACGATCGCCTCCATCAGATCCTTGTAACTCGTTGTACGCCGCTCCTGTAATTCTTTGATTCTGTCCTCGGCTGCTTTTGCTCGCTCGATTTCGGCGTCACGCTGTTTCAACTCTCCTTCTTCGAGAGAGAGCTTCTCAGACAATCTTCTGAGGCGCTGCGCATTTGCAGCGTCCACTCCCATGAGGTTTGTGAGCCTTATCAGCTCGCGTTCTAGGAGTTGTAGAGGAACTGCGCTATGCGCGATGTCCTTTGGCAAAAGAGATACGAGACTGACAATCGGAGGGGCTGAAGGGTTTATGGATGGTGTCTCGGGTGGCCCTTCTTGCTCAAATATCTGCGTGGAAAGATCGGCCAGCTTTGCGGAGAGCAAGGCGTTGACATCGCCCTTATGTTGAACCGTGAACTTGTCCCATTCACTAGTCGTTAGCTCTGCGTCCCTCCACGTTGTTTGCAGTCCTTGTAAGAGGACAGGGAAAGTGCGTGACCTGTTTTTCTGAACTTCGCTCTCGAGCCCTCGCAGCGCACGCTCCTTCTGTTTTAGGCGGCCTACGACATTCCTCTTGTCATTGACCGCCGCCCTGATCACGTCTAGTTGATCCGCATCAGCAGATTTACCCTTAGCCAGCAATGTTGTACGATCCGCCTTCGTTTGCGTAATCGCTGCGGCTTTTTCAGCTCGCTGGGTCTGGAGCTTCGGTAGGCTTGCTTTTCGTGCACGCTCCTCCCCAAGCAAGTCCGCGATCTCGGAAAGGTCTTCAACAGCTCTACGTTGGTCAGCCTTTGCTGTCTCTGTCTTGATCTCTAGCAGTTCACGAAAGGAAAGTGTTCCGAGACGGTCACCAATCTGGTGGGCATCGAAGATGACTCGCTCTATCTCCGATAAGAGTGAGTCGTGTAGTCCTTCTGCGGAGCAGAGCTGATCGACAAATTGCTGCGAGAGGTATTGGACTCTGTGATCGAGATCCCATTCGTACTCACCGATGTCATCAAGGCTCCCGGATGTGTCCGGCCCTGACTCCCAGGTGAGAATCGAGCTGGTGCCACCCAAGAACTTCTTTGCTCTTCGAACGAAAGATCTTTCGTCTGTCCGAGAAAGGGAGCCGCCCCCAGCAGCAATCAAATCAGCTAAAGCGGTTTTTCCCGAACCTCTAGCACCAATGACAGCCACTATGCCTGGATTCAGGGGTATGGTCCCTTGCGGGAGCCAGTCAGCGCCTTTTACTTCTACCTGGGTGATGACATTGGAGGGAGACGCACCGGACGGTGGAGCCGGACTGACAATGGCTCGATTCTCTGGCTCGATGCACGCCTGCCTGAGTGATTCGAAGGTAGGCGACCCCTTGACCCATGAAAAGCGGCCTTCAAAGGGTACACACACCTTAGCCAGGGTGTGAGCATCCGAACCATGAAGGCAGGGTTTGAGCCCTCCATACTTTGCCTCGAGTGCCTCGTTTCCTAAAACCCCTCTGCCGATCCAGAAATCTCTCTGCTTTGCCTGTGAAGCAAAGATGATGTGTGAGAAGCGTTCGATCTCTTCTCGCGTCGCGTTGTAAGAGTCGTCAGAACTCAGGCCTGCTGTTCCGTCGTTACTGCTGCCCGACACAGCGATAAGGCAGTTTTCGCGAGCCCAGGCGTCGTCCTGGAACTTTTTCTGTAGGTCACTAAAGCTAACTTTGAACTGATTGGCACCTTTGAGGAGGGCGGCACGGTCGTCAACGATCAGAGTGTCTGTTGCATAACCCAGATTGATTAGACCCTTCTCGGTGCACGGATACTGGTTGCCCTGGTAGCCGAACTCAAGCCGTGAAAGGAAACGTTCGATTTCGTATACGTGTTTTGGGTCCTCTGGAGAGAAGAGAATATGCAAATTGATCCCGACCGCTTTTGCAGTCTGTATGCTCAGCCGGAACTCAACGTTAGGGAAGATCAGATCGACGCTAGGAAGTCTTCCTTGACGCTTGAACTCAACGACTCTTTTGTAATCGTTGATGTTCCAATAGTCGGTGACACCTAAAGCACGGACTGGTGGTGTAGCTTGCTCTACAGCCGTGATGTAGTCCTCCCATGCATTTGGCCCCTTGAACTCGTTAGCTCGCAGCGTGCCTGGAGCATGAATGTGCGGCTCCCATCGATTCCAGAGAGATCCCATATGTAACGGGTTAGTCGATTCGGAACTCATGAACAATCTCTACCAGACTGCAGCCGGGCGTCGGTCCCGAGAAGTTGGCCTTTCGTCAGTTTTTTCGCTCGTCAACACGAGCGGCCTGTAATGCCCTCAGAACGTGGGCCGTACTGCCGGCAGGAGAGAGGCCTGTCGTATCGAAGACCTCATAGCCAGCCTCGATTGCTTCCTGGTGTAGATAGCGACTCCAGCCCAACATGTTTTCGTTCGCGAGTTCTGGCTGGAGGCGCTCAATTGTAAGGCGATCGATCCGGGTGGAGTCGTCGCACTCGACGCAGATGATTCGTGCATGCTCAATGCAGTGGGCTTGGAGTGCTTCCTGCACAAACGCGATCCGCATTTGACCTTCGAAGAGAACCGGTTGACCCGAGGCAAGAACCTTCGCGATTCTGCCGAACCACTCCAATGTCATCGCTCTCAGCCATGCTCCCCCTGGCTGATGTCCCGTTCCATATGTCGCCATGACTTCGGCTGAAGGGACCCCGATGGTGTCAAAGCGAAAGACGGTGATCTCTGGATGCTCGATCTCGATCATGTGAGCGATTGTGGTTTTGCCGGAGCCTGAAGCGCCGGTGAGTACTACAAAAGGTACTTGCATCAGCTCTGCTCCGAAGAAGTGGGGTCAATATCGGTGCGCATTTGGGTATACCTCAGCGACACATGATCTGAGGGGTCAAACTCTGTGCCACTGAGGTCCTTTTCTGCATTTCGCTACAGGTCCGGCCGGAAGTCTAGACCCTATTGCACCAGGTACTGATCACCTGTGGCGGGTGTGGTAAGCCAATCAGCCCTCAATTTCAGGACCATTCAGTTCCCAAGCTGGCGATCACCTCTAGATTCGGGCCAAAGACATGAAACTGCTGCACTGAGCTTCCACCTCGAAAGCTAAACCGTACAGCTGTTGGTAGGATGAGAGCCTTGATCTGGTGCGATCCCCCTTTGCGGGACTGACCGCTGGTTACGGGTTTGATCACACCCAGTGAAATCTTCTTTACGGCTGACGACTCCTTGAGCATCTGCACGAAGGGCAAAGCGGATTCGATGATCGTCGTGTGGCGCATGTTGAACTTGGGACCACGAAGTAAACCCTGCTTAGCCATAACCCGTAACACTCCTCGAGCCCTCAGCGATATGATGCCCTACACATGCGCGTCGGTTGAGATGTACGGCGATGAGTGCTCGTCTTCAGCTGCCTCGTCACAAACGAACGTTTGTGACAGCATACGCGCCCAACTACCCGCACATGCACTAGGGACGGTCGTTGCACCTAGTCATGAAGGTGTAGCCGACATCTGCATTGGATGATTGCCTTGGCAGGGCTGAAAGTAGCTCGCGTTCGAGCTTTGCGGGACGTTTCAACCGTTGAAGCGGCAGGATGCGGCATAAATATGTTCATAGCCGGCGATAAACAGCAGCGAACGTAAGGTCACAAAACTCATTCAAAAAGTTCTTGACAACCGGAATGCCGTCGGTGACGATAACTTCATTCTTCCGAAGTCGCTACAAGGTACCAGTTAGCCGTCTCAGCCCCGAAGCAGAATTGCCCCAAGGAGCGATGATTCTGTGTCGCGTTGTGCTCGCTCCTCCGCAATACAATCCCCTTCGTACCCTAAAGCGCAACCGGTTTGTAGGCTTCGGTCTGTCCGTAGTGGTTTTACTTTGTTCCCTCTCAGCAAGTTTCTCTGCATCGGCACGAAGCCTTCTGATGCCGTTTGAGGTGCTGGCCTCGCAGGCCTTCAACGCAGTTGCAAAGACGTTCACCGTGTTCACGCGGAACGGCACCGTAGATGGCGGTTAGTATGCTGGCCGGGTGACTCGGTTATGGGAAGTGAGAAGTCGTCGAGTGCAGATAGAACCGGCGACTCCACAGTGTTCTTTTGTCGATAACAAATCCGGCTCTCTCCGGAGATCCTTTGAGGTAGCTTGTGCAATCCATCTGCGCGTTTTTCTCGTTTTCTTCGCGAAAACATAGTCTGCCAACTTTGACACAGCGTGCTTCCTTAGCGCGTTCTCAGAAGCTTTGTGGCGCTTTGTATGCGGACCGCTGCCCTTGATGCTCGGGAATGTTTTTCTACAAGGTTTCACTGCTGGGGCGCAAAGGATTCTATTGGGGGACGATGTTGCTCATCCGGTGCCGGGCGTTGGGCATGACTATATCCACGCCCTTTCAGAGACCGTGAGTCCGGCAAATGGGACGGTAAACCTCAAAATAGCCATGCCCACCCCTTCAGGGCGTGGCCTTTCGATGCCGTTCGCTCTGACCTACAACTCCGGCCAAGTACAACATTTCGGCTCGAACTCGCCAGGCTGCGGCAGTCTTGACGGTGGACACTGTGCCGGGGGCCCGGGGCTGAGCAGATCTGTTGGTGGCTGGAGCGACACGCTGCCCTATACAGTAGTGCCCTCCGAGGATGTTCCCTTATATCCAAGTCAATCGCAATCGTGGTGCACAGTATCGACCTCTTACAACTTTTATGATCCTACTGGCGTAAGCCATCCGCTAGGGATCGCTGCGATCTCCGGCGTGCAAGGATCGGGGAACTATCAGAACCAGAACGCCTGCGCTTCCATCCACTACAGCCCAACCTCGTGCTTCACGTCGAGCAGCGGCTTCAACGGATGCTCCGGCGGTTATCCGTACACCGCGGTTAGTCAGGGCGGTGATTCACAAGTAGAAGCGTCCTTCGCTCCTTGTTCAGGAACCGGTGCCACAGAGGGAAACTGCAGTACCGGATATCCAGCATTCATGGTCACTGATCTTCATGGAACTAAGTACACGTTCCCCGAAGCGACAGGAGGAATTCTTTATCCTTCAACATGGGAAGATCGTAACGGAAATGTTATTTCGATTGCTGGTTGTTACGGATGTGGGAACGGAACCTCTTCTGCGCCTGACATTGTCAAGGACACACTCGGAAAGACACTAATTCAAAGAAATTACTCTGCTGGAGCAGGAAACAATAATTACAACGAGGTTACCAGCTATGTTGTAGGTGGCTTAACCTTTACGCCCACGTATCAGCCGGTTACGGCGAGTTTTGATGCCAGTCAAGCTGCTGTCCAGGTAGGGCCGGCTCTCCCTCCGAACGTAACGTGTGCGGCTTACTTCCAGGTCAGCCAAGGCAGTGATGAAATTAGTGCTTTTAAGCTTCCGAATGGTCAGCAGTACACATTTCAGTACGACACCACTTGGGGTCTGATCAAAGAAATCGATTACCCAAACGGCGGCTGGGTCAGGTACACCTGGAAGCTGAGCGACAACGACAACCAGCTAGCGTCTTTCAGCGGCTTCAATTCCAATGCCCAGAATGGCTATCAGAACGCGCAGCCTTATGTGGGTGCGTGTAATTATCAGTATCAAACGCCGGTCGTTGCCACCCGCGAGGTCGGCTATTCGGCCGGTTCAGCGCCTGCACAAACACAGGTATTCACATACAACACGCAGTGGGATACGAAGGATAACCGAGTTTGGGACACGAAGACGACAACCGTTCAGACAACAGACAACGTAACGGGGCTGACCCAGACGACGATCTATACCTATGCGCCGGTGTATCAGGCTCCTCAGCCCAATACGCAAGGGCAGCTGAATCCACAGCTTTCGGTAGAGCAGAGCGTTGTCTACGAGGACTGGAACGGTGCGAAATTAGAAACGATCAATAAGACTTGGCAAGATCAGTTCTTGCTCGGCCAGGAGCAAACGGTTTTGCCGAATGGGCTTACAGCGCAAACGAACACGCAGTACATCAATGCTTTCCCGGTCCTACCAATCGAAAAAGATGAATATGATTTCGGCACCACACCCGTTCTAAGCCGAAAGACGATTTACAGCTACTACCAATATGATCAGCCGAACCAGATCGTAACCCAGGACGCTCAGGGAAACCGTAGAGCCGAGACGGACGCCTACTACGACGGACAAACTTCATTAGGTCAAGCCTCAACAGCCGTTCCCGTGGCCGCGGCGGTAAGCGGACTGCCGTCCGGCACCCACGATGAACAGAACTACGGTCAGAGCTCGACGTTGCCGCGCGGTAATCCCACCACGATTCTTCGTTGGTTGAACACCGGCGGCACGGTCGCAACCACGCACACCTACGACGAAACCGGGCAGGTGATCTCAAGTACAGATGGCTGCGGCAATGCCACCTGCAGCGATGTATCTGGCAGCAATCACACCACCACATACAGCTACGCAGACTCTCCCTCGAACGGCAATGCGGCCGGCAATTCGAACGCCTATGTGACGCAGGTCACCGATCCGCTTGGGCACCCGCAGAAGTTCAGCTACAACTACACGAATACTACGCTAGCAACATGGGCCGGTAGATGTCGCCCTATTGGCCAGCAAATCGGAGGCCGTAGCGTACGCCAAGCTAGATGATCCTCAGAATCTGAACCTTTATACGTGTGGGCTGAACGATCCTCTGAGCAATGTAGACGCAGACGGAAACAGCACTGACGAGTATGTCGTCGATCTCGATAAACATGGAGGCGCTCACATAGATCGTTGTAAGGGTAGACAGAACGTTGGACGGTACGATCTCGACGGCAAGCCAATCGATTTGATGGGTAAGACTCCGGTGCCTATACCGAGTTCCGATAGAAAGAGATTGCGGAAAAGGCCGCAGAGGCAGGTCGTAAAGTGGAGAAAAGGAACAAAGAAGAAATGGAGAATGCGGAAAAACTTCGTCAACCCAAAATTCCCCCGTCCTACGCTACCCGGAGATTTAGCGCCGAACACAACTCAGCACCATAATCCTCTGACTCTTGATGGACCAACATTGTTTCCATTTACGTTTCCAGACTTTCGTTTGGACCCAGCGCCGTTTTTTAAACCACTTTCAATTCCGCCGCCAATTCTGGAACCCCTGCCCATACCTATACAGATTTTGTAGCCTAGCAGTAACGGCCCGGCCAGTTTCAGCCCGCAATGAGACAACGTATGCGTTCTGATGTCATCCCTCCTTTATCGCTGATTAAATTATCAAGATCACAGAGGAAGATACTTCTTGGAAGCGAAAGGAGCCTGAATATCTAGGTAAAGATTTTCTGATTGGGTACTACAGTCGACGCGACGGCTTGGACTGTGTTTGGTTAGTCGACGACGACGGTAGATACATCGAAGCGGTCAATCAGGAGATGATTAGAACTCACTTCCAAATTCCTAAGCGAAGCGACGAATTAGATCTATTTGGAAAGTCACGACCCTTAATAGGCCCTCGTAGAGAAACCGTTGTTTGAGGTTCGCCTTATTTCTTATTTGTCCGGGTTTGCTCTTGTAGTTGCCTCAATGAGGCTTGCATTTCTTAGCTGCTAACTAGCGGCGGACTTGAGAAGAGATCGATGGTGGTGATGAGGATATCCTGCTTGCGTGACGGCTACGGCAGTTAAGGTGGAGATTAGCCTGGGTGCACTCGAGGCCAAGCTGCTCACGCAAAGGCCTAAAGACCATGACTCGTATGAGCCCTATGTGCTGGAATGCCCGCTCGAGCGTGCGAGAAGGGGCGCTCAGGTGCGGCTGGTCCTCGAGGCTAAACCGGGCAAGGAGCTTGCACGAAACTCCTTGCTACTGAAGACCGTGGCCCGTGCCCGCGACTGGGCCGAACGGATTGCTGCGGGCGAGATCACCTCGGTCAAGGATCTAATCCAACAATTCCAGCTCAGTCCCAGGTGTGTTCGGAGTATCCTGCAGTGCGCCAGCTTGTCGCCACAGATGATTCAGGCGGTTGTTGAGGGCCGGGAAAGGTCCGATTTCAAGCTCTGGCAACTCGCGCACGGCTGCCGCTGGTCTGGGATCGGCAGACCTTGCCGTGGCCGTGTCGATCAGGGGTATGCAGGCCGAAGCGGAGAGAGCAGGACAACTCTGAGGCGCTCATCAGAGCCGCAGGGACCCTGCTAAGCTCTCCCTTGACGACGTGTTGTTTTCGCCGGCGTGGTTTGTGGTGGCTTGCGCAAGGCCGGTTGCTCGCCATCCTTGACGACCTCTCATGGCTCCTTGTCCTCGCGTGATCCGACGAAGCTGACATGGCGCAGTGGTCGCTCGGCGTCCATTCCAAGAACCGGAACTGGGCAACGAGTGCCGGCCGGAGCCAAATGCAGTGTTTCATCTTGGCTGCGGTTAAGCCCTGGCCCGCCGTCCTGCAGCGCCTTCAAGCAGGTTCACGAAAGGGCACTCCCCGGTTTGGTAAACCTGCAACTTGGCGGGAGGGCACGACGGTTCGCTGGCGCAGAAGCGCAGCTCCCCGCCGCGGTAGGAGCCCAGGATCACGGCATCGAAGCCATGCGCACCCGGTGCATAGCCGCCGATCACAAACTCCTGCGCCATCTCGAGGCGCAATGTGACCCCCGCTCCGGAACGCTGTCCCTGTTCATACGCACAGTCCAGGCGTTTGGCGACAACGCCCTCGAGCCCATGGGACGAACAACTTGCAACATCTGCTCGGCAGGTACGGTGAAGCTCTCTGGAATTGTACGGCGTCGGAAGGAGCCAGCCGATTCCGTAGCAAGCGGCGACGATCGGCAAGTGGCCGCGAGGTCAGATCCTCTCCATCCGGGGTACGCAGGTCGAAGGCATAGAGGACGATCGGGACGCTGTTGGCTCCGGCGGCGCCACCGAGCAGCACTTTACCTGCAAGAACGGAACGCATGAATCACGGCTGGAATATTTGGAGAGAAAACACTACGGCTGCATAATTGGAAGGTTCAGCTCGCTGGCCAGGTCGTCCCTGGTGCAGCCGCTGCATGACGAGAAGGATGGTGCCCTCTTCCTTGTTGTTCAACCGGCTCAGCAGGGTGTTTTCGAACTACTCGTTGATGGCATTGCGACGCGTTTCCGACAGCGCCTCATCCGGCTTGAGCGGATCGTCAATGATGATCAAGTCCGCACCGCGTCCGGTCAGCACGCCGCCCACCGAGGTCGCCATCCGGAAGCCCTGCCTGGCGGTCATGAAGTCGTTCACGGACGTCTTCATGGCAGACAGCCGTGTGGCAGGGAAGACCCGCTGATAGAAGGAGCTCTGCATGACAGTCTGGGTGTCGCGGGCCAGCTTGTCCGCGAGGTCCTGGCCGTAGCTGGCGCAGATGATGTTGGAGGTAGGGTCCAGACCTAAGCGCCAGGCCACGGCCGCGATGCTGAAGGTGATCGACTTTAGGGAGCGCGGCGGCAGATTGACGATCAGCCGTTTGGGCCCTTTGCCTTGCAGGCAGGCCGCAACTCTAGCAGCCATGACGCGGATGTGCGGCGCCAAGGAGATCTGCTGGCCGGGGCTCAATTCCGTGAAGCAGCTATCCAGAAACGTCAGCAGGTCGCAGCGCATGAGCACCTGCAGCTCTTCCTGGGGGAGATCAGTGGGAAGCGTTGCCATCGAAGTTCTCCTTTGTTGCTGGTTCGTCAATGACCCCCTGCATGCGGCTCAGCAGGCGTTGCAGGATCATCTGGTCCTTTGCGGCATCCCGACTGCCGGGCGTGTCTTCATCCGCGACGACGGCGAACGCCCGGTCCAGCTTCATAACCTCCGCCACCGCCTTCAGGTCGCCCGACATGGCCTTGACCGTCAGCTGCCTCAGGATGGCCTCCACCTTGGTCATCTCGTGGGACCCGTTGTTTTCGGTCACGCAAATAGTCTCCCGGGTTAGGTCCTGGAAATGGTCGCCACGTCCTGTTGGCCTTGGGTTGGCCCTGAGGATTGCCGGACCGGCTTTTGGGGAACTGACTAGCGCGCGGCGGCTTGCCGTAGCCGATTTCATAGTCACTCGCCATGGCTCCCTGTTCTGGTACGGTCTGATCGAAGATCAGACCGTAACGGCGTGCACAGCCTGTTCGCCTGTGTACTGCTGCCAGCGGCGGATGGCCAGATCCACATAGCGCGGCTCCATCTCGATGCCGTAGCAGACACGTCCGACGCGCTCGGCGGCAAGCAGCGTGCTGCCGGAGCCAAGAAACGGGTCGAGGACGATCTCTCCAAGGGCGGAGGCGTCCAGCAAGGCGTCGGCCACGAGCTGGACGGACTGGGACCCTTGTCCTGACTTCCAGACGAACACCAGCTCATGCTGGGAGCGATAGAAGGAACCCATGCCTCCGTTGTCTTTGGCCCAGACACAAAGGTTGAGCAGGGAATCGTAGGCCTCTGTGCCGGCTGCCAGCGACTCCCGCATGTGCCGCCAGTCCATGCAGACATAGTGCAACTCTCCTGGTGTACTCCACCGGGAGAGTGCTTCAGGACAGTGGTGAGGAACGCCGTGAACTAAGCTGGGGTCATCTCGCCCGAAGCCATCGCAAACTCCTGATGGTGGTGACTTCCATTGCCGCTCGCGTGCCCATCGGTGACGACGTTGTACGGCGGATCGGTAAACACGATGCAGGCGCGCTCGCCGCCCAGCAGTTGGGCGTAGGACTGCTCCGATCTGGCATCGCCGCAGAGGACGCGGTGCGGTCCCAGTCGCCACAGATTGCCCGGCTGCAATATGGTCGCGGCTTGCCCCTCGGGTAACTCATCGGCCGGGTCCTTCTCGACCCTGTCCCCCTCGAGAATGAGGTCCAGCTCCGAAACTTCGAAGCCGGTCAGCGAGAGGTCGATCTCACCTTCGAGCACGATATTTTGCAGCTCGATCCTGAGGATCGGCTCGTCCCACCCGGCGTCTTCGGCGAGCCGGTTGTCAGCGATGACGTACGCCCGGATCTGGGCCGTTGTCAGCTCTTCGAGCCAGATCGCGGGCACTTGGTCCATGCCCAGCAGCTTGGCAGCCTGCACCCGACCATGGCCGGCGATGATGGTGTCGCCCTATCAATGAGCACCGGGTTGGTGAAGCCGAACGCCTTGATGCTGTCCGCGATCTTGCGGATCTCGGCTAAAAGGACCCTATCGTGTCTGTCAAATATTCACAGCAATCGGTACTGTCGGTTTGGCGGCACACTGACGTCTCTATATCAACAAACAGGCTTGGACCACCACAGAAGGTGTAGCTGGATTTGCGTCAAAAGACGTGGACAAGGGGAAGAGTATTGGCAGCCACGATTGTCCTGCTCGCATACCGTCGCATGGATTCCCTGTTCTTTCCTGTTCGCCACACCTTGCGACCGGGTCCTGAGAAGACAGGTGCGGTGTTTACGCGCCCGCATGGCGGATCGATGCTAGAACAACAAACCAACTGCCATTTCTTTTCCCTGTTTTCGCCGGAGACGGGTTCGACCGAGACTGCTTCCACCGCCAATTTCTCATAAGCGATGGTTCCGGGTCATTCTCCTCGCCCGGGCGTCATAGAAATGGAGATGGGAGACTCGTCCTGCGCTGCGCTTGCTGCGTTTGGGTCCCTACTCGTTAGTGGCATTTTCATCTGATGGTGATCCTGAGCTGTTTTCCTATGCAGATGGAAAGCTGCAGCATTTCCAAGAAGGCCTTCGATCCGGAATGCAACGCTTAGCAGGACTTTGTAGTCAGACGGGTGGTGGTATGCACGTGAGGTACGATTCTGAGTGTTGCGGCTGACGCTTCCCCTTCCCGTGTACGCGTTGCTTCGGATTTTCGGACCGAACTTCGCTACACTCTACGCCTCGGGGCTCCCCTGGCGCTCGGCGAACTGGGTTGGATGTCGACGTATATCGTCGACGCACTTATGGTCGGCCGACTGCAAAACTCGCCTTTGGCCATCTCTGCATCATCTCTGGGCAACACCATCTTCTACGCCATCGTTTTTTCCTCCATTTATCTCCTGAATGGACTGGAAACACTGATCGCACAGGCCTTCGGCCGTGACGAGCAGGATGAATGCGTTTATCTGCTCATGCAATCTTTTTGGATTGCGCTAATCGCGACGCCTCTGGTGATGTTGGCGACGCTCGGCGTGCTGCACCTTCTGCCGCATTTCGGGACCCCGCCGGAGATTGTGGCTGCGACGACCACGTATGTACATGCACTGATCTGGTCCACTGCACCGCTCATGGCGTACATGGCCCTACGGCGGTTTTTGCAGTCCATCAATGACGTAGCCCTGATTTCCTTTTCTTTAGTGACTGCGTCCGTGGTCAATTTTTTCGGAGATTGGGCGCTGCTTTTTGGTCACCTGGGGGCGCCGGCGATGGGTATCGCGGGCTCGGGCTGGTCGACCGTCATCGTGCGGATCTACATGTTGCTGCTGCTGGTGGGCGGTACCGTGTATGCGATCCGGCGGCGCGGGTACCGGGTGGAGCGCCGGATGTTTGTGCCAGACGGAGCTCGTCTGCGGGCTTTGTTGCGTATCGGCTGGCCGAGCGGGCTGGAATACTTCGGCGAATTGGGCGTGGCGACGTATATGTCCATTCTTGCGGCGCGTCTCGGGACGACGTTGCTGGCGGCACAGCAGGTGGTGCTCGATTTGAACGCCTTCGTGTACCAGGTGCCGAACGGGCTTTCGTACGCGACGATCGTGCGTGTGGGGCAAGGTGCCGGCCGCGATAGCCTGCCGCAGGTGAAACGCTCCACCGATGCGAGTCTTCTGCTGGGCTTCGGCTTCATGGTAATTGCGGCCACTCTTTTTGGAGCTTTTGGACACTTTTGGGGCAGTTTGTACACCAACAGTCCATCGGTTGTGAGCGCCGCGACGCCCATCTTTGTCGTTTGTGCCTTCGCTTTGTTAACGGACACGCTGTTTGTGCTGCTCGCTTCGGCGATGACGGGATTGGGTGACACGCGTACCCCGATGATCGTGAGCCTGGTGTGGTACTGGGGTATCGGCATGCCGTTAGCCTATGGGCTGGCTTTTCCGATGGGGTATCACCTGATGGGGTTGTGGATTGGCCGTGCGGTGGGCTCTTTTGGCAGCGGGTTGACCCTCTTGTTTTGCTGGCGCTTGCGCCTTCGCCGGGCCGCGCAGGCGGAAAGGGGTGAGCGCAAACAGAGCCTCAGCCTGGTTGGTTCACTGTCCGTGGTGAAGTGAGGCCACTCTGCGGTGACAGTCCATCGATCCTCAATGGAAGCACCGGCTGAGCTGCCGGTGAGGGTGCTTAGCGGGAACGACCGGATCTGGATCGAAACCACTGCGCGTGCGGGAGGTTTCGAGCTTGCCGGGCTGGCCGCGGTCCCGGTGCCCGAGGACGCGGCGGCGCAGGCTGAAGCGCAACGGTTCGCTCACTGGGTAGACGCTGGAGCCGCCGGCGAGATGGAGTGGCTGAAGCGCCGGGATGCCGACGGCGGCTTTGTCCGTGGCGATCTACGACGGACGATCCCCTGGGCCCGTTCGGTGCTGGTGTGCGCAGTGAACTACAACGTCCCGGCACCTCGCTCTATCGATCCAGCGCCCGAAGGGACGGGTTGGATTGCCCGCTACGCGTGGAGCGGGAAGGGGAGTGCGGCGATGGCGCCGGGCGGTGCGGGCGAAAACGCCGGCAGTGACTATCACGCGGAGCTGTTGCCCAGGCTGGAAACGATCGCCGCGGCCTTTCGTGCACGGTTTGGGGAGCTTTGCCAAACGCGTGCTTACGTGGACACGGGACCTATTCTGGAACGGGGTTATGCGGCGCGGGCGGGTATTGGCTGGATCGGCCGCAACACGTGTGTCCTGAACCAGGCCGAAGGATCATGGCTGCTCCTGGGTGTGGTGGTGACTTCACTGGAACTCGAGTCCGCAGCCTTGCCGGCAGTGGCGGCGGACCGGTGCGGCAGCTGCACACGCTGCGTGGACGCCTGTCCAACGGATGCGCTGCACGGCTCGGGGCTGAACGGGCAGCCGCGGCTGATGGACGCGTCGCGCTGCATCGCGTATCTGACGATAGAAAAGAAGGGCAGCATCGATCCGGCGCTGCGGGAGGGCATGGGGCGGCAGGTCTTTGGGTGCGATATCTGCCAGGATGTTTGCCCATGGAATCGACGTGCGCCAGTGGGACGATCCGGTATGCTTGCACCCCGAGCCGAGCTGGTCAATCCCTCGCTGGCCTCGCTGGCTGCCCTGGATGGCGCGGCGTTCAACCGAAAATTTCGTGGGTCACCGTTGGAACGAACGCGACGCCGGCGGTTGTTGCGCAATGTGGCGATCGCGATGGGCAACAGCGGCGAAGCCAAGTTCCGGCCCCAGCTGGAAAACTGGACGCATGGGGAGGATGCTGTGCTGGCCGAAGCGGCAGCCTGGGCGCTGGACCGGCTCCGTCGAGCGAGCGGAGTCGCAGTTTCGGACACTTCGCCGCTGGTCTCTGCCCGGAAAGTATAGCGGTCTCTCCGTTGGAGGATGAGTAGACTACCGGCATGGGGTCTCAGGAAATCAGACCGAAGATGGAGGCCAAGGATAAAGGCTCTCCAGCGGCAGAGACGCCGAAGAGCGTCCTGAAACCGTTGCCGGTGGCCGGCGATCCGGCAGACGGGGCGGACGTCATTTCACCCACGGTGGTACCCGCGACTGCGGATCCGGTAATAGCATCGGGCACCTGGGCGCAGGTGAAGGCGCTCGCGCATTACATGAGCAAAACGGAGGTACACACCTACGCGTTCAGCGTGGCGGCACAGGTCATTTTGTCGCTGTTTCCCTTCATTGTGCTGCTCTTGACGTTGTCACAGAAGGTATTTCATTCGACAAAAATGGCCGATGTAGTGGGCGAAATGATGGCGAATTTCTTGCCAAGCAATCAGGCGTGGATCGTCGGTCACATGCGGGTGCTGGCGTTTGCGCACACGCAAACGAAGGCGTTCTCGCTGGTGATGCTGTTTATTACGGTGACCGGCGTGTTCTTGCCACTTGAGGTAGCGCTGAACAGCGTGTGGGGTGTAACGAAAAATCGTAACTACCTGCACAACCAGATTGTGTCGATCGGTCTGGCGGTGGGCGTGGCGGTCCTGGCGATGGCGTCGGTGGCACTTTCGGCAGCACAGCGCACCGTTTTAGGTATTTTGTTTTTCGGGCACACGGATAATATCGTCTTCAACCTGATCGCCAAGTTGTTTCTACAGATCTGCGCGTTGGCGTCCAGTGTGGGACTTTTCTTTCTGATTTATTGGGGGCTGCCGAATCGAAAAGTCCCGCCCCGGGCGGTGCTGCCGACGGCGGTTGTCATGGGTGTGCTTTGGACGGTAGCGAAGTATATTTACATCCTGCTGTTGCCGCACCTTGATTTTTACTCTGTGTACGGACCTTTTTATGTCTCGGTAAGCCTGATTATGTGGGCTTTTATCTCGGGATTGTTGTTGTTGGCGGGAGCGTACGTGTCAGCGACACGACAGGCGTTGCGGGAGACGCAGGCGGCGGAGGAGGGTGCTGCGTAGAAGACGCAAACAGGAAGCGCGGGAGCAGAACTGCAGGTCTCTCCACTTCGCTGCACTTCGGTCGAGATGACACCTTCTTGGTAACGATCGCGGTTAGGTCTGATCCAGCTTAGTGAGTGTGGAAGGCTTTGATGGCGATATCGCGGGGCTGTGGGCCGGCCGGCAGGAGGGTGAAGAGCGTGGGGCCGCCGGGACTGTTGGTGCGGATGACAGCCACATCGGCAGAGCTGGAGTCGGCAACCAGGAGGAGGTGTTCGTCGGCTGAAAACGCGAGCGCGTCAGGATGCGCGCCGGTACGCACGCCGGCAACGATACGGCCATCGTCGATGCTGTAGAGGCTGGCCGAATCGGAGCCGAAATCGGTGATCCAGAGACTTGTGTTGTCACGGCTGACGACGGCGCGCGAGGGTTGCTGGACGACGGGATAGGTACCGCTAACCTCGTTGGTCCAGGTGGAAAGCTCTGAGATGCTGTTCGCGCCGAAGTTTGTAGAGAAAACCTCGCCGCCATCGGGCTTGAGGGCGAGGTGGGTCGGTGTTTTGCCTACGTCGAGAAAGCTCAGCAGGTGATCCCGCTGCAGCGTGGCGTCCTGTTTACCGCGCCAGGAATCGGCGGGAACACCGAGCCACACGGCCATGAGCTGGTGCGAATCGGAGCAGGCGATAAAGGCTTTTGTGCTATCAGGAAGGATGGCGATATCGGTCGCGCCGGGGCAGCCTGGAAAGGCTTCGCGGAACTGGAGCGGTTTAGGGCCAATCGCATTCACGGTGTAAATGGAGACGCTGCCCGCGCTGCGATTGCTGACGACCAGCGTACGATTGTCCGGCGCGACGACAGCCAGACCAGGGCCTTCGCCGGTCGGGGCGGTGGCGATCTCTTTTCTATTCTCAAGATCGAGCACACTGACGGTGTCGGAACCGGCGTTTGCCACGTAGGCGCGGCGGCCGTCCGGCGCGATGCTGATGAAGAAGGGGCTGTGATGGACGCCGATGGTGGCAGCGACCTCATTGCGCGCAGCGTCGAGCACAGAGACCGAGTCACTGCCTGTATTTACGGCATAGACCTCGTTCCGGACGGGATTGGCGGCCAAGCCGGTCGGCTGCCTGCCGACCGAAATGGTGCGTTCCTGCCGAAGGGCTACCAGGTCGAGAACGGTGACGGTGTCCGCGCTCCCGTTTGAGACGTAGGCGTATTCACGGTAGTTGGCAGCGACACTTGGGAAGTGGTCGCGATGGCAGCTCGTGAGCGCGAACATGCCGCAGAGGACCATGGCTCCGGAAAGATGCGACCTTCGGCGAGAGCGGCAGTAGCCGTAGTCGGTAAAAGATGGAGGAGCGGGAAGGATCGACGACGGGAGAAGCACCGGTTTAAGTGTATGGGCCAGGGAAGTCTGCGGCAATGGAGAAAGATGGCTGTTGGCGCAACACTGTGCAGAGGGTTGTGTTTACCAAGAAGACACGGTGGCTTGGAGAGCGCCGGGTCGGCATGACTCCTCGGAACAACGGAGCCTAGCTCATCGGGCTCCGTTGCTTTTTAGATGTACCAGCAGTCAGGGTTCGCGGCGTGTGTGCCGCCAAGCGTTGACCAGCCAGCCGGCATAGCCGAACTGCAACAGCCAAACGAGGAGATACACGTAGACCAAGTGTCGCTGCGCGAGCGTATGGAAGGGGATCACGGCTAGACGACCTCCGTCATGACGGGTAACGCTTCACTGCTGAGGAAGGCGAGCGCCTGCGCAGCGGCGGCGCGCTGACGGCGGCGTTCCAGCGCGTAGCGCCAGCCTAGAAGCAGTGCCCCCCACAGCGCCCAGGCCGCAAGGTTCCAAAGCACCGCCTGGTACATGGTGGGATCGATACCGGAGTCGGCGCCGCCGCCGAAGACCGGGGATGGATGCTGTGTGCGCCACCAGCGGATCGACATGTAGCAGATCGGGATATCGATGGCGGCAAAGACACCCAAAACTGCCGGAAGTACGCCGGAATGGCCGCTGCCGGGTAGGGTCGCACCGTTGCCGGTAAAACCGCGTAGCATCAGATAGCTGACATACAAAAGCCAAAGCAGTAGAAAGCTGGTAAGGCGGGCGTCCCAGGTCCACCAAATGCCCCAGGCGGCGCGCCCCCAGAGCATGCCGGTCGCCAAGCCGATGGTCGAGTAGAGGACCGTCAATTCAGCTGATGCCAAAGCGAAGGCATCCGCGGCCAACGCGCGGTCAGCATTTCGATTGCGCCAGTAGAGATACGCAAAGCAGGCCCCGCAATTCAGGTACGGGAAGACGAAGCTGAGAATGGCGTGCGGGAAATGGTAGAAGAAGACCCGGTACAGATTGCCCATGGTGGCTTCTGTGGGCGCCATCATGGCTTTTTGAAAGCCAACTGTGAGCACGACGAGGGTAAGACAGAGCCAAACGATCCCGATGAGCTGGCCTTTTCCACGATCTTTTGTCATAGCGGTCACAGATCTATTTTATGGCGGAATCCCTGCTTGTAGAGGTGGTGCCGTGAGCGAACTTGATGGGCTCGAATGCGTTACTCGGCATGCAGCACGACTCCAAAGAGAAGGACGGCGGCGGTGGTGAAGACGACATCGTAGGCGACGAGAACCTTGATCCAGAGGCTGGGCTCGAACTCACCGGTGAGCACGTCCGTGGTGGCCTGAATCATGGCGAGCAATGCGGGCATGGCGATGGGGCAAAGGATGAGCGGCAGGAGAAGTTCGCGGTTGCGGGTGCGCAGGCTGAGGCCGGCGAAGAAGGTGCCATTTGAGACGAGCGCCCAGGTGCCCAGCGGCAGAATCAGGAGCAAGAGGGACGTTTCGCCGAGTGGATGGAGGTTGTAGAAGATCGCGAAGACGGGCGCCAGAACGACTTCGATCGCCGAAACGAAGATGAAGTTTGCTAGGGCCTTGCCAACGAAGAGGGCGGAGGCCGGCGAGGGCGCAAGGCGCTGTGCGTCAAGGACGCCGTGGCTGAGCTCGCGCGCCCAGGCGTTGTTGAGCGCGGTGATGGAGGCGAACAGGATGGCGACCCAAAGCAGGCCGCCGGAGATCTGCCGTGCGATGGTGGGAAAGGCCGTGGGATCGAAGGCGAGCGCGAAGACGACGACCACCAGCAGCGAAAAAAACAGCATGCCGTTAACGCTGTCGCGGTTGCGCCACTCAAGGCGCAGGTCCTTTTCGAGGTGGGCGAGGACGTGGCGGGCGTAGATCATAAGCGGTCGCCGGGGTGTGTGGTTTTGGTGAGATCGGCGAGTGTGGCAGCCGTGGCGCGAAGGTAATCGCCGGGAGTAAGCAGGACCTGCAAGCCGCGTTGGCCGGCCGAAACGGAGATGGTGTCGAAGAGTTGCAGCGTCTCCTCGACGAAGGCCGGAAAGGGCTTTTTCGCGGCAAGCACGGTGACGCCGCCGCGGATGTAGCCGGTGAGCGGCTCGACCTCCTTGAGCGCGGCGAGCTCCGCCCTGCGCACACCGACGGCAGCGGCGAGCTTTTTCAGGTCGAGTTCGGCATCACCGGGAACGACCGCGAAGAGGAATGTGTTTTCAACCGTGCGGGTGAGCAGAGTTTTGAAGACCTGTTCGGCGGGCAGGCCGATCTTGCGCGCGACGGACGGTGCGGTGAGGTCGTCGGGATCGACGGTGTAGGTCCGCAGCTCGTAGGCAATACCGAGGGTGTCGAGCAGGCGGACGGCGTTGGTCTTCTGGGGCGGAGTGGAGCTCATGATGTAGCGGCTCCCGCTGAGATATCGGCTTTCATGGCGGAAACGAGGCGGCCGACTTCGACCGTGAGAGTGAGTTTCGCCAATGGTCGGGCGAGTTCTGCCTGGTGCGTGGTGAGCAGCAGCGTTCGGGGCAGGTCGGCAGTGCCGGGCTGCGCGAGGTAGGTTGCGAGCCGCGCGATCATGGCATGGGCGGAGGCTACGTCCAGGTTCGAGAAGGGTTCGTCGAGGAGCAGAAGATCGGGTTCTGTGAGCAGCACCCTTACCAGCGAGGCGCGCTGGCGCATGCCTTGCGAGTACTCAGCGAGGCGGCGCGGGTTGGCGGGGTCGAGACCGACGGCGGCGAGACCGTCGGCTACCTCCCTGGCGCGGGCCGCCTTGCTGAGATCGGGCCGGTGCAGGCCGAGCAGATAGCTGAGGTTTTCGGTGCCGGTGAGGTCGTCGTAGAGCATGGTGCTGTGGCTCATGTAGGCGATGCGGCCGCGGCTTTGGGATGGGGGCTGTCCGAAGACGTGGACCTCGCCGTAGGCTGGCGATGTGAGCCCGGCGATGAGCTTCAGCAGCGTCGATTTGCCGGCACCGTTGGGTCCGAGCAGAACGACGCTGCTGCCCGCCGGGAGATCGAGATGGATGTCGCGCAGCGCGACAAAGCTGCCGAAGACTTGCGAAACGTGACGAAGGGCGATCGCGATGGGGGCGATTGGGGACGGAGCGTCGCGAAGGTTGGAGGGCATGGGAGAGCGAACGGGCGCTTCATGCGAGTATAGAGGGCACATACCGAGGTGTAGGGGAGTGCGTGTGCAGAGGTTCTGGGATGGACGCCGATGGAGCGTCGTAGCGGGGTGTGTGTGGATGGTGGTCGCGGGGCTTGGCGCGGGCAGGATGCATGCGCAGGCGCTGAGCCCGGCGGACCGGCAGCTGGCGCACGATATCTTTCAGCAACTCATTACGACAGATACAACGCATGCGACGGGCAGTACCCGTGTAGCCGCTGAAGCGATGCGCGACCGGCTGCTGAAGGCCGGGTTTCCGGCGGGCGACATGGAGCTTGTGGGCCCGCGCGACAACCGGCTGAACCTGGTGGTGCGGTATCGCGCGGGAAAGGCTGGAACGAGGAATGGCAGGGCGGCGAAGCCGGTGCTGTTCATCTGTCATCTGGATGTGGTGGAGGCGAAGCGTGCGGACTGGACGCTCGATCCGTTTCAGTTCTCGGAGAAGGATGGGTTCTTCTATGGCCGCGGCACGCAGGACGTGAAGAACTCCGATGCGGCGCTGATTACGAGTTTGCTGCTGCTGAAGCGGGCAGGGTACGTGCCCAAGCGCGATCTGATTGTGGCGTTGACGGCCGATGAAGAGGGTGGGCCGGATAACGGTGTCGATTGGCTGCTGAAGAACCGGCCGGACCTGGTGAACGCGGGGGTGGTGATCAATCCGGACGCGGGTGGGGTGGAGTTGCGGGATGGCAAGGCTGTGGAGTTGAATGTGGAGGCGGCGGAGAAGCTTTATGCCGACTTTCAGATTTCCGCGACGAGCGCGGGTGGGCATAGCTCGTTGCCGCGGCCGGACAATCCGATCTACGAAGTAGGCGACGCGCTCGGGCTGCTGGAGCACAGTCCGTTTCCGGCGGAGTTGAATGCGGTGACACGGGCGTACCTCGAAACCGAGGAGAAGACGGCGACACCGGAGCGACGGTCGCTGCTCCAACGGGTGTTGGCGACGCCGATGGATGGGACGGCAGCCGATGAGCTTTCGAGTGATCCAAGGATGAATGCAACGCTGCGAACGACCTGTGTGGCAACGATGATTGCGGGCGGGCATGCGCCCAACGCGCTGCCGGGGTCGGCGACGGCGAATGTGAACTGCCGCATCCTGCCGGGGCATCCACCGGAGGAGGTGCGGCAGCAGATCATCGGGAAACTCGGTGACGCGAAGCTGACGGTGAAGTACGTGGACAATGCTGGGGTTGTATTCCCTTCGGCGCCGACGACGGCGGCCGGGGCGCCACCGCCGCTGCGCGAGGATGTGACACGGCCGCTGCACGCCGTGGCAGAGGCGATGTTTCCGGGGATCGCGATTGTGCCGACGATGGAGACCGGGGCAAGTGATTCGATCTATACGCTGGCGGCAGGGCTGCCGAGTTATGGGATTTCCGGTATGGGCATTGACGAGGGCGACGACCGGGCGCACGGGCGCGATGAACGGCTGCGGGTGGAATCGTTTTATCGCGGGGTGGCGTTTCAGTGGCGATTGATGCAGGCATTGGGCGATAAGTAGTCGACGCGGAGGTATAGGTTTGCCGATCACACATCATTTTGCGGAGCGCCGGTTTTCAGTTGCCCTGGCCTCATTTCTCTTGCCCATGCTTCTCTCGGGCTGCTTCACTTCCGACGCGACGGCGCCTGTATCTCACCCGGCCGCGACGCAGCACATCCTGTTTGTCGGTGACAGCTATACGCATGGCCGTTACCTGCCTGTGCGGACGTACAACAACACGCCCGGCACGGGAGGCCTTGGCGCCACGGCAGCATCGCCGCTCGTGGTGGATGAGAACTTTCACACCACGGTCGCCGCACGAGCCGAAGACCAGCCCGGAGAGACTGGACCCTGGGGCGGCGTTCCGGGCATCTTCGCTGAGCTTGCAGCGGAGGCAGGCATGCCCTATGACGTGCATATCGAGGCCATCTCGGCAACCTCGCTCGCCAAGAACTACCAGGCCGCAGGGAGCGTGATCGTTCAATCGTTCTGGAACACTGTAGTGCTGCAGGAGGCGACGTTCGAGCCGATTCCGCCCTCCCTGTCCGGCAACAGCAGCAGTAAACCCGCAACGTTTTGTAGCGCAGTCAGCACCATCGAGCAAGCGGTTCATGGCGCCTCGCCCGCCGCGAAGCTGTATCTCTATGAGACCGGCGCTCCGGCGGACACGGCCTACCTCCATAGTGCGTCCGCGGGATCTTCCGACTCGGCGTACCTGGCCGCTCTCAGTCGCCTGACCGCTGCGTACCACGATGCCTACCTTACCGCGGCGGCACAGGACGGCCACATCGCAGGAGTTGCGGAGACGGGAGATGCCTGGTCGCGCGCCTGGGCTGAGGGCGTCGCCAACCCCGACCCTTACAGTGGAAACGCCGCAGGGATTTCACTTACCTTTAATTACCAGCCAGGCAGCGAACCCTCAACGACGAACAAGCCGACAGATGCAGGATTTCACCACCCCAGCATCTATGGGGCTTATCTAAATGGGCTCGTTCTCTTTCAGAAGATTACCGGCAAAGACGTGCGTACCTTTTGTGGGACGGAGAAGGCGGCGCAAACACTTGGGATCTCACCGGCTGTAGCGTTGCAGCTGCAGCAGGTGGCGTGGGAGTCGGTGACGCAACAAAGCACCCAGCTCGCCAACCCGAGTGTGAACGCCTGCACGCTCACCCGGTAAATGTGTACCGTATATCGTTCTCACTGAAGCGACACTGTCATCATGAGCAACTTTGTCATTCTAAGCAGGGCGAAGGACCTGCTTATCGTGGCGGCGTTCCTGGTCCAATTGGGCCTCGAGTGTAGCTTTCCAGGGGCAGATGGTGTGACTTGCGCGCATGAATATCGCGGAACCCACCCTGGCGACGGTGAAGCTGTCGCGAAGATGAGGCCCCCCAGATGGGGCACCCGGATGGTTCGTGCTCGCCGGCCGCTGCAAGGCGTAGGCCCTAGCCGCAGCCCTCATGCTGTGCATCAGAACGGGAAGCGATGCAGATCACGGGCAGTATTCCATTGAAGCGCTTCGGCAAGACGGATGTTCAGCTTTCCGCGCTGGGGTTGGGCGGTCATCATCTTGGTTCGGCAAAGGATGAGAAGACCGCAATTGAGATCATGCACACGGCAATCGAAGGAGGGGTGACCTTCTTCGATAACTGTTGGGAGTACAACCGGGGCAAGTCAGAAAACTGGATGGGCAAGGGGCTGAAGGGGCATCGCGACAAGGCTTTTCTGATGACCAAGGTGTGCACGCATGGACGGGATGCGGCCCTGGCGATGCAAATGCTGGAAGAGAGCCTGCGCCGCCTGCAGACCGACCATCTGGACCTGTGGCAGATCCACGCATGCACCTACAACAACGATCCCGAGTTGTTTATCCGTCCGAACGGCGCGGCCGAGGCGCTGATGAAGGCGAAGCAGCAGGGCAAGGTGCGCTTCGTCGGCTTTACGGGCCACAAGGACCCGGAGTTTCATCTCAAGATGATCGAGACGGGTTTTCCGTTCGACGCCGTGCAGATGCCGATCAATCCGTTTGACGCGAACTTCCGCAGCTTTGAGCGGGAGGTGCTTCCCGTGATGATCCGCAAGGGCATGGCGTGCATGGCGATGAAACCCGCCGGCGGCCATGGCGCTCCGGTGCAGGAAGGCATCTTCACGATCGCCGAGCTGCTTCGTTACTCCATGTCCGTGCCCGGTGTGGCGACGACGATCTCCGGCATGGAAAAGGTGGAATACCTGCAGGAAAACCTGAAGATCGCGCAGGGCTTTACCCCGATGTCTGAGGCAGAGATGCAGGCGATGCGCGACCGAGCCAAGCCCTACGCGGGGGATGGGCAGTTCGAGCTGTATAAAATGTCTCTCCAATTCGATAACCCGGAGACCAGGTACCCGCACGGCTTCCCGCAGGACATGCAGTCGATCGAGATGCGACAGATTGCCAAGGATGCCGACAACACGGGCAACCCGTTTCCTGAGGTGAAAGATCCTGCCAAGTCCCCGTGGCCGCAAACCATGGACTTCTAGCGGGGCTTACCACCTGGGTTGAACTTTGAAGAAGCGACCGCAGCGATTGTGAATCAACAGGGGTTTGGAGCCCCTGTCTCTGGAGAGATGATGTCAGATGCAATGAAGGACGAGAGCGTAGAGGGTGCAAGCGTGAAGAAGGAGAGCGCGGGCGAGGTTTCGCGGCGCCGCTTTTTACAGGGTGCTGCCCTGACCGGAGCCGCCACTGTACTTCCTGCTGCTACGGGGAACGCCGCGGCACAAGCGAATAGCACAAGCCGGGCAAACAGGACGAGCCAAAGTCTTGACCCGGGCGGTAATGGTGCGGTTGATAGTGCGTTCGGGCCGAACCCGCTGTTGCCGAGTGCCGGTGGGGTGTACGGCGGACCCGTGAAGGACTTTACCTGCCCGAAACGTCCGCTGGGAAGCACCGGGTTGCAGGTCTCGATCCTGGGCATGGGCGGCTATCACCTGGGCACGGCGGAAACGCAGGCGGAAGTGACCAACATGGTCGCCAAGGCCATGGACCATGGGATCAACTTTTTCGACAATGCCTGGGAGTACCACAAGGGCCTGAGTGAGGAGCGTGTCGGCAATGCGCTGAAAGGCAAGCGCGACGGGGCCATCGTGATGACGAAGGTGTGTACGCACGGGCGCAAGAAGGATGTCGCGATGAAAATGCTGGAAAACTCACTCACGCGGCTGCAAACAGATCACCTTGATGTCTGGCAGGTACACGAGGTCATCTACTACAACGACCCGGAAAAGATCTATGAGGCGGACGGTGTGCTGGAAGCGCTGACCATGGCCAAGCAGCAAGGCAAGGTCCGGTTCGTCGGCTTCACAGGGCACAAGAATCCGTCCATCCACCTGGACATGCTGAACCGCGGCTTCAAATTCGACACCGTGCAGATGCCGATCAACGTCTTCGATCCTGGCTGGCGCTCGTTTGAGCAGAATGTTTTGCCGGTGGCCAGGAGCAAGGGAATGGGCGTGCTTTCGATGAAGAGCATGGGCGGCTCCGGGGAGCCTATCGTGCACGGAGCGGTGACGCCCACCGAGGCGCTGAGCTACGCGATGAGTGTTCCCGGCGTGTCCACAACTATTGCGGGGATGGAATCCATGGCGGTGCTGGACCAGAACCTTGCCATCCTGAGCGCTTTTCATCCGCTGTCGGACAGCCAGATGAACCAGTTACGGGAGCACGGGCGCAAGTTTAACGACGGCCGCTATGAGTTGTTCAAGAGCACGGTGAAGTACGACGCCGCGGTCGGCCGGGAGCAACATAACTATCCCACCACGGATGAGTTGCCGGCCTAGACGCTGTTATGACCTTTACGGCTTCGTGAAGCGCTGAAGCATTGTCGCTCCTTAACGTAGTGAAGAAATGTGTTGTTTGCCTAAGAGTCGACGTACCCGATGGGACAGCAGATCCCTCCGTTATGCTGCGGGATGACAACAAGAGGGTGACGAGGAACTAAACGAGTCTGTTAGAGGATCGAAGGCTGTGACAGCGTCTAGAGGTCTAGCTATGAGGACGACCTAGCGGGCTATGGACGCCGTGGTGTTGAGCGGAGCTTTGTTGCCGGTGGGGGTGGTGCCGGGTTTGGCGGGGGCGTACTTGCTGGCGCACTTGGCTTGCAGCTGAGTGGCGTGGAAGACGCCGTCGCGGCCGTAGGTGCCGATCGCGAGGGCCTGGGCGTCGTCTTTGAAGGTGTCGGGGGGTGGTTCGGCGCCCTGGTAGTTGACGCGCAGGGTTTTACCGAGCTCCATGAGGGTGAATTTGGCGTCGGGGCCGGAGCGGGCGATGGACCCGGGCTGGACGTTGCCGGCAACGCGAAGGTTGCGGGTGTAGGCCTTTTTCCCCATGGCCTGAAGCTCATTGATGGTGACGTAGTAGCTTTTGGCCTGGCTGGCCCCGGAGATGGCGAGCCAAACGACCGTGCCGATGACGACCAGCGCGGCGATGGCGAACTTGAGCTGGATCTTATGTCCGGCGTTGGGCTGGGTGGGGCTTGTTGGCGCTTGCGACATACCTGTTTGATTGTAAGGGTTCGTGGCAGGATGCAGGGTTTGGGATGACGGTCGTGGGTTTGGCGACGGTTTGTTGACAGGCCTGTGGCGTTTTAGGGCGGGCTTTCAGCCCTTTATTGGCTGGTGGCATGGACCCAGGCTTTACGGCCTGGGCTGGGGTTAGGGCGCGCCTTTGGCGCTTGGTTTTGGAATTGGTGAGGTATGAGGTATGGGGTGTGAGCCTTTTAGGCAGGGATTTCGGTCAGATCGACGTCGACGGTGCGGCGGAGATGGCTGCTCTCGCGTGCCAGTTCAATGAGGCGGGCGACGCGCCAGGCATCGAGGGCGGTGACGGCGGGTGGGGTGGTGCCGCGGAGAGCGTCGCGCACGTTCGCGTAGAAAAGGCGGTAGTCGCCTGCTTGCGTGGGAAGGCGGGACTGCAAGAGGTCGGCGGGTTTGTGTTCGGGGTCGGGCGCGAGGGTGAGGGTGCCCCAGAGGGCTTCGGGCTCGGAGAGCCAGGGGATGGAGGATCCGAGCTGCGGCGGGTGGGTGCCGCCGGCGACGAGGTGCGCTTCCTGGGGGTCGAGGCCGGATTTGGTGAAGCTGCCGACGGTGCCGTGGATCCGGAAGCGGGGGGCAGGGTCGGCGGCGATCATTGTGGCGTGGCAGGTGACGCGTAGAAGGTGATGGTTGGGGCGGTCGTACTCGAGGGTGAGGTCGAAGGCGTCTTCGATGTTGGTGCGGTCGCGGTCGCGGCGGACGCTGGCGGTGAGGCGCTCGGGGAGGCCGAAGAGAGCGAGGGATTGGTCGAGCAGGTGGGGGCCGAGGTCCTGGAGGATGCCGTGAGCGGGGTCGGCGCTTTCTTTCCAAATGCCGGCGCGCTGGCCAGGGCGAAAGCGGTCCCAATGGAAGACAGCTTCGGTGACCCGGCCGAGGGTGCCGGCACGGAGAAGCTGTTGGACGGTGAGGAAATCGCCATCCCAGCGGCGGTTGTGGAAGGGGATGAGGAGCTTGCCGGCAGCTTTGGCTGCAGTGAGAAGCCCTGCGATCGCCTGGCTGGAGGGAGCGAGGGGCTTGTCGACGACGACGTGTTTGCCGGCAACGAGGGCGGCGTGCGCGAGGGCCTCGTGGGTAGCATTGGGGGTGGCGACGATGATGAGGTCGAGGCTGGGGTCGGCAAAGGCAGCCTCGGGAGAGCGGAGGATCTGAGCGTGGGGATAGGCGATGGCGGCTTCGTTTCCGTGGCGCTGGACGATGGCGGCGAGCGTGAGCCCGGGAACGGCGCCCACGAAGGGGCAATGGAAGACGCGGCTGGCGAGACCAAAACCGAGGACGGCGACGCGGATGGGATCGGCTGGGGTGAGGTGGGGCTCGGCCGTTGCGGTCTGTGAACTCGGGGTTGGGCTCATACACGAATTATCTTCCTGATCGTTTCTGAGAGGAAAGAGTTGGGGCGGGATTGGCCGGGAGCAAGAGGCATTTGCACCGATGCCCTCACTTTTTGCATACAAACGGAAAACCCGCGCATCGAAAGCAAGAAAAGCTGTTCCAGAAACGAGCCAGGGGACTGCCGCTTTTGCGGGACTGATGTTTGCTGCGGCGTTGCGTAGGGTAAAGAGAATGATGACGATGGAAAGAGTGCCGTGCCGATGTTTAGGCGTCTGGGCGCTGGCGCTAGCGATGGGTGGGGCGGGCTGGAAGGCACAGGGCCAGGCGGCGGGGGCGCAGGCTGGGACGTCCTCCGACAGTGCCTCAGGCTCGAGCTCTTCGAGCAATCTAGGCGCTATTACGCAGATCCAGCAGCAGCTTTCGCAACCTGGGCCGAACGTGACGCCCAGTGGAGCAACGTCGCAGAACTATCGGGGCTCGATCATCGAGGGCAAGGCGACCAATGGGGTGCTGGACCTTACGCTGGATGAGGCGATCCGCCGGGGGCTCCGGACGAATCTAGGTTTGGTACTTGAAAATACGACGATCAAAACAGCGAACGGGCAGCGTTTGGTGGAGTTGCAGCAGCTGTTGCCGACGGTCTCCGGGGCCGCCTCGATCACGGTCGAACAGGTGAACCTGGCGGCGTATGGATTGCGCATTCCAGGGATCAAATCGATTGTGGGACCATTTCAGATCGAGGACTTCCGGGCGTATCTGAATCAGAATGTAGTCAATCTGCAGGCGTTTCAGAACTATATCGCCGCGAAGCACAACTTTCAGGCGGCGCAGTTGAGCGCCCAGGACGCGCGGGATCTGGTGGTGCTGACGGTGGGCAATGCGTATCTGCTGGGTGTAGCGGACCGGGCGCGCATTGCGGCGGTGGAGGCACAGCTGGCGAGCTCGAAGCTGTCGCTGGACCAGGCGACGGCGGCGCATGAGGCGGGGACAAGTCCGCGGCTGGATGTATTGCGGGCACAGGTGGACTACCAGAACCAGGAGCAAACGCTGATTTCCACACGGAATCAGTATGAAAAGGACAAGATCACGCTGGCGCGGGTGATTGGGTTGCCGCTCGATCAGAACTTTACGTTCAAGGATGAGGCGCCCTATGCGGCGCTCGATACACCGCAGGCGGAAGCCGCGTTTGAGCAGGCGCTGAAGCAGCGCAAGGATCTGGCCGCGGATGCGGAACGGGTGCAGGCGTCGAAGGCGGCGCAGAAGGCGGCGTACGATGAGCAGCTGCCGAGCGTAAGCGTCACCGGCGACTTTGGCGACCTGGGACCGACGGTGGGGCACTCCCATGGGACTTACACGGCGACAGGCGAGATCACCGCACCGATTTTGCAGATTGCCAAGACACGCGGCGACAAGCAGGCGGCGGCGGCACAACGTGAGCAGGCGGAGGCGCAACTTTCCGACGACACGCAGCAGGTGAATGCGGACGTGCGCGATTCGATTCTGGACATCCAGTCCGCCGCCAAGCTGGTGCAGGCCGCGCGCAGCAATGTGGATCTTGCCGATGAGGCGCTGCGCGAGGCACAGGAGCGATTCCGGACGGGTGTGGCGGATAATTTGCCGGTGTCGCAGGCATTGGCGACCGATCAGCAAGCGAACGACCAATATATCGGGGCGTTGTATCAGCACAACGTAGCCAAGCTGGGGCTGGCGCGGGCGCTCGGGGTAGCAACGACGAACTACAAGGATTATCTCGGAGGGAAGTAACGGTGGCCGATCAGAATGGGCAGGGCGTTGGGGGCGACGGAGAGCAAGGAGGCGGCTTACAAACAGCGCAGATCTCCGGCACCGTGCAGATCAAGCCGCAGGGCGGGGAAGGACAAGGCCAGTCGGGCCAAGGAGACCAGAACAAGGGGAACCAGGGTGCCGCGCAGCCGAAGCCGGAACCACCGGCAAAGAAGCGGGCACGCGCGATCATTATCGTTGCGGTGGTGCTTCTGCTGGCGGTTGTTGCCGGCATCTTTTACTGGCGGTCCACCTTTACCGAGGACACGGATGACGCGCAGGTGGACGGTAATCTGTACCAGGTAAGTGCGCGCGTGGCGGGGCAGGTAACGCAGGTCTTTGTGAGCGAAACGGAGCCGGTCAAGGCGGGGCAGCCGATCGCGCAAGTGGATCCGCGGGACTACGAGGTGGCGCTCGAACAGGCGCAGGCCAACCTCGCCAATGCGAAGGCGGAGTACGTGCAGGCGACGGCAAATGTGCCGATCACCAACGTGCAGGTGCGGACGACGGTGACGACCTCCGGCCAGGATGTGCAGGGCGGCGAGGCGTCGGTTTCGCAAGCACAGGCCAACGCACAGGCGATGCAAGCGCGCATTTTGCAGGCGCAGGCCAATGCGCTCAAGGCGCAGACGGACGTTGACCGGTATACGCCGCTGGTGGCGCGCGATGTGATCTCGAAGCAGCAATATGATGCAGCGGTGGCAACAGCCACAGCCGCGCAAGCGCAGGTAGATGAGGCGCAGCGCGATGCAGCCGGCGCGCAGCAGCAGGTGCTCTCGGCGCAGCAACGGTTGGCGTCTTCGCGGTCGCAACAACAGCAAAGCCAGCAGAATGCGCCCAAACAGATTGCGGTGCAGCAGGCGCGCGCGGTGGCGGCGGAAGCCTCGGTAAAGCAGGCGCAGGCGCGGGTGGACCAGGCGCAGTTGAACCTGAACTACACGAAGATTGTGGCGCCGGTCGACGGCATTATCAGCCGCAAGAGTGTATCGGTAGGCGACAACCTGAGTGTGGGGCAGTCGTTGCTGACGGTGGTGCCGCTGCAGGATCTATGGGTGACGGCGAACTTCAAAGAGACGCAGCTGAAAAGTGTCGAAAAGGGTCAACGGGTCGATCTCAAGGTAGATGCGCTGGGCGGCCGGCATTTCGCGGGCAAGATCACGGAAATTGGGGGTGCCACGGGATCACGGTTGAGCCTCTTTCCTCCGGAAAACGCGACCGGCAACTACGTGAAGGTGGTGCAGCGGATTCCGGTGCGCATTGATTTCACGAATATGGCTGAGGAAAATAAGGATGAGGCTCTGCGTGCGGGCATGTCGGTGGAACCGGACGTGCACGTGAAGTAGGCGTTTGCGGGATGATTCGTTAACACGTTGCATGTGGCGGCCGGAACGGTCGCCACGTGCATTTAACTTCCTGGCAAACGATAAGCTTTCTGCTGACACCTGAATGACCGAGTGGGTCTGCTTCGGTCGAGATGACAGAACTACTCCGAGGCGAAGCTAGGAGCCAGAACTCGTCGGGCAGTAGGAGCTTCCAAGCCCTGAAAACTATAGGTCGGGCTTTCAGCCCTCAACTGCACGGGGGTTCGTTTTCCTGGGCCTTGCGGCCCAGGCTGGTATAGGACGCGCCTGCAGCGCTGCAAGGTGGCGCTGAGGGCGCGCCTTCTGCGCTGGAATATGGGGCTTTTAGATAAAGGCTCTACGGCTCAAACTGCTAGTGACGTGCCTGCGGTGCTGGGCCCACATGTTCTGAAGCGAAGGCGCTTTCTTCACATCTATGCCGTAAGGACCCTTGACGGAGGCCGGCTATGGCGTTTTTGTTGCGGGCGTTTGTGCACCATGCGTATGCCATCCTGTTTGCCTGGGTGCTGGTGGAACAGGCCGGGGTGCCGGTGCCGAGCGTGCCGGTGTTACTGGCTGCCGGTACGATGAGCGCGGCTCATCGTTTGCATGTAGCCGTTGCCTTGCCTCTGATCTTGCTGGCGTGTCTGTTGGCGGATTCTGTGTGGTTTTTTCTGGGCCGGAGCTTTGGAACGCGGATTGTGGATCTGTTGTGCAAGCTGTCGTTTGAAGCGGCGACCTGTGTGACGCGTACACAGGGCAGCCTGTCGCGGCGGGGTGGGTATACGCTGCTGTTTGCGAAGTTCGTTCCCGGCTTCAGCACCATGGCGGCGCCGCTGGCAGGGCAAGCCGGCATGCGCTATCGAACCTTTGTGCTGTATGACATGGCGGGCTCACTGGCATGGGCGAGTGCGTGGTTGTTTGGCGGCCGATTCTTTGGCGATCTGGTGGAGCGGAGCACACACCTGTTCCGTCTGCTGGCGCACTTTGCAGTGGCGTTGGTGCTGCTGGCGGTGGCGTCGGTTTTGGTGGCACGTTATGTGCGCCGGTTGCGCTTCCGGCGGGAGCTGCGTGGGTTGCGGCTGGAGCCGGCGCAATTGGTGGCCATGATGGAGGATGCGGCACGGAGCGGGCACGAGCCGCCGTTTGTTGTCGATCTGCGGCATCCGCTGGATGTGTTGTCAGACCCGGTGGTATTGCCGCATGCGTTGCGCATCGGACCGGATGAGCTGCGGGCGCGGCAAGCGATGCTTCCACGCGACCGCGATGTGGTGTTGTATTGCACATGTCCAAGCGAAGAGACGAGCGCGAAGGTGGCGCTGGATCTGCGGCGGTTGGGGGTGCGGCGGGTACGGCCGTTGCGCGGTGGGTTGCAGGGATGGAAGGATGCGGGATATGCGTTGGAGCCGGTAGAGAGTGAGCCGGCGGCGGCTGTGGCGTGAGACTCGTTCAGGCCGTTCTCCCTTAGAGATAGTGCTGCGATGCCGGACTGCAGGTCTCTCCACAGCGTGGAACGATGATGCTGTTCCACTCCGGTCGAGATGACAGAGGTATGCCCCTTCTGACAATGCTTTGCCCTCTGAGCTTCAGCCCCACCCTTTCACGATAAGGCTGCGAAAGGATGGGGCGACCGAACCCTTTGTGCTCCGTAAGGGGTTGGAAGAACCTGCTTTTTTGTCAGGGCTGTAGCGACGCGGAAGGAAAGCAGATCCGTCTGCTGCGCTACGGGATGACAATTTTTCTTGGGCTAGGTTTGATCGCGAATCACACTAGACTCAAGATGCGGCGGGCTTGTAATGCCAATCGCACAATGGAGACGCATTGGCTTACGACGGGTTGCGGGATTGGTTGCGGGCGCTGGAGCGCGCGGGGGAAGTAAAGCGGGTGAAGGCTGAGGTTTCGCCGATTTTGGAGATGGCGGAGATCGCCGACCGGGCTTCGAAGGCAGGGCGTGGCACAGGCGCCAGCAAGGCGGAGGCGGGTGGGCCGGCGCTGCTGTTTGAGAATGTGGCGGGGTACAAGGGCTCGCGGGTGCTGATGAATCAGTTTGGGTCGGAACGGCGCATGAAGCTGGCGCTGGAGGTGGATTCGCTGGATGAGATCGCGGGACGCATCGATGCGTTGATCCACCCGGTGCCGCCGACGAGCTTTGTCGACAAGCTCAAGTTGCTGCCGGTGCTGGCCGAGGTGGGATCGTTTTTTCCGAAGCGGGTGGAGGCCAAACGGGCGCCCTGCAAAGAGGTAATCCTGAAGGGCGATGCGGTGGATGTCCTGAAGTTTCCGGTGCTGCAGACATGGCCTGGGGATGGCGGGCGGTATATCACGTTGCCGTGTGTGGTGACGCGGGATCCGAAGTCAAACAAGCGCAATGTGGGCATGTATCGCATGCAGGTGTATGACGGCAAGACGACGGGCATGCACTGGCAGCGGCAAAAGGTGGCGGCGGAACATATGCGCGATCGGCTGCGGGCGGCGGCGGTGGATGCAGCGGACGCGGTGGATGCCATGGCGATGACGGCGGGTGGGACGGCTGCGGTGGCTTCCAGTGTTGTGGATACGGGCAGCCGGCCGCAGACGGTGATGGCCAAGGTGCGGGGCGAGCGCATGGAGGTAGCGGTGGCGATCGGCACCGATCCGGCGACGACATTCTCGGCGATTGTGCCGGCGCCGCCGGAGGTGGAGGAGTACCTGATCGCAGGATTCTTGCGGCGCAAGGCGGTGGAGCTGGTGCGCTGCGAGACGGTGGATTTAGAGGTGCCGGCGCATGCGGAGATTGTGCTCGAAGGCTATGTGGAGCTGGGTGAGCTGCGCTCGGAAGGGCCGTTTGGGGACCATACCGGGTTTTACACGATGCCGGATGACTATCCGGTCTTTCACATCACGTGCATCACGCATCGCAAGGACCCCATTTATGCGGCGACGGTCGTCGGTAAGCCGCCGATGGAAGATGCGTGGATGGGCAAGGCTGTGGAGCGCATCTTTTTGCCGCTGATGAAGCTCACGATTCCGGAGATTGTGGACATCAATCTGCCGGCAGAGGGTGTGTTTCATAACCTGATGATTGTGTCGATTCGGAAGAGCTATGCGGGGCAGGCGCGCAAGGTGATGAGCGGCATCTGGGCGCTGGGGCAGGCGATGTTTACCAAGTGCATCATCGTGGTGGATGAGGATTGCGATGTGCAGGATTTGGGCGAGGTGACGCTGCGGACGGCCAATAACATCGATCCGGAGCGAGATATTCAGTTCACGCTGGGGCCGGTGGATTCGTTGGATCATGCGTCGCGGTTGGCGAACTTTGGGTCGAAGATGGGTATTGATGCTACGCGGAAATGGGCGGCGGAGGGGTTTACGAGGCCCTGGCCGCAGATGCTGGTGATGCCGGCAGAGGTAAAGGCGCGGGTGGCGGATATCTGCGAGAAGCTTGGCGTATAGGGGTTCGAGGAGTAGGCATCTATGGTCCTGCCGGTGTTTCTGTTGGGGATGGCTTTGCCGTTAGGGAGCCACTCCGTGCGATGCGCAAATGGGCTGTTTGAGCAGACTCCGGCGGTGAAGAACAACCAGGGCTTTGCGGTCTCCTTCCGCCTGCAAAGCGGAGACGATCATGGCAAGAACACGCACGGGTGTGAGACCGAGTACGAGATGCAGATTGCGGTTCCAGGCGGAAGCACGAGGGAAACAGGCTGGGACAATGGCAATGATGCGGAGTGGGAGCGGTCGCTCGCTTTCGATGTGGAGGGCTTCAGCGCAAATGGAGAGCGCGCGGTTGCATTGATCAAGGAGGGTGGGCGCTTCCCCATGTATGAGGTGCTGGTGTATGAAGTGCACATGCAAGAGCACTATGCGTATTCTCTAGACGACCGGTTTCTGAAGAGCCTTGGAGCAACGTGTGCCCAGGCCTTGCAGGTCACAGGGATGACAGCTCACGGAGAAATTGTGCTCGGAACCGGCGACGGGCGAAGCTGCGTTAATAGCAGAGTTTGGCGGATCACTGCAAACCTTTCGAAGAGAGGAAGCAATTTGGTGGAAATGCTTCCTGCAGGTGCAGCGATTGTGCCGTTGGTACGTGGAGTACGAGTTGGCGGCGGGTAGGGCCAGAGCGCCCGTATACTTTTTGAGGTGAGGTGAGACGGCGTTGCCTAAGGCGGAGATTGGGATTATTGGCGGCAGTGGGTTGTATAACATGCCGGGATTGACGGATGTGCGGGAAGAGGCTGTGGAGACGCCGTTTGGGGCGCCCAGTGAGGTGTTTGCCCTGGGGAAGCTGGAGGGGCGGGATGTGGCTTTTCTGGCGCGGCATGGCAGGGGGCATCGCATTTTACCGAGTGAATTGAATTTTCGGGCGAACATCTATGCGATGAAGGCTTTGGGCGTGACCAGCATTCTGAGTGTGAGTGCGGTGGGCAGCTTGAAGGAAGAGCATAAGCCTACGGATTTTGTGATTCCGGATCAGTTCATTGATCGGACGTTTGATCGTAAGGCCACGTTCTTTGGCGAGGGCGTGGTGGGGCATGTGGCGTTTGGCGATCCGATTGATGCGACGGTGGCTGCCGTGTTTGTGCAGGCCTGCGCAGAGGTGGGCGTCGTCGGTAAGCGCGGCGGGACGTATGTGTGCATGGAAGGGCCGCAGTTTTCTACGCGAGCGGAGTCGCGGCTGTACCGGAGCTGGGGCGCGGATGTGATCGGAATGACGAATCTGCAGGAGGCCAAGCTGGCGCGTGAGGCGGAGATTAGCTATGCGACGTTGGCGATGGTGACCGATTATGACTGCTGGTATGAGGGGCATGACGATGTGACCGTGGAGCAGGTGGTGGCGGTGATGCACCAGAACTCCGGCAATGCGCAGAAAGTGGTGAAGGCGGCGGTGCGGTTGATGCCTGCGGATTTGAGTGCGTCGCCCGCGCAGACGGCGGCGAAGTTTGCGATTATGACGGATCGGGCGATGATTCCGGAGGCGACGAAGCGGCGGTTGGATGTTTTGTTTGGGAAGTATTGGTGAAGGAAGCAGGTTCCCTTCGGGAATGACAGAAAGAAATGCAAAGGCAAACAGCGGATCCCTCCCCCTTCGACTTCGCTCAGGGTGCGGGATGACAAATAAGGCCAACGCAGATTCCCTTCGGGAATGACAACAAAAGCAGAGGCGAATACAGGGGTCCTTCGCTGCGCTCAGGATGACGGTGGAGAGGTAGGCGACAGCAGATCCCTCCCCCTTCGGCAAGCTCAGGGTGCGGGATGACAAGTCTAGAGTTACCGATTCATTGGAGAGTAATGGCGATTTTGGTGGTGGGGTCGGTGGCGTTTGATTCTTTGGAGACGCCTAGTGGAAAGCGGGAGCGGATTTTGGGTGGGGCGGCTACGCATTTTGCTTTGGCGGCGAGCTTTTTCTCGCCGGTGCGCGTGATTGGCGTGGTGGGTGAGGACTTTCTGCCGGAGCATGAGCGGGTGTTGACCGATAAGGGGATCGACACGCGGGGGATTGAGCGGGCGCCGGGGTTGAGCTTTCATTGGACTGGGAGTTATTTGAAAGACCTGAATGCGGCCGACACGTTGGCGACGGATTTGAATGTGTTTGCGGAGTTTTCGCCGAAGATCCCGGCTGGGTATGAGGATTCGGAGTTTTTGTTTCTGGCCAACATCGATCCGGTGCTGCAGGGGCGGGTGCGCGCGCAGATGGCGGGCGTGAGCATGGTGGCCGGCGACACGATGAACTACTGGATCGGCGCGCATCGCGAAAAGCTGCTGCCGGTGCTGCGCGAACTAGACGTGCTGCTGATCAATGATGGCGAGGCGCGCATGCTTTCGGGTGAGTCGAACGGCTTGCGGGCGGCGGAGGCGGTGCTGGCGCTGGGACCGAAGACACTGATTGCCAAGCATGGCGAGTATGGGGCGACGGCGTATTTCTCTGACCGAAGCTTTGGGGATGGTGTGAAGCGGAAGCCGTTCCGTAGCCCGGCGCTGCCGTTGGCGGAGGTCGTGGATCCGACAGGCGCGGGAGATTCCTTCGCGGGTGGGTTTTACGGGTATGTGGCGTCGCAGCAGGTCTTGACGCCGGAGGTGTTTCGCAAGGCGATGTTTTATGGCAGCGTGATGGGGTCGTTTGCGGTGGAGCGGTTTGGGACGGAGCGGCTGCAAGCGACGACGCGGGCTGAGGTGGAGGCGCGGTTTGGGGACCTGCGGGAGTTGTCGCATTTGTAGGCGGTAAGTGGGTTAGGTTGTCAGTTGTCAGTTGTCAGTTGTCAGTTGTCAGTTGTCAGTTGTCAGTTGTCAGTTGAAATTTTGATGGTGGGTTTTGTTCAGGGGTGAGGTTTGAGGTCTTGAGGGTTGTGGGTTGGCGGACGGCTTTTGAGGGGGGTTGTGCGATTGGATAGGCCGAAGGCGCCCAGGCCTCGTACGATCGAGGCCAAGGCGATGGTGTCGCGCCGGGTGGCTGTACCAGAGCGGGAGCGGGGAACGTTCTGGATTGCGGGAGATCCGGAGGCGGTGCGGCCGTTGGTGCGGGGTGAGGGTACGCCCGTGTTTATGGCGGGCGTGCTGCTGGCGCTGCTGGCCTTGGGGGTGTGCTACCGGCATGGGTACACGCTGCTGTATGGCGATGCCGTCGCACATTTAGGCAACTCCCGGCGGATTCTAGATGCACACTATCCGGGGCTTTCGCAACTCGGTGGGGCCTGGCTGCCGCTGCCGCACGTGCTGATGCTGCCGTTTATCGGGAACATGGCGATGTGGCAGACGGGGTTGGCGGGCGCGCCGATGTCGATGCTGGGCTTTGCGGCGAGCGTGGTGGGGGTTTGGCGGCTCGCGCGACGCATGATGCGGCTGCGCTGGGCGCTGGTGGCGACGCTGTTGTATGCGCTGAATCCGAACCTGCTGTACCTGGCGACCACCGCGATGACGGAGGCGTTGTTCTTGGCCCTGTTTGTGTGGTCGGTGGTGGCGGCGGTGGAAGGGGCGGCGGCTATTGGGGTCAGGGATGCGGGTGAGGTGGGGCGGAACCTTCTGCTAGCTGGCTTGTTGGTGCTGCTGATGGTGTTGACGCGCTATGACGGTTGGGTGATTGGGGCGGCGGTGTGGGCGTGCCTGGCTTGGCAGCTGGTGCGCGCGGAGCAAACGCTGCGTCGGCAGATCATGCCGGCTTTTGTGACGTTCACGATACTTTGTGCGGCGGGGCCGTTGCTGTGGTTTTGGTACAACGCGCATTTTGATGGGGACTGGCTGGATTTTTTGCGCGGGCCGTATTCGGCTAAGCAGATTGAGCGGCGGACGGCGCCGCCGGGACAGCACTACCGTGGGTGGCACAATCCTGGGTGGTCGGCGCTCTTTTACACGCGGACGGCGCAGGTGGATGCGGCGGCTTGGGAGACCGGGTTCGGCTTGATGCTGGCGGCTTGGTACGGAGCTTGGGTTTCGTGGTGCAGGACCCACCTTGGCGACGACAAGGCTGTCGCGGCCACGGGATACCCGGAAGGGGCGAAGGTGGAGCTCCCGGTTCATTCCCGCGGCGAGGGGTTGGGACTGCTGTTGTGGTTACCGTTGCCGTTTTATATCTACTCGGTGGCGTATGGGTCGGTGCCGATCTTTATTCCGCAGCTTTGGCCGCATGCGTTTTATAACGCGCGCTACGGGATGGAGCTTTTGCCGGCGTTGTGTGTTTATGGGGCTTTGGCGGCGGAGCAGTTTGAGTCTTGGTTGCGCCAGGGAGGGCAGACTTGGCGGCTGTCGGCAGCAAAAGGTTGGCAGCCGATGTGTTTGGGGCTTTGCTTGGTGAATAGCGGCGTCATGATGGCGACGACGCCGTTGGTGCTGCGGGAAGGGCTGGTGAATGCGCGGGCACGGGTGCCGTTTGAGCACTCGCTGGCGGAGGTGATCGAGACGATGCCGAAGGATCAGCCGGTGCTGATGTCGGTGTCGGCGCATGTGGGTGCGGTGCAGGACGCGGGCCGCGACTTGCGCTCGGTGGTGAGTGAAAATGACGAGATTGCGTGGCGGGCGGCGCTGCGGGACCCGGCAGGCTATGCGGCTTATGTGATTGCGCTCGAGGGTGACCCGGTGGGCAAGGCGGTGGCAGCGCATCCGACGGGGTTGACGGAGATTGAGGTAGTGCGGACCATCGGCCAGCCGACGGCGCGGGTGTATCAATCGCAGGTGTATCGGGCGGGGCGGTAGGCGGTCTGGAGACAGCAGGTCCTCCCGTTCGACTTCGCTTGGGGGGAATGACAAGAAGAAGCGACTACAGGTCTCTCCACTCCGCGGAACGATAAAGCTGTTCCGCTCCGGTCGAGATGACAGCTTGTGGTGTTGTCCGAGGGGCGCGCGGTAGCAAGCCACGCGGGGACGGTGGGCTGGCATCGTATGCGTTGTCGGAAAGCGGTGATGGCTGTGCTCTCCAAGTGCGTTCAAGCTTCTAAGAGGTAATTCATGGAAATTTTTTCGCCGGATTTCGATACGTTGCGGGAAGTGTATACGACTACGTTGCAGCGGCAACTGAACAGTGAACGGCAGATTGCAGAGGCGCTGCCGATGATGATCGAAAAGTCGACGGCGGACCAGCTCGCGGCTGCGTTTCGGCAGCACTTTGCGGAGACCAAGGAGCATATTTCGCGGCTGGAACGCATTCTGGAGGAGAATACCGGCAAGGATAGCGATGCCAAGTGCAAGATCACGGCGGCGCTGTTGGCCAGTGCGCAGTCGGATATGGGCTCGGCGAAGGATACGCAGGTACGGGATGTAGTGTTGATCGCTGCGGGCAGTCAGGTGGAGCACCACGAGATGGCCATGTATGGGACGTTGCGGAATTGGGCCATCGTCTTAGGCGAGATGAAGCATGCGGAGCTGTTGGCTACGACGTTGGAGGAGGAGAAGAAGGCGGATCAGATGCTGGTGAAATTATCAGATCAGATCAATGTGGTAGCGCCGGTTGGGTAGTTTGAGGTGGGCGAGGCGGGAACTGCAGGTCTCTCCACTGCGCGGACGATAAGACTGTCCGCTCCGGTCGAGATGACACCTTTTAGGGTAGTCGAGGGGTCCGTACCCGTGGTGGTGCGGGCCTTTTGTTTTGTGCGGTCTGATTTTGTTCGGCGGGTGCGCGGCGTTTAGTCTGAAAGTTCCGGACCGGCTTCCATGAGCACTGAACGTATTTCTTTTGTAAAAGCGCATGCCTGCGGCAATGACTTCCTTGTGGTTGAGGAGAGTGCGGCGGCGCAGCGGCATGCGGCTTTGGCGCGGTTATTGTGTGCGCGGCACACGGGTGTGGGTGCGGATGGGATTGAGTTTTTGGACCGGCGCGGGGATGGCAGCTTGTTTTTGCGGCTGTTCAATGCGGACGGCAGCGAGGCGGAGTTGAGTGGCAATGGTACGCGTTGCGTCGCCGCTTGGCTCGCGATGAGCGAAGGGCGCGAGGCGGTAGAGTTCGGCACGCACGGCGGAGTGCGACGCTGCCGCGTGGTAAGCCGCGAAGGCGGCGCCTGGTCGATTGAGAGTGCGATGGGGGTGCCGCGGGTGATGCGGCGAAGCATTCGGATTGAGGGTGTTGCCGATGTGATTGAAGGGGCGATGGTAAATGTCGGGAACCCGCATTTTGTGGTGTTTCCGGAGCAGGAGGATTTCGGCAGCCACCGGATGACGTGGGAGGCGCTAGGGGCCCGGGTCAGCGGGGATCCGATGTTTCGTTTTGGGACCAACGTGGAATTTGTGCGGGTGCTGGGGCCGGAGGAGATTGCCTTTCGGATTTTCGAGCGCGGATGCGGACCGACGATGTCGTCCGGAACGGGCACGTGTGCGGCGGCGGCGGCGGCAATGGTGGTACGGGGAACGGCGCGGGCACTGACGGCGGCGGCGCCGGGCGGTGTGCAGCAGGTGCAATGGCGGGAGAATGCGGCGGAGATGCTGCTGACCGGGCCGGCGGAGATTGTGTGCACGGGTGAGGCTTTGCTGTGAGCAGAGCAGCGGCGGCGATGAGCGTGCGGCCGCGCTTGCGGGAAGGTAGCCGGGTGGCGGTGGTGTCGCCGGCGTCGGCCGCAAAGGCGGAGCTGGTGCAGGCGGGTATGGCGCAATTGAAGGCCTTTGGCTACGAGCCGGTGCCCATGCCGCATGCGCTGGCGCGCGGGCCGCTGTACTATGCGGGAACGGCGGCGGAGCGCGTGGCGGATCTGCATGCGGCGTTTGCCGATGCGAGCGTTGAGGGACTTATATGTACGCGCGGGGGCTGGGGATCGGCGGAGTTGCTGCCGTTACTGGATCGCGAGCTGATACGGGCGCATCCGAAGGCGTTTGTGGGTTATTCGGACCATACGTCCTTGCAGACCTGGCTGTGGCAGGTTTGTGGATTGCCGAGCTTTTATGCGCCGATGGTGGCCGCGGATTGGGCGCATGCGGGTGGGGTGGATGTGCGGTCGTGGCGGTTGGCTTTGCACGGGGGGGATCCCTATGCGTTTACCGAGGATGATGGGCTGCGGGTGCTGCGGCCGGGTGAGGCGCGCGGGCGCTTGCTGGGCGGGTGCTTGGCGTTGATTGAGGCTGGGCTGGGGACGCCCTGGGCGCTGCGGGTAGAGGAGCCTTCGATCTTGTTTTTGGAAGATATCGGAGTGAAGCCGTACCAGTGGGATCGGATGCTGCAGCATTTGCGCTTTGCGGGGGTTCTGGATCGGGTGCAGGGCGTGGTGTTTGGGGACATGCAGGCCAATGGCGAGGTCGCGGCCATTGAGGCGGCTTGTCTGCATGCGTTGCGAGATTTCGCCGGGCCGATTGCGATGGGGTTGCGATGTGGGCATGTCTCGGGGGAGAACCGGTCGCTGGTGCTGGGGGTGGGCGGGGTGCTTGCTTGTGGGGAAGGTGCAGAGTTGGTAGTCGGTGTTGATGCGATTGCCTGTGCCGGAGAAGCAGGTTCCCTGCGGGAATGACAGAAAGAAAAGCAGAGGCAAACAGCAGGTCCCTCCGCTGCGGGATGACAAACAAATGCAGCAGATTCCCTCCTGGAACGACAATAAAGAGTGAACGCGGATTTCCTTCGGGAATCACAAACAAGGTAGAGGAGCGTTGAAGGACTATGCCGAAGCACATTCATCTGATTGGCATTTGTGGGACGGCGATGGCTTCGCTGGCGGGGATGCTGCAGCAGTGCGGGCATCGTTTGACGGGGTCGGATACCGCGGCGTATCCGCCGATGAGCGATCAATTGGCGGCGATGGGCGTAGCGGTTCTGGAGCCGTACCGGGCGGAGAACCTGATGCCGCGGCCTGACCTGGTGGTGGTGGGGAATGCGATCTCGCGTGGAAATCCGGAGCTGGAATATGCGCTGGAAGAGCGGCTGCCGATGTGCTCGATGGCGCAGCTGATCCATGATGAGTTTCTGGTGGGGCGCGAGCGGCTGGTGGTGTGCGGAACGCATGGCAAGACGACGACCACGAGCATGCTGGCGTGGATCTATGCCACAGCGGCGGCGATGGACGGCCGGGTGCAAGGAACGGCTGCCTCGACTTGGACGCCGTCATTTTTGATTGGTGGCGTGGCGGAGAACTTTGGAACGAGCTTCCATGTGGAGCCGACGACGCGGACGTTTTTGCTGGAAGGCGACGAGTATGACACGGCCTTTTTCGATAAAGGACCGAAGTTCCTGCATTACTTTCCGGATGCGGCGATTCTGACGCACGTCGAGTTCGACCACGCGGATATCTATGCCGACTTCGAAGCCGTGAAGACGGCTTTCAAGCGGCTTGTAAATCTGCTGCCGCGGCGGGGGCGTTTGGTGGCGTTTGATGGAAGCGCGGCGGTGACGGAGTGCTGTGCGAAGGCGTTTTGCCTGGTGGAACGCTACGGATTTAAAGAGGATGCATTTTGGCGCGTGGTGGATTTGCAGCAGAGCGGTTCCGTTTCGACCTGGCAGTTGTGGCGGCAGGATGACTTGTTTGCCACGCTGGAGCTCCCGATGGCGGGCGAGCACAATGCGTTGAATGCGACCGCGGCGGCGGCGCTGGCGGCGGGGCAGGGTGTGCCCGTGGCTGCGATCCAAGAGGCGTTGCGGACGTTTAAGAGCGTGAAGCGGCGGCTGGAAGTGCGGGCGGAGGTGGGCGGCGTAACCGTGATCGACGACTTCGCGCACCATCCGACGGCCATTCGCGAGACGCTGCGGGCGTTGCGGGCGGCGTACCCCGGCCGGCGGTTGTGGGCGGTGCTGGAGCCGCGTTCGAATACGTTGCGGCGCAATATCTTTGAGGGGGATCTGGTGGAAAGCCTCGCCGGGGCGGATGAGGTGGTGATGGCGGAAATCTTCAAGAGCGAGGCGATTCCGGCAGCGGAGCGGCTACACCCGGAGCGGGTGGTGACGGCGCTGCATGCGCGCGGGGTGGCCGCGGCGTTGTGCGCGGATGCGGAGGCGATTGTGGCGAAGATCGTGCCGCGGTTACGGGCGGGGGATGTGGTGGCGATTCTGTCGAACGGCGGCTTCGGCGGTATTTATGAGAAGCTGCCGGCGGCGCTGGCGCAGGACAAGCTGCCGACGATAGAACGAGAGATGGCCGGCGAGCCCGTGTTGCAGGCGAGCTGACCATGGGGCTTTACTGAGCATGTGGGCTGCGCTGGGTTTGCTGGCGGTGTTGGTCGGGGGTGGCTTGCCGGTGGCGCTGGTGGGGATTCCCTGGTCGGCCTACCGAGGCAATGTCGATGCCATGTATCGCGGGGCGATGCGGACGATGCGTTTAGGCCTGCGGGTGGCGGGCATCCGCGTGCGGGTGGAGGGTTTGGCGAACCTGCCGTCGGTGCCCAGCATTGTGATGAGCAACCATGTGTCGAACCTGGACCCCCCGGTCCTGCTGCCGGTGATCCCTGGGGTGGCCAGCGTGGTGTTGAAGCAGGAGTTGATGAAGATTCCGCTGCTGGGGCGGGCGATGCGGATGGGTAAGTTTGTTCCTGTGTCGCGGGGGCACTCGCGCGAGGAGGCCAAACGCAGTGTGGCGGCTGCGGGGGCGGCGTTGCGCGCGGGCAAGTACATTATGATTTTTCCGGAAGGGACGCGGTCGCCGGACGGGCGATTGTTGCCGTTTCGGAAAGGCGCATTTTTTCTGGCGGCGGAGACGGGGGCGCCAATTGTGCCGGTAGTAATCCGGGGTACGGCGCGGATGATGCAAAAGGGCAGCCTGCGGATACTCCCGGGGGTTGCGGTGGTGACGTTTCTGCCGGCGATGTGGCCCAAGGCGTACCCGTCGCGTGATGCGCTGATGCGGGCGGTACGGGAGGCGATGGAGCGGGTGCTGGCGGCGGGGTGAGGGTTGTGGCTTGTGCGATTGGTGCGGACCTCTAGGTCCCTACGTTGCGCAGACGGTGAAACCGTTCGCTTCGGTTGAGATGACAGGGATGAAAGACAGTTGCCCCTTGATCGAGGGACCAGCGAGGGAACAGCAGATCCCTCCGCTACGCTGCGGGATGACAAACAAAAGCGATCGTGACGGAACCTCTAAAAGCGACTCGTGATAGAGCCTCATCGCTGTGCTCAATACTTCAGCATGGCGTTGTAGCCATCGGTGAGCAGGCGTTGGCGCATGGCTTCGGCTTCTTTTTTGTCCCGGAAGGGACCGACCTGGACGTGGATGAAGTTGTCGGCGCCGGCTGGGTGGGCCGAGACGCTGTAGCCGCGGGAGCGCAGAGCGCCGACAAGGAGGTCGGCATCCTCCTGATGTGAAACCGCGGCGACCTGCACCATGATGTTGCCTGGGACTGGCGCAGGAGAGACACCGGGCAGCAGGGCGGACGGGGGAACGGCGTGTGCCACGGGCGGGGTGGCGGTGGTATTAGCTGCTTCGATGGAGCGCGGGGTAACGGGTTCGCTGTCGGGATCGCTTGCCGAGGTCGGAGGTGGTTTGCGAATGACTGGTGCGGGCTTGGGTGTTGCGGATGGGGTGGGTGTGGGATCAGAGGCAAGTGCCGTGGGTACGGGGATACCCAAGCTATTGCCCGGTAGCGGGGAGCCGGCGGCGGGCTTGGCGGCGGTGTTTGCAGCGTTTGGATCAGAGGGCGTTTCGGTCGCGGAGGTGGGATCGTTGAGTGCGAGCGGCACGGGAGAGGCGCCCCGGCCGACTTTGTAACCAAAACCGAAGCAAACGCCGCACAGGACAACGAGACCGAAGAAAATGCTGAGGATGGCGCCGGTGCTGAGGGTCAGCTCACGTTCGCGTTCATTGCGGGCACGCGGGGCGTCGTCATCGTCCAGAAGATCGTTCATGGCAGGTTTACCAACAAAGGCAATTGTTCGACAAGATGGTGTTGACGTAGTGTACGCATGAGTGTGGTGTAGGGAAAACGCGGATCCCCCTCCTCGAATGACAACCAAAAAGGTAAGGAGAAGAGAACGTAGTTAGAAGTGCAGGTAAAAACCGATGACGGGCTCTGCGGTGGAGGTACGTTTGTTGATCTGCAGATAATTCTGCTGGAAGTCTGGCGCGAGAAAAAAGAGCTGGCGGAAGCCGACCCGCACGCCGAAAGGGCCGCCGAAGACATCTTTCTGCACTCCGAGATTGTAGTAGTACCCGAGCCGGCCCTGCGACAGGGTGCCTTGCCCGCCGCCCGCCGTGGGGGCAAAGCGGACCACGCCCACGCCGGCCGAGGCGTAGGGTTTGAGGCCGTAGATGGTGTAGGGCGGTACCACCAGGTAGCCGAAGGTGAACTCATTGGCCTGGGTCTGGATCTGCAAGGGCGCAACGTTGTAAGTTTCGGTGTAGCGCGCGTAGCTGCCGTTGATCTCCACACCGACGTAGGGCTTGGGCGAGTACCGCAGGGTGCCGAGCGCGCCAAGGGTGCTGGAGCTACTTTGGTTAATAACCGTACCGGTGTCGTTCGCGACGATGGTGACCGGACCGGAGACTGACCGCGTGAACTGACCGGCGGCCTGGACGCCGAGGTCGATGTAGGAGAGTTGGCGCTGCAGCTTGGGAGATTGAGCGGCGGCGACGGAGCCCACGAGCGATGCCGCGAAGGTGAGCTTAAGCAAGCGATTCAGCAAGCGATTCAAAGCGAAACGAACTCCCAAAAACGATCTCTGCCCCTAGTCTAATGCTTTCGCGCGACGGGCGCGGAAGGCGATGCGGCTTAGGGCGGCGGCCAGTGCGCCCAGAACGGTTCCACAGGGCAGGGCGACGCGGAAAGGGACCGCGGCTCCGTTGGCAGGAAGCCGGTGCAGGCCGGTGACTATGGCGGCGATTGCCAGGATCAACAGCCATGCGGGCAGGGACCGCAGCAGGTTGCCGAGGAGCACGAGGACGGCGGCGGCGAGCAGAAGCAACGCTGTGGGACGCAGGCCGGCGGCGGCGAGGCGGGCGCATGCAAGGAGCAAAAGGAGCAGGCCGACGGCCCCTGGAAGAATGCGGCCGGGGCGATTGAACTCGACGAAGCCGAGGCAGATGCCCAGGGTGCCGAGGACGATGGCTTGGTTGAGGGTCATGCTGGCAACGGTGCGGTTTGGGAAGCTGAGTTTGTGGCAAATTGTAAAAGCCGCGGAATGTTCCACTGTCATCCCCAGGGGAACGAAAGACCTCGGTATGCCTCGGAAGTTGAATGAGATCCGAGCAGAATACAGAGGTCCTTCCCCTTCGACAAGCTCAGGATGACGGCAAATACCTTGTCGCTACGAGCACCTTGTCGCTTCGAGCCTTGTATCAGCGGACAGCTTGGCCTCGGCTTTGCAGGGCTTGGCGTAGGGTTTGGGCGCCTCTGTTTTGTGGGTCCAGCTGCAGGGCTTGGGAGACCTCGTCGGCGGCTACGGTGAGGGCATTTTTGCTCATGTCGAGGCGGGCGAGTACAAGCAAGGCGGGGGCGTTTGGACGCATACGCAGCGATGCGATGGCTTCGGTACGGGCCTCGGCGGCGTTGCCGCTTCGTTCGCGGACCTCGGCGAGACCGGCGCGGGCTTCCGCACTGTTGCCGTCGGCGACCAAAGCGGATTGAAAGCGCGTTTCGGCCTCCGGAACGAGGCCCTGGTTGAGGGCCTCGCGGCCAAGGGCGTTGTATTCCCCAACGCGTTGCGACGGCGAAAGGGTGGCGAGGCGTGCCCCGCGGAGCTGCTCGAGCTGAAAGGCAGCCTGCCGATAGCTGGTTTCAGAGTAGGTGCGACGGATGCGTTCCACAGGGCTGAAGCCGGACGCGGTATCGACGGAAAGGCGGGTGCCCGGAGCTGTCGAGCGCAGGCGCGCCTGGAGCTGGAGCGCTTCGTTATCACTGGGGCGTCGCCCGAGCGCGGCGTCGGCCTCATGCAGCGCGCCGACGGTGTCGCCACGACGAAACAGCGCGATTGCGAGGTTGTAGTGGTAGTCCTCGTCCGAGGGATCGGCTGCTGATGCGCGCTGGAAGAGCGCGACGGCGTCTTTGCTTTGACGGCTTTGGGCGACGGCCTCGTTGTTGAGCACCTCGGGCAGGGGCAGGTGGTCGGCTACGAAAGCGAAGGCGGTCTCGGCGCCGGCGTAGTTGGCGGCATTGAAGCGCGAAAGGCCGAGGTAGAAGCCGGCTTCAAGGGCAGATGGGTTGTTGGGCGGGACCTTGCTGAGGACCGCGGCGGCGTCGGTGAAATCGCGCTCGGTGTACTCCTCCTTGCCCAGCGCGAGCAGCGCCGGTGTGTAGCCGGGCGTGAAGCTGACGGCCTGCTTCAGGCGCTGGAGACGCTCGGCGGGCAGGGGTGCGTTGGCGCCACGAATGTAATTTTCAAAGGCGGGGAGCGGCACGGCGCCGGGCGCGCCGAGGAAGGTGCTTTCAGCGACAGGGAAGTGCGGGTCGATGGCGCGGGCAGTTTTCCAGGCGATGGCATTTTCGGCGTCGAAGAGATGGTTCAGGTCGGCACCGTCTTCGAAGGGCGATGAGAGTTGCAGGTTGTTGACGGCAAGCACACGGGCCTGGGCGGTGAGGCGGTCGCCCGCCACGGTGAAGCTGCCGACGATGATGTAGTTGGCGTCGAGCTGCTGCGCGATGCGGATGGAGGTGGCGCGGGAGGGACGAAAGCCCTCGGGAAGGCCGAGATGATCGTAGGCAAAGCTGCGATCATCGCGCGAGATGGTGAGAAAACCGGCGGAGTTCAGGCGACGGTTGAGGGTGTCGGGGAAGGAGTCGCCGATCCAGTTCAGTGAGGCGTTGCCGGAGCGGTTTTCGAAGGGCAGCACGAGAACGACGCGACTGCCGGTATCTTCGACGGCGGTCGTTGCCTGCGCTGCGGACCGGGTGGAGCTGGCAAGGCAGCAGGCGGCGAGAAAGCTTAGGGATGCGAGGAGTCTCGCAGGCAAACGCATGCTTTTATTGTAGAACCGGCGGCGGAGGCTAGTGATGCAGGTTTAATCGAGCGCGGCGAAAGCTTCGGTGAGATCGAGCCGGATGGCGGTACCGGGAACGGTGAGGTTGGTGGTGTCGACGTAATGTAGGCCTTGGGTGTCGAAGGTGTGTGCGGAACGGCGGATGGGGTCGATGAGCCAGATGTTTTCTACGCCCATGGCGAGATAGTCGGCGAGCACCTTTTGTGCGCGGGGAAGTCGATCTTCAGGCGAGAGGATCTCGATACAGATAAGTGGAGGAGTTTCTGTGGCCTTCTCGCGCGGTGCCTTCGCATGCAGAACCGCCAGATCGCAGGTGCGAACGCGGGAGGCGTTTACACGAATACGCTGCTCCGTAACGGCCTGCACTCGCCATAGCTTTTCGTGAAGCACAAAAAAGCTACCTAGCAGGATTTGGATTCGTCCGTGTTCGTATTCACCCAAGGTCCGCTCCTCAAGCTCACCATCGACAAAGTCGACATCGGGTCGATAGCTTGTGCGCAGGTACTCGTCGATAGACAGCGGTGCGGGTGTGGTCGCCATAGGTGCCTCGCTTTGAGACAGTATGCTCCGGGTGATTGTGACTGAGCTACTTTTTCCCGAAGATGTCGCCCATGCGGCGGATCTGGGCGCCGACGTTGCGCAGCTTCTCTTCGATGTGCTCATAGCCGCGGTCGATGTGGTAGACGCGATCGAGGATGGATTCGCCATCGGCGACCAGGGCCGCGAGCACAAGGGCTGCGGAGGCGCGGAGGTCGGAGCACATCACCGCAGCCGATTGCAGTTTTGCGCCGCCGCGGACCGTGGCCGTGCGGCCGTTCACGGCGACATGCGCGCCCATGCGGTTGAGCTCGCCGACGTGCATAAAGCGATTCTCGAAGATGTTTTCCGTGATGGTGGAGACACCTTCCACCTGCGTCATCAGGGCCATGAACTGGGCCTGCATATCGGTAGGGAAGCCGGGGTATTCTTCGGTGCTCATGTCGGCGGCTTTGAGGGTACCGCCGGAGTGCACGCGGACGTTGTCCTGGCCGACTTCGAGGCGAACGCCGCACTGTTCGAGCTTGCTGAGCAGCGAGCTGAGGTGCTTGGGGTTGCAGCAGTCGACGTTGAGGTCGCCGCCGGTGATGGCGCCGGCGAGGAGGAAGGTGCCGGCTTCGATGCGGTCGGGGTTGATGCGGTGTTTGGCACCTGAGAGCTTCGCGACGCCCTGGACCTTGATGGTGGAGGTGCCGGCGCCTTCGATCTTGGCACCCATGGCGTTCAGCAATGCGGCAAGGTCGGTGACCTCGGGCTCGCGAGCGCAGTTTTCGAAGAGGGTTTCGCCGTCAGCGAGGGTGGCAGCCATGAGCAGGTCTTCGGTGCCGGTGACGGTGATCTTGTCGAAGACGATGTGCGCGCCTTTGAGGCGGGATTGGCCGTTGTTGGGGCTGCGGGCTTCGAGGTAACCGTGCTCCTGGGTGATGGTGGCGCCCATGGATTCGAGACCCTTGATGTGGAGGTCGATGGGGCGTCCGCCGATGGCGCAGCCGCCGGGCATGGCGACGCGGGCAACCCCGGTGCGGGCGATAAGCGGCCCGAGCACGAGCGAGCTGGCGCGCATGGTTTTAACGATTTCGTACTTGGCAACGGGGTCGGAAAGGACGGCGCACTTGATGGAGGTGCGGTGCTGGGCGCGGCCGTAGCCGAGCTCGACTTCAGCGCCCATGGACTCGAGCAGGCGGCGCTCGGTGTCGATATCGCGGACCTGGGGAATGTTTTCGAGGATGACCTCGTCTTCGGTGAGGATGGCGGCGGCCATGCAGGGCAGCGCCGAGTTTTTTGCACCTGAAACCTTGATTGTTCCAAGCAGCGGATTGCCGCCACGTACTACAAACTTGTCCATCGGCCTAGTGTACGAAAGAAGCGCAAGGACGGCGGGTGCCAAGGGAGGTGCGCGTCGCCGGCTTCTGTCTGCAGCAAGGAAAAGGCCGGAGCGAGGAGGCTCCGGCCTTGGGGTGTCCGAAAGAATCATTAAGGCGATCCAGACCTAGCTTTAGGGTCGTTGCGGCGTCATCCAGAGCGCACCGAGAACTTTTGCACTCTTGCAGATTGTCGGCGCTTCAAAGGAATACCAAGGTCCTTCGCTGCGCTCAGGATGACGGGATATAAATGCGCACCTTTAGTTCCTTCGCGCTAGGCGGAGGGTGCCTGGTTGGGTTGGCCGTCCTGCTCCTGGCCATGGTGGCCGTGGTGACGCATGGCCTTAAGTTGGGCCATTTGATCGGCGGACAGGATGCCAGACATCTGTTGCTGCGTCTGTTCATTAATGGAGCGCATCTGCTGGTGGCGGTCCTGCGGGGTGAGCTGCGTATTCTGGCGCAAAGCCTGGACCTGTTGATCATGCGAAGCGAGGATGGGCTCGATTTTCACAGTCTGGTCAGGGGTAAGGTTCAGTTTGCGGCTGAGGTGCTCGGCCTGCTTTTGGGGGTTGGCGGCATGGTGGTGCTCGCCCTGCATGGGAGCCTGTTGCGGGTCCTGCGTCGGTTGCGTCGGTTGCGTTTGTTGCGCGAGGGCAGCGCCGCAGCTGAGAGAGAGGGCGAGGGAGGTGGTAAGGATGAGGTGTTTCATGTAAGCCGCTCCTGCGATGGTCTGCTGCACTCCGGATATGCAGTCTGTGAGTGTAGACAGCGATTGCGGCAGGATGTTGCGTTGCTGGGGCAGAAGTGACGGATCGGCTTTGCCCGGGTACCCTCCCCGGGGTACTTTGGCGTAAAGTCCTGTTTTTGTTGAAGATGCGGTGAGTCGGTACCACAAAGTCTTCAAAACACAGGACTTACATGCAGAGTATTCATTATGAATGACTTACGTCTAGTTCTGACTTTGTCGTATTGGCAGCCGGCTTGCGGAAAGTGATGCCGATTCCTACCGTAGCAGATGTCGTGGTGATGGTGTGCAGCGTGAGTGATTGGAGGAGAACGGTTGAGGCAACGCGGATTTCGCACTGTTACGCTGCATTCGAGAGAAAGGAATGTTCTGCACCGGGAATTTTCAATCTGAAAGGCGCGCTGTTGGCGCTCACTCCCATGACGAGGTGTCCTGCCACTCCATGGCGAAGCTGTCGTTAGGATGGGGCACCCGGTCTATCCCGGCTTGTGGCGAACGGTTGGTTCTAGTGCTGGTTAGAGTTCCAGACGGGAGTCTTCGATGGCTAGGCGGACGTTGCCTTCGGATTTTTGGAGGCGGCGGACGGCTTCCATCTTGTCGACCTTGGCCTTGAGCATGACTACCGCGATGGGGATGCTTTTGCCGGCGGACTTGATGGTGCGGATGGCCGTTTCCCGGTCGATGTCGCAGAGTTTCATCAGCACACGGATGCCGCGCTCGACGAGCTTGGCGTTTTTCATGTGCACGTTGACCATGAGGTTGTCGTATACATAGCCGAGCCGGGTCATCGCTCCGGTGGTGATGGCATTCAGGATCATCTTCTGCGCGCTGGAGGCCTTCATGCGGGTGGAGCCGGAGATGACCTCGGGGCCGACTTCGGCGCAGATGGTGATGTCGGCGACCTGCGCTAGATCGGAGTTCGGGTTGCAGGTGATGGCGGCGGTTTTAGCGCCGCGGGCGCGAGCGTATTCGACGGCGCCGACGACGTAGGGCGTGCGGCCGGAGGCGGAGACGCCGATGATGACGTCTTTGCGGGTGGGACGGCGCTTGGCGACGTCGCGCTGGCCGATCTCCGGGGAATCTTCGTTGACGTCGGAGGCGCTGGCGAGGGCTTTGGGGCCGCCCGCCATGAGGTACTGCACCTGATGGGGGTTGGTGGAGAAGGTGGCAGGGCACTCGGAGGAGTCAAGCGCGGCGATGCGCCCGGAAGAGCCGGCACCGACGTAGATCAGACGGCCGCCATCGCGCAGGGAGCGGGCGACGGTGTCGATGACCAGGGCGATCTCCGGGAGGGCCTTCTTAACGGCCGCGGCGACCTTGGCATCCTCCTGATTGATGATCCGCGCGATTTCCAGGGCGGATTTTGTGTCGAGACCAACGGAGGCCTCGTTCATGCGTTCGGTCGTCAGGCCTTGCAGATCCGCACTGGATCGTCCTGCCGATTTTTCTACTGCGGGAACAGGGAGCTGCGTAAGGGTCGCCATAGAGGAGTATCGTCTCCCTTAGTTTACTCCACTGTCTACACGATCTTTTGTGCTTCCGGCGGCCGGCTGTACCCCAAAGGCTGCAGACGCGTCTAACTTTTGTTGCAGTTGTACCTTTGCGCCACGCTTTCCGCCATGCACAAGTTTCAGGATGAGGATTCGGGTACGGGGACTGTCCATCAGCCGGGGGACGGGCTGGACGGCGGTTTGGGACTGCGTGCCTGGTCGCGCGATCTGCTGGTGTCCCTGCTCGTGTCGCTGTTTATCATCCTGTTTCTTTACCAGCCGGTGCGGGTGGAAGGGACGAGCATGCTGCCGCGTTTGGAGGATCAGGACCGGCTGTTTATTAATAAATTCGCGTACCGGTTTGAGGACATCCATCGTGGCGATGTCGTGGTGTTTTACTACCCGCACGACCACTCGAAGAGTTATATCAAGCGCGTGATTGCCCTGCCGGGCGATCGGCTTGCGATCGACCATGGCGCGGTGACTGTAAACGGCGTGCCGGTGGCTGAACCCTATGTGCCGGAGCGCTTTCAGGATGACCGGTCGCTGCCCGAAGAGACCATTCCGGCGGGTGAGTACTTTGTAATGGGGGACCATCGTTCGATTTCCAGCGACAGCCGTGATTTTGGCCCGGTGCCGCACGAGTTGATCTACGGCCGGGCTGCGGTGGTGTATTGGCCGCTGGACCAGGCTGGGGTGGTGCGGTAGATGGGAGTTACAACTTCTCAGTTGTCAGTGGTTAGTTCTTAGTTCTTAGTTCTTAGTCGCGTTATGTAGGACAAATGTGAGGAGAACCGACAACAACGAACCGGTAACTATGAACTTTCGTGAACATCGGGGTTTGCGTCCGAGTGGTAGTGCACGATGGCGGCAAAGGTGGCCGGGGCTAAGCTGGCGCCGCCGACGAGGGCGCCGTCGATCTCGTCCTGGGCCATGAGGTCGGCGATGTTTTCCGGCCTGACGGAGCCGCCGTACAGGATGCGGGTGCCCGCCGCGATGGCCTCGCCACAGCAAAGGGCCACCTCGGCGCGGATGAGCCGGTGCGCTTGGGCGGCGATCTCGGGGGACGCACTGGAGCCGGTGCCGATGGCCCAGATGGGCTCATAAGCAATGACGAGGCGGCTGGCTTCGTTGGCAGTGACGTGACGGAGCGCGGCATGTACTTGCGACCGCAAAACCTCCTCGGTTTTGCCGTTTTCGCGATCGGTGAGCAGCTCGCCCACGCAAACGATGGGCATGATGCCGTGGTTGACGGCGGCTTTGAACTTCAGGTTGACGCGTTCGTAGCTTTCGCCGAAGTACAGCCGCTGCTCGGAATGGCCAAGCAGCACGTCACGGCAGCCGATGGAGACGAGCATCGTGGGGGAGGTTTGCCCGGTGTAGGGGCCCTCATTGAGCCAATGCATATTTTGCGCGCCAGCGCGCACGGAAGAGCCCTCCGTGGCTTCGAGAACATAGCCCAGGGAGCTCATCGTAGGCAGGAGAACGATCTCGTCGCGGGTGTGACCTTCCACCAGGGGAAAGAATGCATCGAGGAAAGCCAGCGATTCACGGGGAGTTTTGTACATCTTCCAGTTGCCGGCGATAATCGGTTTGCGCAAAGCGAGTCGGCTCCGGGTTCGGGGTTGGTTCGAGGTAGTTCAAAGGAGGTTACGGGCCAAAGCGGGGTCATGGCAAGGGTAATGCTCCCCGAGACCTGAGCGGCAGCCAGCAGGTCTCTCCACTGTGGCTGCGCCTTCGGTCGAGATAACACATCGGGGAGTAAGCGAAGCACAAGGAAACTATCGGTCTGAGAGTGCTTCGACACCGGGCAGGATTTTTCCTTCGAGGAACTCCAGGCTGGCGCCGCCGCCGGTGGAGATGTGGGTGATGCGGTCGGCAAAGCCGGAATTGTGAACGGCAGCGACGGAATCGCCGCCACCGACGATGGTGGTGGCATGCTCGTTGCCGGCCAGGGCTGCGGCGATGGCGTCCGTGCCTTCTGCGAAGGGGGCGAGCTCCGCGACGCCCATAGGACCGTTCCAGATGACGGTGGAAGCGCCGGCGATCTCTTTGCTGAAGAGGGTGATGGTTTCGGGGCCGATATCGAGGGCCATGAGGTCGGCGGGAAAGGCGGTGTCTCCGGCGAAGACCTGTGTGTGGGCGTCGGCAGCGAACCTGTCCGCGAGGATGTGATCGATCGGCAGCAGAAAGCGGATGCCCCGCTCGGCAGCTTTTTGCATCGCGGCTTTGGCGATGTCGAGCTTGTCGGGTTCGACGAGCGATTTGCCGGTGGTCTGGCCTTTGGCGAGGAGGAAGGTGTAGGCCATGGCCCCGCCAATGAGCAGGGCATCGACCTTGTCGAGCAGGGCGTTGATCACCTCGATCTTGTCGGAGACTTTGGCGCCGCCGATGATGGCGACGAAGGGCCGTGCGGGCTCGGTGACGGCTTTGCCGAGGTAGGCCAGCTCCTTCTTCATCAGCAGACCGGCAGCGGCTTGCCCGCCGCGCTCGCGGACCAAGTTTGGGAGCGCGGCGGTAGAGGCGTGGGCGCGGTGGGCGGCACCAAAGGCGTCATTGACGTATAGGTCGCAGAGGCCGGCGATCTGTTCAGCGAAGGCGGGGTCGTTGGCTTCCTCTTCGGCGTGAAAGCGGAGATTTTCCAGCAAAAGGGTTTGCCCGGATTCGAGCTTGGTCGCGAGCTCTTCCGTGATTTCGCCGACGCAATCGGGAGCGAAGGCGACGTTTTCCTGCGGCCCGAGGACATGGTCGAGCAGCTCGCGCAGGCGCGTGACGACCGGGCGCAGGCTCAAAGCTTCCACGGCCTGGCCTTTGGGCCGGCCAAGGTGAGCGGCGAGGATGACCTTGGCTTTGTGGCGCAGGGCGTACTCGATCGTGGGAATGGTCTCGCGGATGCGGGTGTCGTCAGTGATCCGGCCGTCCTGAAGAGGGACGTTGAAGTCGACGCGGATGAGGACGCGTTTGTGGGCGAGCTCGAGATCAGTGATGGAGAGTTTGGGCATCGAGTAGAAGGATACCTGAGCGGGCATGCCTTCGTGGGTAAACGACATTTCAAAGCGTGCGGGCTGCTCATGGCGTAAGTGGTTTGGGACATCACCCTACGCTCATGCAAAGGCGTCTGCCGTAACTTAAACCACTAAAAAGGCCGGTCGTGGAGTCACTCTCCGTGCAGCAACGGGGGACAGCAGATCCCTTCGCTGTGCCACTGGATGACAAGAAGGAGAGTGGAGCTATAGGCCTTTCTCTACCATGAAAAGCACAAGATCCTTGACGCGGCTGGAGTAGCCCCACTCGTTGTCGTACCAGCTGATGACCTTGCCCATATTGCCGACCGTTTTGGTGAGCTTGGAGTCAACGATGGAGGAGAGGGGGTTGCCGCGGAAGTCGCTGCTGACGAGCTCCTGTTCGGTGTAGCCGAGGATGCCCTTTAGGGGGCCTTCGCTGGCAGCTTTCAGCGCGGCGTTGATGGTTTTGATGTCGATCGGCTTTTCGGCGGTGAAGCTCAGGTCGACGACCGAGACGTTGGGGGTGGGGACGCGGATGGCGAAGCCGTCCAGCTTGCCGTCCATCTCGGGGAGGACGAGCTTGAGGGCTTTGGCGGCACCGGTGGAGCTGGGGATCATCGAGAGGGCGGCGGCGCGGGCGCGGCGGAGGTCTTTGTGCGGGGCGTCGAGCACGACCTGGTCGTTGGTATAGCTGTGGATGGTGGTCATGATGCCGGACTGGACCGTGAACGCCTCGTGTAGCACCTTGACGACCGGGGCGAGGCAGTTAGTGGTGCAGCTCGCGTTGGAGATGATGTTGTGCTTGGCGGGATCGTACTTGGAGTCATTGACGCCGAGCACGAGGGTGAGGTCCTCGTTGGTAGCGGGGGCGGAGATAATGACCTTCTTGACGGTAGTGCCCAGGTGGGCTCTGGCCTTGGCGCCGTCGGTGAAGAAGCCGGTCGATTCGATGACGATTTCGGCGCCGACCGAGGCCCAGTCGAGTTTGGCGGGATCGCGCTCGGCGAAGACCTTGATGGTTTTGCCGTCGACGGTGATCGAATCTTCGCCGGCGGTGATCTCGTTTTTCAGATTGCCGAGGATCGAGTCAAACTGCAGCAGATGGGCGAGGGTCGCGGGGGTGGTGAGGTCGTTGACGGCGACGAATTCGATCTCCGGATTGCCGAGCGCGGTGCGAAAAACGTTGCGGCCGATGCGGCCGAAGCCGTTGATGCCTACCTTGACTGCCATGTGCGTGCGATCTCTCTTCCTGCGTCTTCGGGTGTAGGCAGAACAGCGGGAGCCGTTCGGCCAACAGCTTTTAGGCTGGCCTTGAGGCTACCAGAGCGACTTCGGGTGGGCAATTGACGGTGGGAGTGGGCAGTTTCAGACAGGCGGAAGAGTTGCACCAGGTTTGCAGCAACGCGCGGCTGTGATACAACGCTGGATATGCGCGAATGGGTGCGCGAGAGGTTCATGAGACGACGTTCCAAGCGTGCTCCGAACGAGTCGGAGTCTACGGGCAAGATCGGGCAGGAGCTGCCCAGCGATCAGTTGGCGCCTTTGCGCCCCGCGTATCCAGAAGCGGCGGACACGGCGGTGGCCGTGGTCGGAGCTCAAGTCAGATCGGAAGCCGAAGCCGAAACAGAGTCAACGGCTCGACCCGATCCCGCGTTGACGGCCGAGTTGCACGGTCTGCAGCCAAGTGAGGTGCAGGCGGCGGACACTCCGGCAGTGGACGCTCCGGCGGGAAACGGTGCAGCGATTGCGCCTCCCGCGGCGTTGCCTGAGCTGGTGGTGGAGACGCAGCCAGAGACGGGCACGCCGCCTGTGGAACCGGCGACGGTGCCGGTGCGGTCGCCGCGCGGGTATGTGGTGCTGACGATTGGACTGCCGGGCTCGGGTAAGACGACCTGGTATAAGCGGCGCGGCGTGCAGCCGCTTTCGAGCGATATGCTGCGCAACATCCTGTTCGACGACATCACCGAGCAGCGGTACCAGGGGCTGGTGTTCAGCACGCTGCGCAGCCTGTTGCGGGCGCGGCTGATAGCGAAGATGCCATGGAACTATGTGGATGCGACGAATCTTAGCCCGCACGAGCGCCGGCAGTGGATCAAGATGGCCAAGAGCTTCGGGTATGAAGTGCAGGCAGTGTTCTTCGATGTACCGCTGAGTGTGTGCCTGGAGCGGAACTCGAAGCGTGATCGCCAGGTGACCGATGAGGTGATGCACAAGCTGGCGGAGCGTCTGCGGCCACCTGCCTTTAAAGAAGGCTTCGACAAGATCACGGTGGTGCGGGTGAAGGGTGCGACGAACCCGACGGCGGTGGCGGCGCCCCCGAGCGCCGAGGCTGAGCAGGGAGAACAGGGCGGGGCGGAGAGTGCTTCGGACGCGGCGGTTGAGGGATAGGTCGTTCTGTGGGGAACGCCGGGCAGGGAGTTGGGCGGCGTTCCTGCAGCGCCGGGCCGCACTGCAGGTCTCTCCACTGCGCAGACGATAAACCCGTCCGCTTCGATCGAGGTGACACTGTTTCGACGGTCGAGATGACAGCGCCTCGATCATCGGGATGACCCACAAAAATTTGTGAGACGCAGGAGTGAAGCCGTGGCCACCGGTGGTGTGGAGTTCGCGCAGGTGAGCTACACGCTGCCGGATGGCCGTGCACTGCTGGGCGAGGTTTCGTTCCGTTGCGCGGCAGGGACGACGACGGCGCTGCTGGGGCGGAGCGGCTCAGGGAAGACGACGCTGTTGCGTACGGTGAACGGCCTGGTGCGGCCCACCGCCGGCCGGGTGCTGGTAAATGGCCGCGAGGTCCCTGGCAATGATGTACTCGCACTGCGGCGGGGCATCGGGTACGTGATTCAGGAGAGCGGGCTATTTCCCCACCTGAGCATTGAGCGGAACATCACCATGCCGCTTGAGGTGGCCGGAGAGAAAGACCATGCGGCAATGCATGCGCGGGCGGTGGAGGCGTTGGGCCAGGTGGGTCTTGACGAAGCGCTGCTCGCGCGCCGGCCATGGCAGCTGAGCGGCGGGCAGCGGCAACGCGCGGGCGTGGCACGGGCGTTGATTACCAGCCCGGCTGTGGTGCTGATGGATGAGCCGTTTGGGGCGCTCGATCCGCTGACGCGCGCCGAGATGCAGGCAACCGTATACACGCTGCTGCGCAAGCGCGGGATTACCTGTTTGATCGTGACGCATGACCTGCCTGAGGCGCTGTTTTTGGCCGATCGTGTGGTGCTGCTGGAGCGCGGCGCGGTGGTGGCCAATGTCGCGGCGGAGGCGGTGATGGCGTCGCAAGAGGAGGCCGTGGCCGCCTACGTGCGCGCCACGCAACCCCGGGGCGGAAACGCTGGCGGGGGAACTGGCTGATGGCGGCGTTCCTGCACCGCTACGGCGCGGAGATCGGTCGGCTGACCTTTGAACACCTTTGGCTGACGATGAGCGCGATGCTATGGGCGAGTGCGATTGGGCTGCCGCTGGGCGTGCTGCTGACGCGCAAGCCGGTGCTAGCACGGCCTGTGCTGACGGTGGCCAATGTGCTGCAGACGATTCCTAGCCTGGCGCTGTTCGGGCTGCTGCTGCCGGTGCCGTTTCTGGGGGATCGGGCGGCGCGGCTGGCGATTGTGGCCCTGACCGGCTATGCGCTGTTGCCGATTTTGCGCAATACGTATGCAGGGATCAACAACGTCGATCCGGCGCTGATTGACGTGGCGAATGCGCTGGGGATGACCGGCGGGCAGCGGCTGTGGAAGGTGGAAATGCCGTTGGCCGCGAGTGTGATTTTGGCGGGGCTGCGTACAGCGACGGTGATCTGTGTGGGCGTGGCGACGATTGCGGCGGCGATTGGAGCAGGCGGGTTGGGTGAACTGATCTTTCGTGGCGTGGCGAGTGTGGATAACACATTGGTGTTGGCGGGGGCGATTCCGGCGGCGTTGCTGGCGTTGGCTGCGGATGGATTGTTGGGGTTGGCGGAAAAGCAATTGGCGGTGCGGCGGTGAGGCATAGGGCAACCGGCTTTGGCTTTCCCGGCGCCGGTTGGCGGGGGTGGTGTTGAGAGGCGAGGATCGAGGTGATGAGGCGTGAGGCGCGTGTTCGCCGCTTTGTGTGCAGGATGCTTGCTTCTCGCGACCGCGTGTGCACCACCGCGATCGTCGCATGTGGTTATTGGGGCGAAGAACTTTACCGAGCAGGTGGTCTTGGGCGAGTTGCTGGCGCAGGAGATCGAGGCCGAGGGCGGTGGACCGGTGGAGCGGCGGTTTTGGCTGGCGGGCAGCTATCTTTGCCAGCAGGCGCTGGTGTCGGGGCGGATCGACGGGTATGTGGAATATACGGGCACCGCGTTGACGGCGATTCTGAAGCAGCCGCTGCCGCCACCGGGGCAGCGCGAGGCGGCAGCGATCCAAGCGACGGTCGCACGGCTTTATGCGCAGCGGTACGGGGTGCAGACTGGGCCGGGGCTGGGCTTTGAGGACAGCTTTGCGATGGTCGTGCGTGGCGACGATGCGCGCCGACTGGGCTTGCGGACGATCAGCGATGCCGCGAAGCTCGCGCCGGGGTGGCGGCTGGGTGTGGGTTATGAGTTTGCCGAGCGGCCGGACGGGTTGCCGGGGCTGGCGGCGGCGTATGGGTTGCGGTTCGCGGGGTCGCCGCGCACGATGGAGCTTGGATTGCTGTACCGCTCGCTCGCGGCGCATCAGGTGGACATCGTGGCAGGGAACTCGACCGATGGGGCCATTCAGGCGCTGGGGTTTGTTGTGCTGGGGGATGACCGGCACTACTTTCCGCCGTATGAGGCGGTGCCGTTGGTCCGGGATGAGGCATTGGCGCGATGGCCCGCAATCGTCCGGGCAGAGGCACGGCTGGCGGGCAGGATCGATGCGGACGAGATGCGGGCGATGAACCTCGCGGTGGATGGCAGGCATGAGGACCCGGCGGAGGTGGTGCGAGCGTTTCGGGGTCGGAAGGGGCTCTGAGGCGGTGTAGGTTCTAGGTTGTACGTTCTAGGTTGTTAGTTGTTCGTAGTTCGTTGTTCTTGCTCGTTCGGGAGGCACATGGTTTATGGGTGGGGGTGAGCCTTGGATGCGGGGGACGCATGGGGAGCTTGATCCGCTGCGGCGCGGCGTAGTGCATGCGCTGGAACTCGCCGGGGAGGACGCGGAGCGGTGGTGTGCTGCTTTGGAAGAGGCTGCGTTGTTTGCGCGGCCGGCCGGGCTGCCTCCGGTAGCGTTTCATCTGCGGCATATCGTGCGTTCGTTAGACCGGTTGCTGACGTATGCGGAGGATCGGCAATTGAACGTCGCGCAGCTTGCGGCTCTTGGGACGGAGACGATGGAGGGCCCCGCTGCGGAGGTATGGCGAGAGTTTCGGGTGGGGCTGGTGCGAGCAATGGAGCGTGTCGCAGCGTTTGAACCCACCAGCTATGCGGAAACGCGAGGCATTGGGCGCGAGCGGCTGCCGACGACTGTGGGTGGGCTGCTGATCCACTGCGCGGAGCACACGCAGCGGCATGCCGGGCAGATGGTGACGACGGCGAAAGTTGTACGCGATCTAAGGTAAGGGCCCTAAGTGACTTACCTTATAGGGGGATGTGAACAGAATGAGCTTGCCGTCTCGAGGCATCGATAGAACGGGCTTTCAGCCCTGTGTCGATCCTTGCGACCGTACCTAGGCCTTGCGGCCTAGGTACGGTATAGGACGCGCCGTTGGCGCTTAGCATATCGGCGTTGCGTTTGGAGTGTCGGCATCGAACGACGCTAATCATGAGCAGCGATCCAGGGATCGATCCAGTTCCGGTCGCATTAACACATGTCGGCTAACCACGCGGTATTCGAGTAGCTTAGCTGACCAGATGGCCCAGCTTTTCGCGCTTCGTTTCCAGGTAGCGTTCGAAGGTGGGCTCGGAGGGGATCGTGGCGCTGATGCGCTCGATGACTCGGATGCCGACGTCTTCGAGCGCGGCTACTTTTTCAGGGTTGTTGGTGATGAGGCGCACGGTGGGGATGCCGAGATGCTTCAGGATGGCGCCCGGTACTTCGAAGCTGCGCAGGTCAGTGGCAAAGCCAAGATCATGGTTGGCCTCGACTGTATCGCGGCCCGTGTCCTGGAGCTCGTAGGCGCGCAGCTTGGCCATTAGGCCGATGCCGCGGCCTTCCTGCTGCTCGTAGAGCAGGATACCGGCACCCTCGTCGGCTATGCGGCGCAGGGCAAGGTGCAGCTGGTCGTGACAGTCGCAACGGAGGGAGTGAAAGACGTCGCCGGTGAGGCACTGCGAGTGGATGCGCACGACCGGTGGTGCGTTGTGGAGGTCGCCCATCACCAGGGCCACCGCGGATTCGAGCGAAGGCCGCGTAGCGTTGCCGGGCTCCGGGATGCCTTCAAAGCCAAGAATGCGGAAGTGTCCCCAACGGGTGGGAAAATCGGCATCGGCGATCTTTGCGAGGCTGACAAGCGGCATAGCTTCACTATAGATTCCTCGGTCTGGCGAAGGATGCGCGTACCCGGTTGGGTACGTTGGAGTTTTGTTCAGGTGTGCGGGTCGAGGGATTGCGCGGTGAGGAGACAGTCGTCGCGCGTAGAGTGGAAACGTGCACGGCATTGATACGAAACTGCTGCTGATCTCATTGCTTGTGAAGCTGGGTGTGGCCGCGGCGGTAGCGAGTTCGCTGGCTCGCTCGGTGCGGTTCAAGCGGTTGTTGCTGCTGGAGCGGCGCGGCACGGTGGATACGTGGAAGCTGCTGGCGTGGATCTGCATCCCGCTCGCTCTGGGTGTGTGGATTCGGGTACGCGTGCCGAACTTCTTGGCAGCCGATCTGTCGTTGCAGGCGACGGCGCTGCTGGGTTTGCTGCTGGGGTATCGGGCGGCCATGCTGGGCGGGGTGGTGCTGGCGTTGCCCGCCTTGGGACATCATGAGTGGCTGGCCGTGCCGGCGAATTTGGTCACGGCCGCGGTCTTCGGCATCTTTCGACGGTTTACCGATGAGGAGGCGATCTGGTCATTTTCACCGTTGGTGGATTTGAGTATCTATCGCTGGGTGCGACGAATGCTGCGGCGCCCGAGTCTTGACCGGCAGATTGCGCTTTTGTTGCTGCTGATGGCCACGCAGCTGGCGGCGAGCACCCTGGCGCGGGCTGAGCCGCGGCGCTACTTCGAGTTGATTTCTGGTCGATGGCTGCTGCAGCTACTGGTGTGCGCATGCACGCCGGTGATTGTCGGTCTGCCGCTGAAGATATGGAACGCGGTGCGCATTGAGCGCAAGCTGGAAGAGCAAAGCCGACTGCTGCTGGAGGCGCGGCTGGATGCGCTGCAACGGCAGATCAATCCTCATTTTCTGTTCAACACGTTGAACTCGATCGCGTCGCTAATCCGCTCGGAGCCGGAGCTGGCGCGCGAGATGATTGTGAAGCTGGGGCGCATTCTGCGCACGCTGCTGCGTGAACGCGAGGCCTTTGTGCCGCTAAGCGAGGAGCTGGCGTTTACGGATGATTACCTCAGCATCGAAGTCGTGCGCTTTGGCGACAAGCTGCGCGTGGTGAAGGAGATCAGCGACGAGGCGCTGGAGCTGGAGGTGCCGAGCATGATGCTGCAGCCCTTGATTGAAAACAGCATCAAGCATGGGCTGGAGCCGCGCATTCATGGCGGCACGGTGACGCTGCGGGGCCGCGTTGCCGGGGGCAAGTTGCTCATCGAGGTCGAAGATGATGGGGTGGGCATGAGCCCGGAGCGAAGTTCGGTCTCGCCGGATGGCGTGGCGCGAGAGGGAATGGGGATCGGCATGCGCAACGTGCGGGAGCGCATGCAGGTGTTGTATGCGGGTAATGCGGAGGTGGAGATTGTCAGCCGTCCAGGACGCGGCACAAGGATACAGCTGCTGCTGCCGGCGCTAACGCGGCGGGATGTGGAATTGCGGAAGGTGCGAGGCGCGGAGACGGCGTTCGAAATGACAGCGTAACGACCGACTTTCTGTTTGCTAGAATTAGCCGTCGGAGCACCCCTTGTAACGCCGCGGGAGCGCATGTGGCAGAGCTGGTGGAAAGCATTTTAGGAACAGGCGGTGGGCCAGTGCCTGTGGACCGGCGGCCGCGGTTGGAAGATAGACTGCAACATCGCATTGCGCGCGGGCAGCGATCCGGGGGCGATGCCGCAAAAAAGGAAAGGCAGAAGCAGGCAATGATTGAGATAGTGTCCATTCACGCTCGAGAAATTCTCGACAGCCGTGGCAACCCGACGGTTGAGGCCGATGTTGTGCTGGAAGGCGGAGTGCGTGGGCGCGCGGCCGTGCCCAGCGGCGCATCGACCGGCGAGCATGAAGCGGTGGAACTGCGCGACGGCGATAAGGAGCACTATCTCGGCAAAGGCGTGCTGGGCGCGGTCGAGAACGTGGAAAGCGTGATTGCACCGGAGCTGCAGGGTCTCGATGCGAGCAACCAGCGGCTGATCGATGCCACGATGCTTTCGCTCGATGGCACGGATAACAAGGGGCGGCTGGGGGCAAACGCAATCCTGGCGGTTTCGATGGCATGCGCGCGCGCCGCTGCGGAGGCTTTGGGACTGCCGCTGTATCGCTACCTGGGCGGGGTAAACGCATGTGTGTTGCCGACGCCGATGATGAATATTTTGAACGGCGGCGCGCATGCAGATAACAACGTGGACTTTCAAGAGTTCATGGTGATGCCCGTGGGCGCGGAAAGCTTCTCGGATGCGCTGCGTTGGGGTACGGAGGTCTTCCACACGCTGAAGGGTGTGTTGAAGAAGCGCGGCTATAGCACCTCCGTGGGCGATGAGGGCGGATTTGCGCCGTCACTGAAGTCGAACGTGGAGGCGATTGAGGTCATCCTCGAAGCGATCGAGTTGGCGGGCTATAAAGCGGGTGAGGAAATTGCAATTGCGCTCGATCCGGCGGCTAGCGAGTTCTACGACAAGGCCAAGAGCAAATACGTCTTCAAGAAGTCGGACAAGAGCGAAAAGAGTTCTGAGCAGATGGCGAGCTATTGGGAGAGCTGGACGCGGCAGTACCCGATTGTCTCGCTCGAAGATGGGTTGGATGAGAACGATTGGGCGGGCTGGCGGTTGTTGACGGAAAAGATCGGCCGCAAGGTGCAGCTGGTGGGGGATGATCTGTTTGTGACGAACACCAAGATGCTGCAGCGCGGGATCGATGAGGGCGTGGCGAATGCGATTCTGGTGAAGGTAAACCAGATCGGCACGATCTCCGAGACGCTGGATGCGATCGAGCTCGCGCGACGGCATGGGTATGCGGCGATCATCTCGCACCGTTCCGGTGAGACGGAAGATACGTTCATCGCGGACCTGGCGGTGGGCACGGGAGCGGGACAGATCAAGACCGGTTCGGCTTCGCGCACGGACCGCATCGCGAAGTACAACCAGCTGCTGCGCATTGAAGAAGAGCTGGGCGGCGCGGCGTTATTTCTGGGCCGCACGGCCGTGAACTGCGCGGAGTAGATCGATGTCGCAGCGTCGCGGCGGCCCTGTGCTGCTTACAGTTCTGGATGGTTGGGGCTACCGTGCGGAGACGCGCGGCAATGCCATTGCACTGGCGCGTAAGCCTGTATATGACAAGCTGCTGCGGGAGTATCCGAACACGCTGATCCGGGCGAGCGAGCACTTCGTCGGGCTGCCCGATGGACAGATGGGCAACTCCGAGGTGGGGCATCTGAATTTGGGCGCGGGCAGAGTGGTGCGCATGGACATTTCTCGCATCGATGAGGCCATTGCTTCGGGGATCTTCTTTGAAGACCCGACGATTGTGCGGGCGATGGATGCGGCGGCGCAGGATGGGCAGGCTTTGCACCTGATCGGTTTGCTTTCCGATGGCGGTGTGCATTCGCATCAGCGGCACCTGTATGCGCTGTTGAAGATGGCGGCGAGGCGTGGGTTGCCGCGGGTGTATGTGCATGCATTTCTGGATGGCCGCGACACGTTGCCGACCTCGGGTGCGGGCTATCTGGAGGCGTTGCAGGCCAGGTTTGCGGAGTACGGCGTTGGGCAGCTGGCGAGTGTGAGTGGCCGTTACTTTGCGATGGATCGCGACCTGCGTTGGGAGCGCGAGGCGAAAGCGTTCAACGCGATGGTGAAGGGTCGTGCCGAGGGTGGAGCGTATCTCCATACCGTGGCGCGGGTGCGCGAGAGCTACAGCAATGGCGTGACGGATGAGTTCATCGAACCGTTTGTTTGCATAGACGCTCTAGGTGAGCCGGTGGCACGGATTGCGGATCGCGATGCGGTGATCTGTTTCAATTATCGCGCGGACCGGGTGCGGCAGATTACAAGGGTGTTGGCACGGCGCAGCGGGCTGACAAAAAATGGCGGGATCGATCTGCCCAAAGCTGCCGAATTGGAGTTGGACATCCCGCGTGCGGAGGTGCCCGAGGATTTGCACTTCGTCACGATGACGCAGTATGACAAAAACTTCGCGCTGCCAAGGATCGTGCCGCCGGAGAGCATGGACAACCTGCTGGCAAACGTGATGGCCAAGCAGGAGATGCGCAATCTGCGCGTCGCGGAGACGGAAAAGTATGCGCATGTAACGTATTTTTTTAATGGCGGGATCGAGAAGCCGTTCGCGGGAGAAGACCGTGAATTGGTGCAATCGAAGAAGGTCGCAACGTATGACCTTGCGCCGGAGATGTCGGCTGCGGGCATTGGCGACATCGTTGAGCGGACGTTAGGTGATCGAGCCTTTGATGTCGTGATTGTGAACTTTGCAAATGCCGATATGGTGGGTCATTCGGGCAAGATCGAGCCGACGGTAAAGGCCGTGGAGGCGGTAGATGCGCAGCTCGGACGCATCTACACCGCGGTGCGCGCCGCCGGAGCACAGTGGATGATCACGGCCGATCATGGCAACGCGGAGATGTTGATTGACCCGGTAAGTGGCGGCCCGCACACGGCACACACGACCAATCCGGTGCCGTTTGTGCTGGTGACGGAGCATGGCAGGAACGTGGGGCTGCGTGAAGGCGGATCGTTACGGGACATATCACCGACCATTCTTGGGCTGCTGGATCTGGAGCTGCCGCGGGAGATGACTGGCGGCGACCTGCGAAATGCGCTTGAGTAGAGCGTCGAAGTGAGTCTGCCTTCATGGAGCACCGGCAGCCTCGTGACGCGCCAGTAGGTCCGTCCTCTTAGGCCCGAGTAGCGCTCAAAGGGCGCGCCGATTTTCAAGAGCTCGCGTCATAGTGACTTCGTCGGCGTATTCAATGTCGGAACCTGCGGGAACGCCGGTGGCGATGCGGGTCACGGGTAGATCGGCCTGTTTTGCGTGCACCTCGTTTGCGAGATAACGTGCAGTCGCTTCGCCCTCGACAGTGGGTGAGGTGGCGAGGATGAGCTCTTCGGCAAGTTCGAGGCGAGGCCACAGGTTGCCGAGCCGCAGCTGCTCGGGACCGACGCCGTTCACCGGCGAAAGCGTACCGTGCAAGACATGAAAGACACCATGCCAGGAGCGCGTCTTTTCGATGGCCGCAATGTTGGTGGGTTCTTCCACGACGCAGATGAGCCGCGTGTTGCGCGAAGGGCTGGTGCAGTACCCACATGGGTCGACATCGGTGACGTTGTTGCAGATTGAGCACAAACGCAGGGTCTGCTTGAGGGTGTGAATGCTTTCCGCAAGGGCGTTCGCGTCGTGGTCGGAGGAGCGCAGGATGTGGAAGGCGAAACGCTGCGCGGTTTTGGTGCCCACGCCGGGAAGCTTGCGAAGCTCGTCAATGAGGCGCGTCATCGGCGCGGCGTAGCGGGTGGACATGGGAAGTTGTTCGTTCTCGGTTGTTCGTTGTTGGGACTGGCGCGGTGGATGGTTGGCTAACATTGCGGACGGACCGAGGGTTGGCCGCAAGCAAACGGCTCGCAATTAAGAACTAACCACTGAGAACCAAAAACTGCGAAGCTAGAACCCTGGAAGCCCAAGGCCGCCAAGCATGTCGCCGGCGCTGGCCTGGGCGGCTTCGTCGGCTTTGCGGCTGGCTTCATTGACGGCGGCAATGATGAGATCCTCAAGCATGGTGATGTCGCCGGCGGCGGCCGACGCTGCGGCGGGTGTGATGTCAAGTTTGAGTAGTTCTTTGCGACCGTTCATGCGCACGTTCACCGCGCCGCCGCCCGAGGAGGCTTCGACGATAGTTTGCCCTAGCTGCTCCTCCATGTTTTCGCGCATGGCGTTGGCTTGGGCGAGCATTTCATTCATCTGGCTGAGGTCCATGGCTATGTCCTTCGGAGTTCAGGGATCAGGTTTGAGGGGATGTGTTGGGGTTTGCGGGATGAGGGTTTCAGGGCCGAGGTGAGATGAGTTTGGGACTACTCTTTTGCGCGAAGATCGATGACATTGGAGATCTCGGCAGAGAAGAGGCGTTTTGCTTCCTGCACCATGGGATGCCTTTCGGCGAGTTCGGTGGCACTGCCGGCGAGGGCAACTCGGGCTTTTTGGATCTTTGCAGTACCTGTGGCCGCCGGCGTGCCGGGAAGGAGCTTGACCCGCAGCGCGCCGGCGCCGTTGTCGCGCAAGGCGGCTTTCAGCAGGCGGTCCGCGTCGGCATTAAATACGATCGGGAGCATGGTTTTGGAGATGGTTGTCTGGATTTCGAGGGTATCTTCGGTAAGGGTCCAAACGGCATCTTCGAGCTGTTCGGCTGCAGAGGTTTGACCTTTTGTGGCCTGAAGGGCAGTGACGGCGGCGGCCTGGAGCGCGGCGACGTCCTTTCCGTCGTAGGGATGGATATGGGCTGCCGGTGCGGGAGACGTGTCGGGGCTGGCTGCTGCCGGCGTGGCGACGGGAGGCGGAAGCGTGGGCTCGATGCGGTGTTGTGTCTCTGACTGCCGGCTGGGGTCCAGTGGCTTGGATGTTGCTGTGTATGTCGGTTCAGCTGCAGGCGATTGGGCGACAGAGGGGATTGTCGGCACCGGTTTGATTAGGGTGTCGGCGATAGCCGGTCGCGCTTGCGGTGGTGCGGGTCCGACTGGAGGTCGGCTGCTTGCCGGCGGCGGCGCGAGTTTAGGCGCGGACTTTGGGGGGGAAACGACGCCAAGCTGGCTGAGTAATGCTTCGACCGGCACGAGGCGTTGCATGTGGACGAGCTTGAGGAGGCCGAGCTCGAGATGCAGACGCGGTTCTTGCCGGTAGCCGAGATCGTCAAAGGTGCGCAGCAGGATCGAAAGGAAGCGGGACAACTCTTCTTCGGAAAAGTTTTGAGCAGAGCGTGCGGCGCGGCGGCGTTCTTCGACGGAGATCTGCAGCAGCTCCGCGGCGACACCGGTCGCTTCGGCTTCGGGATGGAGCTGGGTGATCTTAGCCACGATGCAGTTGCGTAGAAAGCGGACAAACTGACGGGCGATGGGCTGGGCGCCGTTGCCGGCGTCGAGCAGGGTGCCGAGGGTGTGGAGCACGGCGGCGGAGTCGTTGGCGTGGACGGCGGCGAGGATCTCCTCGAAGACGACGTTCGAGACGGCACCCATGAGTTGGCGTACTTCGGCCAGGTCGACGTGGGCGTGGCCGTTCTCCTGCGGCGCGGAGGCGATGGCCTGGTCCATGATGGAGAGGGCGTCGCGCATGGAGCCGTCGCCGGCTTCGGCGAGCAGGCCGAGCGTGGCGTTGTCGACGTCAATGTGCTCGGCTAGGGAAATTGTGCGGAGCTGGCCGACGATGTCGTCGAGCTTTACCGCATGGAAGCTGAAGTGCTGGCAGCGCGAGCGAATGGTCTGTGGGATGTCCTCGGGCTGCGTGGTGGCCATCATGAAGACGATGTGCTCGGGCGGCTCTTCGAGGGTCTTGAGCAGGGCGTTGAAGGCGGCATCGGTGATCTGGTGCGCCTCGTCGAGCAGGATGATTTTGAAGCGGTCGCGCGCGGGGCGGTAGCGGGCGGCGTCGCGGAGTTCGCGGATTTCGTCGATGCCGCGGTTGGTGGCGGCGTCGATTTCGAGCATGTCGACGGCGTTGCCGGCGCGAATTTCCGTGCAGGAGTTGCAGGTAAGGCAGGGCTCCGGGGAAGGACGTTCGGGGGTGCCGATCGTGCGTTCGCAGTTGAGGGCAGAGGCCAGGATGCGGGCGATGGTGGTTTTGCCGATGCCGCGGTGGCCGGAGAAGATATAGCCGTGCGCGATGCGGTCTTGGGCAAGCGCGTTGAGCAGCGTGCGCGTGACGTGGTCCTGGCCGACGACGTCGGCGAAGCGCAGCGGGCGGTACTTGCGGGCTAGGACCTGGTAAGCCATCGGGCAAGTTTCATTCTACTGCCCGTCCGGTGCGGGTTTTTGGGTGCTCCTCCCTCCCCGGACTGAAATCTGTAAAGTCTTCAGACGGAGGGCGTTAGGTCCGGACTTCAAGGATAGAAGTCCGAAGGCTCCGGGGGCGGGACTCTTTCAGGTGTAGGAAGATTTTACAGGCGCGTGTTTCTTTGGTGTGCATGCCGGCGTAGGCTGAGACCATGCTGAAGCGCCGATACGTTTTTTTGATCCTTGCCGTGTTTCTGCTGGCCTTCCCCGTGCTGTTGGCGCAAAGCACGAAGCCGAACTTTTCCGGGACCTGGAAGAAAGACAATGCGCACAGCACGCCCGCTCGCCCGGGCGAGGTGACGATGCGGATCGAGCACCATGACCCCGAACTGATTGTGAACCTAACGATCACCCGTCCGTCGGCGCCGGAGCAGCATGTGCAGCAGAGGTACACCACCGATGGTAAGGAGTCGGTTTCGACGGGAGCGGACGGGGACAGCTACCACACGAAGGTGGTGTGGCGGGACGGGGCGCTTGTTTTCACGATTGTCGAACATGAGGACGACAACCTGATCAACTCGCTTGAGGTTTGGTCGGTAAGTCCCGATGGAGGAACATTAACCCGCGTGCGGCGCGGGGAGAGTGGCGAGCAGACGATTGTGTACGTGAGGCAGCGGTGAGATTCGAATTGTGTTCTGTTACTGAGGCGCGTGCCTTGATGGCGCTTCGGTGCCACCCCACCCTTTGCGGTTAAGCTGCAAAGGGCGGGGCACCCGCCTCAAGACAAACAGGATTGGCGTGAACACATTTCAGCCTTGGCTGATGTCGACACGTAAACCAGCCTCACCTAATTCTCGGATGAAATCGCCGATTTGATCTGTGCCCTGAAAGTCGTCGTCCGTCACCATAACGAGTGGTTTTGAAATCGGCAGAGCTTTCGTGCTTAGCTTGAAGACAAGCTCCCCAAGAAATACAGCAATTCCTTGCTGTTGTTCAATTCCTAGTGGTCGCACATCGTATGTGACTTCTGTGTCTGTTGCCGTCCTAATTGCTTGCTCCTTGAAGCGCTCAGAGGTCATCGGCACTTCATAGCGCGGTTTAGAAGCGATGTATCTTGCCCAGTGGCTTACGTCATTCACGACAAAGCTAAGCAGTAATTTGTTATTTCCGAAGCCACCCTCAGAGCGCTCTAGCTTCTGTACCGTCACATCAAAGTTGCCGCCCAGCTCATCTGATAGTGCTTTGCTCAAACCAGAGGAGAGGGCGGCAAGGCTCAGGTCATTTATTTGCTTCATGAAGCCTCACTGTCGAATCCATCGTACTGAGTCGGCTGTGACGCGACAATGAGGAAAATCGGGCCAATAAACGGGCGCTCATATGGAATCACCTCGCTTGTCGCCTCTAAAACATTAGTTTGACTATTCTCTCCTTCGCAGACAGACATCTCAGCCCAAAATCTCGACTACAGAAGCTCCGCTTCGACCAAACATCAGGGCAAAAGCGAACTCAGGCTTACACGCAGCATCGAGCTACAGACACTGTTCTACCTGCGCTTCAACAGCTTGGCGCGGCGGGCTAGTTCGGCTTCGGAGTACATGGTGCCGCGGCAGTTTTGGGTGCCGCAGTGGCAGGGGGCTTCGTCTTCCAGGTCGGAGTCGTAGAGGTGGTAGTCGTAGACGAGTTCTTCGCCGGGGGCGATGGGGCGGAGGGCGGTGATGAAGATGCGCTCGTCGCGTTCTTCGCTTTCGCAGTTGGCAAGGCAGGAATGGTTGATGAACATGGCGGTGCCGAAGCCGTCGATGACCATGTCGTCGTCGCCGAAGCCGAAGAGGTAGGTGACGGGGCGGCCGCCGTAGCGCTCGTCGGCCACGGCTTTGGGGATGCGCGGGCCGTCGTATTCGGCGATGATCTGGCCTTCGGCGATGGGGTCGAGGGTGTAGCAGCCGGCGGCGTGGATGTCGGAGGAGCGGACGAGGAGACGGGGCGGGGTGGGGCGCGGGCGGACAGCGGCGGGGCGGGGCATGGCGGGAGTATAGACGGTTGTGGGTTGGGGATGCAGAGTTACGGGTGGCACAGAAAAAGCGAGGGTAAGGGCAAAGGCAACAGCAAGGGCAAGGGCAAAGGCAACAGCAACAGCAAGGGCAACAGCAGATCCCTCCGCTGCGCTGCGGGATGACAATTCAAAAAAGCAGAAGCAAAGGCAAAAGCAAAAGCAAAGGCAAAGGCAAAAGCAAAGGCAAAGGCAAAAGCAAGGACAAAAGCAAAAGCAAATACAGAGGTCCTTCGCTGCGCTCAGGATGACGACTGAAGCAAAACAAAGGCAAGAACAAAAACACAGGCAAGAGCAAGGACAAAAGCAGGAGCAAGGGCAAGGGTGAACGCAGATTCTTTCGGGGATGACAACGAAAGAGTGGGGGCGGGCACGAGCTGGGACAGAGGACAACGGCGGGAGCTGGTTGTCGTCTAATGGGTGCATGGGGATCGCAGGGCAGATGTGGCGCGGCGGAGTGGTGGCTTTGGTGCTGGCGGGAACGCCGGTGGTGTGGGCGCAGGCGGCTCCGTCCTGCCCGCCGGTGAAGGACGCGCAGGGAAATCTGGTGATGGATCCGCGCTGTGCGAACGCCAACGCTCCCGTACCGGCGGCACCGGCGATGGGTGGCGCCAGCGCGGGTGGGGCCGGCGCGGGTGGAGCCGGTGCGGGTAGGTCGGCGGCGCAACGGTTTCCGTATCCGGGCGAGACTGCTGCTCCGACACCCGGTTCGGGTAGCCAGCCGGCCGCGACGGATCTTCCCGCGGCGCAGGACGGCGCTACGGGCACCATTGATGGAGTCCCGGTGAACTCAGAGGGCACACCGGTGGGCCCAGGGGCGCCGGCAGTCCAAGGAACATCGGCGACTCCGGGGATACCAGCCGCCCCGGGAACGGCGGCAGCGCCGGGAGCCGCAGGACCGGGAGCCGCCGCGCCGGGAGCCGCGGCAGCGGGAGCAGGCGCGGCCAAGCGGTTTCCGTATCCGGGTGATCCGGACGCGGGAGGACAGCCTGAAAAGGGGCGTTCGGGCCAACCGCCGTTGCAGGATGCCGGGAGTTCGGGCTCTTCGAGCACTTCGGGTACGCCGGGGGAGGCGGGCGAGGACGGGTCGAGCAATTCTTCGTCAAGCAGTTCTTCGTCGAGCAGTTCGTCAGCCAGGGATGGCAATGCGACGGACCGGAGTGGCCGTGTGCCGGGTGGTTCGACAGATCCGGATGACCCGGCGGCGGACCCGGAGGCGATTGCGCGAGCTCGGAAGGCGCGCCGCAAGCTGCCGCCGGTGGCGCGGCAGAGCCCGTCGGAGCGTGAGCAGGAAGATGTGCAGGTTGCCGGGTTCTACCAGAACGATGGCAATTTCAAGGGCGCGTATGAGCGGGCGCGGGATGCGGTTTCGCTGGATAAGGATGATCCGGCGGCGCACCTGGCTTTGGCGGAATCGGCGCGAAAACTGGGCAAGTTGGACGAGGCAATGCAGGAGTACAGGCAGTGCCTGGGGTTGGACCCAGAGCCGAAGTTGCGGAAGGTGGCCGATCGGGCGCTGAAGGAGATGACCGGCGGGGGGTGAGGCGTTGTAGGCCTTCTCGCCGTCGTCGTAGTCCTAAACAGTCAGAGTAGGTTTCGCACTCCTCACGTTATAGAGGCGCCCGGACGGTACACAGAAGTCCTTCCCCTTCGGCGAGCTCAGGGTCAGGATGACGGGCGATGGGGTGACTGCCTATATCTCTCGACCGGGGTACGGGCGTTTGAGGAAGCCTGGTACCCCGGTTGGTAGGGGGCGGGGTTGGGCTTGCTTTTTGACCGCTGATTTTGAGGTGGAGGGCTTGATTTTCTGGTTGGGCGTGACGGCGTCCGAGCCCGGCACGATCTCGGCGTCCAGGTCTTCTTCGACGAGCAGATACTTGCGGAGGTAGCGGAGCGGCTCTTCGGCTGCGGCCATCTGGCTCAGGTGGTACCGCCAGACATCGGGGCGCACGGTACGGCGGGTGAAGGATTTGCGCTGGATGATGCGGCGGGAGCCATCCGGCATGCGGCGTTCGAAGGTCTGGGTCGGGACCTCGAAGGCCATTTCGGAGCCGGGCTTCCAGAAGGCGCTTGCGAACTCATGGCTGAAGATGAGGGCGTAGTAACGGCGCTGCGTGTCGAGCAGGGTGAGCGCGGCTTCGGTGCTGATCCAGGGGAGGCCGAGACGGGCGGTGTACCAGCGGCGGAACTCGAAGCCGTTGCTGCGGGCGCGGGCGGTGACGAGTTGGAGAAGATCGAGCCGAGTCATCGCGGGTTACCTGCCGATTATGGCAGATGACCGCTCGTTCTCACGGGTTATGGTCGATTGCTGGAGGAGAACAGGATCAAGCTTCGAAATTGGTTTCGCGGCGGATGCGGTCGCGGAGGTGATCTGCGGCGAGCGAGGGGACAGCAATGGGCTGGCTGGCGACGAAGTGGCCGTGACGCTGACGCCAAAGCCGCAGCAGCAGAAGAATGCCGCCGATGCCGAGGGCGAGCACAGCGAAGGGAACGATCCAGGCGACGAGGTCGAAGCCGCCGCGCATGGGGGCGGCCAGCACGGTGGGACCGTATTTTGCGGCGAACCAGTTCAGGATGCCGCTGTTGCCGAGCCCGGAGGCGAGCTCGTTGCGCAGCTCGGCGATCATGCCGCTGGAGTCGGGACAGCCGACGTGGTTGCACTCGAGCAGGATTTCAGCGCAGCCGCAGGGGCACATGAGTTTGTGGCCGACCGCGTCGAAGCGGGTGGAAGGATTACCGGCACCGAGCATGGTGAGTCCGGCGACGCAGACGAGGAGGAGTTGGAAGAGGCGGGTGAAGGGAAGTTTGAGGGATGAGGAGTTGAGGGGTGAGGCGGGAGGCTTAGGCATGGCCGGCCTCTGTGTGGGTTGCAGTTCGGTGGGCCAGATTTGGCGCCAAGTGGGGTTCCGGGCGGCCCCAGGTGGCGAAGGCGGGGTTCGGAACCGGGGTTTTGGCAGGGTTGACTACCCGTTGGGCGTTGGCTTTGAGTGAGGGCGCCAGGGCAATGAAGGTGCCGAAGATGACGATACCGACGCCGATCCAGATCCAGTTGACGAGCGGATTGAGGAAGACCTTGATCGTGGGTTTGTCGGTTTGCGGGCTGCGGCCTTCGAAGACGACGTAGAGATCGCGTGCCAGGGTGGAGTGGATGGCGACGACGGTGGAGGCTTGGGCGTGGTCGGTTTCGGGGAAATAGACGCGGCGCTCGGGAGAGAGGCGCGTGACCAGCTTGGCGCCGTGGTAGAGGTCAAGCAGGGCGTAGTCGGTGTCGTAGTTGCCGTTGGTGTCCTGTGAATACGATTGGCAGACGAGCTTCCAGGAGCCTACGGAAAGGGAGTCGCCGAAGCCCATCTCCATCTCGCGAGACTGGTTGAAGGCGGCGCCAGCCAGGCCGATGAACATGACCACGATGCCGAAATGGATGAGGTAGCCACCGTAGCGACGGGTGTTGCGGCGGGTGAGCAGAAGGCCGGCGCTTAGAAGATTGCGGCCAGTCTGGGTGCGCAGGACGTTGGCGCCGCGCAGGAACTCGCTGAGAATGGCAATGAGGACGCCGGCCGAGAGTGACATGCAGACCAGGGCGTAAATCGTCGAGGTAGGGTCATCCTCGCGCCAGGGGCGAAGGCCGGTGGCCATGAGGACGCCCGCGGTGAGCAGGATGGTGGCGCAGGGCAGCAGGAAGTTGCGGCGCAGGGCGCGAAGCGAGGTGGAGCGCCAGGCGAGCAGCGGGCCGACCCCGGTGAGGAGGATGAGGCCGAGACCGATGGGCACCATCACCTTGTTGTAAAACGGGGGGCCCATGGTGACCTTGGAGCCTTGCACGTACTCGGAAAGGACGGGGAAGAGGGTGCCCCAAAGAACGGTGAAGCAGGAGGCGAGCAGGATCAGGTTGTTGAAGAGGAAGCTGGATTCGCGGGAGACGAGGGATTCAAGCCGGTTTTCAGACTTGAGGTGGTCCTTCTGCTTGAAAAAGGTGAAGAGGCAGACCGCAAAGGTGAGCACCAGAAAGCCGGTGAACCAGTTGCCGATGGAGCTTTGGGCAAAGGCGTGCACAGAGCTGACGAGCCCGGAGCGGGTGAGCAGGGTGCCGAGCACGGAAAGCAGAAACGTGACGAAGATGAGCCACACATTCCAGACCTTCATCATGCCGCGCTTTTCCTGCATCATGACGGAGTGAAGGAAGGCGGTACCGGCGAGCCAGGGCATCAGCGAGGCGTTTTCGACGGGGTCCCAGCCCCAGTAGCCGCCCCAGCCGAGCACGGCGTAGGCCCAGTGCATGCCCAGAACGATGCCGGCGGTGAGAAAAAGCCAGGTGACCATCGTCCAGCGGCGGGTGATGTGGATCCACTTTTCGCCGGGGTAGCGCATCATCAGCGCGCCGAGCGCGAAGGCGAAGGGGACCGAGAAGCCGACGTAGCCGAGATAGAGCATCGGCGGGTGGATGACCATCTCCGGGTATTGCAGCAGAGGATTGAGCCCGAAGCCGTCTGCCGGGATGACGCCGCCGGCCACGAGCGCAAACGGGGGCGCGGCAAAGACGAGCAGAAGAACGAAGAAGACCTGAATGCCCGAGAGGATCGTGGAGGCATAGGCGGAGAGGGTGATGTCGACCTTGTGGCGCAGGCGCAGCACGAAGCCGTAGGCGGCCAGCAGCCAGGCCCAGAGCAGAAGCGAGCCCTCCTGCCCGGACCAGAGCGCGGAGAATTTGTACATCGGATTCAGGGCGCGGTTGGTGTGGTGCAGGATGTAATCGACGGAAAAGTCATTGGTGTAGGCAGCCCAGATGAGCGCAAAGGCTGCGCAGGAGAGGGCGAGAAAGCTGGCAAGCCCGGCGCGGCGCGAGGTTTCGCGCAGGCGCTCGGGAGCGACCGCCAGCGGCCGGGCATAGGCGATAGCCCAAAGCGCGAGACTGCCGGAACCCAGGGTGTAGACGCTGAGGGCGAGGGCCAGCAGCAGGGAGAAGCTGCCGAAAGAGGGCATGGGATGCGGCATCGCGGGGGATATCCCTTCCATATTTCATTCTCGCAGAGGTCGTCTCCCGATGTGTGGCCGGGAACTACGATAATCGAACCAGGAGGCGGTATTCGGCAAACGTCTTCTATATGCCTTTGAAAAGGGTTAGTTTGTTTGCTGGAGACGGTACATCGTCGATCGAGTGGATCCTGCAAGGGACTACATTCCGGGAGCTGACGCGTGAAGACGAGGTGTTTTTAAGGGGAAAGTGATGAAGAAACGGTGTTCACCTATATTGCTGCTGGTCATCACCGCAGTAGTGGCCGCAGCTTCGGTCGCAGCAGTGGCCGCAGCTGCGGCCACTGCGCAGGAACTGTCGCCCATGGCGGCCACGGCGGATCCAGCCTTTGAGGTAGCCACAATTAAACTAAGCGACCCGAACGGGGGCAGTTCGGGCTTCCAAACCAGCGGCCATCGTGTGCTTGTGTTGAACGAATCTGTGACGTCCATGCTGATGTTCGCCTATGGCGTGCAACGCAAGCAGGTCGTCAATACGCCGTCGTGGCTGGAAACCGATCACTTCGATGTGGCGGGCATACCCGATATAGCGGGTGAGCCGAACGTGGAACAATACCGTGTGATGGTGCGCAAGCTGTTGGCGGACCGCTTCCACCTGCAGTTTCACCGTGACCAACGAGAGATGTCGATCTACGTGCTCAGCGTAGGGAAGAGCGGATCGAAGCTGACCCCCAGCGCCAGCAATCCCCAGGCTGGGCAGGATCAGACCGGCAACGGAGGAGCGATCAACGATTGGCGGTTGACCAACAATTCCATGCCTGAGTTCACCAAGTTCCTGGAGACACAGCTAGATCGGCCAGTGGTGGATGGGACTGGGCTTACCGGTAAGTATGACTTCCGGCTGAAATGGGCTTCGGAGCAGGCGCAGGAGGCCGACCCGAATACGCCGCCGACCCTGTTTACCGCTATTCAGGAACAGCTGGGATTGAAGCTGCAGCCCACCAGAGGCATGGCCGAGGTACTTGTAGTCAGCCATGTGGACAGGCCTTCAGCCAACTAGAGCAGATGAAGCAAGAGCCAAGATAAGAATAGGCGGAGATCCTTTTCCGGAATCGTACCCAGAGCGGCGAAAAGCGAGTCAGGAGGCGTGTGCTGCGCACTCAGCCCATCTGCAAGCCGACATCTACACGGCGCTTTTGGCGACGAGGCGGTGAACACTGGCGAGCAGATTGTCCGGCAGAAGAGGTTTAAGGCGAAAGTGAACGTCCATACCCACATATTCATCTTCGGCTTCGGCGAGGCCGCTGATGACGAGGACAGGGACCTCTGGGTCGAAGCTGCGTACCTCGCGCACAAACTCGGCGCCGGTCATGCCCGGCATGATGTGGTCGGTGATGATGAGATCGATCGGGGCGGGGAACTCCCCGTTGCGGTATTGTTCGAGCGCCCGCTCGGGGCTGAGCACGGCGATGACAAAGAAGCCGGCACGCTTGAGGATGGTTTGGCGTGTGGCGGCCTGTACCGCGTTGTCATCGATGAGGAGAAGTGTTGGTGGCATGCCGTTCCGAGCTTTCCGATGAAGATTGGTCTTGTTCGACGGTGTAATCGCTGCTAGCCGGTCAGCCACGTGCGCAGATCATTCTGCTTACCTGAGATGCAGAGGAAAACGGAAATGCTGTATGCGGAGCGGGTTCTCCTCTTCACCTGAAAGTTGTAGAGGATGGGTAGCAAGCGCTTCTTGTGATGCCGGGATGCGAGGAGAGGGCGACGCGGGCTGAGGGACCGTCGCGCATGAGCAGCCTTCCCGTTATGCCCGGTGTTGCCTGCGATAATGGCGGTATGAAGCGCCGCACCATTCGCCACTACGAGTTTCTGCGAAAGATTGGCGCGGGCGGCAGCGGGGTTGTCTTTTTAGCTAATGACACCCTGCTGCAACGGCCGGTGGTGCTGAAGCTGTTGAAACGCGGGTCGCAAACGGCCGAGCAAATCCGCGTGACGCAGCTGCGGGAGGCGCGGCTGGCTTCGGCGATCGATCACCCCAATGTTTGCGCGATTTATGAGGTGGGGGAGGAGCAGGACGAGGCGTACATCGTCATGCAATACATCCCCGGCAAGAGCCTCGACAAGGTGATCGCGGAGGGGCCGGCGAGCGTGCAGCTGGTGCTTTCGAGCGGCATTCAGATCGCGGATGGTTTACAGGCAGCGCACAACCTGGGGATTTTTCATCGCGATTTGAAGCCGGCAAATGTGATGTTGACCGATGGCGGGCTGATCAAGATCCTGGACTTCGGTTTGGCGCGGCAGCTGAAGCGGGAGCAGCGGGAGTTCGATCCATCGAGCCCCGGGCCGGCCATTTTGCCGGCGCTGCCGGATGCGACCTACACGGCGCGTGGGGGGACGATCGCCTATATGGCTCCGGAACAGTTCGTCACCGGACAAAGCAGCGTGCGCAGCGACATCTTCGCGATGGGCTTGCTGCTGTATGAGCTTGTGAGTGGGCGGCATCCCTTTCAACGGCCCGAGGGGCAGGAGTTGCAGAGCATCCGTGCGATCCAGTTTGCCGATCCACCGCCGGTGCGGGAGATTGTGCCGGAGATTCCGGCCGAGTTGGAGAGCGTGATCCTGCGCTGCCTGGCCAAGCAGCCGTCGGAGCGGTATGCGTCGGCGGCGGAGGTGCGGGAGGGGCTGAAGACGATTTTGAAGTCGCTGCAGTTGGATTTTGCGGCGCTGCCGGGGGAGAGTGCGAGCTTTATGGCCGCGCAACAACGGCTGGACCTCCAAACGCCGGAGGAGGAGAAGCGGACGACGGGGCTGCTTTCGATGCTGGCGGAGCGGTTTCGCGACTCCACCGAGACGGAGACGGAAAAGCGCACCACGATTGTCGTAATCCCGTTTGTAAACCTGGGCAAGAACGATGGGTCGCCGTTTTACGGATCGGCGCTGGCGGACGCGCTGGGGGCGCGATTGGCCAAGGTGGCCTCGCTGGTGGTGCGGCCCTCGAGTTCGCTGATGAATCTTGGCGCCAAGGCACTCGATCCGCTGACGATTGGGCGCAAGCTGCTGGTGGATTTTGTGCTGGCGGGCAGCTTTTTGCGGTCGGAAAAGGGCTTCGACCTGAACTGGCAGATGCTGGATGTGAAGGGAGAAAGCGTGCGCACGGGCGGGTCGATCAGCGTGGCCAGCTTCGACCTGATTTCGGTGCAGACCGAGATTTGCGACGAGGTGTTTGCGGAGCTGCAGGGCGCCAGAAGCTTGCAGACGAACGTGAGCGACGGCGGGCGGCGGGCGAAGCTGGGTGATGCCGATTCGGAGGATTACCTGCGCGCGCGGGCGTTGCTTTCGTCCTTCATGGCGCGCACAGGGAGCCGAGGGGAGTTGGACCGCGCCTGCCGATTGTTCGAGGGCGTGACGGAGCGCGATCCGGGGTATGCGCCCGGGTGGTCCGGTTTGGGGATCACGCACCTGCAGTACGCGCTGCATGGGCTGGGCGGGCAGATGCATGTGCTGGAGGCGCGGCGGGCGTTCGATAAGGCGCTGGAGCGCGATCCAGCATCGGTGGAAGCGAATCTGTACCGGGTGTACATGCTGCTTTCGCGTGGCGAGAAGGAGAGCGCGCGGCATGGGATCGAACACCTGCTGCAGGGCGCGGCGAACGACTGGAACGTGCACCTGGTGGCCGGGCTGACGCTGCGGCTGGATGGTTTGTATGTGGATGCGCTGGACCAGTTCAATATGTCGTTGCGGCTGAATCCGGCGAACGCGGCGCTGATCTATAACCATCGCGCGCGGGTGTACCAGTACCAGAATCAGCTGGAGATGGCGGGCGACGAGATCGAAAAGGGGCTGACGCTGGAGCCGCGGCAGCCGCTGCTGCGGATCTCGAGCGGCTACCAGCAGATGCGGTTGGGGCAGGTGTCGAAGGCGATTGCGACGCTCGAAAGCGTAACCAACGATGATGCTTCCTTGCGAATCGTGTACCCGACGATTGCGATGTGCTACGTGCAGTTGGGAGACCGGAAACGGGCGGCGGAGTTTATCCGCGAAGATGTGCTAACGGCCGCCGAGGCGGACAGCGAGATGGCGTACCGGCTGGCGACGTATTTTGCGGTCGAAGGCGATGCCAGTGAGGCGCTGCATTGGCTGCGGCGGGCGATCTATCTGGGAAACGAGAACTACCCGTGGTTCAGCATTAACCCGGCCTGGCGCGGGATGGCGGAGAACCATGATTTCCATCGCGCGCTGGAGGATTTGAAGAAGAGTTACCGGCGCAACCAGAAGAACTGGAAGCGGTTGCTGGCGCAGGTGATGCGGTAGGGATGGATGCTTTCAACCACAAACTGCAGGTCTCTCCACTTCGGCTGCGCCTCCGGTCGAGATGACCATAACTCATGATGGGATTCGTTACTGCCGAGCAGGTGGGGGACGATGCAAGAGGAGACTCCACACGCGGGGAGTACACCGTTGAAGAGGGCACTGCGCATCAATGCGTTGCTGGCTGGGGTGGTGACGCTGGGATGGGTCGTCTTTGGTCGAGAAGCGGCTTGGCAGAACTTTGTTCGCCATTGGCCGATGGCGTTGACCATGGTGCTGGGCTCGACGGTGGGCGGCGGCACAAGCGAGGGCGGCGCGGCGGTGGCGTTTCCGATCTTCACCAAGGTGTTGCATATCTCGGCGGTGAATGCACGTTTGTTTTCCTTTGCGATCCAGACGGTCGGGATGGGTTCGGCGTCGATCAGCATTTTGTATCAGCGGCTGCCGATTGAGAGACGCGTACTGCCGTGGGCGGGCGGTGCCGGGATCGTCGGCATGGTTCTGAGCACCTATCTGCTGCTGCCCCATGTGCCGCCGGTGGTGGTGCGGGTGGCGTTCACGGTGATGGTGACCAGCCTGGGGGCGGTATTACTCTTTCTGGACCGGCAAAAAGGTCTTGTGCGCCATGAGCGCTTACCGGTGTTTGAAGTTCGGGAGAAGGTGATTCTGCTCGCCGCCGGCCTGGTGGGAGGCACCATCAGCGGCCTGGTGGGCTGTGGGGAAAATGTCGTTGCGTTTTTGGTGATGGTGCTGCTTTTCCGGGTGAGTGAGAAGATCGTGACGCCCACGACCGTTCTGCTGATGTCGATGGTGACGGCGTCGGCATTTGCGCTCCACCTTTTCGTCGTTCGCGACTTTTCGCCTATCGTACGGGCGTACTGGATGGCGGCCGTGCCGGTAGCGGCGATCTTTGCTCCCCTGGGCGCGCTGGTTTGCTCGCGCCTGACCCGGCGCAGCATCGTGTACGTGCTGGTGGGCCTGATTGCTGTTGAGTTGGTGAGTACGGTGGCGCTGGTACCCATGTCGCGGACCTTGGCCGCCGCCGCGGCGGTCAGCCTTTGCGGGCTGACGGCGGTCAATTGGGCGATGTCGCGGGTGGGGCGGTATCGCCAGGCAGAAGGGACGCGCGGGCTGGAAACGAGCGGGCTTTAAGGGACTGGAAAAAGTCTGATCTACTCGCTCGTTTGTGGGCCAGGATTCACGCCGTAGCGTAGCGAACGATTCTGCTGTTTGCCTGGGAGTTATGCTCCCGATGGGGAAAGCAGACCTTTCCGCTACGCTGCGGGATGACAGACAGTGGGAATGCGAAGAGGCACTACACAAGTTCGTCAGAGGGACTGGAAGGTGGTACCAGCCCTCTAGCTCTTGGCAGCGCTGAGGATATCTTTCTGGTTGGTCAAGATATCATTTTGATTGCTGAGGATGTCTTTCTGGTTGGAGACAATCTCTTTCTGGTTGGACAGGATGTCCTTCTGGTTCTCGAGGATCTTTTCGAGTGAATCCTGGTTCTTTTTGATCGTGTCCTGGTTTTCGAGAATGCTCTTCTGATTATCGAGGATGACCTTTTGATTGCTAAGAACGTCGTTATCCGTCATGCGTCTCTCCTGTTTGCGTGATCGTCGGTGCGAGTTCGTCAACGAGGAGGTCGAACTGTACCAAACACACCGTACTGGAGATGAGATGGCTTGTTCGGTCCGGCTGTTGGCCCGAGATGGCGCGCTACGACGCCAGCTTTTCTGACGACACAAGGACCGCTAGTGCGAGCTGACGAGCAGTGGTTCGTCGAGGCTGAAATACAGGGTGGAACCCGGGGGAAGGGTTTCCTGATGGTCGCGGTTGAGCCACCAATACGCGCCGACGCCGGCACCGATGCCGGCGCCGACGACCGCACCGACCCCGCCGCCAATCAACGCGCCGGCGACCGCGGCGGTGGCGGTGGTGCCGCCGAGGATGGCCAGGGTGGTTTTGGGGTAGGTGCGCGGCTGGATGACACCCTCGTCGTTAACGTGGATGTCGTCGAAACCCTCGACATCGGAGACGGAGGCGTGCAGGACGTACTCGGTGCCGTCGGGCAGGGTGACGGAGTCGGGGCGGAGACGGATGGCGGCGAGGCCGCCGATGCGCTTGCCGCCATGGATGGCCGTCACATGGCCACGAATGACAGAGCCGGCGGGCAGGAAGACCTCGCCACCGCGGGCGATTTCGGCGGTGAGCTCGGCTGAAAAGGGTGCGCCGACGTGCGTGGTTTCGGTGCTGATCGTGTGCACGAGATGGGCTTTGAGGACCGTTCCCAGGTTGAGTTCGTGCGGGTTTTGCGGCACGGAAAGCACGATGCCGTCGTCGTCGCTGGCGTGCGTGAGGCGGGCGGGGCGCTCGGAGTGTTCAGACCGCAGGCTGGCGGTTTCCTCCGAGTTTTCGCCGGTGACCGCTGTAGAGGGCAGCGGTGAAGCGAGGGCTGGTTCCCGGACGATCAACGCGGGGGTGCGCGCCTCCGTGGGGTAGCTTTGTGCCACGGGTACGGGTGTGGGGCCGGTGGCGGGGTAACTGGTGAGGTAAGTGGCCGGTGCGGCATTCGGCGAAGCGCCGGCGATGTTTGCGTGCGATGGCTTGACGTAGTGGTCGGCCTGGGCGGTGGCGACAGGGGTATCGAACTGTTCTGGAGCTTGTTCCGGGCGGGAAACACCGGTGGTTTGGCCAAGGGCAGCGGCCGCGAACAATGGGAGAGCCAGGGCCGGGAGAATGGGTTGCAGATGCTTGATTTTCACGGGAAACCCTCTCGGTACAACGGTGCGCTGGCATCAGCATAGGCCGCGACGCTGTGCATTGGCGAGGGGTTTTCCGGCGGGAACCACGCGGGGCAATGCAGCGAGGTGCAATGTTTGAGGGCCGAGAACTGCAGGTCTCTCCGCTTCGCGAACGATGAAGCTGTTCGCTACGGACGAGATGACACAGTATTCGTTCGAGAGAACTTGTGTAAGGACAATATGTTATCGGCTTTCGTGGGTTTGTGAGGCTTGGATGATTTGCTCGTAGAAACGCTCGTAGAGGGGGATGACGCGGGAGGCGCAGAAGTTTTGCTGGGCCTTGATGCGAGCGGCGGTGGCCATAGTTTGGAGGCGGGTTTCGTCGGAGAGTAGGGCCGTGGCGGCGGCGGCCATGGCGGCGACGTCGCCCACGGGGAAGAGCAGGCCGTCGCTGCCGTCTTCGATCAGCTCCGGGACGCCGCCGACACGGGTGGCGATAGCGGGCACGCGGCAGGCCATGGCTTCGAGCGCGGCGAGGCCGAAGCTCTCCATCTCGCTGGGCATGAGCATGAGGTCGGCGAGGGGCAGCAGTTCGTTGACGTTTTCCTGCTTGCCGACGAAGTGGCAGCGGTCGAGCACACCGTGCTGTTTCGCGAGGAACTCGGCGGCGGAACGATCAGGACCGTCGCCGATCATCAACAGGCGGGCGGGCATGGCCTTCGCGACGCGGGCAAAGACTTCGACGACGTCGAGCACGCGCTTGACAGGCCGGAAGTTGGAGAGATGCACGAGGAGGCGTTCGTTTGCGGCGGCGTATGCGGGGCGTTGTTGCGCGACGAGTTCAGGTTTGCGGATGTAGACGTCGCAGTTGACGAAGTTGCGGATGACTTCGATGGGACGCGTGATGCCGAAGGCGGCTTCGGTGCGTTCGCGGAGGTGGGCGGAGATGGCGGTGACGCCGTCGGAGCGCTCGATGCCGTAGCGCGTGATGGGCAGGTAGGAGCGGTCGAGGCCGACGAGGGTGATGTCGGTGCCGTGGAGCGTGGTGATGAAGGGAAGCTTGATGCCGCGGACAGCGAGCATGTCGTGCGCCAGCAGGGCACTGACGGAGTGCGGGATGGCGTAGTGGACGTGGAGAAGGTCTAGCTCGTAGATTTCGGCGACCTCGGCCATACGGGTGGCGAGGGCGAGGTCGTAGGGCGGGTACTCGAAGAGCGGGTAGTTCGAGACCGGGACCTCATGGTAAAAGATGGAGCCCTCGCGGCCGGTGAGGCGAAAGGGCTGCGAGTAGGTGATGAAGTGCACCTGGTGGCCGCGCGCGGCGAGCTCGATGCCGAGCTCCGTGGCGACAACGCCGGAGCCGCCGTAGGTGGGATAGCAGGTAATGCCGATCTTCATGGGGGCTCGGGTGGAGGGAGTTTGGGTTGTACGTTCTACGTTGTTAGGTTCTAGATTGTTTGTTCTTAGTCGTTTGTTGTTCGAATAAGAGATTTAGAGGCTGCCGTAATGGATGAGTTGCGGCGTGGATGGTTGCGAGGAAAGGTTCGTTGCCCCTAGGACGGCGAGCAGGGCCCGGCGTTCGAGGTCGCGGGCTTGGCGGAGGCGGGTGGGGATGGCGTCGAGGTCGCGGTCGTTGTAGCCCGGATGGCAAACGAGCTCGTAGGTGCCGCCGTGCTCCGGCAGGGCGGCAAGGATTTGGTGAAGGGCTGCGGCGTCGAGGCGTCCTGTCGCGGCGATGCCGAGGGTGCCTGCGGTGGTGCGCAGCAGGCCTGACCGGATCTGCTGCTGGGCTCCGAAGCGGTGTTGGAGGAGGCCGAGGAGACGGAGCTGCAGGTTGCGCTTGGTTGGCCAGCTTGCGGGTGGGTGGGGTTTCGCGGTTTTTGTTGAGGGATGAGGGTTGAGGTTGTAAGGTTTGAGGTTTACGCTCCAGGGCGGCTCGAAGGGGTTGCGGAGGGCGCCGATGTCGGTGGCTGCGGCGGCGCGGAGCAGGACTCCGGTGATACCCGGCAGGATGCCGGTGTGTTTGTGGGTGTCGAGGTGGGTGACCTGAATGCCCGCGCGCTGCAGGATACGAATCTGGGCGATGGCTTCGCGTTCGACCTCGGCAGGGTTGATGCGGTGGAGCAGCGCGGCGAGTACGAAATCCTTCAGTGAACTGCGGAAGGCACGGCGGTCGGGTCCGAGAAGGGTGGGTATGGTCTCCGGAGGCGAGGCGGGAGTGCCGTCGGTAAGCACAATATGGCAGCCTATGCCCAGCGTTGGGTGCGCGTGGGCAAGGGTAACCGCATCGGCAAAGGCCGGTCCAGTGGCCATCAAGGTGGCGGAGGAGACCGCACCGGCGGCGTGCAGCTCGGCGATGGCGCGATTGATGCCCGGGGTGAGGCCGAAGTCGTCGGCATTGACGATCAGGCGAGGCGGCATGCGTGGGGAAGAGCGTCAGAGATAACGCTGTTGGTGCCACGCCCAGGCGCTGGTGATGATGTCTTCGAGCGCGGCGTGATTTGGCTGCCAGCCGAGTGTCTTCTTCGCGAGCTCCGAGCCGGCGACGAGACGGGCAGGGTCGCCCGGGCGGCGAGGCTTGATTTCAGCCGGAATGGGCTTGCCGGTGACGCGGCGGGCGACCTCGATGACCTCTTTAACGGAGAAACCTTCGCCGTTGCCAAGGTTCAGGATGAGCTTATCGTGGTCGGCGAGAGCCGCGAGGGCGAGGGTGTGTGCGTCGGCGAGGTCGGCGACGTGGATATAGTCGCGGATGCAGGTGCCGTCAGGGGTGGTGTAGTCGTCGCCGAAGATGAGGATTTTCTCGCGCCGGCCGAGGGCCACGTCGAGGATGAGCGGGATGATGTGGGTTTCGGGCTCGTGGGCCTCACCGCGGCCGGGGATGGCGCCGGCGACGTTGAAGTAGCGCAGCGACGCGTAGCGTAGGCCGTGAATGCGATGGATCCAGTCGAGCATGTGTTCAACAAGGAGCTTGGATTCACCGTAGGCGTTGGTGGGCTTGAGCGTGGCGGTTTCGGGGATCGGCACCGCTTCGGGCTCGCCGTAGACGGCGGCGGTGGACGAAAAGACGAGCTTGCCGACGCCGGCGGCGAGCATGGCTTCGAGCAGCGCAAGTGTGGAGGCGGTGTTGTTGCGGAAGTAGAGTTCCGGGCGCTGCATGGATTCGCCGGCTTCGATCAGTGCGGCGAAGTGCAGGACGCCTTCGGCTTGGGAGTCGCGCAGCACGGATTCGACGCGGGGGCGGTCGGCGAGGTCGGCTTGCACAAAGGCGGCGCCGGCCGGCAGCGCTTTGGCGTGGCTGTGGCACAAGTTATCGATGATCGTGACCTGATGGCCGGCTTCCAGCAACCGTGTGGCAACGGTGCCGCCGATATAGCCCGCACCCCCGGTGACGACGAGATTCATGTGCGACAGAGCTCCTTAGAGTTTGGCTTTCAGGTGTTCTATTTCAGCTTCATGTTTACCAAGAGTCCGGTAGAACTGCTTTAGATCGTCGCGAATACGGTCGATACGGCCGGAGAGCTGAACGGCATCCACGCGCTTGCATACGACTCCGGCAAGGACGGTTCCGAGAGGGATAAAGGATTGGGTGTTGGTCATGTTCGGCACTTCACCTCTCCTTTACGGTTCGCGCGGTGAATTTGGTGTCAGTAAGCACGATATTTGGTGGGCAGTGAGGGACTCGAACCCCCGACATCCTGCTTGTAAGGCAGGCGCTCTAACCAACTGAGCTAACCGCCCCACCCGATAGGTTTCTCGACAGCAGCCCCAGTGTACGCGAAGGCGGTGGTGCTGTGGTGTCCCACTTTCAGGCAGAGGCGGTGAAAGAACGTGCCGGTTGCGCGGACCAGGAGGCGGCGAACCGCAGGTCTCTCCGCTGTGGCTACGCCTCCGGTCGAGAGGACACGGTTATGCTGACGCTGTCGACATCATGCTGTCGGTATTTTGCCCTAGAACAGCTTGCGGGCGAGCAGGTTTTCTAGGCGCTCCTGGCGGCCGGAGCGGGGCTGCGGGTCGATGGCTTTTTGCTCGGTATCGCCGGCGATTTCCTCTAAAGACTTTTTGCCGGCGAGCATGGCTTGCGCCTCCGGGGCCGCCCAGCCGGCGTAGCGTTCTTCGAGCAGCTGGTCGTAGGCACCGTCTTCGATGAGGCCGGCGGCGAGCAGGAAGGCGCGGGCGCAAAGGTCGACGGCGCCGACGTGCGCTTCTACGAGGTCAACGGGCTCGAAGCTCTGGCGGCGTACCTTGGCGTCGAAGTTGAGGCCACCCTGACCCAGGCCGCCGGCTTTGAGGACGTGGTACATGGCCATGGTGGTCGCGAGCAGATCATTGGGGAACTGGTCGGTGTCCCAGCCGAGCAGCGCGTCGCCGCGGTTCATGTCGAGCGAGCCGAGGATGCCGAGCGCGCCGGCGGTGGCGATTTCGTGTTCGAAGGTGTGGCCGGCGAGCAGGGCGTGGTTGGCTTCGATGTTGACGCGCACCTCGTTTTCGAGGCCGAAGCGCTTGAGGAAGCCGTAGACCGTGGCGACGTCGAAGTCGTACTGGTGGGCGGTGGGTTCTTTGGGCTTGGGTTCGAGGAGGATCTGGCCGGTGAAGCCGATCTTGTGCTTGTACTCGACGACCAGGGTGAGGAAGCGGCCCATCTGCTCCATCTCCTGCGCGAGCCGGGTGTTCAGCAGGGTTTCGTAGCCTTCGCGACCGCCCCAAAGCACGTAGTTTGCGCCGCCGAGGGCTTTAGTCACGTCCATGCAGTGCTTGACGGTGGTGGCGCTCCAGGCGAAGACCTCCGGGTCGGGGTTGGTGGCGGCGCCGGCCATGAAGCGTGGATGCGAGAAGAGGTTGGCTGTGCCCCACAGCAGCCGGGTGCGGTAGCTGCCCATCTTTTCGCCGAGGAAGTCGGCCATCGTGTGGAGGTTGGCCAGCGACTCGGCGAGGGTGGTGCCCTCGGGTGCGATGTCGCGATCGTGAAAGGTGAAGAAGGGCAGGTCGAGCACGCGAAAGAGCTCAAAGGCGGCGTCAGCTTTGGCTTTGGCGGCCTGCATGGGGTCGCCTGAAGACCACGGCCGAGTGATGGTGGGTCCGCCGAAGGGGTCGCTGCCGTTCATCACCAGCGAATGCCAATAGGCGACAGAGAAGCGCAGATGGTCGGCGAGCGGCTTGCCCATGATGAGTTTTTCGGCGTCGTAGAAGCGATAGGCCAGAGGGTTTTGCGAATCCTGGCCCTCATAGCGCACGGTGGGAAGATCGGAAAAGATGGTTTGCGGGGCCACGGGTCCTCCAGGGCAAGTCTTTCTTTATAGACAGCGGCTAGTTGAGCAGAAAAGGGTTGCGGTTGTCTCCCCCTGGTGAGGCGATTCTATTTTTCCTGCATCTGAGTTTGTAGGTGGGCGATCGCTGCATGCGGGTTCGGGCGCAACTTCGGGTGTTGATGGCGGGGATGCTGGCAGTGCTTCTGCTGGCTTTGTCGTCTGCGGCATCCGCTTGCGAAGCGCGGTGCGGGTTGCCGCGTGCCGGGGCGAGCTGTCATATGGCTGCCGGGCAGGCGATGAACGCCATGGCGGGTATGCCGAGGGTCGATCGAGCCAGGGAGCAGGGGATCGCTGCGGCGATGCCGGAGTCCTGCCCGCATCATGTCTGTGCGTCGCAACCAGTTTTGTTGCGCGAAGATGCGGTTATGGCGGCGCCTGTGTGGTTGGGTTTGCCTGTCGTTGTGCGTCACGCAGCGCCATGGGTTCTGGTGAGGGCCGGTGACTCCGGTTACGTTCGCGGATCGCCATGTTTGCCCAGAGCGACGCCTATTTCATTGCATGTAGCGCTTCGCGTGTAGTTGAGATTTGTGATCCGGTGCGTTCTGAGGATTCATAGCTTTCTGGCGACCTGACGTTACTAGATCGGGCTTTCAGCCCTCCCCTTTGCGCATGCGGCTATACCTTGGCCTGCGGCCTGGGCTGGTATCGGACGCGCCGTCGGCGCTCAAGCGTAACTGCATCGTTGCCTGGTGTGAGCGCACCTTGTATCGCGCGACGTTACTACTTCACGGCTACTCGCGACTGGGCGCCGGGGCACTAGGCACGTTGACTTCCGCTAAGAGAACAGGCCTTGATGAGGCCACTCGATTTCAACACACGTGGACCAATGAGGGAGTATGCCATGGCGAATCGCCGATCGTTTTTGCAGAGTGCTTTGGGTGTGGGGGCGGGGTTGTTTGCGAGCCGGGCGGCGGCTGAAGCGCCCCGTTCAGTAGACCGCACGGCGACGCAGGTGGCCTTGCGGGGTGGCTATCTGGGGGAGAGCAGCGGCTCTCTTTCGAAGCTCGACGGGCACCCCGGTTCTGTGGTGACCACGCCGGTGGTGACCACCGATGTGGGCGATCTGCCGTTTGAGATGGACGGCGAGGTAAAGGTGTTCCGGCTGACGGCGCATGTCTTCAAGCGGCAGATCGCACCGAACAAGACGATCGACGTTTGGGGCTTTAATGGCTCCGCGCCGGGGCCGACGATCCAGGTCACGCAGGGGGACAGGGTGCGCGTGATCCTGAAGAACGAATTGCCCGAGTCGACCTCCATGCACTGGCATGGGTTCGAGGATGAGATCGGCTATGACGGGATGCCGGGCATCAGCCAGGAGCCGATCCGGCCGGGAGAGTCGTTCACCTACAACTTCACGATCAGGCAGGAAGGAACGTACTTTTACCACTCGCACATGGCGATGCAGGAGCTGGCGGGCATGCTGGGCGCGTTCATCATGCACCCGAAGGTGCCGTACCGTCCGCACTGCGATAAGGACTTTGCAATTCATCTGCAAGAGTATGCGGTGCTGCCGAACGCGACCACGCCGAACACGATGATGATGGAGTTCAACTGGCTGCTGCTGAACGGCAAGGCGGGGCCGGCGAGCACACCGCTGATTGTTCGTCAAGGGGATCGGGTGCGGGTGCGGTTTGTGAATCTGGGGATGGATCACCACCCGATGCACCTGCATGGGCACACGTTTTATACGACCGGCACGGAGGGCGGGCGCATCCCGGAGACGGCCTGGTGGCCCGGCAACACGGTGCTGGTCGGCGTGGCACAAAGCCGGACGATCGAGTTCGTTGCCGATAATCCGGGGGACTGGATGCTGCACTGCCATCTGCCGCACCACATGATGAACCAGATGGGATCACAGGTCGGGCCGATGACGCGGGCCGCGGGTTTTCCGGGCGGCCAAGGGCTGCGAGGCGACGACAGCCACGGACGGGTGACGCCGCGCGGCATGGATGGTGACGCCATGCAGGGCATGCAGGGGATGGCTATGGGGGCACCGAAGGCCGCCGGCGATCCAACCGTTCCCCCTACTGCGCCTGAGGCGCTCGGGGTGCTTGAGTCGTTTGGTGCGGGCAAGCAGGCGCCCGTTCCAGATGGGCCGCTCGCGAACACGCAGCTCGATGCCGGGATGATGGGCACCATGGACGAGCAGAAGAAGAAGGGGCCGCGGCTCAGCCAAGAGCAGCAGCGGGACCTCGATGCCTTCGACATGGGCGGGAGCAGCATGAAGGTGCAGGAGAGCGAAACCTCGCCCAATGCGAACAATGTGCCGAACTTTCCCCAGGACGCCTACATGGAAGGGCCAATGATGAACATGGAAGCGCTGGTGGACAAGCCGGAGAACCTGGGTTTGCGCCCGAACTGGAGCCGGTTTATGCAAGGCATGATGACGTTTGTGCGCGTGCTGCCGCCCGAGCAGTACGACCGGGTGATGACGGCGATGCGCGAGGCGAAGCGGCCGGGCGATCCGTATGCGTCGCTCTACGCGGCGCCCGGCAAGGATTCTCGCGGCTAAAAACGGATCGCGCGACTGGGTGACGACGTGAACAGAGGCGGTGGTTGCCCGGCTGAGGGGCGGCGCTTGATGGCGCTTGGTAACGCTTGATAGGCGCGCGTAATCGCCGGACGTGATCGCCGCACGACGACAGCACACGAGGAGAGACGATGAAGCATAGATGGATGGCGATGAGCCTAATCTTCGGGGTTGGCGCCTGCTCCCTGCAGGCGCAGCAGTCGATGCCGGATATGCCCGGCATGCCCGGTACGAAAATGGACCCGCCGAAGCCCAAGGCGCAGCAGGCAGCACCGGTGACCGCGCCCGTTCCCAAGCCGAACCGTACCAAGCCATCAAAGGATCCGGTGCCGGGCGACATGAAGAGCATGGGGCATGATGCGGGGAACACCAAGGCGAAGGGCAACGCGGCCAGCGAAGCGGATTCGGTGAGGCAGCAGGCCATTCAGCCGCAAGGGAAGCCGGGTGGGGACAGCGATGCCGGATCGGTGGAGGTGCCCATCCAGGAGTTGCAGGAGCCGGAGGCGATCGGTTTTCATACGGGTGCGGACCTGCCCGCGCCGGAGCTGCTGCGGGAGGTTGTCGGGCAGCCGCCGATAACGATTGAAGCCTTCCTCGACATGGCGGAGCGGATGAATCCGACGCTTGCCCAGGCGCAGCGCAACGTGGATCGCTCGGAGGGGCAGGCGCAGCAGGCGAGCCTGCCCCCCGACCCGATTTTTGGCTACTCCGGGGATCACATCCGCGGCGGGGCTTACCACGGCGGGGAGGAAGGCGCGTTTTTTTACCAGGAGTTTGCCTTGGGACACAAGCTGGCGCTGCGGCGGGACATCTATCGCGCGGAGGGGCGCTCCAACGAGTTTGCCGTGGAGGTGCAACGGGCGCGGGTGCACAATGATGTCGGCCGCGCGTTTTTCGACGCACTGGCCGCCCAGGAGTCCGTTGTCGTGCAGGACCGGTTGCTTGCAGTTGCTCTCGACGCCGAGACCAATGCGCATGAACTGGAACGGATCGGCCAAGCCGATGCTTCCGACGTGCTGAACGCGGAGATCGCTGCCGAACAGGCCAAGGTCGAGTTTGAAGCGGCGCAGCGGCTGTTTTTAGCCTCGTTCGCCCAGCTCGCCACCTTTGCCGGCCAGACGGCGTTGGCGGTTCATCCCCTCAGCGGGAATTTAGTGGAGCCGCCGCGGTTGGACGCTGAAGGCATGGTCGTCACGGACATGCAGGAGAGCCCTGCCGTGAAGCAGGCACACGCGAATGTGAGCCTGGCCGAAGCGCGGGTGAGATCGGCGCAACGGGAAAAGGTGCCCAATTTCAACTTGAAGGCCGGCGAGTGGTATTCGGGGGAGGACCTCGGCGCCACAAACGTCAAGGCCGGCCCTATGAGCTTCGTCGAAGCGAGTGTTCAACTGCCGCTTTGGAATCGCAATCAAGGCAACGTGGAGGCGTCAAAGGTCGAGCTGGAGCGCGCAAACCGGGATGTGACCCGCACGCAGCTGCTCACGCGCAACCGCGCGGAACCGTACGCGCAGCAGTACGGGACCGCACGTTCCACCGCAGAAAGGTACCGTACCGAGATGTTGCCCAGGGCGCGGCGCGCGTATCAGCTTGAGGTGACGAAGTACCAGCAGATGGCACAGACGTACCCGCATGTGCTCGCCGCGCAGCGCATGCTGTTTACGCTCCAGCTGAGCTACATCCAGGCGCTCGATGAGGAGTGGCGCGCGGCGATGGCGCTTGAGAACTACGCCTTGATGGGTGGACTGGATGAGCCGATGAGCGTAGGGCAGGATTCAACGACGATCAATCTGCCCACCGCGCCGGGGGGGAGCAACTGATGCACGGGGGAGCGGGCGAGGGAACAGGGGCTGCCACCATCGATCCGGTGTGCGGGATGACGGTCGATCCGGCCAAGGCTGCAGCGAGGGTGGAGTATGGGGGCACTTCGTACTCGTTTTGCGGCAAGGGATGTGCAGCGAAGTTTATCGCGGACCCGGGCACATATCTTCAGCCGAAATCGGCTGTTCCGGCGCCGCCCACCGCGGTGGAAGAGGGCACGGCCTATGTGTGTCCGATGGATCCGGAGGTGCACAAGATGGGGCCGGGTGCCTGCCCGAAGTGTGGCATGGCATTGGAGCCGGCAACCCTCGTGGCACCCGCAAGGCGCGTGGAGTACACGTGTCCGATGCACCCGCAGGTCGTTCGGCCGGAAGCGGGCGCTTGCCCGCTTTGCGGCATGGCGCTAGAGCCGCGCGAAATCGCTGCCGATGAGGTTAATCCGGAGCTGGTCGACATGACCCGGCGGTTTTGGATCAGCGTTACGCTTGCCGTTCCACTGCTTGCGCTGATGGTCTCCGCGATGGTTCCTTCCATGCCGCTGCAGCATGTTTTTCCGCAGCGAATGTTGGCCTGGATTGAGTTTGCACTGGCAACGCCGGTGGTGCTTTGGTGCGGTTGGCCGTTCTTCGTGCGCGGCGGGCAATCCGTAGTGAATCGCCACCTGAACATGTTCACGCTGATCGCCCTGGGGACGGGCGCTGCCTACGGGTACAGTGTTGCCGCTACTGTCATTCCAGGACTTTTCCCCCCTTCATTTCGTGCCGAAGGCGGAGAGATCGCCCTGTATTACGAGCCTGCTGTCGTGATCATCGCGCTTGTTCTGCTGGGACAGGTGATGGAGTTGCGCGCCCGGAGCCAGACCGGCAGCGCGATCCGGGCGTTGCTGGGCCTGGCCCCGAGGACCGTGAGGCGGATGGACGATGAGGGTGATGAAACCGATGTGCCGCTCGATCAGGTTCAGGCCGGCGATCGGCTGCGCGTTCGACCAGGGGAGAAGATCCCTGTCGATGGCGTTGTGCTCGAAGGCCACAGTTCCGTCGATGAATCGATGGTCAGCGGGGAAGCGATACCCGTTGAGAAGGACGTTGCGGCGGAGGTCACAGGGGGCACTGTGAATGGGACCGGCAGCTTCGTCATGCGGGCCGAGCGCGTTGGCGCGAATACCCTTCTGGCGCAGATCGTGACGATGGTGAGCCAGGCACAGCGTTCGCGTGCGCCGATTCAGCGGCTTGCCGACCGCGTGGCGTCTTTCTTTGTGCCGGCTGTGATGCTCGCGGCTGGAGCCACCTTCATCGTGTGGTACCTGGTGGGTCCTCAGCCCCGCTTTGCGCATGCTTTGGTCAATGCGGTTGCGGTGCTGATCGTGGCTTGCCCCTGTGCTTTGGGGTTGGCAACGCCGATGGCCATCATGGTCGGCACTGGCCGTGGAGCGGGCGCAGGCATTTTGATTCGCAATGCCGAGGCACTGGAGACCTTCGGCAAGGTCAATCTACTGATCGTTGATAAAACCGGCACGCTCACAGAAGGCAAGCCGACGCTCGCGTCCGTCATCCCGCAACCCGGCATGGAGGCATCGGAACTCTTGCAACTCGTCGCCAGCGTGGAGCGAGCGAGCGAGCATCCCCTGGCGGCGGCTATTGTGAAGGGCGCCGCCAGGGAGAAGCTGGCCCTGCTGGACGTGCAGGGCTTCCGCTCCGCAACCGGGAAAGGCGTGACAGGAACCGTCTCCGGCAAGCAGATCGCCGTAGGCAATGCCGAGCTGTTTCGGGAGCTGGGTGTCGATGCCACACCACTGCTGTCGCACGCAGACTCGCTGAGGGGGGAAGGCCAGACGGTCATGCTGATCGCCGCAGATGGCCGGCCGGCCGGCCTGGTCGGCGTTTCCGATCCGGTTAAGGACTTCGCCCGTGAGGCCATCCGGGAGTTGGAGGGAAAGGGCGTCAAAGTCGTCATGGTCACGGGAGATCACGCTACGACGGCGCGAGCGGTTGCCGACAAGCTCGGCATCGAGTTCGAGGCCGACGTTCTCCCGCAGGGAAAGGCCGAGGTCGTCAAAAAGTATCAGCAGCAGGGATCGATTGTGGCCATGGCCGGGGACGGCGTGAACGACGCACCCGCACTCGCTCAGGCCAACGTCGGCATCGCCATGGGAACGGGGACGGATACCGCCATTGAGGCCGGCGGCATCACGCTGCTCACGGGAGACTTGCGCGGCCTCCTGCGTGCACGGCGTTTGAGTCAGGCGACGATGCGCAACATTCGACAAAACCTGTTTTTCGCCTTCATCTATAACGCAGTCGGCGTGCCCCTGGCTGCCGGTGTGCTGTTTCCGGTATTTGGGCTGGCCCTCAACCCGATGATTGCGGCGGCGGCCATGAGCTTCAGTTCCGTTTCCGTGATTGCGAACTCGCTGCGATTGCGGACGGCGAAGCTGTAATTGCTTCTTCGGCGCCGGCGCGCAGTTTTCACGCGAGACGTGCCGCGGCTTGCGTCTCGGGCGACGCAAGTAACAAATGCCCTAAGTTTTGGGCGTTGATCGATCGCCCAGTCACCCGTCCGCCTCGCGCGCGTCAGAACGCTGCGGATAGCCGTCTCTTCGGAGGGCTGCTGCACCCGTGCGCCAGGGAGTGCAAGGCGAGGAGAGCAACCGAGAGTGCGAAGAAAAGACGCATGTCGGCTCAAGATATGGGAAATAGACCGGGCACTTACCCTTGCTCACTTCGGCGGCATCGGTTCCGGCCTGCGCGAAGTCGCGGCGCGGTGTCTAATGCCGGGTAGTCGCCTGGGTGTGAGCAGGGCTGCGGGTCTCTCCACCCCGCAGACGATACAACTGTCTACTTCGGTCGAGACGACGGAACTATACCGATGCGAAGATATGAAGGCTTCGAAATCTTCAAAAACTATGGCGGGGACGACGGGGCTCGAACCCGCGACCTCTGCCGTGACAGGGCAGCGCTCTAACCAACTGAGCTACGTCCCCAGGATGAAGCAGAGGCATCCTGGTATGTGTTCGCGTGGAGAAGGCTTGTCAGGGCGGCGAACGACTTCCTGAGTCTAGCCGCTCTGACGACGCGGGTCAACTTCCGGCCTCGAACGATTCCAGCACGGTGTGGATGCGGCGAGAATGCCGGGCGGGGGTAGGGTTACCAGGCACGGGACCAGTCGGGACCGGTTTGGGCGTCGGTGCGGAGGCGGGCGTCGATGCCGGCACGGTGCTCAATGAGGCGGCCGAAGAGCCAGAGCAGGTCGGAGAGCCGGTTCAGGTAGATGAGCGCCTCGTCAGGAGCGAATGCGCCTGCCTGCTTCAGGCGCACGGCGCAGCGTTCGGCGCGACGGCAGACGGTTCGCGCGATCTCAAAGGCGGCAGACCGGCGGTCGGCGCCCGGGAGCGACCAATCAGACAGGATGCCTTCGATGGCTTCGATCGCATGCACCTGTGTTGTCAGATCGTCTACGTCGGCTTGCGTGAGGGATGGGGGTTGTGAGGAGACAGGTTGAGCGCGGGATAGTGCGGCGCCGACGCGGAACAGGGTTCTCTGGATGGTCTCCGTCCAGCCGCAGATTTCGGGATCGGTGCAGAGGCTGCGCGCGAAGCCGAGGGTGGCGTTCAGCTCATCGACGGTCCCATAGGCCTCCACACGCAGGTCGGCTTTGGAGACGCGCTGGCCGCCGGTAAGGGCTGTGGTGCCGTCGTCGCCGGTTTGGGTCGCGATGCTCATCGGATGTTCGAGTCTCCCGGGATAAGTTTGCGCTCCAAAGAGCTAAATTCTGATCGTAGCGCGCAGGACAGGGCCATGGGCGGTGGCGCGCAAAAGCGGTTTTACCCTATTGATTGACGCCGCTGGCAAGAAACCCGCCATCGACCGCGATGATCTGGCCGGTGGTGAAGCTGGTTGCGTCGGAAGCCAGATAAAGCGCCGTGGAGACCAGTTCTTCGGCACGGCCGAATCGGTGCATGGGGGTGCGAAGGGTGAACTCCTGCCCGCGCGGAGAGTCGAGCAACGCGCTGTTCAGGGCAGTGGGAAAGACACCGGGCGCGATGGCGTTCACGAAGACGTTATAGGGTGCCCATTCGATGGCGAGTGACTTTGTGAGCGAACCGACGGCGGCCTTGCTGGCGGCGTAGGGAGCGACTTCGAGCAAGGCGACAAAGGTGCTCAACGAGGCGATGTTGATGATGCGGCCCCCGCGGCGCTCGACCATGGCGGCGCCGAAGATCTGGCAGGCGCGCAGGGTACCGGTCACGTTAATGTCGAAGATGCGATTCCAGAGGTCTTCCGTGCACTCGAGGGTGGGGACGCGTTTGGTCATGCCGGCGCAATTGATGAGGATGTCGACGGCGCCGAACTCGGCCAGCACGGCTTCGTGCAGTTCGGTGAGCGAGGCACGGGAGGCAACATCGGCGGGCTTGGCCAGGGTGCGGCGGCCCAACAGACGGAGTTCGTCAGCGACAGCGGCGGTGGACTCCACCGAGCGGGAGGCGGCCACGACGTCCGCACCGGCTTCTGCTAGGCCGAGTGCGAGCGCTTTACCGATGCCCGAGGTGCCGCCGATCACAACGGCGCATTTGCCTTGCAGTGAAAATGGGTGCATTTCTGTCTTTGTACACTGTGTTTGTACACCGGATGCGCGCCCAAGACGAGCTCGTGTGCTTAAGGCGAGCGACTCAAGGAGCGCAAGATGAGCGCTGTGGCTTTTGCACCTCGCGCATGCCCGTCGCCTCTGCCCGCGTGACTTGCTCGAAGAAGTAAGCTGACCCAGTTCATGTATCTTCGATCCTACAAAGCGGAAGACCTTCCCGGTATGTTCGCCCTTGATGAGGTGTGCTTCGATGCCCCCTTCCGGTTCTCGTCAGGGATGATGCGTCGCATGGCGAGCATGAAGAATGCAATCGTGCAGCTTGTGTGTGAGGCGGGCAGCCCCGAAGCCTGCGACGACAGCCGGGAACACCTGTTGGGGTTCTGTATCGTGCATCTGGACCGCAGGAAGACCGGGGTCTTCGGCTATGTGGTGACGCTCGATGTCGATCCCGCAGCACGACGTCAGGGCATTGCAGCCATGCTGATGCAGATCACGGAGGAGGCCGCCGCGGCCGGCGGGGCTACCGCGATGCGCTTGCATGTTTACGCCGGCAACCCCCGGGCGATCCGGTTGTATGAGCGATCGGGGTACATGCTCGCCCGGGCTGCCAAGGATTTCTATGGACCGGGGCTTGACGCGCTGGTGTACGTAAAACTACTGGGAACCAAGGTGGCCGAGCTAGAACAACCATCTTCACCGTCAGGGGCGTGACGCTTGTTCGGACCGGAACGGTGCACATCGGGGAGCTGCGCGTTATAGCTTCGATCAAAGCGCAGCACGGCAGCCCATTCCCCGTTGCGGTCATCCTGCCAGACGACCCTGCCGCCGAGCCGGCGCGCGATCTCGGCGGGCGAGAGGTCCCGTTGCACCGCATATTTGCGGCCCCGGCGCGAATCGGGGTGCGAGAGAAGATATGCCCCGAGAGCCGGCGCGATGTACTGCGTGGAAAAGACCAAGGCCGTGTCGAACTGCCCAGGTTCTTGGGCGGCTTTGGCGATCTCGGGCGCGGTGAAGTTCTCAATCGCGTGAACGCGGAAGGCGTGGTCGGTGTAGCCCAGGTCGGGTCGCGTCAGCTCGGCATCGGCCGGCCAGGCGCTGAGCACGACCGCTTGCGGCTCATGTTGCTGGAGGAAGGCAATGGCTTCCTGGTGCACGACGATCATGTCGCGGTAGGTGAGATTGTCCTCGGGCGCAAAATAGGTGGGCGGGTTGAGCCAGAGTGCACTGAAGAAAGCCGCCCCGGTGAGCCATGCCAACCAGGGCCAGTGCACCGTATGGCTTTGCCAAACCGAAACGCAGACCAGGAGCAGCAAGGGGTACATCGGCAGCAGATAGCGCGTGAGCAGCGCACCGCCCAACACGGAGAACGCAAGCCAGTTGACCAGGATCAGCGCCCCGATGGACCGTAGGACGGGCAGGGGCAGGGAGCGTCCGAAGGCTCCGGACCGTCGTGGCAGCCACAGGCACGCGAGTGCGAAGACAAGGGGAACCCAGACGTCCCTCTGCCAGAAGAGGTGTAAGAAGCGGTAGCCGAAAGACCGGGCGATGTGCGCGAAGGTCAGATTCGCGGTGGCGTTGTAGCGCAGGAACTCGGGGTTCCCGAAGGTGAAGCCGGTCTTCCAGCGGTGATAGCCGAACCAAAGCGCAAGGACAGGGAACGGGGCGCACAGTGGCGTGAGCCAACGAAGCTGTGTCGGGCGTTGCTGCCGAGGCTGTCCGAAGACCGCCAGCCCGGCCAAGGTGGCCAAGGTAAGCGGCTGCAGGATGGCCGTTTCCTTTGCCAGCACGGAAAGGGAAAACAGCACTGCGACCGCTGCGAGACGTTGCGGGCTGCTCCCCGGCGCGCCGTCGGCTCCCTGGCTGTTTATGGCGCTGAGCTGCTCAGGCGCGGTGAAATAGAGAGCAAAGGCGCTCAAGCTGAAAGCCGCGGCAAAGATATCGGCGTGGGCGAGGCTGCTCTGTGCAAACCAGATTGGGTAGAGCGCCACCAGGGCTGTGACGGCCCAGGCGGCCTGCCTACCCAGCAGGTGTTTCCCCATCTGGTAGACGGCGAGCAGGCCTAACGCCGCGAAGCCGCAGACGGTGAGCCGCGTGACCAGAAAGTGGTAGCCGAACAGATGCCACAGCAGCCCGAGCACAACATTCGGCAGCGGTGGATGGGCGTTGGTGAACCGGGGGATGAGCGTCCCGCGCTGGTAGAAGTCCAGGGCAGCCGGAACGTAGTACCCACCTTCATCCCAGAAATAGGGAAGCCGCAACAGGGTGGCGTGCCCCAGGGCAACGGCTGCGAACAGGAGGAACCAACCTGCGAACAGCGCCCCCGCCTGGGGGAGTGAGGGCCGGCGCGGAAGCGAACCGGCCACTGGCTCCGGCACGTGCTACTGAACGGATCCCTGGCCGCCGACGATACGAGGCTGCCCGGGCCCTGGCGAATCCAGCGAGATCGGACCGAAGGCCGACTCATACTGGGCCAGATTCTGAGAAAGGATGGAATGCAAGGCCTTCGCCTGCTGGGGGCTGATATAGATGCCCTGAAAATTGTTGACCTCAACGGCATCCGGCGCGGTCGGTTCCAACGTTCCGAAGACGAGCAGGAAATCCCAAACGGAAAGACGCATTTGAACACTGTTGGCGTAGGAATCGCGGTAATCCGGCGTTTTGTTCAAGGTAACGCGGGTGTTGTCGGGCTGTGTGAAGCTTTGGCTCTGGCTCATGCTGAGGTGGTTGCTCGCTTTTCGAATCTTGTCCCAGGCTGCATGGCAGCGCGGGAGTTCTGGATGGAGTTAACGGACGAGGTGTGGTGCGGAAGGAGGGACTCGAACCCTCACGCCGGAGGCACAGGCTTCTAAGACCTGCGTGTCTGCCATTTCACCACTTCCGCGCTTGCTTCCAGCGTAGCCCGAATGGGCGGCGCAAGCAATCGGGGCATAGGCACGAGCAGCATTTCCGAATTCCATTGTTTCAAAACAGGACAGCGCTACTGGAGAACATGCGGGCTGCCGATACCGTCAAAGAAGAACGAGAGCGGATCGCTTGATTGGGTGCGACCGCGGTAGTCCAGAGTGCATCACATGCATGTAAGTTGATAGGAAGGCGCTCAACATGCCGAATGAGTTTGTCAGTGTAATTCGCCCATCCCAGGGCAAGACCGTCGCCGGAGAAGACCGTGGGCACTCGTATCCGGTCCTTCCTGTGCGCGATACGGTGCTGTTTCCCCATCAGGTCCTACCGCTCACGGTGGGCCGCGAGAGTTCCATTCAGTTGATTCAATCCCTGGGCGAGGATAAGACGATCCTTGTGGTCGCCCAAAAGGATGCTCGGCTTGACGCGCCGGAAGGCGGCGACCTGCACATGGTGGGTACCCGCGCGACGGTGCACAAGGTTGTCAAGATGCCCAATCAGAGCCTGTTCGTGTTTACCGAAGGCACTGAACGTGTGCGGCTGGGCAGCTTCACGCAGACGCAGCCGTATCTGACCGCCGAGGCCGAGACAATCGCCGATGGCACGCTCGAGCCTTCACCGGAGTTGGAAGCGCTGCAACGGAATGTGTTGGCCCAATTTCAAGAGGTGGTTACCTCGTCGTCCACGCTTTCCGATGATCTGCAGACCATTGCAATCAACATCGATGAACCGGCGCGCCTTTCAGACTTCATTGCCTCTAACCTGCCCTTCCTGACGACTGCAGAGAAGCAGGAATTGCTTGAAATGACGGACTTGAAGGCACGGCTGGAGAAGCTGAATGGACAGCTTGCGAAGGAGCTCGAAGTACAGCAGCTGCGGAACAAGATTCAAAGCGAAGTGCAGGATTCGGTGCAGCAGTCGCAGCGGGATTACTATCTTCGCGAGCAGATGAAGGCCATACAGAAGGAGCTCGGCGACCAGGATGACACGCAGAAAGACATCTCCGATTTGAAGGAGAAGATCGAAACTGCTGGCATGCCCGAGGATGTGAAAAAAGACGCTCTCAAGGAGCTGGGGCGGCTGAGCCGGATGAATCCTGCTGCAGCCGATTATTCCCTGACGCGGAATTATGTGGAGTGGCTTGCTGTGCTGCCGTGGGCAAAGGGCTCGTCTGAGGCTGTCGACATAGCCAAGGCCAAAGAGGTGCTCGATGCGGATCACTATGGCTTGCGGAAGGTGAAAGAACGCATCCTGGATTACCTGAGTGTGCGCCGACTGAAGGCCGACATGAAGGGGCCAATCCTGTGCTTTGTCGGACCGCCGGGCGTGGGCAAGACTTCGCTGGGACGGTCGATTGCAAAGGCCCTGGGACGCAAGTTCTCTCGCATTTCCCTGGGCGGCATGCATGATGAGGCCGAGATCAGGGGACACCGGCGCACCTACATCGGTGCCTTGCCGGGTCAGATCATCCAGCACCTGAAGCGCGTTGAAGTAAACGATCCTGTGTTCATGCTGGACGAGATTGACAAGCTTGGTCGCGATTTCCGCGGAGATCCGGCGAGTGCGCTGCTGGAAACGCTGGACCCGGAGCAGAACAACACCTTCCGCGACAATTACCTCGATCAGCCGTTCGATTTGAGCAAGGTGCTTTTCATCTGTACAGCCAATCAGCTGGACACGATTCCCGCGCCGCTGCTCGACCGCATGGAGATTATCGAACTCACGGGGTACACCGAAGAAGAAAAGGTGGCAATTGCGGAGCGGTACCTGATTCCGCGGCAGGTGAAGGAGAACGGTTTGCCGGTGGAAGCCATCGAGTTCCCGACGGAGTCAGTCGCTCTGATCGCACGACACTACACGCGGGAGGCCGGGGTGCGACGCCTCGAGCAGTTGGTTGGCACGGTCGCGCGTAAAACAGCGCGTCGGGTCGCCGAGGGCAGCCTGCACCCGGAGAATGGCGAAAAGCTCGTTGTTACGCCTGAAGTCGTGCATGAGTATTTAGGCGGCATCAAGGTCCGGGTTGACACCGAAATTGCCGAGCGCACCAAGCGTGCCGGCGTGGCTGTCGGGCTGGCGTGGACACCGGTGGGAGGCGACGTGCTGTTCATCGAAGCCAATCGCATGAAGGGCAAGGGCGGCTTCACCATGACCGGGCAGATCGGCGATGTGATGAAGGAGTCCATGCAGGCGGCGCTCACGTGGGTTCGTTCGAACGCTATTGATCTCGGCCTGGATGAGGATGTGCTGAAGGATATCGATCTGCATATCCATGTACCCGCGGGCGCCATTCCCAAGGATGGTCCCAGCGCGGGGGTGACCATGGCGACGGCGATTGTGAGTCTGTTGACGGATACGCCGGTGCACCCGTTGCTGGCCATGACGGGGGAGATCACCTTGAGCGGCAATGTGCTCCCGGTTGGGGGTATCAAGGAGAAGTTCCTGGCTGCCAAGCGGGCTGGGGTGCGGGATGTCATTCTGCCCATTGACGTCAAGGCCAATGTCGAAGAGGACCTAACGGCGGATCAGACGGAAGGCATGACGATTCATTATGCGTCCCGGATCGAAGACGTGTTGCATATCGCCTTGCCAAAAACGCCCCGCGAGGCGATTGAGGATGAGCATGTGCGGGAAGAGGTTCTGGCGGAGGTTGCTTAGAACTTACCCGTGTAGTCCACGAGCCGGGGCGAAACTGCCCCGGCTTTCCATCAGCTTTGCAGGTGCTGTTCGAGAAAGGCGGAGGTCGCCAGGAGCATGCGTGGCAGGGCCGCGGGACCGAACCAGTGGCCCTCACCGGGGAGAAGTTCCGTGCGATGTGCAACACCGAGATCTGTAAGTTTGCGATCCAGGTCTCGGGCGAACGACACAGGGACGATTTGGTCTGCTTCGCCGTGCAGGATGAGGGTTGGGGGAAAGCGCGGCGTGACGAGCGCGTCATAGGGAGGCACGAGACCGCCGGAGATGTCGAGCACGGCACATATGCGGCGGCGCGCGACAGGTTCAGTTGATGCCGAGAGTCTGGCAGCCAACGCTAACGCCAGAAAGGCGCCAAGGGACACACCGGCGACCAGGATGCGGTCGGCGTCCACCCCGGGGCGGGTTGCTACAAAGCGCAGCGCATCATCGGCAGTTTCGAGCCATTGGGGAACGTGCTTACCGTCCGTGATGGTAGCCAGATCGGCGCGAACGGTGCCGGTGCGCTTCAAGTATTGGGGAGCATACAGGTGGATGCCGGCCTCGCGAAGAAATGGAGCAAGTCGCGAAACCCAGAACTCCACATGACCGCCCGAACCTTGCAGGAGCAGAATGGCCGCGCGAGACACTGTGCTGTTAGAGGGACCGAAAGGGTACTCCTCCGCATGTATTGGGATGGGAACACCCCCGCTGGAAAACGAAAGCGAAGCGGACGCAGGAGACAAATAAGTCATAGGAGTTTGGATGCGAGAGGGCGATAGCGGCGGTCCCCCGTTCCTGGTGGAGTCGGCGAGAGTGGCGGAGGGATGGATCCTGGTTTTGGACACCTGCGCGTCGTACGCGTCCGTGGCCCTGTTCCAGGAATCGGCGCTGCGTGAGGAGCGGATTCTTGACGAGCGAAATGCGTCGTCCGCTCTGCTCCGCGTGGTTCGCGAGGTGCTCGCCGCACAGGGGATCGGCATTCAAGACCTCGCCGGGATGGGCGTGGTGCGGGGACCGGGATCGTTCACCGGCGTACGCATAGGCCTGGCCCTGGCCAAAGGGCTTTGCGAGGCGGCCGCCATACCCCTGGCCGGCGTTTCGCGGCTGGAGGTGCTTGCGGATGCAGCGTCGTTATCCAGCGGGTTTGCCCTGCTCGAGGCCGGAAGAGACCAGATATACCTCCGTGCGATCCATTCGGGCACAGGAGCGCAGGAGTGGCTAAGCTCGCTTGCTGAGAGCAGATCCGTGTTGCAGGGTGCGGTTGTCGCGATTGTCTGTACGGCTCCGGGTACGCGCTTGCACACCGACGCGGCCCTTGCTGGGGCGGAGTTGCGTGCGGTCGACCTCACGGCCAAGGATGCAATCGGCCCTGTTTTGCGTAACTTGGCGCGGGGTGAGACACCCTTGGCGGAGCTGGACGCGAACTACGTACGCAATGAAGACACGATCTATGCAAGGCAGTCTGCGGCAAGGCAAGATGCGGCAGTAAGCCATGTTGCCGATAGCTGAGCGGATTTATGGATTGTATCGTTCAGCTATCGGGTTCTGGGGATCTTGCAGCGGTGCGGGCATTGATCGCTGTTTGTCCGGACGCGCCACTCTGGCCATCCACGGCTTGGGCGACCTTTGTGGAACCCGATGCGATGGTCCCTGCGGAAAGGGTTGCGTTTGCTGTTCTCGCCAACACGGAAGCAAGAGATCTACGCGCGATCTTGATGGCAACGCGCGTGGAGCAAAGTGTCGAGCTTGAGGTGCTTCTGGTTCGTCCGGGAGATCGCCGCCAGGGGTGGGGAGAACGTCTTTCCACACATTGGCTTGCCTGGGCCGCTCGAAAGGGCGCCACGGACGCGATGCTTGAGGTGCGGCGTTCCAATGTGGCCGCGCAGAGGCTTTACCAGCGGCTGGGCTTCCACGTCGAGGGTTGCCGTCCTGGATACTATCGTTCGCCTGTGGAGGATGCGTTGCTGATGCATCGACATTTGGTGAGGTAAAACGCTGGGCGCCGTTATGCTCGGTGGGCCGAGGCGCAACAGGGGCAAAGGTATAATGAGCAGCGATGGTTCGTGATGGGTTTTTTTACGGTATTGCCCTGATTGCCGTTGCGGTGATCGTGTGGTTTGGGACGCATTTCATCACCTTAACGGTGTTGCCGGTCCTGCTTGCCATGTTTCTCGTGTGGTTTTTTCGTGACCCGCCGCGACGCGTCCCCATGGAACCGGGGCTCATCGTGTCGCCTGCGGATGGCAAGGTCGAGGATGCGGAGTGGATTGAGACCACGAATGGAAACGGCCTGCGCATCAGTATCTTTCTGAATGTATTCGATGTGCACGTAAACCGCGTTCCGGTGGGCGGGACGGTAACCCTAGCGGAGTACCGCGAGGGCCAGTTTCTGAATGCAATGAACGCCGAATCCGCGGTACACAACGAGCAAACCCTCGTAACCATCGACGCTGGTGAATACAGCGTGAGCTTCAAGCAGATTGCCGGCCTTTTGGCGCGCCGCATCCTTTGTAACTTGCGGGAGGGCGACCAGGTGGTCCGGGGCGAGCGCATGGGGCTCATCAAATTCGGTTCGCGCATGGATGTGTTGCTGCCGGCACATGCCGAGCTGCGGGTGCGTAGCGGTGACCGTGTGAAGGGTGGAAGTTCCGTACTGGCTTTTATCCCGCCAGCGGCGGACAAGGCGAAACTGGCGGGTGAGCGGCGCTAATGGCGTCTGCGGACCGCGAGCTGCAGCGGCCCCCGGCTCGCCGGGGCATGTATATCCTGCCATCGCTCTTTACATCGGGCAACATCGCCGCGGGCTATTACGCCATTGTGCAAAGCATTCATGGCTCCATGGCCGCGGACGCGGATGGTTTTGATCGAGCGGCGCTCGCCGTACTTTTCGCGATTCTGTTCGACGGGCTTGATGGCCGAATCGCACGCATGACCAACACATCCAGCGCTTTCGGGCGCGAACTCGATTCCTTGGCGGATGTGATTACCTTTGGCGTGGCTCCGAGCCTTCTGGCGTATCTCTGGGGTTTGCGGCAGGTGCGGCTTACCGGGCACCCCGCCGCCGAAGTGCGGCTCATGCACCTGGGCGGGGTGGTGTGTTTTCTTTTCCTGCTCTGCGGTGCGTGTAGATTGGCGCGCTTCAATGTGAGTATTGACCCGCAACCGCGCAACCCGGGCCGTCCCGGGAGGAAGTACTTTGTGGGCATGCCGATACCGGCGGGGGCCGGTGTTGTGGCCGCTGTAGTGCATTTCGAGGGCGGCTCGCCGATTTATAGCCCATGGCTTGCCCTGGTCTGGCTCGGGTTGATTGGGTTTGTCGGATTTTTAATGGTGAGCAACTGGCGATTCTGGAGCGGGAAGGAATTGGACATGAGCGAACGCAGGCCCGGGCGACTGCTCGCTTTGTTCGCCCTGATTGCCGCGGTGGTCATCTTCGAATCGCAGTACGCCCTGATTGTGATAGCGATGGTGTATCTGCTTTCGGGTGTGTTGGCGCGTTTGGCCTACTCCTGGCAAAGGCGTACGTTACCCGCGTAATGGCACGCGGTACTTAAAGGGATTCGAAGGGGTTTGAGATGGCTGGACGACAAAGACGTGCTGTGGTCGTAGGGGCACCCAATCTAAGGGGTAAGGAGCTGATCGAGGAACTGAATGCTTCTGCTGCGGCTGCGTGGCAGATGCGTTATCTGCACGAAGGGGACGAGGAGCAAACGGAAGTGATGACGGCGGGGGACGAACCGGCCGTGGTTCAGCCACTGACGCGGGATGCTCTGGAGGATGTGGATTTGGTCTTTTTCGCGGGTGAGGGCGAAACGGCGCGGGAGCACTGGCGCATCGCCGTCCAGGGTGGAGCGGCGGTTGTGGACCTTACCGGAGCGCTCGAGGGGGAAGCCGGTTTTCTCGTGCGCAGCCCATGGATTCAGGGTAGAACAAAGCCCGATCTGATGACCGCCGGTGTGGTGGCCGCGCATCCGGCGGCGGTGATGCTGGCGCTCACGGCGGAGCGCTTGGCGAGACGACTGCCGCTGGCGCGATTGGCAGCCACGGTTCTGGAGCCGGCATCCCAGGCAGGCAAAGCCGGTCTGGATGAGCTACACCAGCAGACGGTCGGCTTGCTTTCCTTTCAGAACGTGCCCAAAGAACTGTTCGACACGCGAGTCGCTTTCAATCTGCAGACGGCGCTTGGTGAAGAGGCACGAGTCGATTTGCGTGCGGTGGGGAGTACCATTCGGCGGCACCTGAATGCGCTGCTGGGCGAAGCGGCAGCTACCCGCGTGCGCTTCCAGTTGGTGCAAGCTCCTGTGTTCCATGGCTATACGCTTTCGGCTTTTGCCGAGTTGACCGCCGGTGCAACGGAAAAGAGCGTGCGCTCCGCCCTGCACGGTGGGGTGGTGGTCGCGGAAGAGACTGTGCCGAGCAACCTGGCGGCGGCGGAATCCGGCGATCTGCTTGTGGATGTGCGCGACGATGGCACAGCCGGGGAATCGTCGGCGTTCTGGTTGTGGATGGCTTCCGACAATCTTCGCTTTGCGGCACGCAATGCGGTCGCAGCGGCGATGGAGTTGGTGGCACTTCGTCCGGCCACGGGCCTGCAGTAAGAACGAAGGTTCGGGCGTGTAGCGTGGTTGCGGGTTGCGGTACACTCAAGGTGCGCCGGGATGGTGGAACTGGCAGACGCAGCGGACTCAAAATCCGCCGAGGGCAACCTCGTGGGGGTTCGACCCCCCCTCCCGGCACCAAAGCACACGAAAGAACAGCTGAGAACGGCCCGGTAGCTCAGATGCATAGAGCGGCGCACTCCTAAGGCGAAGGTCGGCAGTTGGAATCTGCCCCGGGTCACCATGCTGCTCTTGGGTTCGTGTGCGAGGGTCGTGTCCAAGGCAAGCGGTTTCTCCTTCACGATGCGCGGCAAGGGGGTGGCGGGCTTTGCGACCCCAAGTTCTACCCGCTCAACTGCGAACCTTTGATTAACCCCTCAAGCTCTGGCCGCTTCGACTCCAGGCGCGTTTGGGAGGAGATCGACATCCTCATCCTGCGATCGGGCGCGAAGACTGGCGACGGCGAGGGCCAACAGGATGTTCAAGACACCCATACAAAATAAGAGCAAGCTATCGTGTGCGGCAACCATGGATCTCTCCTTTGGGGAGAGTAAGCGGCTACGCAGACGAGGGAAATTGCACTTCCGGAGCATGCGAGACCGCTCCTGTGTAGCGAATCAGGACAGCTGCAAAGCCGCCCCTTCGCGTTAGAATTGCCCTGTGCTTAAGTACTCCATTGTCGTTCCGTTTCATAACGAGGAGCAAAGCGTTACCCGGCTTTACGATCGCGTCAAGGACGTGATGGAGTCGGTGTGCGAGAGCTTCGAACTGGTGTTTGTGGACGATGGCTCGCGCGACCGAACATACAGACTGCTGGAAGAGATCGCCGCTGTGGACTCGCGCGTGCTGCTGATTAAACTACGCCGCAATTTCGGACAAACGTCGGCGCTGGCGGCGGGCTTCGATCATGCAACGGGGGAGTTCATTCTTTCCATGGATGGCGATCTGCAGCATGATCCTGCGGAGATTCCGCAGTTCATGGCCAAGCTGGAGGAGGGCTATGACGTTGTGAGTGGATGGCGGGCGCAACGTGCCGATAACCTGATGCTGCGGCGGTTGCCCTCGCGGGCAGCGAACTGGTTGTTGCGGCAGGTTTCGGGGGTGGAGATCCATGATTTTGGCACCACGTTCAAGGCCTATCGTCGCGAGGTAATCCAAAATGTGCCGTTGTACGCGGACATGCACCGCTTTATCCCGGCGCTGGCGAGTTGGTATGGCGCGACGATCTGTGAGGTGCCGATTTCCAATCCAGCGCGGGTCTCCGGCGAGAGCCACTACGGGCTGGGGCGTACTTTTCGGGTGGCGTTTGATCTCCTGACTCTGCGGTTTTTGCTGCGGTACATGACCCGACCGCTCCACTTCTTTGGCAGCATCGGCGGTTTGGCACTGCTAAGCGGGAGCGGGATTGCTACCTGGCTACTGCTGTACAAGTTGTTTTCGCGGCACGACATGGTGGGCGAGCATGGACCCTGGTTCGTGATTGCGGCGGTGTTGCTGCTGGCCGGTATCCAGATGATCGGCATCGGCTTACTGGGCGAGTTGCAGGTACGCCACTTTTTTGCGCAGGGCCAGCGTTCACCCTACACAATCGAGCGCGTGGTGCGCATGCGCTCCTCCGAGGAGCACCTGATCCGCTAGCTATGCGTGCCATTGAGATCCAACAAACCGGCGGCCCCGAGGTCCTTCAGGTGGTTGACCTTCCGGTACCGAAGCCCGGCCCGGGGCAGGTTCTGGTTCGTATCCAGTCTTCCGGGGTTAATTTCATCGACACCTACCTGCGCGAGGGTCGATACCCGGCAGCGCTGCCGTTTGTTCCCGGTCAGGAGGCGGCGGGTTTTGTCGAGGCATCCGGTGATGGGGTGACCGGATTCGCCGAAGGAGACCGTGTTGCCTGGACGGGCACGCGGGGCACCTATGCCGAGTTCGCGCTGGCGCCGGCCAGGGACCTGCTACACCTGCCGCCACACATCAGCTTCGAGCAGGCGGCAGCGGCGATGACGCAGGGTTTGACGGCCCACTACTTGGCATACAGCACCTACGCGATTCAGCCCGGAGATACGGTGCTGGTGCATGCGGGAGCGGGTGGCGTCGGGCTACTGCTGACGCAGATCGCGAAACGGCTGGGGGCGCGGGTGCTCACCACGATTTCTACGGAAGACAAAGCGGCGTTATCCCGCAATGCCGGAGCCGATCGCATCATTTTGTACACGCAGACGAGCTTTGCAGACACAGTGCGAGAAGATACTGACGGCAAGGGACTGCCGGTGGTGTATGACTCGGTGGGCAAGACGACGTTTGAAGATTCCTTGAAATGTCTTCAACCTCGGGGACTTTTGGCGCTTTATGGGGCGTCGAGTGGAGCGGTGCCGCCTCTGGACCTGATCCGGCTTTCGACCCTCGGCTCGTTGTATGTGACCCGGCCGACGCTGAAAGATTACGTGCAGACGCGGGGGGAGCTGGAGCGGCGTGCTGACGACATCTTCAGCTGGATTGCTCGAGGCGAGCTGCGGGTGCACATTGGGCATCGGTACACGCTGGAAGAGGCGCAACAGGCGCATCGCGATCTGGAGGGCCGCAAGACGACGGGCAAGGTGCTGCTGACGTTTTGAAGTCCCGGCAGGAGCTTAGAGATGCCACCTTTAGGTCGGGCCTTCAGCCCTCGCCTGCACGGGGTGCTACACCTGGGCCTTGCGGTCCAGGCTGGCATAAGGCGCGCCGTTGGCGCTTGGAGCCTTTCAGGCTGGTGGGGGCGCGCCGTTGGCGCTTGGAGCGCTCCCGGAGCGTAGAAGTCTTTCCCCTTCGGGAGGCTCAGGATCGGCATGACAACGCAGATCGCTTTAGAAACCTGCTTGTCTTTCTGGTCTCGATTCTCACGATTCCTTGACTAAGCCACTGACAGCCGCGACGACTTTGCGGCTTACACTGGGGGCTGCCCTATCGTGCGATGCTGCCGACTGCCTGCCGCATTGTGTGCCCATTGCCCCAGCCGCAAGGAAAGATGTTGGGAAGCGCGGTGCAACTCCGCCACTGCCCCGCAACTGTGAAGCACGCACCCCATGTTTGCTCGCCAGGCTACCAGCCTGACAGATTTGTGAACAGGGGTGAGGAGGATCTTTGCCGACCCACTGAGCCGCACGACGCTTGGCACTGAGTTTCAGTTTGAGCGGCGAAGGCTTGGGAAGGGTTCTGCGGACGTGAGATCGCCTTGAAACCGTGCAAGTCAGGAGACCGGTTCCTTTGCGTACAAAAGCCACGCTCTCGGATGGAGAGCGGAGGAGATCCCTGATGTTTGCCTTAAGACGACGTTTTTGCGCGCCGCCGCACCCTTCCTTGCTCAAGTCCGGGCGCCTTTTTCTGTACTCTCAAAACTTTTTTCACGCACGTCGCGCCTGCTGGGTAGTGGCTTTGGCGTCCTGCTTCGCAGCACCGGCCAGTGCGGTGGTGCTGATCGGGCGTGTGACCGATCCGTTAGGGAAGGGCATTGCCGGTGCGCGCGTCCAAGTGGTGGAAAACGGCAAAGTCGTCGCGCTGGGCTATGCCGGCGCGGATGGATCTTATGAGGTGCGATCGGGTGAGGCGGGCCGGTTTACGTTGCTGGGTTCGGCGGGTGGCTACTTGCCGGGCATTGGTGAAGACTTCTACAGCGGCGCCACGGATGTGCTGCACCGGGACGTGGTGCTGGCGGTAGACACCGTGCGGCAAGAGGTCTCGGTGAGCGCGACGGAGATCCCGATCCCTTTGCCGCAGCTCACCGCGCCCGTGACGGTGCTGCCCGAGGAGAGTTTTCGGACGCGGCTGAGCGTTGCCGACGAGATCCGTCAGTCCCTGGGCGCGTTTGTGGTGCAGAGCGGGCAAACCGGGGGCGTTACGTCGCTTTTTATGCGGGGTGGCAATTCGACGGCCAACCTGGTGCTGGTCGACGGCATTCCCGCTGACGACGTGGGTGGGGTCTTCGACTTCAGCAATGTGAGCACGTTGGGCGTGGCGCGGATGGAGCTCTACCGCGGGCCTGACTCGGCGGTGTATGGCACCGATGCGGGCGCGTCGGTGGTGACGATCACGACGCCGCGCGGGGGCACGCTGCGACCGGTGTTGAACTACTCCGGCGATGCGGGGAATTTGCATGAATACCGCAACAAGGTGAGCGCCGGGGGCACGCTGCGCAAGCTCGATTACTTTGCCGGGTTCGACTTCCTCGAGACATCGAATGCACTGCCGCGCGATGAGTATCACGATGCCACTTCGGCGGCGAATGTCGGGTATGACTTCAATGGGGACACCAGCCTGCGGTTTACCTTGCGAAACAGCGTCTCGGCAGTGGGGTTGCCCGGGGCGCATGATTTTTATGGGGTGTCGGCGGACGGGAAACAGGGGGACCAGGACCTGTACTCGGGCGCGACGCTTGAAAATCGCACGGAGCGGAACTGGCACAATCTGCTGCGGTATGGCATTGCCCGCAAGCGGGAGCAGGCGCAGTACTTCTCCAATCAAGGGAACCCGATCACGTTCAACTTCGGAACGACTGCGATGCCTTCGTATTTCACGGAGTATTTCGGCAATGTCGTGACCATCCGCGGTGCGAACGGCTACACCGCGACGGGGCAGGCGGCGTTTCTGAATGGGAACTCCGACATGGCATCGAACCGGGACCAGCTCTACTACCAAAGTGATGTGAATCCGTCGCCGCATTTCAATGCACTGTTTGGTTTCCGGTATGACAACGAGCGCGGGGTATTCAATAGCCCGCCGAGCGCATTTTCCGCAGGTTCGCATGAAGTGACGCTGCGGACCAACTTTGAATACAACCTGCAATTTCAGGGAGAGTTCTTTAGCCGGATCTTTTACTCGCTTGGCGGTGCCGTGGAGAAGAACCACCTGTATGGCATTGCGGGAACACCGCGTTTTGGTTTGACGTTTGTGCCGGTGCGATCTGGCAATCGGCTTTTGAGAGGAACGCGGCTGCGCGCGAACGCGGCTACCGGCGTGCAGGAACCGACGCTTGCACTCGAATATTTCAGCCTTTACGACCAACTGCTGCAGAACGGCGACGCCGGAGCCATCACGACGTATCGCGTGGGTCCGCCGGCTGCAGAACGGTCACGCACCTTCGATGCCGGCGTCGATCAGAATATCCTCGGTGAAAAGCTTGTGTTGAAGGCTGGGTATTACCACAACGTCTTTGACCGGCAACTGGAAGCGCTCACGAGTACTGCCGTGACGCAGTATTTCCAGATTCCTCTTTCCTCTGCGTATTACCTGCCGCTCTACGTCAACTCGCTCGCTTACCGCGCCCAGGGGGCGGAGGCGGAGCTGGATTGGCAGGCGCGGCGCAGTATTTTTGTGCGGGCGGGATACACCTACCTGGCGGCACGTGTGCTGCAGTCGTTCGCCTCGGATGCAATTGCGGTAACGCAGGGTACGCCGACGGAGAACCCGAATCTACCGGGGATCGCGATCGGCGCGGAAAGCCCTCTTGTCGGGGCGCGGCCGTTTCGACGGGCCCCGAATACCGGATTCTTCGCGGTGAGTTATGTCCGCCCTAAGCTGGCTGTAGCGGTGAAGGGCGCGTTTGCCGGGCGGAGCGATGATTCCACGTTCCTGGACGGGTTCACGCCGAGCTTCGACAATACGTTGCTGCTGCCGAACCGCGATCTGGACTTCGGATATCTGAAGCTCGACCTGGGCGGCACCTACGAGCTGCGGCATGACGTGACCGTGTTCACCGAGTTGGACAATCTGCTGAATGACCAGCATATCGGGCCGATCGGGTATCCGGGGTTGCCGTTCACGGTGCGGGGCGGGCTGAAGGTGCGGCTCGGCGGCGATTAGAGGCTAATCGCTTACGGGTGGAGTTCCGGCTGGAGCCAAAATGCAGGTCTCTCCACTGCGCAGACGGTAAAGCTATCTGCTCCGGTCGAGATGACAGAGCAGAGTCAGCGAAAACAGCTCCCGGCGGCATTTCGATGAGGGCAGACCGTTGTTTGAGGGTCTGCCCTGATCGGCTGCGCGCGACTTTGTGCGCGATTCTTCATCTAACCGAAGTGAGGTTCGACATGAAGACACGCCGGAACATCCTGCTTTCCACCGCTTTTACACTGGCGGCCGCCGCGCTTCCAGGCTTCGCCCTTTCGGCTTTTGCGCAAGAACTCCCGAACGAAGGGCCGGTACCGACCACGGCGCTGATCAGCGCGCAATCCAAGAACAATGCCCCCCTTGATCCTGCAGCGTTGAAGCTGGAGGTGAACGGTCATGCCGCGGCGATCGCTTCGGTGGCGCCGGTACGCGCCGAGGGTGCACAGATTGCGGTTCTGCTTGACGATGGCCTGCGCGGCAATTTTGGCGTGCAGCTGGACGACCTGAAGCACTTCATCCAGGCCCTGCCTGCCGGGTCGCAGGTGATGGTCGGCTACATGCAAAACGGAACCATTCGTCCGACCTCGAACTTTTCGACGGACCACGCCGCGGTGGCCAACAGCGTCCGCATTCCGTTGATGGTGCCGGGCATCAGTGCAAGCCCTTACTTTTCGCTGTCCGAGTTTGTCAAGCATTGGCCAGGGCAAGGCGCGAGCGCGCGCATGGTGCTGATGATTACCAACGGGGTCGATCCGTATAACGGTAGTGTTTCGCCGCTGAACCAGGACAGCCCCTACGTACAGGCGGCGCAGGAGGATGCGCAGCGCGCCGGGGTTGCCGTGTATTCCATCTACTACGGCGATGCAGGGATTCGCGGCGGACTGGCGAGTTTCAGTGGACAGGGCTACCTGCAGCAGGTCGCCCAGGCGACCGGCGCCGAATCGTTCTACCTGGGACGGATTACGCCGCCCAGTCTGAAGCCCTATTTCGATGACTTTCTTGGGGCGCTGCGGGAGAGCTACCTTGTGACCTTCAACGCGAGTGCGAATCGCGAGAAGCGCAACACGCTGGTACCGATCAAGCTGAAGACCGAACAGAGTGGAATGAAGCTGCATGTGCCGGATGCCGTGCATCCCGGGTTTTCGGAGCAGGCGAGCGAGTAGAGGTTGTGCATCGTAGCAACAGTATGGGCCGCAGAGGCATTGTCTGCGGCCCATACTCTTTGGTGTCATCCTGAGCGAAGCGAAGGACCTCCGCCTTTCTGCTCGTACCTGTTGCAGCTACTGAGGAATACTAAGGTCCTTCGCTGCGCTCAGGATGAACAGTTGCGGGGCATGCGCCACGACGAAGCCTCTCAGCGCTGCAAGTCGAAGTGCTCTCCGAGCCACGATCGCAAAGCAGCTCCAAAGGCTTCGAGCTTGGACCCAGGCGAGTCCGCGGTGCCGGCGAAGAAATGGTCGGCGCCTTCGATCCAGACGATGCGCTTCGGTTCGGGCGCGGCCACCAGGTAGCTTTCGAGGATGCCCTTGGGGCTAAACTCGTCCGTGTCGCCGGAGAGGAACAGCTTGGGTACGGAACCGCAATCGGAGAGGAAGCTATAGTGGTAGTCCCGCCCAACGGCACGCACCGGTAGACCGATGCCAATCAGGCCTTGGACACGGGGGTCGCCGCAACAGGCGCGGAGGCCGACGTTGGACCCGAAGCTGAAGCCGGCAAAGACCAGTGGCCGGTCGAAGCGGGCCGTGAGCCAGTTGAGGGCAGCGCGCACGTCCCCCACCTCGCCGCGGCCTTCGTCGTGAGCTCCTTCGCTCAGGCCGGTGCCGCGAAAGTTGAAGCGCAACACTGGGAAACCGAAAGCACCGAAGGCCTTGGCTGTATGATAGACGACTTTATTGTGCATGGTGCCGCCACCGAGCGGATGCGGATGCGCGACCAGCGCGGCGAAGGGCGCGTCCGCATGGCCCGCATTGAGGATGGCTTCGAGCCGGCCGGCCGGGCCGCGCAGGTCTTCGATGGTCTGCACCTGCGATCGTAGGGGTGTAAATCCGGCCATGCGGTTGAGTGTAGCGCGACGGAGTTGCCGATGCTGCCGATGCTTTATTCTGGCGCCGCAACAGCCTTCCCCGCCGTTCGTTCAAGGCGGTAGAACGGATGCAGGATCCCTAATGAGCCCCAGGGCTCCTCATGCGTGTGCACGAAGCCGAGACGACGGAGCATGGCTTTGGAGTGCAGGTTCTCCGGGTTGTGAGCGGCCGTGAGCGCTTCTGCACCAAGTTGATCGAAGGCATGCTGGATGACGGCACGGGCGGCTTCTTCGCCGAGACGTTCGCTCCAAAAACGGCGGCCGATGTGTACGCCGACTTCATGCACGTGGGGCTCGTCGTGGAAGGGCCGAAGACCGGCACAGCCTACAAAATCTCCCTGGTCTCGAAGAAAGATGGGCCAATACTGAAAACCAAACTGCCGTTGCCGGTCCATCTCCAGCTGCAATCGTGCATCTACGGCTTCCATGGACATGATCCCGCCAAGATACCGTGCCACGTCCGGGTCGGCCCAAAGGGAGTGTGCCAAGACGCGATCCGCCTCGGTCCAGGCACGGAATCGCAAGCGGGCTGAGGCTGGGAAGCTCATAGCGTAGGTATCTCCATAGTCTCAGGCGCCAGGTACGTCCGGCAAGGTTATGCTGAGGGGGCATGCATCCAGACCCGATCGCGTTGACCCGGCAGCTTGTTGACATTGACTCCACGACCTACCACGAGGCAGCCGTGGGCGAGTTTCTGGCGGAGTTGCTCGCCAGGGAGGGCTGGGCGGTGGAGCGCCAGCCGGTGCCGCAGCCGGATCTGGCGCGAACGCCGGGCGGCGGTACCGGGCCGCGCTTCAATGTCTTTGCTGCGATGGAAGGCGTGACGCCGGATGTCGTGCTTTCGACCCATATGGACACCGTGCCGCCGTTTCTTGGCCCTTGCCGAGAAGATGAGACGAGCCTGTACGGTCGGGGGGGCTGCGATGCCAAAGGCATCATCGCGGCGCAGATTGCCGCAGCAGGACAGTTGCGGGCGGCGGGCGTCAAGGTGGGTATGCTCTTTCTCGTCGGCGAAGAACGGGATTCGGCAGGCGCCGCCGTGGCCAACACGCAGCCGCGCGGGTCGCGCTTTCTGATCAATGGCGAACCGACCGACAATCGCCTGGCTCTAGCCTCCAAAGGGGCGCTGCGGGTGGAGTTGCGCGCCCATGGCAAGATGGCGCACTCGGCGTATCCGGAGCTGGGTGAGTCGGCGATCGACAAACTACTAGGGGCGTTGCAGGCGGTGCAGGCATTGGCACTGCCGGTGGTGGAAGGTATTGGCGATGCGACCCTCAATGTCGGTTTGCTTTCTGGCGGACGGGCGCCGAACGTGATTGCCGATGCCGCTGAAGCGCACATCCTGGTGCGGCTGGTCGGCCCGGCAGCACCCATTCGGGAAGCGATCGTTGCAGCTGTGGATGGACGGTGCGAGGTGGAATTTTCGCTCGAGCTGCCGTTTGTGCAGATGCGCGCGGTCGATGGCTTTGCGACGATGATCGCCAAATTTACGACCGATATTCCAAGCCTGACGAATTGGGGCGAGCCCTTTTTGCTGGGTCCGGGAAGCATCCATGTCGCGCATACGCCGGAGGAGCGGATTCGCAAGGCGGAGATCCTCGAAGCTGTCGACCTATACGTAGAACTCGCGCGGCAGCTGGTCGCCACATCCGCACCGGCGGCCGCGTGACGACCTGGACGCTTCGGCGAAGGCGTGGCCGCTCTTACACCCTGTTTGCGATTGTGCTTGGGGTAGGTCTGGCGGCGGCGGCTCTGATTTACCGGACCTACCGCGACGTCCCGGACCGCAACAATGACGATCCGCAGGTGGACGCTTTGTTGGTGTTGGGCTCGCCGGCGGAGTTGGACGGCTCCGTGACCCCGATGCAATGCTGGCGGGTGAACGAGGCGGTGCGGGAGTTCGAGGCGCATCGTGCCGGTCATATCGTACTGAGCGGCGGTGCGGCGGCTAATGCCTTCGTGGAAGCGCACACGATGGCGCAATATGCTCAGGCCCACGGCGTTCCGCCTGAGGCTCTGATTGAAGAGGACCAGGCGCACACGACCCTCGAAAACATTCGCAACAGCGAGCGCATTCTGGACGCACATGGGTGGCGACGGGTTGAGGTGATCAGCTCCGCAGAGCACCTGCCGCGTGCGGCTTTACTGCTCGAACATACGCATCTGCTGTGGCACACCCACCCCGCCCCCACCCCGGGCCGCAGCCGCGTGCAGGCAATGGGCGCTTTCGGGGAGGAGGCGGTAGGCACGGCAGCGATGCGGCTGTTTGGGCCACGGATTGAGCCGGTGCTGCATGGCCTCGCGCTTCTGCAGCACGCGATTGGCTTTTCCGCGCGTTGGATCTTATATCGGGTTTCAGGGCTGGTGTATCGGCTCGCCTGAGTTTCTCGAGTAAGTAGCTTATTTCGGTGGACGTGCCGCGTTTTGCATGCCGAAGATCTCGTCGTAGTTGCCGTTCCGTTCCGCAAAGCGCTGACGTTGCACCCGTTGGACGAGAACTTCACCCGAGGCTCGCGGGTTCGCGAGCAGTGACATCGTTTCGGCGATGTAGTCGGCCAGCGGCATCGCATTGGGGTCGCTGGCCTGATGGGAACCCATCAGCTCCGTTTGCACGTAGGGCGGCACAAGCTCGAGGACCTCGATGGACGTATCGCGCAGCTGGTAGCGCAGCGACTGCGTCCAGGAATGGACGGCGGCCTTGGTCGCGCAATAGGCGGGGGTGAGCGCCAGCGGCACGGACGCCAGGCCGGAGGAGACCGTCATCACCGTGGCCTGCGGCTGGGCTTGCAGCAGGGGCAGCAACGCGGCAGTGAGGCGCATCGGTCCCAGCAGATTGATGGCGATGGTGGTTTCGGCAATGGCCAGGTCGTCCGTGCCTGCCTGCAGATTTTCCGGTTTCATGATGCCGGCGTTGTTGATGACGACGTTCAGGTTGGGGAACTCGGCTTTGATTTCGGCGACGAAGCGTTGAAAGTCGTCCGCGTTTTCGATATCCAGCGGCAGCGCCCGCATGCCTGGGTTTGCGGCGGTCGTTTCGTCGAGAACGGACTGCCGGCGGCCGGCGATGATGACCTGATTGCCCTGTTTATGGAAGGCCTCGGCGAGTGCACGGCCGATGCCGGAACCGCCGCCGGTGATGAGAATGGTGTTATTGGTTTGCTGCATGCGTTTTCTCCTGTACTCACCGTATCTGCTTGGCTCTCTGTTGGGAAGTAGGCACCCGCAGGTGCCATACTTACCCGGAGGAGAGTTTATGCACGAGTCCGAGATCAGCAAAGGGGCAGCCGCCGATCCTTTACGAATTAATCGCCCTGTGTACCCCGAAACCACCCCGGAGGTGGAGGCGCTGGTACGGGAGATCATCGGAAGGGTGGCCGATACCTGGACGATGCTGGTCCTGGAGGTGTTGGAGGAGCATGGGCGAGTGCGATTTACGCGTCTGGGTCAATTGGTCGGTGGCGTGAGCCAGAAGATGCTGACCAAGACCGTGCGACAGATGGAGGCTGACGGTCTGGTGACACGGACGGTCTACCCGGTAGTTCCGCCGCGGGTGGAGTACGAACTTACAGAACTGGGTCGCAGCTTAGGAGCAGCGTTCTGCGGTGTGTGGGTGTGGGTGGAAACGCATCACGAGGAGATCGAACGATCGCGAAGGGCATTTCGGGAACAGGAAGTGGGACGCGTGTAAGCTGTGGCTATGGCGAGTCTGCCTAAACCCGGTCCAGTATGGGTGCCGATGACGGCTGAGGAGCTTTTAGCAGCCCGCGGAACTCCGGAGTTTCAGGAGGAGTTGCGGTGGCAAGCTCAGCTCCTGGCCGAACATCAGCGTCGGCATCCGGAAGAACTTGTACCACTCGATGAGAGTGATATGGTGCCTTGGGATTGAAGCGGGGCAACATTGTTATCGTTGCGCCGCCGGGAGAGTTTGGCAAACCGCGACCGGCAGTGATCCTTCAGGCCAATATGGAGCTTGTGCCTGAGCGAGTGACGGTTGCGCTGATCACCAGCGACTTGCAGCGTTTACCGGCATTGCGAGTACCTGTGCCTGCAGACGCATCTACAGGGCTGAGGCGTCCGAGCGAGATTGCCATCGACAATCTTCAGACCTTTTCTATGAGCAAGATAGGTGAAGTAGTCGGTGCCATTCCGTCTTCTCTTATGTCGATAGTGGAACGGGCTTTGCGCCAACACTTGGGACTCTAGTCATGGGACTCCAGTTTCGGACAGGTTTTCAACTGGGCCTGCCCTAAGGACAGGACGGTAAACTAGGGGTATGGCCGCTGAGTTTACCCACCTCCATCTGCACACCGATTACTCCCTCCTCGATGGTGCGTGCGACGTAGACAAGCTGGCAAAGCATCTTGAAAAGATCGGGCAAAGCTCCGCGGCGATCACCGATCACGGCAACATTTATGGGGCAGTGCATTTCTTCGATGCGATGAAGAAGAAGAACCTGCACCCCATTCTTGGCTGCGAATTGTATGTTTGCAAGGAAGACGATCATCGCGGCAAGCGCGACCCCGAATCGAAGTACAACCACTTCCTTGTACTGGCCGAGAATGAGGCCGGCTACCGCAATCTGGTGCAGCTGACCAGTGAAGCCGCACTTCATGGTTTTTATCGCAAACCCCGTATTTCGAAGAAGTACCTGGCAGAGCATAGCGAGGGCCTGATCGGGTTTTCGGGATGCCTGGCGGGGGAAATGTCGCAGTACTTGATGGCCGGCGATTACGCAGCCGCCAAGCGGGTCGGGGGGCAGTATGAGGAGATCTTCGGCAAGGGGAACTTCTTTCTTGAGATCCAGGACCATGGGCTGGAGCCGGACAAAGCTGTGACGGAAGCCATGTTCAAGCTCGAACGGGAGCTTGGCATTCCGCTCGTCGCCACGAACGATTCGCACTATGTCGCCGGGGATGACGCGCGTTCGCACGAGGTGCTCCTGTGTGTGCAAACTGCCGATTCGATCAATAATCCGAAGCGGTTCAAGTTCGACACCCAGGAGTTCTACATCAAGTCGGCCGACGAGATGCACCGGCTGTTCGCGCAGAACCCGGAGGTCTGCACGCGGACGATGCAGTTTCCGGAGCGCTGCAAGCTGGAACTGACCAAGGTCAAGAATCCGTTTCCGAAGTTCCCCTTGCCGGAAGGCGAGACGATCGACACGTACTTCGAGCAGGTGTGCCGCGCGGGCTGGCGCAAGCGTCGAGAAACGGCTGTGCGGCATTTGGAAGATCGCGGCATTCTCCGCAGCAGCATCGCCGAGTACGAAGAACGGCTGACCCGCGAGATCGAATGCATCAAGGCGATGAAGTTTCCCGGTTACTTCATGATCGTGTGGGACTTCATCCGCTATGCGAAGGAGCAACACATCCCTGTCGGCCCGGGGCGTGGGTCGGCCGCCGGGTCGCTTGTGGCGTATGTGATGGAGATCACGGACATCGATCCTCTCCAAAACAATCTGCTGTTCGAGCGCTTTCTGAATCCTGAACGGGTGTCCATGCCCGACGTCGACATCGACTTCTGCATGAATCGGCGCGGCGAGGTGATTGAGTACGTGCGCGGCAAGTATGGCGTGGATCAGGTCGCGCAGATCATCACATTTAATACGATGGCAGCCAAGGCGGCCATCAAGGATGTCGGCCGGGCGATGGACATACCCTATGGCGAGGTCGACCGGATCGCCAAGCTGGTGCCGGCGACAATCGGGATCACGCTCGAACAGGCGCTGCGGGACTCACCGCCTCTCGCGGCGGCGTGCGAACAAGACCCGAAGATTCGCGAGCTGATTGAGACAGCGCAGCGGCTGGAGGGGTTGGTGCGGGGTGCGGGCGTCCATGCGGCAGGCGTGGTCATCGCCCCTCAACCCTTAACGGAACTTGTGCCGGTAACTCGTACAAAAGACGAGGCTGTGGTCACCAGCTACGACATGAAAGCCGTCGAGAAGATGGGGCTGCTCAAGATGGATTTTCTTGGGCTCACCACGCTCACCGTCATCGACGACTGCCTGAAGCTGATCCAGCTGAACCGCGGCGAGACGGTCGACATGGCCACCATCGACCTCGACGACCAAAGGACCTACGAGCAGGTTTTTCATCGAGCGCTGACCAGCGGCGTCTTCCAGTTCGAGTCCGGCGGCATGCGTGACGTGCTGCGTCGCTACAAGCCCACCTCGGTCGAGGACCTGACCGCGCTCAATGCGCTCTATCGGCCTGGTCCGATCCAGGGCGGCATGATCGACGATTTCATTGAGCGCAAGTGGGGCCGTCGGCCGGTCGAATACATGTTTGTCGAGCTCGAAACGATCCTGAAAGAGACGCTCGGCGTCATCGTGTATCAGGAACAGGTCATGCAGATCTCTTCGGCGATCGCGGGCTACTCGCTTGGGGGCGCGGATCTCTTGCGCCGGGCGATGGGTAAGAAAGATCCGGCGGAGATGGCCAAACAGCGCGATGTGTTTATGGCCGGCGCCCTCGGACGGAAGCACCCCAAGGACACCGCCGGCAAACTCTTCGATCTGATGGAGCAGTTTGCCGGGTACGGCTTCAACAAGTCGCACTCGGCCGCATATGCCTTGCTGGCGTATCACACGGCCTGGCTGAAGACGCACTACCCGGTTGAGTTTATGGCGGCGCTGCTCACGTCAGAAACCTCGAAGCCCGAGAATGTGGTCAAGTACATCGGGGAGTGCCGCGAGATGAATATCGCCGTCGTGCCGCCGGATGTGCAGGTGTCGGACGCGAACTTCACCCCGGCCGGCGATGCGATTCGCTTCGGTCTGGCCGCCATCAAGAACGTCGGACACAACGCCATCGAATCGATTCAGAAAGCAAGGGTTGAATTGCAGACGATGGGGCTGACGACGGGCAGGGCGTCGGGCTTTAGCTCGCTTTGGGAGTTCTGCGGAAAGGTCGATCTGCGGCTCATGAATAAGCGCGTGCTGGAGTCGCTCTGCAAAGCCGGCGCCCTGGATGCTTTCGGCAAGCGCGCCGAGGTGATGGCTGCGGTGGACAAGGCGATGGAACGTGCCCAGAAGTCGCAGCGCGATGCCGCCTCCGGCCAGCATGGGCTCTTCGGCATCTTCGACGATGAGCCTTCTACAACCAAGGCACAGGACGATGCTCTACCCGCCGCGCCGGAGTGGGATGAATATACGCGGCTCGCCAATGAAAAAGAGGTGCTCGGCTTCTTCGTCTCCGGGCACCCACTGGACAAGTACCGCGACAAGCTCCGCAACCTAAAGAGCGTGATCGACACCCAGACCGCGTGCGAGATGAAGCCCGAGCCGGTCGTCTTTCGCCGTGGGCAACAGGAGCAGGGCAATGAGATCACCGTTGCGGGAGTCATCACCGGGTTGAAGGTAGCCAAGTCCAAGCGTTCCGGCGAGATGTACGCGCAGGCCTGCCTGGAAGATGCAGTGGGCAAGATCGAGCTGATCGCATTTCCGCAAAGCTATGAGAAGCTGGCGGAGAAATTGAAAATCGACGTGCCGGTGCTGATTCGGGGATCGCTGCGGGGCGAGGAGGATTCAGCACCGAAGATTGCGATCTCGTCCATTCAGGCTTTAGAGGACGTACAGGTCAAATTGCCTGAGGCGCTGCGTATCAAAGTGCCGCTCCACAGCCCGGATGGGGCGCTGATGAGCAAGCTGGAGGCGATCTTTCGCGGCGCTCCGGGCGGCGGCAAGGTTCTGTTGAATCTGGAAGAGCCGGGCGAATTTTGTGCGGTGCTCGAACCGCAGGGCTACGCCGTCGCTGCGGATGTGCAGTTTATTGAAAGCGTGGAAGGGCTGGTAGGCCGGGGCGCGGTCCAGGTGATCCATTAGCCGAGGTGGCTTTGCGATAGGGAGATTGTTCGGACGCTGCCATCGTTGCATTTGAGACCCATCGGCACGAAACCCGCTACAATCAATAGTTGACTGTTATGCCGGAGACACCCCAGGGAAAGATAACCGCCCCCGCCCCCAACTTTGTTCCGGAGGCTTGGGCAAAGACGGAGGTTGCGCGGCACCCGCAACGACCGTACCCGCAGGACTACATTGAAGCGATTTTTACGGATTTCAGCGAGATCCACGGGGATCGGCAGTTCGGCGACGATCCTGCGATGACGGCCGGGATGGCCCGTTTTCATGGCGAGCCTGTACTGGTCATCGGCAACCTTAAGGGTCGTACCCTGAAGGAACGCGTGACGCGCCGTTTTGGCTCGCCGGATCCGGAAGGCTACCGGAAAGCACTGCGCGCGATGAAGATCGCCGAGAAGTTCCAGCGGCCGGTCTTTACCTTTATCGACCTGGCAGGAGCGAACCCCGGCTTGGGAGCGGAAGAACGTGGACAAGGCGAGGCGATCGCGCGGAACCTGCTAGAGATGAGCCGCTTACGGGTGCCGACCATCGCCACAATCACGGGGGAGGGCGGCTCCGGCGGGGCGTTGGCGCTGGCCGTTGCCGATCGTGTGTTGATGCTTGAGAATGCCATCTATTCCGTGATTTCGCCTGAAGGCTGTGCCAGTATCATGTGGAAAGATGCCGGCAAGAAGCAGCAGGCCGCAGCCGCACTGCGCTACACGGCCCTCGATGTGCGGGGTTTGGGGTGTGTGGATGACGTTCTTCCGGAGCCGGAGGGCGGTGCGCATGTCGATCCTGCCGCGGCGATGCAGATGGTGAACGATCGTCTGCAGCGTCACTTTGCCGAGGTGACCGGCCAGCCTCTCGACACGCTGCTTGCCTGCCGTTACGAGAAGTTTCGCAATATCGCGCAGTTCTATACCGTCGCCTGAGCGCCGCGTTTATGGAGAGCACATCCACCTTGACCGACCTCCGCACAGACTTGAAGCCGCCGCGCTCGCTTCATTTTGCGCTGTTTGCCATCGGTCTGCTGTGGCTGCTGGCCTCCCGAGTCGGGGCGGCAAATGCGGCACAGGGCATTGCCCGCTTGCTCCGGGCTGACGCGCTGCAGCCTTTGCTGGAGCGGGTCTTCCAGCTGATATTGCTGCTCACCGGTTTTACCGCGTTGAACTGGTTGGCGTCGCGGAACGGCAGCATTCGCCTGACCAATGCCTTGCCGTTCCGGTCAACGGCTTTGCCGGAGTGGCAAAAAGGCTTGGCCTTGGGGTGGGGCCTTGTTCTGGTTGCGGTTCTGCCAATGGCGCTCGCCGGTGACCTGCGTCCGCAGTTCGACGGTACGGTACGGGCCTGGGGACTGGGGTGTCTGGCGTTGTTTACGGCACTTGCCGGCGCCCTGGCAACCGAGATCGCTTTTCGTGGCTTTTTGTTCCGCCGTTTGATCGGAGCGACCGGACCGGTGATTGCCACGATTGTGCTTTCCGTGGTGTACGCCTTTGTGTCAACTTCCGCCCTGAATGTCACCCCATTCAGCTTTACAGTTGCCCTGTTGAGCGGCCTTTTTTTCTCCGCTGCCTACCTGCGCACGCAGGCGCTCTGGCTGGGCTGGGGTTTGCACTTCGGCTGGCTCGCTTCCATGGGCGTCCTGCTCGGTCTGCCCGTAGCCGGCTCGACTGAGCTCGCCAATGTCATCAGCACAGAGAGTTCAGGACGGGTGTGGTTTACCGGCGGTGCTTACGGCCCGGAAGGCGCATTGTTTACCGTTTTTGTGCTCCTTGCAGGCATTGGCGTGTTGTATGCCCTGACACGGGATTACGCGTGGAGCTATACGCATCCGTTGATCGTTGCAGGCGGCTACCCTGTGGACGTGCCGCCACCCGCTGCCCATGCCGCCATGGAAGCTGCCGCTCCGCCACTGGTGCAGATCGGCGGGAGTGCGCCTGTCGCGGCAGTGCCGGTGCAAAACCCGCAGCCTCCGAGACCGTGAGAGGTCGATCGCAGTAAGCAGACCGAAGGGCATCCGCAAGACGGATAGGCCGCCCGTTTTGTGACCTATATAGAGCAATTGCCATCGTAACGACCGGAAACGGGACACAAACCCATTTTCGGCACACAAAGGATGTATTTGCGATTTGTGTTGTGAAGGCGCAGAATCTTGGCATCGGAGGTTCCCCTTTGCGCTTACGACTCTGCACGGCACGGTTCGCTTTTGGCGTTCTGCTTCTTGGAGGCAGGGCTGTGCGAGCGCAGGTGTTTGTCGTGGGCATGAAATCTGCCACCGCCGATGCCGTCACGCAGTTCCATCCAACGCATGTTTCGTTGCCGCAGCAGAAGCTCGATGAACGGGGCCGGCTGGATCTGCTGCGTAACCTGGAGTCGGAGCAGGGGTTTGCGCACCGTGAGTTGCCGCTGGGAGCGGGGTTGACGCTACTTGCAAATGGAAACATGACGCCCAGCGATGACGAATATCGCCGCATGCTGTACGAAAAAGGGCAGTCGGCGGCACCCGGCGATCGTGTGGAGATCAGCAAACTTGATTTCCGGGCAGATCGCATCATCATCGACTTCAATGGTGGTCCCTACGCCAAACACCGTTTTCTCAGCCATATTCAGTTGAACGGGATGCAGATGGCGCAGCAGGGACCCATCGCCACAGGTTGCCGGGTCATCCTGATCTTTGAGGGCGGGGTGCCGGAGGTGACTGCGGCGGAGGTGAAGGCGCTGCTTGATCCGCTGGTTGATTTCAAAGCGAAGAGCAGCGCTGAAGCGTATGCCGATACGTTGCCCGCGAAGGTGCGCGAGGCGATCGATGCGCACCAGATTCTTGTCGGCATGAACCGGCGGATGGTGCTTGCCTCGCTGGGCGAGCCGAAGACGAAACACCGCGAGCACCTGGGTGACGATGACAGCGCGATGTATGAGGAGTGGATTTACGGAGAGACGCCACAACCGATGCAGTTTGTGCGCTTCCAGCACGATCATGTCATGCGTTTGGAGATTGCCGCCCTGGGCAAACCCGTGCAAATCCGCGAGGTGAACGAGATGGGCGGCGAGGTACATCCGACGCTCGAAGCGCGTACCGTCCTGAACGGCGATCAGCATGCCCGACCAGGGGAGGATGGTCCCGGTAATGCGCCGCCCACACTGCGCCGACCCGGCGAGCCGGATGAGGCCGCGGGCACGGCGGGGATGGGCAAGGTTGTTGTCCCGAAGGATGGACCTCAGCATCTGGTGAGCGTAGCTTCGCGATAGCGGTAGGAGCCGGAATAGGTCCAGTGGTACGATGAGGAATAGTTTTGCCCGTCCGCTCGAGATCCGAGTACAGAGCTTCTTAGAAACGCGTGCGTTGACCTAGACGCACATCGACGGGCAAAGCGACATTTTCAAGACGGAGACCCAACATGGCCAAGATCGCCAAAACTGCTGACCGCCAAAAGGTTATGGATACTCAGAAGAGTACAGATTGCCCGAAATGTTCCAAACCTACACGCATTGTGAAGCGTGTGAAGGATCGTGAGCGGGGTACTCCCGGTGGCGTGTACATATCCTGCTCGGTTTGCGACTTCTTCGAAAAGCTCTAAAGATCCTAGACTTGAAAAGCCTGCCAAATTTGGCAGGCTTTTTGCTTTTGACTAAGCGAGGACGAAGGGTCATTGTGTGGGACTGCACTGAATGATGGAGGTTGCCAACCGCGTGATCCTGAACGCCAAGAAGAGCCGAGCATCCCGCTCGAATCACCTTAGGAATTGAGACACAAAGATTTTGATCGCACGCACGATGATGATCATCATGAGCATTGTTAGCGATGCAGCTAAGCATAGATAGACCCAGGCCTCTGGGTGCATCCGAAACTGAATTCTAGCGGGTGATCTGGTTTGCGCTCGCGTTAGTGGCGAGTTCAGTCACCATAGCCTCGGCCAGCTCTGGATCGTCAGAGCGTACCTGCTCTACGCGTACCTGGGCGTGACCGAACAAGGCGAGGCGCTGCGCCGCCGCAAACGATAGGTCGACGATCGCGTGCGCGGCGTAAGGTCCGCGATCGTTCACGCGAACGAAGGTCGATTTGGCGTTGCTGAGATTGGTGACGCGGAGCCAGCTGCCGAGCGGCAGGGTCGGGTGTGCACAGGTCAGGGCATTCATATTGAAGCGTTCGCCGGTGGCGGTGCGCTTCCCTTGAAAGGCCCGACCGTACCATGTGGCTTTGCCGATCTGGAACCAGCGATGCGCCACAGTCGAGCCGGCTCCGGCGGCGTTCCGCTTAGACGGCGGGCTGGCGATGACGGTGGCAGAAAGTGCAAGGCCCAACGCAAGACTGACAAGCTTTCGTATGGACAGGAGGGTTCGGCTAAAGCTGGGAAGACCGTTCAAATGAGTTTGCTTCACTGGGTGATTGTCTCTTGACGGAATGGGCTAAGTCAAAGATCTACAAAGACTTATTTATAAGTTTTGCAGAGCGCTTTTCCTTGCTGGAACGACTTCGTTTATGGTAGGCGAGGGACGGTAAGCCGTCTGTACCACCTCCGGTGGCTGGGCTTGCCGAAGCGTAGGAGAGACTGCCCAGGCGGTGCATGCGAGAACCACGGCGTTGAGTAAAGAGCCCGAGCGGAGCGCGAAGCCCAAGGTGGTCTGGACGGTCGCGGGGTTCGATCCCTCGAGCGGCGCGGGCATCACAGCCGACCTGATGACCTTCGCCGCGCATGGGCTTTTCGGCTGCTCCGTGCCGACGGCGCTGACGGTGCAATCGACCACTGGCGTCGCCGAGATCGAAGCCGTGCGGCCCGCACTTGTTCGGCACAGCCTGGATCATCTCGCGCTCGACATGCCGCCGGTGGGCATCAAGATCGGCATGGTCGGCGGGCCCGAGGTTGCGACGATACTCGGGGGCTTCCTGCGGCGAATGCACCAACAGACTGCGGTGGTTTCGCCTGTACCGATCGTGTTCGATCCTGTACTCCGCTCGAGTTCCGGACGCACCCTGTACCCCGATGCGGCGATGCAGACGCTGCATGACTCTTTGCTGCCTGAGGTCCACTGGCTCACCCCGAACTGGAGTGAGCTTCGAGCGCTTACGGCTATGCCCGTGGCAACGCTCCCCGACGTGAAACGGGCAGCAAACGCTTTGTGTGCGCGATACCCAAAATTGAACCTTGTAGTGACAGGTGGAGACCAGGCCAGCCCGACGGAGCTCGTCGTGACCTCCGGCGGAGACGTTCTGGAGTTTGCCGGCGAGCACATTGCGACGACCTCCACGCATGGGACCGGATGTGCGTTTTCCTCAGCGCTTCTTGCGGGTCTCGTGAACGGCGTGCATGCGGAGCAGGCGGTACGCGAGGCAAAGGCCTATGTCGCCGGTGCACTACGCCATGCGCCTGGACTGGGCGGGGGGAAAGGGCCGCTCAATCTGCTGTGGCCGGTTACGGTGCATGTGGGTGCTGTCACGTGAGCGGGGCCGCTGATACCCTTAGCGGATGAGCGACGGTCTCACCCTGACGTTGAATGGCAAGCCGCGGACCCTGGAGACGCTTGCTTCACCGGCGCCGCTGCAGGCGGTGCTCGAGGCTCTGGCTCTGCGTGCGGATCGCATTGCAGTTGAGCTCAACGGAGAGTTGGCGCCGCGCACGGGCTGGGCCGAGCAGGTGGTGCACACAGGTGACAAGCTGGAGGTTGTTCATTTCGTTGGCGGTGGAACGTGGAAAGCCAGCAGCCGCTAATAGATTTTATGCCGAGGAGCTCTGCGTGAGGCTCCGCAGCAGCGCTTCCCAGCGATCGCCATAGGCGCTCCAGCCACCAAGCTGGCTGACACGGGCAAGGGCCGCGGCACGCATAGCCTGTTGCAGCAAGGGGTCGTCTGCCAGGCGCTGCATACGTTCGGCAAGGGCGGCAACGTCGCGAACCGGAACGATGAAGCCTTCGACGCCGTCTGTGAAGAGATCCTCGCCGCCCGTGGCGGTCGAACAGATCACGGGACAGCCACAGGCCATGGCTTGCGCCTGCACCAGGGCGAGCCCTTCTTCGACGCTCGGCAGCACCAAGGCATGGCTGCGGCTCATCAGCGCGGCGAGCTCCGGTTGCGGTACAACGCCCAAAAAATCCACGTCTTTTTGGGGTAAACGACGCAGTAGGGTTCTCATCTCCGGCTGGACGGTGCCGACAATCCTTAGGCGTTTGCGGGATACGCGCAGGGCCGCAAAGGCTTCGAGCAGGTAGGGAATTCCTTTGCGAAGGCCGACCGAGCCGGCAAACAACAGAGAGAACTCATTTGTGGATGGTTCTGTGGACGGTCTCAGGGCAGGGGTAAAGTTTTCCAGCCGAACGCCGTAGGGAAGCACATGGACTTTTTCAGCGGGTACCTGCATGGCGATGAAGGAACGCTTCGCCTCGGTGGAAGGCACGGTAATCGCGTCGGCGACCGCGTAGATGGCCTCCTCGCGCGCTGTATCACGGACGTCCGAGACGGGACGGTCGACGCCCCAGCGACGGTACTCTTCCGAGACGACCTGCTCCTGATAGCGCTGATGTGTGGAACCGCGGTCGCAGATGAAGCGGCCCCCATGGCGTTGCACCAACTGGCCAGCGCAAAGACTAGAGCCGGAAAGGCCGATCAACGCGTCGAGGTGGGCTCCGTGCAGGAGGCTGCTCTCGATTTGCCGCTCGGTCCAGCGGTCAAAGGCAAGTGCATTTTGATAGCCGATCCAGTCCTGCAAGCGCGGCAGATCGAGGCGGGTGCGTCCCAGTAAGTAGTCCGGCAGACCCCAACGCGCGAAGGTACGCACCTTGGCGCGGGGCACGCCTTCCCGCTGGAGGCGTCGCCAGGGCCAAGTGGAGTAGATGGCCTCGAGGTGCCCGCGGCGATCGAGTTCGCGGGCGAGCTCGAAGTGATGAAAGACGCCGAAGGCGGTTTGCAGAACACGCATAGGCTACAGGTTGATCCCCAGCAGGGGAAGAGACCCTGCGCTTGCCTACATAGACGCAGATTCCTTCGGGAATGACAGAAAAAAGCAACGCGCCCCGTTTCTCGCTAGAACGTCGCTTTGCGAGCCACGTCGCTGCTTACCTGCACGGTGCCCTTGAGCGGCAAGGTCGCGATTGAATCTCCGACGGAGATGGTGAACTTGCCCGGATCGATGGTCCAGTGTTTGCTGTGCTCGTCCCAGTAGGCGAAGGCGCGTGCATCGAGCGGCACGGAAACGTGCTTGGTTTCGCCAGGGGCGAGCTGTACCCGCTCAAAGCCTTTCAGCTCATGCATCGGCCGTGGCACCTTGGCATGCGTGTCGGAGACGTACACCTGGGCGACCTCAGCCCCGGGCCGTTGCCCGGAGTTGGTCACATCGAACTCCGCTGTGGCAAGATCTGATCCGGCGCCGGGCTGCACTTTGAGGTTGCTGAAGCCGAAGGTCGTGTACGACATGCCGAAGCCGAACGGATACAGCGGCTTTACGTTGTTCTTTTCATAGCCGCGGTAGCCGACGAAGATGCCTTCCTTGTAGACAATGCGGTTGGCGTCGCCTTCGGGGTAGTAGGTGTTGAAGGTGGGATTGTCTTCGGCGCGGCGCTCAAAGGTTGCGGGCAGGTGGCCGGAAGGGTTGACCTCGCCGAAGAGGATCTCGGCCATGGCGCGGCCGGCAGCCTGGCCGCCATACCAGCCCTCGACGAGGGCGGGAACCTTGTCGATCCAGGTGGTCGAATCGACATTGCCGCCGGAGGTCACGGTGACGATCGTCTTCGGATTGGCAGCGGCCATGGCACGGATGAGTGCGTCTTGACCGTAGGGTAGATCGAACGTGCGGTCGCCACCCTCGCTTTCGCTGCCGCTATCGCGATTGCTGCCGAAGCCGGCGGCAACAATCACCAAATCAGCTTTAGCGGCAAGCTGCTTGGCGCGGTCGTCGACCACCTTCTCCTCGGGCAGGATGCCCAGACGCAGGCGCCCGCCGCGCGGATTGCCCTGCCAGGCTTCAACGACGATCTTGTGCATGCCTGCTGAAAGCGGCATGGTGAGGTGCGGCTCAAAGGCGCGGACATACTTCCAGTCGTCGATCACCAGCTTGTCATCGACGAAGACGCGGTTGCCGGCGTTTTCCCCATCACCGGCCAGGGCAACGAGGTAGTCGCCCGCCGTCGGCGCGTCGTAAAAACCGGTGAAGCGATGCGACAGGGCCATGGAGGTCTTGGGCTGCTCCCATCCGCCGCCGCCGATGTTCAGGTGCGCGACCGTGTGGCTTTGGGCGGTGCCGGAAAGATCGCGGCTGTCGAAATCATCCTCCGTGAGTCCGGGCTGACCGCCGGTTGCCGCGGTCATGAAGTCCGTGTGGTAAGCGAGCTCGCCCAGTGTGGGCAGGCCCGGGTCGTAGAGAACCGTTGCGCCCTCATTTACGGCCGCCACGCCTTCAAGCAGGCTGATGTTCTGGAAAGGCACAACCCCGGCACTGCCGCCGCCCACCGGCACGTTCGGGTAGGCATCCGGACCAACCACCAGCACGGTCTTCACGTTCGCTTTGTTGAGCGGCAGCAGGTTTCCGTCGTTCTTCAACAGGACGGCGGATTCGCGTGCCGATTGAAGCGCCACACGGTTGCTTTCCGCATCGAGGAGCGAAATGGACAGATCACGCTGGTCGCGATCCAGCCAGCCGAACATGGCGGCGGTGCCGAGGATGTGGCGCACCTTATCGTCGATGGTCGCCTGCGTAACCGTTCCCGCGGCAATGGCCGGCAGCAGCGTGGCCTTGTTCATGAACTTGCCGGTCGGCATCTCGAGATCGAGCCCGCCGTTGGCCGCCGCGACGCCGTCGTAGGTGGCATCCCAATCCGACATGAGCGTGCCGCTGAAGCCCCAATCCTTGCGCAGCACCTGAGTGTTGTTGAAGATGCTTTGGGTGGCGTGCTGCCCATTGATGAGGTTGTAGCTGTCCATTACAGCGCCGACGTGACCGCGCTTTACGGCGGCTTCGAAGGCAGGGAAGTAGATCTCCCGCAGGGTACGCTCGTCCACAACGGAATCGGAATCATGCCGCAGCGCTTCAGAATTGTTGGCCGCGTAGTGCTTTACCGTGGCACTGACGCCCTGTGTCTGCATGCCGGTGACGTAGCCGACGACCATTTCGCCGGCAAGGTATGGATCTTCGCCGAAGTACTCGAAGTTGCGCCCGTTGCGCGGGGAACGGTAGATGTTGGTCCCTGGGCCAAGCTGGTAATCAACCCCCCGGGCGCGCGCATCGCGTCCGATCGACTTGCCGACTTCGTTCGCCAAGGCCCGGTCCCAGCTCGCCGCCAGACCGATGCCCGAGGCGTAGGTGGCGGAGGGCAGGCCGCTGTTGGAGCGCACGCCATAGGGCCCATCGGACATCTCAAGGGTGGGCAGGTGCAGCGAAGGCACTGCACGCACCGCGAAGCCAGTGCCGCCGATGTAGTCCAGCTTCTCCTCCGGGGTCATTTGGCGCACGATCGCATCCACGCGTGCCTGCTCCGCCGGCGTGAGCATGTGAGGCGCCTGGGCAGCAAGCATCGCCGCTGTAGTGAGGGTCGCCAGAGCGGGAAGGAGCAGAGTCAGGCAGAAGCGAGAGGAAAACGGGGATTTCGGCATGCGTTTGCGAGTCACATCTCTTGGAACAAGATTGGAAGATCGAACGAGGCGCTGCCAAGTAGAACATAACGGTGGGGCAGGATGCCAGCGGTGTGACGCGACGAAGGAGTCGGGCGTAGGCATAACAGCTCGTCGGCACTGGTCGGGGCGACGGCAGTCTGAGCGATCTGCGCCTATTTGCCGAGAGCGGCGGAGAAGCGCTCGCATCGGATGCGAACGGCGAGGTTGATGTCGGCGATGGACAGATTACGTCTACCGCAAAGACGGTGCGCCGGCAGGCGTCATCACCGTTCCGGAGCATTCGACTGGCATCGTTTCTGCTGGTGGCGAACGCGAGCTGATGTATCTTCTGGCACGTACATCGCTGTATGCGGTGCAGGTGCGATGGCGGCTAAGTTCCAAGCTCCCCTATACCCTGTCATCCTGAGCGTAGCGCTCAGCCTGGGCGCTGTCCCGCTCCGAATACGGAGGTCCTTCGCTGCGCTCAGGATGACGGTGGGTGTAGGTTAGTTACTTCCTGAACGAATCACACCAACGGGTACCAGCTATGCCCGGCAGCGGCTAGCAGATCGTCCGCGGCTTTTGGCCCTGCGGACCCAGCGGCGTAGTTGGGAAAGTCCTGCGGCGGCGTGTTGGCCCATGCGTCCAGAAGCGGCTGGACCATGCGCCATCCGGCTTCGATGAATGCGGGGCTGCGGAAGAGGGCACGGTCGCCCACCATGGCATCGTGCAGCAGGCGCTCATACCCCTTGGCGTGGGCGTGGAAGAGCTCGTCTTCCAGCTGATACGTCACGGTCTGCGACCGGCTCTGAACCTGCATGCCGGAGGCGCTCGCTTCGAAGACCATTTGGACTGTCTCCCTGGGTTGCATTTGGAAGACAACCCGATTGCCAAAGCTGCGGCCGGCTGTTTCCGGAGCAAAGAGCGATGCCGGCGGTTCGCGAAAGGTGACAGCGACGTGGAAGTCCGTTTGCGCAAGCCGCTTGCCTGTTCTCAGGTAGAAAGGAACGCCCGCCCAGCGGGGGTTGTCGATGTCCACTCGCATCGCCACGTAGGTTTCGGCGGGTGAATCCGGGCGCACACCGGGCTCCTGACGGTACCCAGGAACCGCAGCGTCGTGAATGGCTCCCGCGCCGTACTGACCGCGCACGGCGAGTTGCTGCACCTCGGCTGCGGCGATGGGACGGATTGATGCGAGTAGCTTCACCTGGGCGTCGCGAAGCGCATGGGCATCCATGGACGATGGTGGCTCCATCGCGACCAGCGAAAGCAGCTCGGCCACGTGATTGGGCACCATGTCGCGCAGGGCGCCGGAACCCTCATAGAAGGCGGCACGCTTCTCCACGCCGATCGTCTCCGCCAGCGTGATTTGCACGTTTGCAATCATCGACGCATTCCAGACCGGCTCGAAGATGCTGTTTGCGAACCGGAATATAGGGATGTTGCGTACGGGATCGCGTCCGGCGAAGTGATCGATGCGGTAGATCTGTGCTTCGGGAACACTTTTGTGCAGCTCCGCAGTGAGTTCGATGGCGGAGGGGAGGTCGACGCCAAAGGGCTTTTCCAGCACGATGCGCCGCCAGCCATGATCCTCGGCCAACAAACCGGCTCCCGCGAGCTGGGAAACCAACGGCGCGAAAAGTTTGGGAGCGACGGCGAGATAGAAAAGGCAGTTCTGCGGCGCGTTCGGGTCAGGACCGATCTCGTCTTTTTGCATGCCGGCAAGCGCCTTCCTGAGAGGGTCGAGCGAGGCGGCCTGTCCAGCCTCGGCTTGCACATAGCTCGCATGGCTTGCCAGCCACTGCACGACCGCCTGGTCGGCATCGGGACCCCAGAACTCGTGCAGCGTGTCCGTTATATGTTTCTGGAACTCCGGGTCGCTCCAGGGCTCGATGGCCACACCCAACAGGTGGAACTGCTCGGGCAGAAGGTTCGCCGCTCGCAGGTTGTAGATGGAGGGCAGCAACAGCCGTTGGGTAAGATCGCCGCTGGCACCGAAGATGACGAGGGTGCAGGCGGGGACGTTCTTCCGATCTACATCGTTCACGCGGGTACAACCTCCCATGGCGCGTGCTCCGAGAGGAGCGGCTCGGCCAAACACTTCATGTGATGCGTACCGGCACGTTGTAGCCGCGCGGAAATTTTGCAGTTCCTTCCACGCGCGCACCTTGCGCCGCGCACCATTTGATAGCGCTGGGTGACGGCGCTGGGGACGGCGTTGGTGTGGCGCTGTCTTGTCGACAAGCCGTCACCGGGCTCTCTATACTGGGGCGCGCGTGCGACCGAGTCACGACGACAGACGAAGTTTTATTCTCATCATCCGCATACGACGGGGCTGTCCTAACCACGCACACCGCGCTTTGGAGATCTATGAACCGCAAGCTTTCCGGTGCTCTTTTCTTCTGCTCGCTCGGGCTTTCCATCGCAGCGCATGCGCAGAAGGATGTTTCCCTTTGGCTGACCAATGCGGACCGCTCCGCGCTCTTTCAGCGACAATCGGCACCGATTCCGTTGGGCTCGGCCGGCCCGAGCAGCCAGCACAGCGCTAGCCAGCAGATCGACGTCGACGACAAGCAGACCTTCCAGACCATGGACGGCTTTGGTTTTGCGCTCACCGGCGGCAGCGCGCAGCTCATCATGCACATGGACCCGGCCAAGCGGGCCGCGCTGCTCGGCGAGTTGTTTACCGACAGCGGGAACGGGATCGGGATCAGCTATTTGCGGCTTTCCATCGGCGCGTCCGACATGAACGACCACGTGTTCTCCTACGACGATCTGCCCAAAGGCGAGACCGACCCCGGCATGGCGAAGTTTTCGCTGGAGCCGGACCGGGCCGATGTGATTCCGCTCATGAAGCAGATCCTCGCCATCCATCCGAAGATGAAGGTTCTTGCCTCGCCGTGGTCCGCGCCGTTGTGGATGAAGACCAACAATGCCGCGCGCGGCGGTGTGCTGAAGCCGGAGGACTACGCCGCGTACGCCGCCTATCTGGTCAAGTACCTCCAGGGCATGAGGGCCGAGGGCATCACCATCGATACGCTCACGGTCCAGAACGAACCGCTGAATGAGAAAAACACGCCCAGCATGCTGATGCTCGACTCGGAGCAGGATGTGTTTATTCGCGACAATTTGGGTCCGGCTCTGCAAAGTGCGGGCCTCGCGACGAAGATCGTCCTGTATGACCATAATCTCGATCACCCGCTCTACCCGCTGAGCATTCTGCGTGACCCAAAGGCGAGCAAGTACATCGCGGGCAGCGGCTTTCATCTTTATGGGGGCACCGTCGAGGCGATGACCGAGGTGCACGATGCGTTTCCCAAGAAGAACATCTACTTCACCGAACAATCCATCACCGACAACAGCGGCGGACCGATGATGCGTTTGAACCGGCCCGTTGCGGAGGTGATTGTGGGCGTCAGCCGGAATTGGAGCAAAAACATTCTGCTGTGGAACCTTGCAGCCGATCCGAGCTTCGGGCCGCATACCGATGAGGGCGGCTGTCCGGTCTGCTCCGGGGCCCTCACGATTGACGGCGATCAGGTCAAGCGCAACCTGGCGTACTACACCCTTGCTCACGCTTCCAAGCTCGTGCAGCCGGGCTCGGTGCGCATCGGTTCTACGGACTCCAAGACCGTTCCCAACGTGGCCTTCAGAACGCCGGAAGGCAAGCGCGTTCTGATCGTCTCCAATGTGAGCGATGCGCCGCAGAGCTTCGATGTGCACAACGGATCGAAGGTGTTCACGACGACGCTGCAGGCCGGCTCTGTCGGTACCTATCAGTGGTAAGGGGGAAGCTTCGCCCGCAGGTTGGTCCGAAGGAAGCGAGTGCGATCACGATACCCTGAAGCTCTGAGGCTTCCATGCGCGTTGTGATTTTTGGCTTGACGGTGTCCTCGTCCTGGGGCAACGGTCATGCGACCCTTTGGCGCTCGTTGATTGCGGCGATGTGCCGGCGTGGGTATGCCGTGTCTTTTTTCGAAAAGGATGTGCCGTACTACGCAGACACGCGAGACCTTTGGGCTTTGCCTGCCGGTGGGGAGCTGCGGCTGTACAAAGAGTTCGCCGATATCGAAGAGGACGCGCGGCGCCTGCTGCGGGACGCCGACCTGGCGTTGGTGACGAGTTACTGCCCGGACGGACCGGCGGCCTGCGCGTTGCTGTTGGAAGCTTGCCGGGGGGTGCGTGCGTTTTACGATATGGACACGCCGGTAACGTTGCGCGCGCTGGAAGGCAAAACCCCGGTGGCGTATCTGCCGGAGGGTGGTCTCGGCGACCTGGATCTGGTGTTGAGCTACACCGGCGGACGCGCGCTGGAGGAGTTGAAGACGCGTTTGGGGGCGCGGGCCGTGGCGCCGTTGTACGGTTCAGTCGATCCCGCTACGCACCATCCGGTGGTCCCGGTGGAGGCGTTTCGCGCGGAGCTGTCGTATCTGGGGACGTATGCGGAGGACCGGCAGGCGACGCTGGAGCGGTTGTTTCTGGAGCCGGCGCGGCAGTCGTTGGACAAGCGCTTTCTGATTGGCGGCGCGCAGTATCCGGAGAGCTTTCCATGGACGCAAAACCTGTTCTTTACAGGGCATCTGGAGCCGGCGCAGCATCCAGCCTTCTTTTGCTCAGGGCGGGCGACATTGAATGTAACGCGGAAGGCGATGGCGGAGTACGGCTATTGTCCGTCGGGGCGGTTGTTTGAGGCCGCGGCGTGCGGTGTGCCCTTACTGAGCGACACCTGGGCGGGATTGGACGCGTTCTTCACAAGCGGTACGGAGATCCTGCCTGTTCGCTCCGCGCAGGAGGTGCTCGACACGGTATCCTTATCCGACACGGAGTTGAAACGGGTAGCTGAGGCGGCGCAGGCGCGGGCGCTTCGGGAGCACACGGCAGATTGCCGCGTGCTGGACCTGGAGCGGGCGTTGACGGGTCTGGGCAGTCGCTCGGCTCTTGTGTCTGCGGACGCCTGAGCCGGACAAGAGGAGACGAGAGCACCGATGTGGGGCATCATTCCAGCCGCGGGCGCGGGTAGCCGGATTCAACCGTTGGCGTTCTCCAAAGAATTGTTGCCGGTGGGCAGCCGTGTTGAGGGCGGCGATGAGCGGCCGCGGGCGGTGAGTGAGTACCTGGTGGAACGCATGATTGCGGGCGGGGCGGACAAGCTCTGCTTTGTGATTTCCCCGGGGAAAACGGACATTCTGGAATATTACGGATCGCGCCTGTGGGGGGCCGATATCGCCTATGTAGTGCAAGGGCAGCCGGGGGGCTTGTGCGATGCGATCTTTCGCGCGTTGCCGCTGATCCATCCTGAGGAGAGTGTGGTGATCGGACTGCCGGATACGGTGTGGTCGCCGGCAGATGGCCTGCGGGCGCTGCCGGAGGAGAGCCTTTCGTTTCTCCTGTTTCCGGTGGAACGGCCGGAGCTCTTTGATGCCGTGGTGACCGATGCGGACGGGGTGGTGCGTGAGATCCAGGTGAAACGCAAGGGCGCGGACACACACTGGATCTGGGGCGCGATCAAGATGCCGGGCCGGGTGCTGCACGCGCTGCACGCCCTGTGGTGTCGGCCGGAGCGCCGCGATGAATATATCGGCACTTTGGTGAACGCGTGGCTGGCCGAGGGTGGCCGGGCGGTGGGTGTGCGCCGGGGCGAAGCGTACGTCGACGTGGGCACGCTGCATGGGTACCGGGCGGCGATCCGGCTGCTGGAGAACGGCATCGGGACCACAGCACAAGAAGAATGGACAGGGGAGACGACAGGAGAGCATGACCGAGACGCAACCGCAACACGTTGATTCTGAGGTAATCGGGACCACGGATGGGACTGCTGCAGCACTGTCTGCTCCGCTGACGGATGCCGCTCTGCTGACGGATGCCGCTCTGCAGCGGCGGATTGAGGCGCTTGGGCCGTGGTTCCACAACATGCGGCTGCGTGGCATCGACACGGCGCCGGAGCATTTTCTTGGGAACTATCCTGAGGTCAAGTTTGATCGCTTTCGGGATGCGCTCCCCAGGGATCTCTCCGGCAAAAGCGTGCTGGATATCGGTTGCAACGGTGGGTTCTATTCGCTCGAGATGAAGCGGCGCGGGGCGACGCGGGTGCTGGGCATCGATACAGATGCGCACTACCTGCGGCAGGCGCGGTTTGCGGCGGAGGTGACCGGGCTCGAGGTGGAGTTCCGGCAGATGCCGGTATGGGAGATTGCACAGCTGGGCGAAAGGTTCGATCTGGTGATCTTCATGGGGGTGCTGTACCACCTGCGGCATCCGCTGTTGGCGCTTGATCTGATTCATGCGCACGTGTCGAAGGATCTCTTTCTGTTTCAGAGCATGCAGCGGGGCAGCCGCGAGGTGACCGCGGTTGATGAGGATTATGCGTTCGAGGCGCCGGCGCCGTTCGATGAACCGGGCTATCCGAAGATGCACTTCATCGAGCGACGCTATTCCCACGATGAGACGAACTGGTGGGTGCCGAACCGGGCGTGTACCGAAGCGATGCTGCGATCAGCGGGCTTTGCCATCGAGGGGCGGCCTGAGGATGAGGTGTATGTTTGCCGATGGCAGCCGGTCGCGGTGCCGCCGGATGGCCCCCACCCCGTATACCCGGCGCAGGGAGCGACAGCCGGTGAAACGACGACGACCGTCGCGCCGTGAGCACGGCGGAGGCTCTGGCGGCTCAGGGTGAGGCAGCGCTGGCTAGGGAAGAGCTGACAGAGGCTATCGCGTTGCTGGATGCCGCCGAGGCAGGTGGGGCGGAGCCGGACCGCTGCGCCGGCAACCGTTGGCTGGCGTACATGCTCTCCGGCGACTTTCAAGCGGCTTGGCGGGAGAGCGATGCGATCCGCCGGCGCGGGGTTCCCGACCCGCACCGATTCTGGATGGGGGAAGACCCTCGCGGCAAGCGGGTGATGGCACGCAGCCTGCACGGATTTGGGGATGCGGTGCAGATGTTCCGGTTTCTGCCGCGGCTGCGGGCGATGGCCTCGCAGCTGATTGTGGAGGTGCCTCCACGGCTTGTGGAGCTTGCGCCCTTCTTCGCCGGGATGGGTGAGGTGATCACGTGGGGGGAGCAGGCACCCGCGACGCTGCCAGACTGGGATGTGCAACTGGAGATCATGGAGCTGCCGTACCTGCTGCGTGTGGGCATAGGGGATTTGGCGCCCGGCGAGAGATATTTGCAGTTGCCGGAAGCGGCGCGCGCAAGTGCGGAGCGGGTGGTTGGCGCGGGACCACAGCGGCGTGTCGGTGTGGTGTGGACGGCAGGTCACTGGAATGCGGCACGGTCAATTCCGTTTGCGTCCATCGATAGGTTCGGCCACATCAGGAGCCAGGTAAGCGGCCTCGAACTGTGGAGCCTGGAGGCGCGGCACGGGGGTGCAGGTGGGGCTCCGGCGGGATGGCGCAACGTGTATGAGTGTGGGGATGGAATCGTTGCGCTGGCGGCGGTGATCGAGCGCATGGATCTTGTCATCACTGTGGACACGCTCGCGGCGCATCTGGCGGGGGCGCTGGGCGTGCCTTGCTGGTTGCTGCTGCAACACAGGGCGGACTGGCGATGGATGGCGGCCCGGGCGGACTCACCGTGGTACCCATCGCTTCGGTTGTGGCGGCAGGGGGCGGCGGGGGATTGGGCTGGTTTGCTGGAGCGGGTTGCCGAGGCATTGCAGTGCTGGGTGGCGTGAGCCGGCTGCTAGCCTATGAAGATGGCTTTGGCATCTTCGCTCTCGCGTCCCTGGGACGCTTTTGACGCTTATCTGTTCGACATCGATGGAACGCTGTTGAACTGCGTGGATGCGGTGCATTATTTTGCCTTTTGCGACGCGCTCAGCGCGGTGGCGGGCCGGCCGCTGAACCTCGACGGCGTGGTGACGCATGGCAACACGGATGAGGGAATCCTGCGGGACGCGTTTGCGGTGGGAGGGGTGGAGGAGAGCCTCTGGCGACCGCGTTTGGGAGAGATCCGAGCCCGCATGGGAGCGCAGGTGGAGGCGCATCGAGGGGAGCTGCGCATTGCGGTCTTGCCTGGTGTGCGTGAGGTACTGGGGCATCTGCAAACCCGCGGGGCGTTGCTTTCTACGGCTACGGGGAACCTTGCGCGGGTGGGTGAGGTGAAGTTGGCGCAATGCGGGCTGCGCGACTTCTTTGCGCTGGGTGGCTGGAGCGATGGCTGCGAAAGCCGGGTGGAGGTGTTTCGTGCAGCACTGGCCCAGGTGCGGGCTCGGCTGGGAACCAAGGCAGTGGTTTGTGTGATGGGGGATACGCCGGCCGATGTGCAGGCGGCGCATGCCTGCGGGTTGGAGGTAACAGCCGTGGCGACCGGCGTTTTTTCGCGGGAGCAGTTGGCGGTGGACGGGCCGGAGCTGTGTTTGGGCTCTTTGCTTGAGCTCCTGCCTATTGCGGCTGGGCTGGGGAACGCCGATCTCCTTCGGGAATGAGAAAGAAGAGAGCGATCGCAGAGTACCTCGCTGCGCTCAGGATGACGGCAGGTCGTTGTCTCCTTCCGGCCTAGTTCCACGCTAGCGGCAGGTCCCAACGATCTCTTCGAATTGCTCCGCGCGATGGTCGGCGGTGTGTTCGGCGAGGATCCGGGCGCGGGCGCGTTGACCCACGGCCTGGCGCTCCGCTTCGGAACAGTTTTGAAGGATGAACGCGACTTCTTCTGAGCTGCGGGGGAGGAGGATCTCCGTGCCTGGGGTGAGGAAGTCTTCGAGGCCGGGCCACGGGTCGGAGAGGATAGCGGCACCGCATGCGGAGGCCTCGAAGAGGCGGACCGACGGGGAATAGCCGGCGGCGACCATATCGTCGCGGGTGAGGTTGAGGGTGAAGCGGGACGAGGAGTAGAAGGCCGGGTGTTCCGGGGGCGAAAGGTGGATGATGCGCTCAACATTGTCCGACCATGGGACACCGCTGGGGTATTGCGGGCCCGCGACGATAAAGCGTTCATGGGGCGAGAGCGCGGCGGTGGCATTGAGGAGCGTCATGAGCTTGGGTTGGCGGTCCGGTGCATAGGTACCGAGATAGCTGAGCGCACAACGGAAGGCGGGTTTGTGCGGTGTGGGGCGGTACAGGTCCGGGTCGACAGAGCAGTAAAAGGCAAGGGCACGGGGTGAGCCGAAGCGCGCCTCGATCTCGCGGAGCGCGGGACCGCCGGTGAAGCTGAGGTAGGTGGCGTAATGAGGAATGAGGCGGGCTTCGAGATAGTCGGTGCGGCCGTGGGCACGCAATGCAGCAAGGGTAATGGGGGTGTCGATGTCGTAGAAGAGGATGGGGCCGAAGTCTGCGGCGAGGAGAGCTTCGGTGGCGGCAATGGCGTCCGGAAAATAGGAACCAATGACGATCGCGTCCGCGTCGCGGCTCAGTTCGAGAAGCTGGGAAGCTTCAGCGGCCCAATCTTCGTAGAGGCGCACGTGCGCGTACGGCGGCCGTGGAAGGTCGCGGTTGGAGCGGTACCATTCGACGTCCTTTTCGACGAATGTGATGCGGTGGCCGCGCGCGGCAAGTGCCTTGCAGAGAGAACGATACGTGGTTCCATGGCCGTTGCCCCAGGACGAGGTGATGGTTAAGCCATAGAGGACGATCTTCATGCGGGTTGACCTGCCGTTGAAGATCGACGGAAGTGAGCGGGATGGGGTACGCCGGGATGCTTTACGATTGCGCCCAACTGCAGGTCTCTTCGCTGCGCGGACGGTGAAGCTGTCCGTCTTGGTCGAGATGACCGTGTGTGGGGAAAAGCAGAGTTAGTGCATCCAGCGGATTTGATGGAGCGAGAGGATTGACTGGAGCGAATAGATCTGTAGAACGGGCTTTCGGCCCGTGGTTCTTCGGCGGCGATGTACCTAGAGCTTCGCCGGAGGCTGGTACAGGACGCGCCTTTGCCGCTCAGCGCACTATTCCGGTCGTTTGGCACACCTGTTTTGTAGCCTGGCGCGCCACTTCGGGGCAGCGGTTGTAGAGGGTCACGTGTCATGCCGGTAGATCCTGCAGAGCGCGGCCTGGCTTGTCCTCTGCGTCGTCGCAGAGGCGGCCTTGTGCATCGCGACGCCAGCCGGGGAGGTGTTGCCAGTCGGCCATGGTGGCGAGGGACTGGGTTTGGGGGCCGAGCCGGCCCGTTCCCGATTGGCGGCGGGCAAGGCACTCGCGGAAGGCATAATCGGCCTGGGCGGCGCGTTGGGCGTAGGTGTGATCGGCAAGGCCACGTGCGTGGAAAGCCTCGCCGATCTGCCGACGCGCGGCGGGTTCGTAGCGGCCGAGAGCGGCGACGACGTCCTCGGCTGACGTCACAACCAGGATTTCGGGGTGACTGGCCGGTGGCGGCTTGAAGCAATCCTTGATGCCGGGCCAATCGTCACAGAGGAGGCAGGTGCCGGCACCCGCGACCTCGAAGATGCGGGTCGGGGGCGAGAAGCCGAACTCTGCCATGGAGGCGCGGTTGATGTTCAACACCATGCTCGCGGAGCAGTTGACGCGATTGTGGTCGGCGGTCGGCACGTGGCCGAGCCAGCGGACGTTGGGGGGCATGGATTTATCGCCCCAACCCTCGCCGCCAAGGACGAAGCTGGCTTGCGGCGCCAGAGCGGCAGCGCGGAGAAAGAGTTCTTCGACGCGGGCCTCACGGTCCGGAAGACGATTGCCGAGGAAAGCGACGTCGCAGGCGAGGGTGGGGTCGGGCGGGACGGGGTAGTGGGTTTCCGGATCGAGGCCGTTGTACATGCTGTAGTAGGCCTGGGCGCCAAACTCGCGAAAGCCGTCGCGCGCGAGTGGGCCGCCGCCGTAAGTGAGGATGGCGTCGTAAAGGCGCGTGGTACGCGCGAGCGTATCGTCCGGATTGGCGCGCATGCGGTGGATGGTCGCGGGGGCGTCGACGTCCCAGATGAAGGTCATGGGACCGGGTTGGGAGCCTGTTTGAGGGCTGCGCGTGCCGGAGCACTCGGCCGGAACGCGGTGTTCGAGTTCAGCATCGTCGCAGCCGATGCCGGAGTGTTTGACGACGATGTCAAAGTCGCGGGCCAGGGCGAGCATGCGATCAAGGTCGTTCCCGCCGTCTTTTTCGCGAGGCTGGTAGACAACCGAGTGCACGTAGCTGAAGTCGTCTGAGTCGCGGTGCTGCTGGCGACCATAGGCATCGGGTTCGGCAAAGGTGATCTCGTAGCCGAGGCGGGCGAGGTACTTGTAGCAACCACGGTAGTAGGTAGCGGCGCCGTTCCAATAGGAGGAGACGATGCTGGAGCCGAAGGCAAAGATCTTCAACGCAGTAGGTCCTCAAGGATGGTGCTGAGCTGCTCGGCGCGATGGCGGCAGGTATGACGTTCGAGCACGGTGTGTCGGCCGGAAAGAGTGGAGTCCGTTGCGGCGTCCTCGTCGTCAAGCCAACGGCGGATCGCATCGCGCATCTCGCGACCGGAGTGGACAAAACGGATGTCGCCGGGCTTGAAGAGCTCTTCGGTGTCCTCCCAGGGCGCAGAGATCAGGGGGATGCCGCAGGAAAGGGCCTCGAAGACGCGGATGGTTGGGATGCCGCGCATCGCGTCGACGTATTGCCGGCGCGGAATGTGAACAGTGATGGACGACTCGGCATAGACGGCGGGTGCGTCGAGGTTGGGCAGATAGCCGCGGTAGCGCACGCCCGCCGCGCGGAGGGCTGCCAGCCCATCATCGGGGTAACGAACGCCGTAGATGCTGAACTTGTACTCCGGTAGCTGTTGGGCGGGTTCGAGGAGGAACTCTCGGATCTCGGCAGAGCGTTCGTTGTCGCCCCAATTACCGATCCAGACGACGTCCTGCACGGAGCGGTCGCCGTCCAGGGGCTTGAAGACTTCGACATCGGCGGCCTCATGCAAGGTCCAGACGCGGTCGAGGCCGAAGCGGTCATGGTAGAGGGAGCGCAGGGCTTCGCCAAAGGCGAGAATGCCATCGAAGCGGTCGATCCCGAGGGCGCGAATGCTTTCCGGCGAGGAGGAGGCGCGGTGGTGGGTGTCGTGGAAGAGCAGCTTGTAGCCGAGTTCTTCGCGTAGACCAAGAAGGGTATGCGCGAGTTCGGGCGGGTTCCACTCGTGGACGATGACGACATCGAGGTTGCGCAGGCGCTCCCGCCAGGCTTCCGGGGCAGCAATGTCGGACTCCTCATACTCGGCTATCCGCAGGTCCGGGTACACGCGAGCGAACTGCTGCAAAGAGGCTTCGCCGTTGGGCTCGCGGCGCAGGTTGTCAATCGACCAGCCGTTGGCTGGTTCGTAGACAGTGACGGTATGACCGATCTGGCGAAGGTTCTCTAAGAGCCCGCGAAGGAAATGGGCGTTGCCGTTGTTCCAATCCGAGCGCACCGAGTGCGCAAAATAGGCGATACGGAAGTTACGCGACATGCGACATCGGATGGGATTGCTGAAGCACGGTTTGAAAGAGTTGGAGGTAGCTGTCGGTCGTGCTTTTGGAGGTGAACCAGGCTGCACGCTCCCTGCTGCGGGCCTGCGATTGCGCGAGGAGATAGGGGTCGTGTGTCAATTTGTGCAGGATATTGGAAAGTGAAGTTACATCGGTAAAGTAGGTTGCACTATCACCCCAAACCTCCCGGAGGCTTGGAAGATCGCGAGCGACCACAGCGCAGCCGCAGAGGGCAGCCTCGAGTGGAGCGAGGCCGAAGGGCTCATAGCGGGAGGCGCAAAGATAGATCGCACTCTGTCGGAAGTGATCGTGCAGGTCGAATGGCGACAGCGGGCCCAAGGCTTCAAGGTGTCTGGGCCAAACATCTGCCGCACCGGCGGTTTCCAAGCTGTTTTCACCAGCGACAAGCAGCGGCATAGTCGAGGTAACGTCGCGGAGGGTGTCCAGGCCTTTGGCTTCATCCCAAAAACGGCCAGCGGTGATGGCCTGTAGCTTACGCTCGGGTGTCTCTCCTTTAGAGCCTTCCATGCGGATACCGTTCGGGATAACGGAGAAGCCCTGCGGCAGAGCAAAGTTGCTTTGAAGGGCTTTGCCCATCCAGGCCGTGGGTGCAACTACGGCGGCGGCACCATGCAGACCTGCCTGCACCATGCCGATGTAACGATTCAACCATGGGGTAGATTCAAGCGCGAGGGGGCGGCAGGCTGCTGCCCAGCTCAGCACGTCGCTGTGCGCAACGACGATGCGGGGGGTCTTCGTCGCGAGCCGGCCGAAGCAGAACTGGTTGGAGACGATCAGGTCAGGCTGGAAATGGAATGCGTCCTCTAGGATTGCTTCTTGACCTTGCTCGAAAGCGGCTTCATTGTTCTGCATCCACTCGAGTGGAACTGTGGTGGCGCTCAAAGAAAGGCGTCCGCTATGCTGCCGGCACTGTTTGGTGCACCACTGGCGCTGGCTTAGGGAGGGTTCCCGGCCAAAGCTCACGAGATAGAGTTCGTGGCCGCGTCGAAGTAACTGCTCGCAAAGCTCGCAGGTGAAGGTCCAAACGCCGCCGATCGTGTCGGTGGTCATCAGGAGACGCATGCGAGGTCCTGCATTTCGAGTTCGGCGAGGGTGAGCGGATGCTCGGCCTGAACGTCGCTGAAACCTTTTTCCGAAAAGATGTTCAGGTAAAAGGAGTGCGCGCGTTCCCAGGCGGTGTCATCCGGCTGTGCGCCGAAGGTTTGCACATATTGGGGGCTGCCGGGAAAGGGAAACATGGGGACAGGCTCAGAGACCCAAACGCCGGCAGCCTTCATGCGGGTCTGCCAGGCGGCAACGAGCCCGGGGTCGTCCTCGGGGGTCTTGATCAGATTGGCCTGCACCCAAGGGATGCGCCGGCGGGCGTAGATCAGCAGGTCCCCGATGCGCTCGGTGGTCATGCGGCAGTTTTTGTTCATCGCATCGCGGCCCGCATCGGTGATGGACTCGACGCCGCACTCAAAGGAGACGGTGTGGGCGGCTGCGAGCAGGTCCATGCCGGCTTCGTCCCATAGATCAATTCTGGACTGGAAGCCGATAGAGACAGGGCGTTTCGCGAGTTCTTCGAGCAGGGTGCGGACGGTTTTGCCGACGCCGAAGATTTCGTCGATGAAGTAGAGATAGTCGACCCCACGCGCGATGAGCTGATCGACTTCAGAGAGAACGGCGGAGAGCTCGCGTTCGCGGTATTTGTTGCGGAAGAGAGTTTTATTGCAGAAGGAACAGGACCATGGACAGCCCCGGGCGAACTCGACTTCGGCGCCGAGACGGAGGTGGTCGGCCCCATTGCCAGGAAAGATGTGGTGCTTGTGGCTGTGGCGTTCGACGGGGTAGTCCGAATAATCCAGGGGGCCGAGGGCGCGCATATCGGTGGTGCCGAGGCCTGGGCTTTGGTGCACCGCGCCGTTCGCATCCCGCCACACACAACCGGCGATCATCTCATAGGGCAGCGTGGCGAGTTGCGGCAGGGTCTGGTCGGGTTCGCCGCGTAGAACGACGTCCGCGCCGGTTTTTTCGAGAGTGGCAAGCGGTGTCGCGGAGCCGTGCGGCCCGATGACGACGGTCTGCGACGGGCGAGCGAGCGCCGAAAGCCAGTGGCGCGGAATGCGCAGTTCGGGCTGCGGGCAGCGCCAGAAAAGGTAGGAGGGCGCCGTTGGAACTACCAAAAAGTCCTCATGGAAGCCGTCGAGACGCGCACGCACCTGATCAGGCGTGAGGTCCTCCATGAGGGCATCAACGAGTAAGACGTCGTGACCGGCGGCGCGCAGGAACTCACGGGCGGAGAGCAGTTCCAGTGGGAAGTGGGCGTCGGAGCAGCCGAAGTAGGTGGAACCCTCGAAGGTCCAGCGCGGATTGACGAGCGCGAACTTCATGCCACCTCCTCGGCGATAAGGTCTGTTGCGGGAAGGGTTTGGGCCTGTTGCCGACGAATGGCCGACTCATTATCCAGCCAAAATCCACGGATGCTGTTCAGAATATCCGGCAAAGCGCGGTGCGGCTGCCATCCGGCATCCCGCTCCAGCTTGCGGGTGTCGGAGATGTACAACGGCTGATCGCCGGGCCGGGTGCCGGCAAAACGGAGGTCCAAGGGCCGGCCGATGTGCGTTTCGATGGAATGCAGCATTTCAAGCACAGACACCGAGCGGGACGGGCCGCCGCCAAGATTGTAGATTTGCCCGCGAGTGGTGCGGCGATGATCGCGGGCGGCGAGCATGGCATCGACGAGATCGTGGACGTGCAGAACGTCGCGGACCTGGCAACCGTCGCCGTAGACGGTGATCGGCAGACCGGCTAGCGCGGAGTAGAAGAAATGCGCCACCCAGCCCTGGTCCTCGTTGCCGAATTGACGCGGGCCGGCGATGCAGGACATGCGGAAGACGACGGTGGGCAGGCCATAGATGCGGGCGTAGTCGCGAACATACTGATCGGCCGTACCTTTGGAACAGCCGTAGGGTGAGTGGAAATCAAGGGCTTCGTCCTCGGCCACGCCCTGAAACTTCGGATGGCTCGCCTCGTAGCGTGTCGCTGTCCGCTGGACCGGGACAGCCTCGAGCGAACCATACACTTTGTTCGTGGAGGTGAACAGAAGAAAGGGTTTGCGGGTGGACCGGCGGGCCGCTTCGAGAACGTGCAATGTTCCGAGGGCGTTGATTTCGAAGTCGGCCTGTGGATCTTCGATGGAGGTTGTCACAGCGACCTGGGCGGCGAGGTGGTAGATTTCCGCCGCGTCGCGAACGGCCTCGGCAACGGCACGGGGATCACGGACATCGCCCTGCACGATCTCGAGCCGCTTGGCGCCGGGCAGGGAGCGGAGCCAGGCGACGTTGTGTTCGACACCGCGGCGAGATAGGTTGTCGAAGAGGCGAACGCGGAGATTGGTTTCTGCAAGGAGCCTTTCCGCGAGGTTGGACCCGATAAAGCCGGCCCCTCCGGTAATGAGAGCTGTTTGTTCGCCGCCCGCCTTCATCGCTTCATCCCTTTGCAACTCCGTGATTCGTGTGCCCGTGACCGCATGCCGGTACCTTGACCCCATCAGGCGGTGAGTCCATAGGCCGTCAGTTCCTTGAGCATGGTTTCTGCCTTGTCTTCGGCTTCCTGCTCGGTGAGCCAAGCGGCGAGTTCGCGGAACCCGGCCTCATGCGTGACCTGAGGTTGGTAGCCCAAGAGGTTTTGCGCCTTAGAAATATCGGCATAACAATGGCGAATGTCGCCGGCGCGGTATTTCTGTGTAATTACCGGTTCGAACGACTTCCCGAGGGCACCCGATAGAAGTTCGGCGACACGGCGGATGGTAATCGGTTGGCCGCAACCGATATTGATCACCTCATCGTTCGACTCCGGACGCTCTATGGCGAGCATGTTGGCGCGGACGATATCGTGCACACTGACGAAGTCGCGCATCTGCTCACCGTCTTCAAAGACGGTCGGTGCGTTGCCGTTCAGCATGCGTGCGGCAAAGACCGCGGCGACGCCCGTGTAGGGATTCGAAAGCGCCTGGCGCGTCCCGTAGATGTTAAAGAAGCGCAGCGCGGTAACGGGCAACCCATAGGTCCGGCCATAGATGAGGCAGAGTTGTTCCTGATCGCGTTTGGAGAGAGCGTAGACTGAGTTGATTTCCGAAGGCTTGGTTTCGTCCGTCGGTACGGGGGCGAGCACACCTCCGCACGCATCGCAGGGCAGATCCCATCGCCCGGAGCGGAGCTGAGCGACCGAGCGCACAGGGGGCGCCGCGGCTTTGCCGCATTCCGTACACACATAACGGCCTTCGCCGTAGATGGACATCGACGAGGCGACCACCAGCTTTTCCGGCATGTGTTTAGCGTCGAGTAGAGCCTGCAGCAGTTCGGCCGTGCCCTGGGTGTTCACGCTCATGTAGCGGGCGATCTCGTACATGGACTGCCCGACGCCCACCGTGGCGGCGAAGTGGAAGATGACATCCACGCCGGCGATGACCTCGCGCAGGCGGTTCGGGTCGCGAACGTCACCGACGATGAGTTCAACAGCGGGCGAAAGATACTCAGGCCGGCCCGTTGCATGGACCTGCGGGGTGAGGTCATCCAGAATGCGGACGCTGTGCCCGGCGCGGAGAAGACCGTCGGCCAGATGGGATCCGACAAAGCCGGCGCCACCGGTGATAAGAATCTGCTTGCTCATAGGCTTGCGACGGGCTCCTCTTCCGTTAGGTGAAGTTTTCCTGCGGGGACAGGAGCGTTCCAGGCTGCCGGCGCGTACCGCTCGACGACCCGGGCGGCAAAGTCGGCGAAGTCCTGGTTATCCCTTGGCGGGCTGGTGTGATGGTCTTCCAGGCCAAGGTGACCGGGGGTGAAGCACAGCGTGAGAGCGACGCGAAAGGGTGCCAGCACCTGCATTTGACGGTCAAACCAGGCTTGGGCGTTGGGGCGGTAGCTGTCTGCCCAACTTAGACCGGTACGCAGGTACTCGACCTCGTGCATGCGCATCCATCGGGCGGCATCTTCCAAACGAGGATCTTCGAAGTGAAACCATTGGCAGAGACCCGCGCTGCCATCGTTCGGAAAGGACTTGGCAGCCAGCTTGGGTTCGCCATCGGCTTTGATCAAACCGAGATAATAGTGACGATAGTAGGCAGAACCCTCGGCTTCTTTGTGGCGTGTTTCGGCCGGCCAGGAGGGCGGAAGATCGAAGAGGCTGTACCAATGGAGCCGTTCGGTGTGGCCTTTCAGCAGCTCCAAGGTGCGCTCCAGGCCGAAGACCTGTACCTCTTCGGCGCCAAAGGAGGAGACTCCGACCTCGGTGACCCAAACGGGTTTGCCGCAAACCGCACTGGCTTCGCGGATCCGATCGGGCCATTCGTCGAGCCGCCAGTGGTTCCAGTCGAGTGGAAAGCCGTGCACGCCGACGGCGTCGACAACCTCCATGACGCCCTGGGCGGCCATGTTGCGCAGGAAGTCGCAATCGCAGGAGGAAACCCCACCGAGAACAATGGGGAGGGAGGGGTTGATGGCACGGATGGCGGCCGAGGCGCGCTTGACCATGTCGCTAAACCGCTCCCAGTTGGGATCGAGCTTGAAGTTCCAGTGGGAGAGATTATTGGGCTCGTTCCACAGCACAACGGCTTCAACCATTGTTTCGCGATCCTTCTTTCCTTCTTTTGCTGCTTCGAGGGTTGAACCTGTGGCGCAGGCTGTGCCACAAAGGGGTGATTGCATTACGGAGCCACGGCCCGGGTACAAACCTCGATAGGACTGGATGATACACATTCCCGGAGGTATGTAGAAGCTGAAGTTTGCATTTTGGGGTACAAAGGTAAACTTTGTGGTGGAAAAGAAGCTCCGTATCCCGTCTGGGGAGGCGATGGAGGTGTAACGGAAGCAATGGACACAGTGTTCGCGGATTTTCGGACCGGCAGAGAGCATCCGGAACGGTGGTGCGCGGCGAGCGGAAGATGGGGCCGGAGATGGGACGGGATAGACAAGGGTGGCTGGGCCCTTTGCCGCAAGGCTATATTTCTGGTGAGAACGAGCGTGGGGGAGGGGCGTGCATGCGGCCGCATTTGGCTAGCCTGATCGAAGACTGGGGGCACAGCGCGCGCGACGTGGCCGTCGTCGATCACCGGGGGAACCGGGCCTTTCGCACCACCTACCGCAGCCTGGCGGAGCTTGCGGGCCGGTTTGCGGCGGAGTTGGCGCGCCGCGAGATCGGCGTCGGCGAACGAGTTGTGCTTTGGGGGGCAAACTCGGCGGGGTGGATGGCAGTGTTCTTTGGATGTGTGTTGCGCGGGGTGTTGGTGGTGCCCCTGGATGCGACGGGGGCGCCGGGGTTTGCGCAGCGGGTGATCGCGGAGGTGGCGCCCCGGTTGGTGATCGGGGAAGCGCCCTTGCTGGCAGCGCTGGGCACGAAGGTACCCACACTGGCGTTGGATGGATTGACCGAGGGGCTGCCGCGCGTGCCGAATTTCCAGATCGAGCCGACCATGGGGCTGGAAACCCCGTTGCAGATCGTGTTCACCTCTGGAACCACAAGCGAGCCGAAGGGTGTCGTCCACACGCACGGGAATGTACTAGCCAGCGTGGGGCCGATTGAGGCGGAGATTGCGCGGTACCGGCGCTATGAGCGGCCGTTTCATCCACTGCGTTTTTTGCATACTTTGCCGTTAAGCCATGTTTTTGGGCAGTTTATGGGATTGTGGCTTCCTCCGCTATTGGCGGCCGAAGTGCATTTCACCGATGCGCTGGAGCCGAGCCGGCTGGTGGCGCTGGCAAAACGCGAACGGATCTCCGTACTGGTTGCGGTACCGCGGGTGCTGGATTTGTTGCGGGGGCATCTGCAGCAACGGTTTCCGGAGCTCCAAACGGAACTGCAAGCGGGGCTGCAGGCGAGCGGGGGCATGCCGGCCTGGAAGCGCTGGTGGCGCTTCCGTGGGGTGCATCGGGCGCTGGGATGGAAGTTCTGGGCGCTCATCTGCGGCGGCGCCACATTGCCGGCGGATCTTGAAGCTTTTTGGAACGGGCTCGGCCTGGCGCTGATTCAGGGCTATGGGCTGACCGAGACCGCTGCGCTGGTGACGTTGAACCACCCCCTGCGCGTGGGCAAAGGAACGCTGGGCAAGGCGCTGCCGGGGCGCGAGGTACGGCTGCGCGCGGACGGGGAGATTGAGGTCCGCGGCGCGATGCTGGCGGCGGGGTCGTGGCAGGGGGGGAGCTTTCAACCGCGCGTGGGCGAATGGCTGGCCACCGGTGATCTAGGGATAGCCGACGAGCGCGGGGACCTGCGTTTCGCAGGGCGCAAGAGCGATGTGATTGTGACCGCTGCGGGCATGAACGTCCATCCGAGGGACCTGGAAAGAGCGCTGCTGGATCAGCCCGGGGTGCGCGATTGTGCAGTGGTGGGCTGCGCAACACCGCGCGGGGTGGAGCCAGTGGCGGTGATCCTGTTTGGGGAGGGAGCGAGAGATCTGCGAGCGGTGCGGGAGGGGGCGAATGCGCGACTGGCGGGGTTTCAGCAGCTCAGTCATGCCCTGCGCTGGCCGGAGCCGGCCTTTCCCTACACCGCGACGGGAAAGCTGCTACGGCGCAGGATGGCGGTTTGGGCGTCCTCGCAGATCGAGCCGTCCTTGGGCGCAGCGGGTCCGGAGACGTCACAGGATGCCTTGTTGACTGCCATCGCGGAGGTTACGCATGAGGCGGGCGCGGGAGGTGGGGACGGGCAGCGGCTGACTGAGGACCTGCACCTGGACAGCCTGGGCCGGGTGCAACTGCAGTCCATGCTGGAAACGCGGTTGGGCACCGAGATAAGTGACGAGGCGATCGCAGCGGTGACGACGCTTGGGGAGTTGCGGAGAGTTACGGGACTGTTGGCGCCCGGCGAGGCCGCTGCGTTGAGTACAACCGCCTACGATCGACCCGCGGCGAAGCGGGGGAACGAAACTGCGGCAGGGTCACCGATCCGGTACGCGCGCTGGCCTTGGGGCCGTCCAGTGCGTTGGTTGCGTGTGGCGTTCGTCGAGGCGGTTCTGCGGCCCTTGGTGTGGGCGCTGGCGGCCCCCCGGGTGGTGAGGGATGCGCCGAGGCCAGCGAGCCAGGAGCCGGTGCTGGTGGTCGCCAATCACGTGAATGTGTATGACTTGCCGCTGCTGCTGTATGCCCTGCCGGGACCGCTGCGCAGGCATCTGGCGGCGGCGATGTCGGCGGAGGTGCTCGACGACCTGCGGCGTGGGCGTGGGCAGGGAAACCGCTGGCTGAACCTGCTGGCGCGGCCGGCATACTGGCTGCTTGTGGCGTTCTTCAATGTTTTTCCGCTGCCGCGGCTGCGCGGGTTCCGGCAAAGCTTTGCGCATGCCGGTGAGGCCCTGGACCGGGGATACTCCGTGCTGGTATTTCCGGAGGGCCGGCGCAGCGGCGACGGCAAGCTGCAGCCATTTCGGCCGGGAATTGGTTTGCTGGTGCAGGCTTCAGGGGTGCCGGTACTGCCGGTAGCTTTGCAGGGGATGGGCCGGCTGGACGGGCGATGGTTTCGAACCGGGCGCGTGGCGGTGCGGGTAGGGGAACCGGTGCGGTTCCCGCGCGAAATGCCGGCTGAGGCGATAACGCAGGCGTTGGAAAAGACCTTGCGGGCGTTGGGGCCACGGTAGGGTTAACGCCGAGATTGAAGCTGAGGTTGAGGTATGCTGACTTCACCGTCTCTTCGCCCCCACCCAGGAAAGCCTTGCACCCATGATGACGAAGTCAGAAAAGCCACGCCGCTCGGCACAGGGACTGCGGGCCGAGTTGGTGGCGCGCCATTTCCAGGCAGAGTCGGCGCGAAACGCTGAGGTTGGGTATAGCCGAACGCCGGGCGTGGTGTATGCGGAGGACGCGGAGGGCGGGCACGGGAACTTTCTACGGGCGTCGTACCGGCGGATCCTGGCGAACCCCGCATGGGCGCGACGCCTCGAGAAGACGTACACCGGCAGCCGTCTGCTGCCGCGCGCGGGGGATCGCCGGCGGGGTGAGCTGGAGTGTGCCAGCAGCTCCGATGCGCTGTTGATGAACATTTTTTGTTATCCCGGCGTGTTGCGGCGGAGCGGTGTGTGCGCGCTGCTGGGCGTGGACGCCGGATCCCAGCCGCATTTCGGCGTACGGGCGGAGCTGCCGATGCACGGCGGCGAGGTGGACCGGACGGAACTGGACATGTGCCTCGGTACAACGGTGGCGGAGGCGAAGCTGACCGAGGGGGGCTTCGGCAAGGCCTCGCGCGAGCGGTTGCTGCGGTACGAGGGTGTGGATGACCTCTTTGAGGTAGGGGCGCTGCCGCGTTCCGGGCTGGCGTTTGCCGGCTATCAACTGGTGCGGGGGCTGCTGGCGGCGCTCGCCGTGGATGGCGCGCTGCTGGTGCTGGTGGACGGGCGCAGGGCGGATCTGGAAGAGCTTTGCTTTCGTGTGCTCGGTGCAGTGCACTCAGCCGAGGTGCGGCATCGCATGCGCCTGCGAACGTGGCAGGAGCTGGCCGGGGTGTTGCCGCCGGTGCCCCAAACGTTTCTGGCGGAAAAATACGGGATTTTGCCGAGTTGAGGAAGCGCTCGGAACGGGCATGCCCCTAGTCCACGAGGCGGGGTGCGGTCGTGTTCCGGCCTATGTCGGCAGCGGAAACAAAGATATCGAAGCCGGTGAGCAGATCGGCGATCCGGGCATCGGTGAAGCCGCGCTCGCGGAGCAGGCGCACCTCATCGGAGAGCATGCGGATGACGTCCGCGCCGGTGAAGTGTTCTTCCTCACTTCCCGCGGCCTGGCGTAGCTCGCGTGCGGCCAGTGCGACCTGATCGGCGGTATAGGTCTGTGGGTCGGGCATGCCTGTTGGAGGGTGGACGAAGTTTTTGGGTTGGTTCCCGTTGGCTGGATGCTGGTGATGTGTCGGGCTTCAGCCCTCTTTTGGTTTGTCGCGACCATTACCTGGCCTTGCGGCCCAGGCTGTTATGGAGCAGGCCTTTGGCCCTTAAGAACGATGCCGAAGGCGGTGCGAGACGGGTCTTCAACCCCTACCAGGGGTCAGGCTCATGAGGTGAAAGGCGAGGTAGGCTTTCAGCCTCAGGCGAGGTAGGCCTTCAGCCAGGGGTCCTCGGTGTGGGTGAGTTCGCGGGTGATGCCATCGAAGACGACCTTGCCCTCGTGGAGGGCGAGGAACCGGGTGCTTGGATCGATCTCGTGATTGAGCATGGGTTGCATGTGCCCGGTTGCCTGATTGAAGCGATGCGTGGCGAGGGTGAAGGCATCCTGCAGACGGTGCGTGATCAGCAGAGCCGTGGCGCCGGAAACGTCGCGCTGCTTCACGATGAGTTCGATGATGGTATTCGAGGTGATGGGGTCGAGACCACCGGTAGGGGAGTCGTAGAGAAGCAGTTCAGGGCGGCTGACGATGGCGCGGGCGATGGAGACGCGACGACGCATGCCGCCGGAAAGCTCGGACGGGAACTTGGCGATGGCCGGTTCAAGTTCGACGAAGCGGAGGGCCTCCACGACGCGATTGTGGATCTCGGGCTCGGGTACGTGCTCTTCGTGAAGGCGATAGGCGACATTGTCTTCGACACTCATGGAATCAAAGAGGGCGCTTTCCTGAAAGACCATGCCGATGCGGGCGCGAAGTTGAAACATCTCCGCTTCGGTGAGGTTGGCTAGGTCCTGGCCGAAGATGCGGATCTGGCCCTGATCGGGTTGCAGCAGACCGTTGGCGAGCTTGATGAGGACGCTTTTGCCGCCGCCGGCAGGACCGAGCAGGATACGGGTCTCGCCGCGCCCGATGGTGAAGCTGATGTCGCGGAGGACAGGCTCGCGGTCGAAGGTGATGGACACGTGCGAGAACTCGATGACGGGCTCATGTGCCGGGGCATTCGGTGGGGGCAGGCTTGTGGGGTCCATAGAAGCGGAGGCGATGGAGGCTACCGGCCGAAGATGCCGATCATGAGTTTGGTGACGAGTGTGTCGACGATGATGAGCAGAACGGACGAGGTGACGACGGCCTGGGTGGTCGCCTTGCCGACGCCGCGAGTGCCGCCCGAAGTGGCCAGACCGTAATAACAGCCGACCGTGGCGATGATGAAGCCGGAGAAAAGGGGCTTGGTGAGGCCTTCGACGACATCCCCGAAAATAAGGGCGTTGATGGCGTTATGGAAGAACGCCGCACCGCTTTGGCGCAGAAGGGTGACGGCGACCAGCGCACCGCCGCAGATACCGAAGGTATCGGAGATGATGGTGAGAAAGAAGAGCATGGTGACGGTGGCGATGAGCCGGGGCGTGACGAGCTTGCGGATGGGATCGGTGCCCAAGGCGCGCATGGCGTCGATTTGTTCGGAGACCTTCATGGAGCCGAGCTCCGAGGCCATGCCGGAGGCGTTGCGGCCGGAAACCATAAGGCCGGTGAGCACGGGGCCGAGCTCCTTGATCATGGAAAGCGAGACGAGCCGGCCGGTGAGGTTGGCGGCGCCGAACTGCTTCAGGGTGGTGGTGGATTGCAGCGTGAGCACGGCGCCGGTAAAGAAACCCGCCAGGATGACGATAGGCACGGAGCCAACCCCGATGGAGTCGAGCTGGATGAAGGTGTCAGCGAAGTAGTGCGGCGCGGAGAAGATGGAGCCGATGGCGCGGCCAGTCAGCAGGGAGTAGTCCTGCACGGAGGAAACGAGGCGTTTGGCGTAGGCTCCTGGGGAAACAAGTGGCATGCGGCTTGAGCGTCAGGGTATCAGATGGTGCCGGGGTAGCCGTGGTCGCGAGATTGTGTCTGGGGCGTTTCCGGCACGGCGCCGGACGCGGGCGGGATGCGAGAATGGAGACGAATGGATACGGGGCGCACGACCATGACGGCAGCGGTCTTGCATGGCAGAGAAGATTTGCGCATGGAGACCGTGGCCCTGCCGCAGCCGGGGCCAGGGGAGCTGGTGCTGCGCGTGGATGCAGCGCTGACCTGCGGAACGGATCTGAAGGTCTTCCGGCGTGGCTACCATGCGCGCATGCTCACGCCGGAGCGGCTCTTCGGGCACGAGCTGGCCGGCACGGTGGTGGCGTGCGGTGAGGGTGTGGACGAATTTGCGATCGGCGAGCGGGTGGTGCCGCTGAACTCGGCTCCCTGCGACGTTTGCTTTTTTTGCCGGCAGGGGCAGGGGAACCTTTGCGACGATCTGCTGTTCAACAACGGGGCCTATGCGGAGTTTGTGCGGGTGCCGGCGCGCATTGCCGAGAAGAACACGTTGCACTTGCCTGATGGCATGCCGAGTGAGCATGCAGCCTTGACCGAGCCGCTGGCCTGCGTGATGCGCGGGCTCGAGGAGTCGGGTGCACGCGGGGGGCAGACCGCGATTGTGCTGGGTGCGGGACCGATCGGACTGCTATTTGTGCATGCCGGGGCGTTGCTGGGCCTGCATGTCATTGCGGTGGGGAAACGAGCGGACCAGGTTGCGACCGCGCTGCGGCTGGGGGCTGAACAGGTGCTGCGGGTGGGGGATGTTGGAGACCCCATTGCTGCGGCGCGGGCGTTGACGCCGGAGGGCCGTGGGGCCGACCTGGTATTTGAGGCCGTGGCGACACCCGAGGCATGGCAATGGGCGGTGGCGATGGCGCGCAAGGGTGGTCTTGTGAATCTGTTCGGCGGGCCACCTGCCGGAACGTCCGTGGCCTTCGATACAAACCTGCTGCACTACTCCGATCTCACAATCAAGGCGAGCTTCCATCACACGCCACGGACAGCCCGGCAGGCGTTTGCGTTGTTGCAGTCGGGGCGCTTCGATGGCGAGGCGTTTCTGACCGGGACGGCAGCGCTGGCGGAGGTGCCGGAGGTCTTCCGGCGGATGCTGACGCGGCCGGCCGAAGGTACCGTGCCGGAGATCAAAACAGTGATCTACCCACAGGGTTTGCCGGGTGCGGTACGCCGGGCTGAGGTGGGACTAACGATGGAGGCGCTTGTATGAGCGCGGCGTTGGAGGTCGGCACGGAAGCGTTCGGCGCGTTGAACGAGGCGCCAGCGGTGTATCGCACGCCCGCGACCAGGCCCCCGCTTGCGGAAGCGCAGGCCTGGTGCAGGCATTTGGCCGCAACGCACTATGAAAATTTTCATGTGGCGACCTTCTTCCTGCCTGCCAATCTGCGCCCGCATTTTGACAGTCTGTACGCCTTTTGCCGGACTTCGGATGATCTGGGCGATGAGGTTGGGGATGTCGCGACGGCGACGCGGCTGCTCAGTGAGTGGCGGCGCCTGCTCAATGAAAGCTTTGCAACACCGGAGCGATCGCGGCATCCAGTGTTTGTGGCGCTGCAGCCGACCGTAGCGACACGGCACCTGCCCATCGAGCCGTTCGATGATTTGATCACCGCGTTTGAGCAGGATCAGGTATATCCACGGCATGCGTCGCTGACGACGCTGGAGGCGTATTCGCGCTATTCGGCCAATCCGGTTGGGCGTTTGGTGCTGCTGGTAAGTGGCTACGACGACCCGGAGCTGCTCGCGCTCTCCGATGAGATCTGCACGGGGCTGCAGCTAGCAAATTTTTACCAGGATGTGTTGCCGGACTGGGTGGATCGTGAACGGCGCTACCTGCCCGCGGATGCGATGAAGCGCTTTGGGGTGACGGATGAGCAGATTGCTGCGCGGCGTTTTGACGCAAACTTCCGGGCGATGATGCAATTTTTGGTGGAGGATGCACGGGCGCGGTTGACGCGTGGGCAGCGGATTGCGACGTTGGTCAACCGCGATCTGGCGGCGACCCTTTCGCTGTTTGCCAGAGGGGGACACGCGATTTTGGACGCAATTGCAGCGCAGAATTACGACATCTTGCGGGTGCGGCCGGTGGTGAGCAAAGCGGCGAAGCTGCGCTTGCTTGCCGGTGCACTGGTGGGCAAGATGGCGTCCGCCGGGCCGTTTGCCCGCTCAGGTCAGCGACAGGAACCCACAGTATGACAGCGGCGCGTGCACCGGAGCTCGCTTCGGCTTATGCGTTTTGCCGCGGGGTCGCGAGGCGCGAGGCAAAGAATTTCTATTGGGCGTTCCGAGCGCTGCCTCGGCATAAATCGGACGCGATGTGCGCGGTGTATGCGTTCATGCGCAAGGCGGATGATCTCGCCGATGATGAAGCCCTGTCGATCGAGGAGCGTCGCCTGGCAATGGCGGCGTGGACCGCAGCCTGGCGGCAATCGCGCGAGGAGAGGACGCAGGAACCTCTCTTTCTGGCAGTGAACGATGTGCAGCGCAGCTTTGGGATATCGAGTGATCTGCTGGAGCAGCTGGTTGCCGGCACGACGATGGACCTCGAGCCGCAGCTTGCCGGGGTGGTGGCGGTTGAGGGGAGCGTGGCGTCCGGGGAAGGGACGGCGCTGAGGACGTATCAGGTCTACGAATCTTTCGACGCGTTGTACCGGTATTGTTACCTTGTCGCGTCGGTGGTCGGTTTGGTGACGATTCGCATCTTCGGTTATGAGAGCATCCAGGCGGAGCAGCTCGCGGAACATACGGGCGTGGCATTCCAGTTAACCAATATCCTGCGCGATGTGAGGGAAGACGCCGAACGCGGGCGCGTGTACCTGCCCCTGGATGAGCTTGCAAGGAGTGGCGTGCAGGTGGAGCAGCTTGCACGAGCGACGCAAACTGCCTCCAGTTCACCGGAGGCGCTGTCACCGGCGATCAAGGCTGTGCTGACCGCAGAGATCGAGAGGGCGCAGCGATATTATGCCTCGGGGGCAGCGCTAATTCCGTTGATCGATAAGGATGCGCAGCCGGCGATGCGGGTGCTGGTGACGATCTACCGTCGTTTGCTGGAACGGATCGCCGCTGATCCAGAGGCGGTTTTTGAGAAACGGGTATCGGTGCCGACGGGGGAGAAGCTGGCCATTCTCGGGCGCGGTCTGGTTGGGTCCCTGGTTGCGAGGGTGATGTGACGGAGGCGGCGCGGCAGGCGGATGTGATCGTCGTGGGTGCGGGGCTGGCGGGCTTGGCGGCAACGGTCGCGCTTTCGGGCGTGGGCGCGGAGGTCACGCTGCTGGATCGCAAGCCCTACATCGGCGGGCGGGCGTACTCTTATCCGCATCCGGCGCTTGAAGAGGAGATCGATTCACAGCATATCTTGCTGGGCTGCTGCACGAATTTAATCGATCTCTGCCGGCTTGCAGGAGCGGAAGGCAAGCTGCGCTGGTATGACCGCATCACCCTGCTCGAGCCGGCAACCGCCGGGCGGGGAACACGGGCGAGCGCAATTGGGCCGCAGCTCCTGCCGGCGCCGTTGCACTCGACCTTCAGCTTTTTGCGCGCACGAATGCTGAGCCCGTTGGACAAGCTGGCCGTGGCACGGGGACTCATGGACTTCATGCGCGGCTACCCGGCCAGCGATGCCGAGCCCTTCAGCGCCTGGCTCGCGCGGACCGGGCAGACTGAGCGGGCAATTCGACACTTTTGGGAGCCGACCGTGCTGGCGGCGTTGAACGATGGCTTTGAACGGAGTTCCACACGCTACATCGGCAAGGTGATGCACGAGATGCTGTTGCGCAATCCGGACGGGGTGCGGTTTGGCATTCCGACGGAGCCACTTTCGACGTTTCTGGCGAGTTTTCTGGAGCTTGCACAACGGCAGGGCGCGGGGGTACGGCTGCGAACGGGCGCCGAGCGCCTGGAGCGTGCCGACGGGCGATGGCGCGTGCACCTAGCCGAGGGCGGGACGTTAGAAGCCGCACAAGTGGTGTTGGCGCTGCCTTTTGAGCAGACCGCGAAGCTGCTTCAGACGTTGCCGGACTCGCCGCCGGTGCGTGCAGTGTGTGAAAATTTGCGCCACTTTGTGCACGCGCCGATCACCACGATTCACCTTTGGCTGGATCGGACCGTGACGGAGCTGCCGCATGCTGGGTTGCTGGACACACGGATCCAGTGGATGTTCAATAAAACGTCCATTCGCACCGGGGGGCGGCAGTCGACGGAGGGCGTTGGTCAATATGCGAATGGCTCCGGGCAGTATTTAGAGCTGACAATCAGCGCTTCGTTCGCAGAGTTAAAGCAGAGCCGAGAGGAGATCCTGGCCTTTGCGCGCCGCGAGTTGGCTTTGTTTTTTCCAAGGGTGCGCGAAGCGAAGGTATTGAAGTCCGGTGTGTTGAAGGAAGCGCGTGCGACCTTTTCTGTCGTTCCCGGGCTGGATCGGTTTCGGCCGGCGAGCGATGCACTGGGGGATGGGCTTCTATTAGCCGGAGACTGGACGCGCACGGGATGGCCTTCGACGATGGAGGGCGCGGTGCGCAGTGGGCGGTTGGCGGCGGAGGCGGCGATGGGTGAAGGGAGTCGGTTTCTCTCACCGGATTTGCCGGCGACGGGGTTGATGCGGCTGTTGGTGTGAGGGTCAGGCGATCCGATTGCCTTACACGATGTATCACGGCATGCAGAACGCAGATCCCCTTCGGGGATGACCACAGAAGAGCAAGATGTGCGGAACCTCCGCTCTTAATGGGAGATCAGCACGACGCCCAGGGCGACGAAGCTGACCGCGAGCCAGCGGCGACGGTCGACATTTTCGTTCAGAAACAGCTTGGCGGCGATTGCGTTGCCGATATAGGTGAGCGCGGCCGTGGCCGGGGCGGCCAGGGAGAGGTCGACGAGGCTAAGGGTGTAGAGCATCGCGAAGAAATTGAGCGCCATGCAAATGGCACCGACGACGAACTGCGGGCTGCCGAGAATGGTTCGCACCATACCGGCGAAGCCTTCACGTGCGCGAAGTCCATCGAGATCGCCCAATACGCGCATGGCGGCGGCGATAAAGCATTCGCCAAGGATGGCTAACGTGGCGACGGCGAAGATGCACAGCCAGTCGGTGAGTAGATGGGAGCCGCGGGCGGACAGGTGTGCGGGGGAGGGCAGCGTACTCACCGGCCGACTCCGGAGTCCATCCCGGTAAGCTTTGGCGTTCCTGCGGGCATCGCATCGTCTGTGCGGGAAGGACCGTTGGCCACGAACCCGACGGCGCAGACGATGAGGACGATGCCGCACCAGCGGTAGCCGGACAGTTGCTCATGCAACCAAAGGCGGCTTAGCAGCGCAACGACGACATAGCCGAAGGCTGTAGAAGGCATGACAAAGGTGAGGTCGGCCCAACTGAGCGCCGTCATGTAGCTGGCGAAAAAGCCGATCAAGAGCAAGATGCCAACGATGACATAGCCGTTAAAGAGGGCATGCCACAACAGGCCGAGATGGTGCGGGCTGACCGGACCCACCTGTGCCATGCCGCGGGAAAGCAGCGTATCGCCGACGGATGCGGTGAGCATCACGGCGGCAAGGATGGCGTATTGAGAGGCCTTCAGGCGATGGGGCCGAGGAGTCATAAGCGAACTTACGTGGGATGTTTCCAAGCAAAACCCGGGTCCATGGGAACGGACCCGGGTCGCTGGGGTTGAGTATGGTGGAACGGAAGCTCAGGCGTTCATGCTGACGGATTCCTGCTGACGCAGATCGCTTTCTTCCTTGGCTTTACGCACCATGACATTGCGTTCGCGGCGCAGCTTCATGAAGCTCTTGGCCTCGACGTAGAGACGTGGCACATCGCGGTTGACGATCGCCTTCCACACCACGCGTGCAGCCGCTTTGGGGCGGAAATAGTACTCGTCGTAGAACTTGTGAACCATCTCGAGCACATATTCCGTAGGCAGACCGGGATATTCGATGTGCGCCATCTGATGACCGCTGCCGTCATCCATGCCTTTGTTGGTGATGAAATTGTTGCGCTCCGCGAAGTCGTAGAACTCGGTGCCGGGATAGGCGTGCGCAATGGAGACCTGGATGGTTTCGCAGTCGAGCGTCTTGGCGAAGTTGATCGTGTTGCGGATGGATTCCTTGGTCTCGCCCGGCAAGCCAAGGATGAAGTCGCCATGAATGACGAGGCCGAGATCGTGGCAATCCTTAACGAAATCGCGAGCGCGTTCGATGGTCGCGCCCTTCTTAATGTTCTTCAGGATCTGCGGATCGCCGGACTCGAAGCCGACGATAAGCAGACGGCAGCCCGCTTCCTTCATGGCCTTCAGCGTTTCGCGATCGGTGGTGACGCGCGAGGTGCAGGACCAGGTGAGGCCGAGGGGCTTCAGTTTGGCGCAAAGCTCAACGGTGCGAGCCTTCTGAATATTGAAGGTGTCGTCGTCGAAGAAGAACTCTTTGACGTAGGGGAACTGTTGCTTCGCCCAGGCCATTTCGGCGGCAACGTCATCGGTGGAGCGCTTGCGCCAGGCGTGGCCGGAGAGGGTCTGCGGCCAAAGGCAAAAGGTGCACTGCGCGGGGCAGCCGCGGGTGGTGTAGAGCGAGACGAACGGATGGAGCAGGAAGGGGACGTTGTACTTGGTTACGTCCATGTCGCGGGCATAGATTTTGGTCGCCCACGGCATGGCGTCGAGGTCTTCGGCCTGCGGGCGATCGGGGGTGTGCTGGACGACGCCCTCGGCGTCCTTATAGCTGATACCGAGAATCTCGCTCAGCGGCTTGCGGTTGGCGTACTCCACGACGGAGAAATCAAACTCGCGGCGGCAGACAAAATCGATGGCTTCGCACTCATTGAGGGCACGATCGGGGTCGGTGGTCACCGGCGGCCCGACAAAGGTGATTTTGATGGCCGGGTTCGCCGCCTTGATGGCGCGTGCCAGACCGTGGTCGCCCGTCCAGGCGACGGTGGAGGTGAAGAGCACGAGAAACTCGAAACTCTTCGCGGTCTCGATGACCTGTTCCGCCGTGATGTGGTGCGGCGGTGCATCGATCAGCTTCGATCCCTCCAGCATGCCCGCGGGATAGGTGAGCCACACGGGATACCAGTAGGACTCCACTTCACGGGTAGCGGGCCAGCGCGAGCCGGCGCCGCCATCGAAGTTTTCAAAGGAAGGCGGGTTCAGAAGCAAGGTCTTCAAGGGTGCCATACGTCTCCAAGTTTACCATCCAGTCCCCATCCTGCACTCGTTTTGCAGCGGAGTCGTCCTGGGCTGGATGGTTCAGATGATGCCCGTGCCGAGCGGCGGCTATGGGTGCGGGGAGCTTCCGGGTGTGTTGGGCGGGGTTGTTGGTGTGCCCGGCGGTGCCGTTGTGGGCGCGTCGGGGGTGGTGACCGGCGCGGAAGGAAGGGTGGAGGGAAGGGTTCCCGTGGTGGGGACCGAAGGCGGCGCGGTGCCGGCGGGTGACGATGCCGGGGACGATCCTGAAAGGGAACCCGGCGTGGTGCCCGTTGTTGCTGGCAGGGTCGGACCGGTGTCGGGCAAAGACACCGCCGGTGCCGTCGCTGATCCGGGAACTACTGCCGCGGGCGCTGCAGAGATTGTCGCGGCGAGCCACTCTGTAAGCGTTCCCTCCTGGCGCAGCAGGGAGACCTCCGCCTGACGAAGCTGCAATTCCGTCGAAAGCTGCTCGAGGCTTCGTTGCCGTTCGGCGAGACGGGCATTTTCCGCATCTTTAGGGGAGAGTTGATCGCCACCGCCAACCCCGGCTGCCGCCCGCAGGCGCACAAGCACGGCATCGAGCTGATCCTGCGAAAGCGTGTGGTCGAGCGAAGCAAGATCCGCCCGGGCGGCGAGCTCGGCGGCGCTGTGCCGCAGCTTCTGCCGGCCTTCCAGAAAGGTGTCCTGTTGCAGTTGCGCGTCGTAGCGCAGATGGGCGGCGTCGGCGGCGATCTCCTGGGCTCGCGCCCGATGCACCATATCCAACAGGGGTACCGTGAGCTGGACGCCCACACTGAAGGAGTTGAAGCTGTTCAGCTGGCCGTCGGCGCGCTGCCGAAAGCCCGGATAGTAGAAATCGTAGGAGCTGAAGGCATCGTCCAAGCGGCTGTATTGGATAGAAAAGCCGAGTTGCGGCCGGAAGAGGTAGCGTTTTTCGCCGTGGGCGGTGTACTCCCGGGCACGCGCGGAGGCAAACGCGGCCGAGATGCCCTGGGTTTGCCGCGGATCGGCGGTGCTCTCCGCATCGGGGGCCGGCGGCGGGCGAAGGGCGGGGATGGACGCAAGCACGGTCTTCCAGCCGGCGGCGGGCATGCCCGTCAGCATGGCGAGGTGACCGGTGTTCGTGGCGATCTCATCGTCGACGAGAAGCGCCTGGAGGCGCAGCTGCGCCGTATTTCGCTGTGCCTTGGTGAGCTCAATATGGGGGTCGACCCCGGCAGCGTAACGGTCGCCCACGATCGCAACCAGCCGATTCGCGATCGCAAGCGCCTCGCGTTCGATGGCGCGGCGCTGCAGTGCATTATCCAGCGCGATGTAGCTGGTGGCGGCATCTTCGGCGGCGTCACTGCGGGCAGCTTCAAGAGCGAGCTGCGCGGCGTAGACGCCGGCCCGTGCGGCACGGATGTAATCAGGCTGGGAAAAACTGAAGACCAGCGACTGCGCGGCGATGCTGAAGACCACCGGCGGCGACAACGGTGCGCCGGTCGCCCGGCCAACGCCGGCGGTGGTGGAAACAGCAGGAATGTACGCACCCCGGGTTTGCGCCAGCACGGCCTGCGCTTTGGTCAGGTCGGCCTGGGCCATACGGACGCGCAGGTTGTTTTCAAGGGCAAGATTCACGGCCGTCGAAAGCGAGATCTGCGCGGATGCCCCGCAGTTGCAGAACAGGGCGACCGAGCCGAGAAGTGCGAACACCAGCGTGCGTGTCGACGTACCGAGCAGTGGACGACGCGGAATGGAACAAAGCGTAGGCATCAGAGCGCGTCCAGACCTTTCTGTGCCGGCAGGTAATGTGCCGCCAAGGCGAGGGCCTGGTTAAATTCAGCGCGCGCGGCCCCCTTGTCGCGACGGTTTGCAAGCAGGGTGCCGAGCTGCGTGTGGACGGCAAAGACCGGCGCGCGATCGCTTTTCAGGCCGTGGGTGAGGTAACTGCGCAGGGCAGCCTCGGCGAGGTCGGGCCTGCTGGCGTCGGAAAACACACCAGCGGCTTCGACCATGTTTTCGTCTATTGGATGGTCACGCGCAATCACATTTTGCGCGACGCTGACGGCCTTGGCGGTCTGCCCGTGACGGCCGTAATACGTGGCGAGGTCGATCAAAGCGCCCGGGCGTTGGGCGACGGCCGCTTCGGCCTGGAACTCATATTCCGCGGTAGGGAGGTCGTCGCGCTTTTCCGCAGCCATGGCGCGGATGCGATGCGCGATTTCAGGCATCGGGCGCTTGATGCGGGCTGCCAAGGTAAGCGCCTTTTCATTGCCGCCGCCCACGATGGCCGGGGCGCTGGTGTAGTACTGGCCGAGATCCACGGCGGCGGCTTCACTGCCTGGGTCCAGCGTGAAGGCGGCTTCAAAGGCGAAGCGCACGGCACCCGCTAGCCGCAGGCCGGAGAGCATGCCCGCGTGGTCGGCTCGCGCACCCAGCGCACGGCCTGCCCAATCCTGCGCCGCACTGTTGTGGGTAAGACCGTCCGCGAGGGCAGACTCGCATTCTGTTGCGGCCGGTGTGGACAGACCTTCGGAAAGATACACCCGGCAAAGCAAGAGATGGGCGGCGCCGTTGCCGGCGTCCGTCGCGAGCACCGCTCCCAAGGCGGAAGAGGCCTCGTCGGCGCGGCCGTCGAGAAGAAGGTGTTCGGCGCTGTCAAGCTTTTTGGCGGCGGGAGCGTTTTGCGCCGTTGCGTGGGCAACCGCCGCGCATAAGGCGAACGCGCAGATGGCGACGAACCTTGACCGCTTCGATGGAAAGGAAGCTCTGCGGAGGGTTCGGGACGTGACAGCACCTGGCATCAAACATCCGTACATAGCCGAAGGTGCAAATCTAGCGGATGAGCTTGGACGCGAGCGAGGATTGCATGCTGGAGGCAGGGGGCGGTGCATCAAGGTTGCATCCGGACGGGAAGCCCATTCTGCAGTTCGGTATCGGTGGGCGAGCGCACCGCGACAACCTCACCAGCCGCGACGCCCTCCCGGATTTCGAATCGAACCAGGTTCGATAAACCCACTGAGACAGGGGTGCGCGCCAGCCTGCCGTCGACGATGCGGAATACGTAATTTTTGGTTCCTTCTGTGTGCAGGGCCTCGCGCGGCAGGCTAAGCACATTACGGCGCTGTAACGTGGTCACCGTAACGGTGACGTTGGTGTTCGGCAGAAGATCGCCGTCCGCATCTTCAACACTGATCAGGCACTCCCCAACATTGCGTGTACCCACACTGACGACCGTCGTGGGTGCCTGCGTGACGTGCCCGTGCCAGGTGCGGTCGAGCTTCGCGTTCCATACGATCTTCACGGGTTCCCCGGCGGCAAGATTGCCAATATCGGGTTCATCGAAGAAAGCTCGCACCTGAAGCTTGTGTAAGTCCGCGACGCTGAGCAACGCTTGCCCCGGACTGACGTAGTCGTAGCGCGCAACCGGCAGAGAGTAAACCGTACCGCCGAAGGGGCTATGTACATTCATGCCGGCGAGTCCGCTTTGCGCCGTGGCGAGTTCCTGGCGGTCGCGATTCAATTGCGATCGGCTTACGGCATAATCACCTGCGCCATAGCGGCTGCCGAGCCGCGACTGCAGCTGATTGACGTGCGCCTGCGCATCGACAACACGGGCCTGCGCCGCCGCAACCTCGTTGGAGGAGGCTGCGCCTTTGGCTTGTAGCGCTTGCAGCGAGCTCAGACTCGTGGCGGCATCCCTGCGCTGCGCCTCCGCGCTGCTCAGATTCGCGCGTTCCGTCAGCAATTCGTCCTGCGTGCCGCCATTTTGCAAATTGTGAAGGTCCTGGTTATGAGCGAACAAGGCATTCTGCGCGTTTGCGATGCGCAACTCCGCATCGGTGGCATCGAGTTTCAGCAGTAACTGGCCGCGAGCGACCTGCTGTCCCAGGTGTACCTGCAACTCTTCCACCGTGCTGGCTGTTGGCGCGTGAGCTTGATAATCAGCGAGTGGTTCAACTTTGCCGTTGGTGGTGAAGGTCTTGGCGAGATCATCCCGCTCCACCTTGGCTGTTTCCACGACGACGCGGTCGCGTGTACCTGGCATAAAGAAGTACAGGAAAGCAGCCAGAATGATCAGAATGGGGACGATCCAGATCCAAACTCGGCTGCGGGTGCTTTTCGTTTCTGCCATACGCGAAAGTTCAGTATATAAGAGCACCCCCGCTTTCTTTGGTTGCGAAAAGTGTCGGAATTTCTTTGCGCAAGGCTGCTCAGCCCTGGTGCGGGTAGCGCTTCGGGGAGGGCGTTTGCGTTTCGAGGATCTCCAACTCCCAGCCGCCAAACTCCGGGTGCCAATTTCGCCGTAGACGACAGGCGAGGTCAAACGTGGTGCCTTGCGTCCAGCCCTCTTCGCGCGCACGGGCGACCCAGTCTGTGCGACGGCTCCAGGCCGTGGCGCGGAAGCGGCACCGGCTCGCGGGCTCTTCCAGCTGCAGCCCGAGGTGCCGTTCGGCGATCACGCGGGGTGGGGCGGCGAGACGGATATTTTCTGCAAAGAATACGGGCTCTGGATTGCCGTTGCCGAAGGGTTCGAAGCGCTCGTAGGCCTGGAAGAAAGCGGGGGTGAGGTCGGCAAAACGGATGGGCGCGTCGCAGGGGATGCGCGGGTCGGATTCGGGGAGCGCGCCCTCGCGTGCGGTGAACTCTTCAAGGCGTGAACGTAGCTCTGGAACGCGAAGGGACGGCAGAGCGAAACCGGCCGCCTGCGCGTGCCCTCCGAAACGGGAGAACAGCGGGATGTCGGTTTGGAGGTGCACGGCGGTAAGCGCGTCTAGAAGATGGAAGCCGGCGATGGAGCGGGCGGAGCCATGGGCTTCGCCGTCCTCGTGGGTGAGCACCAGCGCGGGGCGGCCGGTGCGCTCGACCACGCGCGAAGCGAGGATACCGACGACGCCCCGGTGCCAAGGTGCAGCGGGGGTGTCATCGAGCACGAGGCAGCCGGCAAGGCCCTCGGCGCTCGCGATAAGCTCGGTCAAACGTGCTTCGATCTCTTCCAAGGCGCGGGCCTCCGTGGCGCGCCGGTCATCGTTCAAGCGATGCAGCTTTTCAGCCAGCGCGCGGGCGAGCACAGGATCGCGGGCAAGAAAGAGATCAACTACATCAGAAGCGATGTCCATGCGACCGGCGGCGTTGATGCGCGGGCCGAGGCGGAAGCCGATGTCGGTAGCCGATACCGGCCGGCTAAGATCAATCCCGGCAAGCTCCATGAGTGCCTGGAGGCCGGATTGCGCGGGTTGGCGCAGCGCTTTGAGCCCCAACGCCGCAATGATGCGGTTTTCACCCGTGAGGGGAACTGCATCGGCCACGGTAGCGATCGCCAGCAGCTTCAAAAACGACGGCAGCGTCTTTTCACGTAGCCGCGCAAGCTCCGCGGCGTCTCGCGCCGAGCTTTCCAGCAGCGCTTGCGCGAGCTTGAAGGCCACCCCGGCGCCGCAAAGGTCCTTGCAGGGATAGTCGCAGCCGATCTGATTGGGATTCAGGACCGCGAGCGCCGCGGGTACCCCGTTACTGTCCGGCAGATGGTGGTCGGTGACGATAAGACCGAGGCCGAGCCGGGCAGCTTCCTCGGCCGCGGCGAAGGCCCGGATGCCGGTATCGACGGAAACGACGAGGCGAACGCCCTCCGCAGCCGCATCCGCGATGCGGGACTCGCGCATGCCGTAGCCTTCGCGGATGCGGTGCGGGATGTGGTAGCGGACATCCGCGGCGACGCCCATCGACAGCGCCGCACGCTCGAGGGCAGTCTTCAGCAGTACCGTCGCAACCGTGCCGTCGACGTCGTAATCCCCGTAGATGAGGATGGGTTCGTGCGCGCCGAGGGCACGACGGAGCCGTTCGACCGCCGCAGAAAGCCCGCGCATACTATCGGGCGAGTGCAGTTGCGCAGCGGACGGGTGCAGAAAGCTATGAGCCTTTTCGGGTGTTTCGATGCCGCGGCAGAGCAGGATGTGGGCAAGCGGCAGGGGAAGGCCGGTCGCTGTCGCCAAATGGGCTGCCGCGCCGGCATCGCCTGCGTGGGAAGTGATCTTCCAGCCTGCCGGAGCCTCCACGGTTCTTTCGGCCATGGTCTCCCTAATCGTCGTCGTGGTCATCCACGATGATGCCGCCGAGCTCCTGCACGGTGTCGAGCAGGTTTTGGAAGCGGTCGTACCACTCTGTCGCGGTCTCGTACAAAAACACAACGCCGCCGTGGGCAAAGCCGAGCTGCAGATAGCCGGTCTTGCCGACGTGCCGCATCAGTGCCTGCGCTTCTTCCAAATCTGAGGCATCGGGGTCGGGGTAGTTTGAGTCGCGCAGCTGCGCAATGAGGGCGGCCACGTCTTCGGGCTCGAGTAGCACATCATTCATGGTGACGAACGGCACGTTCGCGGCCTTGGCGTGCTCGACAAAGTCTTTCCAGCCGTCCACATCGTCATCCTCAAAGGAGACGCTGGGCACGTCTTCGGGCACAAAGGCGTTCATACGGCGCAGCCCGTGCCCGGCGATGAAGGCGACCATGTCGTCTTTCAATGTGGTCAGATCGTCAAAGGTCATCATCGTCTATTTTCGCAGATAGACAGGTCGACCGTAGTCGCCCGCGGAGATTTTCCGTCGTGCGCGAGTCTGCTACCCTGAAGTTCCCATGATCTTCTCCAAGGACTACATCGGCTATCTAGCGCGAGAGACGACAAAACACCTCGTCGCGGCGAAGATGATCCGAAGCGAAAAACCTGCGCTCGTGCATGAGCGTGTCACTGCCGGCATGATCGAGGAACTGTCGCTCGAAGATCGCATCAACGAAGAGGTTCGCGTGATCCTGGAGGCCTTTCAGGGCGACATGTTGAAGAGCGGGGCGAGCTACCCGGAGATGTTCAAAAAGGTGAAGCAGGAGCTCGCCCGCAAGTACAAGGCGGTGCTATGAGGATCAGCCGCGACAAGTTGAACAAGCTGGCGCACACGGTCGCCGACACATTGGCGGAGATCCCCGAGGTGGATTTCCTGGAGGATCGCAATACGATCCGCCAGGAGGCCCGCAAGGCGCTCGAAAAGCTGCTGATGGACGAATTGAAGATCGATCAGGCGGCGCGGCTGAAGATCAGCTCGCAACGCAAGATCATCCTGGAAGGCTCGCAGGAGTGGGACATCCTGTACCGGAAGTACTACACGGATGAAGTGAAAAAGCTGGGCTTGTAAAAAGCAGGGTTTAGGGATCAGGGCACAGGGATTGGGTTTGGAGATCAGGTTCAGGGTTCCATCGCTTTTGTGTCCGGCCTTGCTGGCGTGTCAGAGCTGCTTTTCGCCGTAGCCCGAGTTTGCTATAGTGGGGAAGTTGCAGCGGATCATCCCCTGATCCGCTCGTGGCGATATGGTGTAACTGGTTAACACGTCGCCCTCTCAAGGCGAAGAGTTCGGGTTCGAGCCCCGATATCGCTACCAAAACCAACAATTTACCGGAGACCCCGAGAGACACGGAAGCCTCGAGGATCAAAAAGGCATACGCTCGCACAAGTTTCCATTGGAAGAAAATGCCAGCCGATTCGGCTGGCTTCGGTGTTTTGGGATGGGAGATACGCGGGGATACGCACTAGATCTGCGGCGTGCCACCGTATGGGCAACCGGCCTCCACTATTTTGTAGACCTAAGAGGTGAGGATGATTGCACGGTGGCCGATCCTTCGGTGGCCAGCTTGCCAGGCTCAATCAGGTAGTCCACTAAGCGTACAGAATGGAAGATGGCGATCCGTTGTCTTCCGGTCGTAAAGCAGAGGTTCAAAGTCCGTCGTAGTCTCGCAGCGTGCCATGAGGATAGATACCCGACCGTGCGGCGCTTACCCAAATATGAGTGGACTAAATCAGTGGTGATGATTCAGGGAGGGAACTATGGACGCGAATCATGCCGACGCTCGATACCTCATCGACTGGAATGGTTATTCAATGGTGGAACGTAACCCATTGAAACTCAGCGGCACCCCCATCCTGAGAGGGTCGCGTATGCCCGCTCAAGGCATCATTGAGAACTACATGTCCGGCTACAGTCCGGATGAGGTAGCCGACCTCTTCGAGCTACCGAAGAGCGGCGTGCGGGCTTTGGTGGCCGAGGCAGTGGCCCGTAACCCTGAACTCCTGCGCCGATGAATATCTTCTTCGACAACAATGTGCCTCGCGACCTGCGGCGTCACCTTAACCCTCATAGGGTGACGACGGCGCGGCAGATGGGATGGCATGAGTTGTCCTTGCTCATTAACAGAACCTGAAGGATTGTAGAATTGCACTGATCGTTTTGGGAACGACACATTGGGCGACGTTGGAGGCAAATCTTTCCCCTGTGCTCTCTGCAATCAGCCGAGCCAAGCCGAACAGTTTTGAGCGGCTTGCGACGCCGCCGTACTTTTCCACCTCACCTGGTGCGAAGCAGAAGCCTGATAGAAAATCGAGTTAAGAGCAAGTTTGGCTTGAATCGCCCTAAACCCCTTCTCAAGGCGGAGAGTTCGGGTTCGCGCCCCGATATGGCTATTAAAGGAGAAGCAGCTTCTATACTGATGCTGTGAGCAAAACCTTCTATATCGAAACCTTTGGCTGCCAGATGAACGCGCATGACTCCGAAAAGGTGGTCGGCACGTTGCAGAGCGAAGGCTATGCGCAGGTAACCGATGAGGCTGCGGCGGATCTGATCCTGTACAACACTTGCTCCATTCGCGATAAGGCGGAGCAGAAGGTGTTTCATCGGCTGAATGAGTACAAACGTATGCAGGGTGAGGGCAAGAAGTTTGCCGTGCTCGGCTGTGTGGCGCAGCAGGAAGGCGAGCGGATTTTTGAAAAGGCCCCGTATGTGTCGATGGTGGCCGGGTCGGCTTCGTATCGGCATCTGCCTGCCATGCTGGCGCGGTTGGAGGCGGGGGAAAGCCGCATCACCGGGCTTGACGACCGGCAGACCGAGGAGACCTTTGATACCGAGTTCACCAGCCGGTCGAACCCGCACCGCGGCTACATCACCATCATCGAGGGGTGCGATAAGTTCTGCGCCTACTGCGTGGTGCCGTACACGCGCGGCAAGGAGCGCTCGCGGACTTCGGCCTCGGTGCTGGCGGAGGCGCAGCGGATCGCCGCGCTCGGGTATACGGAGATTCAGCTGCTCGGCCAGAATGTCAACAGCTACCTGGACCCAAGCGGCAAGCGCAGCTTCGCCGAGTTGCTGATTGCGGTGGGCGAGGTCGCGGGCATCGAGCGGGTGCGCTTTACGACCTCGCATCCGCGGCAATTCACCAAGGACATCGTGGACGCGATCGTTGCCTATCCTCAGCTGTGCAACCATGTGCATCTGCCGGTGCAATCGGGTTCGACAGCGACCCTGCGCGCGATGCAGCGGGAGTACACGCGCGAGTGGTACCTCGAACGGATTGCCTGGATGCATGCCGCCGGGACGCAGGCTGGCGGACGCGATATCGCCATCACGTCGGATATCATCGTCGGCTTTCCAGGCGAAACCGATCAGGACTTTGAAGATACGATCACGCTACTCGAGGCCGTGCGCTATGACGCGATCTTCGGCTTTAAGTACTCGCCACGGCCAAACACACCGGCGATCCACATGCCGGATTCCATTCCGGAAGGGGTAAAGGTGGAGCGTTTAGCGATCCTGAATGCACGTCAACGCGAAATCCAGCGGCTGAGTTATGCGCGGCACCTGGGTGAAGTGATGCCGGTGATGGTCGAAGGCCACAATGCCATCCGGGGGCAGGTGATTGGGCGATCTTCGCAGAACAAAACAGTGAATTTCTCTGCGGAAACTTTGCCGGCGGTGGGTAGCTACGTGGATGTGCGGGTGACGCAGGTGTTTCCAAACTCGCTGGTCGGTGAAGCGGCAGGCGTAGCCACGGTACCTTCCGCCGCGTTGCTGGCACATCACGCCTTGAGCGCTCGTGTGCCGGCGACGCTCTGACCTTCTACATTTTGCGTGGGGCAGGGTGCCGACAACGACGGGTGCATCGTTTCGGTGCGCACCATGCGATTCGCGCTAGACTGAAATGCGATGCATTTGCCAGGTTTTTCATCTGAGGTGGAAGAGACCGCTGCGACCGAGATCGAGGTGCGCATTCGCGGGCTCATGCTTGATCCGTCCAACCGTTCGCCGATTGTGGTGCTCAACGACCTTTCGGGCGATGTGGTGCTGCCGATCTGGGTGGGTGTCTTTGAGGCTAATGCCATCCTGCTGGAGATCGAAAAGTCGACCACGCCGCGGCCGCTCACGCATGACCTACTACGCAACGTCATCGCCGGTTTGAATGCACGGGTGACTCGCGTGGTGGTCGGCGCACTGCGCGGCGATACGTTCCACGCGACGATCTGGATGGAGCAGGCGGGCGAGCCGGTGGCCCTCGACGCGCGGCCGTCCGATGCGATTGCGCTGGCACTCCGCGCAGACTGCCCGATCTTTGTGAGCCGCGAGGTCTTCGAGCATGCGCGCCGGGCATCGAGCGGCGGCAGCAACGTGTCGGCTGAGGACATGCGGCGGTGGTTGGAAAACCTGGGTGATGATGAGATGGGGCGTTACAAGATGTAGATGGCAGCTGTAGGCTCCAGCTGTCGTAATGGGTAGTTCGCTGCGCGCGGGCAAGCAGATCCCTTCGCTGCGCTGCGGGATGACGAAATAAGGTTGTTCTTAACGGTCTTCTGGAACGTAGCCGCAGAGCGTGGCGACGCGTTTGGCCCAACCGTCTTCCGTGGGTAGATTTTGCGGCGGCGGGGTGTGCGTGGGGCCGTCTCGTAGCAGCCAGTCGATCATTGCGGCCAGGCGGGGCTGCATGTCGTCCTTCGTCCCGTATAGCACGGTGGCCCAGGGGGTGTCGAGCAGGATGTCGCTGACGCCGGAGTCGCGGTGGAGGAGCACGGGAATGCCGCGCTGCAGGGCCTCGATGGCCGGGATGCCGTAGCCCTGCACGGCGGGCATAAGGAACAGGTTTGCGGCGGCGTAGAGTCGCTCGAGTTCGTCATCGGGCACGAAGCCGCGTAGATCGACGCGATCGGCCAAGCCAAGCTCGTCGACCCGGGCGCGCATGGCGTCCAGCTGCGATCCTTTGCCGGCGAGAACAAGACTCCAGTTCACGCGCGACGAAAGCGGCATCGCGGCATCTTCCAGCGCGGCCAGCCCTTCGAGGATCCAGTCGATGCGTTTGTTGATTTCGATGCGGCAGACGGAGAGCATCCGCAACCGGCCGTTGAGTGGGCGTGGGCGAAAAGAATGGGGATCGCCAAGGCCGCCCATGCGAGCGATTTCGGCTTCTAGGCCAAAATCTTTGAGACACTCACGTTGAAGGAACTCGCTGGTGACGATCATCGATCCATGGCTGCGGCGCATGCCGTGAGCGATGACCCGGTTAGAAAGAGCGAAACGGAGGCGTTGCTTCCAGGTCCGCTGGCCGGGATCGTCGAACAACGATGGCGTGTCGTGCATGAGGCAATGAAAGCGACCGATGCCGGCAAGGGCTGCGTGGAGGGCGGGTTGGTAGCCGGAGGTGATTGGAGCCGGACTGCCGGTGGTGCGCTTGGCGAAGTGCCGGCCCACGGCTCGCACCTTGCCGAGGACACCGTTTGCTGGACGGAGTTCGATTGTGGGTAGAGGGAAGCCCGCGTGCTGTGCCAAGTCGATACGGTCCCGGTAGGTGAGCAGGTAAACAGGCAGGCCTTGCTGGTGTAACCAACGACCGAGGGCCAATATACTGCGCTCCGCGCCGCCGAGGGCTTCAATTTCAGACATGAAGAGCGGGATGGCGGATGCAAGAGCAGAGGGTTCTTCCATGTTCAGCTACATCCCTGAAATGTGTTGCCGCGCGAGCGAAACTGCAGGTCTTTCTACTACGGCTGCGCCCCCGGTCGAGAGGACAGGATGAGAGAGGATCTGAGAGCTTAGCGCTGGGCCAGGTCGTCGAGCCAGGTGAAGAACTCGGGGAAAGAAATGCTGGCGGCTTCGGCTCCTTGAATCTCCGTGTCGCTTTCAGCCCGTAGAGCTGCGATGGAAAACGCCATGGCGATGCGATGGTCGCCGCCGCTGTCGACCGAGGCGCCGTGCAGTTGCTGCCCACCGGGGATGTCCATGCCATCCGGGTGTTCGGTGACTTCGGCACCCATCGCGCGCAGGTTGCGGACGACGAGATCGATGCGGTCAGATTCTTTGACGCGCAACTCCGCAGCGTCCCGGATGCGCATGCCGTTGGGGGTGTAGGGGGCGATGGCAGCGAGCACGGGCAGCTCGTCGATGAGCTGCGCGGCGAGCGCACCGGAGATGTCGACGCCGACCAGGCCCTTGGGCTTGGCTTGTACCTGGATGGTGCCGGCCATCTCGCCGTGTACTTCGGTCACTTCGAGCATCTTGATCTGGCCGCCCATCGCCGTGATCACGTCGAGCAGCGAAGCGCGTGTGGGGTTCAGACCGATGCCGTCAAGGACGAGGTTGCTGTCGGGGAAGAGCAGGGCGGCGCACAAGAAGAAGGCTGCCGAGGAGATGTCGCCGGGAATGGCAACGTCGGTGGCTTTGAGCTGCTGACCGCCAGGAAGGAAGAGTCGGCCTTCCTGACCTCCCAAGCGGCGTTCGAGCGTGACGCCGAAGGCGCGCAGGGCATGCTCGGTGTGGTCGCGGGTGCGGACGCGCTCGGCGAGTGAGGTGGTGCCTGCGGCCTGCAGGCCGGCGAAGAGCACAGCGGTTTTTACCTGCGCGCTGGCGATAGGCGCTTCGAAGTCAATGGCACGCAGCGGGCCGCCGTGGACCGTCATGGGCGCATGGCCGTCGGTGAGGTCGATGCGGGCCCCCATGGCTGTTAATGGCGTCCGGATGCGCTCCATGGGCCGTGTGGTGAGGGAGGCGTCGCCGGTGAAGCGAAAGGTGCCGGGTTGCGCAGCGACGAGCCCGGCGAGCATGCGCATGGTGGAGCCGGAGTTGCCGCAATCGAGATCACCCGCGGGTGGTTGCAAGCGGCCGGCGGTGCCGGTGACGGTGACGGTGCGGGACTCCGTTGCAACTTCGGCGCCCAGAGCCCGCATGCAGGCGAGCGAGGATTGGGGATCCGCGCCGGTGGAGAAGTTGGACAAATGCGAGACGCCCTCGGCAAAGCCTGCCAAGAGGGCATAACGATGAGAGATGGACTTGTCTCCCGGCAAGGCGACAGAGCCGCGCCAGCCGCGGGCGGGTTGGATGACGCGGGTTTGGGTCGTGGTGGAGAGGACGGCGGCCATGAATCGAGTTTAGCGGAGTCGCCGGACCTAACGTGTGATCGACGCCTTGGGTGCCGACTGCAAGCCGAGTTGGCTACCGATGATGTGGTCAAGCCAGCGGCGAGGGAGCAAATTGGGCAGAATCCAGTTTTTCAGCTTGTCGTGAATGGGGTCGTACCGCAAGCGAGGCCGGGAGGCTGTCAAAGCCGTTAAGACCACCTCACCGATGCGCTCCGGAGCCAGGCCTTTCCGTCCCCCTTCCAGCATAAATTCCGTGAACTTCTTGAGTGGTTCGGCGTAGACGGTGTCCGCGTAGCGACTCGCGTCAGCAGCTTCGGCTTTGTCCCAGATGGGTGTGGCGACCGAACCCGGACCGATAACAACGACCTTGATGCCAAAAATTTGCAGCTCCCGGCGCAGCGACTCGGACATACCTTCCAAGCCATGTTTGGACGCAGCGTACGCACCCAGGAAGGGTGGTCCCATCTTGCCGCCGACGGAACTGATGTTGACGATGCGCCCGGCATTTCGCGCCTGTTGGTTGCGAAGCAGCGGCGCGAAGGCCTTGGTGACGATGAAGGCACCCACCAAATTGACGTCGATCTGCTTCCGGAACTCGTCAAGCGGCTGGTACAGAAGGGGGCCGGTGAAGGAAACACCGGCATTGTTCACCAGGCCCGCAAGGCTTTCACTATCGAGTGTTTGCTGGACCACGGCCGCGGCACGCTCGACGGCAGCCTCGTCAGTCACATCGAACACCAGCGGGGTAAGGCCTTCTGAGAACTCGGCCTGCAGCTGCCTTGCATCGGCGGCATCGCGCACACTGCCGAATACATGAAATCCCTTTTCAACCAGCACCTTGGCAATACCCCGGCCGATGCCGGATGAAACGCCCGTAACGACGATACTTTTCACACTTCCTCCTTTGTCCGGCGAGGGGTCGCCAGATCCTTTCTTGATGATGTACAGCTTACACCTTTATAGTGTCATGCGTACATCTTGAGCGCCGGAAAACCGTAAAGGGTACATTTCTAGACGATGCCGTATCCGTCAAAAACCAATCGGGAAGCCATTCTGCAAGCCGCGATGCAGCAGGTGGAACAAGGCGGCTTAGGGAAGCTTTCGCTGCGTTCCTTGGCCGGTTCACTTCATTTGGCGACCAACGCGCTGTATCGCTATTTCGCCGACCTCGCTCACCTGGAAGCGGCCATTGCCAACGAAGCACTTCTGCGGTTGTATGCTGCCCTGGCGCAGGCGGCCCTGCCCCGAGCCGCGGAGACAGACGAGGAGCAGGCGGTACGGCGCGTGGCAAAGGCGTATCTATTGTTTGCGCAGGAAAACGCAGCTTTGTACAAGATCCTGATGACGCCGCAGGTGCCCGACGTGGGGGGCTCAGCCCATGAGGTGATGTGGGCCTTTACGGTCAATCTGATGGGCAAGGTGGCGGGGCCGTCGAAGGCCCCCGAAGCAGCCGTGGCGCTTTGGGCCTTCCTTCACGGCATTGTCACGCTGGAACAGGGCGGAGCCTTCGGTCCGCAAAAGCCGCGTACCGGGTTCAGCTTCGGCCTGGATGCATTCTTGGCAGGTTTACCGCGGTCCTGAAGTTGGATTGACGCATGCCGTCGCGATTTAGGAAGGTCGTTGCGACTTAGGTGGCCTGCTTGGCCGTCAGATAGGCGAGCGCGAGATCATCGCGCAGAAACTGGGTGAGTTGCGCACGTATCTGGTCGTTAGCGGCGCGCAGCACGGCCGAAGGATGCACAGTGGCCATCACGCGCTCGGCGAAGGCAGTTTGCTTGATGACACCACGCTCCTTCATGAGCGCGAAGGTGCCGCCGAGCAGTGATTTTGCGGCCGATGCGCCGAGGCACAGGATCACCCTTGGCTTGATCGCGTCGATCTCCGCTGAAAGCCACGGTTTACAAGCGGTGATCTCGCTCATGCGCGGGTTCTGGTGCAGGCGCAGGCGCCCGCGCTGGATGAATTTGAAGTGTTTGACCGCGTTGGTCATGAAGACCTCTTCGGGCGTGATGCCAATTTCGTCGAGCGCATCGCGGAGAACGCGACCCGCGGGCCCAACGAAGGGTGCACCCTGGCGGTCTTCCTGGTCGCCAGGCTGTTCGCCGACGAGCATGAGCGCGGCGGACAGGTTGCCGACGCCGGGAACGACCTGGGTGGCGTGTTCGTAGAGTTCGCAGCCCTTGCAGCCGGGCATGGCGGCCTGCAACACAGGTATGGTGTGCTCGGCGGGCACGAATGGGGCGGCGGTGGGCTGTTTGCTTTGCTGTGTGACCATAGCGGTGACTCGGGTTCCGGCGCGCCCCACCAACTCCGGCAGCAGGACGACCTCGGGCAGGTTCTGCCAGTAGCGCACGGGCATCTCCGAACGCATGGCGGATGGGTTCAGGCGAGCCGGGTTGAAGATGGACGCGTAGTAGGAGCGCCACAGCGTTTCTAGCTCGTCTTCCTGCGGTGCGGCCTCTTTACCGGTGCCGGGGCTTTCGGCGAGCTGTTGCGTGGCAGGGTCCCAGGAGACCGACGCATCGGGCGTCAGAATCGTCCAGCGCATGGGTGCGAAACGCTCTGCAAAGAAGGGTGCCGCAAGGGGCAGAATGCGGTGATCCGGCCGGTACCAGGCGATGAAGTGTTCCTGCGCTGCAACGTCCGCGTCCGAAGCGTCAATCTTGCGGAAGCGGACAAAGGCATGCATTTTGTGGAGGTCGCGCCGAATCTGTGCCTCCATGCGTTTCAGCTGCGCAACATCGTCGTCGACCTCCGCGCGCAGCAGTTCACGATTCGTTTGCAACCGATACAGCAAGCGGTATAGCAAATTCCAGCGCTGCGGGTCGCGATGCACGGCAGCGACCTTCGCGGCTTCGAGGAAGGTCTTGGATACGTGCGGCTGGGCGACGGGCGAGCCGGCGGGAGGCTCTTCCATGGTCAGCAGATCGAGGGGCGCGGCCTCAGTGGCATCCTGGAGATCGACCTGCTCGGGGGTGTAGCCCTGCCGTAGTGCGTTGCGGGCGGCCTCGCGCCAAGCGTCGAAGTCAGGAGGAAGCACGACGCGATGCATGCGCTAGAGGACCCCGGAAAAGGCGCTCGCGGCGGCAAAGAGTTCAAGCTGCGCTGGAGGTGTGACGGTCTGGCGCAATGCCCAGGTGCTTGCGGGCACAGGGTCAGCGGTGCCCGCAAGATTCAGCAGCGGCTGCCGAGGCATATGGTCCGATGCGGTGATGTAAGCCGAGGCTTTGCCGACCTGCACGTGCAGCTTGCGCAGGTGGTCAAGCGAAAGCTTCTGGTAGCGACGGATACGCACGATGCGGTCGGCGTTTTTGTAGCCGATGCCCGGCACGCGGAAGAGGGCTTCCTTGGGCGCGGTGTTGACGTCGATGGGAAAGAACTCGGGATGGCGGCGCGCCCATACGTCTTTGGGATCTTCGGTGAGCGAAAGCTCGGGTTCGGCCTCGGAGGTGAGCTCGGCAGCGTCAAAGCCGTAGAATCGCATCAGCCAATCGGCCTGGTAGAGGCGATGCTCGCGAATCAGCGGCGCAGGCTTGAGCGGCAGGCGCGCGTCGGCCTCCGGATAAGGGCTGAAGCCGGTGTAGTAGACCCGGCGCAGCTTATAGCTGCCATAAAGATTGCTGGCGCGGGCAATGATCTCGCGGTCGGTAGTGGCGGTCGCACCGACAACCAGCTGTGTGGATTGGCCGGCCGGGGCAAACTTCGGAGCCTGCTCCCGGCTTAACCGCGTTCGCTGGCGGTCGTCATCGGACTCATCCTTTTTGGCTTGGATTTGGGCCATCGTCGTCTCAATGACCGTGGCCTTCTTTTCGGGCGCAAGCTGCACCAGATCCTGCTGCGTGGGAAGTTCGATATTGGCGGAAAGGCGATCGGCCCAGAGGCCGGCTTCGGCGATCAGGCGCTCGTCGCAGCCGGGAATCGTCTTAAGGTGGATATAGCCGCCGAAGTGATGAACGCCACGTAACGTTTTCGCGACCAGAATGAGTTGCTCCATCGTGTAGTCGGGCGACTGGATGATGCCCGACGACAGGAACAACCCTTCGATGTAGTTGCGTTTATAGAAATCAAGGGTGAGGTTGACGACTTCGTCGGGGGTGAAGCGGGCACGGCGGATGTCGGAGGAGACGCGGTTGACGCAGAAGACGCAATCATAGGTGCAGAAATTGGTCAGCAGAATTTTGAGCAGGGAAACGCAGCGGCCGTCGGGCGTGTAGCTATGGCAGATGCCCTCGCCGTCGGAGTGGCCGATGCCCTTACCGTTACCTGCACGCTTGGCGCCGGAGGAGGCGCACGACGCGTCGTACTTGGCGGCATCGGCTAAAATCTCGAGCTTCTGCTGGACGTTCATCATCGCACTCTAACCCGTTCATAGGATGCTATCTTAAGAGCGAAGAAGCGGCGAAGGAAGCTGTTACTTTCCCGGTGCAAATTGCGCGGGGCAAATCAAAGGTCGGCGAGCGCTTCCGGGTACAGCCGGATATCTTCAAGGCCGCGATAGCGCTCGGCAAAGTCCAGGCCATAGCCGACCACGAAACGGTTGGGGATGCTGAAGCCCACGTAATCGGCTTCGATGGGCACGAGACGACGTTCGGGCTTGTCGAGGCAGGTTGCGATCTTCAGGCTGGCAGGTTGGTGCTGCAACATGAGCTGGCGCAGATAGCTGAGGGTGAGGCCGGTATCGAGGATGTCCTCGACGAGAATGACGTTTTTGCCTTCGATCGGATTATCGATGTCCTTAATGAGCTTGACGGCGCCGGAGGAGACGCGGGCACGGCCGTAACTGGAAACGGAGACGAAATCAAAGGTATTTTCGACGTGGATCGCACGGGCAAGATCGGCGAGGAAAATGGCCGCGCCTTTAAGTACACCGATGAGCACGACCGCCTGGCCGGCGTACTCGGCGCTAATTTGTGCACCGAGCTGGTGAACGCGTGCGGTGATTTGCTGCTTGGAGAAGAGGACCTCCATGGTCTCCGGCATGACAAACGGGGGCGAGGCGATGGCGGACATGCCGGTAGGGTAACGCGAAAGCAGCCTCGATGCAGCCGCGATCGTTAAAGCAGTGGGGAACGACGACCTTCCGTGCGCATGCCGACCGGCTTTGGGCCTTTGCAATGTAGGGGTAAATGGCATACTGGAAGGGCGATGTATCCGTTCCTCAACCTCGGTTTCGCACATATCGGCACGTTTGGGCTGCTGCTCTGGTTTGCCGCCGTTTGCGGCACATGGGTGTTGCATCGCAATTTTCAGCGCAGCGGCGTGGATGCGGACGCGCTGAATGTCGTCGTCTTCACCGTCATTGCGGGCATTCTAGGCGCGAAGCTATGGCATGAGTTTCAAAATATTCCTGAGTTGGAACTGGCTTGGCGACAGATTCTGCTCCCTGGGCGCGGGCATCCGCTTGAAGTCCTGCTTGGATTTTTCGCATGGTTCAAGGCCGGCTTTGCCTGGTTCGGTGGCTTGCTTGCGGGTGTGGCCACGTTGGCGGCGCAGGGCATTTCGCTACGCATCAATGGCTTGCGGGGCGGCAAAGCGGCCTTGCGCATGCTGGATCTGGCGGCACCGGCGACTGCGATTGGCTATGGTGTGGGCCGCATTGGCTGCTTGACTTCGGGCGATGGCGATTACGGCATGAATACGACGCTGCCCTGGGGCGTGCACATGGCCAGCAACGCACTTGTGCCGCCGACGCCGCCCGACGCACTTGTGCAACCAACGCCGATTTATGAGTTGCTGTACTCGCTGGCGATCGGCTGGTGGCTGTGGCGACGCGGGGCAAAGCCGCTACCCTTGGGACTGCTGACCGGGATGTATCTCGTGCTCAGTGGCGCCGGGCGGTTTCTGGTGGAGTTCGTGCGCGTCAACCCCAAGCTGTATTGGGGGTTGTCGAACGCGCAGGTGGCGGCGTTGGGGAGTGTGGCGATGGGTGCGGTGATGATGGTAGTGATGCGCAATAACGACATAGTTGAAGCGGCACCGATCGTAGCTGAGGGTGCAACGCGAGATGTGGCTGCCGTCGGCTTATAGATCCGGCTTGCAGCTCTCCTGCTTTTGGCGGCGCTCAAACCCGGGACTTCGCCCTGGGCTGGTATGTGACGCGCCTTTGGCGCTTGGGCATCGATCTTATTCAAAGCCGTTTCAGGTACTCCCGAGCTTGTTCCCACTCCGGGAAGAGGCGTTCTTCAGCATGGAATTCGCGGGAATGGACGCAACGGCGGCCGGCGCGGACCTTTACCGGATGCTTCAGGTGCAACATCTCGTGGTAGAGCAAGTATTCGATCGCGTACCGCGGGGTGCCGGGACGGTCGAAGACGCGGCTGACGACGATGGTATTGTGGGCGGCGTCGTAGTGACCCAGCATGCGCCGGGCTACGTGGGCGCTCCAGGTGAGCGTGGGCCGGCCTAACAGGCCGTGGAAGAAGCGATGATTGACCGCTTCGAAGACCTCTTCGAGGTTGTATTGATGGCCCTGCGCGGTGCTGATGCGTTTGCGGCCGCGGGTTTGACGAACGCACTCGGCCAGGCGTGCCACCGGTTCTGACTGCGTATAGCGGCGATAGCGGTCGGACATGACCGGCGCGACAGGTTTGCGGTAGAGCTTCGCCAGCAGAATGTGGGCAATGGCCTGATGGACGCTTTCCGGCGCGTCCTGCAGGAGATCGGAAAGCCGCACGATCAGTTGGCCTTCGCGTAGGCGGATCGTGGTGTTGAGGCTGGTGAAGTGACGAAACTTCACCTCAAGCGGAGGCGTGGGCGCACGGGGACGCAGCGCCCGGTACTCCTCGTGGAAGATACGCAGCAATGCGGGGGAAGCGGGGGGCAGGGCGGAGGACAACACGCTGCCGTCAGGCTACCATGCGGCGAGTCAACGCGGGGAGTCGCCGTTGTGAACGGCGTGCGGGTCGTTGTTCCGCTTCTTTTCCTCTTTTTCCGCTTCCGGGTGCGCTTTGAAATAGGCGTCCAGGTCCGTTTGCAGCGAGGTGGCGAGCTCGCGGGTGTCCTTGATGTTGTCCAGCGCGATGCGACGGACGACGCCATAGGCTTCATTATCGGCGGGGGCGCGCAGCGAGGTAGACCAGCGTTCCGTGGCCTGGATGAGCTTCGGCAAGATCTTGCGCACGTCGCGGTGCCGGTGGCTGTACTCATCGAGGTTGTCGTTCAGCTCGTCGGCGATGCCGCCGAATTGATCGAGAATGTCGTGCATTTCGCCAGCGAAGTCTGTATGGCCTTTGCGCCGGGCGAGCAGAGTGTCGATCTGCTTCTGCCGATCGTCAAGGATTTGTTCAAACACCACGATGCGATCGGAAGGAACAAAAACGGCGTCGCGCAGGTTGTCGATTTCGCGCTGGCTCAAGGCGTCTTCGCGGGACTGCGCAAAGCACGGCACGGTGAGCAGACACGCGACTGGGAGCAGGAGAAGCAAACGCCGGAGAGCGGTCATCATGCACCGATTTGCATTGCTCAGTGCGTGAAGACCGCAGCCAGCAGATCATCGTGAACGCTGGACACATGCCGCAGAACGGCCTGCATGGCGTCGTGCTGATCCATGGTGGCTACACGCACCATATCGTTCAGGCGATGCACGGAGTGCTCGAGGAGGAGTTCCGCATTTTTCAATCGCTTGGAGTCACGGCTGATAGCTTCCTTCAGCTTCGCTGCATTGGAATCGGCGTGTTGCATGGCAAGCGCCGCGGCAGAGTCGTCGCCCGCGGCCAGATTGCGGCCTGCAAGTTCGGTCCACTCATGCAGCAGTTCGGTGTAGAGGAAGCAACGTTCACGTGGTTCGGCTACGGCTGCCTTGGTTTCCATGGTAGAAAGCGCAACAGCGTCCAAGCCCGCTTCGCTTGGGCTGGAGGCGTTTGCAGGCCGTGGGGTTAGGGCACACAGAAGAACGAACAAAGTAAACAGATAGGGCAAACGGGACAAAACTGCAGAAACCATAGCGCACCTCGCGAGTGCCGCCGTGCTAGTGTTCGTGCTCCAAAGCAATGAGCCGGTGACGCGCTTCAAACTCCTCGTTCGGGAGCTTGCCGCTTGCCAGGGCCAGAAAGGCGCGGTAACTTTGTTCGGCTTTCTTTCGCTGCTGTAATGCATCATACGCCGTTGCTTCTAAAAAGAGCGAAGCGGGGGAGTTGGGCAGAACTGTAGCACGCTGGGCGAGGGCCTGCAATGCCACTTGCGGGTGGTGGTTGCGGGAGGCTGCGAAGGCCAGATGACCGGCAGCTTCGCCCCAGGCCGCGTCATCATGAAAGGCTTCGCGCAGGCTGACGGCTTTGGCTAGAACGGGCTCGGCCTGGGCGAATTTGTTCTGCCGTACGAGCGTGCTGCCGTAGTCGTCGAGAAGGTTGGGATCATTCGGCTCGGCGGTGACCAGGGTTTGATACAACGGCTCAGCGGCAGCGGCGTTGCCGGAAACCAGTTCCAGATGCGCCAGCAGCCGGGTGAGTGCGGGGTTCGCGGCGGCTGTGGAGTCCTTGCCGCGCAGCCGGGTGAGCAGCGCAATGGCTTCGGGCAATTTGTTCTCCGCGGCGTACAGGGCAGCTGTTTGTGCGGCGAGTTGTGGATCGTCCGGATGCGCCGCGACGGCGGGGGTGAGCAGGGCATCGGCCTCGGGGAGCTTGCCACTGCGCTGTAAGAGGGTTGCCAAGCCGAGAGTTACAGCGGGATTATCTGGCGTTTGGGCGAGGGTGCGGCGGTAGGCGGCCTCGGCTTCGGTGGTGTTGCCGGTGCCCAGGGCGAGGCTGGCGCTGAGTTCGGCGTCGCCGGGCTGCTCGCCGGTGAGTTGGGCGGCCTGGAGGAGCTCGTCGGTGGCCTGCTGCGGATTGGCCGTCTCGTCGAGGCGGGCGAGTGCACGAAGGGCGCGGGCTTTCAGTTGCGGTGCGATGGTGGAGAGCTTGGCTGCGGCTTCAAGCGTGGTGTGGGCCTCGTCGCCATGGCCGGCGCGTGCCTGCAAGAGGCCGAGAGCGACACGGGGTTCCGACAGCGTGGCGTCAGCGGCGATGGCGGCTGTGTAGGCCAGTATCGCGGCGGGCTCGTCGCCGTTGTGTTCCTCGGTGAAGCCGAGGTCGTACTGGAGGCGAGCGTCTTTGGGATACGCAACGGCTAGATGGGCGAGTTCGGCTTGGGCTTGCTTGTAGTCGCCCTGCTCGAGCAGCGCTTCGGCGTGCGCGACGCGGTCGCTTTGGGCGTCCGTCTGTCCGGCGGCTGCGCGAGCGTCGGGCGCGGGTTGCTGGGAAGGGAATGTGAGCAGAGCGAGGAGGAGCAGCATGATGGGCATGTGGATCTGGTGGTTAGACGTTGTTGGAATGCACGGCGGGTGGTTCAACATCTTTACGGGCGAGTGAATCAGGCACTCAGCAGCGTGTCGCTGTGGAACCGGATGGGCCTCCCCCCGAGGTACTTATTGGTAAAGTCTTCAGACGATTGACCTTAGGTCCGGACTTGCGGTATGGGTATGCACCTTCCTTTGTCTCGTTCGCATGGTTGTTTTGTTGTGGGTTGGCTGATTTCAGTGTAGCGAGTTCGGGGAAATGGTAGGCAGGCTCGCTTGCGAAGTACAACCTCGCCTTCATTCATTTCGGTTTGGCCCAAAAGGATCATGGTCGGGTGCTCGGCTATGACAACGCTCACGGCCAGCATGAACGGCACTGGAGGGGCACGGTGATGCCTGTGGCGTTCGCCAGCTACGATGTAACGGTGCAGCAGTTTCTGGAAGAGGTTGAGAAGCTGAAGGGGAATGCATGAAGACGATTGTCGGTGTCGAGAGCTTCGCGGCGATGAAGGAGAGGATGACGGCGCGCGGCAAAAAGTTGAGCCGTGACGAAGCGGTACGCCCGGAGCGCCGCATCATGTTCGGAAAGTGCGGAGGACATGCTGGCCTGCATGACGCTGGAACGTATGCGCTTGCTGCGGAAGGTTCGTGAGCAGCCGCTTTCGGTGACAGCCCTCGCTGCCGCTCTGGAGCGCGACAGGAAGTCCGTGCATCGGGATGTGGGCGTGTTGCATACGGCAAGGCTGGTCTCGCTGAAGAAGCAGCCGAACCCGGGACATGGGGTCGTGCAGGTGGTCAGCGTCCGAGGGAAGCGGATTGAGCTGCGGGCGGAGTTGTGATGTGTAATCGTATTCCGCTTTTCTGGTGAGTGAGTTTTCGCACTGTACTCTCGCATTTGCGTTTCTTTGGCTCAAGCCCGAGTTCCGGGGTGCCGGGCATTCTCGACATGTGGATTCGACCTCGTTCACGCGTTGAGGCTGCGACGAATGGGGCACCCGATGGTACTAGATACAGTAGTAGAATTCGGATAGGAGGGCCTATGCCTGAGTCCACGAGAGTTCTTGCGCATGATGCCGTTTGTAAGCTCGTTCAAAATGGGGATTTGACCCGAAGCTTAAACACAATTCGCACTGAGCCACATGCGCCAAATCCTTTTGTGGTAGCTCAATCTGTACCGAACCAGCAGCCAACCAACTCCGGAACACCCGCGACACCTTTAACAGAGCGGAAATAGACTAGTTCCTACTGGCGTAAGCGTTGAAGATTGACCTCTCGACCGTTTTCCTTGTTGTGCTGTGTGTGATACCGGGGCTTTTTGCTCAGCGTAGCCGTAACTTGGTTTGTCCTCGTTCTTTCGACGAGCAGGGGTCAAGTGCTGAGCTAGGCGAGCTGGTTGCTCTTGGGATATCTACTCACGGTGTGCTCTTTTGCATCGGAGCTGCTTTCCTAACGGTTCTAGGGCTCTGCCAGTGCTGGCAGCCGATGTACTTCTTCCGTAAAGCAGATGCATGGTCCGCCCAAGCCTGGGCTACTCGACACCCGTTTGAGTCTTTAACGGTCGGAACTCTTTACGTTTTTCTCTCGTTTACCCTTAGTCATTGGTTGGGCATAGTTTATGGGATTTGGCGGTTTCGAAGCCCTGTTACCAGCAGGCTACTTGGGAAATCCAAGTGGCTCCAGAGATTCGGCGTCAATGGATTACTGGGTGAGCGTCCAATCGTGTACGAAGCATTCACCCCTCAAAATCCGAGTTCAGATAGGCCACCAAATCTTGTCTTCCTTGAAATTGAGCTTAAGAACAATTCTGGTTTCTACGCTGGCCAACTAAGCCAGTTTGCAATCGTAAAGGATGATGAACCGCACAAGCCGGTGTACATCATCAGTGCTTACTTCAAAGCCACGCGTCATGAGAGTTACGAGCCAGTGCAGGCTGATGGGATCTTGCTTGATCTCTCCGATGCGATTCTGGTCAGAGTCACTCAAACACCGCCATCACAGGATCAAACGGAGCAGGATTAAGCCGAACCGCAAATACTTCAACGCGCAATCCGCTTTCCTCTGATGAAACCATTGATGTTACGAAGAATTTTGCAGTTAGCTGCTGAGCATTTCTCCTTCCGATTCGATTTCTTCGCTGCACCTGAGGACATGCTTTAGCCATTGGCCAGTGTAGGAGTTTGGCACAGCGGCGATTTGTTCGGGGATGCCGACGGCAACGATTTGGCCGCCGCCGGAGCCGCCTTCGGGGCCCATGTCGATGACCCAGTCGGCGCATTTGATGATGTCGAGGTTGTGCTCGATGACGAGGAGCGAGCCGCCGCCATCGATGAGTTTGCGGAAGGCGGCGAGCAGGCGGGCCACGTCTTCAAAGTGAAGGCCGGTGGTGGGCTCGTCGAGAATGTAGAGGGTGCGATTAGCTGCTCGCTTTGCAGCCTCGTTGCGCACCGGGCCTCCGGCGGCGGTGCCGAGGCGGGCGGCGGCAAGGTGTTGGGCGAGCTTGACGCGCTGGGCTTCGCCGCCGGAGAGGGTAGTGGCGCTTTGGCCAAGGCGGAGGTAGCCCAGGCCTACCTCGTCGAGGACGGCGAGCTTGTCGACGATTTTAGGGTGGCCGGCGAAGAAGGTGACGGCCTCGCGAACGGTCATGCCGAGTACGTCGAAAATGCTTTTGCCCTTGTACTTGACCTCCAGGAGCGAGGTCTTGTAGCGGGTGCCGTTGCATTCTTCGCAGGGCAGCTCGACATCGGCGAGGAACTGCATTTCAACAGTGACGGTGCCGTCGCCTTCGCAGACATCGCAGCGGCCGCCGGGCACGTTGAAGGAGAACGAACCCGCGGTGAGGTTTTTGCGCTTGGCGTCGGGTTGCGCGGCGAAGAGTTCGCGGATGGGGTCGAAGGCTTTGGTGTAGGTGACGGGGTTGGAACGCGGGGTGCGGCCGATGGGCGATTGGTCGACGAGAACGACCTCGTTCAGGTACTGGCTGCCGGAGAACTCACGGTAGAGGTGAGCGGGTGTTTCGCCCCCGCTTTCGCCCCTGGCTTCACCAAGAGCGCTGTTCAGGGCTTGGTAGAGCACCTGGTGCACGACCGTCGATTTGCCGGAGCCGGAGACGCCGGTGATGCAGCACAGGAGGCCGAGCGGGACTTCGAGATCGACGCCGCGGAGGTTGTGGGCGCGGGCGCCGCGCAGGAGGAGGCGTTCGCGGCCGGGCTCGCGGCGATGGTGCGGCACGGCGATTTCGGTGCGCCCGGAGAGGTAGCGGCCGGTGAGGGAGGCGGGGTCTTGCTCGAGTTCAGCCACTGTTCCGGCAGCCATCAGCCGGCCACCGAGCTCGCCGGCACCGGGGCCCATGTCGAGCAGGCGGTCGGCGGAGCGGATGACGTCGGGGTCGTGCTCGACGACGAGAACCGTGTTGCCGAGGTCGCGCAGATTGTGCAGAATGCCGATGAGCTTGGCAGTATCGCGGGGATGGAGGCCGATGGAGGGCTCGTCGAGCACATAGAGCGCGCCGACGAGACGGGAGCCGAGCGAGGTGGCGAGCTGGATGCGCTGCGATTCGCCGCCGGAGAGCGTGGAGCTGAGGCGGTCGAGGGTGAGGTACTCGAGGCCGACCTGCTCGAGGAAGCCGATGCGCTCGCGGACTTCTTCGAGGATTTTGCCGGCGATCTCGGCTTGCGCGGGGGTGAGCTGGAGGTTGTCGAAGAAGGCGCGGGCGGCGGTGATGGTGAGCGCGCAGGCTTCGCAGATGTTCTTTTCGCTCAAGAGAACGGCGCGGGCTTCAGCGCGGAGGCGCTGGCCGCGGCACTCCGGACAGGGCGCATAGCCGCGGTATTTGGAGAGGAAGACGCGGACGTGCAGCTTGTATTTGTGGCGGTCGAGGTCCTGAAAAAAGCCGCGAATGCCAAGCCAGCTAGCGGCGCCAGCGCGGCGGCCCTCCCAGAGAAAGCTTTGCTGGGCTTCGGTGAGGTCGAACCACGGGATGTCCGTGCGGATGCCTTCGTTTTTGGCGGCTCGCTTCATGTCGGCGTGCCAGGGCGAGCGGTATTTGGATTTGGTCCAGGGATCGATGGCGCCGTCGTCGAGCGATTTGGAGCGGTCGGGCACGATGAGGTTGGGGTCGAAGTCGATGGTGTTGCCGAACCCCTGGCAGCGCGGGCAGGCGCCGAAGGGGTTGTTGAAGGAGAAGAGACGCGGTTCGGGCTCGCGGTAGCAGCGATGGCAGGTGGCGCACTCGAAGGCGGCGGAAAAACGAAGGGTTTGCGGCTGCTCAGCTGCAGGTCTCTCCACTGCGGCCGCGCCTTCGGTCGAGATAACACCGTTGGTGGGAGCATCGGGCGAGATAACAGGATCTTCTAGGTCGCGGGGGCGGGGGATGGTGCGGAAGACGATCTCGCCGGCTTCACGGTAGCCGGTTTCGATGGCGTCGACGAGCCGGGCGCGGACGTCGGGCGAGAGGGCGAGGCGATCGCCGAGGACAAAGATGGGGCGGGCGGTGGCCTCGTCGGGGCTGGCGGCGGCGTTGAAGTCGAGTTCGAGAAGGGATTCGGGATTGGAGAACTCGACGATCTTTCCGTTGCTGAGGGCTCCGCGGCCTGGGCTGTTGGGGTCTTCGACGTCGGCTTGCCAGAGGCGGTTGAAGCCACGACGGCGGAGTTCGCCCAGGCGCTCTTTGAGGGCGTCGGTGAGGGGTTGTACGTTGTACGCTGTACGTTCTACGTTGTCCGATTTATCGGTTTTCTTGACGCGCTTCACCGGTTTCGGGGTGGGTTCGGGAGATTCGAACTCGGCGGTGGTGAGCGGGCCTTGCATCGGTTCGAATTTCAGTTCGCGGCGCTGGATGGGGAACAGGGCGTAGACGCGCGTGCCTTCGGGCATGGAGAGGATGCGGGTGACGATCTCGTCGACCGAGTCGCGGCGCACCACGCCGCCGCAGTGCAGGCAGGTGACCGTGCCGCAGCGGGCATAGAGCAGCCGCAGGTAATCGAAGATCTCGGTGGCGGTGGCGACGGTGGAGCGTGGGTTGCGGGTCTGGTTCTTTTGCCGAATGGCGATAGCCGGGGCGAGGCCGTCCATGAAGTCGACGTCGGGTTTTTCGATGCGTTCGAGGAACTGCCGGGCGTAGGCGGAGAGCGATTCGACGTAGCGGCGCTGGCCTTCGGCGTAGACGGTATCGAAGGCGAGCGAGCTTTTGCCGGAGCCGGAGACGCCGGAGACGACGGTCAGGGCATTGTGCGGGATCTCGACATCGACGCCCTTGAGGTTGTGGGTGCGGGCGCCGCGGATGGTGATCTGCGTGGTGGCGCTAATGGGGGTCGCGGGTGCGGTGGACTGGACTTCGGATTGGGATTGCGCGGCTTCGGCGATCATGCGTCGGTGGGGGTGTCGGGTTGCGGGCGGAGGACTTCGAGCATCAGCAGGCAGGCGCCGATGACGATCGAGGAGTCGGCGACGTTGAAGTCGGGCCAGTGGTAATGGATGATGCGGACCTCAAGGAAGTCGATGACGTAGTGGAGGTGGATGCGGTCGTAGAGATTGCCGAGCGCGCCGCCGAGGATGAGCGCGAAACCGATTGTGGTTGCGGTAAGCCGACGGCCGGTGCGGATGAGAAAGGCGAGCACGACGGCGATTTCGATGAGGGCGACGGCGATGAGGACGTAGCGTACCGTGGCGGGCGAGCGTGCGCCCTCGAAGAGGCTGAAGGCTGCGCCGGTGTTGAGCACATGGGTGAGGCGGAAGACGCCGGGGATGACCGGGATGGCGTCACCGGTCTGGATGTGGGCTTTGATCCAGAGCTTGGAGAGGCGGTCGGTGAGGATGACGAGCGCGGCAAGGAGGAAGGCGAGGGGGCGGGCGTCGCGGGTTGTTGATTCCATGGGTGTAGGGGGCTGTTTGTGCGTGTCCGCGTGGGGCTGAGTAGGTGAGCCGGCCGGAACTGCAGGTCTCTCCACTACGTGAGACGGTGGAGCTGTCTCACTGCGGTCGAGATGACCCATTTTCGAGGGGAAGGCAGTTTGAGGAGGGGTCACGCGGCCTCCTGCTGGGGTGGGTAGCCGATGGCTTGAAGCGCGTCGGCACAGCGGGTGCAGACGGTGGGCCAGCGGCTGTCGATGCCAACGTCGGGAACATGTCGCCAGCAACGATCGCATTTGAGGAAGGCAGAGCGTTCTACCTTAATATTCAGCGAGTCGGCACCCCCAGAGATACGGATCGGCTGCACCTTTACTGAAGACACATTGAAAAGTTCTGGGAGAGCTGCTGCGTATTGCTGAAGCAAACTTGCGGTCAAGGGCTCTTGATTCGTTGCAACGAGCAAAGTCACCTCGGCTTCAATCGATTTGCCAATCTCCTTAGTCGCCCTTAAAAATTCAAGTCTGCGATTCACGAGCTCACGAATGCCCAGTAAGTGTTGCCAGTCGGCTTCTAGGCCAGACACAGCGCCCGGCATGATCTCAGTTAGCTCAGGGAAGAGCGCCAGGTGCACGCTGGCGGGGCGGCCTTCTACGAGCGGCAGGTACTGCCAGACCTCGTCGGCGGTGAAGCTGAGGATGGGGGCGATGAGGCGGGTGAGGGCTTCGGCGATGCGGCAGATGGCGGTTTGGGCAGAGCGGCGGCCGAGGCTGTCAGGAGCGAGGGTATAAAGGCGGTCTTTGACCACGTCGAGGTAGAGGGCGCTGAGGTCGGTGTTGGTGAACTCGTTCAGGGCCTGGTAGGCGCGGTGGAACTCGAAGGCGTCGTAGGCTTTGCGCATCGCCGTGTCGAGCTCGGCGGTGCGGGCGAGGATGTAGCGGTCGAGCGGCAGCATATCGGCCCAGGGGACCGCGTGGGTCGCTGGGTCGAAGTCGTACAAGACGCTGAGCAGGAAGCGCAGGGTGTTGCGGAGTTTGCGGTAGTTTTCGCTGACGCGGGTCATGAGCCGCTCGCTGGCGGAGACGTCTTCGCGAAAGTCGACGGAGGCCACCCAGAGCCGGATGATTTCGGCGCCGAGGCGGTTGGAGACGTCGACCGGATCGACGCCATTGCCGAGGGATTTGGAGAAGGCGCGGCCCTGTTCGTCGAGCGTCCAGCCGGAGGTGGCGACCGTGAGATAGGGTGCCTGATCCTGCAGCGCCACTGCGCTGAGCAGGGAGGAGTGGAACCAGCCGCGGTGCTGATCGCCGCCTTCGGTGTAGAGGTCGGCAGGGAAGTGGAGCTCGGGTTCCACTTCGAGGACGGCGTTCCAGCTCGCGCCGGACTCGAACCAGACGTCGAGGATGTCCATCTCCTTGCGGAAGACCGCGCCGTCGCAAACCGCGCAATGGGTGTCGGCGGGCAGCAGTGCTTCGGGGCCGTAGCGGTACCAGGCGTCGGCGCCCTCGCGGGAGAAGCGCTCGACGATGCTCTTGTTGACCGCCGGATCGTTGAGTGGCTCGTGGCAGCGTTCGCAGAGGAAGACGGCGATTGGGACGCCCCAGATGCGCTGGCGGCTGATGCACCAGTCGGGTCGGGTGGCGATCATGTTGGTGATGCGCTCTTCGCCCCAGCCGGGGTCCCAGGTGACGCGCTTGATCTCGTCGAGCGCGCGCTCGCGGAAGGTAGTTTGCGGGGAGTCTTCCTTGGGCGAAAGCACCGGGGTTTCCATGCGGATGAACCACTGTTCGGTGGCGCGGAAGATGAGCGGCTTGTGGCAGCGCCAGCAGTGCGGGTATTGATGTACAAGGTCATGCGCGCCCATGAGCGCCTGGCGCTCGCGAAGAAGCTCCTTGATGGGGGCGTTGGCTTTGTGGACGAAAAGGCCGTCGTACGCGGGAAGGCCGTTGCGCAATTTGCCTTGGGCGTCGACGTTGCAGGTGAGCGGGAGACCGTAGCGCTGGCCGGTGGTGAAGTCGTCGGGGCCGTGCGCGGGAGCGGTGTGGACGGCGCCGGTGCCCTGGTCGGTGGTGACGTAGTCGGCGAGTACACCGAGCACCTCGCGGTCGAGAAAGGGGTGCTGGAAGGTGGTGCGGTCAAGTTTGGCGCCCGGGAAGGTGGCGATGGGCTGCGCGAGCTCGAAACCATCGTGCTCGCGGCAGGCGTCCATCACCTGAGGCGCCAGAGCGAGCGCCACGATGTAGACGCCTTCGGAGTCCCCAAGCGCTACGTAATCGACCTCCGGATTGAAGGCGACCGCGAGCGAGGCCGGCAGGGTCCAGGGCGTGGTGGTCCAGATGATCGTGTAAACGTCCTTGCCCTCGGCCTGCAGGCCGGCAAGCCGCGGATCGATCTGGGCGGGGTTGCTGGTGAGCTTGTAACGGACGTACACGCTCGGTGAGGTGTGGGTTTCGTATTCGACCTCAGCCTCGGCGAGGGCGGTGCGGTCGTGCGAACACCAGTAGACCGGCTTCAGGCCCTTGTAGACGAAGCCTTTCTCGTAAAAGCCGTAGAAGGTCTTGAGGATGCGGGCTTCGTAGGGGAAGTCCATGGTGGCGTAGGGTCTGGCCCAGCGGCCGAAGACGCCCAGGCGCTGAAACTGCGTTCGCTGCAGATCGATGTACTTGCCGGCGTAGGCGCGGCAGGCCTCCCGTACGGCGATGGGGTCCATCTCCAGCTTTTTGCCGCCGAGCTGCTCGTCGACCTTGATCTCGATGGGCAGGCCATGGCAGTCCCAGCCGGGGACGTAGGGCGCGTCGAAGCCGGCCATGGTTTTGGTTTTGACGACGAAATCCTTGATGCATTTATTGAGCGCATGGCCGAGATGGATGGCGCCGTTGGCATAGGGCGGCCCATCATGCAGGATGTATTTTGGTTCGCCGGCGTGCGCGCGGCGAATCTGCGCGTAGAGGTCCATGGCCTCCCAGGTGCGAAGGCGGCCGGGCTCGTTGGCCGGCAGGTTGGCCTTCATGGGAAAGTCGGTCTTGGGCAGATTCAGCGTGTCTTTCAGAGTTCCCGGAGTTTTACTCGGTTTCTGAGCCGCTTCGCCGGTTGGGGCTTCCACCGGTGGATCGGTCAAGGTCGAAAAACCCCCTTGGGACTTGCCGCGGTCCTGCATGCGTACTCCTCAATGCCGTGATTCCTGAGCGCGTTTCCGCGATGTTGCCGTCGTGCTTGCAGCCAAACGTCTATTGTATGGTGTTGCGTGCCGTCGCGATCTGGCTGGCGATTTTGCCGAGGATGCGGGCGCGCATGACATTCCTTGCAGATGGGCGGCCGGCGGGGTGGAAGCAAGCGGAAGGGGCATGGCATAGCCCATGTTGGAGTCCCAAAATGGGACAAGATGCCCTGCGACATTCGGGTCTCTTTGTGCGTCTAAAGTAGAGTAGGAAGATCGCCATTCGGCGTCCGTTTTGGCCGAACAGCGTCCGGTGAGTACTTCTTTTATGGCTGCAGGCGATAACCTCCATCCCGATTTCCGTCCCGCACTTGTTTCCGCTGCCCCGCGTCCCATGTTTGCGACTGCAGGCGGCATCAAGGCGCCACGCTCGCCGGCGTCGTTCTGGACGGCGATGGGGGCGCACGCGGTAATCATTGCGTTGATTGCATTTTTGATCGCCCGGCAGGTGCGTGTGGTTGTTCCGGTAGTGCCAACGGTGGCGACGATTATGGCTCCGCCATTAGCGCCTCCTCCGCCACCCCCGCCCATTGCACTGAAGACGGAGAAGATGGGTGGTGGTGGTGGACAGCACGACCTGGCGCCGGTGACACAGGGACATCTGCCGAAGTTTGCACAGGAGCAGATTGTTCCACCGAAAGCACCGCCGACCATTGCGCCGAAATTGGCTGTCGAGCCGACGGTAGTCATGCAGCCAAATTTGAAGATTGCAAACAACAATATGCCTGACCTGGGTGTCCCGAACTCCAACCTCAAAGGGTTTTCTTTGGGAAACGGCTCGGGGAGCGGTATCGGCAGCGGTAGCGGTGCGGGTATCGGCCCCGGTTCCGGTGGTGGAATGGGGGGAGGGTTATATCATGTCGGCGGCTCGGTTCGTGCGCCGGTGGTGATCTATCAGGTTGATCCTGAATTTTCTGAGGAAGCACGCAAAGCCAAGTTCTCCGGCAATGTGCAGGTGGCGCTGATCGTGGACGACCGCGGCCTGCCCAGTCATGTGCGGGTGGAGCGCGGCGTCGGCATGGGTCTGGATGAGAAGGCCGTCGAAGCGGTTCGGCAGTACAAGTTCAAGCCGGCGATGCAGGGTGGCAAACCGGTGCCGGTGGAGATCTACGTCGAGGTGAACTTCCAGATCTTCTAAGGTTCCAGATCTTCTAAGCTTGCAGATCACTTGCCGAATTTATCCTCAATGAGGCGCAAGTGCGGCGTGCATGTCTGAAATTTCGGCGAAGGTCAGGTTTTCCGCTGAACTGTCCGCTTTTTCTTTCCACTGCAGGAAGAGCGTGCCGTAGCTTTCGGTGGTGCAGCGTTCCGGGGCGACTTCGAGGCGGGCCAGCATGGTGTCGATCCAGGTGGGTTCTCCCTCGAGCTCGGCCCAGACCCCAATGGGCGTTTCGTCGAGAACGAGATGGCCGCCTTCGGGTGCGTCCCACTCGGTGCGAAACTTTTCGTAACGAAAGACGGGGATGAAGCCCAGTTGGCTGAAGATTTCGGCCATGGCCGCACCGTCTTCGAGGTGCGTTTCTGTTTCGATCCGCGTCTTGTAGCGCCCCTCTGAGGCAACACCGGTATCGCCTTCCGGCATACGCTTATGCGTGACAAGGCAGGCACCGTGGTACTGGCGTAGACGCAGGAGTTGGCGTTTGCCGCGCAGGGCGCGATCGGGCGTGTCATACAGGGTGTTAGCTTCGAAGCTGCGTTCGGTGCGGAGACTCAAATCCAGACTGAGAATGGCTGCACGGAAGGCGGCGATGTTGTCGATTGAGAATTTGAGCTCCGTTTCGGGTGCCTGCATGCCGCCAGTATAGGGGAGGCTCAGCGTCCGTAGTGCACTGTTTTTGCCGTCGGGATGTGCGAGCGGATGTGCAGGTGGGCAGCCGCGCAGGCGATACTGGGGATGTGCAGCAGACGCTCCGACTCTCGGCAGACCGACCCGAAGATGTGCAGGTGGCGGCGGCGCTGTTGCGAGCCGGCGGCTCGGTCGCGTTTCCCACGGAGACCGTGTATGGCCTTGGCACGGATGCGCGCTCACCCGCTGCTGTGGCGAAGATTTTCACGGCAAAGGGGCGTCCCGCGTGGGATCCGTTGATTGTGCATCTTGCCGGGCTCGAGCAGCTCGAAGACGTGGTACAGATCGGGTCTGATCTGCGGGAGCGAGTGGATCGGCTGGCGAAGGCTTTCTGGCCAGGGCCGTTAACGATGCTTTTACCGCGGACAAGGGTCATTCCCGATGAGGTGACCGCGGGACGGTCGTTGGTGGGCGTTCGTGTGCCCGCGCATCCTGCGGCGCAGGCGCTGTTACGGGCGGCGCAGCTGCCAATCGCCGCGCCCAGCGCGAACCGTTTTGGGCATATCAGCCCGACCACGGCTAAGCATGTGCTCGATGACCTCCATGGCCGCATCGATGCGGTGCTGGATGGGGGAGCGTGTGCGGTGGGTGTGGAGTCAACGGTGCTGGACCCAACACAAACGCCCATGGTGGTGTACCGTGCCGGTGCGGTCACGGTGGATCGTATCGGCGCTGTTGCCGGTGTGGCGGTGACGAGGTTTTCTGAAGGGAATGAAGCGGTAGGTGACGTTTCGGCATTGCCTTCCCCGGGGGTGGGAATGCGGCATTACGCGCCGGATGCCCGACTGCTGCTTTCGGGGCCCACGGTGGCTGATTTGCGGGAGATGGTTGCGTGCGCAGATGCCGGATCTGGCGGGTTGGGCGTGCTGCTGCCGACAGATTGGGACTTTGGGGGCCGTGGAAATGTGGTTTGTGAACCCTGGGGCTGTTGGGTTGATCCGGAGAGCCTGGCGGCGGGGTTGTTTTCGGGGCTGCGTGCCTTGGAAGGCCGGGGGGTAGGGATGATTGTGTGCCCGTTCCCGGAGCCCGGTGGGCTGCGGGAAGCGCTGCGCGATCGGCTGAGGAAGGCCGCGCGATTGCGTTAGGCTTTTTCCGTGTGACGCCTTTATGCGTTAGAGCGGTTTTTGCGCGACGATCCGACCTAGCAGAAGCGCAGGTCTCTCCATTAAGGTCGAGATGACAAAGTGGTATTGGAATGGGAAGGGTCCAGTAGTTGTTTGAGGGCTGCAACCCGAGTCGACTCCGGCCGAGTACCGATAGAGCGGGCCTTCAGCCCTCTCTCGCAAGGGACTTCGTGACCTGGGCCTTGCGGCCCAGGCTGGTATAGGACGCGCCTTCAGCGCTGGTGCGGG